>JBARXJ010000001.1:0-53473 GCA_049647265.1 Microcoleaceae cyanobacterium
AGATTGTCGCGGTTAGTAATGTGGGGATCATCAGGACACCGAACCAACCGATGTATAAACGGTTGTTGGTGGATGTTACCCAATTACAGAACCGAGACCATACGTTGGCGCTTTCGCGCTGCTGTAAAGTGGTGGTCATAATGTGGTTATGATTGCTATGTATTTAGTTATCTATGTTCTGACGGTTGGCTTGTTTGCTTTCCGTTGTTACTAATATAGGATACTTTGTAACGCTTTGTAAAGGGGTTTTACCATATTGTTACTTATATTTAACATAAGCTGGGCTTATTTATAGGCTGTAACGCCTAATTTCAGGGATAAAACAAAGCTGCCCCGTAGATGAGACAGCTTCATGAGTGGTTTAATGTAACAAGAAGCGTCTTAAGGTTAAGTTATCTACTTGTACAACTCGGTGGATAGACGAAACGCTAAGATTCCTGGAATTAAAGCAACCACTAAAGCGATATAAACTTGAGTATCTGATATTCCCATCGTTCAAAAACTCCTTAAATTTAGTTACAGTAAGGGATTGTTCACTACTGTCAAGGATTTTGGGCAATTTGGGAAGAGCTTGTAACAAAGTTTGACACTATAAATGATTTGTCGTTGGTTATCGCTCATTAGTTCTTTGTCATTGGTTATTCGTTGAGACGGTCGTTTTGCAGGTAAACCATCTCTACAATTTATAGGTTGTGGGTGGCTTTTATGCAGTACGGGCGAGCTTGCAATAAACTAATGACTAACAACCAATGACTCATGACCATTGATGCCGAACCCACTATTTGAGATCGCAGATTTAAAAGTTGCTTTTCCCAGCCGTCAGCCGCACCCAGAATGGGCTGTGAACGAGGTTTCTCTGACGCTACAACCGGGGGAACGCTTAGGGTTAGTGGGGGAGTCCGGTTGTGGCAAATCAACCCTGGGACGGGCTGCGATGCGCTTGTTACCCACCACGAGTCAGGTTGAGGGTGAGGTCAAATTTGAGGGAGAATCTGTATTAGAGATGAATTCTCATCGCCTCAGACAATTTCGAGGGGAAGCCGTGGCGTTAGTGTTTCAAGATCCGATGACGCGGCTCGATCCATTAATGAGTATTGGACAACATTGTATTGAAACGTTGCTCGCCCATCAACCCCAACTGTCGCGAAAAGCAGCAAAAACAAAATCGATTCAGACTTTAGAGGCGGTGAATATCTCGGCAAGTCGTTGGTCACAATATCCCCATGAATTTAGCGGCGGTATGCGACAACGGGTGGCGATCGCTTTAGCCTTACTACTCAATCCTAAATTAATTGTTGCGGATGAACCCACTACCAGTTTAGATGTTACGGTTTCAGCCCAGATTTTACAGGAATTAATGGGATTATGTCAGCAACGGGGAACGGCATTGTTATTAATTTCCCATGATTTAGCCATGGTGGGGGAATATTGCGATCGCATTGCGGTAATGAATCGAGGAAAAATTGTTGAAATGGGGCCAACTCAACAGGTGTTTCAACAGCCTCAACATCAATATACTCAATCTTTATTGGAAGCGGCGTTACATTTACATGAGGTTAAAACTAAGGCTGAGGTTAATTCTGTTGATTCTAATCCACCTTTGTTACAACTTGAAAATTTACAGAAATATTATGCTTTAGAGTCTGGAATTTTAGGTCGGTTGTTGGGTAAGAAATCCGAAACTATAAAAGCCGTCGATGGTGTGAACTTAACTTTATATTCGGGTGAAATATTAGGCTTAGTGGGAGAGTCTGGCTGTGGAAAAAGTACCCTATCTCGAACACTATTACAGTTAATTCGTCCCACGGGGGGAAGGGTTGTATTAGAAGGAACAGATTTAGCAAAATTATCCGATTCTCAAGTTCGAGCGTATCGTCAAAAAATGCAAATGGTGTTTCAAGATCCTCATGCTTGTTTGAACCCGATGATGACAGTAGGAGAAAGTATTGCTCATCCTTTATTAATTCATAAAATGGCAACGGCGACTGAGGCAAAACAACAAACATTAGCTCTTTTAGAACGAGTCGGTTTAACGCCAACAGAAGAGTATTATAAAAGATATCCCGCCGAACTTTCGGGCGGACAACAACAGCGTGTTGCGATTGCCAGAGCCTTAATTACTCGTCCAGAATTATTAATTTGTGATGAACCGGTGAGTATGTTGGATGCGAGTGTACAAGCGCAAGTTTTAGCTTTAATGTTAGAGTTAAAACAAGAGTTTGGATTAACTTATTTATTTATTACCCATGATTTATGGGTGGCTCGTTATTTATGCGATCGCATTGCCGTGATGAACAGTGGAAAAATAGTAGAATTGGGCAATACTCACGATATTTTTAATACTCCACAGCATCCTTATACAAAAATATTACTGAATGCTGCACCCTTATTATCTGGAATAAATTGAAGAAGGAGTCAGGAGTCAGCGAGTCTGCGAGTCAGGAGTCAGGAGGAGAAATTGCATGGGGCGTGCTAACCCCAAACAATTTTGATTGCCGCGAGTGACAGTGGGGTATTAAACCCAGAAAGGAAATGATAATATAGTTGTTTAGCTTTCAGATCATTCTCAGTTTCTTCATTGTCGTTTTCAAAGCTTTTTCATAGGCAATATCTAAATATTCTTTGCATTTCTCAAAATTATCTGGGTCGGGGTTATTGATAGCGATCCAACCCATCCAGCCATAAACCGGATGAGGCATAAAAGTATTAAGTGCTTGAAAATTATAGTTGCCTGCAATAATTCCACCTTTACAGGGTCTTGACGGTCGCATACCAAAGAGTTTTGTATATTGTTCAGGAGTTAAGCCTATATTGAGGCGAAAAACATCAGGACGATTGAGATAAGAGGCTTTATCATTTGCGCCATCTTTTGATTTAATAGTGGCAAAATAGCTACCACGCTTTAACTTTAATTCTGGATTAATAAAATAGCTTCGTTCCCCCCAGGAGTTAATCGGGTTTACATATTTATAGGTTTCTAACAGATAAGTTTCTATCGTAATAAGCGCGATCGCTACATTTTTAGTACTCATATTTTGATTGTATTTCTCAATCGGTTATATCGCACGAATTCAGATTATATTTCCTACACTTCCTATTAATTGATAAGGGTTTAAAACGATATTTAATCGGTCGGAACTTCTATTGAAACAGCTCCTAATAATCCTTTGCGAAAATCATTCAACAGTTGACAAGCGGCTCGTTCTCTATCTTCTTGATAACGATGATAAGCCAGTTGTTGTAAATAAGTTTCTCCATTCATATGATCGACATCTAACTGATAGCGATCGCTGAATTTTTGTTCTAAATTCAATTGCTTAAATAAATCCACCATCGCCGCTGCCACCCGTTGATTATCATAAGCCGCTTCTCCGATATCATCACAAATTGCTAGCTTAATTGCATTTTCTTGGCTTTTAATTTGATTAGGAATAACTCCCGGTGCATCCAATAATTCTAATGTATCAGAAATTCTTACCCAACGTAGCGATCGCGTTACTCCGGCTCTTCTAGCACTTTCAACCACTTTACGCTTCAATAACCGATTAATTAAAGCCGATTTTCCCACATTCGGAAATCCGATCACAACTGCCCTCACCGGACGAGGTAACATCCCGCGATCGCGTCGTTTTTGATTCATTTGCGCCCCTGCTCGTTGCGCCGCTTGGGCGACTGCCCTTACCCCCTGACCTTGCTGAGCATTGGTAAAATATGCAGTTTCCCCCTGTTGTTCAAACCACTGTTCCCACTGCTGCTTGATTTCCGGTACAATCATATCCATCCGGTTAATCACCAGCACTTTCTGCTTAGATCCCACCCACTGCGACACTTGAGGGTGATGAGTGGCTAGAGGAATACGAGCATCCCGGACTTCTAAGACGACATCAACGCGCTTCAATTGTTCTTTGAGGGCGCGTTCAGCTTTAGCAATATGTCCGGGATACCATTGGATCGTCATTCGTTGTTTGTTCTCTGTTATTTGTTATTACGTTACTCTGGCATTGCGCGATCGCTCTGGTTGTTTGTTCTCTGTTATTGTGTAGGAGTTATGAATCAAAAGTAGATGATTTCCCGATTCATGATTGCATACTTTTCTATCTCCCACACCTCATCCCCTATTTCCTCTAACAACAAATAACTTTGAACTAATGACGAATCACCATTTAGGGTACAACAAGCACGGGACAAGGGGATAAATTGATCACACGGTTAGTGACACTGTCGGCGGCCCCTTCCTCGGTTAAGCCAGTGCCTCGACTCCCCATAATAATCAAATCAGCTTCAATTTCATCTGCCACATCACAGATTGTAAACGCTGGCTTTCCTTCTCGTTCGATGACTTTAACATCAACTCCGGCTTGAGAAAACATCGCTTCAGCTTGTTTGAGTAACTGAGCAACTTTGTCGGGGGAAGTCATGGTTTCAGAATGAGGTTGTTCGCCCGTTTCTACGACTTTGGGTTCAACCACCGATAAAATGGCTAACTTCGCTTGACAAGCTTGAACCAATTCTAGAACAACTGTTGCAGCTTCACGAGCTTCTCGGCTCTGATCGATAGAAAATAAAATGCTTTTAAACATAATACGCTTGCTCCTTGGGCGCGGACTCCGTTAAAAGTGTTTACGGTGAACCGTTGTAATGGCACAATAACCATCAGTGGGAAAATGATACCTGTTAGTGTTCATTCAACTCACCGATTCCGCCATATTTAAAATTTGTTGGAACAATTAGCAGCATAGTATAAAAGGAGATTAATCCTGTGACCAAGAAAACTGTAGCAGATTTATCAGCATCTGACCTATCTGGGAAAAAAGTCTTAGTGCGGGCGGACTTCAATGTGCCAATTGATAACGGTTCTATTTCTGATGATACTCGGATTCGGGCGGCAGCACCGACAATTAATGAATTAACCTCAAAAGGGGCGAAAGTCATCCTCACCAGTCACTTTGGTCGTCCCAAAGGTAAAGTCAATGAAGATATGCGTTTAACCCCAGTAGCCGCACGTTTATCAGAAGTGTTGGGCAAAGACGTTAAAAAATGTGACGACTGCGTCGGGGATGAAGTGGCTGCCACTATTAACGCCATGAGTGATGGTGATGTGGTTTTGCTGGAAAACGTTCGTTTCTATGCGGGTGAAGAAGGTAACGATCCTGAATTTGCCAAGCAGTTAGCCTCTGTTGCAGATTTATATGTCAATGATGCCTTTGGTACGGCTCACCGCGCCCACGCCTCCACAGAAGGGGTGACAAAGTACCTCAGTCCGTCTGTCGCGGGGTATTTGATTGAAAAAGAACTAAAATTTCTCAAAGGGGCTGTAGATGAGCCGAAACGGCCGTTAGCAGCGATTATTGGGGGGTCTAAGGTCTCGACTAAAATCGGTGTAATTGATGCGTTACTGGATAAGTGCGACAAGCTACTGTTAGGCGGTGGGATGATTTTCACCTTCTACAAAGCCCGAGGTTTGAGTGTGGGGAATTCTTTGGTTGAGGAAGATAAACTCGAATTAGCCAAGTCCCTGGAAGCCAAAGCCAAGGAAAAAGGCGTAGCGTTACTGTTACCCACGGATGTTGTCGTCGCCGATAAGTTTGACGCTGAGGCTAATTCTCAAACCGTTAGCGTTGAAGCTATTCCCGATGGTTGGATGGGTTTAGATATTGGCCCAGATTCAATTAAAGTGTTTCAAGATGCTTTAGCAGATTGTCAAACTGTGATTTGGAATGGCCCCATGGGTGTGTTTGAATTTGCTAAATTTGCTAAGGGTACTGAAGCGATCGCCCAAACGTTGGCAGGTTTAACCGGAACAGGTGCAACCACTATTATCGGGGGTGGAGACTCTGTTGCAGCGGTTGAACAGTTAAACTTAGGGGAACAAATGAGCCATATTTCCACAGGTGGCGGTGCAAGTTTGGAACTTCTCGAAGGTAAAGAACTTCCTGGTATTGTTGCCTTAGATGAGGCTTAATTAACTCTTCGTTATTTTTCCTGGGTCGTTTATCATCGGTAATTTTAGCTTATGATAAATGACCCTAATTTTAGAAAGAATCATGACTATAACTATACCCATAAATGCCATTCAACTGACACCGGGTAGCGTGATTACTATCAATAATTTAACATGGCAAGATTTTGAAACGATTTTAAACGAATTAGGCGAACAGCGACGAGTACGGCTAAGCTACTATCAAGGAAACTTAGAAATTGTGTCTCCCCTTGCTATTCATGAAAGACCTCACCGAATTATTGCTGATATTGTAAAGACGATATTAGACATTCAAGGACGGGACTGGGAAGATTTTGGTTCAACCACTTTCAAACGTCCTGAAATTGCCGGAGTTGAACCTGATAGCTGTCTTTACATTCAGAATGCATCTAAAATGCGAGGTTGTACACAGATGGATTTAGATATTTATCCACCTCCAGATTTAGCCATTGAATCTGATGTCACTTCAAAAACCACCCTCGATATTTACGCGGCTATTGGTGTTCCTGAAGTTTGGATTTATAGCAAACAACAGCTTAAAATTTACATCTTTGATGATATTAATTATCAAGAAACATCAATCAGTTTAATATTACCTAATTTACCTTTAACGACACTCATTCCTCAACTCATAGAACAGGCAATTAATCAGGGAACTAGCAGAATGTTACGAACCTTAAGAAGCTTGTTAGGTGTGTGAGTCACTAACCCCCCTTTCAAAGGGGGGACTAAGGGGGGATTTAACCTTATTCCCTCTAATTCTTCAAAGGTAAAAAGATTGTCATCACTTTTCCTTTTTGTGAACGTTGCCGAACCACTAATTTACCCCCGAGGGCCTGGAATAGATTTTTAGTGAGGCTGATATTAAGGCTGAGCTTGTAGGTGCGTGACTCACGCACCCTACTGGTTTACTAACCCCCCTTTCAAAGGGGGGACTAAGGGGGGATTTAACCCTGTTCCCTCTAATTTTTCAAAGGTAAAAAGATCGTCATCACTTTCCCTTTTTGTGAACGTTGCCGAACCACTAATTTGCCCCCGAGGGCTTGGAATAGATTTTTAGTAACGCTGATATTGAGGCTGAGGCTGCCTGTTTCAGGTTGAAACATTAATAGCGGGCCAATTGATTTTAGGGGAGATTTAGGGGTAACGCCACCATGATTATTATTGATCTCAGCTTGGGATTCTAATTGTAGTTTCAGTTGATTTCCAGCTAAACAAACCCCCATTTGAATATGACTTCCAGACGGTAAAGAACGGCTAAAATTCTCAATTAATCCGGTTAGAACTTGATCTAACATGGTTGGGTCACTGACGACAGTGGGTAAGTTGGGAGGTAAATTGACATCCAGGGTATGATTACGTTGAGTGGCTTGTTTTTGCCAGCGGGGAACACTATTGTTGAAGACATCCCCTAATGATAAAGGGGTTAATTGAATCGGGGGTTTTTGATGACATTTTTGAGATTGTGTCTGTTGTTGAGAAACTTCTAATTCTACGGCTTTGAAAATTAGATTAAACCGATCAATTTGGGTAGTACATTCTTGATCGATCATTTCTAAACGTTTACGAACCACATCCGGGTCAAATTGACGGCGTTTTAATAGCAGCCGAGTTAAGGTGCGAATGGTGGCTAAAGGCGTACGAACCTCATGTGCGATCGCCTGTAATAATTCAACTTCAGCCGTTCGTGAATTAGAATTAACGCTAAAGGTGGGAATTGACTTTTCTGTTGAGGTTAAATCGGGGTTGGACGAGATAGGTTTATTTTGAGAATAGGAACTAGATTGAACAGATTCACAATTTGTTTTGATTCCAATGGGTAAGTTTTGCAACATTAACCGACTAAACTGCATGACGGTTTTATAGTGGGGAACAATCGGTGAAAATTGCTCTACACAGTTATCAAATAATGCTAAAGACTCTTCAACGACTGTGACATCTTGTTGTTTAGAATTGGGTTGTATTTCCTGAAAGCGATGTCTTAAAATAGCTAAGGCTTGATTGACTACATCTGGTTCAAATGAAAATAAGAATTGAGGATTTCCAGCCTTGTTAATGCCTAATGCCATCACCAGGCTAAATTCAGTGGTTAGAACGAGACAAAAGGGTTCTTGGGCTAAAGGATCGTCGTTTGAGAGGGAAATTGCAGCCGTTGGGGGTAAGGTTTTTAACAGCTTTTCAGAAGCTGGCGGTAAAGGTAAGGTTTGCCGACAGTGAGGATGTTGACGACGGTGGGATAGATTTTGAGGAATAAAAATTTGTGTGGCAAAATGAGCCGCTAAATTGGGATGCATTAAGATAGCAGATGGCCCTGATAAAACCACCCCTTTGCAGTGGGAGGTTGAAGCCTGAGGCGGAGGCAGTTGATTTAAGGTAGACCATCGCGGGTGAGGATGAAGACATTTTTCCCTGCCGAGGCTAGTGCCATCAAGATCAATGGTTTCAGGAATCTGTTGATTGAATTGTTCGAGGAGTTGGTTAACGGTTTGTACCGCGCTATACCACTCTCGTTGTGCTTTAAAATCTTGTAAATTTGGGGAGGAGTTTGATACAGGGGAGCATAATAGTGGGTCTGAGGGAGCTTGAGCTATTATTTCGCTGATGGTGGGTAAAGACAAAGTAGTCACAACAGCACTTCCTTAACGATTAACTGTAAAATATCGATGTTGAATTTTGTAGTCTTTTGGCTGTTATCCCCGATTCAGGATAATTGCCATAGTTTGATAAAAATAACCGAATTAAATACCAACTATTTCTAGTTTAGTCTTTAGCATATCGATCTCAAGTAATCGTCTGTATTCGTAGAACCGAACTCTAATGTCGCAATGTCCCTGCAATCCTAGGAATTTCCTTTAGTTTACTATTGTTTTAAACATCAAGTCTATGATATTGGCGACTGTACCACAGATCAGCCAAACTTTATACAGAATGTCTGATCTAACGGGCTTAACATTTGTACAGTAGCTGGCGATACGTTGCACGCGCAACACGCGCTTGCGATCGCTTCTCTATTATTCCTGACTGTAGTTCTGACTGTAATTCTGAAAATTGAAATAGAACCCACAAAAAAGCTGTACCTAATTTTAGGCCAGCTTCAAATTCTAAATGAATTCTAAATATTTTTACTGTAGATTGATCGATAATATCTCAACAGTTAAACTTCTGCTTGTTGTGTCATTTCAGCATAATCTGATGCTTCTAAATTATCTGGATCAACATAATAACAAACCACCTCATCGAGGCAAATTAAAGCCCATCCAGACTCGTCTATATTTCTTAACTTATATTCTCCTTGTTGAACAAAGAAACCTTTATGGTTACGAGTTTCAGGTTTAACATGAACTTGACTATCGTTACTCATGATTGTATCTCTCCCTGTAATATCAATAAGTTTTTCTGAACTGTGTAATCAAAATTGCTAATCACTTAAGTTCTCACAATAGTAACACCGATAAACTCGATTTCCCATGTATTTATATTATTTTTTGTAACAGACTTTAAACTCTACCGGAATTCAGCGTTGAGTCTGTTAAGTATTTCTGCTTATTATTTGATCTAGAATAGAATTTTCTCTAATTCTTCGTGTTTGACTCAAGACAGCACGAATAAAATTGATTTGGGGATCAAGGCTAACTATTGCTTTTATTACAGATTAACGGATTCTATTGATAACCGCTGAAATAAATAAAACTAATAAACTAAGCAATTATTATTTCTTAGATCGGCTGTTAATCTGCTCAAACCCAATAACCGCAAAGCTGAAAAAGCGAAGTTGATAGTTATAAGTGTAACATCAATCACTCTTTTCAGCTCAACTTTAATCCTCAATATCAGTCTGATAGGGCGAATCAAATATTAGCTCTTTTCAGAAGATTATCATTCAAACAGCCATTTTTGAACTCGAGTTAACTCTTTCCAACCTGGCCGACGCTGAAGTCCCTCTTCAAAGTTACGCTTCACCTCTTTTAACCAATCTGAGTCTGCCATAATCATTTGTTCAGCCACTTCGACTTGATCGCGAACGCCTTTTTTGCCTAAAGCAAGCATTGCAACAGCCAGATTAATTCGAGCTTGAGGGTCATGGGAATTTAATTTAATCGCTGACTTAGCGGCTTTATGCGCGGCTGAGGGTTTATCTTCGAGTAAGTATAACCAAGCGAGGCTTGTCCAAGCATTACTATTTTTAGGAGCACGCTCACAAATGTCTTTAAACAAAGGAATTAAAGTAGCGGGTGCTTCTCCTGCTTTATAACGCTCAAATCCTTCGTTAAACAGCTCTTCAGTGGTTTGGGTCGTTTCAGAAACGTCAGTCATTGCATTATCTTAGAATTAACATTTTCTATCCTACTGCCTGAGCGTCATAGTGGCAGAGTTGAGGTTGATATCTGTAGAGGCGTTATATATAACGCTTCTACAAGAGATAGGATTAGCGTAAGCGCTACAAAGTTATACAACGGATGTTTCTGAAGCGTTTCTGATAGTATTCAGAATTAACTCAAACTTCTCTCGAATTTCCATTAATTCTTTCATCCGGATATTAGAACTGGCGATTGTTTGTTCTTGGATGCGGCGAGTCTCTGATATTTTTTTATCAATCTCATCATAAACTTGTGCTTCAAATTCACTCAGTTGAATACTAATTTGCGCTTCTAAATCTTTACCAATTTTTGTACATTGGCTTGTGATATCTTGACGACAATTCGCCATTTTTTGTTCTTGCTGATGTTCTTTGTGTGCATCCATAATATCTAGTCCAATGGAAGCAATACAGGCAAACGGCCCTAAAAATCGAGCGGCATTTCCTATATTTTTAGCAAAACCAACAGCTTGCCACGGTTTAAACTTAAATCCGACAAATTTACCCACTCCTAAAACTGTTTTATGTAGTCCACTTCCGACTACATCAATAGAGCGTAAAAATCCTTGTTTACTGGCGGTATTGAAAAAGCTTCGAGTCGCCATTTTGGGTAGATTAACTCCGGCTGTTACTGCAATATTCGTGAACAGTCCAAATAAAGTTTTTAATCCTTCTATTTTTATATTTGTTTTGACATTAGTAGTAGATGTATTATATTGCTCTTCGTTAGTATAAGTATTATATTGATTTTCTAAATAGGCAAAATAGGCTTGAAATAAATCATCTTGGAAAACTTGTTCAACTTGATGACGTATCTGTTCAGCGGCATTATCACAAATTGATTGTAATGTAGTTTCGGCTTGTTCATAATGTGCTTTGATATTTAACTCAGTCTGTTTTGCTAGACTTTCAATATCTTGATGAACACCAACTTCTGAAGCTAGATAAACTCCTTCCTGAGCAATATCGCCCGACATTTTTAAGGCAATACCTTCTACCTTTATTCGTAAACGATTGCGTTCTTTGCGGACAACATGAGATAAACGATTCAAAAGTTCAAAAAATGTTTCATCCTGAACTGAATTCCCGCTACAACTTGCCTGTGCTATTTCTAAATGACTTAAAGCTATCCGAATCGGAGTATCTAATTTTGCTAAAGCGGCTCGTTTTTCTACAAATTGATTGAGTGCTTCAATAAAGGTTTGAAAGCGGCTAATTTCCTGGAGAAAATTATCTTCTTCATCACTGCCTTCGCAATAATCTTTAGCATCAATAAAACAAACTGGAAAATCATCTAAACTATAGGGTTTTAATGCTTCTGCTAAACTATGTTTATAGTTTGCTATTTTCTGTTGTTCTTCTCCGGCTTCATCCGACATTTTATTAATGACAAGCATCATTTTCCAGCGATACCCTTTTTCATAAGCTAACTTTTTGAAGTTCTCAACTGTAATTGAATCAAACAACATATAAGTGAGACAAAATACCAATAAATCAGCTTTCTCAATGGCTTCATAAGTAATGGCATCATGATCTTTACGTTCGGTAAACAGTCCAGGTGTATCGGTTAATTGAATTCCATTCCAATTGTAATGACTGGTTTTATCTGTGGCAATATCGGCATCAATTTTAATATCTCGTTTTCCAGTTAATGCAGAAATTATGGTTGATTTTCCAGAACTATATTGTCCAACGAAAGCAACACTAATGGCTCCTTGTTCGCGATATTCTTTTAAATCATCATGCAGTTTTTGCTGTAGAGATTTAAGTTCAGATTTCTCGCTATTTTCTAGCCATGTACTAAATTCAGTCAGTGCGGATGCAAACTTATAACCAATTTTTGCAGCTTGAAAGTCTTGATTCATTTGAGTCATGATTAATATTTCCTATTGAGTTTAAAGGTTGGGATGATGGGGTTTATTTTCTTACTCTGAACACCTGATTTTTATTCTTTGACTAGACATTATAATACTGATCTTTTAGAAAAAGAGATATCCTCTTGTAGAACTTGCTTCAGTTGAGCAAGTGGTTTTTGGATGGTTAGTTCTGAGTGAGTGATGATATGAATATTTTTCCCAAACTCTCGGCTAACTTTAGCAACAGTTTGTTGAATTTTTGCTTCTGTCAACGGTTCGTATTTTTCCTGACACCAATCAATAATTCGCTTAGCATAAGCTTGATTGAGATTATCAGTATGTATTTGTAAGTCTTTCTCTGCTTCTTGTAATTCCTGTGATAGATATTCTAATCCTGAAATTAGTTGATTGAAATAGGAGTCGATATTATTTCTCACAGAAATACAGTGATTATCAAAATTATTATCAGCTTCTTGAAGTACTTTTTTCTTAGAGGTATAAAGTTGATTCCGTAAAGAATTTGAGATCTGTTTAACTGCTTCCTGTCGTTTTTGATCTCTTGATTTAAACAATCCAGAAGCCATACTGAATAAACCCCCTACAATTCCTATTGCAATTCCTACAGGTGGCGCAGTAAATGTAAGCGCTGTTCCTATTGTAAATAGAATACCTCCAAAAAATCTCAAAAAATTTCGAGTATCAAATAAATCCTGTGTGTCGAAATTAAATGAGTAAAAACTAAGTTTAACAACTAATTTCAATTCAGTTTCTAATTCTTTTAAGGTCTCTTGAAGTTCATTGTTAAACTGTTCTCCTGCTGCTTTAACAGCATAATTTAGCCGCTTTTGAAAGTTAAGTCTATCTAATTCTTTTTTCCAACACTGTTCTAAGACTTTCCCATCTAACTCCCAATTACGTTCTGCAAAATATGGAACCATATTAATAGCTGTATTAAAAAGAGCATCAATTTGTGTCTTTGAATGCTCAAAGCTATCTTGTTGTGCAATTTTAATTTGTTCTTGAAGCTTCTTTTGTTTCTGACTTAGTGTTTTTGCTAGTTCTTGATAACCTTCTGCTTGCTCTTTAACCCAGTTTTGGGGTGCATTAATTCCATAAACCGTAGAACCGAGTAATGTTTGCGATCGCCGAATTGTGCCATAATCAATAATAGACTGCCGCAAAGCATCTAAAAAATCTTGCATTCGACTGGCTTTAAATAATGTGGCTTTATGATGTCGATGTTCGGGTTCATGGGAGAGTTGAGCCGCTAATAACATCACCGGAACAATGGGAAAGTAATCATTAGTATAATGTTCTTTGGCATAGCGACGAATGCGTTCAATATGTCCGCCTAAACCGCTTTGACCTTTCATTGCAAAAGGCTTATCGGGATATTTCATAAAATAGTCTAAGCGTCGTGTATCCCGTAAGTTATTCTTCACATTCAATAGAACAATTAAGGGTTTTGAATGTTTTTTCAATAGATGTAAAAACTGAAATTCTGTTTCTTGAATACTATCGTTTGTCACGACATAACAAATTAAATCAGATTCTTCAATCACACTTTTAGCGATATCTTCGTCGCTTTTTCCACCCGGCGCGCCAATTCCTGGGGTATCAATCACTCTGATATTATTCCATTCATACACTCTATTCTCACGAGTGGTGCGTTGTTTGCCTTCCCCAATTGCATTCCATCCATCATTACTTAATATGGCATGAAGTGTACTTTTTCCTGCCTTCGTTTTACCCATAAAAGCAATCGTAAAATGACTCAAAGCGCTTTCTTTAGACCGAAGTGAACGACGAACCTGCTCAATTTGATTTGAGATTTCACTTTCAAGAGCTTTTTGAGTCTCTTTTAGTTGCTTGCTAACTTCCTTTGCTGTTGTTGCCTGTGTTTTATTTTGATGATTTGTTTGGACTCTATTTATTTCATAATTTAGGGTTGTTTTTAAATCAAGTAGAGTTGAACCCGTCCTTTTTAAGGCTTTTTCGGCAAACTGATAATCTTCCTGAGCTATCTTAGCGCATTGGATAACAGCTTTTTCATAATCTTTTCCAGATAATATCGTTTCTAAATATAGTTTTTCGAGAAACGCTTCGGCTAGTTCAAGTCGTTGTTGTATTTCTCCATTTTGCCAATTCCACAACTTCGCGATTTTTTCAACTATTTGTTGTTCTTTTATACAAAAACTTCCATCACTTTTAGCCACGACTAGCAGTCGATACATCGCTTCATGCTGTTGTTCGGACGGAACTTTTAAGGCGACTTGTTCTAACGTTAGATGATGACTATCCTGAGTTAGAATCTTTTTCATTTCTTCACGGGTTTGCCAACTGATTCGGGTTTGAGTTGCCAAGTCATAAAGGGTTTCAGATTCTTTACTGAGGATTTTTTGGCTAGCAGAAACAATGTGGGTGGCGAGTAGAAAAGGGTAATCAATATGATTCATCAGATCTTTTGATTGAGAATAAAAGCTGAACACCTGATTATTCTTAGATGTCAACCCGTTTTAAGCTGTGATTGACAGAGGTCTAATTTAAATTTATAAGTTTTTTAGTATTTTTCCATCAGGAAAAATACTGATCTTTTGCTGAATAAAAAATAGATGTTAATTATTTAGCCAACCCGAATTAACAGATAATTATCCTCAAAGTTTGATAGCTATCTGCTGAAAAAAGGGTATGAAAATGAAGTGATAGTTTTAGTATTCCCTATATTGACTGATGAGATGTCACTGTAGCGGATAATATTTTGGAATGATACTAAATTTTTAATATTATAGGAAGTCGCGAGTCGTATACTGACAAGTTGCTATGCCTATAAATTGCTAAAACCTCTATATCATAACCATTTCTTCTCCCTATTGCCAATTGCAAGAGTGCGTAGCACTATATATTTTTCCCTATTTCTATGTCGTTAACCCAATATCCGTGAATTTGGGGGTCAAGAAAGGTTTAAAATAGTTTAATGATCAATCAAAGTAATTTCAAATCGGCATAACTTATTATGCAACTGAGTCAGTTACTCGGCGGAAGAGTTAAATTTAATAGGTTGTATTCTGTATTTTCCCTATACAGCACTACGCTCTATAGGCGCGGACATTTATAATTTCTCAAACGCTTTCTTAGCCAACTATTGCAAGAGTGCCTACTTGCCTACTTGCCTGCGCTTCGCGCCATACTATAAAATAGTAAAATATCTGATTTGAGATATCTTCTAAAATATCCAGATAATCATTCTATTTAGCTTAGATAATTTAAACTTCTGCCAGAGAATATTGTTCTAACACCTGTTTGAGGTATTTTCCCGTATGCGATCGCGCAATTTGTGCAACTTGTTCGGGTGTTCCCTCTGCCACAATTTCCCCACCGCGATCGCCACCTTCCGGGCCTAAGTCAATTACCCAATCGGCGCAACGAATTACATCTAAATTATGTTCAATCACCATCATCGAATTACCTTTATCTACCAATCGTTGCAAGACGTTTAATAGTTGATGCACATCATAAAAGGATAATCCAGTTGTGGGTTCATCAATTAAATATAAGGTTTTTCCGGTTGCTCGTTTTGAGAGTTCTGAAGCTAATTTAACCCGCTGTGCTTCTCCACCCGATAAAGTCGGTGCGGCTTGTCCTAAATGAACATAACCTAAGCCAACATCGACTAAAGTTTGTAAGCGACTGGCAGCGCGAGGAATATTTTCAAAGACTTTTGAACCTTCTTCAACCGTCATATTCAATACATCTGCAATAGAATATCCTTTGTATTTGACTTGCAACGTTTCTCGATTATATCTAGCTCCTTTACAGACTTCACATTGGACATAAACATCCGGCAAAAAGTTCATTTCAATTACATTAACACCCTGTCCACAACAGGCTTCACAGCGTCCCCCTTTAACATTAAAAGAAAATCGTCCCGGCTTATATCCTCTGGCTTTGGCTTCAATGGTTTCGGCAAAAATACCCCGAATTACATCAAAAATTCCGGTATAAGTTGCGGGGTTAGAACGAGGCGTGCGACCAATAGGAGATTGATCGATCACAATCACTTTATCTAAGGCTTTGAGTCCTTTTATACTTTTAAGCTGACTGGGAAACGGAACTCGTTTACTAAAATGATGTTGTAATGCCGGATAAAGTAAATCATTCATTAACGTAGATTTTCCTGAACCCGAAACCCCAGTAATACAGACAAATTTTCCGAGGGGAAGCTCAATATCAATTTGTTGGAGATTATTACGATGAGCATTTTTTAACGTAATAGATTTACCATTTCCTTCTCGACGTTGAGATGGCGTTAAAATTTGCTGTTTCCCCGATAAATATGCTCCCGTTAAAGAAGTCTCTGAAGTTAATAGATTCTCTAAACTTCCTTTGGCGACAATTTCCCCACCATGTATTCCCGCTTTCGGGCCAATATCAACAATATAATCGGCAGCGCGAATGGTTTCTTCATCATGCTCAACTACAATTAATGTATTGCCTAAATCTCGCAATTTCATTAACGTCTTTAATAACCTGCCATTATCTCGTTGATGTAAACCAATACTCGGTTCATCTAATACATATAAAACCCCCGTTAAACCCGAACCTATTTGTGTGGCTAAACGGATGCGTTGTGCTTCTCCTCCCGATAACGTTGAAGCCGAACGCGCTAAGGTTAAATAATCTAATCCCACATCCATTAAAAACCGTAATCTTGCTCTGATTTCCCTTAAGACTAATTCAGCAATTTGTGCTTGGCGATCGCTGAGTTGCAATTGCTCAATTTTTCCCCAACAATCTTGTATTGAAACTTCTGTTAAATCCGTTATCTGACATTGCCCGATTCTGACCGATAATGCTTCTTTCTTTAAGCGCTTTCCTTTACAAGTTTCGCAGGCTTGTTCAATTAAATATTGCTCTAATCGTTGCTTTTGACTTTCCGAATTACTCTCATCATATTGTCGCTGTAATAATCGAATAATTCCCACAAACGGTCGATAATATCCTTGGTTTTCTCGATAGCGAGAATTGGTTTCAATCCAAATCGACTCTTCACTGCCATACAACAAAACTTGCTGCTGTTTTGCGGTTAATTTCTCCCAAGGCGTATTCAGTTCAAACCCAAAAGATTCCCCCACACTCTGCAATAAACTCAGATAATAACTATTTTCCTTGCCTGCCCAAGGTGCGATCGCGTTATACAGGGGTTCACTGGGGTCAGGCACCAGCATTTCCGGGGCAAATGTCCGCAGATGTCCTAAGCCGTGACAACTGGGACAAGCCCCATAGGGAGAGTTAAAGGAAAATAAACGGGGTGAAAGTTCTTCCATCACCGCGCCATGTTCTGGACAAGCAAAGTTTTCTGAGAATACCAGTTGATAATTTTCTAGCTTTTCTTGATAGGAATTATCGGGTTTCTCAGCCACTTTCAAAGTAGCGGAACTTGCAACTTTTGCCGCAGTTGGGTTATACTTACTATCAACTCGCGACGCGCTTACCTCGCCCGATGTATCATTTATCACGTCAATAATTGCAATCCCAGTAGATTGACGGAGACAAGTACTCAAAGAATCGACTAAACGCTCCTCCATACCTGGCTTTTTAATTAACCGATCAATCACCACTTCAATCGTATGTGTATAATTTTTATCCAACTCGATAGAATCTGAGAGATCTAAAACCTCGCCATCGACTCTTACGCGAACAAATCCTTGAGCAGCTAAACTGGAGAGTAACTTGCGATGTGTCCCCTTTTTGCCTCTGACCACGGGGGCGAGGATATGAAATTTTGTCCGATCGGGCAGTTGTAAGATCTGGTCACACATCTGGTCGATAGTTTGAGGCGCAATACTGCGATCGCAAATCGGACAGTGAGGAATTCCAGCTCGACCAAATAACAATCTGAGATAGTCATAGATTTCCGTAACAGTTCCCACGGTAGAACGGGGATTATGAGACGTAGATTTTTGATCGATAGAAATAGCCGGACTTAACCCTTCAATCGCATCAACATCCGGTTTATCTAACTGCCCCAAAAATTGCCGGGCATAAGCGCTGAGAGATTCCACGTAGCGGCGCTGCCCTTCTGCAAAAATCGTGTCAAATGCCAAAGAAGATTTACCTGAACCGGAAACCCCAGTAAAGACAATGAGGCGATCGCGAGGTAATTCTAAATTAATGTTTTTCAGGTTATGCTGTCTAGCCCCCCGAATACGGATGGTATTTTCCAAAGAAAGGGGTTGCAGATGATGACCATTGTGGGCAGAGGTAGACATAAACTCGGATATGACACAATCCTTAATAATAGTAGCGCTAAGCGGGGTCAATTGTGCCTCTGTCGAACGTTAGAGTTGTCATCAGAAGGAAGAGGGAAGAAGGAAGAGGGAAGAGGGCAAGAGTTTTCTGGTCTCGGCTAACGCCAAAAATAGATATTATGCCTCATCGGTTGTTTCTACTGTCTTTCGGCAAATGACGAATAACGAATAACGAATTAAATATGTCACAATATTTTGCAACTATAATCTGGAGTTGAAGAATTGTCTACTGCTTATTTTCTGGTGGCTCATGGTAGCCGCGATCCCCGTCCTCAGTTAGCCTTAGAACAGTTGGCTGAGCAACTCCGTTTAACTTTACCTGAAGCTAATTCTATTGTTATTGGTACAGGAATATTAGAATGTGCTGCTTTATCTCTCAGCCAACAAATACAACAATTTGCTGATACTATTCGCCCTAAAAGAATCTCTCAGATTAAAATTTTACCGCTATTTCTATTACCCGGTGTTCATGTTAAAGAAGATATCCCGGTAGAAGTGGCGATCGCTCAACAAATTTTAGGAGAAGAAGTCACCTTAGAAGTTTTACCCTATATCGGTTCTTACATTGAGAATATGATACAAGTTTTAGCCAATCAAAAGACATTATTGACCGTAGACGCTTGGATTTTAATGGCACATGGCAGTCGTCGCAAAGGGGGAAATTACCCAATAGAATTATTAGCTGAAAAGTTAGGGATGATTCCGGCGTATTGGTCTGTTGCTCCGGATTTATCGACACAAATTAACCTATTAATTCAACAGGGTTATTCTAAAATTGGCGTTTTACCGTATTTCTTATTTACGGGCGGAATTACCGATGCAATTGCTCAATTACTCCAAGACTTATCTCAGCAATTTATTGAAATTGAATTAGTTTTAGCGACTCCTTTAGATCAAACGACTGCCTTAAGAGATTTAACCCAGGGTTTATTGTTGAATGAAATAGAGAATAATATCAAAGTGATTTAATTAAATTTAGTAATACTTCTTCGTTGTAAAAAATATCATTTATATCGCTTTTGGTTAATTAGACTACAGCTAAAGTATCAGTCAACCGATAAAATTTTGGCTATCAGACCCACAGATTGATCTTTTCTGATAAGATACACCCTAAATTATAAATACGGATTGACTAAAAATTAACTATGGCATCAAAAAATAGCACAAAATATTTTATCAAACAGATTCATAAAAAAATACTTCTCTTATTTAAGCATAATGCTTGGTTATTCCTACTACTCATTCCGCTATTTCCAACAATCGCTTTAGCGCAAGAAGTACCTGAATCTGGCTTTTTAGGTGCAATTGATACATTTTTTTCTAATATCGTCAACTTTTTAGCCGCAATATTTTTCTTTGAAGTATTAGGAATTCCATTTATTGTATTATGGCTGATTATTGCAGCGATTTTCTTTACCTTTCGCATGGGTTTTGTCAACTTACGAGGGTTTAAACACGCCATTGATGTCGTCCAAGGTAAATATGACGATCCCAATGATGAAGGAGATGTGAGTCATTTTCAGGCATTAGCGACTGCATTATCCGGTACAGTGGGTTTAGGAAATATCGCGGGAGTGGCGATCGCCGTCCAAGTGGGTGGCCCTGGGGCAATTGTTTGGATGACTCTAGGCGGCTTTTTTGGCATGACCAGTAAATTTGTTGAATGTACCTTAGGTCAAATGTATCGTCGTGTCTTACCAGATGGTACTGTTGCAGGCGGCCCAATGTATTATATCTCAGCCGGACTGGCAGAACGAGGAATGCGTCCTTTTGGTAAAGGGTTAGCTTTATTATTTGCTTTATTATGTGTACTGGCTTCATTTGGCGGAGGCAATATGTTTCAAGCCAACCAAGCCTATGCCGCAGTGGCAGGTATTGTTCCCGGTTTACCCAATTGGATATTTGGGTTAGTGGTCGCAATTTTAGTCGGGTTTGTGATTATTGGTGGCATTAATCGGATCGCTTCAGTCACCTCTCGTCTAGTACCCGCCATGGCTGTAATTTATGTTCTGGCTTGTTTATGGATTATTTTGACGAATATCCCTGAAATTCCCAATGCGATCGCTACAATTATTTCTCAAGCTTTTTCTCCTACGGCTGTTGAAGGGGGAATTATTGGCGTGTTAGTTCAGGGTATCCGTCGTAGTGCTTTTTCTAACGAAGCAGGGATGGGTTCAGCCGCGATCGCCCATTCTGCCGCCCGGACGGATGAACCGTTACGAGAAGGAATTGTGGCTTTACTTGAACCGTTTATTGATACCATTGTCATCTGTAATTTAACCGCATTAACCATTGTCATTACCGGCATTTATCAAGATACGGCTGCGGCTGAATTAAACGGGGTCGAATTAACTGCTGCTGCCTTTAATACAGTGATTGGTTGGTTTCCAATTATTCTCGCGATCGCGGTGGCTTTATTTGCATTTTCAACTATGATTTCATGGAGTTATTATGGTGAGAAATGCTGGAGTTATATGTTTGGTAGTAACAGTGCGCTCATTTACAAAGGAATTTTTGTTCTTTGTGTATTTATCGGTTCTGTGGTGAATTTAGGCGCAGTTTTAGACTTCAGTGATATGATGTTGCTGGCAATGGCATTTCCCAACTTATTAGGCTGTTATATTCTCTCTGGAAAAGTTGCCTCTACCTTAAAAGATTATATGGGTCGTTTAAGTTCAGGACAGATGGAAATGACCCCCCATTAAACTCAGAATTTAATCCAGTATTTTATAATATTAACCGGGTCAATATAAAACACTCGGTTTTTTTATGCTCGTCATTAGATAACAAATTATATATTTTAAATTCTTGCCAAATTGGCAAGACAAAGCATGATGTCATCCTCAATAATGAAAATACATCAGGGAAGAATATTAACCTGTTTTTCCAATATTGTTGTATTTGAGCTGAAAGACACACATCATGACAAAGCATCTAAAAATTCAGGACTTGGATAATTTCCAAGAAGATCTGTCTCAAGAATTTGCGACTACCGATCTTGCCATCATTCAAGGTGGAATTGCAGAAGCAAGAATTGCAATAGACTCTGACGAAGAATTAATTGCATATCCTTATCCCGAACCAGAACCTTTACCTTTACCCGAACCAGAACCCTATCCGATACCTTTACCTCCTTATCCGACTTATCCTTGCGGTTGTCATACTCCTTATCCTTATCCCGAGAAACCCATAAAAGGTGGCGACTATTCTTTGATTGGTTGGTGGTGTCCGGTTATTTTATAAACCGATAAACCCCGTCCTTTACTACTTTTATTCAACTTTAAAATACCACAAAGATTAGAAGAAGTAAAGGGCGATTTTCAGTATATTTCAAGACTTTATTAGCCAATTTGTAATTATTGATTAGAAAGTTATGGGGACTTCTCGCTTAGACTCAACGATAGATTTTAGTCAGACTTTAGAGCATCCGGAAGCCATGACGGGTATAGAGATGCAATATCCTCGCTTAAAATGTCAAATCAGTTTATATTCAGATGCCATTATTCTATCTCAAAGAGAATATCACTATCGTTTGCCTTGCCAACCCCAGAGTATTTCAAGATTACAACAGCTACTATCCAATATTAATGGAACTCACCATTTACAAGAATTACAACAACAGTTTGCACCCGAAAATCCAGAATATATTAATCAATTTATTCAACAGTTAGCGAGTCTTGGATTAATAGAAGAAGGAAAAAGTCATATACCCGATATAAGACAATACAGTATTTTAAAATGGGAGGAACTTTTTGCAGAGCGCCTCAGTAAAAAGTTACAGCAGCAACCTCTACACCATTCTGCTGCGACTCCTCCTACTCATTTTTATTATGGTTTTGCATTAGAATATTATCATCTACTTTCCCGAAGTAATTGTTTCTACACACCGTTACTTCACTTTCAAAACTCGCATAAAATTAGAGATTATTTTAATCATTTCTACTCTCAAACGAATCGACACAGCGAATTACTGCTGCAAGGCTTTTTAAACTTGGGAAATACTCCAGAAAATATAGAAAATTTAATGCCTTTACCCGAAACGATGGCACTGTGTAATGCATTAATATATTGGGGTTATTCTGAGCCGCTGTTTTGTATGAGTTTACTGGCAATTTGGGAGGTTCAACTGATAAAAACTTGGGAAATATATTTAAATCAGTACAATCGTGATTCAGTGAATTATTCCTTTTTAACTGCAATTGAGCAGTTTGTTCAACTCAGACAACAAGCAAAACCTGAACAGTTAAGACATTTAATTATTTCAGAGCTTTCTCATGTCGATCATTCTATTCTGGAACAGTTTCAACGTCAAATTCATTTATTTATTGAATTAACGCAAAATTTTCATACTGCCATTGAGAATTACTATTCTCAAAATCCATACTCTAAACGTCAACTTTCAGCTATTTAATCAGGATAAATATTATGGTATTTACTCAAACCCATTTTCGCAAACCATGCTTTAAAGAGCGTGTTTTTACTCGATTCGATGCCAAAGGAATTGAGATTAGTTACAATAACAAAAAATGCTTTATTGAAGTTTCCCCAGAAGATTTACAAGAAACCACTCGCTTTTTCCAATTTTTGCAACGCGGCGGATTATCCATCCAACAACTCTGTCAAGCAATACCTGATTTATCCGAACAAATTCCTGAGTTAATTGCGGGGTTAAACCACAGAGGATTACTCACAGAAACTCAATCTCATTCCTTTTCTAACTGGAAGTCTGGTCGTCAGTTTTATCAAGATTTAACGCAATTTTTGTATCGGTTTAATCGCCATTTACCCCCTTCTCAATATACTCAAAAAATGCAGCAGGGAACGATTACTCGAAATCAATTAATGGGTTATGCTTTAGAATCTTATCATGTGACTCATCTCTGTCCGAACTTATTAGCACCGGCGTTAACCAAATCTGAATCCTTAGCGACTCGAAAATTGCTGCGAGAGTTCTTTGCCTCCGAACTGCATCATGACCGTTTACTGGAAAAATCGTTAGCCGCAGTGGGAATTGAACCGGATCAACTGGAACAAATGCAGCCTTTACCAATGACTTTTGCGGTGTGTACAACATTAGCTGTGTTTGCTCAACAACATCCCCTCAGTTTTAAGGCAGCGTTATTGTTATTTGAAATTCACGATCAACCTTTTCATCAACTCTTCCAGCAGTCTTGTGAAAGATTAGAATTACCCGCAGATTTTGTTAATCCAATTTTACTTCATGCTAATATTAACGAAGAGGGAGATCATGAGAATATTACACAAATTTTGCTATCAGAAATTGCGATGATTTCCCCAGAAGAACAACTGTTAGTCAAGAAGAATCTGGTTATTTTAATTGAATCGATGACAAAACGAACTCAGGAAATATTAGACTATTATGGTAATCCTGAGCATCCTATTCCCCGTTGTTTCGCCTAACTTAACTGATCGTATTTTCTGATTGACGGGAGTTGAAAGCCGATCCATTCTCTAAATCAGTTTCAGGGGTCTCTTTGGGTGGGGAGGAGTTTTCATAGGCTTCTGAATAGTCTGGGGTTGAGGGTTGAGGAGTGGGTAAGCGATTAAAATCACGACGTTGTACTGAGGCAGGAGGAATAGCAGGAGACGGACGAGTAAAGGTTTTCCAAGCGACTCGTACCCCGGTTAAAAAGCTGCCTGTGGAGTGTTGTACCTGTTTAGCTTGCTGTTTGGCGCTGTCAACACTTTGATCCACTTGCTTGACCACTTTACCTGCACTCTGTACCCCATCTGTGACGTTATCGGTTAACTCACTAATTTCTAAGCCGGTCATGCGAATGGCTTCTAAAGTGGGGGGAAACTCACGGGATAAAGTATCTGCTAATTTCTCTAGGCTGCGGGCCGCTTTGGCGACGGCTTGCAGTGCAGGTAATGCCGCAACCAATACAGCCGTTAGACTGACTGCAACCAGTAAAATAGATAGCCCAAGCCAGAAGATAGGATCACTCACAGGATATGAATAGACGACAACATAATAAATACTCTAGAAGTTCCGACACATTAATTCAATGTCCTCGGATAGATTTAACTATAGCGATTTTTGATCGTTTCTACTAGCACAGGCTATTATTTCAACAGGCGCTTAGCGATCGCGGTTTGAGTCAAAAGGCATTGTTGCGGGTTGAGTCTCTCGGTTTGTCAGGGGTTGTTGTTGTTGCTGAGAAGCTTCGATACCAGCGGCGATCGCACTTTTAAGTCGAATTAATGTTCCTTCCCAGTTGCGTAATGCCACCTCAGAAAGCCGATCAGCTTGAAGCTGAACACTGCTTGAGACATCTTCGGCTAACTCAGGTATTGCATCAGCGGACTTTTTGAGGAGTTGGCGAGTTTGTTTTCCAGAGCGAGGTGCAATGAGCAAACCTGTTACTGTACCAATGGCGCTTCCGATTAAGAAACCACTAAAAAATCGTCCTGAACGGTTGTTAGACATTGTATTGTCAAATTTGATCTCTATGATCTATTGTATGCAGTTTTGTCTCCTTCAGGAGTGTATTTAATTGATTTGAAGTGGCTTGGCGTTTGCTTGGGAGTCGCTGAGTTAAGAGTCCAGCATTTTTCTCTGGCTAGGCTAAATTTGTGTAATCTGGCTTGCTCCGGCTGAAGTTGATTGAGATTAGCTTACAGGGGTTTTCGTCGATTTAGCCAAAACCATACTACAGTTTGACTTAAGCTAAACAATGCCATCACTTTGCGAACCCGTAAAATCTGTTGTTGAAGCGACTGGTATTGCTGTTGAGCTTGATAAGCGCCTGTTTGTCCTTTGTCGATCAAAAAAGTAGCTCGACGCAGAATGGCTTCAATACGACGATCCAATCGTAATACTAATCGTTCTGTCCGTTCTAAAGCACGTCTCAGTCGCCATACTTTCTGAGCAATGATTAAACAAAGTATGGCAATGACAACATTGATGAAAATAACCGCAATTAACATCAATTACACTTCTATTGGGATACTGTTTAGAATAACAGATTTTATAGTTTTAAACTCCCCGGGTAGGATTCGAACCTACGACCAATCGGTTAACAGCCGACCGCTCTACCACTGAGCTACCGAGGATTAATGCAGACTTTTTTTAGTCACAGTAAATAATCATATCGCAACTCCCCTAAATTTTGCAACCCCTTTTACAAACTTTTTTTTGAGATTGTCTCAAACCTGGGATATTACAAGGGATCAGCGGTTAACAGAGATGTCTGAACCGCTGGATCTTTTCAATCATACTGAATTATGGATATCCTCGGCGAAGCTGAGCTAAACGTTGCTGGGATTGAGCATCAAGGGAACTGACTAAAAAGCGGCTGGTGGTTGCAGTGCGTTTGCGAGACTGTTGACGTTGAAGACAACGACGGTTCGAGGATTCTACGGCTTCTGCGAGCTGTAGGGCCGACATCGATTCTGCACCATACCCCACGACGGTAAGTTGTTGAGCGCGGTCTGAGGTGGCGACAATCAGTCGTCGGCGTGAGAGGCGTAATTTATGAGCTAAAGAGGCGCAAGCTTTCTCAATGTAGGTATCAGCAGTTTGACCAAAACCTGTGTAGTGAACGGATAAAGTCCGAGTGATGGTTTCACTGACGCTGGGTGTATTTTGATAATGGGCATCAAATACAATTCTCGCATCCATTCCTTCGTAAGCACTGTAGTTAATCATGGCTTCGATTAACAGGCGGCGCGCTTCTTCCATGCCTCCTCCGTGTAACTTTTGTTGCAGTGAAGGCCAGAATCCAATGACGTTATAGCCATCTACATACAGAATGGCTTTGGCTAAGGTGCGTGACATAATTTAAAACTCAGGTACTGTTTCATGGGACAGAACGGGAGTATGGAAATCGATTGAGTTTATCCAAAGGATGAGAAACAACAAAACCCTTCCACACCACCGTAATCATCGAGACTTGAATCAAAATCAATAATTTAATCCAACAAATATGAAATTGCTAAAGCTCACTGTAATGAGTTGCCTCTCTAAAAGAAGCTCTCAATATCAGCGGGCTTAGGGCAAAAACAAGTTATCGGTACAGCGGACGTAAAGTCCGCTGCCTGCGATAACCGCCTTCCGCGGCAACTATGTAGATAGTTTACGCAATACATTCTATAATGACACTTTTTTCGTTACAGATCATCATATTTATTTAAGATCTGTCTTTGGTGGTTAATTATTTGTTCTCGATCATTGGTTACTTTGTAGACAGTTACACATTACCCATGAGGGTTGCGCGTAGTCGGGTAGCGTGGCTGATCTCCCCTGGGTGCTCTTGAAATAACGACGAAAGACCAACGACTAACAACCCATAAAGAATCACTATCTTGATGTGACAATTTCTGGTAGCTTAACTATATGAAAGGTAATAACAGCACTTGCTGCCGTCGTCAGTCAGTGTTGGTCGTTAATTAATGTTCGGGTTCGGAGAAATCAATGTTAACAATCCTATTTCAATTTGTTCTAGCTGCTTTAGTGATTCTGTCTTTTGTGATGATTGTGGGCGTTCCTTTTGCTTACGCTTCTCCCCAATATTGGGATCAGTCTAAGCCTTTACTGTATATTGGTTCGGGACTGTGGGTGCTTCTAGTCATCCTTGTCGGTGTTCTAAACTTTGTGGTGGTTTAACCGCGTTAGCAGCCCGATGAGAGTTGGGGGAAATATTTTGCATCACCTCAACTCTTCAATCTCTGCTAAGATCCTCAATGCAAGTCTATCCCATTC
This sequence comes from Microcoleaceae cyanobacterium, assembly GCA_049647265.1. GTDB lineage: Bacteria > Cyanobacteriota > Cyanobacteriia > Cyanobacteriales > Microcoleaceae > JAAURB01. Next base: position 27,227 of record JBARXJ010000001.1, read on the forward strand.
AGATATGACAGTTTTTGAAGGAACTTTTACTCAAACAGGCTCATTTCGACTCGCAATCGTGATTGGTCGGTTTAATGATTTAATCACTGATAAATTACTCGGCGGTTGCCAAGATTGTCTCAAACGGCACGGTGTCGATCCCAATCCCGAAGGAACACAGGTTGATTATGTCTGGGTCCCGGGTAGTTTTGAAATTCCCCTGGTTGCCCATCAACTTGCCCTCAGCCATCGTTATAATGCGATTATCTGTTTAGGAGCCGTGATTCGGGGTCAAACGCCACATTTTGACTATGTTGCCGCTGAAGTGTCCAAAGGGATTGCAGCAACGTCCTTTAAAACAGGGGTTCCGGTTGTCTTTGGTGTATTAACGACTGATACCATGCAACAAGCGTTAGAACGGGCTGGGATTAAAAATAACCTGGGTTGGGAATATGCTATGAGCGCCCTAGAAATGTCGAGTTTGATGCAACAGCTTCATTCGATCTCTGCTGATAATCATCACTTAGGGCAAGCCCAAGGTATATTATCCTCTGCTTCAGCTTCGGCAATTCCTTCAGAAGTGACCTCAGAGTCTGTCGAAACAGAATAAGTTGAAAGAATTGTTGCCAAATTGCTAACTGTTCCTAAAACAGCTCAGACATAATATTAGGTACAGAATCGATTAATGTAAATTGAGATGATGACGACACAACGCATTGCAGAGTTATTACGGACAGGTGAACCGGATGAGAAGGTAACCGTAACCGGTTGGGTACGAACGAAGCGTGAATTAAAAGGGTTTGCGTTTGTCGAAGTCAATGATGGCTCTTGTCTATCCAATTTACAGGTGGTGTTGAATGCAGATTTGCCAGATTATGAGCAAATTGTCAAGCAACTGAGTACAGGCGCATCGGTAGAAGTCTCCGGGACTATTGTCGAGTCACCCGCCAAGGGACAGCGAATTGAACTGCAAGCAGAAACGATACAGGTGTTTGGAGAAGCTAACCCGGAAACTTATGTCTTGCAGAAGAAGCGTCATTCTTTTGAATTTTTACGGACTGTGGCTCATTTGCGATCGCGCACAAACACATACGGGGCTGTTTTTCGGGTGAGAAATGCTTGTGCCACAGCGGTACATCAATTTTTTCAAGAACGAGGTTTTCTGTGGGTGCATACCCCGATTATTACAGCCAGTGACTGTGAAGGCGCAGGGGAGATGTTTAGCGTCACCAGCCTCAATTTAAAAAATGTACCCGTTACCAAAACAAATGAAGTTGATTTTAGCAAAGACTTTTTTGGTAAGCCGGCTTTCTTAACGGTGAGTGGTCAACTCGAAGCTGAAATTATGGCGATGGCGTTTGGTAATGTTTATACCTTTGGCCCCACATTCCGCGCGGAAAATTCTAATACGTCTCGTCATTTAGCTGAGTTTTGGATGATTGAACCGGAGATGGCGTTTTGTGATTTGCTGGGAAATATGGATTTAGCAGAAGCGTTTTTAAAGCATATTTTTAAGTATGTTTTAGAACATTGTCAAGAAGATATGGAGTTTTTTAATAAGCGAATTGATAAAACTGTTCTCGAAACAGCAAATAATATTATTAATAATGAATTTGAACGGATTACCTATACAGAAGCGATTGAGTTATTAGAAAAAGCCGATAAAAAGTTTGAGTTTCCGGTCAGTTGGGGCTTGGATTTACAATCCGAACATGAACGCTATTTAGCAGAGGAATTGTTTAAAAAGCCTGTAATTGTCTCCGATTATCCGAAGGATATTAAAGCCTTTTATATGCGGATGAATGACGATAATAAAACGGTACGGGCGATGGATGTGCTTGCCCCGAAAATCGGTGAAATTATCGGCGGCTCTCAGCGGGAAGAGCGGGGAGATGTGTTAAAACAAAAGATAGAAGCCATTGGTTTAAGTCCAGAGGAATTATGGTGGTATTTAGAGTTACGGGAATATGGAACTGTTCCTCACGCGGGCTTCGGACTGGGTTTTGAACGAGTTGTGCAGTTTATGACAGGAATGGGCAATATCCGCGATGTCATTCCATTCCCCAGAGCGCCATTAAGTATTGATTTTTAGAGATAGGAAGATAGGAGATAGGAGTCAGGAGACAGGAGACACCGAGTCAGGAGTCAGGAGAGCATTTTTATGCTTAGTTGCCTGTTCAGGTGTTCCCTAGTACATCGCGCTACAATTTCATCGTTTTTAGCAACTGATTTAAATCCGTTAAATTCACCCAAATATCTTCCGTCAGAGGATTTTGATACATTAACATCCGAATGGGATAACAAGGAAAAGCTTCTCCGGTTAAACAGTAATGTTGGAGTCCTAAATATTGGCTAATTACCCAATAATAATGACGATTATAGTGGGGAGAAACAAACTCAGCAACTTTAGCCGATGGATGACAAAACATAATATTAGTTAAGCCGCTGCCGTGAGGTGCAATAATGGCTTCAGCCTGAGAAAACAAGGCAACTTGTTCGGTAAAAGACAACGTTTCTAATTGAATTGAAACAAAGCCATATTGACTGAGTTTTTCCATGACTTCGGTTTCATTCAACACTCGCCGATGTCTAGCGTGGGCGCGGCTGATATAAATTCGTTGAGGATAACCTGATTTTGCTTTAACTTCCGGGGTGAGAAATTGCTGTCTGAGAAAATCAATTGCCCAAGGTTCTAACCAGCCTAAATATCCGGCAAAAGAAGGGACAATGAGTTGACTGGCTTGAATATGGGAAAATTGATCGCTTTCTAATACTTTATTCAGTGGAATTCCGAGTTTTTGTAAGGTTTCTTGTTGAAACGGGAGGCGAATACTATTAACTATAAAATTATCGATTTTATCAATATCAATTCCACTGCGTTTTAATAATGCGATTCGAGGTAAAATATCGACCATCCAATGAAAGTAAATATGTCCGGATAAACCGGATAAAACCGCAACAGAACCGTCTATTTTTTGAACAGGGGGAAGTGTCTTTTGCTTAAAAATTTGATGTTGATTCGGATGATAATTAGTACATCCTGGAAGTTGTCCTGGATAATCTCTCGAAACATCTGCTAAAAGTTGATTATCTGGGGTAATAATAGCAATCGCTTTACAGACATTCCAATAGTTAATTTGAGGCGTTATCCATGCTCTCCCTTGAGGAATGATTGCGACAAATTGATTGTAATCTTCATAACTCAGCGATTGATTTTTAGCGTTTGTTTGTATATTATTTCCTAAATTAATCAGTTCTAACTTTTGAAAGATTTGATGGACACAGGTATCGCACTCTAATCCCGCACAAGCTGGCGATTCAGGTAGAGAATATTGGGGTAGGGATGGGGAAGTTTTTAAGGGAAAATAGTACTGTTCTTTTAACTGTTTTTCTTGTAACCATTCTTGAGTAAAATATACAATGTCATCAGGAATTATTTGTTTATTATTACTATTTTTGTCAGTAATATCTATTGAAAGTGAGTAATGTTCTGAAGGATTACGATTACTTTTTTGCTGATATTGTAACGCCTGATGATAATATTGAATTGCTGATGGATAATGCTGTTTCTGTTCACAACAATATCCGAGTAAAAAATTAACGGTTGCTGCATCTGACAAAGACAAGTTTTGTAGAGTTGGCAGGAAGTAACAAATAGCATAAATTGCATCCCAGCGTTTCTGAGGAATATAACATTCTGCTAATTTTAGATAATATTTTACTTCGTCAGGCTGTATTTTAATTACTATTTGATAATAGGTAATGGCAGCTTCAAAATTACCATATTCTAATAAAGTATTGCCACAATAATAATAAATGTCTGCCAGCTTTTGATAGATTTTATCGCTTGAATTTGTTAAATCAAATTGCTGTAATTCTTGAAGAAAATAAGCACAGCTAATTTGGGAAGATAAGAGTTGATCTTGTTGATGATGGGTTAAAGATAAAGAAGCAAAGCGATGGCAAAATGCATTGACCCATTTTGGTTCGATTGTAATAGCAGTTTGAAAACAAATCATCGCTTCGTTGAGTTTTCCTTGTGTTATCAAAGAATAGCCACAATCTCCATAAATTAATAGATTATCGGGATGATTTTTCAGCGCTTTATCAAAGTAATGAATGGCTTTATCATGTTGATTTTGCTGTTGCCAAGCTTTCCCTAAATAGCGATATATATTAGTTAGCTTTGGATCGATTTCAAGCGCTTGCTGATAAGCTTTAATTGCATTGGTAAACTGACCGATTCTAATCCAAGCTTGACCTAATTGAGAATAGACTAAGGCAAAATTAGGCTCAAGTTTAAGGCTAACTAATAAGAGCTGAATGGCTGATTCTATTTGATTTTCTTTTAATAATAAACAGCCCAAATTATAGTAAGCTTTAGCACAGTCCGGAAAACGCTCAATTGTTTCTTCTAATATTTTTATTGCGAGTTTAACCTGCCCTTGATGGTATAATCTTAGGACTAAGTTGAGATAAGCTTGAATATAATTAGGATTTTGTTTGATTGCTTGACGATGATGTTGAATTGCCGCTTTTGTTTTACCCTGTATATGTAAAACTGAACCCAAATAGTCATGAACTTCGGGCCAATTCCACCGTAGTTTTAAGGCTTTTTGATAATAATATGCGGCTTCATTAATCCAACCGACATCGCGATAAAGTTGAGCTAAATAAACATAAGCTTCCGCATAATTGGGCTGAGTTGCAATGGCTTCTCGGTAGGCTTCCATTGCCCATCCATATTCTTTTTGTTGCTCATAAATACTTCCCATTAACGTATAAGCAACAGCACAATTGGGAAACTGAGAGAGAAGCTTTTGACAAGCTGAAAAAGCCTCCTCTAACTCACCTTGCTGAATTAACTCTTGGACTTGTAGAAGCTGATTTTGAATGCTCATTAATGATGCGAATTAAATTAAAAATCCCACATAATTGTACTATCATCTAAATGCTGAGTTACAGTTTGTCCGATTTGATCAATTTCAGCTAACTCATCTTTTGAAAGTTGCACCGCGATCGCTGTTGCATTTTGTTCAACTTGACGTTGATGACGCGCCCCTACAATGGCATTGGTTTGAGGTTGAGCAATTAACCAAGCAATTGCCAATTGTGCCAAACTACACTGTTTTTCTTCTGCAATAGGACGCAGCTTTTCTAAGGCTTGTTGCACTCTTTCGTAGTTATCTTTTTTATAAAATAGCTTACTTTTAGCCCGGTGATCTCCTTCTTCAAATTGATGATCCGGGCCAAATTTCCCCGTTAATAAGCCTTGAGCTAGAGGTGAATAAGCCAGAATCGAAATATTATTTTCAATACAATAAGGCATGGCATCATTCTCTACTTTGCGCCAAAATAAAGAATAAGGCGGTTGTAAACTTTCTATTTTGCCGTATTGACTTGCTTCTTCCAGTTGGACGCGAGAAAAATTAGACACGCCAATGGCTCGAATTTTACCCTGTTGTTTGAGATGATTAAGGGCATTCATGGTTTCTTCAATGGGGACAATTTCACTGTTGCGAAACCCAGATGGCCAATGAATTTGATACAAGTCAATGTAGTCAGTATTAAGATTTTTAAGGGAGCGATCGCAAGCTTCTATAACTTGATTATATTTTAAATGATTGGCAAATACTTTTGTGGCATAAACCACTTGATCTCGAACATCTGATAAGGCTTGGGCGACAATTTGTTCGGAATGTCCTTGCCCATAAACTTCTGCTGTATCAACGGTGGTAATACCCGCCTCAAAAGCAGTGCGAATTGCCTTAATGGTTTCTTTATCCTCTATCCCTGCCCACATCGCTTTTCCGGCTTGCCAAGTCCCCATGATAATTGGGGTAATTTGAATCTCAGATGTGCCAAGAGATCGGGTTTGCATGATCAATATCTCGCTAGAGTTAACTTTAATATTTTATCGTTTTGAGGAAGAAATGATGACACAAATACAAACTGATTCAGTCATTACTAACCATTTAAGCATTTGTCATGCCTTAAAGGAATGGGCTATTGCAGTTAAAGCATTAGAACAAGGTCAGACTATTTTATTACTTCGTAAAGGTGGAATTCGAGAAGAAGGAGGCAATTTTACAGTTGAACATCGTCAGGTTTTATTATACCCAACCCTAGAACATCAAGATTCTAATTTATTAAAATCAGACTATACTACTCAAGCCCAAACTATCACGGCTGAGCATCATTGTGATCAGATTAAAATGAGTAGTTGGGCAAATATTACTCATATATTTTCTCTAAAAGTACCGATTGCAGATAGCATTCTTTCTCAGCTTTATCCCTTGCATATCTGGACAACAGAATGGGTGAATGAACGGCTCAATTATAAGCCTAACCAGCCCTTGTATATTTTATTGTTACGAACTTATCTTTTACCTCAAGTTCTCTCAATTCCTTATGATTCAAGTTATAAAGGCTGCCGCTCTTGGATTGATTTAAAACAATCGATTTCTTTAGAGAATTCTTCTGCAGTTTTCAGTGATAGTCAATATGAGCAACAGGTTAATCAAATTCAACAGATTCTAGCACTTTAGTTATCTTGTGCGGTCATATTTTCATAGACAATACGAGAAATTTTTGGAAATATTTGTTCATTTCTAGCATAGGGGGTGCCATGTCCAAAAACAGTCAGAATATAGGAAACATTTTTATCTGGAGAAATCACAGCAGCAACTTCAAAGCGAGTTGAAGATGTCCACCCCACTTTCGAGGCGAAACGAACATCTGTATTGACTAAGCTTTCTCCTAAAAAACCCGCAATGGGATTTGATTCTTCTTGTAGCCAAACTTGAGGATTCAAATCCTGTTCTAATAAGGTGAGCATCTGCTGGCTGGCTAATTTTGAAATCGCTTGTTCTGTTACGATCTCATACATTAATCGTCCCGTTTGTGCGGCTGTGATTAAATTCCTAATGGGATCGGTATTATCTCCTCGCATCTTTTTATCCCAATGTTCGGGGTTTTCCATGTTAATGTAAGGAATCGGAAAATTTTTCTGGCTAATATTAATATCTTTGTATCCAGCCGTTTGGAAAAATTGATTGATGGAGTTCCGTTTTTTCAGCCAATTGTTAAAAGATTCTGTCTGTTCTTCAGCAACAGAAGAAGTTTCTGTAATTTGATCGAGAATGCGACTGGCAGATTCATTGTTAGATTTTTTAATCAGTTGACAAATATCCGTTTGACACTCAGGTGTATAATTAATAGTCTCAGGATCTATTTTTCCTTGGTTCACTCGATCGTAAAGCGCAACCATCCAAAATAACTTCGTGATACTGGCAGGAAAACGAGGAATTTGACTGCGATATTCGGCGAAACTTTGAGTCTTGACATCAATCAGATGCAGGGATAAATTGGTTGTGGGTAGCCCTTCTGCTTCTGCTTGTTCAATAATTAAATTAATGATGGTTTGTAAATCTAGGTTATAATTTAGGTTAGGAAGAGTTTTGACATTATATTCCCAAGTAGCGGCGGGTAATATAGAGGGTTTTAGAGTCCCTTGACTTGAAGTAGAAACAGGGTTTAAAGCTGAGTTGTCGCGCCTTATCACTGTAGCCAAAAGTTGATTGATATGAGACCATTTTGATGGAAGTAGAGAAGTAGAAATTAACCAATATCCTGCCGTCACTAAACCCATTCCAAACAAGAAACCTAGTCCCAGATATCGAAGCTTTAAACCCGTTGAAACGTTGATTTTCTCAGGCTGAGGCGGATGGCTTTGTTGATTAACTTGTTGTTGAAGGACTTTAACCGCTTTGTAAAGACGGTTGAGCCGTGCTTCAAGCTGGCTGATTTTGGGATCAACGGAACGATAGTCAGGAGAATGTTTCGGAGTCACAGGCGCTACAAAGCTGTACTAAATATAGTGTCTTATGATAACCGTAAACCGTGACACATTTCTCAAGATAGCGGAATTTGTTGAAGGAGCAATTTAACCCGCAGAAATAAGCTGAGGTTAGAATGATACGACTGTAAGGTTGATATTATCAAGCTGTGGTAATGAATGGTTAGGCATTGGTTTTAACATCGTTCGGTTAGGGAAGCGGTAAAAACCTAACATAGGAAGTGGTTCACAAATTAAACTGCAAAACTGTTATTCTTGCTACCTAATACTAAAGGCTAATTATATTTTAGTCTTATTCTATTATTACTCTCGATGATATTCAATTTTTCAAATAGTCTGCATCTTGATTTATAAAAGTTACAGATTAAGCGGGTCGTTATGATTACTTAGTCTATTAATATTTATTTTGCATCTAACTTAAGTCTGATTTAGAACCTGCCTTTTATATCAAAATATTTTAATTTTTTAGGAGAACAACTATAATGAGACTTGAATACAAAGATTTTGTTTCAAAAGAGACAGAATCGTGGATTATAGCTCTGGTAAGCTTTAAGCTTAAAATATTTTCTAAGTGAATAAATGTAAATCCTGTTAAATTTTTATTACAATCAGATTATATTTATTGATATTTTGTATTAACTCTAAAGGAATATTTTGCCCTTATTATACTGGAGTAAATTCATCGTTTTACTATTACTGTGACAGTTAAAATTGTGGAATATTATAATTGTTGTTTATTCATAAATTCATTCATACTATAAGTGTCCTCATCAAGAGAGCACAGAAAAAAAGGTTTAATACAAGCAACTAAATAGAGGACTTATTATTAGCTTGTATTCCCGGTAGTTATTATTTATTCAGAAAATCCACTGGGCTTATGTTCGTTAAAATTCAGTCAGAAATTCCAACCCTCATCTCTACCTTAAGACAGCGCCTGGGCCTTTCTCAGGAAAAACTAGCTGCACAATTGGGCGTATCGTTTCAGACCGTTAATCGCTGGGAACGAGGACACGCGAAACCTTCTCAGTTGGCTCTCTTTGCAATTCAGCAAAAACTGCTAGAAATGGGTGATAGAGGTGCCGATTTGTTAGGAGATTACTTTGATGAGCAACCGAGCCGATTATTTCACTGATTGATAAGTTGCTAGTACTCTCTGATGTATAGAAGGGATACCTCACCTTAAAATCAGTGTCAGTTGTCTATTTGATTTAACTTCATGAATTGAACGTGATTCAATTAGACATCTACTACACAGTCAATTGTCTGTTTGGTTGAGTAATGTGCTAAATGCCATGCACACTTATCATTAGGGTCATTCACATTCTTCTCAAACCCTCAAGATTTGTGATTAGGAATGGAACATCAGCAATGATGATTCTGGATTTCTCTAAATATCCCCACCTCATTTTACTAATCATAAATGAGACTTATGGGCGGCTTCCTCTCTTCAAACTTCGCGTGAATTTCTTTCATAGGACGTGAAGCTTAAGTCGAGATTTAATGAAGCCGTCCGGTTATTTTGATTTCAGATTCAATTCATTGACACCTGTTAAGGTTTTTGCCAAATTTTCACCTGAGCATCCCATCCACCACTAACAATAGTGTTACCATCGGCGCTAATTGTAACTGCGTTGACATAACTGGGATGACCTGTCAATGTACTATTTAATTCCCCCGTATTAATATCCCAAAGTTTGACCGTTTTATCCCAACTGCCACTGACTAAAGTATTACTATTCTCGCTAATATCAACAGACCACACGCCATCCGTATGACTTTGAAAACGGCGAATAGGTTGACCCGTATTCAGTTGCCATAAGCCAATGGTTCCATCTGCACTTCCTGTGGCTAAAACAGCACCATCTGAACTCATTGCAATAGACAAAACTGCTAAAGAATGTCCCTTCAAGGTTTGAATTAATTCCCCCGTTTCAAGATTCCATAATTTAACTGTACTATCTTTACTGCCACTCGCTAAAATCCGACCATCCGGACTAATGGCTAAAGCACTCACCATTTGAGAATGTCCTGATAAAGTTTGTAATAATTCCCCCGTTTTCACATCCCAAATTTTCACCGTACTATCCCAACTACCGCTGATAACGGTTTGACCATCAGGGGTAATGGCAACAGATAATACAGCGTTATCGTGTCCTTTTAAAGTGTGAAGTAAAGAAAATTCCCCAGAGTCTAAACCACTCGCAAAATTCCACAGTTTAACAGTACCATCTTCTCCTCCGGTGACTAAAATATTACCCTCTTTGCTGATATCTAAAGCATTAACACCGCCTGAATGAGCAGAAAAAGCGCGTCGTAGTCCACCCGTTTCTAAACTCCATAATCCAATACTACCATTACTATTTCCACTCAAGACATAATCAGAAATAACTTGCAAAGCCATAATTTCCCCAGACTCATCCCGTAGACTTTTAGCCAGGAGAAAATCACCCGGAGTGGGGGTTTTGTTTTGAGTAGGTGTCGGTGCAGGTAAACTCGTGGTTACTGTATTAGATTCTGCCTCAGAATTTGCCGTCGGTAAAGTTGGAATTGTCGGTAATGTTGCGGTTTTACGCCAATTTAAAAAACGGTTAATTTCGATGCCCGCCGAAACAATTTGATTGCGATTAATCCCTAATTGAACTAAACCGTTAATTCCGATTAAATTACCCGCTTCATTTAAAATTGGGCCGCCACTCATGCCACTTCTGACTAGATTTGTGTAGACTAAAGTGTAGCCATTACGAGGAGATTGACGACGGGTTAATTTTCCTTCTGTACTGAGAAATAATCGTTGTCCTAAAGTACTCCCAGAACGGGGCCATCCTCCGACATGAACCGGACTCCCAATCTCAACTGCACTCGAATCTGCTATTGTTGCGATTGGATAGCGTTGAGAACTTTCAAAGGGAATAATGGCTAAATCAATATCATCAATTTGCCGAATTAAACTATAATAAACGGAATGACGTTGTCCGTCGGCTGTAATAATTTCATATTCTCCGACTCGATTGACCACGTGCCAATTTGTCAGAACATAGTAAATATTTCCTGTGCCTTCAACAATTACCCCAGACCCCCCACGAGGGCCGTCAATTCGGACTGTAATATCACTGGCAATTGTATTTAATTCAGTAGCATTCAGGGTAATTAGATTAGAGGATAAAGAGGTTAAATCAGGATGGATTAATGGCTGACTCAAACTGGGATTTGCAGTCGCAGAAATCCAATAAAAGCAAGCGATGATTGATAGTTTTTTTTTAGCAAAATTTGACTCATCATTTTATCAATACGAAAGTATACAGTACAGGGTCAAGGAACTGAATTTATCCAAACTTAAAGAATAAGTCTGTAGAAAGTTTAAGGTTAGGAAAACAGGAAGATTGAAGATTATCTCCTCTACGCAATAGGGTTTTTTGATATTGATTATTAATCAGATTGCAGACTGTTACTGTAGGTTGCTTGGGGCTACCAATAAAGTATTTTCCACCAATCCCTAAATAATCAACAATCCAATATTCTGGAATTTTCAAAGCTTCGTAATCTTCATATTTACGAGCATAATCATTTTGCCAATTCGTACTCACCACCTCAATTACAAGTTTAACAGTCGTCCCTAAGGTAATCACGGGTTCTCTTTGCCACAAGGGTTCATTGACCAGTTCTTCCTCATCTAGGATAACTAAATCAGGTCGGAAAACGTTGAACGTGCCTAGAGGCTGAATTAAACAGCGTTGTGGGATAAAATAAGGTACATCTAAACGGTCGATTTCCACATTCAGCTTTCGGCTAATTAGCGCAGCAACTTGCTCATGTGGGCCCGTTGGTTCTATGTCAATTAACTCTCCATCAATGAGTTCGTAGCGTTGATTATCTCCATACTGAGTAATAAATTCTTCTGGGGTAATTCCTGTTTGGATTGTTGATAAAATCATTATTCTTTCTCATACTAAAACCGTACTATATATTGGATTGAATTTGCAATCTTAGAACAAAATAAGTTGTGGCAGTGGTTTAACGAGACTCAAGGGTAGGATGCAATAATGTAGAACGGAAGTTTTGACGGATATTTGCATTCAGATATCGCCGCTGCATCAATTGCCACTTTTTCCATGCTTGATAACGACTTTCTCTGAGTAAAGCTGCAAATTGGGGGAGTTTTGATTCAATTTCTGATTTTAATACTTTTGCTAAGGTTGCTTCTAAAACTTCACTATCTTGAATATCTCCTAAATACTCTTGAATAGCTTTCATATCCGTCAAGTAAGCCGCATAAGTATTACTATAAAAATCAGTAAATAAACTCATTTGATATCTGACTCGTTTGATGGTTTTGCGTAAGTCATGTAAAGTATCTCCCTGTGTTTTTAAAATTTGTTCAACAGTTTTATCAGATAAATCAGTATTCTCTTTAGGTGAATGATTATCCTGCGCTAACTGCTGAATTCCAGCTTGCCAACCCGGATGTAAAAATAAATTGCTAATCAGAGGTAGGAGTAAATCCGGTAAAACTTCATCAATAGGCAGTTGTTCAATTGAGGTATACTCAGGAAAATCTAGCCATTTTTGCAAATCTTTTTTAAGAGTTTGATATGATTTATTTTCGATCACTTCTTGCACAGATTTAACGGTGTTTTTACGCTTTTTATTTAACTTTTGCAAAGCTGTTTCTAAAACTTTTTGTTCTTTAGCGGGTAACTGAGGATAATAATCCGTTTGCAATGCTTCCAGTAATACATCTAAATCTCTGAGTTTGCCTAAACGTCGGCTAACAATTCCTACTTGTTTATCTGTTACAGAATTTGGTAAGTTTAAAACCGGGGCAAATCCATTTAAAGCTGAACGAAGCCGCCGCATTCCTACGCGCATTTGATGGAGTTCTTCAGGGTCTTTATCTTTAAGAACTTCGGGTTCATGACTCAGAATTTTTTGCAAATGTTTATCAATTCCTAAAGCTGCCCAATCCCCTAAAGTATTGACTTTTTCTAATGGGTTTACTATCATGTCGGTATATATGATAAATTAAATAATTATATTCTAACAGTTTTGAAGATTGTTCTGACTGTGGGTAACGTTAAAAAAAGTAAAAAACTCAACTATTTTAATAAAATTCATAATTATTTTTAATTCAAAAGCTGATTTGTTTACGGATCATGAATGATTTTTTTTCGCCTTTAATTGAGCAAAAACAAGCCGTTGAAATGCTGTTGCAATCTGTTGAACAAAATCGGGTGGCTCCCGCTTATCTATTTGTCGGAAGTGAAGGCATTGGGCGCAGTTTAGCAGCTTCCTGTTTTGTAGAATTACTATTTGATAATAGCAAAAAACAAGATTATACTCAACTTCATCACCGCATTCAACAACGAAATCATCCGGATTTTTTGTGGGTAGAACCAACCTATTTACATCAAGGAAAACTTTTGATAAAAGCGGAAGCAGAAGCGGCTGGAATTAAGCGAAAATCTCCCCCACAAATTCGTTTAGATCAAATTAGAGAAATCAGTCGTTTTTTAAGTCGTCCTCCCCTAGAAGCCCATCAATTAGTGGTGGTAATTGAACAAGCAGAAACGATGGCAGAAGCAGCGGCAAATGGCTTATTAAAAACATTAGAAGAACCGGGAAATGCCACCATTATTTTAATTGCACCCAGTGTGGATATGTTGCTGCCGACTTTAATTTCACGGTGTGCAAAAATCCCGTTTTATCGTTTAAGTCAAACAGCGATGCAACAGGTTTTACAACAACAAAATTATAGTGAAATTTTAGCAAATCAAGAAATCCTCGCAATGGCACAGGGAAGTCCGGGAAAAGCGATTTATGATTGGCAACAGTTTCAAACCATTTCATCTGAATTATTAGTAAAACTGAAGCAGCCCCCTCAAACTTTACAAGAGGCTTTAGAGTGGGCTAAAGAAATTAACAAAACATTGGATACAGAAGCTCAACTGTGGCTGATTGATTACTTACAGCAGTGTTATTGGCAACAGAAATATGCAGGAATTCAACAGCGAAATATTTTAGAGCAATTAGAAAAAACCCGACAATACTTGTTAAATTATGCCCAACCCCGCCTCGTGTGGGAATCTACATTTTTATCCCTTTGTCCTCGTTAACGCGCTTTTTTATCTCGATCTCTGCGTCTGCGATCGCGCCATTCTGCGGCGGTTAAATAAACAATTCCAGTCGTTGTTAAAACCAACAGAATAAAAGCAGTTAATACTAAAATACTTAAAGGCGTAAATTCCATTATATTTTTCCTAAATTTCAATCATTTAAAATATAGCGTGGTGCGTCTGTCGGACGCACCCTACAATTAGATAATGTGTTAATCGATTCTAATTTCCCCCCAAAGTAGGGGGGCGCAGGAGAGCGAAATCAACATGACTTCATTAAACAGCAGGCAATTCTTCTAAGATCGTAAAGCGAACGTGATTAATTGCCAAGTTCCCGACAGAAACTTGTTCTTTATTAACCGGCATCCCTTGAGTGGTGAGGCGTTGAAACTTAATCCCTTTACCAATTTCCACATGATACCAAGCCAATCCCATAAAAAATCGTAATGGATAAGGGCCACCTTCGACCACATCATCTGGATTAGATTCCATCGGAACCCAACCAAACCCAGGAATATAAAATTCTAACCAAACATGATTGTATTCTGCTTGTAAAGGTAGATTTTTTTGATCGGGTAAAGGAGGACATTTATAACGACCAATGGTGCGGCAAGCAATGCCATTTAAACGACCCAAAGCGAGTAATACACCGACATATTCTCCACAGGAACCAATCCCCCGTTTGAGAACCACATCAGGCGGTTCAATTTGCGCTGTCAAACTATAAGAAAGCTGATCGTAAACATAGTTACGCACATTTAATAACTTGCGTAAAATATTGGTTTCTGTCCCCACTGCGGCGGCAGCGGCATCAATCACAAATCCAGAATTCATCGCCAGGTTATCATTATCCACCAAATATTTTTCTTTATAGTCAGGCGATAAAGGCGGAGTCTTTTCCACATCCCAGGGAGTCAATTGATACTTAATGCTGCGAACTTCGAGTAACGCTTTCCAACCAAAAATTCGCCGTTCTTTAGAGGTCAATGGGTTAAATTTAAACACCGCAACCCGTTCCCCGTCCTGAATTTCTTCTGTAAACGGCATCCCAATGGGAGAGATTTCCCGCACCTTCTGCCGCTTGGTTTGGGAGGGTAAAGCAATGCGCCATTCGACATCTTCTAAATGCACCTCATCGAGGGGTTCAAGTTCCTCCACGTAAGACATTTCAATCAAATATCCATTGGAGGTGGCGTAACGTTCGGCCTGGTTGTAATGATAAGACAACGGATGAATAAAAGTGCGATCGCGTTTAGCAAGCTGATATTGAGGAGTATCATTCGGGTTATCCAGAATATAATGCTCATCCCCGGCATAAGCCACATACAGAATCTCTTCCCCAGTTTCGGGGTGAGGATGAAACGTGAGGCCACTGGGAGACTCAAACGGCGTTAACACACTAAACTGAACTTCACCCGTTCCCCGTTCTAAACAATACACGGTTTGTTCAACTTGATCGCAAACCCACAATTCCTCATTGCGGGCGGTAATATTCTCAATGCCAATACCGGGCGTATAAAACCGGGTAATTTCTGCGGCGGTTTCTCGGTTAAACACATAAATATACCCCGCGCGTTGAGAGACCACATAAACTGCAGATCCCCACACTGCAATTCCGTCTGCGCCATAGGGTAAACTGACAAAGCGTTGAGGAACAAATTCTGTGATTGATTCTGCTTCTATTGCCTGAGGGCAGCAATACACTGTATTATCCTGGGTATACCAGAGAGTATCCTCCCAAATCGCCAAACCCGTTACATCCATAAACTTGGGAGTCAGATAAGGATTCACCACCGTTGTATTATCCGTGACAGGGTCAATTTTCAACAAATATCCCCGTAAGCTATCAATCGCAAATAGAACATTGCCAGCAGATGCCATGCCGTGTAACGCCGAGACTCCCATTGGCCGGATGGTTCGAGCCAGAGACTGAGGCTGTTCTATTAGAGTGGGTGAATCAAGAGATATACGAGTGGTCATATTTTCAGGTCAAGAATTAATAAAAATTAATGGAGTTTCCGGGTGCTGATGATCTTCAACAGTACTTTTCCCGCTTGGCAGCAGTATATCTAGTGCAATAATGCAATATTAAGTTTTGATAGTCTGCCATTTGCCATTTGAGGGTGAGCTGAAGTGAACGAATTTTTTCCATCACATATGATTAAAAGCAGTTCTTTAACTTGCTTTGCAGAAACATTGGATACAATAGAGTTATCGTCCCTATTCACTCGATTAAAGTTTAGTCAGAGTTCATCATGGTTTGGACAAGTTATTTAAGGCTGCTTACCCCCCTAACTGCTGCTTGCATTATCAAGCTGCTAGTGATTCCTAGCTTTATGCTACCAGTACAAGCGACTTCTATTCGGAGTCGTTTGCAGACTGTGATGCCAGAGAGTACCCATTTAGGGCAAACTCCTCTGACTAAACCGGCATTGGCTCAACTGATTGCCTCTGAAAGCCGAATTAGTCAAACCCAGTGGAATGGGTTTGAACCGCCACAGCGAGGAATTCCCGGACGAAGAGAAGCCGGTGGAACCCGTGGCCCTGGATGTGTTGTACCCACTTCTGGGACTAACTTTAAACCGCTGACGGCTTTAATTCCTGCCTCGACTTTAGGTCGAACCGCAACAGATGAATTGACATTTTTCTATTACCTTCCTTTTGCGCTAGAGGCTGCGGCGGTTGAGTTTGAGCTAACCGATGAAGAAGATCAAACGCTATACGATCAGTCTTTTATGCTCAGCAACACCGAACCGGGAATTGTTCAACTGAACTTTTCGAGAGCAGATAATTTACCTAAACTGGGAGTCGATAAAAATTATCGCTGGTACTTAACGATTAAATGTAACGTTGACGATCCCTCATCCAATCTTGTGCTTCACGGTTGGGTACAGCGAGTTAAATTAACCAGCGCCCAAAAAATTCTGCTTTCTAGGGCCACTCCTGAAGAACGGTTACAATTCTATGCAGACAAAGGACTATGGTACGAAACATTAGCGGCTTTAGCTCAGTTACGTTCTTCTAACCCCAGTAGTCGCCAACTTAAAACAGAATGGTCATCCCTGTTGAACGCAGTGGGTTTAGACAATTTAGCCAATCAACCGATTGTTCCGAGTCAATTAGAAGTCAGCTCGGAGTTAGACGAATTGGGTTCTAGGGAGTTGGAGAGATAAAAGCTAAGGTCAAAACAAGATCGGGTCATTCTCTCCAGGAATGATCGAAAAAAGCGGGTCAGGGGCCCCGTCGTAGAACGACGGTTAACATACAGAAGCCAACAGACTTAAATTAGCTGTGCTATAATGCCACTATGCTTTTCAGTAGCAATTATGTTTGTTCTAGAGTTCAAAGTTAATCCCTTACCCCATCAAATATCCGCTATAGAGGAAGCGATTCGGACAACACAGTTTGTCAGAAATAAAGCTCTCCGTTATTGGATGGATAATCGGGGGGTTGGGAAAAAAGAACTTTTTAGATACAACACATTACTGAGAAAAGAGTTCAAATTTGTTGAAAATTTAAACTCTCACGCTTGCCAAGTCGGGATAGAGCGAATTCTTAGAGCCATTAATCGGTTCTATGAAAACTGCAAGTCCAATAAATCTGGGAAGAAGCGGTGCGACCCGGAGGCTTCGCAAGCCGCTAAGGAAGCGCGAACTCCGGTCTTGGGGTCTCCCCAAGTAAAGGAAGTTCGTAAGAGACGCGCACCAAGAGAAGGCTATCCACGCTTTAAGAAAAATTCTCGCTCAGTTGAATATAAAATCTCCGGATGGAAGTTGTCCTCGAACCGTAAGTATATTACCTTCACCGATAAAAAAGGGATTGGTAATTTAAAGCTGATTGGCTCTCGTGATTTAAACTACTTCCATCCGGAACAAATTAAACGAGTCATCGGTACTCCGGATGTAAAATCCGGAGCCTGCGATGACCGCCTTCCGCGGTGAGAATTATTAGACGAGCAGATGGTTACTATGTTCAGTTTTGTATAAACTTAGATCCAAGAGATACAGTTCCTAAGATGGAGCCATCTCATAAAGCTGTAGGACTCGATTTGGGGATAAAGTATTTCCTTGCCACTAGCAATGGAGAAACAGAGTCTAACCCACAGTTTTATAGAACATCTGAGAAACAACTCAGCCGCGCTAACCGAAAAAAGTCTAAGAAATTTCGCAAAGAAAAAAAGCAAACCCAGAACTACATCAAAGCAAGACAGCGATATGCCCGGAAGCATTTAAGAGTAAGTCGGCAGCCGAGTTGAGTTTGCAAAGCGTGTTGCACTCCGTTTAATCCAATCTAACGACTTGGTAGCTTACGAAGACTTGAATGTGAAAGGCTTAGTTAAGAATCGTCATCTTTCCAAAAGTATTAGTGATGCGGGATGGTCACAGTTCTCCCGGATGCAAGCTCCGGGAGCTGCTGCGACTGCGTCAACTTTCCGTAGATGGTTAGAATATTTTGGTTATAAGTATGGTAAGGCGACTGTTGCAGTAGCGCCTCACAATACAAGTCAAAACTGTTCTAACTGTGGCGAGAGAGTGCAAAAATCTCTATCAACCCGAACTCATATTTGTCCACATTGCAATTATGTCGAGGATAGAGATGTGAATGCAGCTAAAAACATCCTGCAACTGGGTTTAACTACGGCTTTGGCATACCGGAAGTCATACGCTATAGCCTGACGGCATGGCTGGCGCTAAGGGGAGAAGTTCCCTCTAGCTGGATTGGTGAGTGCAGTGCGGTCTTGGGATTCTCCCAAGTAGAGCAACTGCCGTTGGCGTAGCCTCTCTGAAAGAGATACCCGAAGGGATACGTCCTGTTCAGTTACGGAATCTCAGTGAACCAAGAATCCCCGCCCTTATAGGGCGAGGGAGTGTCAACTTTCACCAATCGCTAGGGACATAGTTCCTCTATTTCCTGCTTTGCTAACAAACATTTACACAGTGCAGAAGCACCCTGATCTAAGGCTTGTTCTGCGTTCGTCAGTAATTGTTGAGGCGATAAACCCAACTGAGGCAATACACTCGCTATCCCAAAGCTAACGTTAGGTGTTAGATCTGCTGAAGTCTGAGATGAATTAATTTTCAGATGTTCAATTTCAGCTTGTAAGGTGTCAATCATTTTGATCGCTTCATCAGATTCGGCATTGGGTAATAACAATACAAACTCAGCCCCACTATAACGTGCCACCATTTGATCGGGATCGGTTAAGTTTGAACGCAGGATGAAACCAATCTGTTTTAAACATTCATTCGCTACAGAAGAGCCATAGGTGTTTTGATAATACAAGAAATTATCAATATGACACAAAATAGTCGTCAGATGCTGTTGATGATCGGATAGTTTTTGCCAAGTTTGATTGAGATATTGGTTAAAACCGTAGCGGTTAGGCAGTTGGGTGATGGGGTCTAATGTTGAAAGTGTTTTAATTTTAAGGTGGGCTTTTTCTAATTGTTGGTGTAATTGAACTTGAGAAATTGCAATTGAGAGTTGATCTGCAATCGTTTGAATGAAGATTTGATCGCTGCTTTGCCAATCATATTTTGGCTCTTGCATGACTAAACTCAGACAACCCCAAATTGAAGATTCACAATACAATGGAATGGGTAACCATGCACCCGGACAGGATTGCAGAAAATGCTCGACCTTTTCCTTATCAATCACGAATTCGGAACTTTGCGATGGGTTTGCTGAGATTTTCAGGGGTAAGCGTATCTTTTCTAATTCAATTGCGGTAACATTCTTAGTAATTGCTCGATAATTATCATGAGTCGAACTAAAAGAATTATTAAAGTATTTTTTCTCTTCTAAATCAATCCTGTTATTGTGATATTCTGCCCAACTCATCCAGGTTTTATCTTTAGGAATATATTGCATCACTTGAACTGAAGTTACGGGTAATAAGCGACCCAATTCACCCACTGCGGCTGTAACAATACTCTGTAAACTGCTTGAACTTCGCATCACTTGTAACAGATAGCTGATAGCTTGTTCTCGGGTTTGACGTTGCTGCAATTGATATTCTATCTGTCTTAGATAAGTTAAATCAAAGACTTGGATGAAATAAGCTTTACACTGATTCTCTTCATCTAGTAAAGGGGTGATAGATAATTTTACCCAAATCCAATATCCCTGTTTATGGAGTAGCTTGATTTCGTATTCTTCAGATTGATTTAAACATTTATTAGAATTTAAGATTTGACGAATGGGATGCTTTTCATCAATAAATGCCCAAAACGGTTTTGCTTGTATTTCTTGAACTGTATATCCTAAAATTTGAGTCAGTTTTTTGTTAACAAATAGCGTTTTTTGTTCTTTAGAAATAACCCAAGATCCATAAATTGAATCTTTAATTATTAAGTTGATATTATGATGATTTAAGGACAAAAGATTCGCTAAGTCTTCTGATAAATTATCCCTAGGTTTTGTTGCCATTTGCTCTTGAGATTCATAATAACTTAGCAGTGGCATTTCTTGATAGCATGAGGAACAAAATCCTATTTTCTTACTTTCTCTTACATGAAGCAGTAGAGATTCACCACAGCAAGGACAGAGATATTTTCTCATGAGTTCTGTTTCACCTCTAGTTTTTTAAATGGAATTTAAAATTTTTATTTTTAAAAAAGAAAGCTCTACTCTCTAGGATAAGTACACGACTCAAGAAAATGACAAGACTTAATATTTATTCATAATAAAGCTTGAGAAAGTAATAAAATATTAATATTAAAAATTATCTCTAAAGACAGAGGTTAACAAAAAAACAATCACCGAACTGAATAAATATCAATAAGACCGATAGTTCAAACAGATAAATAATAACCTTTTTTAAAGCCTATCAAGCTATTTCTTAAGATAGGATTGACCATTATAGACTGTACAGTTAGACTGATTTAATCTTTCTCAATATTTCTGCTAAACTAAGCAAATATAACATTACTCCACAAACCAGATTCTGATGCTACCTCGGGAAGAACTACTACAAAGCGTAGAGAATAGAGACTGTATTGCAAAAATTATTGATCGCGCAGATCAAGCCATTAGAACTTGGGAAGTCACCCTAACCGATTTTTTATCGCCGCCAGAGTTGATAGAGTCTCAGCAGATTTTTAGCCGTTTAACCGAAGTTAAAGTCATTGCTGGGGGAGGATATCCTCAAGCTGAACGTCAACGCATTGCGATCGCGCGGGAGGAATTACCCCTAGATGAGTCCAGTTTGACTGTGGCAGCTTTGGATATTGCCGGAAACTTTTTATTTGATACCGCCACTCATCGCGACTTCCTGGGGGCGATGCTGGGGACAGGAATTGTCCGAGATAAAACGGGTGATATTATTGTCTTGGGAGAACGGGGCGCACAGGTAATTGTTGTGCCAGAATTGGTAGAATTTTTAGAAATGAGTTTAACTCAAGTGCGTTCAGTCCCGGTGAAAACTCGTCAGATCGAACTGAGTGAACTGAAAATACGCCCCCCCAAAAAGAAAGAAATGACCACTGTTGAAGCGTCTATGCGGTTAGATGCGATCGCCAGCGCTGGGTTTGGAATGTCCCGCAGTAAAATGTCAGATTTAATTAGTGGGGGAGATGTGCGGGTGAATTGGAAGGATATTAGTCAAGCCAGCCATCAAGTTAAACCGGGGGACTTAATTGCAGTCCGGGGTAAAGGCCGCTTAGAAGTAGGGGAAATGGCAATTACCAAAAAACAACGGTATCGCGTTCAGTTAACCCGGTATCAGTAACCTTATTAGTTATTAGTTGTTGGTTGTTGGTTTCAGGGATAATTCCTGTTATCCCCGTCCTCTCAGGCGTACACACTTCCACGAATAACAAAGAACCAATAACAAAGAAAAATTCACCGTAACCCCAACCAGGTAAATAAATCTTGATGAGTTAAGAATTCTACCAATAATAAAATCACAAACCCCACCATGGCAAAGCGGCCATTAATCTTTTCAGCGTAACGGTTCCAACCAAAAGACGGTTCAGGTTCGAGAGGAGTTTCTGGGGTTTCTACAGTTTCTGGGGTTTGTGTGGGGTTCGGCGTATCAGAACTCATATTTAACTTATTCTTCTAACTGCTGGATAGACTCAATTAATGATCGCACAGTTTGGGTTCCTTCAGATGCCTCAAATGTGACTGGAAATTTACCCCGACTCAACATCCGCAGTCCCAACGGCCCCAAACTGAGTAACCCTTGAATATCGCGGAAGTAATTCCCAACTACATATAAGCCAAATTTCCGTTCATCGACCCAACCCCCTTGTTTAACCAAGTCCACCATAACTTTACGGTGACGAATGGCGCGACTATCGTTAGCGTCTTTGCGGTCTAGAATTTCATGTTTAATTTTACTAATTTGATCCAGCGGTGCCACTTCCATTGGACAAGCGCTATTGCAGTTATAACAACGGGTACAACCCCAAACCCCTTGAGTGCCTTGGTTGTAAACTTCTAGCCGAGACTCAGTTTTGCCATCACGGGAGTCCCCTACCATTCGTTGTGCCTTGGCTAAAGCATGGGGGCCGACAAAATCCGGGTTTACTTCTATGGCGTTACAATCTGAGTAACAAGCGCCACACAAAATACAGTTACCATTTTGATCTAATTTTGCCCGTTCTTCTGGAGACTGTAAAAACTCTCGTTCTGGAATAGACCGTGCCTGAGTACTGACATAGGGTTCTACCGCTTCTAATTTATCCCAAAAACGGCTCATATCCACGACTAAATCTTTGATCACCGGAAAATTTCCCAGGGGTGCGATCGCAATTTCAGGTATAGTTTTTTTATCCGGATTATTACTCGTTGCTGCAATGGCTTCTAAACGCTGAACTTCATTCCCCACGTTTTCTTTGCAAGCCAAAGCTGGACGACCATTAATTCGCATCGAACAACTTCCACAAATGGTATTACGGCAATTTTTCCGAAACGCTAAACTACCGTCATGTTCCCATTTTATCTGGTTCAAACACTCCAGAATCGTTGTTCCGGGTTCTGCCTGCAACCGATAACTTTGAATTCGAGGACTGCTATCTTTGGTTTGGCGAACAACATTAAATTGAACTTCCATCTAACTCATAAAATCCTTTCAATTTATCTTAAACTATTTTATCTCAATACCAGCCAATTCCCCGAGCAAACCGATCAAATTTTCACCTCAAAATTTAATAAAAAATTAATATCACTTTCTGGCTCATATTCCCTTCACAAACCACTGTTTATGTCCTTTGTGTCGAGTTGAGGGTGGTTTTCTGATTCATCCAATTACCCGGATGATAGACTATTTTATGCACATTGTTTTTGAAGATAAGCAGATTCAGATTTTTCTAAACAAATCGGTAATTGAATGATAAATTGAGTTCCCCCTGCTGGAGTAGAATCACACAGTAATTCTCCATGATGTTTTTCGACAATAATTTGATAACTAATCGATAATCCTAAACCTGTTCCTTTCCCTACAGGCTTTGTTGTGAAAAAAGGATCAAACAGTTTGGAGCGAATCTCCTCTGGAATTCCAGGGCCGTTATCTGTTAATTGGATACAAATAAAGTTAGAATCTAATATTTCAGTTTGAATTTGAATACAAGGTTGATATGCTGCGGCTTTTTCAGGATTTTGTGTTTTTAGTGTCTCCCAATACTCCTCAATCGCATCAATTGCATTGGCTAATAAGTTCATAAAAACCTGATTAAGCTGACCCGAATAACACTCCACTAAAGGTAGTTTAGTATATTCATGAATTACTTCAATTTCCGGACGGTAGGGTTGAACTTTGAGGCGATGAGACAGAATTGTTAAAGTACTTTCTAAACCGCTATGAATATCTACGGCTTTAATTTCGGCTTCGTCCAAGCGGGAGAAATTTCGTAGAGACTTAACAATTTCACGAATTCTTTCTGCACCAATTTTAATCGATTGTAAAAGCTTCGGTAAATCTTCAGCCAGAAACTCTAAATCAATCTCTTCTATTTCTGTTTCAATTGTCGGAGTCGGTTGAGGATATTCTTGTTGATAAAGTTGTAGCAGATTCAGTACATCATTAATATATTCTTCAGCCGGAATTAAATTTCCATAGATAAAGCTAACGGGGTTATTAATCTCATGAGCCACCCCAGCCACCATCCGACCCAAAGCAGACATTTTTTCGGTTTGTACGAGGTGAGGTGTCTGCTGAAGCTTGTGTAGGGTCTCTTCTAATGTTTGCATCTGAATACTAATTTGTTGATCCCGTTCTGCCACCTGCTGTACCATCACATTAAACCCTTCAGCTAATATAGTAATCTCATCACTGCCTTCAATGGGTAAGTGAGTCTGCAAGTCTCCATTGGCTAACTTTTTAGTTGCTTGAGTCAGGCGTTTAATTCGGGAAGTCATTTTTTGTGCTAATACAGTCCCTACCAAACAAATGATACCTGCTCCAATTACGCCAAAAAGAATAACAATTACCCAAAGTTGAGACTGAGCTTTGTGTAACGGTGCAAGAGATTTTAATAGGACTAATTCGAGAGTTGTATCATCCAAACCCGACAAAGAGACTGTTTTGGCAAGGTAAGTTTGACCCTGAATTTTTAAAGTATGATGACAACTATCAACGGCTGGAGCTTGCCAAGAGGATTGACTCAGTTGAGATGAAGTGGAGGCAATTAATTGACCTTGACTAAAAGCTGCCAATTCAAGGAGAGTTTGCTGTTTAATTTGTTGAAGAAGTTCATCACTAACCGCAGTCCCAATAAAAATTCCGCCAATCACTCCTTCTCTTGGTTTGAGGGGAGACGTTCCAATAATTATCGATTGAGATTGTTGTTTTGCCACTAATAAAGTGGAGAGATAAACCCCATTTAGTACTTGAGAAATTGCTTTTTCATCTCTCAGTTGAGTGTCTACTAAAGCCTGTCCTCGTAAATCTACTAAAGTTGTTCTATTTTGATCGATCACTTTGACTAAATCTAGTCCTAATGTGGATTTAATCGGTAGTAAGGTTTTGATCAAAGCTGTTTTGTCATACTGTTGAGTGGCTGAGCGAATGTCATAAGAATCCGCTAATAATCTGGCGTTTGTGCGAAGTAGATGAGTTTGTGTTTCAAATTCTCTCAGAACCAAAGAAGAAAGTGTTTCTAATTCTTTATCTGTTTGTTGTTGGAGATGATAACTCAACCAGTATCCAACCCCCACTATTCCCAATGTCCATAAACTAATCGAGACGCTGAGAAATGGAACAATAATTTGTTGTTTGAGAGACCATTTAAACATTGAACTGGGTTTTGTAGGGGTTTTTCATCGTTGAAAGAGTAGAGGCTTTTATGATTACTTAGGAGCATTAAGAGGAATATAGCCTGCTTCTTCTAGTATTTCGGCAGCTTCGGGACTCGATACAAATTCAATAAAGTCTTGGGTTGCGGCTGACATTTCTAGATTAGGGTTCCAGATAATACCCATAATTCGTGACATTTGATATTTGCCATTGCGAGTATTTTCGCTATTGGGTTTAATCCCATCTAAACTGAGAATATTAATAGGTAATGCGGTGTTTTTTGCTTTAACCAGTGACATCGGGCCAATAGTACGATCTGTGCTTTGAACTGTTTCAATGACTTCTTTTTCCTTTTGCAAAATCACTGCATCTGCTGACATGGGTAAATCTGGCCCAAAATAATATTCTCGCAATAATAATTTAGCGGTTTCATCCTCGGCTCGGTCTAGTACCAGGATGTCTATATCCGGCCCTCCAACCTCTTGCCAATTCGTAATTTGACCGCTATAAATACCATGGAGTTGTTCTGTTGTTAGGTTTGTAACCGATGTCACACTAGGATGAGTCGAAACAACAACTAAGTCTTTCGCATAAGCATTAAAGTTCAAACCTTGTTGTTCTTCTGGCTTCAATTCTCGACTCGCTGAACCGATATCAATTACACCATCTTTCACACCTTGAACACCACCACTAGTTTGGTTACTGGGGTTAAAAGTAATTTGGATATTAGGATTATTTTCTTGATAGGCAGCAGCTAATATTTTAAGCGGTTCATAACCCGAACCTGAGCCGCTAATAACAACTTCTTCTAATTGTGCTGCTTCTGCTTCTGTTTGAATTCCAACAGTTGTATTGTTGGATAAATTGCTGGGAGGCATACAGCCGGAGAGAGAACTTAAAACAATTCCGCTGAAGAGGGTTGTGAAAAAGATATGGTAGTGCTAAACAGGTAAGGATGCATTGTAATGGTGAACAAAATACCATATAGCTCCAATATGGTTTTCCAACTTCTTAGAAAAGGATAATGTTTTCCTCACCAAACGTGACACTCGTTGGCGCAA
>JBARXJ010000002.1:0-1568 GCA_049647265.1 Microcoleaceae cyanobacterium
GATATTTACACGGAGGGTCGGGCGTGAAGAGAGAAGAGCGGCAGCAGGCGATCATGGACGTGCTCGTGTTAGAGGGTGAAGCCAGTCTGGACGAGCTTTCTGTTCATTTTGAGGTCTCTAAAATGACCGTCCACCGCGATCTGGATGACCTCGAAAGTGCAGGCCTTTTGCGCAAGGTGCGTGGTGGGGCCACAATCCAGTCGGGCACCCAATTTGAAAGTGATTACCGTCTGCGTGCGCGGCAAGGTGCCGTGTCAAAAAATGCGATGGCAGAAGCTGCTCTGTCGCTGATCGAGCCGGGCATGACAGTGATGATCAACGATGGGTCAATGGCGGCCGTCCTTGCGCAAAAATGCAGCGCACGCCGTCCGTTGACCATCATAACAAACAATGCCGCCGTAATAGATGCGCAGCGCAATGAACCCGGCATTACACTGATCACCTTGGGCGGCGTTTATTCGTCAAAGTATAACGCCTACCTTGGGAAAGTAACCGAAGACACACTCGCTGGTTTACGCGCGGATATCGCATTTATTTCGTCACCGGCGGTGTCTGGCGTCGAGGTTTTCCATATGGACGACAGCGTGGTGCGGGCAAAGCGTGCGATGATGGAGCAAGCGGCAAAATGCTGTCTGCTGGTCAACCACACTCGGTTTGGGCACGCCGCATTGCACAGGCTCGCAAAGCTTGACGAATTTGCCAACATTATTACGGATCAAACGCCTGATGCGGACGCGATTGCCGAATTTCAGCGCGCAGGTCTCAATTTGACAATTGCTGCACGCGAAGAGGGGACGCCGTGACAGAGCCCACATACTGGATCGGGACCAGCTGGAAAATGAACAAAACGCTGGCGGAAGGTCAGGGGTTTGCGCGCGCTCTGGCTGCCGCGGATCAAGACCGTGATCCACGCATTCAGCGATTTGTTGTCCCGCCCTTTACCTCTATCCGCGAAATCAAATCAATTTTGGCTGATACTTCGGTCAAGGTCGGCGCGCAAAACATGCATTGGTCAGATGCGGGCGCCTGGACCGGAGAGATCTCGCCTACCATGCTGACCGATTGCAACCTCGATCTTGTTGAGCTTGGACACTCCGAAAGGCGCGCGCACTTTGGCGAAACAGATCAAACTGTCGGCCTCAAGGTGGAAGCCGCCGTCAGACACGGTTTGATCCCACTGATCTGCGTCGGTGAAACGCTGGCAGAACGTGAAGCAGGCCGCGCACAGCAGGTGCTTGAGGTGCAGGTGCGCGCGGCGCTCGCAGGTTTGGCCGACGCAGAACGCTCAAAACCGGTTCTTTTGGCTTATGAGCCTGTCTGGGCAATCGGTGACAACGGTATACCCGCTACCTCTGATTATGCCGATGCGCGGCAGGCAGAGATCAAAGACGTGGCACAGGACGTCGTTGGCCAGCAAGTACACTGTCTTTACGGTGGATCGGTCAATCCGGACAATTGCGCTGACCTGATTGCCTGTCCCCATATCGATGGGCTCTTTATTGGCCGCTCTGCCTGGCAGGTGAAAGGGTATCTCAACATTCTGCGTAAATGCGCCGAAGTACTGTAAC
>JBARXJ010000003.1:0-12953 GCA_049647265.1 Microcoleaceae cyanobacterium
TGGATTATGGATGGCATCAATTGGAGTCGTCGGACTGGCACTCAACTTACGGGCTTATGACTTCGTCTCCCAAGAATTACGGGCGGCAGAAGATCCCGAGTTTGAAACTTTCTATACCAAAAACATTTTGTTAAACGAGGGTATCCGGGCCTGGATGGCACCAATGGATCAACCTCACCAGAACTTTGTATTCCCTGAGGAGGTACTACCACGTGGTAACGCTCTCTAGTTCTTATGTTGGTGGCCGCGACCAACAATCCAGCGGCTTTGCATGGTGGGCAGGAAATGCCCGTTTGATTAACCTGTCTGGTAAGCTTTTAGGCGCTCATGTCGCTCATGCCGGCCTAATTGTATTCTGGGCAGGAGCAATGACACTGTTCGAGGTGGCTCACTTTGTTCCTGAGAAACCGATGTACGAACAGGGTCTGATTCTCATCCCCCACATGGCAACTCTCGGTTATGGAGTTGGCCCGGGTGGTGACGTTATTGATACATTCCCTTATTTTGTCATTGGTGTTTTACACCTAATTTCCTCGGCTGTATTGGGCTTAGGTGGGATTTACCACGCGGTTCGTGGCCCTGAAACCTTAGAAGAGTATTCCTCTTTCTTTGGGTATGACTGGAAAGACAAAGACCAGATGACTAACATCATCGGCTATCACCTGATTCTATTGGGTGGTGGTGCGCTGCTGCTCGTATTCAAAGCCATGTTCTTCGGCGGTGTCTACGATACCTGGGCACCTGGCGGGGGAGATGTCCGTTTGATTAGCAACCCAACCCTTAACCCGGCGATTATCTTTGGCTATTTGTTCAAAGCACCGTTCGGGGGTGAAGGTTCAATCATCGGTGTTGCCAACATGGAAGATGTCATCGGTGGTCATATTTGGGTTGGTTTGATTTGTATTGCTGGTGGTATCTGGCATATTCTCACCAAGCCGTTTGGCTGGGCACGTCGTGCCTTCATCTGGTCTGGAGAAGCTTATCTGTCTTACAGCTTAGGCGCTCTGTCCCTGATGGGCTTTATTTGTGCGGCTTACGTTTGGTTCAACAACACTGCTTACCCCAGTGAATTCTACGGCCCAACTAACGCTGAAGCTTCTCAAGCCCAGTCGTTTACTTTCCTCGTTCGTGACCAAAAACTCGGTGCGAACATCGGTTCTGCTCAAGGCCCCACAGGTCTAGGTAAATACCTGATGCGTTCTCCGACTGGAGAAATCATCTTCGGTGGTGAAACCATGCGTTTTTGGGATTTCCAAGGACCCTGGTTAGAGCCATTACGTGGACCTAACGGTTTGGACTTAAGCAAACTGAAAAATGATATTCAGCCTTGGCAAATTCGTCGGGCATCTGAATACATGACCCACGCGCCTAACGGTTCTATTAACTCCGTAGGTGGAATTATTACTGAAGCGCAAGGGTTCAACTATGTTAACCCTCGGGCTTGGTTAGCCGGTTTCCACTTTATCGTTGCTTTCTTCTTCCTCATCGGTCACCTGTGGCACGCTGGACGTGCGCGGGCTGCTGTTGCTGGATTTGAGAAAGGAATTGAACGGGAAACTGAGCCTGTATTGTCTATGCCCGATCTTGACTAAGATTAGCGCTTTTTAGACAATTTCAGTTGAATTCAATCATTTTGAAAAGACTCCACCTGTATTATTCAGGTGGTTTTTTTATTGATTCGATTTGCAAAGCTTGCAATGATTGCTTTGTGAGCCTAAAGTATTAAGTATAGATAAATACAGTAAAAATAAATTGTATGAGAATACGTCTATTTCTATCACGATTGGCTATCTATCTATATTTAATTATATTTACGGCAACTTCATCAAAGGCTACTATTCTTTGGAATCAAATTACGACTTTTGGAGAGATTGAACCACTCAAAATACCATTTTACCCGCCAACAGCAGAATATATAGATCTAGGTATCGCTATTCCTGATTCTCGGAATATTTTGGCATTTGACGAGCGGCAAAATGTAGTCCTTCCCCGTAATATTAAAATTGCTAAACCCAATCCTAACTCTATTGAAGTTGAAGCCTTTGCTAATTATGATGCAAAAAATCTAAGTGATACTAATTTAGCCTATGATTGGGATGCTGACTATGAGACATTACCTGAATTAAACTCAGGAATGCGGGTAAATAGTCATTTTATCGCTTATGGATATACTCAACAACCGCCATACACTTATGTTCACGCAATGATTACTTTTGATGGTCCAATTATTGGCTTAATCGATAGTCGTGATAGTCATTTAACCGATGATTTATTTAGTTTAACTAATTATTCAGCGAGGTTTACTAATGATTCAGGCGCTGATGTGCCTCAAACATTAGAGGGTCTTCAGTGGAATAAAAATAATTTTGGACAGTATTCTCAAAACGAAGAATTATTTTTACAGACAAGAGACTATGTAAAAATTACAGGAGAATATCATAATATTTTAGAAATTCGTTGGGCTACTACTGGTTATGAAGCTCTTAGAGTTTTAACCTTGGCACAGTAAAATAATAGAAATAATAATTGAACAGAATTATTCAATAGTATTTAGATTAACTCATAAACATAACTAAAGTAGAAAATCACAGTCAAAGGTCTACCAGTATCAGCTCAACCCCAGTACATGACGATTGTAACCGTCCTATGTGCCATGATAAAGAACTAATGACTAATAACCAATAACGAACCACTAAATTTATGAGCCGAACTTATCAGGTTGTCGGAATTAATCTTAAAGCAATCCCTTTGGGAGAATCTGACCGCTTATTAACCATTTTAACCCGCGAACAAGGATTAATTCGAGCAACAGCACCGGGAGCGAGGAAACCGCGCTCAAAATTAAGGGGAAATAGTGGATTATTTTTTGTCAATGAGTTATTAATTGCCAAAGGGCGATCGCTGGATAAAATTACTCAAGCAGAAACGGTTAAATCTTATAGTAGACTGAGTCAAAATTTAGGCAAGTTAGCCGCGAGTCAATATTTAGCAGAATTAGTCTTAGCTACTGCTTTAACAGAACAGCCTCAAGAAGAATTATTTTTATTATTAAATGAACATTTAAATCGGCTAGAACAATTAAACAGTCCATCAGAAAGTCAAACTGGTATTCTGATTTTGGCGAGTTTGGTTCATGGTATCTTTCATTTATTAGCCCTGGCTGGACTGGCTCCTCAAGTTCAGTTTTGCAGTCTAACTCAACAACCGGTAAAACCCAATTTTCATCAACTCCAATGGCAAGTTGGATTTAGTATTGATGCGGGAGGAATTATCAGTTTATCAAACTGGCATCAACGCCAAAAAAATATGCAATATTCCTCAAGAGTGGCTGAATCTTCGGAGAGTTATACAGTTGAACCAGAGCAGGATATTGAAGTAAAAATTGATGCTCGACTAACTCCACCACAACTGGCAACGCTGCAAACATTAATTAAGCCTCAGCTCATGGATGAATTGTATTCTGAATCTGATGTCAACTCCCAACAAGGACAAGGGATTTCCCTGTCTGATTGGATATTCATTGAACGGTTATTGCGGCGATATACAGAATATCATTTAGGTAGAAAAATTCGTTCTGCGCCTTTGATAGAAACCTATATTCAACAATCCGATGACGCTCAACCGTCTCAAGTTTTTTAAAGTTTTTAAGGGCTAATTTTATAGTAAAAAATCTCAGAATCTTCAGGATTTTAGATGAAAATTACAGATTAACTGGGGTTTGGACTCAATTTACGATAAAATGAGTAGGATAAACATAAATATATCAATGTTCTCGACGCTTAATTGATCACAACAGGTAACGCAATGTTGCTTAGTTTTTAATCAAAATATCGACTCTCCGCGCGTTGCAGCTTGACTCAGTCTGGAAATCTCTAACTGTCTTGAACAGATTATCCTCAACTGATTCTAGCTGTTGGGGCCAAAGTGAACTTTAAACGAATTTAGTATGCGATCGCTCAACTCCGAAAACCCGTCTACTCCCTCTCAAAGCGCAGATACGCCCCGCTCCGCACCACTGCCGCCGGATAGCTCTGAAAATGGGAATAATGCAGCGCATCAGAATAATTATTCTTCTCAACCCCTGAAGCCTACAGCTAAGAGCGATGAAACAACTGATGATTCCCAAGAGCGTGGATTTTTGCCAGTGCTAAAAAATCGTAACTTTCTAGCGTTGTGGAGTGGACAAGTTTTTTCCCAACTCGCCGATAAAATTTATCTGGTGTTGATGATTGGGATTATTTCTACTCAATTTCAGCAAGCCGATCAAAGTATCAGTGGTTGGGTTTCAGCCATTATGATTGCTTTTACTGTACCCGCTATCTTATTTGGTGCAGGTGCAGGAGTCTATGTGGATCGCTGGCCGAAAAAAGCAGTACTTGTCTTAACAAATCTCCTCAGAGGGGGTTTTGTCATCCTGTTGCCGTTTCTATTGTGGTTTTCTCAAGGAATTTCTATTGGCCAACTGCCTTTAGGCTTTTATATGAT
The DNA here is from genome assembly GCA_049647265.1 of Microcoleaceae cyanobacterium. Lineage (GTDB taxonomy): Bacteria > Cyanobacteriota > Cyanobacteriia > Cyanobacteriales > Microcoleaceae > JAAURB01. The sequence continues at coordinate 4,486 of JBARXJ010000003.1, forward strand.
GCTAGGAATCACATTTCTAGTCTCAACCTTAACGCAGTTTTTTGCCCCAGCAGAACAAGCCACTATTCCTCTGATTATTGAACGTCGTCATTTATTATCGGCTAATTCCCTTTATACCACCACGATGATGGCATCGGTGATTATTGGGTTTGCCGTGGGAGATCCGTTACTCGATTTCGCCGATACTGTGGTTCAAAAAACCGGATTAAATTTACCCATCAGTGGCAAAGAATTAATGGTGGGAAGTGGTTATGCGATCGCGGGCTTAATTTTAATGATGATGAAAACTGGGGAAAAACGTAAATCCACTGAAACAGAACCGCCCCATATTTTAGCAGATATTAAAGAAGGAATTAACTATCTCAATAATCATCATCGGGTACGCAATGCCTTAATTCAACTAATTATTTTATTCTCAATTTTTGCCGCTTTGTCCGTCTTAGCCGTTCGTTTAGCTGAAATTATTCCCACTTTAAAAGCCTCTCAATTTGGCTTTTTACTGGCAGCAGCGGGGATTGGCATGGCAATTGGAGGCGGTGTTTTAGGACAAGCAGGACATCGAATTTCTCATATTCAACTGGCGTTAATTGGTTCATTGGGTATCGCTGGAAGTTTAACAGGATTAGCCTTTTTCACTCAACAATTAGCATCCGCTTTAGGCTTAATTGCTTTATTGGGAATCTTTGCTGCAATTGTGGGAATTCCGATGCAAACCACCATCCAAGCTGAAACCCCAGAAGCGATGCGGGGTAAAGTGTTTGGATTGCAAAATAACGCGGTTAATATTGCTTTGAGTTTACCTTTAGCGTTGGCAGGTATTGCCGAAACTTATTTTGGTTTACCTAAAGTATTTCTCAGTTTAGCCGCTTTGTCTGTATTAGGTGGTATTTTATCCTGGTATATTTCTCGTCGAGAATTGAATTAATTGAGCCGAAAAAGGGATATATTTTCTTTGCTTAACTTTGGCATATTTTCCTAATTATCTGAGGAAGAAGATAACTGATTTTGAGCAATAACAACACAATCTCGTCCTTGTGCTTTGGCTTGATATAAGGCTTCGTCGGCTGCTTCAATCACTCGCTCACCCACCAGTCCATGATTGGGAAAACAAGCCACACCAATTGAAACTGAAATAGCAGGTAAAGTCCGATTATTATAAACTACAGTTAACTGTTTGACCTGTTGGCGAATTTGTTCTGCTCGCTGTTGACAAATCGGTAATTTACTCTCAGGTAATATCATAATCAGTTCTTCTCCACCGTAACGGCAGGCAATATCATATTCTCGTAAGTTTTGCTGTAGGAAGAAACCCAGTTCTTTTAAAATCGCATCTCCGGCGGCGTGACCATAAGTATCATTAAATTGTTTAAAATGGTCAATATCAATCATCATAATTCCGAGGGGATGTTGTTGACGCAAGGCGCGATGGCTTTCTCGAGAAATATATTCTTCTAAATAGCGTCGGTTGTAAAGTCCGGTGAGAGAGTCTCGAATGCTTTGACCTTTTAATGTTTCTCTGAGTTTTAAATTGGCTAAGACTAAGCCAAATTGTTTAGCCACCGTGACTGCGAGTTGACGTTTTCCTTTTGTCATTTCTGTTTTTTCTTTAAAATAAAAAGAAATTGAACCAATGGTTTCTCCTTGAGAATTCATGGGGATGCAAAGGGTTGTACTCGGTTGAGGAAAAGGTAAATGTTCACAGGTTAATCCTCGAATGGTATCACTGACAAAATGGACTTCTCCGCGCCGTAAACAAATACATTCATGAAAGGCAAAAACGTCTTTACTCGGCTGAGAATCTCCCCAAGCCGTCAGAGATTCAACCAGTGTTTTAGATTCATTAATCCGATGAATTACACCAGAAGTATTAGGAAAAAGCTGCTGAATAAATTTCAGTGCAACGGTGCAAGCTTCCTCAATCGTAAAACAAGCTTGCAATAAATCGATCATATTATTTAATAACGTAATTTCTTGATTTTGATTGCGTAATACTTTAACCCATTCTTTTAACTTACTATTTGCTTTTTGTGAGGCTCTTTGTGCAATTTCTCGTTCTTTAACTTCTTGAGCAATGGTTTTATTCATTTTAATTAAAGCGGTTTCGGACTGTTTCCGTTCCGTCATATCTCGAATCGAAGCTAAATATGCATCTTTGCCTTCCCAAGTAATCGTTCCTATTCTCATTTCAGCAATACCCGGCTCTACTTTGAGCTTAGAAGAAGGACGAAGAATATTAATTTCTGTACTTTCTCCCACTTTCAGCGGCAATTCAAAATATTCTCCTTTTAACTCTTCCTCAGTTCGTCCAAAAAACAAAGCAGCCGCTGGATTAATAAATTGAATAATTCGTTCTAAATCAATAATAATGATGCCATCTGCATTCATTGTGGTCATCATTTTTAGCGCTAGTTTTTGCGCTTGGATTTGTTGTTGAGTTCGTTTTATTTCTGTAATATTTTCAAATACAACCCCAACAGATCGATTCAGTAAGGGAAAAACCTTGACTGAAAATAAACTATTGGAGTGAAAGTTATCCATATATTCGATTTCACCTAAATCTTGTTTTTGTCCCGAACGAATCACTTCTGCATAAATTTCTGGAATATCCGTTTTTAATAAGTGAGGAAAGCACTCACTAATTCGTTTTCCAATTACCTCATATTCCTGATATCCGGTGAGTTGAGTAATAGCCGGATTGGTGGCTTTGAGGCGAAATGTTGTAATATCATTGGGATCTTCTAGCTGCCAAACGTGCAAACCAACTTGCATATTTTTGACAATATCAGCATAGATTTTGTTTTCTTGAACTTTTACTTCTAATTGCTGATTGACACTTCTTAAAGCCGCTTGAGCCTGCTGGCGCTGATGCAATTCGAGTTGAAGCTGTTGATACAATTCTGCTTGTTGAATTGCAATTGCCATTTGCACAGAAAGCTGTTGTAATAGTTCAATTTCTGAGGGTTGCCATTCTCGAATATTACAATGATGAGCAATTAATAATCCCCAAAGATTATCGCCTTGTAGAATTGGGGTGACAATTAATCCTTTGACATGAAATCGATCTAATAATTCGGTATAGCAAGTTTCTAGATTGTCAGTATGATGAATATCTGCAACCGCTTGTATACGACCTTGTTTATAAGCGTCAGCCAATTGACCTTTAAAGCAGGGATCGTAAAGGACTTCATTAATAATAGAATGATTCGCAGAACTAACCGATTCGACACTGATATATCCCCCGCCATCGGTTTGGAATTGATAAATAATAACTCGATCAACATTCAATACATCTCGTACGACTGCAACAGCCGTATTTAAAATATAATCTAATTCTAAAGATTGACGAATTTTAAGCGCAATTTCAGCCAGAAGATTAGAAATACGCTTATCTGAATTCAGAGTTAATAGATTAGTTGCTTCTGTTTTCATTCTGTATAGAAATTGCTGAGTAGATTAATTTTTAGGAGCCATCACGCCAGCGAAAATAGTATGGGTTTTATGAGTTGCTATCAGTAATATGAGTAAGAACAAATTGTAAAATACACCCAATCTGTCAGAGATTGTAGCAAAGTTGACAAAAGTTATAACGATTCATCCGAAACGTAGAACTTGTTCATACTGATGTCAATCATAGCAAATTTATTCTATGATTTAGGATAAAACTGTGTTGCTACTTTTCTGTATCTGAATCAACATTCAGCTAAAATTAATTGTTATTTCCCTCAGCGACAGTTCTTTATGATGAGCGCAAATTCGATTAAATCACTCTAAGTAACTGTTGATTGATAATTATCAACTTTTTTTAATTTTGCTGTTATCACTGACTGCCTTGGGATGATCGCTGATTTTTGCACAAATACAGGCGTTGACTCGATTAAAATCTATCAAAAATGATATGAATTTCTCAATTTAGAGAGTGGGTAATTATACTTTTTACAGCCGATAATTTATCAGTGATGTAAAGTCGCGTGACTGAAATTGAAAAAAATCTCAAAGTTTAACAGCGGATGAATTTATAGCTCTTACCGTGAATGTACTCTAAGAATTGATTGCAGGCGGGGCAAGCTGTTGCTGATTTATCAATAGAAGATGTTATGGATATGATTCTGGCTTGTATACCATAGCTATGCTTTCCGACAATAGATCAGCAGCAGCAGCACCAGAGTGAGAGTGAAGATAACGTCTTGTCGCTTAAATGAAAGCAACGATGAGTTAGATGTTAAAATTCTCCTGCTAAAGCGGCTACGCAACGTTCGCAAATGGTAGGATCTGCTTCCGACTCTCCGACATGAACAGAATAATTCCAACAGCGATCGCATTTTTCCCCATCGGCTTTGACAATACCAATACTCAGAGAATCGGTATCTAAATGATAGTCTAATTCCTGTAACTTTTCAGGGGTTTCTAATAGTTCCACTTGAGAACAAATAAACAGATAGCGTAAGGCATCGACCCCGTTATTTTGATTGAAATCAGTGGTTTCTGGGTTCATCGTTTTAAGCTGTTGACGCAGTTCTTCCGAGGCAACATAGAGTAATACTTTTGCTTCTAAAGAAGAACCAATCATTTTATCTTTTCGCGCCTGTTCCATCACCTGATTCACTTCACCTCGAATTTGCCGTAATTTTTGCCAATATTTTGCTAATTCCGGTTGTTTCCATTCGGATTTTAAGGTAATCCAACCTGCCTCAAATACAGAAGTCTCCGGCTTAGAATAGGGTAAATTTTGCCAAATATCTTCTGCCATGTGACATAATACGGGGGCAATGGCTTTCGCTAAATTTTCTAAAGCCACTGCTAAAACCGTTTGACAACTGCGCCGCCGTTGAGTATTTTCTGCACTAATATACAGCCTATCTTTAGCGATATCCAAGTAGAAATTAGACATATCGACGACACAGAAATTTTGGATAGTTTGGAAGAAGCGGAAAAATTGAAAGGTTTCAAAGGCATCAGTCACTTCTTCAAACACTTCTGTAATCCGATGCAGCATATATTTGTCTAAATCGGGTAATTTATCGTAAGAAACTGTATCGGTTTCTGGATTGAAATCATGTAAATTCCCCAGTAAAAAGCGGGCAGTATTTCTAATTTTTCGATAAATATCTGCCATCTGTTTGAGGATATTTTTACCCAACGGTACATCCGTTGAATAATCCACCGAAGACACCCATAACCGTAAAATATCTGCCCCATACGGCGGTTCTTGCTGTTTGTTTTTACCCCCTTCAATCACCACACTGGGGTCAACCACATTCCCCAAGGATTTACTCATTTTCATGCCTTTTTCATCCAGGACAAAACCATGAGTTAAAACGGTTTTATAGGGGGCATTACCATAATTGGCTACACTGGTTAATAAACTCGAATTAAACCAGCCTCGATGTTGGTCAGACCCTTCTAAATACATTTCTACGGGATAGCCTAATTCCCGTTGTTTGGCGACTGCTGCCCAAGATGAACCCGAGTCAAACCAAACATCCATTGTATCGGTTCCCTTGCGATATTGATCTGCATCTTGACGATAATTTTCGGGGAGTAATTCAGCTTCCGATAGTTCCCACCAAGCGTCAGATCCTTTTTCTGCAATCACTTTCTGAACGTGATTAATGGTCTCTTCATTCATCAAGAATTCCCCTGTTTCTTTATGATAGAAAACAGGAATCGGAACCCCCCAAGTCCGTTGCCGAGAAATACACCAATCTGAACGTTCTGCCACCATTGGCGTGATCCGATTTTCCCCTTGTGAGGGAATCCAACGCACATCTTTAATTGCGTCTAAGGCAGCTTCTCTAAACCCTTCAACAGACGCAAACCACTGTTCTGTTGCCCTAAAAATAGTCGGTTTTTTCGTTCTCCAATCATAAGGATATTTGTGTTGATAGGGTTCTTCTTTAATCAGTGAATCAGCTTCTTTTAAGGCTTTAATCACTGCTTCGTTAGCATTTTTCAACACATTTAATCCGGCAAATTGACCGGCTTCTTCGGTAAAGTTACCGTTATCATCGACAGGACATAATATCGGTAAACCGTAGCGTTGACCGACGATAAAGTCATCATGACCATGACCCGGCGCGGTATGAACCAGTCCTGTACCGGATTCTGTAGTGACATAATCACCGCCAATTACAATCGGACTTTCCCGGTCAAATAACGGATGTTTGTAAATTGTGTGTTCTAAATCTTTGCCTTTAATGGTAGCTTTTACGGTTAATTGATTGCCAAAGGTTGCCGATAACTTCTCGACTAATTCGGCGGCAACAATTAGATATTGAAACGCTAAAGAATTTTCCCCATTGCTGTTTGTTTCAACCACAGCATAATTTAACGCAGGGTTTAAAGCGACTGCTAAATTTCCCGGAATTGTCCAAGGGGTTGTTGTCCAAATTCCTACGCCTAAATTCGGTAAAAAAGGCGTTAATATTTCTGTTGCTGTTTCCCCTAATTTAACAATCTTAAACGCCGCAAAAATACTATCAGACGTATGACCTTCTGGATATTCTAATTCCGCTTCAGCTAATGCTGTTTTTGAACTGGGACTCCAATGAACCGGCTTTAAGCCGCGATAAATATAACCTTTTAAAACCATCTGACCAAACACCCCAATTTGCGCCGCTTCGTACTCGGGTTGTAAGGTTAAATAAGGCTCGTCCCAGTCTCCCCAAACGCCATACCGTTTAAATCCTTCTCGTTGTTGGTCAACTGTTTCTAGGGCAAATTGTTTGGCTTTTTGACGCAATGCTAACGGCGTTAATTGTTGCCGTTCCGACTGCTTCATTTTCTGTAAAACTTTAAGTTCGATGGGTAAACCATGACAGTCCCAACCCGGAACATAACGAACTTTTCGCCCTTGCAATATCTGGTAGCGGTTAATAATATCTTTAAGAATTTTATTCAGGGCATGACCAATATGTAGCGCACCATTGGCATAGGGTGGCCCGTCGTGGAGAATAAAGGGTTCACCGGGGTTATCTTCTGACAGGCGTTCGTATATTTTCTCTTCTGCCCAGAATTGTTGCAGTTGAGGTTCGCGTTTCACTGCATTTGCCCGCATATCAAACTTGGTTTTGGGCAGGTTAACTGTCTCTTTATAGGACTTGGCTGTCATCTGTTTGTCCTGATTGTTTTTCTCGCTACGTTCAGCCATCGTTTACCCTTGTGTTTTGCCTGCTTGGTGAGTACAACCTCTAGTGTATCGTAGAAGTTTACAACAAGGTTGCAAGATTGCCAAATGATGAAATTTTAGAAGCGATATTGGTGAGTAAGTGATCGATGAATCATTTTAACTGGGAACCCTGAGAAATTAACTCGACATTAATGTTAAGTGAATCAGTCGGAGGTTCAACTCATGAGTCGTATTCGTAAAACGCAACAATGGGCAATGTTTCTACATTTTTCGGTTTTAGCCAGTTGGGTAGTTCCTGTGGCGGGATTCATTCTACCGATTGTGATCTGGCAAGTGAAGAAAAAAGAATTACCTGAGATAGATATTCACGGTAAAATTGTGATGAATTGGATGATTTCTGAAATTCTATATTTCGTTATTTCTGCTATCCTGGCAATCTTCTTAATCGGGATTCCTATATTATTGATTCTATTTATTTTTAGTATTATTTTCCCCATCATTGGTGGAATTAAGGCGCAGGATGGGAAAATTTGGCGGTATCCTTTATCTATCCGATTCTTAGAATAATGTACTTCAATATTTCCAGTATAATGATTTTCAGTTGTGTCTAATTTTTCTAGTTTAATGAGACAGGGCAGAGCTTTGATTATAGGCGTTTACGGAGAGGATTGTTCAGGTTGAGACTCTCTGAGGAAGGGCAAGGAATAGATACCGCTGAAGTGAAGAGTAACAAAGGTGGCGTAAATAACCCAGGTGACAATGAGTATTTTATAAATGCGCGATGAGGACTGAATATATACTTTTAAAGGTGAATATTTCACTAACTTTGGATAAACCGGAATAAATGGTAAGTTTTTCTTGCTGTATTGAATAGCAAGCTTTCTGGCTAAAGCAAATAAATCAGATTCATAGATATTAATAGTCGGATTTTGAATCAATTGTTTCAATACCTCAGCAGTACCCATTTGACCCAAAGCTTCTGCTGCATTGCTTCTAATGTCGCTATCCTCATTTTCTAGAGCGGTAATTAAAGCCTCTACTGCTACTTCCGACCCAATTTCACCCAAAGCTGATGCTGCATTGCTTCTAATGTCGCTATCCTCATCTTCTAGAGCGGTAATTAAAGCCTCTACTGCTACTTCGGAGCCAATTTCACCCAAAGCTGATGCTGCATTGCTTCTAATGTCGCTATCCTCATGCTCTAGAGCGGCAATTAAAGGCTCTACTGCTACTTCGGACCCAATTTCACCCAAAGCTCTTGCTGCAGACCTTCTAACGAAGATATCCTCATGCTCTAGAGCGGCAATTAAAGGCTCTACTGCTACTTCGGAGCCAATTTCAC
>JBARXJ010000004.1:0-147741 GCA_049647265.1 Microcoleaceae cyanobacterium
CGTTGTCGAGACTGTGTCGATACTTGTGATCTTTGCGCTCGTTTGATGATGCGTCAATCCTCTATTCACGCTCAAATGTGTGGCGTATGTGCCGAGGCTTGCGATCGCTGTGCTGAAGAATGTGGTAAACATGATAGCGATCATTGTCAACGTTGTGCAGAGTCCTGTCGTCGTTGCGCTGAATCTTGCCGTCAAATGGTAGCAGCATAATGTAAAAATAAGCTGATACCCGTAGAGATGTTATGCATAACGTCTCTACAAATATAGCAATCAGTATTTATTCCCCAATATTGCAAAATTGCCTAATATGAAATAGGTCAAGTAATGCAACAGATCAATCTTCCGATTTCCCTAGCATCATTTGTAGCAACAATTTAAGTATTTTATAGGATATGGCACAGCAATTAGATACTGAGAAGCGGTCGCAACCCCGTTCCAACCGTGGAAATCACATAACTAGCAACTTAGGGTATTAGCCACAGGATTGATTTCATTAAAATTAACGAATTCAAGAATTCACGTATGACTTTTGACAGATGTCCTAACAATTTATTTTTATTTCTATTGAGTTAGAGTGTTAACCCTAATGCAATTAGTGGATAAAGAGCATAGCATTTTTATAGGACACTTGAGTACAAATAATAAAAAAACTTGAACAAAAATCTTTAAGGGTAGGAGCAAGAAATGAAAATGAACTCGTATTTACGCTTTGGCTTAATGATTCTTACCTCCATCGTTACCATGTTTGGTCTGAAATACTTGACCACTTATGAGGTAAGCCATATCTATTTCAGTGAAACCCGGATGTATATGGCATTTTTGATGGGAGCTGCCATGGCAGTTATTATGCTGGGGTATATGCTGGGTATGTATAAAAATAGAAAATGGAATACAGCTATTTTCGTCAGTAGTGGCATTGTTTTTGTCCTCGCACTTTACTTAGTGCGTAGCCAGATTTGGGTAGATGATAAAGATTATATGGAAGCAATGATTCCCCATCACTCTATTGCTATTCTAACCAGTGAACGTGCCCAGATTGACGATCAACGGGTTCGCGAACTCGCAAACGAAATTATTAGGGCGCAACGCCGAGAAATCAAAGAAATGAAATGGCTAATTAAGGATATTAGTACCAATGGTATTGCTGATACAGTGACAAAAGCAGGACAGCGCCCCGTCCCCAATTTTGAAGGAGAGGTGTGAAGGATGAACACGTCTGTCCTTATCCTCATTGTTACGCTGCATCATCCTGTACATTATTTTTGGGCGGTATCAATACCGTCAGTCCTCCGGGAATACATTTAATTTCAACTGGGGTAGTGCCAATAATTTCTCCATATACCTTTCTATAATGGATTTCTAAAGCATTCTTCCAGGGGATTTAACTTTATTTATACTTCGTCCTAACCGTTTGAAAAGTTCTATAAAATCGTCTACGAAGGAGTAAACGACTGGCACAACTACCAACGTTAACACGGTAGAAATAACTAAACCTCCTAGAATCACAGTGGCGATGGGGGAATAGGCATCCATGCCCGTTTCTGGGAAAAATGCCAATCGGACAATTACAATTAAAGTTGTTAAAGTCGTCATCACAATTGCTTTGAGACGAACCGGGCCAGCTTGACGAATTGCGATCGCTCGGGGAATTCCTTCCTGTCGTTTTGCTAAAATTAATTCTAATAATAAAATGGCGGCCGAGAGTGAAATTCCAGACAGAATCACAATCCCTAAAATTGATACCGTTGAAAGGGTTTGATTTGCCAATAACAACGCCCCAAACACCCCAACTAATTGTAACGGCACTGACAACATCATGACCAACGGCTGGATAAATGAGCCAAACTGAATTACCAAAATTAGATAAATTAGCACTAACGATACCACCAACCCTTTGAGTAAGCGTTCAAACTCAATCATCATGTCCGTCATATCCCCCATTGAGTCCACCCCATAACCCGGAGGAAAATCCAGTTCTTCACCTGCCTGCATGGCAACAGCCATTGACAAATCCATCGATGCGGGTTCATCTTTACGGTAGTAACCGTTAACGTAGACAACACGCTTACCATTAACGTGTTCAATCAATGTTGGCCCCTGCTGACGTTCTAGGGTTGCAACTGTATTGAGTGGTACTTGTTGACCTGTGCCAGTGGTAATATAGGTTTCAGCCAGATCTTCAACGGTTGCGCGATCGCCTTCGTCATATCGAACTAAAATAGAATTCTGTCGTAAATTCGGACGATTGTAATAACGACGAGTTAAGCCACCATTGAGGGCATAGTAAGCCTGTTGTGACACTTCTCGAATATTGAGTCCTAACTCTTTTGCTCTTCGTCGATCTATTTTAAGTTGATATTCCGGTTGAGATAGGGCTGAACTGGTATGAGTCATAACAATATCAGGATTGGCTTCAGCAATGCGTAGAACATCTGTAGCCAATTGATGTAATATCTCTAAATCATCACCATACACTGCCAATTGAATGGGAGCAGCAGAAGTTGCCATTACATCTACTCCCATCTCTTTGATAGCAAGACGACGAATACCAGGAATAGTTTGTTTAGCTTCGGCTTCAATGGTGTCCATAATTTGCCATATATCCCGTTCTCGCTCATTCAAGGGCGTAATAGTTACAGTCATCGAGGCAGTATTGACACCCCCCATACTGTAGCCACTAAAATAAGTACTGTTGCGAGTTAGTTCAAACCCCACTTGAGACGAGACTTTCAGAACTTCCGGCTGTTGTAAAATAATCTGTTCAAACTTTGCCGCTGCCGCATCTGTCGCGGTGAATGAGGTTCCAGCTTCTAGTTCTAAGGTTGCCATAAATTGACCCGAGTCTCCTAACGGCATCATTTCTTGCGGAATTAAACTATACAATGACACCGCCAACACCACAGAAGCCGCCGCAACCGCTAGGGTAATTTCTCGGTTATTCATGCAACAATCTAATACCCAGCCATACAACCGTTCTAGTAAGCGAAAACTCAAGCGGACAGGAGTGAGCACAATTTGTAGCCAACTGAGGCGCTGACGTTCCCTGGAATGGGGTTTCAGGGTAAACGCAGCAATTAAAGGAATTAATGTGATGGATACCAATAGTGAAGCGACAAAAGCAAATACCATCGGCCAGACAATGCCCACAAACATTAACCCTGTCAGTCCCCCTGCTAAGATTGTGGGTAATAATGCTGCTATCATCACACAACTGGCGGCTGCACTGGCAAGAAACACTTCTCCTGTTCCTCGAATGGCTGCTTGTACAGGTGTGAGTCCCTGGCGGAGTTTTTGGTCAATGGAGTCGAGAACAATAATAGAATCATCCACCAGTTTGCCAATTGCCATCATCATCCCAATTAAGGTTGAGGAATTAAGGGACATTCCAATAGGGATAAACGGTAAGGTTGACAACGCCAAACTGGTGGGGATAGAAATCATAATGATAGCTGTGGCGCGAAAATCTTCTAAGAAGATGAGAATAACTACGCCTGCTAAAATTACACTTACCAGTAGTTCCCCAAATGTGCTGTTGAGGATGAGATTAACTAAATAGGAATTATCATAGGCTTCTTCAAACTCTAAACCCGGATACTCTGCCTGAATTTTATCGAGGGTTTCGCGGATGCGTTCAATCACTTGTGGCGAGCTAGAGTCCGGCTTTTGGATAATATTAATAGCTAAGGCAGAAACACCATTATAACGATAGCCGCTACGTCGTTCCTCATAAGTATCTTTGACCGTAGCAATATCACGCACATACACCACTCGTCCGTTAGATTCTAAAACCGGATAATCTAGAACTGTTGAAGCATTCAGTGTCCGTTCATCGGTGCGAACTAAAATCTCCATCTCACCCTGAGTCAGAACACCTGCGCCCTGACTGACGTTATTAGCATCAATTGCATCCCGTACCTGTAGAATAGAAAGACCATAAGCTGCCAGTTGTTGACGATTGACAATAATCTGAAGTTGTCGGCGATAGCCGCCAAAAATTGAGACAGCTTGTACATCTTCAACCTGTGTGAGACGATCAACTAAAGTATTATCCGCAAATTCTCGGAGTTGGAGTTGATCCCATCCTTCTCCTCGTAGTGCTAGAGTTAATACAGGTCGATTGAGTGGGTCAATGGGTAGTACCCAATAAGTCCGAGAATTAATCCCATCCAGTTGCAGGTCACCTTCAGCAGCCGTCATCACACTTTGAACCGACTGTACAGCTTTGTCAACATCACCGCCCCAAGCAAATTGAATGGTAACCAAAGAGCTATCTTGTTGCGAACTAGAGCGAATAAACCGTACCCCATCAAGTACACTCAGACGCTGTTCAATGGGTTTGCTGATATAAGCTTCAACTTCAGCCGGTGATGAACCCGGAGCCATTGTGACAATTGACACTAGCGGACTCTCAACATAAGGCATCATCCGCACAGGCAGCAAAATAAGTGTCAACAGCGACAGCATCACCACCGCAATATATATGGCTATGACAACAACCGGATTTTTAATCGCCCAGCGGGTGAAGAATTCTTTCATGATCGCGAATGGGGAATAGGGAGTAGGCAGTAGGGAATGGATATTAAAGCCCCCCAGCCCCAAAGCATAGGGGAGCATGAACTTCGCTCATTTCCTCATTTCAAAGTTCCCTATTTTTCAAAGTCCTCCGCCCCCCTTACCCCTAACTTGCGCGTAAGCCTTGCGATAACTGCGTAACCCTAGCGCTCCCGTGAAAGCGCAAAGTTGGCGGTGTGGTATGGGGTCGTCCGTGTCGATGGCGATCGCCTGTGCGTTTATACCGGACGTTCCTGTCGTTACGCTAGTTGCCGAAGGCATACTTTGTAAGAAGCCCAGGGTCGCTCGTCAATTTTGGGGGAAATAAGCGGATGCTTCGCGGTTTGAAAGATAGGGATTTAAGGGGCGGAGGTTGCAGGAACTAAGGAAACACGGGAGCAATAAAATAACGTCTTAAACTACTTCGCTTCTATCATAAAATCAGCTTGACCCTGTTGCTGAGCGTCATTAACACCAACCTTGACCATCCAGGTTCCCTCCATACTGAGATAGGTATTGACTTGGTATAAACCGGGTTCACTACCTGGCGAGACCTCTGTTTCGGTTAACATTGCCTCTTCTCCTTCCATCGGCATAGACACATCCACCATTAAATTATCCGTAACCACCGGTTGACCTGTGGCATCTTTGACTTCAACAATTAATTCTGTATCCCCCATCGGTACTGTTCCTTGCGGACTCACGAGAGTGATATTGACACTGCCGGAGTTGGCTGCGGTACTGTTGAGTTCTGAAGCAACAGCCGTATTAGTGGTGTCATCGGTTGATGCGGTTGTATTTGAGTCTGTAGTGCTACATCCAGTCACAAAAACACTAGCGGCAATGAAGCTGAGTAAGAGTTTCTTCATGGGTTGAATTAAGCTAAAAGTTAGGTGAGTATAGGGTGTGAGGAGTGAAAACTTATTGCACAGATAAGCCGAGGCTAGCCTTACCTGCGTGTTCAGCATTGGTGACGATCGCTTCTAATAGCCAGTCGCCTTTCATGCCAAAAAAGGTGTTAATTTTAAATTCGCCCGGTGTGCCAGTTGCTTCAAGCTGAACTTTAGCGGTCATGGGAGCCATGTTTTTCATCGGCATCGTTAATTTCACCTCTAACTCATCCGATGCGATCGCCAAAGGTTCCCCAGTTTGGGTATCTTGAAGGGCAATAATCAGTTCTGCTTTGCCTGAATTAACCACAGTCGGACTGACTAAGGTAATTCCAATATTATTAGTCTTGACAGCACTCAAGTTATCAACGGGGTTACCCAAAGCATCAACAATGGTGATCTTGCTGTTCTCCATCAGCCGACTATGACCGGAAGTAATCACCTGAGTGCCCGGTTGTAAACCGCTGGTAATCTCAATTTGATTGCCATTAGTTAATCCAGTCTGAACAGGTCGTCGCTGGGCGCTATCGCCGTTAACCACCCAAACTGCGGGTTGACCATTAAACTCAACCAATGCGCTTTGGGGAACAGAGAGGGCGCTGAGTTTACGGCGGGTAATCAACTCCATCTCTAGAAATTGACCCGAAAGCAGTTTTTGACCGGGGTTTTCTACCACTGCTTCTACGGTCATGGTGCGAGTTGTCATGTCGGCTTGTGGGAAAATACTGGTAATTGAACCTCGAATTTCCCCCTGGTCTGTACCAGGAACCGTTGCTATAATAGGTGTTCCCACCTGAACAAAATTCGCGTCTTGTTGTCCAACGTTTGCCCGCAGTCGCACCTGTCGATAGTCACCAATCTTGAAAATCCCCATTCCTGGCTGCACTACCACCCCAGGATCGGCCATCCGTTCTTGAACAATACCGCTAATCGGAGAAGTAATCTGAGTATAACCCTCAAACGTTGAGACGGTATTCACCTCTGCTTTAGCCCGATCCACTTGGGCAAAATCACTGGCCACTTTAGCCTTGAGGCGAGTCAGTTTAGCTTGTGCTCCTTGTAATGTTGCTTCTTTTGCCTTCACCTGAGAGGCGATCACATCATACTGATCTTGAGATGTAGCGCCTTCTGAGGTCAGGTAAGCAAAGCGATCGCGTTTAATCTTGAGATAGTCAAGATCGGCTTGAATTTCACCAATGAGTTGTTGTTGTTCTCCCAACTCAGACTGACTTACTTCTGCCGCTGCCAACAGTGCCGCTACAGCCGCTTCTGCTTCTTTGGTTTCTGTGATCCTCTCCAGCGCCTCTAGGTTAGCCAAGATCTGCCCAGCCTCTACAGGGTCACCCGGATAAATCGAATAGTTGGAGAGTTGACCCGCCACCCGAGGATACACCGTGACTTCCGTATAGGGATAAATTGCCCCAGTATAGTTGACGCTAGCCTCTAAGCGTGAGAGACGTAGGATTTCTACGGTAACTGGCGTGGGGTTAAAAGCGCCATCGACTCGCATCATCTCATCATGAGACATCCCTGACATATCATGACCCTCCATGTCGTGACCTGCCATGCTGGAACTATCGGAAGATTTCAGCTTGTTTGTCGTATGGATAATATTGAGAGTGAGGGCAATAAACACTGCCATTCCCAGTAGCGTTTTTCCTGAACTCACCCACCAAGGGGTGACGACTAGGGGTTGGTCATATTTTTCTACCTCAACCAGCGGAGGTAACGGATCAAGAGTTGAAAGGGATTCTTCAACGCTTAAAGGCAATTCTTCAACAGTTGAAGACAAGTCCTGTGATGATTCAGTCTGTACAGCTTTCTCAGGTGGAGAACTCATTAGTGAGAGTGATTGGATCAATCTGACATTGGCATTTCACACTTTAGTTGCTATTTATGAAACTGGAATGAAAAAACACTGATCTCAAGATCTAGTTCACATGACCACCAACACTAAAACCCATATCCTATATGACTTAACAAGTCACTTGTTTCCCTCTGATTTAGGATGAGACTCGTTAATTGGAGGTCGTCTTCTGACTCCTAGTATCTGCTCAAGTCAGACGAAAGATGGTACTTATGGAGTGTTGCAAGTAACAGTGGAGCGTGATTCCAAGAAACATTTAATAAATCACCTTGGTGGTGTTTCTCTGCGTTGGAATAAATTTGTCAAAATTGACGATAATTCAGAATGTCGTATCTGGAATGGACGAGCGTGAAGTTGTTCAACTCCTTTAGCTACAAATGTCTGCTTCCATTTACTGATGAATCCAGAACTTACTTGTAGAGTTACCATAATCTCTTTATGGATGTAGCCTCTTAAAGTCAGACTTACTGTCAATGTTCTTTTCAATTCTCTTAAGTCAGGAGTTGACGCGATCAAGTTTGCCAGCTCGTCTATCACAATATTAATAGGAGTTACGCATTGACAAAAAAACTCATCCATGTTGATTAAGCAGCACAAGCATGGGTAAGATTGTCAATAATGTATTCGCGGATAACTAAAGTAAATAAGTTTCTCTGCAATTCATACCAATTAGAAATTAGATTTTCAGAGCGCATTTTTTCTAAACGAACAAATGCTTGAAGTGAACATGCGGATATGTGTCTTGATAGCTTGGCTATCTCTCACCATAAATCTACAAATTCCACAGACTTGCTTGATGGCTCTATGAAAACTTTCAATTCCCCAATGAGTATCATGAATTGTCATAAATTCACTTCTATTGATTTGATTGAGAGCATCTTGAGCGGGTAAATATAGTACATAGTGCCTAGAGTCTTCTTTTTTGAAGTCTTTCCTAAACAACTTAATAAATCCAAACCCTCGTAAATGGGTTCTCAATCCTTGGTCAGGAATCGCTAAACTGCTTACCTGACGATACTTTCCCGGTTCAGTTGATGCCGTTCTATTTTTCTCAACCCCAAATAGAAAACCCAATTTCTGGTTTCTTAAAAATTTTAAGTTTTCTACTCCTGAGTACCAACTGTCTCCTGTTACTATTCTGGGTTTTACACCCCAACTCATTACTAATGAAGAGCATTTCTCTGAAATAATCGTTCTTCGTTTTCTCCTCCTTTTTATCATATATTCGGTAGTTTATTGGTACTGAATTTCCATAAACATCACTGTAGAATAGTGTGATTAAATTTATTCCTTTGATCGTATTATGATGTTTTCCAGACCAAAAATAACTAATTAATTCTGCATTTTTTGGGTTGCTATATAATTTTTCTACTACTGTGTCATCTACACTTATAATCCCACCTACTATATTTATAATTTCTTTGACTGTATCGAATAAATATGCACGGTTCGTATTTCTCCCTCAGTAAGAATCTGTTCACACTATCATGTGAAACATTTTCTAATATCTCTGAAGCGTCTACAACATCCCCCATGTTTCGGTTCTGATAGCAAAAACAGAGTGTAATGTTCCAGATTGCATTGTGCTGTTGACGCTTTGCTGATTTCTCTGATTGTTCGATACCTGCTAAATGGATCACATTTTTTATCAATACACTGTTTTGCTACTTTGTCAATGCGTAAGTCCTAATTAAATTACTCTCTATTATCAGTTTCTCACATCTGATAAATGAATTGCTATAGTTTCCTTGTAAGGCAAGAACGCGAGTGCCTATGCACAATCACAACTGTCGTAACAGCAAGAAGCAGCTAACATCAATTTTACATCAACAAATTCATCTTCTGGCAAGCGTAAATTATCACAAGAATGAAAGTTCTATCCATCAATCATCTACAATCATGTCAGTTCATCTGAGAGAATAGATTCATTCAAATGTCACACCCATAGGAGAGATTCAAGTGAGCCTCACCATCGCTACATTTAATCAATGCGGAGGAGTTGGAAAAACCAGTCTGACGATGAATCTGGGTTATGCTCTTGCCAAAACGGGGAAGCAAATTCTATTGGTCGATCTCGATCCCCAAGCGTCATTGACAACCTTTTATGATATCGACCCAACCGAATTGAACGTAACCCTCTACGACGCACTATTCGATAGCGCGAATTTACCCATTCATACCACTAATTACCAAACCGATTTAGTTCCGACTAATATCACCTTAAGTGCTGCTGAAATGGAATTGGTAGCGGCAATGAATCGAGAACAACGACTAAAATTAGCTTTAGCGGATGTTGTGAACAAGTATGATTACATCTTAATCGACTGTCCGCCCAGTTTGGGACTCCTCACCATCTTGGGTTTAGCTGCTGCTACTCACCTGCTCGTCCCCATTGAAACTGAGTTCAAGAGTTACTTTGGGACAGGATTACTACTTGACACTGTGGCTCGTGTGCGTAAACACCTCAATCCTAACCTAAACTTCATGGGATTCGTACCGATGAAATATGACAAACGGCGATCGCAACATACCCGCACTTACGAACAGATGCAGAAAGAACTCAGCGCATTAGCTCCCGTATTCCCACCTGTTCCAGATAGTACTGCTTTTCCTGATGCAGCAGAAGAGCGACTCCCTTTAGCGGTTTACAAACCCAAACACCCTGCGGTAAAAGTTCTCAATCAGATTGCATCTTTAATTAATAAATCCTATGAATAGAAAACGCGATCGCCTTTACAATAGCAGCGCCGTAAAAATTATCAATCAGATTGCATCTTTAATTAATAAATCCTATGAATAGAAAACGCGATCGCCCTTACAATAGCAGCTTAGGCAGTAAAATCGACCTACTCTTTGGTGCCAGTGAGACTCAACCCCCAAACGAAGCTGTCACGCCACCCCAAACTTTGCCTATTAGTCAACTCAAACTTCCAAACTATCAACCGAGGCAGTATTTCGATCCTGAGAAGTTGGAAGAACTGGCTCAAACGATTAGAAGACAAGGTATTCTAGAACCTCTATTGGTACGTCCTATTGGAAAACAGTATGAAGTTGTTGCTGGGGGGAGGCGATATCGCGCTGCTCTGTTAGCAGAATTGAGTGAAGTTTCTGTGGTCATTAAAGAGCTTGATGATAAACAGGCGTTGGAACTGTCTATACTGGAGAATGTACAGAGAGAAGATCTTAATCCAGTAGAAGTTGCTGAAGGGATTCTGAAGCTATTGGAAATACAATTAAATCTGAACCGTAGTGAAGTGGTTTCTTTACTGTACCGGATGCACAATGAAGCAAAAGGGAAAGTTACCCGAAACGTTTCAGGTAAAACCGACTCAAAGGTGGTAGAAGAAATCTTTGCAGTCGTGGGTGTATCTTGGAAGTCCTTTGTTGAAACGAAATTGGCGCTGCTTAACAAGCCAGAAGATGTTTTAGATGCAGTGAGAAGTGGACAACTCGCTTATACCAAAGCAATGGCTCTAGCTAAACTGAAAGACTCAGAAACCCGACAGCAATTGTTAGATGAAGCGGTTGAGCAGAATCTCTCCTTAACTCAGATTAAGGAACGCATCAAAGAATTACAATCTGTTCCAAAACCTATCACAACACCTCAGACTCAATTGAAAGAGACTTACCATCGCCTTAATAAATCTAAACTGTGGGAGAAAAATCCAAAGAAGTGGAAGCGAGTCCAGGATTTGTTCAAGAAAATGGAAGCGCTTTTAGAAGAAGAGTAGCTATCCATCAGAACTAATATAGAATAAGTTGTTAGCCTGAGATGGAGCCATAAAAATGGATGACTATTGCTGTTTGAGTACTACACCCAACTTGACAGTCAGTCAAGGGCTAACGTCAAGACACATTCCCCATGATTTAGAATTAGAAAAAGAGTTGGAACGTAAGCACAAAAGAAGCTTGGAACGTTTAGAAAAGCTGAGAGAAAGACTAGAACCTCGCTATCTAGATTGGTACATTGCGATAGATCCTGATAGTGGAGTGTATATGATTGAGCCAGATTTAATGGAGTTTTATAGGAAAATTAATATCTACTTCCCAAAAACTCTAGATTTAGGATTGTATCGCCTCAACCCGTCTAGATATATTGGAAAAATTTGATGATCATTTAAGGATACTTAGAAGGTGATGCAATTTGTTTCACGATAGAATCAATAGATGCAACAGGTAATATTTTTGAAGTCGATGCTCTATTTGATAATTGTTTTACAGCCGGAGTTTTAGCCATTCATAGAGACGATATTGAAGCGTTGGGGTAGCCATTAAAACAAAGAAATGCTCGGCTACCAACAGCAAGTGGTATGGGAAGATTTGATTTGTATGAAGGTACAATTGTGATTGATGGTCAGGCGTTGTCTATTCCAGTTTTTGCAGGAATATTGCCCTCAGAAGATCGGGTATTACTGGGATCTTTAATTCTGAGATTTATGGATTTAACAATTAATACAGCTACTAATACTTACTTGCTAACCTTGAAAATCTGAATCAGTAACTGCACTTCTGCAATGAATAATATAAATCTTAGCCTTCTTTGAGACTCTACCACTTTCGTTACTCAGATTAATTCCGAATTCAGAGATTAAGTTGACGCAACAATATTCTCAATTTCTTAGCCCAAAGCAACTTCTTTACCTTGAAGGATAATACAAGCTTCTTCGCTTCTCCCAAGTCACACTACTAATATCCTTCCCTCGATGAAGTCCCAACTTAATATGCATCGATCAAATCTATCAAAGCCTTTTTAAAAGATTAAATCTCAGTTATAATTCAAAGGCGTAGGTTGCGTAAGTCATCAGTTAAGGGGTATGATAGCCAAACAGAATTTCTCGTTTTTTAACATGAAATAAGAACCCAATTATTCATTAACTTCTATAGCAGTATTAATGTGGAAGAAAGAGAGTATCGTGAGCAAATTCAATTCATTCGAGACAGAGCTTCTGCTCTACTGAACAAGCTAATGCAGCGTACCGGGATTGACACTGAAATTCTTAGAGATGCTGTTTTAGATATTTTACAAAATGATATTCCCCAGCTTGAATCAATGGCAGAGCAAAAACCTCGAATCCTTCAGGGTATAATAAAAAATATTCAGGCTCTTGAGGATTTAAGCAATGACTAAAAAAGAACTTCGACCGGAAAAAGCTCTGAAAATGCTTGAAGTGGCAAAGCAAATGAACCGAGATTCTAAACAATTTAAGTTACAGCAAGGATTAGATACAACCCATTGCGATCTAATATATGAGAAGATTATTAACCGTATAGCCGAATTAAAAACTCTATTAGCTGATTCCCAGTCTGTTCAGAATTAACATGAAGAATTATCTTTCACTATTTTATTGTAATTGATGACACTTCTATTCTTCGATTACATAGTAGTACAAATATTCAAAAATTAGTTAGAAAAGCTCTGTAAAGCTGACTGTATTACCTTGAAGGATAATATAGTGTCCCTCGCTTCTCCCAGGTCACACGACCAACATCTTTCTCTCGACTCCAACTCCGAAAATGTTCTGCACCTTTAGCTGTTTCAATCTCAACAGTCCCTGGATTCACTCCTAACCTCCGAGCTAGATTATCAGCGCTCAACGGTTGCAATTGAGGTTTACCCATCGGTTGAGTTTTGGACTTGCGAGGCGTTTTCCCACTCATGGCTTCAGCTAACAGTCCCTGCATCATCTCCATCTGTGCCTTCAACTGTGCCACCTCGGTTTGAGTGTCTGTCAATTGGTCTTGGATAATTGCTTCAACCCATACCTTGAGTTCACTGTTGAGTTCTGCTGGCTCATCAAAGAACTGCTTCACAATCTCTACAATTGCAGCACTCTCACTCAACTTTTGCTGCTTCATGTACTGACGTAGCTTTTTGTGGTATTGAGGTGGTAGGTAGGTGACAGCCCGAATATTCTTAGTGGTCATAGGTGCTTTATATGTGCTAGTAATGACATACTATAGTTAAAATGAGGTATGCTATCTATAGCATACTAGCAGATTTCGTGTAAAATGATGTGGCGTTCGCCGTTAGCGTTGGCGCAGTAAGCGCGCTCTTGTAGTAGCCTTGTGTCAGCAGCTTTCGTAAAGATAGGCGTATAACGACGGAGGGCGACTATCAATTGCACAAAATCTAATTAACTTTCAGAAATTGGAAGCCATCTATTCTCTCTGAAGAATGAAATTCTACACGCAGCCCCATAAATAACTAACGAATAATGCCAGTAGACAGAAGCTTGTACCCAGACAATTGGGAAGCGATCGCGTATTCAATCAAAGCAGCCGCCAATTGGACGTGTAAAAAATGTGGTAAGCCTTGCAGACCTCCCGGTGTTTCTCTGCCATCAACCGAACAGTGGCTCACTGAACATCATCCACAGTGGTTGGTTAAACTCTACAAAGAGGTTTACGACCAGGAGTTAGGAATTATTTATGTCCCCAAGCCTCAACGATTTACCCTCACAACTGCTCATCTAGATCACAATCCGGCCAATTGCGCTGTTGAAAACTTGAGAGCGCTTTGCAGTCCGTGCCACTTAGCCCTAGACCGCGATGACTGGAACCGTACACGGAAGGTACGGGAGATGAAGCGAAGGGAATACCACGGACAACTGACCTTACAACTTCATAGCGGCTGTTTATCGTCTCTAAGGTAAATATGTCGTTGTCTTCGGTGACGAAAGATTGTTAACCGCTCTTGATGCTAAAACCCAGATTTAGATAGGGATACAGAGAATATTTACATCCCCCTTGATGAGGAAAATTATTCTACGCGAATAGCCTAAAACCTAGACAGAGAAAGGAATACGAAGAATATTAGTAGCTCCCCCAGTGGCAAAGGTCGTTCTGCGGGAATAACTTCAAACCTAGACAGAGATAGAGATACGGAGAATATTTACAGCTTCCTCGGTGGTCAAAATTGTCCGTAGCGAATAAGCTGAAACCTAGACATATATAGGGATATGGAGAATACTTACATCTCCCTCGATGAGAAAAATTGTTCTACGGGAATAGGCTAAAACATATATATAGCAATGGATACAGAGAATATTTACATCTTCCTTGATGAGAAAAATTGTTCTACGCGCATAACCTAAAACCTAGATATAGATAGGGATACAGAGAATACTTGTAGCTCCCTCAGTGAGAAAAGGCTGTTAACCGCTTGGGAGCCGAAACCTAGATATAGATAGGGATATAGAGAACACTTGTAGCTCATCCGATGGTAAAGGTTGTGGCGGCACTTAGGAGCGGAAAGCTATATGGAGTCGTAAGGTATTACACTGTTATCCCCATAGCATCCAATCAAGGGTGGCATGACAATCGCGATCGCGTTGAATAAAATTTTTCGTTGTTAGTTTGATCTTTAGTGAAAACTTGTTCATAAAAAACCTTATAGACATGGTAGGCCGCCACTGCCTCAACGGTGTCGCGATTGCCATAGAACCAAAACTCTACACAAAGAAGTAATGTTAAGAAGAGAATAAAAAAGCTGTATTAACTGCTATGTCTAGACTTGAGAGTTAATCATTATGTTAAAATGGAGAAAGCTAAAAAGTTATAAAATGTAGTGAATTATTAAGTTAAAAGTACGCAGAGAAATAATGAAGTCAGAAGTCAGAAGTGTGTAGGCGTAGCCCGCCGTTAAGGCGTAGTCAGAAGTTAAATTTTAGTCGGGGATTTTGACCTACTACTAATTTTTTTACTGAATAAAGTAAATTTGTAGCGGGGGTCACCAAACCCGATTTATACCTCTTGAACTAGAAAGTCTTGACCACTAAATTACGAGAAAAAACAACTTCTAACTTCTGACTTCCTACTTCTGACATCTGCCGAAGCGATAACAAACGCCTATTTTATTTTGCCATGACTAAAACTTTAACCCCACAACAACAAATTGAGCGGATTAAAGCCTTATTACAAACTGCTAAAAATCCTAAGCAAATTCGACAATATCAAGCATTAATAAGAGGATTACAAGCACAGATTAAACCTGTAGAAGCTGTTACGCAAGTTGCCGTAAGCGAACCTGTTACACCAGTCGAGGTTACGTCAATTGATGTTACGCCAGATGATGCAGGCGAAGTCGTACAACAGCAACAACCGGAAACCACGCAGAAGAAACGGAAGAGTAAGTCAAAGTCGAAACAGAAATCTCAAACAGAAATATTATTCTCAGCAGTGGGGGTGATTAAAGGAAAAATTGTTACTACTGTTGTTCATGATAGACAATACTATAATATTGAGATAGAGGACAAGTTATATCAACTCTGTTTTAAGGGTAATAGATACAGGTTTCAACAAGAGATAGAAAACTCTGATAACTTCAATAAATATTTATTGGTTTATCCAAGAATTTTCCATTTCCATAATAAAAACAAACCACATATAGTAGAATTTCAAGTAACAAGGTGGAGAGATAAACCTGATCAAAAATATAACTTAAATGAATTTAGATTATGTGGAATTTGGCAATATATCCCGACCTGTAAAACGCCAGTGGTCACTATTCACAAAAATTACACGCCGGAGCGCATGGAATGGCTCAAGAATGATGAAGTTGAGAAGACTAAAAAAGTGAATTTTCTCAAAGCTTCACACATCCCGTTAATTTGGAAAGATGCACCTGTCGAGCCGTTCCAGTATAATCCTAAAGTGGAAAAGGAAGAACAAGCTGACCGCTATTTTGTCCAGGTCAAAGCCCGGTTCATTCCCGGTCGTGATTGCTGGGAATTTATTGAGACTATCGAGCATCCGAGCAAAAATCATCCTAAATTTTTGAAGTCAAGCAAAAAGGATAAGCAGCTTCATCTCCCCCAAATGAATCTATAGAAACCTGACGCTCAGGCATGGGGTGAAGTGGTGCATTAATCGGGTTGTATTGGCAATAGCAAATCACAATCATGTCGTACTTACCCGTTGGCAAATCTGGGGTATAGGTTTCAACTCGCGTTACTTCCCAATCACTATCACGATAATGGGTTGATGCTTCTGGGTAATTAGAATCAGCTAATTGATTAACTTGAAGAAATTCTGGCGGACGATAACCCGTCTCAGGTAAAGCCTTATCCGAGCAATCATAATGCTCAAACAAGGTTTTTGTCAGAGAGCCTGTATGAGCGTATAAATACACAATCAACCTCACTGTTTTGGGTGACTATCCGGCTTAGTTCAACAGCATTACGCCAATAATGTGCTCAACCCACACCTTGAGTTCGCTACCGGGTTCCGGCATACTATCGAAGAACTGCTTAACAACTTCAACTTCGGGCAGCACTCTCACTGAACTTCTGCTGCTTCATATATTGTCTGAGTTGTTTGTGATACTTCGACGGAAGGTAGGTGACAGCCTTGATATTCTTGATAGTCATGGGTGCTTTAAATGTGCTGCTTGCAACACACTATAGCTAACACTATATATGCTGTGTATGGCATACTTTTATTATTCGCGTAGAACAAGAATTCACCGAAAAGCTCCGGCTCTAATAGCCTTAGCATCAATTTAAATTTAAAATTGTTATGCTCATAGCGGCACGCTACAGAATCACGCGCTTGCTACGCCAACCATACCTGCGTAAGTTGCAAAAGTGCGAACCACCAACACGCAGGTTGAAATTGTAAGGATGTTCTACCATAAGCATTGATTGCTACTTTTATATGAAAAATACGATTATGACCAATACCGTTAAAAAAGCATCTTCTTTACCTCCAGGAAACTTAGGTCTACCTCTCATTGGCGAGTCTATCCCATTCTTCAACGATTCAAATTTCATTGATAAGCGTCAAAAAAAGTACGGAAAGATTTTCAAAACTAATATTTTTACTCGCCCTACCATAGTCATGATAGGTTCCGAAGCCAACCGATTTTTATTTACCAACGAAAATAAATATTTTTCTGCGACTTGGCCTGCTAGTACTAAAACTTTGTTAGGAAAAAATTCTCTATCTGTGATAGGAGGAGCTATGCACACTCAACGTCGTCAGCTCATGTTTGAAGCTTTCAAACCTAGAGCATTAGCTAGCTATCTACCCACAATAGAAGCTCTGACAACTCGTGATCTCGAAAAATGGACACGCATGGGGACTTTAACCTGGTATCCCGAATTGAGAAATTATACCAAATCCGGTTACCACGCCCCCTTAAGAAATTAAAGAAAATTTAACCAATGATAATGAGTCAAATTTCTAATTTCTTCTTTCATTTCACTCAGAATATTACAACGTTTAACTAATAATTCTTCAATTTCATCAATTGTTTCAAAATATTGATTGACCAACGGTTCATCTACTAGCGTCCATAGTCTTTCCGCCGGTTGTAACTCTGGGGAGTAAGCCGGCAAATATTCCACTATTATTCCAGAAGGAATGTTGACTTTTTGACTCCGATGCCATCCGGCATTGTCTTCTACCAATAAGGCTTTTTTTTTCAGAAATCCCAGCATCAATAGCAAAGCTCTTATAAACAAGATTTAACCATAAAGTATTGACTCTAGGAATTAGATACCATAAAGTTTCTCCGGTTTTAGGTTTAACAAATCCATAGACATATAGCCATTCATAGCGATGACTAACAATTGCTGTTGGTCTTTCTCCAATCGGACTCCAGACTTTTCTTAAAATTGGTTTTAATCCGACTTTATGTTCGTCAAAAAACCATACATCGATTTCAGCCTCTGGATATTGCTTCTCTAGTTGATCAACCTTTGAAGGAAAGGTTTTTATAAATTTTTTTTGTAGATCAGCATCTCCTTTCCTATGTTTAGGTCTCGGACTTTGACAGGAATATTTGAGCTTTTTTAAGTAATCCCATCCTCTTTGATTCCAAACTTTTTCAACGCAATTTTCTTTTTCAATCCAACGAGCCACTTTGGGGCCTGTCCAAATTCCTCCATCTGGTGGTCTCGATTCTAATTCTTTGGCTAATTTTTCCAGTTGTTTGTCAGTCAATAATGACTTCTTACCCCCTCGCCGTTTCAGATGCTTATTTTTAAGATTTTCTATCCCTTCTTCTCCCAAGTTATTATATTTCTTGAGGACTTCACGGGCATAATCATAATTTATCCCTACAGCAATTGCACTATTTTTAAGAGTCCACCCCAACGAAACTTTCCAAAGTAAGTGCCATCTTCTGGATTCTACAGAATCTTTACTTTTAAGGTACTTTTGTTTAAGTTAAAATGAATTCAAATGTGGAGCTAGATAAGCTTTCTTGGGCATTCAATTTCTCCAAATTATTCTTCTTTAATTATAAACGGGTTTTGGCAACCGGACTTAGTATTATACTTTCGATATTGCAAGCAAGTTATTCGTCGGTAAAGATGGGGGGTTACAAACAGTTTTAGGAGAGCTATTTGAGGAGTGGTGTAATGGCTTATTTACTCTTCCCATACGTCTTCCTTGGACGAAATTTAGTAAAGCTTTACGCTGTCGCACCCTAATGCTAGAAGAAATTGAAAAAATTATCTTGAAGCGTTAGAAAGAAAAAGATTTAGGGGAAGATGCTTTAGGAATTTTATTGCAAGCTAAAGACGAAGAAGGAAATAGTTTATCTTTAGAGGAACTCAAAGACCAAGTACTTCTTTTATTATTTGCAGGTCACGAAACTCTTACGTCTGCTTTAGTTTCTTTTTGTCTATTGATGGCGCAACATAGAGAAATATTCACTCACATTTGTACAGAGCAAAATCGACTAGGAATAGACAAACCACTCAACCTCGATAATTTAAAAGAAATGGTTTATTTAGAGCAAGTTCTCAAAGAAGTATTGCGTTTCATTCCTCCAGTTGGTGGTGGTTTTCGAGAAGTCATAGAAGATTGCGAGTTTAATGGTTATTCAATTCCTAAAGGTTGGGTGGTGCAATATGTGGTGGGAAAAACTCATCAAGATAGAGAAGTTTATCAACTTCCAGAAGAATTTGACCCCGAGCGCTTCAGTCTAGAAAGAGCAGAAAATAAAAACAAAATCTTTAGTCATATACCTTTTGGTGGTGGCGTTAGAGAGTGTTTGGGTAAAGAATTTGCTCGGTTAGAAATGAAAGTTTTTGCTGCTATGTTGGCACGTCATTATGAATGGGAACTTCTTGCAGACCAAGACTTAACAATGGGTGCAAGTATTACTCCACATCCCCGTGATGGTTTACAAGTAAGTTTTAAAAAGCAGCAATGTTCAGCTTCACAGTAGCAGATTCAGTCAGATATTCTATAAGACTTTGTGCCGACTAGAAAGACGTAAAGGAATCTCTTGACTCTCCTGCGGCGCACCCCAGAATTGTAAGAGCGTTGGGCCATTTTGGACTCGGCGATCGCGCGAAGCGAAGTTCCACCACTCATGCAGTAAGACACGTCTACCCATACGAGTAAACCAGTTCATACCGTGTCTAGCAGCGCGGTCTGGCTGAAGAAAAGACCGCCATAAAGCCTTGGGTCGTCCCTGTAGCACTAGCTCAATCAACTTAACCCAGAGAAAAATTCTCCAAGGCGGCATATAAAGCGATTCTAGTACCTGATGTTTGTAGTCCCATAATCGCTGGTCGAGCTGAATAACGCGCCGTTGGGAATTCATGCGATAATAACTTGTCCATCGATGAGGCGTAACGTACAGCGACATGATCTGGTCTGGGTCGTATAAAAGTAGCTGCCGCAGAGAACGGAGAAAGTCCCAATCAGTAACTTCTTCAAAGTCAGTGACCCAGGTTGCTAAAGAAAGGATACCATGCTGTCGTAATAAACGGATTGCCTCCTGATCGCTCTTGATGGTTCCTCCCTTACGAATTTTTTTCAGTGTTGCTTCGTCGGTATTCTCCATACCGAGTAAGAATCGTTCGACTCCTGCTTGACGGTATAAATATAAGATATCCGCATCGCGAACAATATCATCGGCACGGGTTGAGCCAATAATAGTTATATCGATATTTTCAGCAATAATTGCCTCACAGAGTTCTTGCCACAGCGCTTGATTAACCGTGGGATTTTCATCGGCTAGGTTAATTAACTCTACGCCATGAGTTCGATGTAGCCAAGCAATCTCTTGGGCAAATTTCTGAGGATTACGATGTCGCCAACGCGCCCAAAAACCACGCTGTCCGCAGTAATTGCAAAGATGGGGACAACCGCGCGAAAACTGCATAACCACAGCTCGTTTACCACCATAGTAGCTGTAATTTTTCAAGTCGATCAGCTCCCAGCCAACGCGGTAAGCATCGAGGTCGGTTATCGCAATAGCAGGGGGAGTCTCAACAATTTGATCTCTGTAGCGAAAAGCAATCCCATCAACGTTATTAAGTTCTCCGCCGCTTTCTATAGCTGTAATGAGTCGGGTTACGGTCGCTTCGCCTTCACCGCGAACAATAATGTCAACTTGAGGTTCACTCTCTAAGATGTCGCGGTAGTGATAAGTTGGAAAAACCCCACCGTAGACAATCTTCAAGTGCGGTAACTTCTGACGAAAGTGACGTGTCAATTCAACGACAATGGGATGTGCCGAAGTTGAACCCGAGTGACCAATTAACAGTAGTTGTGGGCAATGGTTGACTACTCTTTCCACAATCTCTGCGTGTGAAAGTGGGCCAATCTCAGCATCAAGCAGCGTCACATCATGTCCAGCATCGATTAGCGGCCCACCGATACATAGAAGCCCCAGTGGTGGTAGCTGTTCTTTTGGAATGCGACTGCCGATTGCTAGATGTGGCGGATTAACAATAAGAATACGCATAACAATTAAAAAATTTTGACTGGGGACAGTTGGAGGCGCTTGTTGCACGATTGCGGCCCTCTTTCTAAGGTACAAGTTATCTACTAAGACTGGAGGCTGCTTCCTCGTTTCATAGATTTTGCACTATCGTACATATAGCATCTTTGTTGGGGCGTTTCGTTCTGCGCTGCTCTGATCCAAACGGGGTGTAAGTTTATTGCATGGCACTTCTAATCGAGTCTCCGTTTGTCAGAGCAGACCCTAGTTGACAGAAGTTTACATCTCAATATTTACGGTGTCGCAGAACGAAACGTGCGAAGCTAGCTGATCTCCTCAAACTTCCATCTTGGTATTTTAGTCCCTGGCTTACTTACATCAATAGCACGGTAAGCTTGACCACAGCGATCACGAGTATAAATAGCAAAGTAATCGTTACCTTGCGCGATCGCTTTTCTCAACGGTGTAGAAGATACTCCAAGCACCTTACACATTTCGTTAACACTTAGCCGCTTGGGTATTCTTTTAGTAGCAGGTTTAGTAGTAAGTTTTTTAAGGTATGATTTTTTTTACTGACTCTTTACTAGTCTCATCTTTGACGCGCTCAATTAAATCAGATGGGCTACATTTTAATGCCTCGCACAAATGAGCAACATACTCAAAAATTTCCAATCCGGTACGTCCTTTTTCCCAGTTCCGAATTGTGCTTGTGTTAACACCAGTCATTATTGCCAGCTCTGTTTGTTTTAATCCCTGAGATTTCCTTAAGGTTTCAATATTTGATTTTAATTCTCCTTCCCGCATTGTTTGTCACTCCATCGCTTACTTCAATCCTACTGTCAGAAAAAGATTTCGTCAAGTGCTTGACACTGCTAAGAACTTAGCGGTATAATAAAAAGACAGCAGAAGAGAGAGGTAACCAGCAGTCAAACTTGTCCCTCTCTCAAATGCAAACCACAAACATAAGGAGTCTGCAATGACTACATTGTACATCGATTGCAGTGTTGAGCAATATCAACCGACCGAAGCTATTGTTGCCCGAGATGGTAAACAGGTAACATTTCACTCAGAAATTCACGGAATTATAGACGGTCGCAACTGGCGCTATGTACGTCACGAGCTAAATTGGCGCTATAGCAACTATGAGTTACAGGTTCAGGCGTGTAATGGTTATTGGCTGAGTGAAGATGAAGCTTGGACACCGTTTCATCAAGCGATAGACTGGGCGGTAGAGCAACGCAATTTACGCCGCTACGTTGCAGAAATTGAAAGTGAGAAGGTTGTTGAGTTAGACGTAGTACGACGCAAAAAGCAGACCGAGATGGTCGTTGAGTCGCCTGAAACTCTAAATGAGTATGCGATTTCTTATTACACAGAAGTGGATGAGGAAGGAATTCCGACTGAAGAGAAAATCAAATTCTACACTCCTTATTTGTTTGATGAGCGCAGCATCAAAAACTACATGAGTCTGATTATTCCAGGCAGCATAGTTATGGACTGGAACTTGTGTAATCCAGATTTTGACGAATTTTAGTATCCAAATATGCAAGTTATTAGTAGTTAGTTATAAGGTCTAATACATGACTACTAATAACTAATTCCTGGGGGTAAACTACACCCCCATATTCGACACATTTTACTTAGAAAAAAGCCATGAAAGATACAAACACATACATTGATCGTCCTGACTTTCTTAAGTACTATCAAATTTCTCTTTCTGGATTAATGAGCAATTTGAACATTCAAGAAATTTATCAAATTGCATCCAATTCTCCATCCAGACCTGATCTTAAAGAATTGATTGTTAAAGCGGCACTAAATCTAACTCATGAAGCGATTAAACAGCTTGAAAGTTTTGAGGAGGAAGCTACGCCGGAATCAAAGTAATTAGTTTTTAGTGATTGATTATAAGGTCTGAAGAGTTCTTTATGCACCTACTAATAACGCACCTACTAATAAATAGGGGCATGGCTTGCCCCCATCACAACAAAATACTGAGGAAAAATGTGTCGGAGAACACCACGAAAAACAGTGATTGTTGAAGTGATGATGACTAAATTTGCAGGTCAAGAGCTATGGGTAAAAACTAACCGACACTACCTAATTCGCTTACCAGATCGATTACCTGTTGATGGATCGGACAAATTTGACTCCGATTTATATGACCAAATAACAAGTTTTTTACGGCCAGCGTAAATAGTTATAACTCCAACAAAGTATTAAGGAAAAATCATGCAATTATTTGCCACAAAAATCGACGATATTCACGCTCAAATTAAAGCATTGCAAGTAGAAGCAGCAAAGCTACAAGACTTAGAAAACGCAACAGCCAGTAGTTTAGCGAATTTAAAAGCGGTGATTGCAAATGTTGAGGGAGATGTTGAGGCGATCGCTACTCTGAAATCAGCTATAGATGCTCTATTTGGATGTAACGAACAATTGTCAGATATTAAAGAGGATGTTACCCCATCACTACCTGAATCACTACCTGAAAGTGATTTTGTCTACCAATTTGATTCTAAAGAGCAGTTAAAGATTTTTTTAGAAAAACTTGAGGTGGACAACGTTGAATATGAGCGGAGCGAGGTTATTGGGCTAACGGCAAAGCTTATTAACTATAAAGAAGATAAAAATTTGCTCTTAGGATTAATTTCTGACATAGAAAATCATGCTTATTCTATGGAAAAGGTAGATCGTATTGAGAACTGCTCATCAGATGAATCAGACAGTCAAATAATTCATGAGCGAGAATTAAGATTGCCAGTCATGGCAGTCAAAGTGGCTCAATTAGTTAAAGAACATTACCATCAAGTTGAGGTAAAAGATAGTAAATTTATTGGTACTAATCCTCATCACTTCTCAGAAACACAGCTTGATGAAATAATTAGTGAATTCAACTCACGCGAACCCATTCAACTGTCGGAACAAGCTCAATGGGATAGTCAAACAGACGTTTTATACATCTGGTTTAAGCTCAAGAAAACTTTGAAAATATGGGCTGAGCATTACAATGTGGCTCATGAGGACGCTATTATTCGTGACCAGTCTGACAGTTCAAAAGAAGGGTATAAATACTTATTAACAGTATTACGTTCTGCAAATGTAGACCATACAGAATGGATGACACAACAAGGTAAATTCGACTTCTCCAAAACCCCTCAAGAGAATCGTCAACAACTCATAGAAGACAGCAAACAACAATTAGACACTGAAAAATATCATATCTTAATTCAGAAAAATCAGGAGTCTGAAACAGTTGAAATCGAATCATCAGATGAAGCTTATGCACGAAAAAACTATTCAAGTTTAGTTGAATCAATTCCTGATTCTTACGTCTATCTAATGAGTAACAAGCGTGGATGCTTAGAGACACATAAACCCCCGGCGCTTTCTTTCATGGCGGCTGGAATGGGTTGGTTAAATGTCATCCATAACGGTGAAGTTTTAGGGATGATTTACAGCGATAAAACCGGATGGGAACTCGAAACAGGGGAGAAATTCGAGACAAGAGAAGAAGCAGCCCTAGCCATGCTCAATTCATCCTCAGTTGCTGCTTGATTTAGTATGCAAGTTTTTAGTTTTTAGTTCTTAGTTATTAGTTTAAAGACTTCTTGACTAATTACTAACTGCCAACTACTAACCACTAACTAAGGCTCTTCAGACAAATTCTAGGAAGCTACACGGCCTTCTCTTGGTCAGCATTCCCTAGGCGAGGAAACCTCGCGCCTTGTCTGACCGCAAAAATAGTTAGTAAGAATCCAAAGTATCCCAATTAGGTCTATCGTCTTCCCGAAAAATGCCGACTTACATACCAACAACTAACGACTAACGACTAACTACTAATAACCTTGTCCCCGCGTAGGCGGGGATAACCACTAACCACTATCAAAGATAAGGAGAAAGAATGAATTCAGATCATTACTATCAAGCACTAAACCTGAAAATTGCAATCCGAGGAGCAATCACGAAAACCCCGATGACCACACAGGAAATAGAAATTGCATCCGAAATCATAGACAAATTAGAAGAAATTAAAGTGATGTTATCATCAAAAATCCAACAATCGCAAACAGATTAGGGCATATTTTATCCCATATCTTGAATCTAGGGATATATCGAAAATGATTATACAAGTTTTTAGTTTTTGAAAAGTTTTTAGTTTTCAGTTTTTGTGTTAAAGGTTTATGCCCTCTTCTACTAACTACTAATCACTCACAGCAACCCCTAACGACTAACTACTAATAACTAATAACTAATAACTAACCACTAACAACTATCATGCAATAAGGAGAAAACAAATGGATTTCGGTTTCAACGATGAAAAGTTCAAAGGTGAATCTACGGTTGTTCCATACGCTCAATTTATTAATCCAGTACGATGTAGTTATTTTGGGATAGCAATCAGAGAAAGCTGTGTTGAAGCAGCCGGATTCATTCCCACATCAAGCTGGATGGAAGTCAACCATAGTTTTAAAGGGGCAAAACAACCCGAAAAGCTGTTTTTATGTACCAATCCACGGCTAGTCATACTGCATCGTTCTAAACCTTATATGTCAAATGGTAGTGAGGTCACTCTATTTGATGCGGGTCGCCGTAATAAAGAGTATGGATGGAAGGCTTTTAGTTATGCAGTCGTCTTATTCCTCGACGAGAATAATGAACCATTAGGCGAGTTGCCTTTCCGTCTAAAATGCTCAGGTCATGCAGGTATGAGCTTTATCAAGAGTTATCAGTATTACCAAAACACCGATAGCTTTGTTAACAAATTTATCTCAGTTTATCAAGAGTTGACCGGAGATAAAGAACCTAAAAACGATATGTTTTTCGCTCATGCAGTGTACCAACCTCTCTTCATTGAAGGGGAAGCAACGGCCTCGAACGGAGAATCTAGCTCTTGTTGCTTAACCAGTGGTTTTAAAGTTCCCAATAGTGAGAATTTTACTGAGTTTATAATTCCTTGGATTAAGGATGGAGAACGGAATCCGGAGAGCGAAAAAATTATCCAGATGCAGAAGCAATCAAAAAGCTGGATTGAGATAAAAACTGTCATGCAAGAGTATGCCGAATATTCAGAAGACGAACCCGGCTCACAGATGGTTCCTATCAATAAAACTGATAATGGAACTGCATTTAACATCTCGACTGCGCTCGATGTTAAAACTGAGCGTAGCCGAAGTTTTAATCGTGAATCTTGGATTGATTCTATTAAGCAATGGGCTGAATCTTACGAAATGAGTCTTTTTGAGCTGAAAGATTTCATCCAGTCTCGATATAACAAAACTCATTCGTCTCAGTTATCCCCGCAGGAACTGATAGATTTTCATGATTTCTTGAAAAATTATGACCCTAATTATGCCGATATTGAGTATTAGTTTTTGGTTCTTAGTTTTTAGTTCTTAGTTTTTAGTTTTTAGTTCTTAGTTTTTAGTTCTTAGTTCTTGGCCGGAAGACTCATCCACTCTTTACTAACTACTAACTACTAAGTAGCCAAGCCGAATTAACTGAACAATACGCTTATGCTAGAAGTCCTGTTCAGCAAGGTAATTGGCTTTTAGAGTTAGAGTTTATTTCTGCCCTACTTAACAACTAATTACTAACTACTAATGACTAACAACTAATATCAGTACACTCTCATCTTTCTAGAAACTTTAGGAGTTTAACTCATGACCTCAGTTTACAATATTCCGCACCAGGGATATTACGTCGTAACCCGAGCAGAGTATGTAGAGTTAACAGGTTCTGTAACCGCTGCTCAAGTACTTTCTGTTATTGAAGCTTGGTCAAAAGCCAGAGAGTCTGAAATTCAACGAATAATATCATTTAATCAATCTAATCCAGACGAATCTAAGCCCATTCCGGGAATGTGGCTATATGAAAAAATTGAGCATTTTTTGAAATGGCTTCCTTGGCTAAAGTCTAAGAAAACAATTCGTTCTAACATCAATAAACTGATTGGACTGGGGTTGATTGAAAAACGAACTCAGCAATCTTCGACTAACAAATGGGATAAAACGTTGGAGTACAGGTTAAATGTCAAAACTCTCATTCAACGTCTTACCGATGGGGTAAATATTACCGTTTCCTCCGGTAACAATGACCAAATCGATGGGGTAAGCGATGGGCAAATCGATGGGGTAAATGATGACCAAGTCGATGGGGTAAGCGATGGGCAAATCGATGGGGTAACGGCTACCGCATCGAAGGAGGAATCATTACCGCATGATTATAATAATAATCAAATATCTAATAATCAAATATCTAACGATCACTCTAAAAATCTTTTTTCTAATAAAGCCGCTGACGCGGAAAAAGAAAGATTTAGTACTTTGCCTGATTTAGATTTTTTGGACGAAGAGGAAGATCAAGTCGAAGATGTGCAGTTAGATTTCGTAGTGGAGACAGATATCATTCCTAACTCTGGCCACAACAAAAATTCTGGATCAAATCAAAGTTCCCCCAGCGTACTACATAATGAAGTTGCTAAAACTACGTTAATTGATAAATTAATCAACTACGAAGACGCGGAGCAGTGTCGCCACGAGTTGATGGTGATTGGGGCCAGGGAAAGTGATGGGCAATGGGACGAAGGTTTTCTAGAAGCTGTCCGGCAGCATTTGAGCCGTTGCAGCCATTACAAAGGTAAGGCCAAGGCTACGGTACACCACGCTAAGCGTTACTGCAAGAAGCATTACAACTGTGACCCATCGGCGTTATTAGCCATTGCACAGTCAAGCTTAGAAAATCCTGTCACCCCATCAGGATTACCCCATGATATTGACCAAATTTTGGATCAAGTAAACCGTGAGTATGAGGAGCAATGGAGCTATGAACGTTAGAGAATTTATGGAGTTTTTGGTCAGTTACTTCGATGATGCTGAAGATCTGCCTGCTATTGCCATCAAAGTGTGGATGGAAGAAATTAAGGTTTTGTCTCCCTCTCAACTCGACCATTTAGCGAATGAATGCTGCAAACTTCCCAAAGGAGCATCTATCTATCCAGCTCGATTGCTTGAAATGGTAGGACACGCGCCAGAAGAACAGCAAGCTTGGGATAGCGTACAGAGCTGTCTCCATCAAGGAACTTTAGAAGGACTAACTCCAGCTGCCTACTCTGCTTGCCGTGAGATAGGGATGACTTGCCGTTGGAGACATATTGAAAACCGTGAACTACCTCAACTGAAAAAACAGTTTATTGAAGCTGTTAAGGGCTATTTAAGCGGAGCTAAAACACTCTTTAATCCACAATATACTCAAAATGCCTTGCCGCCCTCTGAAC
Organism: Microcoleaceae cyanobacterium; assembly: GCA_049647265.1. Lineage (GTDB taxonomy): Bacteria > Cyanobacteriota > Cyanobacteriia > Cyanobacteriales > Microcoleaceae > JAAURB01. The sequence goes on from JBARXJ010000004.1 coordinate 28,269, forward strand.
AATCGTATATGTCGGATGGTGAGTTGAAACAGCGGATTGCAGCATTCAAGGCTGAGCAACAGGCAATCAAAGAAGAGAAAAAACGACAAAGAATGATGGCAATTATCGAAAGTTTTCAAACAAATTTGCAACGAATTGATTTCTGAACAATAAACATAAACTTGCATCTTTGCTTGGCAAATTCTTACGGCAGACTCTGAGTGATTGATTGAAAATACGGGACAACTCACTATTTTCTTCCAGTCAGACAAACCACGGGATAAAGATGATAGATATGACTTACAGTCATATAATCAAGTCGTGTATATTATAGCTGTATTGTGCGGTTCTTGCCGCTCAGAGTAAGAATTGCCGAAAGTTGTCAATACCTCACAATAAATGTAACTACAGCATCAAAGTTTTCATTATGCTGAAGCTTAAAAGAATCATCAAGTCAACAATCAATATATAGACTGTTACTACTTTTGAATTAAATATCCAATAAATATAACTTAGTATTTAACGGAGGATGAAGACAATCGCAGGCATCGCCTTAAAAAGGCCGTGTACCGACGACTAAAGATAAACTTTCTCTGCTCAAACGAAATCAATAAATTACGATCTCAAACTCTTCAAAAATTCGAGGTTCGCTTTGGCCACATAAGATATCAAAATTATGAAGTAGAAAACACGTATAAAAAATTAAAATCATTTATTAATCTCCGTGTTTTTAAGTAAATAAACCCCTGAAATACTTGAATTTAAGCGAATTATTTATTTTCTCTTGACGAGGGCTATGTATCCGGATTAATCTAGAAAATAAGAACGCAATCATTCAACGTCGAGCCAATTTAGTATTTATATCAGCTTTTATTCTTATTTTTTTAGATAAGAATTTAAAAGGAAATATTAAATTGAAATCACTTCTTCTACCACTGAGATACGGACAAAACTCTCCGTATAAAACAATATTTCTTACTGCGGAAAGCAGTCATCGCAGGCACCGGACTTCAAGTCCGGTGTACCGATGACTCACAATACCTCTGATAAGCGATTGGTAAGAACGTAGCCGCTGCTTTATAGCATCCTACAGGATGGCATAGAAAATTGTCCTGAAATGTAGCTCTGTACTACTATCTGCCACGCTTGCTGATTCAAGAGTCGATCTTTTTCTAGATCGATGATGTCTGTCTGCTGCTTTTTTCCAGAGTGTTAAACCCATGCCAGATAATTTTTCAACTGAACCTAACAATTCATATCCTACTTTCCAACCCTTAACTCCTTATGCAGGAAAAGTGTTAGGTGAGCTATTTAATGAGTTATTACCTTTAGTAGAGCCAGCAACAGCAGACAATATTCCTATTACCTTTGATAATAATGGATTGGAGATTTCTGAAACGGGATTGGAAGTCTGGTCACAAGCACTTTGGTATTTAGAAGAACCGACAGACAATCAAATATTTTCTACTGCCTTAGATCCAATTACAGGTTTAGATTTAGACCTACCAACCCCGATTCGTTTGCAAGGGGAAGACATGGAATTGTCTGGGGATTATCAAGTTGAGGATCGATTAATTCGCTTGAGTGAATCGGGTGGTAATGGAACAGCACAATCAACTTTTACAGGAACTTCAGGTCTCTACAATATTATCGTCAAAGCTCGGGGTGGAAGTGAGATTTCTTTAGAGTTAGGTGGAGAACAGTTCGATTGGAAATTAGATTCAAATTCATCCGGTTTAGTGCGGCAGGTATTAGCACAAGGTGTTACTTTAAATCCTGGGGATGTGCTGAGCTTAAGCGCTACAAGAAATGGAGAAGAATTAGCGGAGGTAGATTATATTGAGCTAGTTCCAGTTTTACCTAATCTACCTTTACCATTTCGTATTGAAGCAGAAGATTTAGATCTTGAAAATTATCAAACAACGACGGGTATTGACCATGCTTCCGGAGGTGAATTTGTTACTCTATCTTCTGAAGCAGAATCGACTGGAAAGGCTGAATTTACCTTTTCCAAACCGGATGGTAATTATGATGTAATAGTTGGTTACTATGATGAATCGGATGGAGAGGCTAACTTTACCCTGAATTTAGAAGATACAGAATATCAATGGCAGGCAGATCAAGATCTGGGAAGTACAGAACCGGGAAATCAAACCTTAGTGCGAGAAACTGTTCTTGAAAACGTCTCATTATCAAATGGAGAGGTAATTGAACTATCGGGAACAGGGGATGGCGGAGATCTCGCTGGAATTGATTATATTGAATTTATTCCAACTCTTGAGACGGATGAAACTGAACAAGCTAATTCATCTCCGTCAGAGTCGGCTTCATCCTCTACTGCATCTGAAACAGAAGAAACCACTTCCATTTCTTCTGCATCTGAAATAGCTAATTCATCTTCGTCAGCTTCATCCTCTGCTGCACCTGTAACGCTAACTCCAGTAACAAACTTTTCTGAGATCGGTGCCATTAGGGCCAATAGTACTAAACTCTGGAGTGTAGAAGGTCGGGGTGGAGGCATCTCAACTTATGAATTTGCCATTGGGCCTTCGGGGGCGCAAGCTGACCTACACGAGCAAGCAGAACACGTTTGGCAAAATGGAGAAGATGTACCGTGGTCATTGGAATGGCAAGGTGATGAGGTCGTATTCACCGTTGCAGGAGAATCCATCAGCTATCCAATAGGTGACTCAGCAGTTCTCAATACTTTATCGTTATTGACCAAAGTTAATACCCAAAATGGAGATAAGGTCTCTCCTGGTACATCCATGAGTTTTAGTGTAGAGGAGGTGAATGGAGAAACCTTGTCAGCACCAATTTCATTAACCAGTACGGGTGTTGAGCAAGGCCAAGATTTGGATGCTTTATTCCTCACAAGTGATGGCGAGATTGCCAATATATCAGGAATTGCTCGTTTATCCTGGCTAGAAGATGGAGTCAATCCTCACTCTCAGGATAGTCATAGTCATGTAACCTTTAAGTTATCGGGATATCAACAAACTCAGCTTTCAGAACCGCCTACCGGGATTGACTTGAGTGAGAATCAAGTAAGAGAGAACAGTGCAGGTGGCACAATCATTGGTCAACTTTCTACCCAAGATCCAGACTCGGGAGAAAGCCACCGTTACACCCTGGTTGATGATGCTAATGGTCGATTTGAGATTGTCGATAACGAGTTGCGGGTCAAGTCAGGAGCAGATTTAGACTTTGAAGATGAAACAGAACATGAAATTCAAGTTCGCAGTACCGACCCCTCTGGACAAAGTGTAACGGAACGCTTCACGATTGAAGTTATTGACGAAAATGAAGCTCCTAAATTTACCAGTACTCCTGCAGAAGTAGATAATAGTGAAGAAGTCTACACCTATGAAATTACAGCAACTGACCCCGATGCAGGAGATAAGCTGAGCTTTTCTTCTGATTCTCTGCCTGAAGGATTGACTCTCACAGATAATGGAGATGGCACTGCCTTATTAAAGGGAAAAGCCGCCGCTGGATTACATAATATTGAGCTAGAAGTTCAAGACTCTCAAGGATTAAGCGATAGCCAATCTTTTACACTTCAGTTTAACCAACAGCTTCGGCTGCAAGAAGGGTCAGACTTTTTCCCAACGGAGCAAGTCTCGTTTACAGTTCCCGACACGCCTTCAGTATTACGATTTACTTTAACTCCAGAGTTTGACACCACTGACCCGAATCATATCAACGATGCAATTGAAGTCGCTATTCTAAACGATCAAGGTGAATCTATCGTTCATACCCTCTCTACCGAACAACAAACTATTCTTAATTGGACAGAAGGGGAAGAGATTCAACTCGCTCCAGGGGTTCGTTATGATTCTACCACTGGGGAAGTAGAAGTTAATTTAGTAGGACTTCCAGCCGGACAGGAATTTGATGTGATGTTCCGGCTGGTAAATAACGACGAAGATAGTACAACTCAAGTCATTATAGAAGAACTGGGGCTGATTGAGGCTCCACAAGGGATGACGGCTCCTGTATCAGATAGAATCCCGACTTCAATAGTTCCTGAAACTGAACCCAATTTCAATAGTTTAGAAGATGTTTCAGAGAGTGTAGAAGCAGTTTATCGGTTCACCCATTTTAACGAAGAAACCGAGTTGTTATCAACGGCGGTACAACTCCAAAATCAAGGGTCATACAGTATGGATGCGCCATTACTGGTGACGGTTACTAACATCAGCGACCCTCAAGTTGAGGTGCAAAATCCAGACGGATATACCCCAGAAGGTTTACCCTATTATGACTTCAGCCATTTGGTTAATAATGCTCAATTCAATCCCAACGAGTTAACCGAAACCCGAAACTTAGTATTCTACAACCCCAATCAAACCCAATTTGAGTATGACTTGGTAGTGTTATCCGAGGTAAATCAAGGGCCATATATTACATCCGAACCCAATCTGGAAGTGCTTGGAGGACAGATTTATACCTATGAAGTGGAAGCAACCGACCCAAATGGTGATTCCTTAACTTATCAACTGTTGTCAGCGCCTGATGGGATGACAATTGATTCAGAAACTGGAGTCATTGATTGGGACACTGATACCATTCCATTAGGCAATTATAGTGTAGTGGTTGAAGTTTCAGATAATCGAGGAGAAACAGCACTACAGCAATATTCCTTATCTTTAACCGATACACCGAATCGTCCTCCCATTTTCACCAGTACTCCAGAAGTAGATGCTTGGATTAATCAGCTTTACAGCTATGATGCCGATGCCATTGACCCCGATTCAGATGACTTGGTATATGGCTTAATTATTGGCCCTGAAGGGATGACAGTCGATCCGCTTTCCGGTCAGGTAGAGTGGACACCACCCCCTGTTTTAACGCTGGGAGATACAGTTCTCGGTCAAATTCGAGTTCCAGGAGAGCAGCACGAATTTCAGATTCCTGGTCAAGTGGGGCAGCAATTATACTTCGACCCGTTACAGTACACTGGAAGTTATAAAGATTGGAATCTCAAGCTTTACAGTCCCAGTGGTAAGGAAGTATCTGAATTTAAAAATGCCAATTTAACAACCGACAAGCTCATTACCCTAACAGAGAATGGCAACTATCGCCTGGTTCTAGATGCCGAAGATGACCGGATTGGTAACTACGGTTTCAGCATAATAGACCTAGATTTAGCGCCTCATGTTGAATTGGATACTGAGGTAAAAGGTACTCTAGCTCCCGGTAGTGAGGATGATATCTACCGCTTTAGTGCTCAAAAAGGTCAGCATCTGTTCCTGGATGATATTAGCAATAGTGGGAAATTAAAATGGCAACTGTATGATCCTTACGGTAATGTGGTTCCAGGAGCTGACAAAACCTTTAATAGTTCAAGTTCAACAGGCTATCTGGAGGTGACTATCCCCCATGATGGTGACTATATTCTGGCATTAAAAGGAAAGGAAGAATTTACTGATACTGTTGAATATGCCTTTGAAATCATTACTCCTGATACGGTGACTCAGGCAATTGAAGTTAGCAGCCATGATAACCCTCAACAAGTCAAAGGCAATCTAGCTGAAAAAGGGGAAGTAGATCTCTACACCTTTACAGGAGTTGTGGGTCAGCGGATTTATTTGGATCAGTTGTTTCTAAATAGTGACTATTATAAATCTCATACGATTACCATCTCTAGTCCGACAGGGAAAGAAGTTCTTGATTGGACATACAATACAGACTCTTCTTCCTCAGATGGGAGGAGATACGATCCCCTGCCAATTACCCTAACTGAAGCTGGAACTTACGAAATTAAAGTTGATGCGAGTAACGAATACACGGGAGAGTACAGTTTTAGTCTTTTAGACCTAGCTTCAGCTACACCCATCGCTCCAGACCAGCCTCAATCCGGTGTTTTAGATCCCAGTCGAGAACTCCACCTGTATCAATTTACCGCAAAAGAAGGAGCGCGATTATACTTTGATACTTCAGACGATATTGAAAGTGGAGTGTGGACGCTGTTTAGTTCGGGTAATGAGGCAATTGAAGAAAAGTCACTCTCTCGGGATATTGAGTACGTCTTTGAGACAGACGATACTTATACCCTAGCCATTCGCGGTACAAAAGGAGAAGCGCCCGTTAACTATGGTTTTGAACTCATCTCGCCCGAGACAAATGTAACTCCCCTGACTCTCAATCAACCCGTTACGGCTGAGATTGGAGAAAAGGGAGAGCAGGATATCTATACCTTCACAGGCAGTCGGGGACAGCGATTATTTTTAGATAATTTGATTCAGGCAGGTAACACGAAGGCTGAATTATTGGCTCCAAGTGGCAAAATAACAGGGATAAGCAATAACTCTTTGAGTGTCAGTGATTGGTATCGCGAGCCTTTTTTCTTATCCACAGGAGGCGAGTACCAACTGGTAATTGATGGTGCAGGAGAACCGACTGAAGAGTATAGTTTCCAACTGTTAGATTTAGACCTAGCTCCTCAATTGCCAATGGAAAGTCTAGTCGAGGGGATGACTTTAAACCCTGGCACAGAAGTCCAGTTCTATCAAATTACAGGTCAAGCGGGTCAACGATTATATTTTGATTCTCAACAGTCGGATAATTCGAGCTACTGGCATTTATACAGCCCAGGACTAGAAGAACTAGAATATAAGCGTCTCTCCAATGACTTTGAAGTTGTCTTACCGTCAGATGGCACATACTATCTGATGTTACAGGGGTATAGTACAGATCCAGTGGACTATCAACTTCAAGTTGTAGCAAGTACTACAACAGAAATGCCGCTCACCTTAAATCAGGTCACCATAGGAAATATCAGCAAACTGGGCCAACAAGATGAGTTCATTTTTGAAGGAACTCAGGGTCAGATGGTGTATTTGGATGCCCGTCTAGGAAGTGAATCACTAGAGGTGACGATTACAAATCCTTCCGGCAATGTTGTCTTTGAAGGTGACTTAGCCGAAGATGGATTACCAATAACCCTAAATCAATCGGGTTCATATACTGTAACGGTAGATGGCGATCAAGACAACCTGGGAGAGTATGGCTTTGTCCTCGTAGATGACACACTTCCTCTCGCGATAGATGGGACTCCAGTATTGAGCCAACTCGCTGCTCAAGAAACGGTACTTTACTCAATTTCCGGCACGCAGGGTCAGCAATTGCAGTTAGATAGTTTACTCAATACACCTGGAGCGACTTGGACACTTTACATTCCCAGTTCAACTTCAGGAGATGCAACAGTCCTAGAATCAGGTTCTCTCTCTGAAGATTTAACTGCTACCCTTCCAATAGATGGAGAGTATATTCTGGCTTTGAGCAATGAGTCAGAAGAAAGTGTGAATTATCAGATTCAACTGAACGATATATCACAAAACGCGGTGGTTAATGATGGGTTTAATATTGAGTATCAAGGAGACACAGCAGCAGAATACACCCTCAAGGCTAATGCAGGCACGTTAATCTTCTTTGATGGAATTCAGGGAACAGGCTCAAGTTGGTACAATAACGTCAGCCTCTATAACCCAGACAATACCGATGTATTCACCGGACAGTATCCGGGTAAAGATCTTGATGCCTTTGTATTAGAACAAACCGGAGATTATCGGCTAAGTGTTAATGTCCAAGATTCTAATGACTTTACTTTCACCTTACTGGATTTAGGAGAAGCCACTCCACTGGAGCTAAATACTACAGTTACTCCAACCGTTCCAACTCGTGAAACTATTGCCTACAAGTTCAGTGTAGAGGCAGGTCAGGAGATTTTGATCGATAGTATTGAGGGCAATGGATATGTCAGCGCCAAGTTATTTGATAGAGCTGGACGACAACTTTTAACAAATACATCAAGTACTGATTCAAGATATGATAATGGCCCCCTTTCATTGCAGGCTGGAGAATATTATCTGACACTGAGCAATAGTAATAATGCAACTGAGGTAGAATTCCAGGTCTTAAATTTAGCAGCCACTTCTGAAACGATTCAACCGCAACAAGTCATCGACGTTCAGTTTGACCCCAAAGGCATTGCAGAATCTTTCACTGTCAGTGGACAAGCTGGAGAACGGCTCTACTTTGACTCTCAAAAATCGTCGTATGGAAATTGGTCTGTTTATACTCCAGATGGAGAACTACTCAGCGACAACAATCTCGACAGCGATTTTGAAATTGAACTGCCAGTAACCGGAGAGTATCGGGTTGTATTAAATTCAGAGAGTCGTAGCAATTCTAACTTTTCCTTCCAAGTCTTTTCCAGTACGACGACAACGACTCCAATTGATTCAGATAATGTGATTGAAGGGTCATTAACCACACCCGGACAACAAAATCGCTACACCTTTGATGTAGAGTATGGTCAGCAACTTTACTTTGATAGTCTCACAGCGACATCAAGTAATATAGATTGGCAACTGATCTCTCCTAGTGGCAAGAGTGAGTTCAGTGGTGACTTTAGTAAAAATCAGCTCAAGGTTTTTAGTGAAGCGGGAACCTACACTTTGATTGTGGATGGTGTAGAAGAGCACATAGAAAAAGAGGGCTATCGCTTCCAAGTACTGGATTTAGAGAACAGCACCCAGGTTCCTGTCATTCCATTAGATGAACAAAGAGATGGCAACTTTGATGCAGGAGAACGAGAAACAGACATCTATCGTTTTTCAGCAGAAGCAGGGCAATATATCTACTTCAACAAAATCACAGGAGAAAATGGTAATTATTGGATTCTCAGAGACCAGGCTGGGAATGAATTGACTAACAGCAACAATGATTTTGAACAATCCCTTCCCTATAGCGGTGATTACTTCCTAGAAATTGTAGGCGCAGATAATGGGACTAGCTATACCTTTGAATTAGTCACTTCTGAATCACCTTCCACTCAACTGGTTTTCGGTCAGAATATATCCAGTAAATTGACTGAAGCAGGAGAACAGCACTTCTATCACTTTGAAGGAACACCCGGTCAAATCCTTTACTTTGATAGTTTGAAAAAGGCTTCTAGCGATCTAAAATGGCAATTACTCTCTCCTACGGGAGAAAAGGTTTTCGGTTCTTCCGATTCTAACTTTTCCAGTGACGAGCTTCAAGTTTTAGATGAAGCGGGAACCTACACCTTAGTTATTGATGGTGTAGACGACTATGTAGAGGAAGAGGAGAAGAAAGAGGAAGAGGAAGAGGGCTATCAATTCAGAGTAATAGATTGGGCTAATCCAGACCATGTTCAACAGATTACACTAGATAGCCTAATTCAAGGGGATTTTGGGTCAAGTAATCTAGAAACAGATTTCTATCGATTTGATGCCCAAGCCGGAGAATACCTCTACTTTGACCGTTCTGTCGGCGACTACTACGAATATTGGACACTTTACAATAGCGCAGGTGAACCCATTGAAGATAGCACAGGTTGGCTCATTGAAAATCGAAGGCTTTCTACAGATTTTGAACTGGCTCTACCTTATACTGGGGAATACTTCCTCCGAGTTTCTGGCAATGCTCAGAAAGAGAATGAATACGAGTTTAAGGTCGTCACATCTGAGTTAACTACTGAAGAACTTAATATGGGAACCCTCGTTGATGGAAGGATTGCTAAACCGGGTGACCAGAAAGCTTATACCTTTGAAGGAACAGTTGGACAACTGCTGCATTTTGATACCCTACAATCCTCTAATTTATATTGGCGGTTATTGTCTCCTAGTGGTCAAGAGATCTTTGCCAATAATCCATCCTTAGGGACAAGGTTTTCATCTGACCAGATGAAAATATTATCAGAGTCCGGACAATATACTTTGATAATTGATGGTCATGAGGACTATACAGATGAAAATGATTTCCGTTTTCAAGTCTCGGATCTTAATGATAATAGGATAGTCACTAAGATTGACTTAGATACAACAATTAATGGAACTTTTGAAGATGTTAAAGACTCTCGGCTAGATCAAGTATTCTATCAGTTCAGTCCATCATTGGGAACCCATCTTTACTTTAATGCTAAAAACTTAAATTGGAAAGTCTATAATGCGGTTGGAACTGAAATCAAAAAATCTGATTTTGAATTAACACTCTCTGAGACTGGAGATTATTTTCTACAGATTACAGGTGCTAGTTCAGACGAAAAGTCTTACGAATTCCAATTACTTACCTCTGAATTACGCACTACTGCTCTAACATTAAATGAGATAATACCAGAAGAATCAATAAAACTCGGTGAACAACACACCTATACTTTTACAGGGACAGTCGGACAGCAGCTCTATTTTGATAGTCTCACTTATAACGGTCTTACGGCTAAACTGTACGACCCCTACGACAACGAAATTCTGAGGCAAAACTTGTGGAGTAACGAAAAGCCGATTACCCTAACTCAAGCAGGTGACTATCGTCTGGTGATTGATGGCACGAATGAACAAGTTGGAAGTTATCAGTTTAAGTTAAGTGATTTAAGCTTGAACCTGGAGCTTCCCATCAACCAATCCATCTCTAAAACATTAGCTCCACGTCAAACTCATCTATTCCAGTTTAATGGCGACTCGGGAACAGTTCTGTCATTTGACCTCACTGATGAATGGAGTGGAGCAGATTTAGAGTTATATGACCCCAGTAATCGGATCATTGCATCTTCTTCATCAGATGATTTCTCGGCTGCATTGCCCACCAGTGGTCTTTACACAATAGCAGTTATTAATGACAGTTCCAGTAAATCTGTTGACTATGATTTTTCCGTTACAGAGAGCTTACCCGAAGTCATTGCTAACTCAGGATTTGACGATCCTCAAGATGGCTTTGTAGAACCTGGATCTATCATTGCTTTAGAGCCTGGAACTATCGTCACAAGTCCAACAGATAGCTCATTGGGTAAACAAAGTCGGGTGTATTCCTTTACAGGAAATACTGGGACGCGAATGCTGTTCAATGGTATGAAGGGAAGTAATGTCAGAGCAACCCTGTATAACCCAAATGATCACGAGATCTTCGATATTGATAGCTTCGACACCTCTGATAGTAAACCTTTTAATCTAACTTTAGATGGTACTTATCATCTGGTGATTAAAGGAGAAACAGATAATTCTGATGACTATCAGTTCCAACTGATGGAAATAGATGCCGCTCCGGCTATTTCATTTAATTTACCCACTTCAGGTGTTTTAGAAACAGGACGGGCAACTGCTTTCCATACTTTCTCGGGTACAGTTGGTCAGCGACTATACTTTAACTCACTTACAGACTCTTCAGATCACAAATGGGAGTTAATTGGCCTGGATAACACAAAAGTTAAGTCTTCTACTGGGTTGAAAAATGATTTTGAGATCGTTTTGCCTCACAGTGGAGAGTATAGCTTAAGGATTATGGGGGGAACTGATCAAACTACTCCTGTGAACTACGAGTTTGAAGTATTAACTCCCACAACCGATAATACGGTCTCTATCATCACCCCAGGAACGGGAGAATCTGGCAGCAATGATGGCAGTTTAGGTTTATTTCCGGTCAAGTTATTGGTTGAAGATGGTCAAGGGGGACAGGATATTCAGGAATTCAATATTCGTCTCTGGCCCGACCCGGATAATGCCAATCCGTTTATTGTCAGCACACCTGAAGCGCGATTGTCTCTTGCAGAACCCGGATATATTTATCAGGTGGAGGGGATTGACTCAGACAATGATGAGTTGAGTTATCGTTTAGTTGATAGTCCTTTGGGAGCCTTAATGAATCAGGCGACTGGGGAATTACTCTGGTTCCCTGAGTCAGATATAACCGCAGGGGATACGGTTGAGTTCACCGTTGAGGTACTTGATGGCCGGGGTGGCAAAGATACTCAAACCTTCTCTGTAGAGGTTTACGACCAATTAGGGACTATCCAAGGGCTGGTATTTGACGATCTCAATGGTGATGGGTATCGAGGCTCAAAGCTGTTTGAAGGAGATAGTCCTGAAATTGTCTTCGCCATTGACGTATCTGGAAGTACTGGCGGGAATTACGTTGATTGGACAACAGCGGACTTAGCAACGGTTGCTGATGAACCGATGGGAACTTTGGGTATGGAATTGGCAACTGCAATTGCCCTCTCGGAACAGTTAATTGTCCAAGGTCATGGGGAGACCGCCAAGATTGCTGTGGTTCCTTTTAATGGCGGTGCCCGCATTCTGGATATGAATCCAGCGACTGATGAGATTGATATCTTCACAACCCCCTTAGCGGATAATGACCAAGATGGAGTGCCGGATATTCGCCAGGTATTGAATCAATTAGGAGCAGGAGGGGGAACCAATTTTACTCCGCCATTGGAAGTTGCTGAAGGTATTCTCAGCAGTACGCATGGAGATCCCAATCTAATTTTTCTTTCGGATGGTTTTGGTAGCTTAGATACCACAATTGTCGATACCCTAGAGGAAGCCGGATTCAATATTAATGCTTTTGGAATTGGAGCCGGAGCCGGATTAGGACAACTACAGAAGATTGACCCCGATGCCATTCGTCTCTTAGATCCTCAGGAAATCATCGATCTCTTCCAGGGTTGGGATAGTCGCTATGCAACAGAACCCCTGATGGATAATGTCACGGTATATCTTGACTTGAATAATAATGGCTCTTTAGATGAGAATGAACCCGCTCAGTTAACCGGGCCAATTGATGAGTCGGCTTTTGGTGAGAAAAATCCATTCCAATTTAGCTTCGAGAACCTTCTCCCTGGTGAATACACTGTACGTCAAATTGTTCCCAGTGGATTTGAACAAACTGTACCTGTTGATGTGTATGTTGATACTGTGACTGTCGGAGGCGGTGAAGTCTTTTCTCATCTATTTGGTAACCATCTAATTGAACCCGTTCCCAATCAAGCACCGACCTTTATTACTGAAAGTCCGACAGAAAGTCTAACAACAGATCATCGCTTTTCTTATCAAGCTAAAGCTACCGACCTAGATGCAGATTCCTTAAGCTACGATTTACCATTAGCTCCCGCTGGAATGATTGTAGACCCTAAAAGCGGGGCAGTGGTCTGGCAGCCCTCAGCCGAGCAAGTTGGCACTCACAGCGTAATTTTACGGGTAAAAGATGGAGAAGGGGGTTTAGATCTACAAGCGTTTGAAATTACAGTCACTGAACCGAACCAAGCTCCTCGCTTTACTTCTGTACTGTCAGAGCAAGTACAACCCCAGGAGGGTAAGACTTTCACTTATGATGCCGATGCTATAGATGCAAATGGAGATCCTCTCAGTTTCTCTCTAATAGATGCTCCTAGTGGAGTTACTATTGATGCTGATTCTGGACTCTTGAGCTGGACACCTAATGCTCTTGGAGTAGCCGAAATTACTATCCAAGTCAGTGATGGTAAGGGTGGTGAAGACCTACAAACCCTGGAATTAAATGTAATTGAGCCAATTCCCAATCGAGATCCAGTCATTAACAGCGGTCAGCCCCGCAGCCAAATTCGCTACAACCAAACTTATCTACATCAGTTTGAGGGCTATGACCCGGATGGGGATGCACTATCTTACACCTTAGTCAATGCCCCTGAAGGGATGCGAATTACTAAGGAGGGTCTACTCACCTGGATTCCTGGAGTCAACCAAACAGGAAGTCACGAGATTGAAGTTGAAATTGGCGATGGTAATGGTGGAGTGACTCCGGTTTCTTGGAGCGTGAATGTCTCTCACCAAGCAGTAAACCATTCTCCGGTAATTACTTCTGTGCCTGATACTCGCACGAATTTAGAGCGGGGATTCTCTTATCATGCAGAAGGGACAGATTCTGATGGCGATACCTTACTGTGGGATTTAGATGCTGCTCCAGATGGGATGATAGTAGACCCGTTCTCCGGTCAGGTGAGTTGGACTCCCACTGCTCAGCAGATTGGTAACCACACAGTGCAGCTCCGGGCAACAGATATTCATGGAGCTTACAGTGGACAAGCTTTTGAGCTACAGGTGACGGGTGCGAATACTCCCCCCTCTATCGTGTCTCAACCTTTGACTCAAGGTAATCCTGACCTGGCTTATCGCTATAATGTGGTGGCGACTGACCCGGAACAGGATGAATTGAGCTTTAGTCTGGGAGTGCGTCCAGAGGGGATGCAGATTGACCCGGTTACAGGGGAGATAGCATGGACTCCTAATTCAGCACAGGTGGGAAGTCATGCCGTAGAAGTATTAGTGACTGATACCCAGGGGGGTGTAAATCGTCAGGTGTTTAACCTGGGTGTGGGAGTTGAAGCGATTAACCATCCGCCTTCAATTAACTCCACTCCAGTCTTCCAGGGAGATGTGGGAACATCCTACAGTTATACAGTGGAAGCAACCGATCCAGATGAAATAGACCATCTATCTTATCGCTTGATTGAAGCGCCGACAGGGGTGAATATTGACGAGACTGGGAAGTTAACCTGGGAAAATCCCGTATTTGGTAATCATAAAATCGTTATTGGAGTTGAGGATAGCCAGGGCTTAGGAACGGCTCAAGGATTTACGTTAACTGTACTAGATAATAGCGCTCCGGTCATTCAATCCACTCCCAATGAAATTGCTCGGTTGGGACAACCTTATCAATACGATTTCACTGCTTTTGACCCGGATAATCAATCTTTATCCTACAGTCTTGATACCGATTCAATTGAGCGGGGAATGACGATTGATGAGTTAGGTCGCTTGCGGTGGACACCGGATACGGTAGAGACAGATTTACCCGTTACGATTACCGTCACAGACCCATTGGGAGCCAGTGTGAGTCAATCTTTTGACCTATCCGTGGTTGCCGATAATCAAGCTCCATCCATCTCTCTCAATCCCAGTTGGGATCCACTGTATCTCGGTCAGGATATTACTTTCTATGTTAATGCAACTGATAATGTCGGGGTTGCTAATCTCCAATTATTGATTAATGACGAACCCGTCGCTTTAAATCGCTATGGTCAAGCAACTTTGGAAAATCCACCAGCGGGAGAGATTGTTGCGAAAGCGATCGCGACAGATGCAGCGGGTAATATTACAGAAGAGTCTATCACTATTCCGGTCATTGATGACTCGGATAACCAAGCGCCAATCATTGAGTGGAACCCAATAGATGGGGTAATAACAAGCCCAATAGAGATTTTCGGTACAGTACAAGATGATAATCTCTCCTACTATTCTCTATCTGTCGCGCCTTTAGGAAGCAATGACTTCCAAGAAGTATTCCGCAACACAGAGTCGGTCACTGATGGGGTATTAGCAACCTTTGACCCGACATTACTTGCCAATGATGCTTACACGCTGCGGTTTACAGCAGGTGATGTCGGAGGGAATGAAGTTTTCCTCGACCAAACGATTGATGTGGGTGGGGATTTGAAGTTGGGTAACTTTACTCTCTCCTTCACAGACCTTGAAATACCATTATCGGGGATTCCGATTAATGTTACCCGTACTTATGATAGTTTGAATGCCAATACCACCGATGACTTTGGCTATGGCTGGCGCATGGAATTCCGCGATACCGATTTACGCACCAATGTTGCCCCACCCAGTGCAGAACGACAGTTGTTAGGTCAGGAAACTCCATTCCATGATGGGGCAAGGGTTTATGTGACGCTGCCTGGAGGTAAACGGACAGGCTTTACCTTCAAACCGAAACTGCATCATTTGGCATCTTACATGGCAAGTGCCGGGCCTGAAGCACTATGGTATCAGCCTGAGTTTATTGCTGATGATGGCTCAACGTTAACTCTATCAGTGAAGGGGTCAGAGGATACGAAGCTGGTGAAGGGGGCAGGTACAAATGAATACTTTGACCTCTCAGGAAGCCCTTTCAATCCCGCTAGTCCTCGATTTGGACAGGTGTATGTTCTGACAACGAAAGAGGGGATTGAGTATGAGATTGATGCGATTTCTGGGGATTTGCTGAAGGTTATAGATACTAATGGTAATACTCTGACCTATTCAGATGAGGGGATTGTTAGCTCTACTGGACAGGAGGTAACCTTTAAGCGAGATGCTCAAAATCGGATTAATGCAGTTGTAGACCCGGAAGGTAATGAAATCCGCTATAACTATGATGCCAATGGGGATTTAATCTCGGTGACTGACCGAGAGGAAAATACGACTCAATTAGAATATCACGATGAACGCGATCATTATCTCGATAAGATTATTGACCCTCTAGGTCGTGAAGGGGTAAAGGCGGAGTATGACGAGAATGGACGGCTGTCTCAGTTGATTGATGTCAATGGTGAGGCAGTAGAGTTGGTCTATGACCCGGATAACTCGGTGCAGACGGTTAAGGATGTATTCGATAATCCTACAACCTATGAATATGATAGCCGGGGTAATGTGGTGCAGGAGATTGATGCATTAGGAGGAGTTACTCTTCGCACTTATGATGACCAAAATAACCTGCTGACGGAGACTGATGCGGATGGTGTAACCACAAGTTACACATATGACGAACAGAATAATCTTCTGAGTATGGAAGATGGCCAAGGGAATGTGACTCGTATGACCTACAACAAGCGCGGTCAAGCCACATCAACTACAACTGCCACCGGATTAACCGTTAAAGCCAAGTATAACGACCGAGGAAATCTAGTTGAGAGTATCGATGCAGATGGCTTGAAAACAACCTACACCTATAGTGCTAAAGGACAATTGCTTTCACAGACAGCCCCAGATGGCCAAGTCACTGAATACAGTTACGATGCTTTCGGCAATCCTAATCGTATGGTCGATAGTCGTGGTAATGAAGTCATGGCTAACTACAGTGCTAATGGCAGACTTGAAACAGCTAATACTGAGTTTGAATTGAATGGCGTAACTTACAACTTGAATCAGTCATTTACCCATGATGATGAAGGTCGCATCATTACAAACTCTAACTCTCAAGGTAATGGTACTTCACGGGAATACAACGAACTCGGTCAGATTGTTTCAGTGACCGATGTCTTGGGTAATATCACTACTTATCAGCACAATAAGAAAGGAGAGGTAACTCAAATTACCCTGCCTGACAATACACCTGACGATCTCACTGATAATCCAGTTGTTACCAGAAATTATGATATCGCAGGTCGTATCATTTCCGAAACCTCTCCAACTGGGTTGACCACCCGATATGTTTATGACAAAATAGGGCGCTTAGTGGAAGTGATTTTGCCCGATCAGACTCCAGACACCAATGAGGATAACCCTCGAATCAAGACGGAATATACCAAAGCAGGACGAATTAAATCCCGTACTGATATCTACGGTAATCAAGAACACTATCAATACAATGACTCAGGGCAACTAAGCGAAGTTAAAGATATTCTGGGAAATACTACAACTTATACCTATAACCTTGGAGGACAGATAGATTCCATCACTGATAGCCAGGAACGCACAACTCGCTATATCTATGATGACAAAGCTAGGGTTGTGCAAATTCAGTACTTTGATGATTCGAGCTACAATCTCACCTACGATGAACTAGGCCGAGTCCAGACAGAAACTAATGAACTAGGGCAGACTACCACCTATGAGTACGATGCCTTTGGTCAGATTGCAGCCGTCATAAATGCTGGGGGAGAGAAAACCCAATTTGGGTATGATGATCGTCGTAATCTAATCAAAATAACCGATGCTTTAGGGCATTCCACTCACTATCGCTATGACGAATATGCTCGACAGGTGGAAACTCAGTTCCATGACGGTAAGACGGTTTCAATGGACTATGACTCATTCAACCGCCTTGTCGGTGTTACAGATGAAAATACTCACACAACAGCTTACAGCTATGACAATTTGAACCAGATTACTCAAATTGAACAGGCAAATGGCAGCCAGACAGGTTACACCTACGATACTTTGGGACGTTTAACTCAAACTGAAGATGCTAATGGTCATGCTACTCAATTTGAGTATGATGCTTTCCACCGAGAAACAGCAACCATTCTGCCTTTGAATCAGCGCAATCAGGTGACCTATGACAATCTAGGTCAGGTTAGCAGCACAACTGACTTTAATGGCGATACCATTACCTACACCTACGATTCCTATGGTCGTTTGAAGCAGAAAGACTTTAGCGATTCTAACTTATCGTCAGTGTCCTATACCTATGACCCTGTTATCTCCCAGTTACTCAGTGTTACGGATGGTCGAGGAAAAACTCAATACAGCTATGATGAGCTTGATCGCCTCTCTACGGTATTAACACCCGATGGCCAGTCTATCACTTATAATTATGACTTGCTCGGTAACATTACTTCCCTCACGACTCAAGCAGGAAGCACCAACTATACCTACAATAATCTTAATCAATTAGATACGGTCAGTGATGGCAATGAGCTATTGGTCAACTATG
This sequence comes from Microcoleaceae cyanobacterium, assembly GCA_049647265.1. GTDB lineage: Bacteria > Cyanobacteriota > Cyanobacteriia > Cyanobacteriales > Microcoleaceae > JAAURB01. The sequence goes on from JBARXJ010000004.1 coordinate 46,509, forward strand.
ACTACGATGTAGTGGGGAATCTGACTCAAACCACGTTCGCTAATGGCTCAGTAGAAACTCGGCAATACGACAAGCGCGATCGCCTAACGCGCCTTACGACTGAAAATGTAGTAGGTACAGTTTTCTCTGACTTTCAGTACACCTTTGATGGGGTGGGCAATCGGACTCAGGTGGTAGAGGAGTCGGGTCGCACAGTTAACTACACTTACGATGCTCTCAACCGCTTAACTGAAGAGGCAATTATTGATGCTGAAGCAGGAAACCGGACGATTGGTTATACCTATGACCGAGAAGGTAATCGTCTCACCCGAATTGATTCGGTTGAAGGAACAACTCAATACATATATGACAACAACGATCGCCTTAAACAAACCAGCCTTGGCGAACAAATCACGCAGTTTGACTATGACAATAATGGCTCACTCATCAGCCGCATCACGGGTACAGATACTGTTACCTACAACTGGGCGAATGACGGCGAAAATCGCTTGATTGAAGTTGAACAGAATCAGGATGGTGAGTTATCTCTAGTTGAGTATGTTTATGATGCTTCCGGTCGTCGAGTAGCGACCATTACTGATGGCGATCGCCTCAACTATTTAGCCACACCTGGAGGTCTATCTCAGGTCGCACTGACCTATGATGAGCAGGGTCAAACCGTTACTGAATACACTTATGGCCTTGACTTAATTCATTCTGAAGAAAATAGTACTGAATCTTTCTACCATACCGATGCTTTAGGCTCAACTCGCCTGACCACGGATGGGGTCGGATTGGTTACAGGAGAATATACTTATGATGCTTTTGGGCGATCGCTGTCTCTGCCGCCAGATGCCACAGCTCATCAATTTGCCGGGGAACAGCGCGATAGTGAGATTGCGCTGGATTACCTACGAGCGCGTTACTACGATCCGGAGTTAGGTCGTTTCATCTCGAAAGATCCCTTCTCTGGCTTCCAAGATGACCCTTATAGCCAGCATGATTACCAATATGCTCATGCCAATCCGGTTAACTTCGTCGATCCTACGGGCTATTTCTCAGTACAAGATGCTGTAACTGCTGTTAGTACAATTGGAATTTTAGCGAGTATTGGTTCTTCCGCTGGATATGTTGGTCAACAATATGTCACTGGTGGAGGCATTAGTGGCGCAGAAGGACTAGAGATGTTTGACCAATGGGTTGCAGGCTATGGTCATGGTGTTTCTGGTGGAATGACGACTGCTATTCGACGTGAGGATTATGGAGACATTCAACAAGGCAATCATGCGTTCTTGTGGAACATGGGGAATCTAGCAGGGGTGAGTACATCGTTCATTCTTGGTTTTCGACTACCTGGCGCGATGGCGGCTAACATGGGTGGTGCCAAATGGGGTGCAGCCTGGGAAGCTGTCACGGGAGGCTATGGTGCAATTGAAGCAGGGAGAGGATTAGCTGATGGAAATTGGGAATACAGTGACGTTTTCAATTTATTGAGCTTGGCTCCATATGCATTACCCGCTGTCACTTCTGCTGGAAAGACTTTGAGTACTTTACGACGTGGTACAGGTGGGATTGGTGATGATGTAGTTGATGCTACTCGTGGAGGAAATATTGACGACGTATTGCGATCATCTCAACGCACAGAGGTACTTTTAGAAAGTGGTGCAAGATGGCAGAAAGAGCCACTACCTTTAAGCTCTTCTCAAGGTTTGGATAGTTATGAACGTTATATAGAGTATGCTCCTGAAGCTTACAAAGAAATTCGTAATAGTAATGATGATGTTACCAATATTGCTCGTAACACAGGTTGGCCAGAATATCGTATTCGTCGGATCAAGAGACACCTGTTTGAAAATACGCACCAGCTTGATAATGGAATTAGCAAATTCGACCCTGATCCAGAGATTGCAGATAGCTGGGGAAGATTACAACGTGGTCAGTTTAACCAAGAAGATATACGTCTTCTTAAACATGAATATTTTGAATCAAAATTTGAAAGTATTTTTAAAACTGATTACCGTACTGCTCATGATAAAACGATAGAATCTGGTCGTACATGGAACCCATGATACATTTTTTTTTGAACAGTAAGAATTTTACTGTGTTAAATTGTATAATAATATCAGTAATTTTCGGAAAAAAATATGGCTTTTTACATAATTCTTTTAAAGGAAATAGAAAGTGCTGATAGAGTAATATATCGTTTTGGCCCTAATGAGAATCAACTTGGTATTTTAGAGCTAAACAAAAATGATGGGAAAGTCAAAGTATTAGAGCCTGCACCGACTGACAACTCTTCGGCTTTATTTCCTAGAGCTGCTGCAAAAGTACACCAGCACTGGAGAGAGGGAAATTTTCCTCAAAAAAGCTCATGGGCATCATGATGTTCACAAATGAAGTTATTGAATACAAAGTTTGATTCATGTATTATAAAAATTGAATTCATAATGAAATATGAAATTGCCAAGAAGTTAGTGTCTAAATTTATCAATAATCGTTTCAACAGTAACGATGAGCTAGTTATAGATAATGAAGCAGTGATAGAAACAGACTTCGGTTGGGTTTTTCCACATGATTCAAAAAAATTCTTAGAGTCTGGAGAATTGATTTATGCATCTGTAGGGAATGCACCTATTATTTTCGATAACCGTGATGAAACAATCCATATTACTGGAACAGCACATGATGTGGATTATTACATAATTCGACATAAGGAAAATTACACTCCTCAAAATATTTAACAAGATCATGGGGCGCTCTGGGGAGCCGGAAATATCGCAGGTATCAGCACTTCTTTCTTACTAGGGATGAAGCTTCCTGCTTTCGCGGCAACGGCAACAGGCCCACTCAAATGGTTGGCAGTTGGAGGTATGGGAGCAGATATTGGCTTCGATATCTATGGAGCGGGGACAGCCACTCAGAATCTTGTTCAAAGCTATCGAGATGATGGAGATTGGGAATGGCAAGACAGCTTTAATCTGTTATCCTATCTTCCCTTCATTGGTGCAGTTGGCGGTGTTCATCGAGCTATTGGGTCAGCAAGAGCAACAAATGGTGCCTCTAATGCTACTTCTGATGCGGTTGCCTCAGCCAATAATCATGTCAGGTCAATGTCGAAAACTGATGTCAGCATTGGGGGCCAGTGCTTTGTGGCAGGAACTGAGATTCTGACTCCAGAAGGCTCGAAGAATATCGAAGACATTCAGGTGGGGGATTGGGTGATCTCCGATGACCCCACCACACCGGGAGACATTAGGAAACAGCAGGTTTTACAAACGTTTATTCGCCAAACGGATAAGCTGATTGACCTCTACATTGATGGAGAAGTTCTCTCTACCACCGAAGAACATCCCTTCTGGGTTCCAGATATCGGCTGGGTTGAGGCGGGAGACTTGGAAGCGGGAATGCGATTGCAAACCGATGAGGAAACTTTCGTTGATATTGATAGAATTGAAGAACGCGAAGGAGATTTTGAGGTCTACAACTTTGAAGTTGAGGAGTTTCATACCTACTTCGTCTCAGATCTTGAGATTCTGGTTCATAATGCTGATTGTGGGGATAATCTAAATTGGTCACATAAAAGTGTACCGACTTTTGGTCACACATTTAAAGTTCATGGGGCTGGCTCTAAAAATACTAAGAAATTGACAGGCAGAGCAGCCAGTAAAGGTCAAAGTCAAGGACAATGGATGAACAATCAAGAAGCTGCTGACTTATTAAAGTCAGTTTCAGAAAATATATCTGAACCAACAATTATTGATATTCCAGACGGATTAGGACAGGTTATTAAGCCTGATGGCTCTATTGTTCCTACGAACAAGGCTCTAATCGTACCAAAGCCGAACGGCGGTTATAGAACTGGTTATCCTATATTAGGAGAGTAAAACATCATGTTAAGTTTACATTTAGAAATTAATAAAAGCTTAGACGAACTTTCTCAATCTGACTTAGATCAAACTCCTAACTATGATGATCAATATGATGATGCCACCAGTGTTATCATAGATTTGTGTGATATTTTAGAAGAAGAAGAGATTGTTTGCTTCAGAGTAAAAGGATTTGGTCAAAATAATTGGCCTGTGGATGTTGCCACCGATTTGTCATCTATTCTTGAGCAACTGCCGGAAGTTATTGATTCAATTCATAAAGAGAATTATCCCTGTCATCTTGATTTTTATGAACAAGGTATTGAACGCAAACTTGTTTTTGAAAAGTCTGATAAGCTAGTCAAAATCACCTGTTATAGTCGTACATCTTGGATTCCTTCTCCAACTTTTATACTAGAGAATAAGGAATATATCTTATCAATGTTTATAAAGTTAAAAAGTTCTTTTGTAGAAGTAGCGAACAAAGTTTGCCCACAACTATCAGCCAGTGATTTATTTATTGTATGGTATGATAACTCATTATAGTTATTTCATGATTTTTCAGATAAAATTATCCAACTAAGTCTATGATCCCCTTTTTACTAACCACATTGATAATCAGTCTTTTAATCTCAGTTCACTGGATTGCTAAGCTCATAATTGCAGCATAAGTGAGCTTTGAGAGGGCAATTACAACACACTTAACTACAGCAATTTCTTCAATTTAGGGCTTTTAGACACTGCTTCCGAAACAGAAGTCTTTGTTTTAGTTACAGGTTTCTTCAGCTTACTCTCAGCCACATTCTGATTCTGAGAATCTTGAGGCTTAACCTGCCCTGACAACTCCCCATATTTAGGACTCCAAAACACACCCCTTGACTGAAAGTAAGCCACATCTTTACAATCAGGATTATTAGAATTACAAGATTGAGAACAACGTAACATCACCTTTGACTCTTTATTCTTTACATATTGATGTTTCTTCAACTTAGCACCACAAACAGGACAATCAAACTCTGTTAATTGTTGAGAAACCACTTGCTCAATCACTTGATTCCCCCGATTTAGTGCAGGTTGAAACACTGTTATATTCCAATTAATCAGCCATTGTTCCCAATTCAATTGACAATTGGCAATCTCATCTAAATTCTTTTCCAATTTAGCCGTAAAACCTGGCTCAATAATATCCGGAACCACCTTAAATAAGATTTCATCAACCTTCAAACCTAATTCTGTTACGACTAAATTCTTCTTGTCAGGCTTCGCCTTTGAAGGCAGAGGGCAGAGGGCAGAGGGCAGAGGGTTTAATTTTTCTTCTCCCTTGTTACGACAATCACTCATGGGGGTTTCTTCTAAGACTGCATTGTCGCGCTTCATACTTTTAGATACAAGATCCCTATTAAAATCTTTGATCTGATCGTCTACGATTAGTGGTGAGTCTAAATCTCTTAATTTACAATCCTTCTGCCTTCTGCCTTCTGCCTTCTGCCCTCGTTCAATAAATGTTACATAAGCTCTATCAATTAAAGTATTAATAATAGTAGCATAAGTGGAAGGACGACCGACACCATTTTTCTCTAAAGTCTTAACTAAACTCGGTTCAGTAAATCTTTTAGGGGGTTCAGTTTGATGTTGAGTTGAACGAACGGAACAAACATCTAAAGTCTGTCCAACTGTAAATTCAGGCAAGTCTTTCTCTTCTGCTAGATTCTGCCAATATTTAGCATAACAAGACTCTACAATTCGATTCCCTTTAAGAAGAAAACTATACTCACCCGCAATTATTTTTACCTGAGTTTTCTCTACTGTAGCAGACTTACACAAAGAGGCAATAGCCCGATTCCAAATCAATTCATATAACTGTAATTCTTGTCCTTGAAGTGATGACTTTAGTCGTTCAGGAGTATCCTCAATATGAGTCGGTCGAATGGCTTCATGTCCTTCCTGAGCCGATTTTTTATTCCGATGTTGAGTTATCACTTCAGGTAAATTATGCGGGTCATGTTGTTGTAAATAAGCCTTAACAGACGAACAAAACTCCTCAGATAAAGAACAAGAATCCGTTCTCATATAAGTAATTAATCCAGATTCATAAAGTTTCTGAGCTACAATCATTGTTGTTTTTGTCGTCAGATTTAATTTGTCTCCGGCTGCTTGTTGCAGTGAGCTAGTAGTAAAAGGTGGCGGTGGAGATTGACTGACTTCTTTCTTCTCAATATCAACAACTTGATGTGCGGTGTTAGCAGTTGCATTTACAATACTGTTAGCTTCATTTTCCGAGTTTAATCGAATTTCAGAGTTCGTTTCATCGACTAAATTTCCGATATATCCACCTACATAATGAGAACGGATTAACCAGTAATCTTGAGGTTTAAAGTGATTAATAATTCGCTCTCTTTCTGCTAGAATATGTAAGGCAGCACTCTGACATCGACCTGCTGATTTAGCTCCTGTTCCAGTTTTCCACAGCATTGGAGATAAACTAAAACCGACTAACCTATCCAGGCAGGAACGAGCCTCTGCTGCATGAACTAAATTCAAATCAATTTGTCGAGGATGAGCCAAAGCAGTTTGAACAGCTTTCTTTGTAATCTCCGTAAATGTAACTCGGACAACTTCAACATCTTGATTCTTAAGATTAAGCGCATCCCATAGATGCCAAGAAATAAATTCTCCTTCTCTATCTTCATCTGTTGCCAATACAACTCGGTTACTATTTTTAACAGCCTGAGCTAGTCGATTCAGAACTTTTTTACTATTAGGACTGCGAGAAATATAATCACAAAATATCCGTTGGTTTTGAGCATCAAAAGTAAAACCCATACCCAATTTACCCGATTTAGATAACTCCCGAACATGACCATAACAGGCAATAACAGTGTAATCATTCCCCGCATATTCTGTGAGCTTTTTTATTTTACCTGGAGATTCGCAAATTAAAAGATTGTTAGACATTTTTAAGTTGTTAGTTGTTAGTTATTAGTTATTAGTTTTTAGTGGTTGGTTGTTAGTTGTTAGTTGTTAGTTTTTAGTGATTGGTTGTTAGTTGTTAGTTTTGAGATCTAAACCTTTTATGGGCAAGTGCAACTGTCTAGGAATTAAAGGCTGTATTTCATCTATGACAGTAGTTTCAGTAGAAGGCTGTATCCCATCTGTAGTAGCTTCAGTGGGTAGAGGCGGAGGAAATAACTCCGGTGTAGCATCAACCTCTTGTAAACCCATTTCCGCAAGGGCTTCAATCACCTCAAACGGCAATTCAACCCGCGCAGCCGCTTCTAGAAAAGGGACATTCTGACGCGCTAAGGCAAGAAATTTCTGAATCTTTCCAATAACGGGATCTGTAGAAGTGGTGTATCCTTCTCTCAATGCGATCGCATAACCCCGTTCAATATCTCGCGCCTCTGCCTGTCTGCCATCAGCTAGAGTTAATACTTGGGTTTGAGAAGAATCAACCGCAACAATTGCCACACTATTAGAAGCATTTGAAGTCTGTGAAAGCGACACTTTTAAATCAAACGTGTAGGTGCGTTTTTCTCCCGCTTCATTAACCGTTACCACAACCAAATTAGTAGGATAAACTGTTTCATGGGGATAATCTTTACGAACAATTCCAGTTGCAGGAGTTTCTACTACACCTTTTAATCGTAAAGGTTCAATCGTTTTCAATACAATTAAAGAGGCTTGTCCACTGTCAATAGGAAGGTCGGTATTGAAGACAATTTGATGAACATCCGCTAGAGAAATATATTGAATAGTTTCCCCATTGCGAAATTCAATCAAACTCTGCCGTCCAGGGATTAAAACCACTTCGGTAGTTTGTGAAATTGCAACTCCCGCAACTACTTCGACAACTGTTGGAATTGCAAACGCTTTCTTGGTTGTGGTTGTAGTTGTAGTGAAGGTGAAAAAAAACGTTAATATTGCGGTCACAAAGTGTGCCGTTAGGCGTATCGCAAAATGTGGTGATCGGCGGGTTACAAAGTGTGCCATCAGTCGAATTACAGTTGATGTAATCCAGGTATAGCAGTAGCGTGACTTAAATTGGAGCGCATTCATAAAGTGTGCCATCAGGTGAATGACAACAGGAAGCGCATACTTCATCAACGTAAAGCCTGACGTTAGACGTATCGCACCCACAAAAACTTGATTCCACTTCATATCAATTCCTCCCGGTTGGAACCCGAAACGTTACAAACCCATTAACAAACAGCAAAACCTTCTCGCCTCGCTCAACTTGGAAGATTTTCAATTCCTCCGGTTCAGCATCAAGTCGAGTGGTCATCCGTTCTGTTAAAGTTTCAGTAAGCCCTTTAATAAACGCCGCTTCCGGTTCTTGCCGATTCTGTTGTGCAGTTGTAGTACTGGAAAGTCCAGTTGTTTGAGTTTGAACTTGTTGTGAAGGTTGAGTGATGTTATCCGCCGCTTCTGAAATTCCAGCCATCAAACCCACTGCAATATCGCTACCCAAACCAGGGCTTGCATCAGAACCCTTAATCTTTTCAGCAATTAATACCTCTCCTCTTTTCCCTCTCAATATCAAAGGCGTAATGGCAGCGCCATTGTAACCTTCCTCTGTGATGGGAATTGTTTCTTGTCGTCCATCGGGATGAACAACTGCCATTACTGACTGAAATACTTGACCTGCATCAGAAATAAACGAAACTGAGACAATAAGCTGAGTTCCTTTTTCTAAGGCAGATGTACCATCAGAGGCTATTAGCGGTTCAGTTAATTCAACCAAGAACATCCCATCCGTACCATCTATTTCTTGGTTCCAATGCAACGGAATTACTACTTTACCTTCAGCCGTTGTACCAATGGCAACTTGAACTTCTTGATAGTTGGGGTTAGCATACTCAGAAGTTTGATTTAGAATTCCTTGCATTCCAGGAGTTAAATTATCTCCGGCTTGAGATACATTCTGAGGTTTAGGAATGGGTTCATTGCCCACTACTACCGATGCAATATGTGAACTGGAATTTTCAAAGGTATCCACTTCCTCAGTTTGAGATGGGGTCTGTTCTGTTTGAGATATTTGATGATTTTTAGGCTGAAAATTGGTTTGCTGAACTTGACCCAAAGCGGCTAATTCACTTTGAGATATTTGATGATTTTGAGATGGTAAATTAGTTTGCTGGACTTGACCTAAAGCCGCTAATTCACTCCACAAACTCAAATCATCAAATTCTTCTTCTGATTGAGTTAGAGGTGGCGGAGGTGCTTGAATTATAGGTGGTAGCGGCGGTGAGGGTCGCGTCGCTGTAGTTGGTACGGGTCGAGGTGGAGGTGGTGCAACCCTCGCTGGTGGAGATGGAGATGGAGGCGGCGGTGAGGGTCGCGTTGTTGTAGTTGGTACGGGTCGAGGTGGAGGCGATTTTGTAGGAGGAGAAGTCGGTTGTTGAGTTGACCGCTGAGGTGATGGCTGAGTTGTAGGTCTCTTTTTCTTACCTTCATTTGGCAAGGGAGATTGAAGATTACGAACCGCTACTTCCGCCCGTTCTCGATATAACTGTTCTTGAAGTTCTTGAATTTTTTGAGCTTGTTCATTCTCGACTTCTTCAGGAGTCAAAGCGATAGGATCAGGAGATTTCTCTGTACTACCAAACATCATCCACATAAAATAACCCAATAGCACCGCTACACCGATTAACCCCGCCTGAAACAGCGTCTTTAAGACTGGATTTTTAGTAATATCCGGTGGTGATTCATGACGAACAGGATGCTGATTTTCCTCTGATAAACCCAATAATATTTCGGCATCTGAGGGAATAGAGTTCCCATTCTGAGTTCCTGTCGTATTAGCCAGTTCTTCCAGAGAAATATTACTATTTTCACTTTCAGAAATAATTTGTGTTTGATTATCTTCAGAATTTAAAACCATAATTAATTCTCCTCAACTAAACTTGTAATGACAACTTGATTTTTCAGTAATGAACGAACACTTTCACCAAAAGAGTTAGTTTGCTCATCAGGTAACAGAGCGGGTGTTTGCTCAGGAATTGCCTTTAAACCAATGCGTCGCCGAATTAAAACTTCTCCCACTTCCCCTTGATTATTGGTTTCAAATCGGGCTGCTACAATCCCTACCTCCCACTCACCCAAAGCAATTTCAACAGGTTCAGAAGTTTCATAAATCACAACTGTTGATTTTAATTGTCCAGTCAGAACAGCTTTAGGAATAATCTCTTCCCCCATTAGCTTGAGAAACTCGCTTCTAAATTGAGGCTCCATTAAAAAGCTACCCATATAAACTTTGGAAGGAACCTTTGTATCATAAACAGACACCCCAGAATCCTCTTCACCCGAAGGCAATTTGTTATCCCACTCAAACATCATTTGAATGAAAGATTCGGCTGTAGATTTAAGAACTTCTGCTTCTCTATGAAGAGGTGAAACTTGTACAATATCTGTGGCTGAACCATCTGACATCTGTACATAAGTTCTATCCATTGTTGACAAGGAACGATTATTGAAGATTAAAATTAGACCTCCCAAGGTTCCAAAACAAAGACTAACTGCGAGTAACAGTAAGGCAGTTAGAAATTTTGGCGTATCTTTTTCAGGGATAAGAATATTTGACATGGTATGAAAGTTTTTAGTTATTAGTTATTAGTTTTTAGTGATAATTGTTAGTTTGTAAGCTATTGGAATGTCAATTTTACCCTCTGTTTTTTAGACATCAGTTATCAGTTTTTAATTTTCAGTATTTAGTATTTATTGTTCAGTACTTAGTATTTAATAATTAGTTTTTAGCATTTAATACTTATACTGAGTTGAATAACTAATTACACTTCTACTAAAAGCTAACGACTAACAACTAACAACTAAAAACTAATATTGTTGAGGTTGAGTTTCTCTTGGATCTCGAACAAACACTGCACACACTCCCCTGGTGGCTTGAATGCCTTCAACTGCTAAAGTGATGTTTTCAGCCTCAGCCTCAGCTTCACAGTTACGACTTAAAAGGCGCGAACCATTCCACTCTATTAACTGACGAGCAAATACTCCCGGCTGAGACTTAGCCCAATCAAGCATTTGAGCTTCTTCTGGGGTAATTGAGCCATCGTTATTTCCCCACAGAATAAAACCGCACATCACACCCACAGCCAGCCCAGAAAAACACGTCAGGATAGGCATCTTGAACTTAGAGAATTGAGATTTTTGAGGATCTGACTTAGTTAAATCAGGCGTTTTCCCACTACGTTCATTCAGCAGCCGTTCCGCCATTCGAGCAATTCTTGCTTCAAGTTCTGCCGATAATGCCTGTTCGTAAGCATCTTTTTTCGTATCAAATTCTTGCCCTAAAGACTTAAATAGCTTCGTTTCACCAATCTCAAATGCCGAACGAATTTCCGAAGGCTTATTCCGTACTACATAAGCTAAATAAGCATTTGTGGCAATTTGTATGCAAAACGGATCTTCTAAGGCTGAACCACTTTGTTTAAGAAAGTTATCCACCCAAGTCTTCGCTTCATCAGTTTCACATTCTAATAACTGATTTAACGCTTTTTGATTGCGTTCGATCCATTGACTTTGAGTAAGAGACATTTTAATAACCTCCTCAAATAACGCTTGAATTAGAACGCTTTTTGATTGCGTTTAATCCATTGACTTTGAGTAAGAGACATTTTTCTAAATGCATGAATACATGACGAACGACGACATTGGGGGCAGGGTTTTAACGAAAGATGACGCTAAGGGCAAGCTTTTAACGAACGCACAGCGGTTAACCTCCTCAAGTAACGCGATCAACAGCAGGAATTTTGTCTTTTATATTCTGAAACTGCTCCGAAGTAATGGCTAAGCTAGCATCATCGATAGATAGATTAGAAGCCAATTCAGTCAGACTATTACTTTGTGCGATCGCCTCCTTTACCACCACTAAATCTTTATTTAATTGAGAAGCCAACTCTTCAATAGCACCAATACTGACTTTTTTATTTTTACGAGTTTTTTTCTCAGTTAACTTACCATCAATCAACCCAGGCAATTGCTCAAAAAGACAGTCAAACATCTGACTATACTGATTAATAAAATATCCGGTTCGCTTTGCCAGGAGACTATTTGAACCTTCCACTGCACCTTGAAATGTCAGGTGTTTACGGTCTAATTCAAATAATACAGGTGTCGCAATTAAGGGAAAATCTGCGATCGCCACACAATGATTTTCTGTCAATTCCCGATATTCCGATACTGCATCTAAATAACTCCAGTCGGGCGCACTCATTAATCTACCTGAATTACGAATCAAAACATGAGGAAGTTTGTCACCATGTTCTGCTAAGGACTTCAAAAATAACTGGATAGAAGACCAGCATCCATCAGTCACGAAAAACTGGATAAATTGGGGTTGACCTTTGGGTGCTTTGCGAGATTGAATACTTTCCGTTGTAATTAGCCACTCTTGTAAAGGTTGGTAGGTATTCCCCGGAAGATTAACCACAATATAATCGGGATTAGTCTCTGCCATTTCCAAGATTTTATCGGGTTCCATTACCTTTCTCAAGTCTTCAGAAAATGTAATCAACTCAGATTCATAAAATTCTGAAATATCTTGAACTTCCCGGTCAGAATCAATCGCAATTGTTGAAAATCCTTTTTGCTTAAGGTACTCAATACAAGTCCGACAGACTAAAGTTTTGCCTACCCCTCCTTTGATACCACCTACAAGTATGATGTACGTCATCTTTAATTCTCCTTAAGAAAGTAATTAATTGGACGAGGGCAGAGGGCAGCAATCCCCTTTTTATCTACCATCTACCTTTACCCACGTTTAGACAGTCGGCTGTGCGCTCATCGGATTTAAAAACCGATTTGTACCGACATCTGCCTTCTGCCTTCGCTCATTGATTAAAACTTTGGTAAATTGCCAGAGCCTGTTGCTCTTCAAAAGTCAAACCATTTTCTACTTGATGCCCTTCTGAAAAAGCATTATGATTTCCATTGAAATCACCTTGATGATTGGTATTCATAGCGAGATTCTGACTAAGGTTAGTGGGAGTTATATAAGATATATTGTTGACGGTCATGGAACTCAGCTCCCATAGTTTCATCAAGTAGCTAATGTGACTTTGTAAAATTGAGATTGACTTCATCGCTGTTCGTAAAGCCGCATCAGGATCGCCATAAGCTCGTATCCCAAGAGGAGCATAAAAGCAATCAAAGGTATCAATAATTACTTGATTAACATCTCCGTAATTCAGAGAATTTTCTTCAATGTATCTTATAGCATAAACAATTGATGTGTCATTCAGATGAAATCTACGACGCATATTGATTTCAGCGACAGGGGGAGCTTGATTTCGCTTTTTATCATTCATAGTTATTTGTCAGCAGGGGAAGCTGTTGTAGTTTGAGTTTGTCTTGACTTTAATTGCAGTTGGTGATTGGCATAAACATCGACAAATCGAAAGGCTAAGGATTCCCTATCTTTTTGGTGTAAATCTACATACTTAAATTGAGGTAGTGCATCAATTTTCTCCTGCCAATCTGTTCCCCAGTAAGATGAAACTCCTGAGAAATATTGGCTCAAATGGGAATACAAATACTTTGCAGTTCCTCCAGCCACAACAATCTCATTGATACTGTTAGGAACTTTTGCGATTAACCACTGGCTGATTAATGCCCAATAAGATTTCTGAGCCATCGTAATAGCTTCAATCAATTCAATGGCTTCTCGCTTTTGATTCTCCGGACGTTGGGACTTACACAAAGATTTAACGAGGGGATTTTCTGGATTTAAAGAATTGCCCAATTGGTAGATGGATTGAGTCAAACGATGAGGGTTTTGTCCAGATGTTTGATTGATAACATAATCAATTAGTCGATAAAAACCGAGATCTGTCGTATCACCTTCAACTAACATTCCCCGTTCAAACACTAGACAACTTGTATTACGATGTCCAAAAACTAGGGTGACAATGGTTTTCGTGGCTTGGGATAAACCTGTGCAGCGATGAATTGTGACCCCCGCTCCTTCAGGAAAGGTATTCCATTGCTTCAATTTAATACGGTAGTGCGTTCCCCTGAACCAAAAAGATTTTAATGCCTTACTAACTTGTTCGTACAATTGAGTGCGATCGCTCCATTCCGACCAAGGTAGAAGGACTGCTAAATTAACAGTGAGGGAAGTAGTTCGTCGTGACTCTGCAATTGTTCCACTCACTGCTAGAATTTTGTACAATGCCGACTCATACTTCAAAGCATTTAAGTTGACATTGGCTAGGAGTGATTGAGCCAAAAACCCAACAGCGGTTACATTACCACCTTTGTTGAGTTGAAGCCAAACATCTTCAATTGATGTGGCATAAAGGTTAACTCTCTTTGCTCGGTAAGCTGACAAATAGTCTTCACCACATTGCAACACCTCTGGCTCCATTGTTAGAAAATGGCACTGAGTTGTCTGACAGCCATCACTCCAAACGGCTTTCGTCAAGCTACTTCCCAAGTCAATTGAGAGAATTACCTCATCCACATCGTGCATCCCCTGACTTATTGGTTTGAATAAACAAGCTGTTAGCAAATATAGCGCTACGTGAACAGGGAACAGTGAACAATGAAAGAGTTTCCTCTAGTAGTAATGTCCGCGTCCATAGGCTCGTAGTGCTATAGCTTAATAGCTTGTAACTCATAAAGATCTTTTAGCGTAAACTTTCCCTAAGACTTCAAGCTTTTTAGATTTTCTTAATTATTGTATTTTAACAATAAAAATTGATAGTTAATTTTACAAAATTTTACAGAAAAATAGGCTATTTTTATTGCCTTCAAGTAGCCTTCAGACAGCCTTTAAGTAGCCTTTGATTTGCCTTTATACAGCCTTCAAGCAGCCTTTAATTTGCCTTCTGTTTGTAATGAGTTGAAAAAAATATTGACTGAATCTGCCTTCAACATACCTTCAGATAGCCTTTAAATTGCCTTTAAAATACCCTCAAGCAGCCGATAAACAGCCTTCAAATAGCCTACATTTTTAGAAAAATCAGAAGCGTCGGACATTTGCCATTGCTTGCAAGTTTTTCATCGTCCATAATTTTGTTTGCCTCAATCACGGGTGGATATTTTAAATTGAATGTGATAGTTTCAGAAATAGAAAACACGATCTTGAATTCTTGTAGTGTTAGATGAAGCCAACAAACTACAAGTTAAGTATCCGACTCTCAATTGATGAATATGAAGCCTTAAAGTTTGTTGCCTCTCAATCCCAAAAAAGCCTGAGTACTGTTGCCCGCGAAAAAATATTCACGACCATTAGTTTGGCTGAGCTTGAGCAACTTAGATCGAACTGGCGGCAACAACAACGTCAACTGAAAACCTTGGTGAAGTGGGTAGAAGATTTTGTGTTAACTGAAGATGTTATGGCTAGTTCAACTATCAATAATATCCGTCCGCTTCTCGAACACATTCAACAACTATGGCATGAAGATTATGATAGGCAAGGTAACTCGAAATGCTAGCTTTAATCGCATCGCCCAGTATATTACGGGTAAGCCAGGAGCTGAAATACTCCTAGAAAATGTACCCGAAGGAAATACGGTGGCGCAAAAGGCAGCAGCCATGCAGTTTGTCGCAGCTCGAAATCATCGGGTGAAACGACCTGCCTATCACTTGTCTTTGTCTCCCGCAGAAAGTGATAACCTGAGTCGGAGGGATTGGATGTTATTTTGCAACCAAGTTCTTGATGAGTTGGGGTTTAAAGACAATCAAGTGTTAGTGGGGTTGCACCATGATGTCAAGTATCCTAACTCTGAAAAAACTCGAACTCACGCTCATCTACTCATCAACTTAGTCAATGATGCGGGTAAGTGTAGTAGTACAAGTTGGGATTATTACAAAATTCCTCAAGTTTTGCGCCATCTAGAGCGGTGTTACGGGTTGCAAGCGGTTAATGATGTAGGTGAAGTGGGCAAGCACCTCGATTCTGCTGGTCAGTACCAATTACAGAGACGTTCCGAGGGTGAGGGTGAAGCTGCCCCCATTCATCGTAGTGTCCGCTGCAAACTGCAAGACATGATTGATGAAATTTTGAAGCGTTGTGGTTCTTTTGAAGAATTGGCGATCGCATTACAGTCACAAGGCGTAGAGGTAAATCTAACATCTACTGGATGGTGGGTGCAGTATGAAGGGTTTCCTTTTGCCGGACATCAACTCGGTAGAGCCTATACAAAACCCTCTGTATTAAAGCGTTTGGAGGCTGAAGTTGTAGACGAGGGCAGAAGGGAAGACCCGACTTCTACTTTATGCCAGGAGTCTTCAAAGATAAAGTCCTTGTCTAATTCCGTTGATGATAATGCTCAACCATCGGCTGAACTTGTGGCTTCTTCAATTGAATCAAATGCTCAATCAGCGGCGGAAGTTGTGGCTTCCTCAATTGAATCAAATGCTCAATCAGCGGCGGAAGTTGTAACAGAATCAGTTGATGAAAATGCTCAACCAGCGGTGAAACTTATGTCTGAGCCTGAAGAATCAGCAGAAGATATTCAACCCTTGGCTTCGATGAAAGAGGCGTTCATAGAAGCGAACACGCTCTTCCCCTCCTCAGAGCAGTCATTTGGAGAAGTCTGTGGAGAACACATTCCAATTCCATTAGTTGTCGAAGACTCTGAGCCGACCCCAGACCCTGCGACTCCCAATCCGGAATCACAAACGGGTCAACAATTGGAGTCGGGAGAAAGTTCAACCTCCCCAGCTTGGCTCTCGCAGCTTAAACGGAAAGCTCATGAATTGGAACAAACCGAACTCATTGATGGCAAGTTCTACACGGGATTGGCTATGGATGTGGTTGCACATTCGGCTGAATTAGTCAGGGAAATTCGCGGGAATGATCACGAGGATGTCCCTCAACCGGAGAGTTCTCTTTCATCTAACCCTGAATTCTCAGAGTCTAGTCCTGAAGCTGTAGCTGAGTCTTTAAGCCAGTTTGTTCAAGCTAGGGCAGAGGTACATGGTCTCAATCCTGATGAACCGATTGCCACAAATCTTGGTACTCTCCATCTTGATTCATCATCGGATGATAAAACATTAACGATTACTCGCAATATCACGGTGGCACAGTGGGATGAAAAGTCTACTGAGTGGCAAATTGATAGCGATTTAGCTGAAAAACATCAATTTTCTGTCAGTCAACTTCTCAATAACCAAGTCGTTGACACTGAAGGGTATCGATTAGTTGGAGATGAGGAGGAACGGGTCGTTACGTTTGAGGAAGTGCGATTCCAAGCTATCGAAATCAGTGGGGAGTGGCAGGTAACGGAAAATCATCTAACTGAAGACGAGCAAAACCGCATCCTTAAACTTCCACAATCTTCACAAGACTATAACCGTACTAAAGATGGTAAGGATTTAGTCAATTATTTTCAACGTCATGCCCCCGAACAGTTTGATTCTGATATTGGAGTGATTAACTGGACGGCGGAAAATGGAGAGTTTGACCGCAGGTTTGAAGTTTCAGTGCAACCGGATAAGTCTGTTTTAATTGAAGGATTTGATTTGAAGCAAAAGGACGAATTCGGTAACTCTCGCCAAATCTTCAAAGCTGAAATTGGTATAGACAGTGCGATTAGTTGTTCTCAGTGTGATATCGATAGCCGGGATATCGATCAATTACTTCAACAGGAAAGTTCATCACGGCAAAAACAACAACCCGAACGCAGTCGCACTCAGTATTCCCGTTAAGTTTACACAAAAATTATACGGAGTTTTTTACTATGCAATTCGAGTATTCATCTCCCAATACTAAACATGAACATGAACGTGAACATGAGTATTATCAAGCTTCAACCCACTTGCGCCGTCGTCATAAAAGTCTTGAATCCAAGCTAAGCAAAGCTTTGGGAATGCCAGTCTCCAAAGGCGATTTATGGTTATTAGGGTTGCTGATTGCTGGGTTGACTTTTATTGGTATGAGGCATCCTGAAACTGTAGTGGTGTATTTAATCACCTGCCTGATTGCCTTATGTGCCAAGATGATTGCCGATTATACTCCTGCCATCGGAGCCGTTGTCGGCGCTCATATCAAAGTGCATCATGTAACAGCAAGTATTTTGCTTTGCACAATGTTGTTTTCTACCATTGGAATGCCTGCCCAGGCTCTATTATTTGAAGCAATTGAAACTCAAGTTAATGAGATTTTAACGGGTGCGGGTAGCACTATCGACCCGGCGACGATAACCTTAGTGTTTACTGTACTGAGAATCATCGTCATTTTTGGCTTTTTGGTCGGGGGTATTTTTCTGGTTAACCAAGCGATGCAAGGGGGCGACTGGAAACCCATCGGTAACATGATGGCAATTGGGGTCGGTTTTGTCCTGGCAATTGAGGTGTTATCTAACCTCGTCTTGGGAGCAGGTGGAGGAGGAGGAGGGGGAGCAACTTAATTCTCGAAGGCAGAGGGCAGAGGGCAGAAGGCAGAAGTTGGGAGTAAGGAGTGAAGAGTAAGAGGGAATGGGGCAGAGGGTTAGAGCAACTATAGAGGCTTGTATTCATCCCTTACACTCCTCAATATTCGGTCAATTTGGGCTAAAGCTGCTTCTTTGCTTCTCTTACAGAGGAATGAAAGCTTTAGCCGATGACAGAATTAGAGTTTTAGCTTATCCTCACTCAGACTAGATGCATATTGAACCCGAATACATACGTGGAATTAGCGTTCATCTACCATCTACCATCTACCCTCAACATCCGTTAAAACTCACAGTTTCATTAAGGCGGAATTATGGAAAATTGAAGCCTATCAAGCTCTTTTAGCTTAATAGTAATTAAAGAAAAATCTCTCTGCAAAGAGCCTTCGATTATCCCTTTTTCCTCTTCTAACTTTAGTTCTTCCTTCAAGCAAATACTCTTTGCCTTCACACTTTGATTCCCCTATCAAAATCAAGAAAAATCATGGAAAAAAGTAATCAGTCAGGCTTTGTCAAAATCTCCAAAATCTATCAGCAACAAGCCAGTATCGGCCCCATACCTGCTGACCAGCTTATCCCTTGGGCGGGTTTAGTTCTTGGCAGCTTCTTTATCTGTGAAATCATCTTATCTCTAGGATTAGCAGTTTGGGGTGTAAGTTCAGTTTGGCTGATTGCTTCTTGGTGGTTCTTAACGGGCAACAGAAGTTATCAATACACTGACCTCTGGATTATGCCGAAGCAAGATTGGGTGAATTTGAGTGAACTTTGGATAAGCGCTGAAAATCATCAATTATTTCAACAAAAATGTCAGATGAAAGCTAAAGAGAAAGTCACTATTACCTCTCCAGATGGAAAGAAAACGACAACTTATCGACCTTTTCAAGTTGAAAGTCATTTACACGTTCCTTTGAATTTATCGTTAGGGGGTCAACGTTTTAGTTGTTGGTTATTAAATGAAGATTCCGAGAAATGGTCGGCTGTCATTCCCTTTAAATTGTGTGGTTTACATCCTCAACTTCATGCAGAAGAAGTGACTGAATATGCCAATGCGATCGCAGAATCTCTTAAAGAGTTTCCCACTGATGAAAAGATTACTTTTTATATGGGTTGTTTCCGCAATAAAGCCGCAAGATTGAGGGAATTAGATGATTTAGCTGACAATAGCAAACAGAATGGAATGTTACCCATATCTGTTTTGGTCAGTAATGAGAAAATTCGGATTGAGGAATTAGATAAAGATGGGGAACGTAAATTCTGGGAAATTTGGGTGTTCTGTACTTGGACGGGTAATAAGAATTATCGCGCCAAAGACGGTTGGTCGGATAAGATGTTACGGAAAGTTGCCCGAAATGTTAGTAAAACGACCCGTTCTTTCCTGGGAACTCAAGGAGAATGGGAAGAAGGTTTGTACTGTCAATTGGCTAGAGATATCTATGAAAATGGGTATTTACCTTGGCGTTTATTACTGGAAACTAAAGCCAATTTACAAGTAAAAAGTCCGACGGATACTGAGTTATGGCATTGGCTGTGGTATCGCTTTAATGGACGTTCTACTATACCGCCTAAAATTCCCCAGGTAGTAAAAATTGAGGAGACAAGTAAGGGACTTCAACGGAGTATTATTCAGAATTCCTCTTCAGATACTCTTTCTGTTGCCTTATCTGGAAATTCGGGTCAAACCTCTTGTCCTCAACATAATGGTAGTCGAGAATTTATCTATTTGAATCATACCATTGGCGCTGTTCTAACAATGGAAGAAGCTCCGACGGGATGGCGTGACCATAGAGAACAACTGAAATGGCAATTTGACCGTTTGGCTGCATCTTATGTCTATGATACCGAGGTTTGGCTAGAGATGGAACCGGGGTCAAAGATGATGATGCGGGATAACCTTCAAAAGATTGCTAAACAAGCTGAAGCCAGTAATAAGCATACCATTGAACAAGGGGGCGGTTTGGATGTGGGTTCAATGGTGCGTCAAGAGGAGAGTTTTGAAGCACAGCGGAAGTTAGTGACGGGAGCCTTACCGATGATGTGCGCTCCATTATATGTGATTTATCGTAATTCAGAGGAGGAATTAGATAAAGCTTGTGCGTTGATGTGCAACAGTTTTGGGAGTGCTAATGTTATCCGTGAAACTAATATTGCATGGCGTTTATGGGCGGAAACATTACCGATAAACCGGATGAAATTATTGTGTCAAACCAATTTATTTAGTAACCGCCGCATCATTATGGATACAGATACTACCGCAGGTTTGCTTCCTTTAACTTGTTATCGACCTTTTCATCAAGGAAGTATTGGGGTTGAGTTGATTACCGATAGAGGTGGACAACCGATTTATGTTGACTTATTTAAAAGTACAGAAAGAGCCATTATTACGGCGACTTCTGGCGGTGGAAAATCGGTCTTGGGATTTCGATTTATTGTGGATGCAATAGCAAGAAATATTCCGGTTGTAGGGATAGATATTTCCACTGGAGGGGATTCTACGTTTGCCACTGTTTGTCGAATGTTAGGGGATAAAGCAGCATTTTTTAATATGGCAAATCAAAGCTATAACCTGGTTGAACCGCCTGACTTGAGAGGAATGGATAAAAAGACTGTAGTGGAACGGTTAAATCGTTGGAAACAGTTTCTGCAACAAGCATTAGTGGGAATTGCAATGGGTTCTATTACTGACTCTAAATTGCAAGAAAGAGTGAATGCCTTGGTTATAAAAATGATTCAAGTATTTACTTCAAACCCCCAAATTATTGACCGCTACAATATAGCATTTGAGCAAGGTTTTCACAGTAATGCTTGGCAAAATATCCCGACTTTGCATGATTTACTGACATTTTGTTCTAAAGAAAAGTTAGGTTTAAAATCCTTTGAAGAAATTGACCGACTGGCTATCAATCAAATTGTTAATCAAATTTCCGCTAAGTTAGATGACCCAGAAATTGGTCAGGCAATTGGTAGACCTTCCACTATTCCACCCGACCCAATGGTAAAAATCTTTGCTTTATCGGGTTTAAATAATGATAGTAATGCTCAAATTATGGCACTTCTGGCGGCAATGGCTTGTGTGACAAATGGGTTGTCTCATCCTAGAAGTTTATTTGTTGGTGATGAGTTGAGTGTTTTATTGAGTAAACCTGGGTTTGCGGAAATGGTGGGGACAATTTGGGCTACAGGTCGTAAAGATGGAATTTCCGGTCTATTAATTTTACAGGATATTAATGCGATCGCTAATTGTTCAGCGGCGAGTAAAATCTTTCAAAATACCTCTATTGAGATGGTAGGTAAAACCACAACTGCTGCGGCATCCGCATACATCAAATACTGTGAGTTTGACCCCGACTCAATTCGACCCAATGCCACAGAAGTCTTTTATCCCGAAAAGAGTGAATATTTCACTAAATGGCTGTTGAAGGTGGGTGAAGTCTATTGGAGTCCACTTCGTTACTATCCCGGTGCAATGATTTTAGCGGCTGTTGCTAACTCAGAGGATGAAAAGGCTGCAAGGAAACGATTTTTGAGTCGATATCCCGATACTGAAATTGGCATTCTTCAAGGGACTAGGGACTTTGCATCTGCCTACATTCAGGTGTTAAAGGGAGGTGCATCTATCGAACAAATCGGTCGTGAGTTTGAAACTTATCCATCCTCTGAAAATAAATAGACTCTACTACTTCTCAATCAAACATTTTTTGAAGAAATTGACAATGATCATTGCACAAATCTTATTAATTATTATGATGATTTTGAGTGTTGTTGTTATTGTTGATACATTTTCTATCACTTCTCAATTAAATCTTGCTTAGAGGAAAAAGATATGAAAACTATACAAGTTTTATTAACGGCTGTAATGGTGTCGAGTGTTGTTATTACTAACCTATCCTCTATAGCTTCTCAATCAAATATTTTAGGGAGGGGTTAAAAATGAAAGATACAGAATTTCTCTTAATGATGATAATGTCGGGTGTTGTTATGAACCACCCATATTTTATCACTTCTCAATCAACTCTTTTCGGGAGGAAAAAAGCATGAAAATTACACAAGCTTTATTGACTACTACGATAGTATCGGATGTTGTTATTGCTCATCCATCATCAGCTTATGCTAAGCAAAGCTATCAATACGCTATTAACCCAACTAAGACTTAAAACGATCAAAAAATTTCACCCTCTATGTCGCCCTATTTTGAACAAATTCTACCTGACATTTTCTCAATCAAATTTTTTAGGAGAAAAAAGCTATGAAAACTACACAAATTGTATTAACGGCTGTAATGGTTTCGAGTGCTGTTATTGCTTACCCCTTATCAACTTATGCTGAACAAAACCCTCAATATCTTAATAGCCCTAATTCTCAATATTCTACCAACCCAAATGATACTCATAACGCTCAAAATGTTTTCTTGAATAACCCTCTTGAGCCAATTCAACCCAACAATCAATCAGTACCTAACAATCAGTCAGAATCTAACAATCAATCAGGAACAGAAAGCAGTAACAATAGTAGCTTTAACTTTGATAGTATTCTATCCGGGTTGAATCCAGAGCAGTTACTCAATCAGGCTACTCAAAAATTAGAGAGTCAGATTAATCAATTAATCGGCCCGTTCTCTGAATTACTAGCGATTAATCCGGGAGATTATTTTGAACAAATCTTGAGTGATTTAAGTTTAGATAGCCTTGAAATCTCAGATATTTATGGTGAGATGAATGTTCCTAATCCGAATAAGCTATTAGAAGAGTTAGAAACTATTGGAACGGGTGACTTTTCTTTCGGTGAATTACTCGGTTCAAGTGTTTCTGATAATTTACTTTTAATTAATGAAGCTCATGTTGAGCTAACGGGAAAACTGGCTAAGTCTCAAGCTGAATCTTCGGCATTTAGTGATGAAGCTCAACAGAAAATCAAGCAGAAAATTGAGTTCGGCGATGAAACAACTCAAACTTCGGCTGAGCTGGCTGCCTCTACTCAAAAAGCAGCAGAACAAGGTAAAAACTTAGTTCAAACAGGTCAAGGAACGGATGTTACGCAAGAATTAGAACGCTTACAACTTGAAGCAATGGGATTACAACTTGAAGCCGAAGCCAGTCAATCTAGTCAGCTTTCAGTATTAGCGGCTCAACAGGCGGCGATATACACAGAAACTCAACAATCTCGGATTGATGATGCCATGCGAAATCAAATCTTGAGTGATATTTCTACTTCTTTGCAAGGTGATAAAGCGGGTGAGCGGGTTCAAAATGCAGCCAATATTCGTGCTTTATCTAATGGTTCTCAGTTTAGTACATTCTGGGAAAATCAAGAGTAGGAATTAATAGCGATGCTAATAGCTCAACTTACGGGCAGCGATTTAATTAATCTCGGTTCTGAACTCAACCAAAGTACGACTGAAGCTTGGGGTGAGTTGTGGAGTGAGGTGATTTCTACGTCGAGTCCTTTATGGGAATCACTTAATAATTTGGGTTTATTAATTGCTGGACTATCTTTACTTTACCTTGCAATTGAACGCATTCGACCGCTATTGGAACGGCAAAGTTGGAGTGATTTAGCTTCGTTATTGGTAATGCCTTTGGTTGTCGTGTTCTTACTCGGAAGTGGGGGGAATTTAGGGGCGGGTGTGGTTCAAGCATTCTATGGAATTGGGAGTTATTCGGTTCAGTCTGTTTTAACTCAACAAATTGGTTCCTCTTCTCTTGATGCTCAAACAGCCCTCGATGAAATCCGTCAAGAAAACGCTGAACTTGCTTTAGAGCAAGAAATCTATGGGGAATGTATGAATCTTCCCCCCGCAGAACAGCAGCAATGTATGGAAGACCCGGCTCGGGAGCAAGCAGCTTCGGATGTGGGTGTTGATACCCCTGCTACCACTGGAAGTACTGGCGGAAATCCTTTAACCAATGGGTTACGCTCTGCTCTAATTACCTTAATTATGATGTTTCTCTATGCCATTCAGTGGGCGTTTGTTAACTGTATGGAAGCTGCACTGTTAATGACGGCTTTATTGTTTCCGCCTGCATTAGGGATAAGCATTCTTCCGGTAGCTGGAAAGACGATATTTGCTTGGGCTTCAGCGATGATTGGATTATTCACAACCATGCTTAGTTACAACATTATCGTTGGGTTGACTGCAATTGTAATTAAGAAGGCTCAAGTCGCGGCAGGGCAAGATATGGGCGGAACCAGCTTTCGAGATATTGCTTTTGCTGCGTTTATTGCCCTTGCTAGTCCTATCTTAGCGGTTTATTTGGGTCAAATGGGTGGAGTGGCTCTATTCCAAGCCATTAGTAAGCAAGCGGCATCAATGGTTTCAGGGGTTGGCAGTTTTGCGATGGGTGCGAGTGTAGCGGCGGTGAGATTTGCTAACAATCTTGGTCAAGGCGGTTTTGGTCATGCAGTAGCAAGAGATATTAATCGTGTATTCAGGCGTTGACTGTTTAGTGCTGTGATTTTGGTTGTTAGTTTTTAGTTTTTAGTTTTTAGCTTTTAGTCGGCGCGTTTTTAGCTTTGTAATACCCTGTTCCTCATTCTCTATTCTCTACTCCCCATTCCCTATTCCCTACTTCTGACAAATTATAAATGAATTGTGATAACTATGAATTATCCTCACTATAAGCATTGGCCCCAACAAAATAATCTATTGAGTGCGATCGCCATTTACCCTTCAGATCGGCAATGTTTCTTCAGCCAATTTGAACAGTGGGCAACAGAGATGGGCTTGCCATTATATCTGTGGAATGCAGGTTATACGGAATTACAACAAATAAAACATGGAAAAATCATTCCTACCCCAAATATTCCTGAAACTGATATTCTTTCAACGATATGCAACCTCAACTGTGATGGTATTTTTCTAGTTGAAGGGATTGTACAAGAGATTGACTCTCAGCGAGACTTACAACTAAGGAATACTTATGATGCTTTAACACAGGGAAATAGTAAAACGTTCATTGTGCTATTTGATGAAGTTTTGGATATCCCCATGAGTTTATATCCTTTAATTCCTCAGTTTGAAAAGCCTTTTCCATCACCGAGAGAACTTGAAAACTTAGTTACTCAGTTTTGTCAACAAAATCAGAATAATCCTATCTTTCTCAATAGTGGTTTAGATTTACTTCCATTATTGCAAGCTTGTACGGGATTGCCAGAAGGAGAAATTACTATTATTCTCAACCGTTTAGTGGGTGAAGTCAATACCTTTGATGAACTAGCTGATAATATCCTTGAATATGCCAAACAAAAATTAGCAGGGAAAGGGGTAAAAATTCTGCCGCCGCCTGATGTGACGAGAGCTGCAGGTTTAGATTTATTAGACCAAGATATTGATAAAATTGCCTCTTTATTTGACCCTCGTGCGAGTTCTTGGAAATTGCGAAATCCTAATGGCGGCTTGTTATGGGGGCTACCCGGAACAGGTAAATCTTTAGTGGCTAAAATGATTGCTCAACGGATTCATGCAAAGATGATTTCTGTCGATTTTAATCAATTAGTTAGTTCGACAGTTTCTGAATCGCTACAGAATCTCAAACACGTCCTTAATTTAGCTGATAATTCGGGCAATGTCGTTCTATTCTTTGATGAATTTGAGAAGAACTTTGTCGGATGGGAGTCGGGCGGAAATAGTGGTGCAATGGCAAAGATGACCGGGGAATTATTGTCCTGGTTACAAGACCATACAACTCCAGTATTTTTGTTGGCAACAATTAACCGCTTAAATTTACTTCCGGCTGAATTGGTTAGACGGTTTAAATATGTCTGGTTTTTAGGCAATCCTCACAATGGGGCAATGTATGAAATCTTTAGCATTCATATCAGTAAATATTGCCCTAACTTCAAGTTTACTGATTCTGAATGGCTCACTTTACTTGATGAATATCGGGGCTGCTCTCCTGATGAAATTGGTAAAGCAGTTGAACGCACTTTGGAGACCAACTTTTATCAAATAGTTTCTCATAGCTTAGCACAGGGTCAACCGTTTAATCCCCGTAAGTTTTTACCTCAAATAACATTAGAAGATTTACTCACTGAACGACAAAAATTTACACCAGCATCAGCGAATCAAGCCATTAGTGACCAACTTTATGCCATTAAACAAGATGCTGATTTTGCTCGTCCTACTTCAGGACAAGACACTTCACGTTTTGCTCGGATTTCTAGGGGAATGTTTGAACAATCTCACTCACATAAAGGTAATGAATCTATTACAAGAATTAATCGTAAACCTTCAGAATATGAGGTGATTTAATCATTAGTCATTAGTCATTAGTTTTTAGTTTTTAGTTTTTAGATAAAAATTAGCAATCAACAAACAACAGCTAATAGCTAATGACTTAATGCTTTAAACTTAACCAAATCTAATTTTAATAGCAAGTACCAATAAATAATCGCTAATGACTTACTACTAATTAGCAAAAACTAACTATCCAAAACCAATAAGCAACAAATAAGAACTAACAAATGATGA
Source organism: Microcoleaceae cyanobacterium (assembly GCA_049647265.1). Taxonomy (GTDB): domain Bacteria; phylum Cyanobacteriota; class Cyanobacteriia; order Cyanobacteriales; family Microcoleaceae; genus JAAURB01. The sequence goes on from JBARXJ010000004.1 coordinate 73,208, forward strand.
ATTAAAATCAACAAACTTAAACCTAAAAATCTAAACTCAACAGCTCACTATTAATAAGTCATAAAAAATGATTAACCATGTACAGCTAACCAATTCAAGTCTAAATAATCTAAGCTCAACACCTCAAAGATAACAACTAAAAGCTTACACCCCGCACCTAATAACTAATCACTAATAACCAAACACTAACAACTACCCACTAATAACTAACAACTAACAACTTTAAAAATATGATAACTTCAACTCAAATATTCCGCTCTCTACTACTAGCAATAGCAACTTCCATAATTGTGATAAGTCCTGCTGTGAGTAATCCCAATATTAATGTCCGACAAGTAGCAGGCGAACAAGTCGCAATACCGGACATGGAAAACTGGACGTTTGGTTCTATTTCCAGTCTGACAGACGGACAGTCTTCAAGCAGCTTCCTAAATCTAGGGTCGTTAACTTCTTTGGGTGCTGAAGAATTTACTCTCGAACAAACAGCTACTTATTCCGGTATAGACATTAATAATTTAACCTTAGATCAATTTCCTCTAGCATCGGAACAAACTTTGAGTAATTTAGTTCTAGGGACAGACAATTCTCAAGGGGTTCCTTATTTGGATGAATATGCAATTAGAGATGTTCCAGCGATCGCCACTCTTCTACAAGGTAATTCTCAACTCGGAACAGTTGACCTAAATCAATCCCTAAGCGAATTTTCCGAGAATAATCCTTTAGCTGAAGTCAAACTTAATGAACTGGGTGATTTATCTCAAGTTCGTGTCAGTGATATTCCTAATTTATCGAATACTCCTTTCAAAGACTTTCCTGACTGGGATGGTTCACTACAACAGATTAACCCCGATGCGACGTTAGTTGAAAATATCCCTGGACTTGAAAATATTCCTCTGTCTGAATTTCCTAATCCTCTTAATATTAATGTTAATGCGATCGCACGAATTGACACAGTTCGGGGTGAAGCTGAAGCTAAATGGGAACGAACCGTAACAGGTAGTGATTTAGTCGGGTTTGAATTTCCTTGCACCGAAGGAGAACTTAATACTACCGCCTGTTCTCATTTAGAACTTGATGACATAGAAAACGTGGGAGAAGCCATCAAATCTCCATTTGAGGGAAAAGCTTGGATTAATGGTCAGTATCAATGGGTAGAGGGCGGTTATGGGGCGCTCAAAGCATTTGTTTTTCCGGGTTCGACGGTTGCTCAACCTGGACTCGAACCTACCGGACGGCTGCCCTTTGGAGAGTTTGCCAAGTTAGTACTGTGGGAAGTTGACGAAACAACGGACTCTGGAGAGTTTGTCTTATTCTTCCGCTACTGTAATGCTCTCGGTTGTACTCCCTACAATATTGGCCCTGTGCCATTTATGACTTACAAACGTAATGCCATGATTCCGATTGGAGATTTTGGCAATAGTGGTGGCAGCCGCTCAATTGCTACTCAACCGAGTAATAGTTTACCCATACAAACTCAGCAGAAACTGGCTCAGCAGAAAGTTTTGCAGGAAAATCCTATCGACTCAAATGTTAGTTCAAGTGGTGTAGATACCAACTCAGTTTCTCAAAGCTTAGGAGATGGAATTGATACGGTCAAAGAGGTTGCAGGTAATATTTCTCCTGAAACTTTGGCAGATGGTGCGATGTCAGTACTGAGTAAAATCCAGCAAGATGAGGCTCAGCAAAGTTCAAGTTCTACGGTATCACCCTCACAAATCCCCGTTACTTGTATTGAGAATAATTGTGGTAAAACGCTTGGTGAATATAACCTACATTCAACCCATCCAAAAGTGGTTGAGGCTGTTTCTCAAAACCCAGGTGGCGAGGAATTTTTAGAGAATCTTAGAAAACCTGGACACCCTACACCAACTGAATTAAAAACCTTCTTTCCCCCAGCACAACAAGATGCGGTGATGCACGACATTGTTAGTGAAGCTGCAACGATAGCAAATCAACAGATCGATCCTACTACCGAACAGTTGTTTTGTGGCGGTCGTGAAGCGTGGCGTAAGCCGCATCGCTTAGTTGAACGCACTGCACAAATTTTAGCAGCAGGAGCACTTTCACCCATTGATTCTCAGACTACGAATGCTGATGGGACTCTGAGTGTACAAGAGTTTGGGGAAGATGTTCAAGCCTACTATAGCGCTCATGGCGGTATGGCTCAATGTCAGTGAACAAAAGCAAATGTCTGTAATTTCTGAAATAGGAGAAAACCCATTATGGATACTGAGAAGACAATTCAAGAAAAGCTGCCACCGTTAAACAACCGATGGATTGATATGACCATTGCTTTCATCAAAGGGTTAGCATTAATCCTAATTTTCAGTGGAATATTAGGACTGGCTGGATGCAGTTCTGAAATTGAAAAGGTTGGAAATTGGCAGTCAGCGACAAAACTCCACTCGGTTCAATTATTAATGCAGGTGATTACCGAAAATTCATCTCCCTCTGCACCACAAGATATTTATGAACAACTTCAAGCTATTCCTTTAACCAATAAGCTGACTCTATTCAAATTTAATCATCCGGGTTTTTGTGGTCAGTTTGGCTGTCTACACACAGCTTATCTCCAAACTCAAGACGAATTTAAAAAGGTTTGGGCGAGGTATTTAGATCCTCATCTTCCCCGAAATACTCCTTTAATTCAACTTGTAAAAGAGCCTCCTAATGGAAAAGTTGCTCAAAATAAATTGCCTTGTTTACAGTTCAATCAAATTACTCAATTTCAGCATCTCCAACATCAGACAACAGAATGCTTTGACGGACAAGACTATCAAATTGTGGAAAAGCGAAATCTTCTTGTTGTCAAACCTCAGAAGGAGAAGACACCATGAAAATGAAAATCTTAGCTCAAACTGAAACCACTTCATCCCAACCAGGGGGAGACTTTATCAGCGATATTACCGGGGCTGTTGGCAGTGCCATCGGTGGTGATAATTTACCCTTAATTCTGATTATGGTTGCTGTTATTGTCGGAATGCAGCTTCTCGGAGGAGAGAAGAAGCGCAAACTAACAACGGCAAGATGGGCTGGGCGAGGAGATAAAGCTTCTGCCATCAAGCAGTTACAGGGTGAAATCAAGAAGCGAAAAGTTTCTCAAATTGGTTTATATTGCGGAGATTGGAACAGTTCTTGGCATAGTTCTATCGGTACGTTTTTATCGGGTAGTCCCCCTACAATTCCCGTTTGTTCTATTAATCGAGGTGTGATGGTTGTCGGTGGGGCGGGATGTGGAAAGACATTCGGGGTTCTTAATCCCTTAGCTAGTTCTGCGATCGCCTCCAATATCGGTATTCTCCTCTACGATTATAAGGGAGAGCAAAAGTGGGTTGTGGCAACCGAAGCGTTGCGGAATGGCTATAAGAAAGTTAGAGTTTTTGCCCCTGGAAAGCCTTATTCTTGCTGCATTAACCCGGTTCGAGATTTCATTCGTTCACCGACAGATAATTTTGGGGCGAAACAGTTAGCTGAGGTATTGTACCAAAACAGTATTAAAGAGAATGCTTCCGGCGGCGATCCCTTTTTTGAACCCGCCAGTCAGCAATTATTACAAGCATTATTACAATTGTCACGGGCAACAGAATATCCAGATTTAGCAATGTGCTATGCCCTCATTCAATTGTCAGATTTGGAAAAGAGACTACTTGAAGCTACTCGTAAGAAAGAGCGTTATTCACCTTTTCTGTGGTTCCAATTTAATCAAATTGCTTCCCTTGCAAAAGAAGATGCAGGAAAAACCACCGGGGGAATTATCGCTGGGGCTTATAACCTACTACAACCGTTGGTACAACCACAGTTAATGGCTTGCACCATTGGCTATTCCAGCATTGATACCTATATTGATGACGGCATGATGTTGGTGGTTGAGAATGATATCGCTCGTCAGGATGCCTTGGCTCCGGTATTAGCGGGAACGATCCACATGATTGTACTGCAAAACTTCGCTCAGCAACGCAAGAATGGCTTGGTATTAATGTTTGATGAGTTACCCACCATTAAAGTCAATGTAGCTCAATATGCGGCTGAGTTTCGTTCTAAGGGGTGTGGAACAATTATCGGATTTCAAAATAATAAACAACTTGAACAACGTTATGGCTCGGAAGGGGCAACTATTGTTCAGGCAAATATGGCAACGAAATTCTTTTTTAATCCCGGTCATGTTGAAACGGCTGAGGAGATTTCCAAGTATTTAGGAGATTCAGAAGTTGCCTATACCACTCAAAATATCTCTCACAATTTTGGGACGGGAGCTTCTGGCGGGTCACGTTCTAAGAATCAATCTATTCAAATTGTACCGTTAATGTCAAAGGAGATTTTACTCAAGTTTAAACGCAGTTGTGTATTTATTAATCCGGCAGTTGGTGGGACTCAAGAAGGTAGTGTTCCTTGGCATATTAAACCGGAAATTAAATTGCCCTCTAAGCAAGCTCAGCGATTTGTTGAGAATGAGAAAATTTGGCTTGAACAAATCGAACCTTCATTAATTAATTCTGAATTCCAACGTTTAGGATTGAGCAGCTATGAAGAACTGGATGAACGCATGGCTGAAGAGATGTTCGCTCGAATTAAACTCGCCGAAGAATTATTACCTATGCCGCCTGAAAAGGAAGATGACAAAGTTCCAGGCGGTTCTCGTCGTAGTACACCTGTTGATATTTAGTTATGACTTATGAGTGAACCACACAATCTAGATAATACATTGCGATCGCATCTAATCAAACACTTTTCAGATGGAGAGGGGTTTAGATCAATCACGAGCGCTCGAAAATGGGCATCTGACCTCACAGGCGACCGCTACAACCCCGGAACACCCAATGCCAAAGCTTTGGAAGAAAGCATCGAGGAAAGCTTAGTCGCTGTCAGCCGCCAAATTGTTCGCGAGTCGGACAGCCCATTGGACACTTTTGACCAATTGGTTGATTTGTACCAACGTCAACCCATTCTTGGAACTCGTTCGAGTGGGAGTGTGGAACGTCAAGCTTACTCTACCCCAACACCGATAGCATTTTTAGCTTCTAGATTGGCAGGTATTGATGAAGAGAAAACGGTTTACGAACCCACTGCTGGAAATGGAGCATTACTGATAGAAACTGATCCAGAAAAAGTTATTTTAAATGAGATTGACCCCAAACGTGTAGCACAGCTTAAGCAGTCAGGATTTCACCCCAATATGGGAGATGCCACCGAGTTTCAACCGGAGGGGAAATTCGATGTTGTTATTGCTAATCCTCCATTTGGTCGAGTCAAAGATGATGATAACAATACCCTAAGTTGGGATGTTGGATTGTATCGCAGTAAAGAAATTGACCATGCGATCGCACTTAAATCTCTGGAGTCTTTAAAAGATGATGGCACGGCTGTTTTGATTATTGCGGGAACAAAAGATAGAGACCCAGAAGAACGCTCAAACCACTATAACTCCGGTCAAAGTCTCCCTTTTTTCAAGACTCTTTACGACCACTATAATGTTACCCAACATTTCAGTATTGATGGCGATCTATACAACCGTCAAGGAGCAGGTTTTCCGATTGATGTCATTAAAATTGAGGGTCGAGGTAAATCAGCTAAGTCTTTACCTGCGGTTGATTTGCCCCCAATGTACCACAGCTTTGAAGAACTTAGGGAGGTTTTAACTGATGCCGTATTGGATGGCTATGGACAATCAAATCTGCGAAGAGAGATTCGAGACGATAGTTTGGTACTGGACAGCGGTGGAGTTGCCCCCGGAGATTCCTTATCTACGGCATCCAAAAGATCACCTGAGATGTCTCGCCCTTCGAGTGGAGAAGCTCTTGGAACAGGAGGAGCTACCAGAGGCACTCAGCAGAGCCTACACCGCGTCGGAATCATGGAATTGGAAGGAACCACTACTCAACTTGGATCTTCCCCGTCAGACACCCCTCAACAAATCTCGGAGTTCGTCACTGCGGAGACAATGGGCATTAGCGATGACCATAGATCACCCGATGACAAGAGAGCATCTACAGCAGGGATTATGTCGAATGACCTATCCTCAGTATCCAGTAACAGGAGAACTGGAGGAGGAAGCTTTGGAACTCATTCAAACAACGGAACTGTGCGAGTGGTTGAACCGAGTGAACATTCTACCCATCGCACCATAGAAAACAATGAATTAAGTAATGACAATCTACAAACCCTTTCTACCCATCGCACCATAGGAAACAATGGATTAAGTCATGACAGTCTACAAGCCTCTTCCACTCGTAACGCCACGGGAAACGATAAATTAGGTAATCACGATTTGCAAGCCCCCTATGAGCCATTTTCCAAAGGTAAGCGGCTTGGCGGCTTGGTTCCCATTAATATGCAAGGAACGGTGCATAAAGTATTAGGGAATTTAGTAGATAGAGTGACTACTGAAGAAGGGATTGAAGATATTGATGATTGGGTTTTAAAAAAATTAAACCACAAAGCACCGAATAGTAAGTTTGATAGTGGTCATTGGACAAAAGAACGATTATTTGATGCATTGAGTGCTGAACAAATTGATTCGGTTGCACTCGGAATTTATAACTTCGATAGAGATAGTGAGTTTATTATTGGTGACGAAACAGGATTCGGAAAAACTCGTCAGTTAGCTGCATTGACTGTTTATGGGATGCAGCAAGGATTTACTCCGGTTTATGTGACTAAAGATGAAGATTTATACAAAGATGTTCTAGATGGATTTAATGAAATCGGAGTAGAAGGAGTTAATGCTTTTGCAACGAATACTCCCAGAAAAGGGGGTTCATCTCATAAATTAGAACTTCAAAAAATTCATTCTACTGGGGATTTAGGAGATAAAAATATGGTGTTAACCACTTACTCTCAAATACAAACGGTTAGAGGAAAAGAAACACCGCGTCGTCAATTGTTACGAGAAATTGTTTCTGATGACGGACTCTTAATTATGGATGAGTGTCATTTGGCGGGGGGAGGAAAAACCACTGTCCGAGATTTAGGACAAGATAAACCGCCGAATGGTGCGATGTTTGCACGAGAATTGAAGGAAAAAGCAGATCGGGTGATTTCTGCTTCTGCAACGTTTGCTAAGTATCCTGAAGTGATGGATTTATATTCTCGCACTGATATGATTAAGGCGGTAGAAAATCCTGAACGTTTACCGGATTTAATTAATCAGGGGGGTCGTGGCTTACAGGAGATTTTATCAAATCAATTAACGGAAGCTGGACAATATTTTAGACGAGAAAGACCGTTTCAAGCGGAGTTTAAAACGGTTAATTTAGCGGTAGATAAGCAGCTTTGTGATGCGGAATCTAAAGTGATGGATGCGATTGTTCAGTTTGACCAGATTAAGCAGGGTGTGGTCAAAGGGATTTCTGATAACCTTAAGGAAGAAGCAAAGCGGGTTAACCTTGATAATTCTACAGGTGGGGCGGGTGTAGATTCGACTAATTTTACCAGTTTAATACATAATTACTTATCCGTTTCTAATCTAGCAAAAAAGGTTGAGGCAGGAGTTGAGTTTGCGAGTGACTGTTTAGAACGGGGAGAAAAGCCTTGTATTGGGGTAGCCAGTACGGTTGAAGCTTTTATTAAAGATTATGCTTTGGAGCATCATATTAAACCGGGAGAAGAAATTGATGTTTCTTTTAAAGATATGTTGCTTCATTATGCTTCACGGAGTCGGGAAATTTCTACAAGAAATGCTTATGGAAAGTCGGAAAGACGTTGGTTGACGGATGAAGAAATTGGTCATGAGGGTTGCATGGTTTGGGATGAGATTATGGATGCAATTGAAGAATTAGAGACTTCATCACTTCCTATTAGTCCGATTGATTTCTTTAAAACGAAGATGACTGAACTTGGGTATTCTGTAGGAGAAGTCACCGGACGTTCATCTGGGATTAATTATGTCAAACAAGAGGATGGTTCATATCTTGGTTATTATCAAACCTTTAAAGCTCTAAATACGGCTGAGATTAAGCGGCAAACAACTGATGGTTTTAATCAGGGCGAGATTGATTGCTTAATTGGAAATAGAACCATGTCTACTGGAATTAGTCTTCATGCTTCTGAAAACTTTCTAGACCAAAAACAAAGACATTTTCTATTATTACAGCCTGAAGGTGATATTAATGTGGCAAAGCAGTTCTTTGGACGTTTTGATAGAACAGGTCAAGTTAATGCGCCTAAAATAACCATTGGTGCGGCGGATATTCCCTATGAAAGACGGATGCAATCTATTTTAATGGGAAAGTTAGCTGGACTTAGTGCCAATACCACGGCCAACCGAGAATCTCAGGTAGATTTTGGCGAAAGTCGGGATTTTCTCAATACTTATGGTGACCAAGTTACAGAGGAAGTTTTGAAAGAGAATCCTGAGTTGAATTATCGTCTAAATTCTCCTTATGAGGAAGATAGAGAATACACAGAAGGAGAATTAATTAGAAAGCTAACCGGACGATTACCAATTCTGTCTATTGATGAACAAGAATTAGTCATGCAACAAGTGGAAATGGGGTATGACTCTTTAATGCAAGAATTGGATGCTTTAGGGACTAATACTCTGAAGTCTACCACGATAGATTTAGATGCGGTAATACTTTCAACAGTTGAAGCTGCACCGGGTAAAAAAAGTAGAGATACACCTTTTAGCGCTCCCGTCACGATGGATATTTTAGATGTGGCATCGGGTCAAAAACCTTACACATCGGGGCAGGTTTTGAATTTTATTAGACAAGAAATTGGTTTGGAGAAGTTGGATAAAGTAACTTCAATTTATTCTACTGATTTACACGATTCTGAAACTCATTCTGCTTCTTATAATCATACCGATTTACACGATTCTGAAATTCGTTCTGCTTCCTATAACCATGCTATAGAACAAATTTCTCAGTTGGAAAAGTTAAAGGAAAGCTATCAGCAAGAGCGTCAAGATTTATTTAAAACTGAAAGTAGTCGTCAGAATTTTATCGACACAACAGACAAGCAAACAGCAGTTGTTACGGGAATGATTAGGGCGTTTTCTGTTGGTACTCCAGTCGAGATTAAAACGCCAGAAGGAAATGAAATGTATGGTGTAGTTTTGAATCATCATACTCAACTACCCGATAAGAATAGTAACCCTCTAAGGCCGAGTAATCATAGCCTAAAAATTGCTGTAGCCGATGGTGCTAAAGAGTTAAATTTAGCTTACTCAAAGTTTGGTTCGGCTAAAGGGAAATATTTTATGACTACTCAAGATTTAGATAGTGAAGAAGAAGAAAAAAATATTTTACAACGGTTTGATGAGGCTCAAAATGCTGACCGAGAACAACGATACATGATGACAGGGAACCTACTAAAAGCAGCAGATCTATTTGGTAATCAAGGCAAGATTGTTCATTACACTGATAAAGCAGGCGATCGCCATCCCGGTTTTTTAATGAAAAAGAGCTTTGAACCGACCAGGGATTTAGCTCATGCTCCGGTACGTTTAACTGAGCTTGAACATATTGAGAATTTTACCAAAGAGCAGGGATTAAGTTTACATACTCGTGATGTTCGACTGAGTCTTTCGTATGACCCTGAAGAGCAAGTTTATGAGATTTCTGTTCCTAAATCTAAAAAGGCAGGTGGGGAGTTTTTCTTAGATAAAAAGCTGTTAGATGCAGCAACTCCAGTAGGAGATGAACGGAATGAATTTTACAGTCGTGGGGATAGTTCTTATCTCTATTTTTCTCCAGATGAATTACAGACAGTCGTTGAACGTTTAGATTCTAAATGGGGTTTGTATGCTATCGGTAAAGAAGATACGGCAGTTGCCAGAGAATTAGTTGGATTAGAAATTCCTGATTTCGAGGATATTTTAGCAACAGTATCGGAGGTTAGGCGAGAGCAGAGGGCTGTTAATCAAGCTGAAACTGTTGAAGAATCAACTGTTAATAATATTGACTCGGAAACACTATCAACCCACTCAGAAACACAAACTGTAGAGGCTGATAGGACTATTGATAAGACTGAAACTGTTAGAGAATCATCTATTAATGATATTCCCTCTGAAACACTATCAACTCACTTAGAAACAGAAACTGTAGAGATTAGTAATTTACCACAGGCTGAGTCTGAGGTAGAAACGGATATTTCACAAAATTCTAAAACGCCAACTATAGAGATTACTAAACTATCTGACGAGAGAACTATTGATGAGACTGAAACTGTTGGAGAACTAACGGTTAACAATATTGACTCTGAAACACTATCAACCCACTTAGAAACAGAGACTGTAGAGATTAGCAATTCACCACAGGCTGAGTCTGAGGTAGAAGCGGATGTTACGCATAATCATAAATTAAGCTTTGTAGAAAATACGAATTTAGAAGCTGAATATTTTAATAAAACTGAGATTAAAAAGCTAGAAGAAATTCAATCATCACGAGTTAAAATTGTTGCACCTATTACCAATGAGTTATTAAAATTTGTTGGAGAAGATTGCTATGAAGGGTCTCAAAATATTGCCTATCGCAATCTTGAAGATGAAACCCTTAATATCGAAAGTTTAGACCATCGGCATTTAATGACAGCTCGTTTTGATTCAAATCAGCAGCAATGGCAGAATGTGAACTCAAGTTTATCGGAACAAGATGTTAATCATTTCCAAAGTATTCAAGCAGTTCTTGTTCAAAGAATTGAGGAAACGGAACGCAATAAAAAGCAGCAAGATTTTGTAGAAATATTAGCTCCTTTAGTTGCTGACTATCACGATTTACTCTCTTCTGATGAACAGCTTATTTCTAGTCTATATCGTACAGAATGGGATGCACAACAGCAACTTTTAACCTTAACGGATAAGGATGAAAGAGAGGATATTTTAATCGCTCAACTTACTGAGAAAGGGTGGAAAAACATTGATTCTCAGCTTTCTCGCTGGCAAGTTGACGAACTTGAAGATTATTTAATTTCAACCCTTGATAGTCATACTGAGGAGTTACAAACTAAACGATTTGAAGCTATTCAACCTATTATCGCTGAGGTGTTACGTCATAACAAAACGAATCACCTTGAAGGTTCTGAACATGGTGCTGCGTGGGATAAATCCTCTCAAATGTTAACTGCTTGGAAAAAGGGAAATTCTGAACCCTTTTTATCGGCTCATTGGGATGGGTATTTCGGTTGGCAAGATCTGGGAGAAAATGTGATTTCCTTTGAAACAGCTCATCATTTTCAGGAGAAAGTTCTGCCTAAGTTAGAACATCATTTGGCTCAATCAAAAAACAATGAATTTAAACGTTAGGAGCTGAAGGGGTGACTGAATTAGAAAACTATTGAAGTTTAATATTAGGAGAAGCGTTATGAATAAGAAACTTAAAATACTGAAATTCAACATTAGGAGACTCATTATGATTTAACCATAAAAAACTACTGAAATTCAACGTTAGGAGACTCGTTATGACTGAATTAAAGAATCAAATTCCAGAAGCCATTCACAGAGCGGTTGGATTTGAATTAACAGCTAAAGGATTAGAAAAGTTAGGAGATGATTGGGCAGATTTTGCTCAACAGTATCAGGGGTTTGCTGACTCAATTTATACCTCAGCATTATCTAATGGCATAGATAAGCAATTCTGTGATGCTGCTCGCAATACATTATTACATGAGCGAGAAGAATCTGCTTTAAGCTGGCTACAAGTAGACTTTTTTCCTTCAATCTCAGAGGATAATAATTCTACTTCTACAGCAGACAGTAGTACAAATTCTACCAACTTGATTAATTTTGAAGATGAATCTACATCTTTTTCTATTGGTAATATTTCAACTTTGAATTCAGAAGCTCAACAATTAAGTGAAGAAGAATCAGAACTTGAAGGAAGTGAAATTGAGGATGTTGATGAAACTGAAAATATAGAAGATGACCAGGGCTTTGCCCTCAAGGAAGAGGGAAGAGGGAAGACGGAAGATGGACAATTTTCTTCTCACTTTTACCTTAAGAATACAAGACCTGTTCCATCCCCAGGGACTGGTTTTGGAGGTGTCAAAGCGCCTTCTAAACTAGAAAACTTCTTCCCTCTTCCTCCTTCCTTCTTCCTTCATGATGATCCCATACAACAAGACTTAATTCGACGAGCTGTTCCCATTTTATTTAAAGCTTTAGAACAGTATGGGACTGTCTCTAAATCGGATCAATCTATTGTTCTAGAAGGGGAACGTAATTTAATTCGCTGGTCAATTCCCCATCGTAAGTTAACAGTTGAAGGAGAAGAACAACTCGATATTGAATTTGATAGGAATAAAAAGGTTAGTTCCTATAAATCTAATTTGAGTCAGGAGTATGTAGAACATTTAGAAAATCAGGTGGCATCTCAACTTCAATCTTCAGCCTCAACAAGAATTATTACGAGGAACTTAGACCGCTAATCAACAATTAACGACGACAGAGAGGTAATATATACCTTTTTTCTTTAATCTAAAGAGATTTATATCTCTCCTTCCTTAAAAAGGACAGAAGTTTAACTTAAATCTTCAATCGGCTCAAAATTATCAGCTTATTTTGAAACTAGAGGTATTTACTTAAAATGACTGAACCTAGAGAGAAAGCTGTTCGTAAAATTATTGATAATTATCATAAAATGTCACCCGAGCAGCAAGATAAAGCCACTGAAATGGTGGAGCGTATTATTAAAAATGACCCAGATTCTCAGGGAGAAAGACTAGATAATGAACAATATGAAGAAAATTTAATTAGTCGTCTTCAAGATCCCAATCTTTCTGATAACCATAGAGAGATAATTCTTAACGATCCCAATCTTTCTGACGAAGAGAGAGAAAGACTTCAAGATATTTCTGATGAGGCTTTAGATAAGATGTTCTCGGATGCTGAACAAGAACAACAGGCATTTGTCTCAGAAGTAGCTCCTCAATTAGTAGATATTTTAAATAAATTAGATACAGATAAACATGAGGGAATCCATCGCACAATTGAGTTCAATAAAGAGGAAAGTCAACTCTCTTTAACTGATAATAAAACTGGAAAAGCTGTGATGACGGCTCAATGGCATCCTGACGCAGGAGAATGGGAAAACAAAGGTTCTTCTTTGACAGAAGATGACCGTAACCAAGTTCAAAAAGCTTGGGAGCAAGTTGAATATCATCACCAACAACAACAAGATACAAAAGTTGGATTAGAACGGTAACCAAAAGCTTTGCCCTCTGCCTTCGACTAACTAATTGGAGTAATTATTATGACCAATGTAACTAACCGTACAATTTTAACTCAGCAGCTTTTATCAAGTTGGCACGTTCAGTCAGAAACTTACAAGATTCTATACCAAGACCATGAGATTGTTCAGTCAATTGCTGAAGCTCGTTCTCAGCCTCCCTTCCCCAGAGATTATCAACCTAAACGTTTAGATATTCTGTTTGAAGACCAAGTTTATATAACTCGGATAGATGGTCAATATACCCATTATAAGCACTGGCAAGAAAAGACTCATCCTAAGTTTATTGAAATCCGCTTTGATGATGAATGTGCCTTGTTTACTGTACGAGGTGAGGTGCTAGTTGACCGAATTTATCTAATGGCTCAGCCTGAGTCTTATTTGCAAGGAAATGGGTTCATTCCTTTAAAGGCTATTCACTACGAAGGCAGAGAAAAAAATTAGTTCGTCAACCTATTGATATTTGAGACTAATAACTTTTGTATTTCCTCAACATCATTAATAACTGAACTTATGTACTCTTTTTTACCCAACTCAACTTTGATAGCAATGATTAACTGTGTATCTAATCCTCGCGCTGCTCCTAAAGCAGTATCTAGGAAATTTATGTATTCTATTTCCTCTTTTTCTCTAAAACTTTTAGTAATATTAGTGGCAATAGCGAGACTGGATTCACGGATTTGTGATGTGATTCCATAAATTTCTGATTGAGGAAAGTGTTCAGTTAGTTTGTAGCATTGAACGGCTAAGTTGATAGCTTTTTTCCAAATTAACTGTTCTTTGTAGCTCATAGTAAAAGCTTGTAAGTGTAGTCATGATGTTTGAAGTCATCGGTACATCGAACTTCAAGTCTAATGTCTACGATAACCGCATGACAGCAGTAAAGAAATTATACCATCCTTTCACCCATGAAATACGGCTCTTACAACATTAAACGAACAAATCTGATTTGTATCTACCTTTTCTATAAGCTTTTTCTAAATAATTATAATAAGTGGAGATATTAAACTATGGATAGCTTTAAATCGACTGAGTTAGAGGAATTATTATCTACTCCTGTTGAACAGAAAGAGTCAGACCGTCAGCTTGAACATAATACATTCAGGGAAATGTTAGCTTCTGGCTTCCAACGTGATGAAGAAGATATTACCATTAACTTTGGTCGGAGAACAGTTTTAGGATATCTGGAAAATGGAGATTACAGAGATGAGATAACCTCTACCAAAATTGATGTGGTTATGAATACATTGGCTGAAGATGCTCATCCCAAATTATTAACTGACCGTACTCCTTTTATTGAAATTAAAGCCAGTGATGAAGTTCTACTTCGAGCTGAACAAAATGGAGGAGTTACGGTTAATAAGTTTGATATTTCACGACTCTTTAACCCTTCACAAACAGCCGCTGCTCAAATTGAAGCTGATTCTAAGTTAGAACTTGATGAAGTTCAATATGAACTTGATGAAATTTATCAAGGTACTGAACAAGAGATTGGTGGAGAATTCTGGGAGTTTGACTCAACCGTGTTGAAGTTCGGACTGTATGAACCCGATACATCAGAACTAACTTTAGAATTTCAAAGTGGGAAGAATTACACTTATCGAGATATCTCATCTGATGTTTGGGAGGATTTCAAAGAAGCAGAAAGTGCAGGTCAGTTCTATAACCAAGAGATTAAAGGGCAGTATTTTGTTGAAAAAGGGGGAGATAATTTATTGGCAAATAGACGAATTGAGTTGGATTTAGACTCTGATAGCGATTATATTACCACTGAAGAATTTATAGCTGAACTAGAGACAGAGTTCATTTCTCCTATCAAAAAGATTGAATTAGATTTAGATGAGGTTGAAGCTGAACTTAAAGAGTTTGAAAAGGCATACAATTCTAAAAATCGTGATTGGCAGCAATATTATGAGTCAGCGGATATCTATGAAGAAACTATTACCACTGAAGAATTCATAGCTGAATTGGAGACAGAATCTACTTCTCCTGTCAGAAAAACTGAGTTAGATTTAGATGAGGTTGAAGCTGAAATTCAAGCAACAAAATCAAACTCAGACGCACGGCAACAGCGTTTAGATGATTTAGCATCAGAAGCGCTTGAGAAATACCATGAGCTTGACAATACAGGCGATGATACATCCCTTGAAGCCGATAAGTCAATAACGGTTGAGATTCCGTTTTTGGAGAAAGGAACAGAACCACAAATTTCTCATCCCTTACAAGAGTTTGATACATCGAGTCTCAAGGATTTCTTAAACCAAGAATATCAACTGACTGACCAACTGACTAAAATCTATCGTGTCGATGCTGGAGACCAAATTGATTATGAAGCGTTGAAGGGAGTTGTGGAAAAAGCAGTAGAAAATCTCTATCCAGAATGGGATGATACCGAACCTAATTTAGCAGATGAAATTAAATGGTATCGGACGAATGAGCGTTCTCGTGAATTACAAGTTTCTACTGATTTAGTCTTAGAAGAGATTGATACAGAAGCACAAAATTATGCTAAGATATTAAATTATTTAGATCAAGAAGATATTAGTATAGATGTAATTCAGCCTCTACCTCCTATTCAATTTCAAGTCACAGATACTGGAGGTGCAGATAGTCATTTTTTAGATGCTGTTCAGCAGTATATTAAGGATGAAACTGACCCGAGAGTATTAACTGAAAATACAGGTTTATCTCCGGCTCAGGTTTTAGTTGATGAGGTAGTTCTTATTGACCCGAATATTTCCGCTCATTCACAAACTCAGCAATGGGTTTATGATACCGCTCAAGATATTAACTTAGATATCTCTCAAATCCGTCAAGATTTTACTGAGCAATTTGAACAACAAGCACTCGTTGATGAAGTTGCTCCTCAGTTAGTAGATATTTTGAATGAATTGGGGACGGATAATTATCAGGGGAAACATCGTACAATTGAGTTTAACAATGAGCAAAATGAGCTTTCTTTGATTGAGAATGAAACGGGAACTGTTGTGATGAAGGCTGCATGGCATCCTGATGAGGAAAAATGGGAAAATATTGGTTCTTCTTTAACAGAAGATGACCGTGACCATATTCAACAGGTGGCTCAAAGACTTCATCAACAACAAAAAGATAAAGAAACTGGATTAGAACGTTGATTAGGACTTTCTCCGGCGCAGAGAGGCGATACAGGCAAGCCTACGCTACTGCTTACGCAAGGCTACGCCAACCGTGATCGCCTTCGATCTTGAAGGCTCTTGGCATCTATGAGTCAGGACATTTTGTGCGGTTTAAGATTTGCAGATATGGATAAAATAATTCTCAAGCTTGCTTTTCTGCTTGGATAGCAGCAAGACGTTGACGGACGCTAGGGGAGCGAAATCCAAGTATGATGTCTTTAGCTAGAACACCTCGTTGAATGAGTTCACGATCAATATAAATCTCAGTACTATTGTGCTGTATCCAAATCTGACCATCAATTAAATCAAGCTGCATCGCACAACCATAAATGCGGTATTCATTACGCCATTCGTTGTGTATGACAAGATAACGATCTCGCTCATAGTCAAAGATTAATTGAGCTTTGCTATCATAACTGCTAAAGTCTTCTAGAAATTCACAGATAATCTGACGATACTGATAATTTCTATCCATTGGTCAATCACCTTGCAAAAGCTTAAAGTTATAAAATTATACTACTATCATGTCGTGCCTCTACCATCTTCCTTCAATTTACTATTAAGGAGACTGTTATGTTAGATATCAACTTAGATGATATTGATTTCAACTTTCGAGAAAAACTCGTAGATGAAGCTTCAATTGTTGCTGGGAATATTCTTAATATTCATGGTATGAACACTTTTGATTCTCCGCAGTTTCGATTACAATATGAACCCGACCATGCCACCATGAAAATCATTAATCGCCAGACTGGAGAAAGTATGAGTAGTGTCAGAGATGGGGATGGGTGGATTGAGAATGGTACGAATGCTTCTGCTGATATGTTACATCAGTTTCTACAACTGCAAGAACATCTAGAGAAGCAAGCCTTAGAATATCAGAATTATGAGTTATGACGATAACAAGTTATTCAATCAACAAAAATTATAATTTTGCTGTATAGCAGGATTACACTTGATACTACCAAGTCTGCGACTGTTCCCGCCAGACATCAGCCCACATAAAATCAATCCCTGCTGCTGCTGCGATTTGTTCATCTTCAGGGCTATTTCCCACCATACAAGAATGCTTTAAATCAGCTTCATAATCTATCAAAGCAATAATAATCATTTTAGCATTTGGCTTGAGATAATTTATCCCAGAAACTTCAAAAATCACATTCATATAGTTTTTTTTAGTTACACAATAGCATTCTTTCCCTTCATAATCTGTGCAAAGATAAATGACATTTATTTGACTAAATAAATTTAATGTATATTGTTGTTCTGCAATACAATCATCAAAACTTTTCTGACCTGATGCCACACCTGTCTGATTAGTAATTCCGATAATATCCCATCCATTATCATAATAATCCTCAATAGCTTCCATTGCTCCAGGTATAGGCTCTTGGTCATCTGGAGTTTTAATATATCTTGAATTAGACTTAGGTCTACGAATTGTCCAATCACAGTCAAACAGTAATACTTGATTCATCATTTACCTCTAGCTTTTTCTACTATTTTATCAGGATTTTTACCGATATATTCAACAATATCTATCCATGAATATTGTTGGGACTCCCACATTTCAATGACACGCTTTACCTTCTCTTTGGGAATCGAACAAGAACGATTATAGTACTTCCCATCAACCTTGAAAGAAAACTTATAAACCCAGTAAGTATTAGCAGATTTCCCTAATGAACTATTCCGTGTCACGTTGCATTTCACCTGACGGGGTTTGTTACCTCGTCCGGGTTTGGTGTTGCGGGTTTTGGGAGCCTTGACAGTTTCAACCTGAGAATGTTGTACGACCGGAATATCAACTTTTTGTTCTACAGGAATAGGCTGTAATTCACTCCTAGACTGCTTTTTAGCCTCTGCTAGCTTAGGATATTGCAGCTCCCACTTTGCCCGTGCCTCTAAATAAGCAGCTTCACTTGCAAAATCATCTCTGTAGGGCGGTTCATCCTCAGAGAAAATTGTGAGTTGCCCGTCATCCTCTAAAAGGTAGTCAGGGTCAGTGGTTAACAGCTTTCGACAGTCACCTTGTACGACCAGAATAGTGGATAGATTTCTACCCTCAACCGCCGAAGTACTACCTGCATCCCAGTTAATGAAATATCGGGTAGACCCAACAACTGCTTTGATAACAGTTCCAACTTGACCAGGGCTTTTCTTATGACAGACGCGAGTACCTATTTGTAAGCTGTGAATAGCGCCTGTCTTTAATTCAGTCTGTGAAACCTTTATATCATCTAGGTTTGCGCTTATTCCGGTAGAACAACTTTTTCTAACAGGGAGGCGGAAAGCGTTCTCTGTATCTAAGGCTATATCTAAGTTTCGGGCTATTCCGGTAGAACAACTTTTACCGCCAGGGGAGCTATTAACATTCTCTGTATCTAAAGCTATGTCTAGGTTTGCGCCTATTCCGGTAGAACAACTTTTACCGCCAGGGGAGCTATTAACATCTTCTGTATCTAAGGCTAGATTTAGGTTTGGGACTATTCCCGCAGAACAATTTTCCTCAAAAAGTGGCGTAAACCGGAACCGAACCACCCATACTTCTTGTTGGTCATCGCCATTGAAGAATCGCTCAATAAATTCATCCCTCGTCAACTCAGGGAATCCCTCTGCTGCCACATCTTCATAACGCATCTCACAAAGTCGTTCCTTGTATGGACAACTTGTCAAAGTAATCCAACCAATCTGCTTTCCTCCTTGCCGCCAGTTTTTGTCCAAAGCAATGTAAGTGGTGATGCCACGCCGCCAACGCTTAATGAATTGTTGACCATAAGAATCTTTCCAACGTCGGCGGGTGACTGACTTGCCTGCAAATAGTTGGGGAACTGTCCAACCGAAACTGATAGCTACGCGACAACTGTTGTTTTGTTGAACTTTCAAAGAATGCATAAATCTTTACCTCCATTATTTGAATAAAGGGTCAATGGTCAGTGAAGGCAATCGGCAATCGGCAATCGGTATACGTCCTCCGGACGGGTGGAGTCTATGACAATCGGCAAATTTCTGGAGAAAAAGCGGAGCAATTGGCAATAGACGAGCCTCCCCCCCTCGATTGCCGATTGCCTACTTGCCTACTTGCCTCTCTTAGTAGGTGTTAACTAGGGCATAGATGCCTTCGCTCTTCACGTTCCCTGTCTTCTAATTCGTTCTTTAATTGGTTGAGAGCATCTTCGGGTAGACAGGCAACCACAGCCGAACAGAGCTTGAGCAACGTCTGTAGTGGAGTTGCTGCTAATATTCGTTTAAAGGCAGTCTCTCCGTAGTAATAAGCCACATTAGCGACATCGGTAAGGGCAACTGAAGCAGATATAGCTTTCGCTTCCAAATCTGCCACTATCGCTGTTAAATATTCCCGCGCTATCCACTGTTCTTCGTCGGTTAAATTCAGCTCTTCTAAAGTGTGCGTTTTGCTATTAATAGCTTTATATAGAATTTCGCACACCCGGTAAAAATGCTTCAAACCACCGGATATCAACTCATTCACCACACGGCTAACCCGACTCCGACTAACTCCGACATCGGTACCAATTTCAGTGGTGGTACGTCGCACTCCAGCCTCAACCCCTTGCCAAATTGCTTTTATAACTCCTCGTCGGGTTTGTTCTCCTTTATTGGCTGCTTCAGGAACTAGGTCATAGGCAACGATTATGTTAATCGTTGCCCCAGGAAATGCCCGTTTAATGGCTTCAATTTCATCATTATCAAGATTGCAAAGATGCCAACTTGTGAGGGACTGATGAGGGCGGATATGGGCGCGTAATCGTCCAATATCCTGAACAATTTCAGCAACTATCTGTCGTGTAACCCATGCCCCATACTCTCCTGTGAGTTGAGTCGGTAGAACAATGTGTCGGGTCATGGTTTGCCATTGGGCGGCGAGGTCACCTAAATTAGGGGTAGGCTTGCCTACATTAATCATCACCTCAGTATCGAGGAAACGGTTTGTGCCGCGTGTATCGCGATACCAATAGCCGAATTTATTGATGATGTTCTGTTGAATTAAATTGTCGTATTCTTTCTCAAACGTCTTGTGGTCGATGATTGCAATAGATTGACCTTGATGACGCTTATAAATCTTCTCAATGGCTGCCCGGATGCGATTTGAGAGCGAATATGCACTTTCATATAGAATATATTTTCCATTGACTTTCCGCTTACTTTGCCGTTGTTTTCCACAATGTCCGAGACCTTTGATTACATTAATGGTGAGATTAGAATTATCGGGTGCGGTTTGCTGAATTTCTAGGATGGGGGTATCTAAATTTAGCTTTTGTTTGAGGTCAGCGACGCTAAGCGTTGCATCTAGGAAAACTGAAAACCCAAACCCTTTAACGATATTTTGATGACGACGGAATGGCTTTGTAATCTGTAGAATATCGTTTTTAATTTGTAGGCTATATTGTTTAGAACCTGACAGCACTTTCAGCAGGGGACTAATCCAATTAAATAGAACGTTTTGTCGGATTAATTCGGCTTTTTCTTCTGGAGACTGATGCCCAGATAAAAGAGATTCAAGATTTGTCCAAAGAATGCGATCGCATTCTGCGGCCAAGTCATACAATGATGGTACTATCCACTGTATGTAGTCTAAGGTGGCTTTCTCAGATATCGAACCATCCGGGGCTTGAGTAAAACGGTAGTTCCACTCTGGTTTTCCCCAAACATCATTAGTGACATCAAGCCAATCATCAGAGAACAAATCCCAAATTAAAGATTCTAAATATTGTCGTGAGGGAAGTTGATTGACAATTTCACGATGATGCGCCCCGTACTTTTTGTTCTCTGCATCAAAGTTAGTCAAGAAATCATGGATTGCATCTAGGATAGGAATTAATGCAGCATAGATTCGTTCATCTTTACTGTTAACCACTAAGCGACCAATGGTTTTCTCAATTTCAATTAAGGATACAGATATCTTTTTAGTATTTTCTAAGCTAGTGCCTGCCTCTTCAATTATCCCAATATCTCGGTGTGAGGGATTACTCATACCGTTAATATCTGCACTGATGTATTGCTGTGAGTTGAGTGTATCTGCCCGTTGTTTGAGGTATTTACAATTAGAAAAATGTGGGCAGACTTGACAAATAGGACTATCAATACCACCAAATACAACCCAATCCTTGTTCGCCATTTCCCGGTAAGATTCCCATAATTCACAAGGGGGTGCAATATCAGGAGAGGGATTATCAGTCGTCCGATTATGACGAACTAGATGTGGAAATCCTGAAGGAGTTTGCCGTGAATAATCATAATCTAGTCCTTGATGACGGGCGATTAATGGTTTGTACCGTTTCTCAACCGTTGCTGTTGAGGGGTTTCGATAATTGGAGTCAATGCGGAAAATGCGGGGATTTTTAGAAGCTGCATCTCTGTCTATTAGGCTTCTGCTCTGGAAGGCAGAGGGCAGAGGGCAGAGGGCAGAGGGTGTGGAATGCGCCCGAAGGAAAACTCCAGATTTTAAATCCGACGAGTCTGAATTCCCCTGCAACTGATTCTTCTGTTCATTACACCATTCCTCATGATGCCCTTGGTCTACATCAACATCTATATTTATAGGTTTAAAGCCCTTGGCAGAATCTTTGTATAGGCTGTCTTCATTAAGGTGTGAGTTTGAATCTTTTAAGTAACGATCCCTCTGCCTTCTGCCTTCTGCCTTCTGCCCTCGTCCTACTTCAATTCCCAATAATTCCAAGTCAATCTCACCCGAATCATGGCTTTTCCCTTGGGCAGGAGCAGATGAATCTTTTACATAGTGGTATCCTTTTTGATAAGTCTCAGCGATAAGGGTTTTGCGATCGCCTTCAGAAAACACCACCTTTGGACAACCCATTTCAACCCAGATTTCAAACTCTGGAAATTGACCAGGTATATATTGAATCGGTGGGGTATAGAATTTTTTAGGGGGAAACCATTTGACAATTGCAACGGAAGGCAGATGGCAGATGGCAGATGGCAGAGGGTTTGATTTTTCTTCTCCTGTATTATGGCGAAGTCTTATGAGAGTTTCCCCTTTGACCGTGTTGTCGCACTTACTATTTTTAGGTGCAAAGCCTTTGCCAGAATTTCCGTATGGGCTGTCTTCATCTTTGTGTGGGTTTGAATCTCCTAACTTATAATCCTTCTGCTCATCACGCCACTCCTCTTTTTGTCTCTTAGAATTGCCCCTCTGCCCTCTGCCCTCTGCCAAGAACCCTCGTTTATCGGTGGCTCGGTTGTAATATTTTTTAATAAAAGCCGTCAGGGATTTGATTTCGTTTGGTAAGCCATACCGTTCCCACCATTGTTGTTCGGTTAAAAACTTAGTGGGTGCTTGAGTTGGAGTGGGTTGAACTGTACTGAATTCGCAGAACTCTTGATAGCTAATAATGGTGGTATGGGTTTCTTCTGAAAGTTCATCAATATCGGCAGCCGTTTTATCAAATTGACCCCACCATTCAACCCATAACTCACGCCCTAAGTCAGATACCAACTCATAGAGTGCCTGATAGGAACGCATCACCTGACTGTTGTTGACCGCTCCAGCATCAGGGCAAAGTATCAATCGCTCTGGATTCAAATATGCGATTACAACTTCAACTTGCAGGGGTGAATTGGCAAAATTTCCCCCAGCCGCTCCTAAGAAATTTTTCTCTAATCGGGAGCTGGCAACATAAGGTTTGAGAATGCCTTCTGCAAATCTTAGATCTTGATCGCCTTCGCTTTCACTTTCACTTTCGCTTCCAGCAACTGACGTATCACAGAGTGTGGACTTGTCCGTATTACCATCTACTTGAACAATAGTGATTGGCAACTCACCATTTTTGAGATGGCTCGTCTGACCATTTGGGCGTTTTTTATTAACGCTTGTTAGCCACCGATACTTACCCTCTCCCGAATCTAGACGAACTTGACATCCAATAATTAACCCATCGTGCCAGATTGGACATAAATAACCTGAATAACCAATATTGAGCGATCGCCCATCAATATTTACCCCTGGTAATAGATGAGAAACTGGACTACTAAGTTTTTGCCATTTCTTAACTGAGGCAAACATCCCCTGGTTGATTTGCTCGTCGGTTAATCCTCTGCGTAATAAATCTTCACGATGTTTGGGAGACAAGCTGAGTTGTCCAAGGAGATTGCGGAATTCACGATCTCGCTCTTTCTCTGTTAGTCCGGCGGCTGAGCGTTGAAGTTCAGCGGCAATACGCGCCTCTCTAGATCGTTGTTGTTCAAGCTTCCATTCTGAGCGACGTTGTTCATCTTGCTCGTCTATAATGGCAGATTCTAGCCACATTCCAAAGCCCAGTTTATCCAGTTTGAGAAACTTATAACCGACTGGATTTGCATCGGCGTGACGGCAGTGAATGACTTGATTTTGGTTATTTTGGCGACAGTCTTTTCTAATTCCGCCGCAGATTGGGCATCCTCTTTTAAGATTGGTGAAACTCATGACACATCACCTCCCTCAAATAGAGAAAGTTGCTTCGGTAATATCTCCTTACTCCGAGCAGAACGCTGCTGCTGACGCAACGCTCCGCGAACTGTGAATGCAGAGGCTACGTCAACACAATCACTCTTTGGACAGAACCCTTGAATAGAGAGTGGCTCTAGTTGCGGTGCGGACTGCGTACCCTCACTACTCCGAGCAGAACGCTCCGCGAACAACACACTCGGCGTTCGCGCTGTATGCCTTAAAAATCTTCGTCCTTTCTCATAGGCCCAATGTAAAAGGGTGATTTTTTCTTGTATGGTGGTGTGATTTAATTGTGAATAAGAATAAACTCGTACTAGCTCTCGATAATTGGATTCAATAAGCTCTTGAGTTGCTGTTGGAGGAACTTGCAGAACTTCCCACCAATCCAGTTGAGAAGTTGACCCGATTTTTCCAGTTTTGTACTCGCGTACTCCTACTTGATAAATCTGTCCCGGTTGACCGAATTCCAACTCTAAATGGTGTTTAATCCATTGTTCTCTAACTGGATTTAGTTGATGGGGATTATCCGGGTCGTATTTCCAGTGGGTTGGCGGTAAGTATTTCTCCGGTGCGTGTCCATTCAAATATTCTAAAAATCGTTGACGATTGGCTTCTGAATCATCCGAAGCAAAAACTGAACCTAGTAACCATTCGTTTCGTAATAGTTTTTCTTTGTACTTCTGATTGAAGGTTTCCCACAACCTATCCGGCGGTTCATTCTTGGTATAACGACGTTTGCGTTGACCTCGTGCATAATTAACGATTTTGCGAGTTTCGGGGTCGAACATTTCCCCAAACTGCTTCTCAAATTCTGAACCATCAAGTGGGGGCTTCATGCCATCAAAGACATGACCACATTCTGGGCAAATATGAGCAAACTGAGAAATAACCGCGTGGCAATTGGGACATTCTTTTGTTGGGGGTTCCTCTTCAGGTTTCGGCTCAGGGTCAAGGGTGATAGGTTGATTTTGAGTTAAGAATCCATGACGTTTGATATTGCCACCAAAATCTAAAATTAAACAATCCCTTTTACCTTCAGCAATCCTGATTCCCCGACCTGCAATTTGATAGTAGAGTGCCTTCGATTTGGTGGCTCGTGCAAAGACAATGAAGCTAATACTCTTGACATCAAACCCTTCCGTCAAACAGCCAATTGAACTAATACACTGAATTTTTCCAGACTCCAATTGATCAAACATCAACCGTCGTTCATTAACCGGAGTCTTGGCATCAATATGGCGGGTAATGATGCCTGCTTTATTCAGACATTCGGTGGTAATTTGGGATTGTAGAACACCAGCATTGAATATAATTCCCGTCCGATTTTGACAATGTTCAAGAATTTTGTCACGGATATCAAGATGCACTTCTTCATCAATGTAAGCCTGTTGCATCTGACGTTCTTTAAATTCGCCACCGGAATTGATTTCAAGTTTGCGGATATCAACAACACCCCCCCATCCGTAATAACGGACTGGAGATAGATAGCCTTGATTGATTAAAAGAGCGATTGACGGGCCAAAAACAATCGTGTCATAGTGCAGTCCGAAATATTCCTCATGGGGTTTCAACCGCCAAGGACTTGCAGAGAATCCCATCTTAATTGCTTTGGGGTTAAGCTCAACAATATTCTGATAGGTTTTCCAAAAAACTAATGAATGAGTCTCATCAATGATGATGACATCAGCTTGGGGAATTGCCCGATTCTGTAGAGTTTGAATACTGGCAATTTGAATGAGACGTGAACGGTTTTCCTCATATCCTGCCTTGATTATCCCAATGTCTTCTCTATCAATCCCCAGAATTATTAATGATTCGATAGATTGCGAGACTAGAAAATCCCGATGTACCAACAGCAATATTTTTCTTTCCCGACGGAGGGCATCGACGATGATGGCTGAGAAGGTGAATGTCTTACCACTTCCTGTGGGACTGTAAACCAGGATTCTGTTAAATCCCTTGCGGATGGCATCGTAAATATCCGTTTTCAGTTTCTGTTGATAATTTCGTAACTGAATTTTCTCTATCGAGGTCTTCTCTAAAGCTTGGGATTTCCCTAGAGGTAAGGATAATTGAGAGCAATTAGGCAAGTAGCGGTGCGACCCCGGTGATTCGTAATCACCCAGGGAACGCGCACCAAGAGAGACAAGTAGGATAAGGGAGGCAAGTAGGCAAGTAGGCAAGTAGGCAAGTAGGAAGAGATTTGCACTATTGCCTATTGCCCATTGCCTATTGCCTTTACCACTGAGTGGGTTCCGGCTTTGATTGAAATTATGATCAAGTTTGTTGCTTGAATCATTTGCGAAAATCGAGCTAACCATAAGTACAATAGGGGTGTGTTATTTGTCCCCTTTCAAGCTTGAATGGGGTGGATGCCTGAGTGAGGTTGCTGCCTCCCAGGCTTTTACTATTTGTTTGGGAGTTCCACCGTCTCCCTATGACGTTGCATAGTCACGAATATCGAGAAGTCGGCGATTTCAAAAATCTAATCGCTTTTGGTGCGGTCGATAATTTGGTATCGCTTCGTTCGTGTGTCAGAAATAGAAAGTTAAGAATTGCTGATTTTAGACAGAAATGTATGTCTATCCACGATTAATCTCTACTTCACACGCAGGAAGGAGTTTAGCCGTCGTTGTTACAACGTCTTGAGTCGGTTTTGTTTGAGGTGTGTAAATTTTTAATCGCCGGGACTTTGTCCTGCAAAATACGGTTACCTGTGCGCTCATCGGATTTAAAATTACCGACCAACTGGGATTTCACAGCCCAATCGTAAACGGCAACGCCTTCCACATCTGATTTGTACCGACTTAAAGCCTCTTGGCAGATATATTGCAGATTGAGAATGCTATACATCCATGTAATGGCGGCTTTGTCGAGGATTAGACCGCCGATGATTGCATCTGCTGCTTCAATAATTATTTCGTTGAAGTGGGAAACAGTTGCAGAAGTTGTACTAAGGCTGTTAGAATTGTTCATAGACCGTTTGAGGTCATGAAAATGACCCCTATAAACTATAAGGTAGCGAGATCCCCGTAGCTTTTCACAGTCGTCAAACAAGAAAGCTATGGGTTTTTCGCATTTATATCATACATCAGACGTAAGCAAACGACAAAAGTAATAGCCCCCAAAAAGTTTGGATCAAGTTGGCAAAAGCGTTGATTGAACTAATCATTTAGTTAGAAAGAATTTTCTCCTCAAAAAAATTAACAAGCGTAATTATGATGTTCTGTTGTACTCCTCACCACATCACAACTGTTTGTTCAAGTTTAACTGACTCGCTAAGTTAATCTAATCGTTCGTTCCGTATTTTAACGATTTATTTATTATAGCTAATACTGATTTTTATGGTTTGAGTTTAAAGCTTTCATCTTTTATGATATCCCTTTTTTTATACAATTGCTTTGTGACTGAACTCAAGCGTTACTCTACATTTTATCAATTCATAATAAATTCTATTGAGAATTGCAATTGTTAATAAATATAGTTCTTGGAACCCAGGAACATCCCCTTTATGATGATTGAGATTTTTATTAAAAGCCGGGAGAGAAGATTTAGATAATATCGTCGGTATTTCAGTGGTTTTCAAAGTTATTAGTAGCTTTAAGCGCCTATTGACACAAATAACAAATCAATTATATTTTTTCTATAAATGCTTTTTTCTTTTTAAAGCTTAAGGTAAACATTTAAAAATTAGATTTTCAAATCATTGTTTTTCCCTTTTCTCTACAGGTTGAATTATCGTGATATTAAAAGCCTTAGCTAGCTTTAGATAGATTAATAGAGAAGCTCTCTAGCCTAGAATGTTATCATCTCTTTCTTCAACTTGACAGCCCTGATTAAAATTCTCAACTCAACTCAACTAAAACTCTTGATATTTAAGTGGGTAAGTGAAGTAATAAACCCCATAGATTTATCGAAGTGCGATTGTAATAAGTGTTCCAACTTTAACTCAAACCATTACCCATAAACACGCTTGCTAGAGATAATCAATATAGATGATTCTTTGGACTCGTACCGGATCGCTAGACTCAAATTTTGCCAACAAAATGTAAATTTTTGTAAAATTATTTGATTCCTGAGCAGCGGGTGAGCCTGTCTGCAATATCTTCCAAGGTTTAGGGTTTGATTGTTATGCAACAGTAATGCACGTCAAGTTCGAGTAGCGGGTGATTAACGGTATAGCGTTTGAGATTGTTCAGGAATAGCGCAGGCGACAGCAATGCCAAAAGTATGAAAGTGTGCTGGGCTAAAAACGAGAGAGACACGGGGCAGAAATTTATTGGTGCGGTAATACCAGACCTGTGCTGTACCATCTGAAAAGAAGATCAGTACCATATCGGCGTGGGTTGCAGTTTCATTGAGTTTTTTTAGATCAAGTTGAGTCATGGGTAGATGATTGAGTGAAGGGTGCGCTTCGACATCAGTTCACTATCAAAACAAGGAATCCGACCAGAAACGGAGCAAAGCCCAGGCAAAGTGCAACTAGGATATAAATTGGGTAGATACGCTCGACATAAATTAGATGGATAAAGTCGGCGATAAAGACAATGCCGACGATAATGGCGGTTATGGCAATGGTTATATGATGCATTAGTAGAGTAATAAGGGTGTAATGATGAGTGCTGCTACGGCAAGGCACAAAATACCTGCCCAGGTGAAGGCGATCCATTTGAAAATTAGGCAGCACAGAAGAATTAGCACAAGCCATGCTGTGCAGAATGCGGATAATGGGGACATAGTTTGATGAAGTAGTTATTAGTTGTTAGCTGTTAGTTATTAGTCGTTAGTCGTTAGTTATCAAGCTTTGATCTAAATACTAAGTACTTGCATACTAACAACTAAGCGCTATATGACCGAAAAATTCTATTTATGTTTGACAAAGCTTTCAAGAAGAGCTTTGATAAACGGAGAGAGGATGAGGGCAATGATAGCAATTAGGCCAATTGTTACCCAGGCCAAGTTGTCTCCAAAGATGAAAGTGACAATGACCGAGAGTACCGAAAAACTGATGGTGAAAGTGATAAGGTGAAGCTCAAATATTTCGCGCATGGTGGTTTCTGGGTAAGGGTTGGCTGAGCCAGTAATTGTGATACAGGTTGCTAGAGAAATATTGTCAAATACCGTTAACTATTTTTACCTTTTGGTAATAGTCATCTTAGTTGTTCTAAAGAAGCAATTAGAAGGTTGAACAGAGGTATTAGCAGCCATCGAAATTTTGGGTAATCCAAGCAGTTCCTTGATTATCAATCTTTACCCCAATTCCAGTATTGGTAAAATTAGGGGTGAAGATATTTTTTCTATGACCTAATGAATGCAGCCAACCAGAAACCGCAACCGTCGCAATATTGCCATAATTATTCATCGCAACATTCTCACCGAAGTACTGGCATTGAGCAGATTGAATACGGCTCTCAATTCCATCATGACTGAGGCTATTTTGAGAGAGCTGACGCTGGCTATGCTGACGGGCAATATTATCAAGTTGATTGTTCCGATTAAGAGGAGATAAACCCTGATTGAGCCGATGTTGGTTGATGAGCTGATGAATCTCAGTTTCAATCTGTGTAGCGCTGGATAACGTTGGTAAACTTGGGGGAGCTTGTTGATAGCTTGGCGGCACAAAAGTGAGAGGTACGGTTCCACACCGCCAGAATACAAGGGGGATAAAAAGCGGAATAAATCTAATATGTTTGTGCATGATTCTATTAAAAAACCGTGTCACAGGACGTGTCATGAACGGTGTCATAGAGGTGTCCTGTGACGTGTCATGGGTGTCCTGTGACGTGTCATAGGTGTCATAGGGCGTGTCACAAAACCTGTCATGACAGGCTTATGACGTGTCATGGTGTCTTGTGACACGTCATGACGGGGGTGATGCCGTAAGAGAAAAACGAATAGACGAATTGCCATTAAGTTCGACCTCAAAAATTTCTCCAATACCAATTTTTTCTAAGGATTGAAAAAGCATTATTGCCTCTTCTGCTGATTGGCATTTTAATTTGCCGCCCAATTCGCGCATAGCTTGGCGAGTTGAGATTTCCCCGTTATTTTGCTGACAAAACATTAGTATGGCTTGCTGCTGCTCTGTTAATTTAGGTGACTGATTGTCAATCCTAGCATTAGCTTTTTCTGCCCTCAAATTCCAGATAGGGTTATAGTGATTTCGGAGCTGGCTTAATGCTAAGCCAATAAAGTTTACTCCTCTATTTTCGGGAATAAAGTAGGCAATGTAAGGCTGATGCCCTTCTTGGACAAGGCTTTGCAATTTTTCATAAAATGGCTTTTGCCTTCTCCCGAAGTGAGCCGCCATCAACTCATTTAATAGCCCAATATAAACCGGGTTATACCCATCAATACATACGGCAAATAATCCTTCTGTATTTTTAGGCAGTAAGTCAAGTTGGTTGGGGAATATAGCGGCTCTCCAGCCTTGAATATTCATCTCTTCTCTTGAGAGTACAATGGATGAATATTCAGCAGAAATGTTAGAGGCAGTACTAGCTGTTGAGGAGGAATTGTCGCCTACTCCTGCGTCCGACTCGTGAGCTGTCCGTGTAGTTTTAGGAAACAACAACTCCTTGATAAAAGAGAGCTGCATCCATTGTTCAAGCCGGACGGCTGTTTGCTGTGGTCTATTAAGCTCATCCCGATTCAAGCCAATAAGAACCCCTTTGAAATTAGGGACAAAATCTCCTGTTTCCGGGTCAATTTGATTACCGAGAAATAGTCTTAAAAAGGAAGATTCAATCGAGGCTTTCATCCCCTTGGTTCCTGCCAGTCCTTCATTAGTATCTGAGTGGGTTAAAGCAATCAAACACACATCACTTTTCCTGACATCCGAACACCAGCTTTTAACGAATTTCTGGGATTTCTCGCTGTCGGGTAACGAGTCTTTGTATTGGGTAACTTCATCAAATAAGAATGTCAGTCTTTGCCCTGAGCCGTCAGTTGTATCAACAGCATTAAAGTAATCATCAATACCCTGGTCAATGTCTCCATAGTTTTTGTGATGCCCTTTAACTGTCCAGTTTTCCGGCCAGCCGTTTTTCTCGGCGTGGGGGTCATGAATGGCGACGTTATGCTGCCAGAGGAGTTGTCGTACAGCACAGACAAATTTACTGAAGGAGGTTTTACCGCTTCCTTGGTCGCCGATGATCATAAGCAAGCGGGAGAGGCAAACAATCCGCAGCCAATAATAGCGTGGGGAGTCCAGCAAGGCAATTAGCTCTTCAACAGTACTGAAACCATTACGCTCTATAGCTTTGACAATAATCTCATCTTCTGAAAGTGTTGGCTTTTCGTGCTGTCGTGTGCTGTCGTGTGCTGTCGTTGGAACTTTCTCAAGTTTTTGTGACAGCACATCCGCCAATCTTTCGCGGGGCGTGACGTTAGTCGTAGGATGAATCCCAGGTATCTTTGCTACATCCTGTGGATGCGCCGGAGGATCTAGTTGTGACTCTAGGACTTGGGCTGGCATTGAGGGTGAGGGTAAGGGAGGCGTTGAGGAAGAGGGTAGAGGAACTGTTTGAGATATAGGCTGTCCGACAAGCGGAGGAGAGTCTGACTTAGAGGGTTTGGGAGGATTGTTAGGGGCTTGATGTGACGGGTACGGTACTTCAATTCGGGCTTGCTCGTATGAGAGATAAGCCGCAATAGTCGCTCTATCAAGATGTTCTGAGGCTCCAAAACGCCGTAGGATAGAGCGTTGCTCCTGTTGTTCGAGATAGTCGTGGTATCTGTCAGCTTCATCACAGGCAATTGAACTTGCCAGCGCTACGAACCCGCCAAGGAGGCTGAGTCCGGAAAGCGAGAGAGTTGCAATGGATTTATTACGGTTTCCCACCGGGTTGCCAATAACAGCGATCGCGACAATACACGTAAAGCCTCCAACTAGCGCCCCAATAGAGATGGTTTTAAGAACAACGATATTGGCGCATTTTACCCGCCGGGGTAGCAGGTGATAGAGATTATCAACCTCAACCATTTTTACCTCCAGTTGGCGAGGAATTGAACAAAAACAGGAAGATTATGTCGGCAATGAGGGCAATTGTGGTTGCCAGGATTTTGACGTAGATATAGCGCTCAATCAGCCACAGCCCGAAGAACAGGCTGAAAACAGCACCGCCGATTTTGGCAAGACGTTCACGCAGATGCTTGTTGGTTTGACTGGCCGAAAGCTGCTCCGGGATTTCTCGAAACAGTTCATAGTAAAGTGCTAGCAGGCTTATAATAATGCCCAGTACAATAGCGAAGCCGCGCAACCCCTCAAACAAGGCGGCGGATAGTACCAGGTTTAGGGTAGCGCTGCTGTAAACGAGAAACTGGGCAAAAGGGTTGAGGTCTAGTTTGAGGGGCATCTTTGTTTACGGTAAGTATTTAGCTTTTAGTGATTAGTAATTAGTGATTAGTAATTAGTAATTAGTAATTAGTTTTTAGTTTGTCTCAAGTCAATAATCATGCAATTTTTTGGCTGTAATGTTTGAAATTAATGCGAAACGCAACTAATAACATACCTGCTAACTACGTGCTTACTAATTGCCAAATACTCACAACTTATTGACTAACAACTAACGACTAACAACTAACTACTCCTCTACTAACAACTAACGACTAACAACTAACAACTAATAACTAGAAGTTTGCAGCTACATTGCGTTCTAGAGTCATAATTTGAGCGATCGCTCCATTGCAGCCTTGAATATTCTGTGAATGGGATTGACGTAGTTTGTGGTATTCAACAGACTGATTATTCAGGACTTGTTCCGTTTTTTCGTTTTCCTTGACCCGCTGCATTTCCCGCTGACTGTCACGCCGTGCCACCTCTTGAAAATGTTGATGGCGTTTTGTGCCAATCTCTTGGATATTTTCGTAACTTTTATAGGCTTTTTGGGTGGCTTCCCAATTTGCGACTTCCACTTCTTCAACGTGTTTGAGAGCTAGTGCTTCAACTGGGGTGAAGGCACGGGCATACTGTAGATGCGGTATAGAGGCGTTATAGCTGTAACCGGGGCGGTTGTAAGGTGTAATTGCATCTGTCGTAGTACGCTGCAAAGCACGGTTAACGTTGCCGCCACACCCACTGGAGTTGGCATGAACAGCGCTACCGCTAGTCATTTTAACGAGCGCGGATGTGAGTTTTTGGAATTGATTCATGAGTCTATATAAAAAGGGTTGATTGTATCTCTAACAAGCGCCGTAATCTGGAGGTGGACTACGGAGTCGCAACGGAATTGGATGAAACATGATTATTGTGGCGAAAGGTAATCGTAGAAAATGTCTTTGCAGCCTTCGCCACCGTTGTTTTGTAGACAGCGCTCATATTGTGTGAAAGCGCCGGAATTGAGCAAAATCTCTATGGCGTGTTGCGGGGTAAGGTAGGCTTCTAACGTATATCGTCCTAGAAGTAGGATTAAAACCAGGGCAATTAGTCCGCCTATCCAATTGATAATTAGGCGAACGGTGGAACTCTGATGTGCAGGCTGTTCGGGCGGCATTCCATTGGGAAGAGGTGGATACATTATCTTTTTTTGTTGGCGATAAAGCGGAAAGTTGGCGGTGTCGGCTTCCGTCCCGCCATTCGCGAAGCATGACGTTAGTCGTAACTTTTCAAGAAAAGGAACGACATAATTGCACCACCCAGGAAGCCAAATGCGTGTCCCTCCCAACTAACCCCTCGCTCAACAATGGGGAGCATTCCGGGTAGAATACCTGTAAATAGGGCGATTGTGAGTCCGGTGATGATGCCGTAGAAGATAGTGGGCATCCAGATACAGCAAAAGATGGCAAAGCCAATCAAGCCAAAGACTAGACCGGACGCACCAACATGAACAGAGTTAGGCGCACCTACAAGCCAGATGCCACCCCCTGCAATTAGACAAATGCCCCAGAATATCCAGCCAAAGCGCCCAGGGCAGGCGGTGATGACGAGAATGGCACTGGGAATATATCCCAGGGTATTTCCCACAAGATGCTGCATATCTCCGTGCAGGAAGGCATGGGCAACGATACCAATGAAAGCCATCAACCCGATAGGCGATCGCGGATGTACACCGAAATAATCAAGGGGGACAAATAGAGATTGGTCAACAATTTCAACTACCCACATCAGCATGAGATAGAAGGCGGCTTCAATTAAGTCATGGGCAACCCCCGAAGAACTATCATTTACAGACATAGCAGCCGGGGATCTCTTGTGGAGGTTGGTTTTGGGGTTGATTTTGTCCCGGTAGCTGACCACGGGGTGGCGCTTTAACAAGTCCGGCTGGAAATAGACCATTAAATAGATTGGGAGCGAAGAAGATTAGGGCGATTAGCCCCAGAATCAATCCCCCTAGCATGACGTATTGCTTCTTGGCGGTGGCGGAATTCATGAGAAAATCTCCGATTGCAAAAAATGACGTTGTGCAACCCCACCAATACAGGGATGGTGAGGTAACAGGCTGCCGCGAATACAGTGAATTTGAGCAGAAAATTGTCAGAAGACATGACAATCAACGAATTTGATTAAAGTCAACAAGACGACAGAATTGCCCATCACCAGGTGTAATGGCATAAGGCAAATCAACCCCGCCCCGACTGACACATACAACCAGCAGACATAAATAAAGCCCGTACCAAATCGGGCGTTCACTCCTGGGATAAAGTTTGGCGAGGAAATCCATGAATTACTGGCCTCCAGCACCCGGCATTACAAAGTTATTGGTCGTACCGCCACCACCGTAAGGCATAATCACAGTGGGTCGTAGGAGTCCAGTCATCATCACAGCAAAAACGATGATCCCGAATAGCCAGACGAAAGGATGCACGTAAATTGGGTGGATAGTGATGTCTGTCTTTGGCTGCACAGGGTTGTTTTGTACGGCTGGAGGCGGTGCAGGCGATTGGTGTACAGGCGGTGGAAACGAGGAGGGTGCTTGTTGATAGTCGGAATAATCGTTGTAAGCTGGGTAATTGCTTTTGTTAGATGACTGAATTGTCGGTAGACCCGAAGATTGACTATCACCAAAGTCTTGATAAACGATTCTGCCGTCTTGGATCACCTGTTTGCGAAGGTATGTCATGATAAAAATTGAGTGATAATTGGATGAGCGAAGGAAGAGGGAAGAGATTTGCAAAGAGTCCCTATTTGCAAGAATCCCTATCACTTGATGATGAAATTATTGGTGGTTCCACCGCCGCTATAGGGCATGGGTGCGTAATAACTGGGAGCCAGTAAATTCTTAAGTACAATAACGCCGAGAATACCACCTGCTGTTAATACGGCAATTTGTTGCCAAAGCGACCAGGAACTCATGAACGTATTGTTCAAGAAAGCCAGATTTTTTTGAGACTGAGAGGCAGATAAGCCACGCCGATTGAGTTCTGTTTGATAGAGAGAGAGTTCCTGCATTTGTTGGTCATTGAGGGCAATTGCACTACGGGCTAACAGGTTGTGACGTGCCAATAGTTCGGTGTTGGTTAGAGTATGGGCAGTAACAACCGAAGTTTGAATATGCGTTTGCTGTTGATGCCATGAAGAGTGTGTTTGATGTTGGTTCATAATCTTTGATATTGGTAGTGAGTGAGCGATATGATTTGCGCTTGACGCGGAGATAGAACGCTAAGATTGGTAGCGTCCATTACCAGAGATAACCGCCTGTTCCGGCAAAGGGATAATCTGGCAACGGTGGGAATTGATTGGCGACAAACTCTTGTAAGGCTTGCCAAAGGGCATTAATATGAATCATTTTGAGTTCTGAGTTAGGACTATTAGAGAGGTGGGTAAGTGTCTGTTGCAGTTCAGTGAGCAGCGCATTAGACTGACGGCTGTTATCATCGAGTCGGTATAGCAACTGAATTATTGTGTCCAGTTGAACCGAGTAGTCTTGATGAGTTCCAGGCGGCGGTTGTCTGTCTTCTGGAAATGTTCTCGTTTGACTGTCATCTGCTGCAAAGCAACAGCCTGGGTAGGGTTTCCCGCTTCAGTTGATTGCAACCCCTCACGGCAATTTTTCAACTCTTGCCGAATAGCATCTTGTTGAGAACGGTGCAATTTACCAAAAAGTGCCAGGGTTTGCTGTGAGCTATCAACCAACCCGTAGAGAAAAGACTGCTGACGAACAATCTCAGTTGTCTGCGCCAAATCATAACCTTCATGAGCGGCTTGACGAATAGCCTCTGTTGCAACAGCGCTACGAGTTTGTTCAACATTAGCTACCGCCGTTTTCATCTGTAATGCCAATTGTTGCTCATGCCAAAGCTGAATCATAAGATCCGCCTCACTGGCTTTCATATTTTGATGATCGACCCCAAGAGACTTGGCTAAGACAATAGCCTGACTTTTCTCAATACTCAATTTTTTAGATACTGTCTCTAAGGGAACAATAGGGTCAGTATCTAGATCTTCAAGAGAATTGCAGGCCTCAGTATCAGCGGCAGTAGATTTCGATGCCGATACTTCAGATTTACTCTTGTGTTTCGGAGCCGTATGAAGTCTACGAGCTGTTAGTGCAGGGGAAGATGACTGCTTTTCAAATTCAGCAATAATGGCATTTGCCACGTTATCAGGAACATCATCAGAAAAAGCATCAATAGTTACGCCACTTGATGTGCTGTTCCAGTGGTTGAGGGTTCTAATAAGTTGCTGCTCGGTGCAGTTTCCGAGACGAAGCCGGAGCGTTTTTGTATCCATAACTCTTGTTGTGAGGGTGTGTAATTTAGGCGAACATTGTGAATTTGTTCTGCCAGTTTTTTGTGTGAGCGAGGAGCCTCGATGTAAAAGGTTTCGTGTAAGCGCTCAACAACAGAACGTTGAAACCAGTCAAGACTGCCCCCTAAACCATAAGGATCAAACCAGGGGATTGAGGCAGCTATCCAACTCAAACGGCGTTGCAAGGTACGAGTGGAAATGCCCAGTTGTTTTGCCAGGTCTTCCTGAGTAATAGTTTCGTTGCGCTTTTGATAGAAGTCTTCGAGGTCTATGGGAATGTCTTCCCACTGTCGTTCAAGAACTTCAACGGATATCGTTTTTGGTCTAGCGATTTGAATCACCTCCTGAGATGTCGTGTACTGTCGTGTGCTGTCAGTTGAATTTTTGTAAGTTTTCACGACAGCTAAAAGGTAAAAAAAAGGGGTGTGACCCCATAAATGTTGTCAAGTAGCTTTTCGCCGCCGTTGATTCTGTGAATTCTTGATCGCGAATTTTTGTGTACGCTTGAGCTGTTGTTTACGTGCTTTAAGTGCGCGATCGCACTTTTTCGAGTCGTAATAACTTATCATTTGTACATATCTTAAATTTTTGGACATCATGTGGGTCACTTCAATACTCACATTTCTCTTGGTCAGCATTCCCTTGCGTCTTGCGCCGACGCGGGGTCTGACCGCTTTTTGTGGAAATATTTTGCATGAGGGACATCACTCTTAGATCGAAGGGAAATAAGGCAGCGTTGCCCGAACTGTAACCCGTATCAGTTCCACGGGGATCTTCTCAGATCAATGGTGTAGTTGTGTCGTGTCAGCTTGAGGAGAAAGGTTCCGCTATTTCAGGAGTTTCATCTGTCAAGGATGTTATCTCTATCTAAAAAATTCGGTTTTCTTCATCAGTTGTTAGTTATGCTAGCGTGTTTATGTTAACTATGTCAACTATCACTGACTAACAGCAGTATCATAGCAGTGTAATAATGAGTGTGTAATGTACATACGGACAGCAATGAAAGGAAACGAGCCTTATGAAAGGGTTCGGCTAACGGTTTTCATGCCGTCTTGGGTGCGTACAGCGTTTAAGCAGTATGCAGCAGCTCAAGGAATTTCAATGTCACAGTTGCTGGCAGATATGGCTGAGGAGACAGTAATAGATGCAGGCTTCAAACCCCCTCAAAAGTTGGACTACAACACAATGGGGGAACTGGTTCAAGACAACTTAGAGTTGTTGAAGACTGAAACGCGGATCACTTTAGACGAACTTGAAAAAATAATGCAAGGCGAATGCTGTAACGAAATTACCATGCTTAGAATTGCAATTGCGCTGGATATCTCTGAAGAAGATATCAGGGATTTGGCTAAGCGCTCGTATAACGGCAATAAAGAGGAGTGTTGCGCTGATGCTTGAGTTTAACCAATTACCTGGATGGCAATATCAGGCTGGTGAGGGGTCTATCACTATGATCGCGCCAGATAAAAAATGTGCTGAGTCCTATTTATGGGAGTTAGAGCGTCATCCATGCCACTGCATTAAATGGGATGAACCTATAGAGTTATTTATCAAATATGTAAACGGCTCCCACCGCTACCGTGTTCCATTAACAAGTCATGCCGGGGAGCCAAATGTAGAAAACAATTCTGAAACTAACATGAAAATTGAAACACAAGTCAACCCTATCACATTACAACCCGATTCAGATTATCAACGGCTGATGGAATGGATGTTAGAGAAAAGAACTGATGGATTAAGCGTTGTTGTTACCAGCCAGATTGATGATAAGTGCCTTTTCCATAACGATGTTCTTAAAGCCAGTCGCACTGTTTTGACGGCTGCTGAATTTATTGGACAAAATTATCGGTGG
This sequence comes from Microcoleaceae cyanobacterium, assembly GCA_049647265.1. Classification (GTDB taxonomy): domain Bacteria; phylum Cyanobacteriota; class Cyanobacteriia; order Cyanobacteriales; family Microcoleaceae; genus JAAURB01. The sequence continues at coordinate 111,531 of JBARXJ010000004.1, forward strand.
TACTGGCGGGATACTATGGATGACTATCGAGAATTGCGCGATCGCCTTGATGCCATCACGGGTGATAGAGATTATCTGGCTGGGTTTGAGTATCGTTTACGCCGTCCTGATGGTGCATTGTGTAGTTATTCCACTGATTATTATCGTGCTACTTTTCTTGGCGTTCCGGTTCGGATTGGAGTTAGCCGTTCTGAAGATTGGCAAATTATTGAAACAGCTTACCGATAAGCTTCTTTGATTTTAACTCTCTATCCCCGGTATGAATCGGGGATTTTTTATGATCTCTGATTGATAGGGCGCGGTTCGATTCTACGTGTTTTGGAATTATAACGAGGGATTGCCCAGTCCAAACACTTTTGAACCTCCCCTGGAACCGTCCAAGATTTCTGATCTAAATGCCATGCCCAGGTATAATCCGGTTCTCCCTCAAACCAGTTTTCAGTTCGGTCAGACATTTTTGAGGCTTCTATTTCGTATCGATAACCCGGATGATAGATCCCCGTTGTTTTTACCACCCAATGTCCAAAGCGATGAAGCGCATATTTTCGGTTGGCATAGGCAATTGCTTTTCTCTCAAAATCCACATAACAGGTAATTCGATTTATTTGTTGATTTCTCGCTAGTGCCTCGGCTTCCTTCATAGGGGAAATTTCTTGAAAGTAGGCGGCTAAATGAGGTTCAGATTTTGATTGAAAACGCTCTCTCAGCACAGAGTCTAACTTTTTCAGTGGGAATTTGAATTTTTTGCAAAAAGCTTTTTTCGTCTCTGAAATTTTTTGATAATCAGGAGGCTCTATTTTGCCTAACTCATAAATACTGTCTAAGGCTGCATAATGAGCAGCGTAACACTCAAGATTCACTTTAGTCATTCTTGCTTGCTTGATTAACCATTTTACTTTTAATCTACCCAAATTTATAGGTACGAAATCACACTCAAGAGAAACGCCAGGTAGTCACAATTCTTTATAGCTCTCCAGAATCAGAGTTGATTGTTATTTTTGTGGAAATACTGTCTTCTATAGTCAGGCTATAGTGAACTTAGCTTACGAGTAAAAGTAGGATATAGCAGTTTAGCTGCTACTAATATAAAAATGAAGCTAACTATAGCTACAGCAGGTTTTGTTGAGCAGTTTTTAAGTTCAGAAAACTTTCAACGTGCTTATGAAAAAGTTGCCCTTAAAAAAGGTTGTGCTGGAAGTGATGATGAAACCCTTGAGAATTTTAGTCAAAACTTAACGTTGAACTTGGCTCAACTACGACAACAGGTGGCCTCTGCTACCTATCAACCTTTACCTTGTAGACAGATTTTTATTCCAAAACGTCAGGAAAAATGGCGAGAATTAAGAATTCCAACAGTACGCGATCGCATTGTACAGCAAGCATTGTTAAATATATTGGCTCCCATTGCAGAATCTCAGTTTTCAAAGGTTAGTTTTGCCTATCGCCCTAATCGCTCTTATTTAGATGCGGTACAAGAAGTGATTCGATGGCGTAATTGTAATTATCAATGGGTGTTAGATGCTGATATTACTCAGTTTTTCGATAGTATTAATCATACTATTCTTTTACGAGAAGTCAGAAAAGTTATTGATAATCCTGGAATATTATGTTTAATTAAAGCCTGGATTTCTACGGGAATCTCTACAGATTCAGGGATTTCACCAATAGAAAAAGGTATTCCTCAAGGTGCAGTAATTTCTCCCTTACTTGCAAATATTTACCTGAATGAGTTTGACCATTATTTTGATAAAATTGATACTTTAAAGCTAATTCGTTATGCTGACGATTTTATTATTTTGGCGCGAACAGAAGGAGAAATTTCTCAAGCTTATTCTTTAGTTGAACAGCGTCTCCAATCTTTAGCTTTAGAATTACATCCTCGCAAGACACAAATTACTTGCTTTGAACGGGGATTTCGATTTTTGGGACATGGCTTTTTAGAAAATGCTATTTTCCCTCTAGAGTCTGCAACCTCCACGCCGTCTGAACCGGAAGTGACAGTAAAAAAGCAGGGTAAAAAAAAACTTCATCCAAGACATCGCAGACAGGCAAACAGAAAAAAAAGCCATACAATGCTTCCTTGGAGTTATTAAGCGTTTCTTCTCCTCTATCATCCAATAGTTATTTTGAGCAATTATTAACGGTTAATGCATCTCCAAAAAATTGGAATTCTGACATGGCAACATTATATTTAACAGAACAAGGCGCAACAATTTATAAAGAACATCAACGGTTTATCATTTGGGTTCCAGAACAGGAAAATAAAATTGAGATTCCGATTCGAGAAGTAGAACGGATTTTACTTTTTGGTAATATTCAGCTTTCTACTCAAGCTATTGGAGCTTGTTTACAACAACCGATTGCTGTTCTATTTCTGAATTCTTCTGGGCAATATAAAGGACATCTCTGGAGTCTGGAGTCTACCCATTTATCCAGTGAGCTAAATCAAATTGATAAGCAGAAAAATTCCCGGTTTCAATTATCTTTTTGTCGGGCTATTGTCCGGGGTAAGCTGATGAATTCTCGACAGCTTTTACTCCGGCTGAACCGTAAACGTCATGTTCCTGAAGTCGAGTTGGCGATCGCAGGTATCTATGATGATATCGAAGCGATTGATCGAGTCAGAAATATTGATAAGTTACGAGGTTATGAAGGCATCGGTGCAGCTCGATATTTTCCAGCTTTTGGTCAGTTAATGACCCATCCGGCATTTACATTCTCTCAACGCAATCGCCAACCTCCAACTGACCCTGTAAATTCCTTACTCAGTTTTGGCTATACGTTATTATTTAATAATGTTTTGAGTTTGATTATTGCAGAGGGGCTTTCTCCTTATTTCGGTCATTTTCACTATGGGGAAGAGAGAAAACCTTATTTAGCTTTTGATTTAATGGAAGAGTTTCGCTCTCCAGTTGTAGATAGTTTAGTGCTGAAGTTAGTTAATAAACCTTTCTTTAAATTAGATGATTTTGACTTTGTCGCAAATACAGGAGGAGTTTATCTTAATGGAACTTCTAGGAAAGCTTTTTTCCAGTATTTTGAACAACGAATGAATGAGTTAGTTTCCCATCCTGATTTACAACCTCAAGTCACTTATCGCCAAGCTATCCAATTACAAATTCGACGTTATAAACGGAGTTTGTTGCGGGGAGAAGTGTATGAACCGTTCTTGAGAATTACGTGATTTTTGATAGTGGGGAGTGGGCAATAAGGGAGATAAATACTTATTTTATAAGGCTTAAATCCTACTTCCGGAGGAAGGGCTACGCCTACAGCATTTTTTTTGATGCTTAAGACTTATTAAGTATACAAGTGCAACCTGCTACATTACCAATGCTTCAGATTTTCCCACTCACATCATTGTCTGAAACCTCCGAGATACCGTTGAACAGGTTAGGAAAATTCTTAATAATTTCTCGGAAACTTAAAGAATCTACCCTTGAAAGCTACTACCTACTCCCTACTGCCTATTCCCTACTGCCTTCTCTATGATCCTAGTTGTTTATGATATACCGGATAACAAGCGGCGAACAAAGCTGTCTAATTTTCTCGAAGGTTACGGCAGACGGGTACAATACTCAGTGTTTGAGATTTTTGTTAGCCTGAATGAGATGCGTGTCTTGCATCAGAAAGTTAAAAAGTTAGTAGTTCCCAAGGAGGATAATGTTCGATTTTACTGGATAGGCCAGGAGACGTTGTCTCTAGTGCTGACAATTGGCAGCGAAAAACCTGAATCTCCTGCATCATTCTATATAGTTTAATTGCCAAAAGATAGAAAAACCTAATTTTTTGTATTGAACTTGAAATTGATGAATTTGTAGGCTGAAACTTAAGTGGGATAAGGATTGTATTCAATAATTCTTCTGTGGTAATATTAAATCGACGCAATAAGGGAAATGGCTGAAATGCTTATTCTTTCGTCGGATTGCGTCGATGGCTCTCCCAGTAGGCGTTTGAGGTATGTAATAATGACAACTTCAACTGTATTACAAGTCAATTTTTTGGGGTTGCGTCGATTTGTCCTCTGTAACCCTCTCTGGGTAAAGCCTCTGAGACGAACTCCCTAGCTTCTTCTTTGAAGCTGAATTAATGGAAACTTTCAGAGTTAAACTGAAAATAAGCAGAATCCGAACCCCCTAGCTTCTTCTTTGAAGCTGAATTAATGGAAACATTATCGGACGATTCTCATAATTATAGTAATATGACCCCCCTAGCTTCTTCTTTGAAGCTGAATTAATGGAAACGCTAGCACTAATGTTTTGCATTGTAATATTATTACTACCCTAGCTTCTTCTTTGAAGCTGAATTAATGGAAACATGTGAGTAGACCTCCTAGAGTCTATAGAACATAGACCCTAGCTTCTTCTTTGAAGCTGAATTAATGGAAACTTTAAGTTAGCCATAATGAATCTTTAGCCTTTTTAAGTTCCCTAGCTTCTTCTTTGAAGCTGAATTAATGGAAACTGTTTGGTCAACGGGTTGCCAGAAGCAACCGCAGTCTCCCTAGCTTCTTCTTTGAAGCTGAATTAATGGAAACCGACCGTCACGGTGCGCTAAGGAACTTTTAGAACGATCCCCTAGCTTCTTCTTTGAAGCTGAATTAATGGAAACAATAGTAGCTATTTAATCTTGTAGAAATGCACCCCCTAGCTTCTTCTTTGAAGCTGAATTAATGGAAACAACTCAACGTTGGCAGACTTGGGGTCAGCTAAGTCAAGCTCCCTAGCTTCTTCTTTGAAGCTGAATTAATGGAAACGTAATGTCCGTCTTCATTTGAGACGATTAATTGTTTCCCTAGCTTCTTCTTTGAAGCTGAATTAATGGAAACGTTAAATCAGCATCAATTAAATTAGCTCGGGTTAAGTTCCCTAGCTTCTTCTTTGAAGCTGAATTAATGGAAACAGTTAGCTTCCATTAATTCAGCTTCAATTAAATTAGCCCCTAGCTTCTTCTTTGAAGCTGAATTAATGGAAACTCTGCATTATTCATGGATAAAAATCCTTTACTAGTTTTCCCTAGCTTCTTCTTTGAAGCTGAATTAATGGAAACAATTATCTTAGTGTCCATTTCAACAACGAAATTGTCATCCCCTAGCTTCTTCTTTGAAGCTGAATTAATGGAAACCTTTGTATTCGTAACGGACGGGACGGCCACCTTCATAATGACCCTAGCTTCTTCTTTGAAGCTGAATTAATGGAAACGAACAGCAAAGGAAGAAACAACAGAGAGAGCAGCAGAAGCGACCCTAGCTTCTTCTTTGAAGCTGAATTAATGGAAACCTTGAACAATCTGGTCCTCACCAGATTGAGCCAAAACCCCTAGCTTCTTCTTTGAAGCTGAATTAATGGAAACGCTCGGCTAGACGCAAAACAACTTGATCCTTTTGGTATCCCCTAGCTTCTTCTTTGAAGCTGAATTAATGGAAACACAAAAACATAATCAGTTTTGGAATTTACTACTTGTATCCCTAGCTTCTTCTTTGAAGCTGAATTAATGGAAACATGAAATCTTCAGGTCCAAATTCAAGTAAGTTGAGTTCCCCTAGCTTCTTCTTTGAAGCTGAATTAATGGAAACGTATTTCTGTTTCAACTCAGCAGATTTGGACTTGATATTTTCCCCTAGCTTCTTCTTTGAAGCTGAATTAATGGAAACTTTTTCATAATCCTCATATTCCATAGCCTTCTTGAATATTGCCCTAGCTTCTTCTTTGAAGCTGAATTAATGGAAACTAGAGCGGTTCACCAGCTCTTGAGCAGTATCATAGCTTACCCTAGCTTCTTCTTTGAAGCTGAATTAATGGAAACGCTCAGTTCACCGACAAAGTTGATTAACTCCGTAACCCTAGCTTCTTCTTTGAAGCTGAATTAATGGAAACTTGTGATGAAGTAAGACAAGTTGGGAGGTTCTTGGTAATCCCTAGCTTCTTCTTTGAAGCTGAATTAATGGAAACGGAAGGTGGGAGAAGGTTCAACGGGAAGAGCAGAGTACCCCTAGCTTCTTCTTTGAAGCTGAATTAATGGAAACGTTGTTGTAATCGTCCCAATTGTTGTTAGACATGATACCCTAGCTTCTTCTTTGAAGCTGAATTAATGGAAACGATGAAGAGGGGAGTAGGCAACGGGGAGTGGGGAGTAGGGGTAGCAACAGTTCATCAAAATCTAACTAATATTATGTAAATTTACTCAAAAATTGTGCTAAATTTATAATTTGAATAAGTTAATCCCCAGCTCAAAAACATTGCTACTCGGTTTTAAAACTGAACTCAAAATTAACAATAAACAGCGTTCAGCTCTGGCCCAACACGCAGGTACAGCTCGTCATGCTTGGAATTGGGGGTTAGCTTTAACAAAACAAATATTAGATCATAATAAAGCTAACCCTGACAACAAGATAAAATTTCCCACAGCAATTGATTTGCACAAATGGTTAGTTGCCTTAGTTAAACCCTCAAACAGTTGGTACTATTCCTGTTCCAAGTGTGCGCCTCAATGGGCGTTAAGACATCTATCTCAATCTTGGAAACGAGCTTTTAAAAAGCAAGCCAAACCCCCTAGATTTAAGAAAAAAGGTAAAAGTGATAGTTTTACCCTAGATGGAGCCATTAAGGTAGAACATCAAAAAATAAAAATCCCAAAAATAGGATGGTTAAAAACTTATGAACGATTACCGTTTTCGTATCAACCCAAATCTGTTACAGTTACGAGGAAAGCAGATAGATGGTTTATTAGTTTCAAAATAGAAGTAGAACCCCATACCAACTATTTATCAGAAGTAGTAGGAGTAGACTTAGGAATTAAGACTCTTGCCACTTTATCATCAGGGGTAACATTTAAGGGTGCTAAAAGCTATCGTAAGTATGAAGCTAAATTATCTAGACTACAGTATTCGAGCCGCCATAAGATTAAAGGGTCAAGTAATTGGAAAAAAGCTCAAAAAAAAATAGCCCAACTGCATTTTAAGATTGCTAATATTCGCTCTGATACGTTACACAAACTCACGACTTATTTGGCTAAGAACCACAGCCAGATAGTAATTGAGGATTTAAATGTATCAGGAATGTTGGCCAATAGAAAACTGGCAAAAGCTGTTCAGGATATGGGATTTTACGAGTTTAGACGGCAATTAGAGTATAAATGTCAGTTGTATGGGTCTGAACTGATTATTGCCGATAGATGGTTTGCCAGCTCAAAAACTTGTTCCAATTGTGGGTGTAAAAAAGAGCAACTAAGCTTGAGTGAGCGAGTGTTTAAGTGTGACAGTTGCGGAGTTGAAATAGAAAGAGACTTAAATGCAGCTATAAATTTGAAGTCTTTGGCGGCAAGTTCTGTCGTGTCAGCTTGTGGAGTAGCCAGTGCCGACACTGCTACGTTTGAAGCAAGAAAATAACTCTAAATTTACCCATGAGTAGATTTAGGTAGGTTTATTAGAGCGGAATTAGATTGGCTATTGTGTATTGTAAAAAGGCGGTAGGGAATGGAGAGTGGGGGATTAGATTGACTCTTCTGTAAAGGTTTCTTTTCTAACAAGACTTTGACAACAAATGAGGCAATTTTTGCTTGAAATCTAGACTGAGAGAGTTTTTTATATCAAGTCCGGATAATGAGTAATCATCAAAAGAAGAAAGCTGATGAGCTAAATTTCTTTGATTCTACTCCCTACTACCCACTCCCCACTACACCCACTTCCCACTCCCTACTCCCTACTTCCCACTCCCCACTATTATCTTTCTCTTTTTCTATTTAATGCTCTAATCAAAGCTAAAAGTAATCTCCCTACTGTTTCACATTCATCTAAAACAGGCTGAACCACTTGTATTGTTGTAAGATTGACTCTCTTAGAGAGTATTAAGTGAGTTTCTAATTCTTTTAATGAACCTTGAGCAATATATAGAAAGCGGATGTAATCTCCTAAATTACTGCGTCCATAGCCTTCTGCGATATTAGCAGGGATTGAAACAGAGGCTCGACGAATTTGTGAAATCATTCCGTACATTTCCTGCTGGGGAAAAGATTGAGTTATGTGATAGCAACTCTCTACGAGATTCATAGCTTCCTGCCAAACTTGTAAATCTTGATATGACTTGATTGATGAGTTCTCCATCTTTTCCTATAATTCTTAGATTTCATATCTATAGTTCCCTCCCCACTCCCTACTCCCTACATATAGAAATAACGTCTTCTACTCATAGTGTATAAATAAATCATGTCAACCAAAGCAATATCAAATATTGCCTATGAATAAATGCGATAACCCATGAGAAATAATCGACGAGTTCTCATTCTCGCAGATAGTGATAACACGGTTATTAGCGCCCAAAACTTTAATCGTAAAGTAGATTGGCAGCAAATCCGAGACTATTTAGCTAACCCTAATGAGGGAAGAGAATTAATCGAAATGGTGATTTATGTTGGCTTACCACCCGCAAGGGAGCGATTTTTAGAACAACGTAAAACCAAAGAAAAATTCATCTATTGGGCGAAAAGTAACGGATTTTTAGTCGTTCCAAAAGAAGGCAAAGCTAAAGGTGAAGAGTTTGAAACCAATATTGACATTGTGATGGCAATGGATGCGGTTGAACTCGCCTTAGAAATTAAGCCAGACATCGTTGTTTTGGTGACAGGAGATTCCGACTTTGCCTATCTAGCAGAGAAGTTAAGACGAAGAGGTATTCGAGTAGAAGTTGCTTCTGTTGAACAATCTCTTGGAAATGAACTAAAAATGGCCGCTAATAGTGTTGTTGATTTAGTGGAGCTATTTAACCGTTTTGAGCAACAAAAAAGTCACAAAAAACATTACCGAATTGGAACTATTAAGTTATTTGACTGAGCAATTGATGTTTACATTAAATTCAAATTCCCCAATCATGAACAAATTTCTAGCCTTACCCCAAGCTATTTCTCAAAAAGCCGTTAATGTTTTTAATGGCAAGTTAACAGTAATTCAGCCAAGCGGATTAAAATTCATTCATGTTCAACTAGAAAACTTAACTCAACAGTTTGAAGATTTAGAATCCCGTTTGACTGCTGTAAATCTAGAGGAGCGTTCAGCTTATGCTCAACAAATAAATACGATTGAAGCATCTATTAAACATCTAGAACAACTCTATCGTCGTCTACTTTCTACCACAGCTATTGCCACCGTTACGCTAATTTTATTAGGTTTTGGCATGATGTCTAGTCGTCAATCTGTTGCGAATCAACCTCCTTCCGAATCTGGAATTCGTTCTTCAGTAGAACAACCACTTTCTAACCGTTAAATCTGATATAACGTAGGGTGGGTTAGGTACGGCAAAACTTTTGATAATAAACCGAGCATTTTTAATCCGTACTGTAACCCACTTCATCAGAATTGGTAATTGTTTAAATAGTTTATACTAAGATATTTGGCAGGCTATTAATAACTAATTATCATTTCACTTCAACATCCTATCAACAATATTGAAGCACAAACAAACCATACTAAAAAGGATAAATTATGAAAGCTGTTGTCAATGGTAAATTAGTAGATTTACCAGCAGGCGCTACGGTTGAAGAATTAAGAGCTAGACTGCCGGAGATTGGTAATGATGATGTGATGGAAGAAGGATTTCATGGCACAAAACCTTTAAAAGAAAACGAAGCACTGAAAGAAGGCTCTAAAGTTTGGACTGTTCCTAAAATTGTTAAAGGATAAATAAAAATGACCTTAAGTATTAGCTCCCGCTCTACTCAATTTCAACCGAGTGAGCGTGTCTTTAAAGAATTAAAGCTTTTAGAAAGAGTAGCAAAAAGAGTGATAGCAGGTAGTAAAACTATTGGAGAGATTCAATATACTGCTGTTGTCGTTAAAGCTATGCCGCTATCCTCTAAAAAATTCAAGGTAAGTCATACAGATTTACTATTTTTATTGCATCCTGATTATCCCCGTCTGCCTCCCATTGGTTGCTATCTAAATTATCCTTGGAAAACAGTAGGACAAGGAGATCATCACTTTACCCAACAAAGTCATTATGGTGCGCCATTTTTGAGTGAAGAAGGTTGGTATTGGTATTGTGTCGGCTTAGGTGGAGGCTTTAATCAAAATCGATGGTTAAATGCTTGGCGACCTAATAAAAATCCTGAAAAAGGTCATAACCTGACTACTCTATTTGTGACGGCTCGTTATGCAATTAACAGTGAAGATTAGCCTGTATATAGCCCTCAAAATTAAGTCATTCTAATGGACTATTTCAGTTAAAATCAGGCAATAGAATAGCAGGATTTGTGGATTCTCATCTGTATGAGAATAACAATTGGCAAAGTTCATCCCGTTTTCGCGTCGGCATCAAATGAGTGGAAGCTATCCACCAGATGTTGCAATGAATTACTTTTTAATAAGTTGATTCATATTATTATATAGCACTATGAGCTAGTTTATTCATCAACTTTAAAAGCCAATAACTGCTGAAAGCCTCATTGAATCAGCTATTTTCTTCTCCACTACCCACTCCCCACCACCCACTGCCCACTCCCTATTCCCCCACACATAAACCATAGCGCTATACTCTCTTCATTAAAATGAATTATATTTTACAGATTCCACCCTTAATGTGGCAACAATTTTGCCAAGCGATGCAGCAAGCTCGTACAGAAAATCAGGAAGTGATTGGTTTCTTTTTCTGTAAACATTATCATATTAATCGTCAAATTCGGTATGCTCCTCAAGCCTGGGTTGTTCCAACTCCAGACTGTTATGAATGTCAATCTGTAGATGGTTTAATCTTAAAACAACAGTTTCATTTTTACCTATTAGAAAGTTATATTGAACCCGGCTTAGACGTAGTTCATATTCACACTCATCCTGGTCAAGAAATGCCTGTTTTTTCAACAATCGACGATGATTACGAATCCAAGTATGCTCAATTTCTAGCGACTCGATTTAGTCATAAGCCTCATTTGATTTCTGGTATCTTCGATGAATCTTTTCAGCAGTCTCAATTTCGGATTTGGGATGAAACCGGAACTACTGTTCAGCCTGTAGAGTTTTATCATACCTGGTTGATGCAGACATCCACTAAAACCTTGACAGAGAAAACAGAATCAATGTTTGCGCGTCAAAATATCTTTGGTGAAACTTTTCAGAAACAATTAGGAGAACTAACTGTTACATTAGTTGGTTGCGGGGGAATTGGTGCAATTTTTGCAGAATTATTGGGGCGTTTAGGTGTGAGAAAATGGGTTTTAATTGATCCTGATACTTTAGAAACTTCTAATCTCAATCGAATGCCGGGAGCGACTTGGGAGATGGTAAATCAACTTTTGCCTAAAGTAGAATATGTCAGACAACTGATTGAAGTAATTTATCCAACAGATGCTGAAATCCAAACCCTTCCTACTTCTGTTGAAAACGTTTCAAGTTTAGCAGATTGTGCTACCTCTGACTTAATTGTTGTTGCCACTGATAACCATTATTCTCGACAAATTGCTCAAGAAATTGCTCTTCAATTCATGCGACCTTTAATTTGTCTCGGAACTCATATTGAAGTCAAATCTAATCATTCTCCCCGAATGTATTGCCGCATTACAATTCCACCGTTAGGCGGAGGTTGGTGTTTGATGTGTGGTAATATCATTAATCTACAAACAGCCGCTTTAGAATCTGCACCCCAAGAAATTGAACAATTAGCAACTCAAAGAGGATATTTAGATAAGATTCCAAATCCCGCAGTCTTCTGGCTAAATAGTATCTGTGCCAGTACAGCAGTCGGTATTCTTCAAGGAATTATCAGTGGCTTTCTTAATGTTGATTCAGGCTTAGATTGGATTTATGAGTTTCCTGAATCTAGATGGCACAAAGCTGATACTAACTATTTAATGACTTCAGATTGCTATTTTTGTGGTTCAGAATATATTTGAAAATAATATGCAATAGTAAAATATCTTATTTATCTATTTCGAGACTTTTTATAAACGATTGAGAATAATTTTATCATAATCCCTCGTTCATTAACTGATTCATTGACCATTCTTTAATACCTGAGTAAATATAATATTGAGCATTTTTACCAACAAATTTACGATATTCTGGTTTAATAAGGGATAAATTGCTCTCTAAAATTTGTGTCATCACCTCTATAATTTTATTAGGAGAACAAGCATTTTTATCACGCTCTGGACTATCATATAATTTCTTCATCATTGCCTGAGAAATTCCTTCTGCGCCATGAATTAGTTTATTTCTTTGACTACACCAGTAATCTAAACTTTTTAAGCTTTGCTTAACTGCTAACCAGTCATTTGAATCAACTTTTTTATATCGTTCAACTTGTTGATTAATAAAATCTAATTTCTTTCGACGGCTGGATAAACCTCTAAATTCTTGTCTTTTACCGATTTGATCAGCAATTTTTTCTAAAACTCCCTCGTAAAAAGAAGATATATAAGTTAAGAAGCTAGTCATTTGATTCAGTTCTTCGTAAATTCGGCATTGAGTATAAATGTTCAAAAGTTGATCATTCTGAGTCGCCTCCTTAACAATACGTTGAGAAATATTATGGGTTAGCTTCGGAGTATTTTTGATAGTTTTCCAATCTAAATTAAAACAGTAATTTCCGACTGTTAGCGCTGAAATTACCTGCTGAATTAGGTGATGATTCCTAGTTAGATCAGAGTCATCTATATATTTTTGTAGAAAACTGAGTGATTTTTTCCATTGAGTTAAAAGCTGACTTGCACCTTCAAAATCCCAACGTTCTAGTAAAATCTGAATATCTCGATATTTTTGGCTTCGCATATATCGCCAATAGGATGTATATTGACATTGTGACGGCTCACCTGCCAATAACTTTTTAATAGAAAGTTTAGGATCGATAAACAGCTTTTGAGTTACAGCAGAAGCAATTGACTGCATTGTCAAAGCCGTTTTCATCTGAATTGTACCACCTTTTGTACTCACTAATAAAGGTTGATCTTCTTTGACTTGATGGATGAAAAAGTTGTAATAGAAGTTTAACAGTTGGTCGGCATCATTTGCTGGTGTTTCAGGAGGAATTTGTTGTTCAATAAGTCGTAAGTTATGCTCTTTTAAAAACCACTTTTGTAAAATCTTAAACACATAAATAGAATCGGATGGGTGAGGCGGTTGTTGTTGCGTAACAAACAGATTGATTTCTTGAACATTAAACTGTTGTTGTGCGGTTTGAATCACTCCCCAAATCCGACCTGGACGCAGACGAGAATGCCAGGTTAATTCATCCTGTTCATAAGCCTGAAACAGTTTTTCTGTTAGTTCTAAAAAAGAGAATATTTTTTTACTCGTTTTTCGATTTTCTCGGACTGAGACATTGAGTTCTGGACAGAGAATTTCCGTGATATAACTCTGGCGTAGTTCCTGTTCCCAAATCGCTTTTTCATCTTCATTTAGGTCAGATTGATCGATATTAGGTTCGCTACGGTCAAATCCAATCGGAATATAATAGTGGTCGATTTTAACCGCTAAATCAGATGTCCCAATATTTGCAATGAGAGTTACCATCTTTTTAATTCCTCTTAATTCTATTAGTGTTTCTTGAGTTTTCTTAAACTATAAAGGAAAAATTGGCAAAAAATTATTCTGACCTGATTTTTGTTGTAGCTTGTCTAAAAATGCTTCCCGCTTACCTGTTTTTGCACCAAAGACAGTAACAACCTGAAAATCAACACCTTCTATGTAATCAAATTCTCGAATCCAAACAGGGGAAGGAATTGATTTATTGCCTACTCCACCACAAAGTTCTGAATCATAATCATACTTATCGTTTTTCTTAATTTTAAAGTCTTGTCCATGTAAAATAGATAGAGCAAAACCTTTATTTCCTTTAACAATTCCCCGACAAACTACAATCTCACAGTTTTTATCAACCGCTTCTGCCCAACCGTTTTGAGGGTCAACTGTCAACAGACGATTTAGATTTATTGTTTTTTCAGAAAACGCTTGTAAGCAGTCATAAAAAGTGGTTAAGCGCTGTCTGAATAGTTTTTGAAACTTTGAAATATTACTGGGTATATTCCAAAATGAATCTTTCCCGTCAGGATCAGCGAATAAATGTGAGCCTCGCCAAGGAGGATTATCACCAGATCTTTTATAACGAGGTCTTCTTGCTCCTTGCCCAATTCCACCCAAGTGAAACATTAACCATGTTAAGGTTTTGAGTAAGGCTTGTAGAGCCTCAAATTTATTTTTATTCTCTTTCCTCTGTTTAATTGATAGAGCATTATGGCGTAAGGTTAGAGAACCTACCAGTAATCCAGGTTCATCATTCGTTGATTTTTCACATTCAACTGTTCCTGTGACTTCAACTCGGAAAAGACCAGTGTGTTGCTTTGGTTCAATTCCTCCAAAAATTTCAAGTTCTAATTGACGCACTAAAGCCGGTTGTAGAACTCCTAATGCTAAAGCTCTAAACCAATAACGTAGCATTGAACGAAATGCAGTAGGACGAACTTCTGCTTGTGCTTTTCCTGGTGATTTCCATCTATTTTGTCTGTTCAGATCCCAGCCTTTAAAATATTGTCTACCATGAATTAGCTGTCCATCAAGTTCAAAATCAACCTGGATAATTTTAGGCTTGCGAATGATCTTTTCTTTGAGTTTACCTTGTGCATTAAGCGTTCCGTAACCTGTATTCACCCTAGAACCAATTCCTTGGCATAAACCTCTAATTAGATAATCTCTAACCTGGGTTAACGTTTCATCAGAACATAGTTTAGTTTTCCGTAAACCAATGATAAATGTTGGCTTTTCCAGGGAAATACAAATATTAGGGTTTGTATCATATTCCGGTGGTTTATTATTCTTCCATTTCCAAATTTGGTTTGCCATATCGGGTGAAAGACCTCCCTGTTTTTCTTTTCCAGGTAAAGGGTACGCATCCATAAAAATCACCTGACCCATACTTGGTTCCGGCTCTATAGCCCCGAAAATCTTATTTACCTCTTGCGAAGACATATTCTTATCCTGGCTTGCCATCGCCCGTGCAATACCTCTGAGGGTACTACTCGGAATATAGGGCATTCCCAAGGCATCAAACGCAGGCAACAGCATAGATTCTGGCCCTTTGGTTCCACCGACGCGAATTCGCCACGGACAACTAACTTTAAAATGTATACTTGCTAGTCTTGTAGTTCGCTGAGTCAGACGGTTTAGATAGTCTGACCAGTCATTGTCTTCAAATCTCTCAAATAGTTGTAAGATTGTTCCGCTATTGACTGTCTTGCTATCTTGCACTTGATCTGAAAGTGGAACACGCATCCAACGCAAATATTCAACAAAACTTGCATCAGAACTGGGGTCAAAAGTGGGTAACTTTTCCATCCAAGGAGAAGGTTCTTGTGGCATTTTTAATATTTCTCTGTTGATGAATTAGAAGAGTTGGGTGTTTATTTACCCTTAGTTTCTGGATAAATTGCGTCTACCCAAAAGGCAAATTCACGAGCAACTTGTAAGGCAAGACCTGTTAAACCTAAATAATCTGCTGTTTTTGCAGGATTGGTTAAATACGCAATAGAAATTTTTGTCTCAGAAGATTCTTCGGTTGTTTGATTAGAAGAGTTTGGTCTTATAGGAGAGTTTGGTCTTCTTAAAGTAGATTGTTGATTAGTAATAGGTTGCTGTTGTTGAGTCGGTTGTTGCTCTTGAGTCGTCTGTTTCTCTGGATAAGCAACCTGTTCTAAGGTTTTGAAAAAACACTTTACTACTTCCTGCTTACTTTCTTGATTGAGAGCGACTTCTTCTGCTTTCAATCTGAGTAATCCCCAAGTAGCAACATAGCTATAGAGTTCAAAAATTTGAGTTCTTTGTTCTTTTTGCTGAGCCGTATCAGGTGTATTGTTTTTCAATTCCGTTAAGTTTTGATAAACTTTCATGGAAATACTGCGTGGATCGTAAATTAACATGGCTTTTCTCCTAAATTTTTTCCGAAATTTAATGACTCCAAAGATCAACAAATCCTCGACCCAAGCTTTCCTGACCACCAATTTGCCAACCATCCTGACTGGTTAAAATCTCTTTCAAAGACTGATTAGCTTGAGGGCTTTTTCCATTAGCGCTAGTGGTAGTTCCCCAAGGAAAATACATTAGTGTTTCGGGTGGAACCGCTTCTTCATAACGGAATCCGCCATCTACATTTTTTTCATCGTTGAGCTTGATTTTAACTTGTCGCCACAAGCTAGACTGAATCAAAATTTGACAGTCTCGATCTGATAAAATTAAAACTTTAGTGATCATTTGTTTGGCTTCTTCGTTTCCTTTTGGGATAAACTTCGACCATTGATCTCTCTTCCAGCCTTTCAATTCATCCGCCTTAAAAATGGCATCTTTCAGATAAAGATTGTTTTGAGTGCCATCACTAAAACTTCCTACAGAAGGTATAGTTAATTTATCTTTATCAGAACGTTTTTTATTAATTAACCGTGTCCAGCGACTGAGTAAAAAAGGACAACTAATCCAAACCACACCATGACTTAATGATGGTACTGGAAACCACAGAATTGCTCCATCTCCAACCCAGAGTGAACCTTGGGTTAAATTTTCATCATTTCCATCAGTAACATCATCAATGGTATTTCCCCAAAGATTTGATATTTGTTCTTTTGGGGTTGCAGCCCGTAATCGTCCTCGAATTGTACTTGATGGTAAATAGGGTAAATCAGTATGAACTTCTCGTGCAATACCGACTAAATTACCTTCCTGGCTTGTTCCTCCTGTATGTAATGGAGATAAAAGATATAAGTAAGCAAGATTTGTGTTCATGATTTAATTCCCCAAAGTAATTTTCCGTAATTTAAACTTTTAAAAGTGGCTAGCCAGTTTCCCTCACCGGACGGTAACAAATGAGTTTCATCCGGCACAGTTTTAAACTGATAAATAGTTCCAGGCGGCACAAAGGCTCGTTGTGGCAACAATACAAACTCTTTGCGGTTGTTTAAGTGTTCGCGTGATTGACCTTCGATATTACTTTCAGAGGTAGAAACACGCTGAATACTGGAAACCCCACCCCAGAGTAAAGCGCGATCGCTCACACACCCCGCCAGTTGTTCCTGCCAAGCGCCTGGACAAACCCCATAGACAGGTTCTCCCGGTTCCATCTCAGCTAGTCCAGGAGTTAGTAGATAGGCGTAGGAATGGCGATTCGTCGGTTGTTGCATTTGCTGTATATCTGACCAGCTCTTGGGTTCAGCAATAGGACTGACTAAGGCTCTGTGTCCCTCTCCCCCCAAACGAACTACAGTGGGTTCTAAATCTTGACTCAACTGCGCTACAAATTGCCAGCCAGAACACATACGGACAGCCACTTCGGTGAAATATCCCCCAACGGATTTCACCTGCCGAGTTCCGGGTTCAATATGAATATGGGGTAGAATTTGTACATCCCACGGATCATCATGAAAATCACTGCGACATAGCTGATTATTCCCTTCGAGGTATTTAGCTAAGGCAGTTGCTTTGATCCAAGGTTGAGGTCTGCCACAAATAAACTGTCCTTCCTCTAAATTAGGGGTAATCATAATCGGTAATTGCTGAGAATTATCCAGGTGTTGCCACTGTTGCCACGCTTCGTTAGCCTCAGTCAACGGTTGCAAACGAGTGAGGCTATCCCAGTCTTCTACAATTTCTTCGTAGTCTTCTTCGTTGTCTTCAGACTGAGTACTAGTTCTGACACAAAGTAAATCCTTCGGTGTCGGTAGCCAGAGAGTTTGTTCTTGATCCAATAAAAACGGCCCCATGAACTCTAAATCTCGATGTTTCTGACTGTAAGTGGGTAAAGCTGAACGTAACGCCTGAAATACAACCGTCGGTAGGGGTGGAAAGATGCCCTTTGCCCAGGCTCCCTCCCCCGGACTAAAGGGTTTGGCTTCCCGAAATAGCAACACATCTAAAGGTGCGATGGCATACCATTTCATTAATTTTCCCCTCCTTCAGCCCATTTAACCCGTTGCGTCATCCGGTCAACCCAAAAGGCTGTAAACCGCAGTAAATTCCCTAAATCTTGGGGTTGAGTTCCTCGGGTTAAGGATTTAGTAGAACTATCATGATCTTGAGAACTAGCAGCTTCATGCGCCCATTTTTCCCATTGATCGATCCAGTCTAAAAAAGCCTTCTGCTGTTCTTCTGTTAACTGTTTATCTCGACGATTTAAGATGACTTGAGTGGCTTGTTTGAACAGATTTAAATCTGCGGTTACTTGACAGCGACGGGGCAATTCTTCTGAGAGACGATATAACAACGAACTAAACTCTTCATCAGTTCCCAATTGAGCCAAAAGTTGACACCATTGAGGCAATAATGTCCCTTTCATCAAGGCTTCTAAGGTATTACCGGAACCATAAATTACCCGAAAACAGAACCCATCTTTATCCGGAATTTTCTTGGCCCGATCTTTTTCAGCCTTCCAAAGCTGTTCTAACACAGTGGGTAAAGGAACACTTTTATGAGCAATGACAATCCCCATACTCATAGTAGCTCCAGTTCCCATCGTAAAATAGGGACGATTATCTAAACCTAAAGTTTTTAAAGCAGTTTGTTTCGGCAACAAATAACCTCCCCGACTGTCAAATTCCCCTTGAGGATCATCTGCGCTACTCCAAGCGGCGCGTAATGAATTTAAATATTCTGGTAAGTCTTCAATGGGAAGAACCGCCATTACATCATCTCCACCACTGTAGATGACGCGACCACAAAAGCGCTTTTCTGTTATGGCTGGAACTAAACGGTTAGAGAAGTCTAATAAAGCCCGATTTAAACCAATATGAGTAGCTGGCCCCATGCGTTTGCGGGTTGTGTTAATAAAATCTTGATACCCGGAAATTGATTGAACTTCATGAGGAATAGCTTCTGAATTGATATATTCTTCGTAAGCTTTCAACCGACTTCCTGATACATACTTCCCCATACTGTCGCCATCGGCTAAAACAATTACCCACCAATCTGCGGGACTATTTTCACCGAAACCACAATCTTTATGAGCTTGATCTACTAAGTTTTTTAATCGAGAAACTTGGGTCTGTTCCTCTACTTCCATGTCTTCCGCTAGCCACTTACTGGAAAACATCGAACCGTTTAAACCTTTTTTATTCTTGAATTTTTCCTTGAATTTCTCATCAGTTTTCGGTACTTGCAGAGAACGACGAGTTCTATAATGGAATGCTTTTCGTTGGCGGTTAGAAAAGATACTCTCCTGTTTAATACTGTCTTCAAGAATACGGTGATATTGTTGAGTCTGTTGCGGATGGTTATGAATAAATCGCGCTGCCGCAATAGAACTAAGATTAGGAAACCGAATACGATCTTCATACTTGACGACGGGTTTTTTATCTTCTTTATCCGTTTCTGAAGTGTCTGCGTTCAGTTTTCGTTCCTCAGTATCCGCTTCGTTTTCTACCTGGGGTAAAGTAATCCCTAAGCGTTCTGTAATACCGCCATGTTCCCAAGCCATCCGTTTCGTTAGTTCCAAAGCATTTAATTTTTCTGAACCATTAAATAAGCCCGGAAAAGCTTCCGCCATCACCCGCCAAAACAGTCGCATTGTACCGCCAGAAAGACCACCCCCTTCTCGAAATTTATCTTTGTAGTGCAACATCGGATGAACTGCACTAAACTGACCCGAGAGGGTTGAACGTTCCCCCGGAGCCGCTGGAATGAGCCAATTACGGGTATTTTTTACCGCAGGTAAGGAACGACCCAAACGACTTTGTAAACTGCCCCACCAAGTCCCTACATTCAAAGGAGATTGAGCAAAAACGGTTCTCTCTGCCGCTGTTGGAATGTCTTGGCTGGGTTGAGATAGAATAGTTTGATCCTGAAGCCAGTTTTGAGAAAATTCTCCAGCTTCTGCTTGAATTTGTAGGGGTTGAGTGGGCGCACCCAATGGAATCATTGTCCAGTAAGTTTCCCAACTATAAGTGAGTTGACTATCCCAGAGTTTATTCCACTCCCAACAGCCGCCCTGTGCCCATTTTTCTAAATCTCGGATACAGTCACGATGTTCATAGTCCGGAAATTCAGATTTAATTTTATTCCAAACTCGTTGTTGTTTTTGGGGTGTATTTAACAGAGAGATTACTTCTGTTTTAATCACTTCTCGTACCCTTTTTCCCATGTCTAGCCAGGTTGCTTTCAAATATTGAGAAAGATCTTCTCCTAACTTTTTAGCGGCTTTTTTACCGGGAACAAGAGTGGTAATTAAGTTGGGAAATCCCGCTGTATTCAGACTATTAGAAGTTTTGTATCGGTTTGGGGGAGTATTTCCTAGATATTGATTAAATGCTTCTTCAAGATCGGAATATTTCTGCAATAACATTGCATCGATAATTTCTTGACTCCACAGGGAAGGCGTGACAATCATATCCGGGCCATAGCGTTCAGCAATATACCAACAGGCGATCGCACTGAGATAATGAAGCAGATAAGATCCAGCCCAATAGTCTAGAAATTTACGGGACGCTTTGATAAACTCCTGCACTGGAGAGAAGTTAAACAGCAGTAAATAGGGATGAACAGCATCTGAACCTTCCTGCCATTCATTCGGAAACATCGCTCCCACGAGAGCAGATACAGTACTGTTATAACTGTGTTGAGGACAGTCAGGTAAGACAAAATTTGCTGGATATAGTAGAGTATCCGTTTTTTCCTGCGTTATGGCTTGGAATTGTCCTGGATAAAATCGCCAAATTCCCCAAAAGGTTTGTTCAATATTATTAGAGATTAAATGATTGGGTACGGTTTTGGTCGTGTTTGTCTCATTTTCAATCCACTGTTCTTCACCACTAATCAAATGGCTGACTTTAACTTTATTTGAGAATAAATTCTGAGATTGAAATACTGCCTGATCTGAGGTTTGAGCAATAGCAGTGACTTGTGACTGCCAGGTTGACCACCATTGTTTAAGTTCCTCAGAGTGATCTAGAAGACAAGATAACTCTGAAGGGTCAAAGCCTGCACTATGTAATAGGGCATAAAGCTTACGGTGGTGAACTTGCACAGGCGCAGAAGGATTAGTAATATTGGACATTACCCGGTCTGTAGCAGAACACATCCAATATAACCTCCTGTAGAAGATACTATTTCTAAGTTGAGGGGGGTAGGGAGTGGGGAGTAGGGAGTGGGGAGTAGGGAGTAGGGAGCTAGTTGTTAAAAGGATTAGATCTCTGATTATTGTCATGAAATATGAACCCTTCTGGATACTGAATACTGCATACTGGCTCCTTCTTGCCTGTTCCCTGTTGCTTATGCGCGATACCGCCATCACGCAAAGTTACTGCGTGCCGCAAGGCGAAGCCAACCGCGATAATGCGTGCCGCAACGCTCCGCGATCGCCTGTTACCCAATTGTGACAACTCAAGGTGATTTGACAAACAACACACCATCTTAACTTGTCACCATTGCCTATTGCCCACTACCCACTACCCACTGCCCTTTCTTAATAATTTTCTAACTCTTTCAATGCTTCTTGTTTCATCCGTTGACGTATGGACAAGGGTGCAATTACTTCCCCATTAGAACGCCAATCTCTTAATCGCATAATTACATTGATATCACCATTTCTAATCCAAGCGCAATAATAATAATCTTCAGAAGAGCGATTTTTTACTAATTCTAATAACTCCTGTTTTTCTTGCGGCTGAGCATATTTTTGTATTAATCTTGGTAACTCTTGATAGGCAACAGGCTTAAAAGTAGTATGACGTTCTGTATCCTTAACATACCAACGCGCAAACCATTTCTCAAACCGCATAATTAATAACTCTTTGGGTAAATAGAAATTTAGTCCCCAAGCTGCTTCTAACGCTTCCTCGACTTCATCGGTTGTTGGTAACTCCTGCTGTTGCCAAAGCTGATAAAGTTCTTTTGGAATTTGGTCGTCTTCCCACTGTAAAACTGTTAGTTTTTCTGAAGCAATTCGATCTAAGCGATAATTATGCCAACCTAAATTTCCATCAATATCAATACCATAAGCACTTAAATATTTTGCCCGTTTCGCATAATGAAAACAAACGGGATAAACGGTTAGCTTAACTTTTCTTTCTGCCTTCGGAACCCAACTTTCAAATTGAATCACTCCCGCTTCTGGCTGTTGCCATAACTCTTCTATTTGCTGTTGATAAGTATCCACCCGATCTTGATCTTCATCGGATAAAATATAATTCAAATGAATGAAAATTCGTTGCTGTGGTTCAGTTATATATATATTCTGAGGTGGAGAAGCAGCAATGTGATGCCAAATAGATTGAATAATTACTTCTAAACTAGGTTCAATAAACGCTATCGATTCTAGAATCTTCAAAAGTTGCCATATTAAGGTTTTAGGCAATTGTAAAAGACCAGAATCTTTCGCCTCAGTTAAAGGTGGAGTCGGCCAATTTTCAATCGAACAACAGCGATAACTTCCCGCTTTAACCTGCTGTAACCATCCTATATTTGCTAAATGTTTTAAGTCATCTCGAATGGTTCGATGAACTGTCAGAAATGGACGCGCTCTTAGCTGTTCTTGTAAGACTTTATCATTCCAAGCGGTAATTTGTTGAATCTCATGTTTCCAGGATTGAATTTCTTTCGCTGTCAATTCTTGCTCTAAAAACTGTTGTAGAGAATAATGACAAATACAGTGTTGATCTTTACAAGTTTTTTCAATTTCTTTAGCAGTGAGGCGATCGCTAATTGGATGAGTTGTAGAAAATAGGCGGTCGCGTACTTCTTTATAATTAAATGGTTGAGGTAAATCAGTACTCCAATTTATTTTTAAACCATAAAAAAATTTTAACAACATCCACAGCCGAATAGAGCGCTGTAAACGACTAGCTAAGCGTCCTGCAGCTAACCATTGTAAAATCTCAGTCGTTGGAGTAAAAGTGAAGTGAGTCATTCTTTAAGGGAGTAAGCAGTAGGCAGTGGGAAGTGGGGAGTTGAATATTTATTTTGAGTACTTTTCTGCCAAATGAATGGCAATACTGTTCGTTTCAGCCAAATTTCGTCCAGTCGTTTGAATACAAATCCCTAAACCTGCATCTGTCCAAATTAGAACAAATTCAATTTGACCCGCTGCATTAGTGCGTCGAATTTGGTTAATTTGTTTAGGATTAAATGGGAGAGAGTTAATAATAGATTTAACATAGGGAGAACGGCAAAGCTTTTTAGAAAATGCTAGTAGAATATCCTTTCCATAATCATCTCTGAGGCTAATCGGCTTTTCGTCTGGATCAGTATCATCAGTCGGAATTTGAGATAAAATAGCAGTACTTTGCTTAGCAAATTGTAAGCGCGATCGCTGATTAAACAAAACTCCCATTGCTGATAAACTAATATAGGGTAGCTCTTCATCAATCAATGCTTGGAAATATTGATTATCAAGACTATACTCTAGATTTGATTTTTCTATTGTGCCTTCATCTTCTAGGGTTGTGAATAGAATGTAATTCTCTAGCCAGAAGGCTAAATCAAGGGCAACAGGTTGTGGGGGAAGTTCAATCACTTCAGAGAATTTTTCAAACAGATAATATACCGGGATTTCTAATGCTTGTCCAATCATACCTGCAAAAGAAATCTGAGCTTTATATCCCCCTGTTGCATTAATTGCAATGACATCAGGTGACCATTTATTCACAGCATCACTAATTTTTAAGACTAAATTCTTTAATCCCTTCGTTTTAAAATCATGAATACTATCATCTCGTAACCCTTCTAAGATTTGAAATTCGACCTGTTCAAAATTGATGGGATTTTGAGGATTATCGTAGTACCGTTTCAGGATTTCTCCAGTCTCACGGCCATCATTAGTGTCAGAGACTAAAAAAATGATCCGAATATAATGGGATAATAATCCTTTACTACAAATACTGGTAATTGAATTGATTTCTGCACCACAAACTCGATCTGTATTAGGCTTTTCTAGTAAGAGTTTAGCAAGTTGACTCCAGTTCTTTTGTTCAAGCGCAGATTGAAAGTCTTCATCGGCTCGTTTTAAATTATTGAGTAAACTGGTTCCCGCTGTACAGATTAATGTGTTTCTCACGGTTTTACACTCCTGGTTTAAATTTAAAGCTTTGGATTGATTTCAAAGATAACTCTGGTTTAATAATAAATCTGTTGGTACAGGCTCAAATAATCTAGATCCTCCATTTCTTTTTTGACGAGAAGGTAAGTTGAACACTTCAGTAGACGAAACAATAATTAATAACAGGATTGCATGTAATAATTTAGAGTTGAACATACTCTCTGAAAATTTAATCCTGTACTGCAATGAATTTCAATAGTTTTATTATAAATGCATCTAGAAGAGTATATTTCTACAAAAGTCAGAGAAAGCTTTTAAAATTTTTCTAATTTATGAATAATCCTTTCAAACTCCTGTTTCATAATTCCTTCTATCCGATAACTAGACAACAAAAATTGATAAAACTTTAATGTACTTGATTTTCCACCATGAAATTGCTGCCAAACCACCTTACCTTCCTGTTGAAGTTGCAAGAGTAAACAACGAGCATTATGTAGTTTATCTGCTAGAGAAACCCGCTGTGCAGCCTTTGACCCTGTACGAATTTGTTGTAAATAACGAGATTTTCGTTCTTTCCACGGCGGCTTAGGAAACGTTTCAGATTCTGTACATTCGGCAACAATTTTTGCCACATTTTCACCAAAGTTCTGTCGAATTTTTTCTCTTATTTCTAATCCTCCTTGATCTTCAACACTATCATGAAGTAAAGCGGCGATCGCCTCATCTTCACTACCACCGTCTTCTAATACTAAAGCCGCTACTGTGAGTAAATGAGCAATGTAAGGTGTACGTCCATCTTTACGCAGTTGATGACGATGAAGTGAAGTACAAAGTAGCAATGCTTGGTCAAATCGTTCGGTAATTTGAGTCGGATAATATTTAGTCAATTTAAGCTGTTTTGAGTTGGTCTGTAATCGTCATTTTCAATTCTAGCATTTTGTAGAAGAGGATATTTCAACTCCATGCTAAAGTGAAAACGTGATTTCAGTAAAGGTAGTGAGATTGTGAGTGCAATTGAGTTACAAGTAATTCCTCATCGAACAAAACAGGGATTAAATTATCAGCATCTCCATATTCAATTTACAACGCCAGATGCTTTGATTGAACCGTCTGATTTGAAAGGGTTAAAAATCCCAAAAAATATTGATTGGAAACAGGGTGTGGTGATTGAAGGTAAAGCACCGCTGTGGTTATATGCCTATCTAACTCATGAGTGTCATCCTGCCGCCTGGGTGGGCTGTTACGATCCCCGACTAGGCTCCGTTGTGGTTTCAACTCATAGCCGTATTGTTAGTGTGGGACAAGTTTTGAAATTGGATTTACCGGCTTAAATTTTAGGAGAATAAATTGATGTCATCAATCGCAAAATTTCCTGTAGAATTTCATGTTACAGAGTCATCAACTCCTGATGGCAATTATCAAACTTTAAAGATGAGTGAACCACGAGAGTTAATTCAACCGTCAACTCTAGAAGAGTTAGAATTACCCTCAGAATTAGACTTAGACCGAGAGATAATTTTATACAATATTAAACCCAGTTGGTTGTGCAGTCACTTAACTATACTCTGTAAAACGGCTCCCTGGGTGGCTTATTACGATATCAACATCAAAAAAGGAATTGTGGTTTATAGCCGCGTTAGCACCTTTGAGATTGGGGATACAATACCAATCAATACTAACCGTAACCCTGGAACAGCAATTTTGATTGGTGGCCCGCCTGAGAGTGGTAAAAGTGTATTATCCTATGCTTTATTTCAAGCTTTGCGAGATCAAAAATATAACCTCAATGTGTTTTTAAAGTCAGCGAATTGGGATGGGGAAGGAAAGTGGATGTTTGAAATGATCCAAGGGGCGATCGCAGATCAACTCAAAGAGCGCAATACTCGACGACTTCATGAGGAAGAGAATGGGAATGAATTAATGATTAAGTTTTTTCATGATCAGGCTAACGGTGTGAAGAATATCAAAGATGTTATGGATGCTGTTTTAGTGGATGTTGGTGGCAAAGTTCAGGAGCATAAATTACCTGTCTTGCAGCAATGTAGTCATTATATTATTATTAGCAGAGAGCGAGAAAAAGTAATTGAATGGCAGAATTTCTTTGGTCAATCTCTCAAGCCTTTAATTGTAATTCATAGTGTGCTGGAGGAACGTTTAGAAATTCTCCAAACAGATCCTTTTTTGGAAGTGGTTGCTGGCCCGTGGATAACGGGAAAAACTGTTAGAGTTCCTGATGTGATTTTAGCCCATATCTTACAAGCAATTAACCGATTTTAAGAGAAAAAAACTTATACCACTGATTCATGGCTATGTGAGTCAGTGCTAAAGTAGCGGGAAGTTACTGTAAATACTAAATGGCTGATGAAAGTATCAATCTGCGCGTTGGCGGTTGGCTTCCGCATGCGCGTGATTCTGTAGCATGCGCGTGATTCTGTATCGCTTTCAAACAATTCTTTTCTGACGGTATTATAGTTAAGCTAGGGCAGAAAACGGATTACGCTCCTGAACGCATACGCGCATTCAGGGGTTGCGTTATGCTCTTCGGCTTTCATGGACTTGTCCGTATCACCTCTCCTCAAAGTCCCAACTTTTGCACTGCTTTCCGCTTCGTCTCCTCACCCCGTCTATCATACTTCGCCGTAGTAACAGGACTGGCATGACCCGCCAACTTCTGCACCGTCACAATATCAACCCCTGCATCTAACAAATCACTACAAAACGTCCGTCGGAAATCATGGGGACTAAAGGACTCAACTGACAATTGAGATGGCTTTCTCGACAGAACATACTCAAGAAGTGTCAAGGATCAAACTTGAATTTACACTTCAGAGCCGACAAACGAGAGCCTCTGCATTCACGGAGTGTGACGGTAGTCGTATTGCTTCTGAGTTGAGAAAAGCTACTAAAAAATCATTGTTATTGAGTGAGCCAACACCCGCCGGAGTCCCAGTTAGAATAATATCTCCTTCTCGCAGTGGTATATGTTGACTAATAAAAGTGATTATATCCTGAATGGAAAACACCATGTCTGTCGTCGAACCTTGCTGTCGGACTTCACCATTGATTTCCAGCCGGAGATTGAGATTTTGAATGTCGTTGGCATGATTCACTTTAGCAAATTTAGATAATGGACAAGCATTGGCAAAACTTTTAGCGAGATCCCAAGGATATTTTTGAGACCGCAATTGATTTTGCTTGTCACGCAGGGTTAAATCGAGAGCAATACCCACAGAGCTAATTGCCTCTAAAACCTGATTTTGAGTAGCCTGATATAATTCAGCGCCCAGTTGTATGGCAATTTCAGTTTCGTAATCACATCGCCCTAAATTGAGAGGTAAAGAGATTTTTCCCTCGAATGGGACAACACATGAAGGGGATTTAGTGAAAATTAGAGGTTCAGAAGGAATAGGATTTTTTAGCTCTTTGGCATGGTCAGCATAATTGCGACCTACACAATAAATTGAACCAATATTTACTGGCATAGCGAGAAAATTCATGTGGGTTAAGAGTGAGTTTGCGCGAGTGAGGTTATCATTATTTATGGGCTTTGAAATGACACCGTACAGTGTGATTTACGTTAAGCACGTACAATAAAATTTAAGCAGAATCAAAAATAAGTATATCAGTAAAAAATACTGTACAGTACAATGAAATGATCAAGTTGATTTGGCTGATAATTTGCAGTTCAATGAAATCTTGGCAAAAATGAATGGATTTGAAACTTCTCTCTTAACTTCATCTGATTTTATTAATTCTGTAATTTAATTCAGTTGCATTAATTCCGTTATTACTTTTTTTATGATTACTTTGCTGGATGAACATATCCTGCTTTTTTTGCTGAGAGGCAATAAGTATGCTGTTGCAAATCACAGCTATCACAATCCCAACTTCTGAACCGCCCTCCTCTTCGTCTCCTCACCCCGTCTATCATACTTCGCCGTGGTCACCGGAGACGCATGACCCGCAAGTTTTTGCACCGTCACAATATCCACCCCCGCATCCAACAAATCACTACAAAACGTCCTTCTGAAATCATGGGGACTAAAAGAGTCAACCCCCGCCTGTTGCGCTCTTTTCTTGAGAATCTTCAACACCGCATCCGAACAGAGATGACGCATTTGCAGATTACCACCCCTATTAATCGGACACAATAACGGCCCCGGTTCACTTCCTCGAATCTCCAACCAATCTGCCACCGGGGGAATTAAATGTTCCGGCAAATACACCAACCGATATTTATCCCCCTTACCCTTACGAATTTCCAATGTGCCTGTCTCAATATCAAAATCTTGCAACTCCAAACTCACCAACTCCTCCCGCCGCATCCCCGTTCCCCGTAAAATCACAATCAAAGCAATATCCCTGATATCAATGGGTTTTAAGGTTTCTGTTTGAGGTTGACAAACATCCATCAAATCCCCAATTTCATTTGAAGTTAAAGCCCGTCCCCTCAACTTTCTACTGCTAGTTCTATAGTTAGGCAAATCAATCGCTTTGGAATAGTCCAACGGGTCAATCAAGTTTAATCTCAATGCTTCTTTCAACACCCGCCGCAACGCACAAAGCATTTTATTCACCGTTGTTGCCGCATACCGTTTTCTTAAAGCCACTCTAACGGCTGCCGTATGTCGATATCGCAGTTTCGCCCAATCCAGCGTTAAAGCATCACATTCCCCCGCTGTTAACAAAGAAGCGATCGCATTCAACGCCTGTCTCATGGTAGCAACTGACCCATTACTCAAAGATGCCAAATAAACCCCAGCCGGATGTTGATTCAGGGGAACCGGGACAGTTAATTTTAGAGCAGATCGCTCTTTAAGACCCAGATTAATGCTCATTGGCTCTTTGGAAACTTAATTCTAAAGAGTTATTTAACCATAGATTAGGTCTGTGGGTTTGTTGTCGGTTTGCACAACAGAAAGATGAAAATTGCTTACATATTTAAGGGGCTATGCGGTTCGCCCGAAGCGTTGCGTGATTTTGTAGTGTAGAAAGAGTCCGGAGCGCGTAGATGGTAATTCAACTATGATGATCGTATCACCTTTTTGCAGGTCTGGACTATTTCTAAATCTTGCCCTGATCTCCGGTGGGCAGCAAGAGACTCAGCAGTTCGTCTAAAGTGCGATCGCTTCTCTGCTTTCACAACGCGGTCAATGCCCTGGTCTATTCCAATATCAGCATCAATCCAGGTATAGCACTACGTTTTACAGTGTTTGACACTTTGCTACTGCCCACTTCCTACTCCCTACTCCCCTAAAAGACAATCTTAAATGTCTTAACCAAAGCTTGTACTGCTATACCAGCGATCGCTGGCAATCTTGAAACGCCCAAAATCTCGGCTCCTTTGGACACCAAATATTGAGCGGTTGAACCGCCAATTCCTCGGCTCGCGCCGATGAGAAGGTAAGTCGGCATAGTCAGATTCTTTATCCAATATATCAGATAGTATCTGATATCTTTCCATATTTGTACGTATTTTTTCCGCCTATAAGTTAAGATCAAAGTGAATAGTTCCTCCATGTTTTGAAAAGGCGTGGATTCCCAATTACGTAACTCATGAGCGAAACATCATTAGCCAAAGACAGTAGAATTGATTTAAGAGTCACAAAAGAACAAAAAGCACTTTTGGAGCAAGCTGCTTCAATTAAAGGTGTTTCTCTAAGTGCTTACACCCTATTACATCTACTACCCTTAGCCCAGCAAGAAATTGAAAACCAGGAAAAGTTGACTCTAAGCAATCGCGATCGCGATAGATTTTTAGCTGCCATAGACAACCCCCCACAGTTAAAAGGAAAGCTCTTGTCGGCAATTGCTAATTACCGAAATAAATATAGCAAGTAGACTCTATGCAGGTTTGGAATTTCGTACCGATTGAAAAAAAACACAAGCGATCTGAGTTTGACTGCGGAAATAGGGAATTAAATCAGTATTTAAGCAGATATGCACGACAAAACCATCTTAAAGGAATCAATAAAGCTCTTGTTGCCACTAAACCTGCCACCCCACTAAAAATAGACGGTTATTATACGATTAGTTCTAGCACTATTGATTTTGCTTCTTTTCCTGAATCCGAGCGACAAGGTATCCCTAACTATCCGATTCCGTGCGCGTTGATCGGTAGGTTGGCTGTAGATATTTCATGCCAGGGAAAGGGATTGGGTGGCGAACTTCTAGTAGATGCTCTCTTTAGGATAGTAAAAGTAAGTCAAGAAATTGGAATTTATGCCGTCAGAGTAGATGCAATTGATGAAAAGGCAAAGCAATTTTACCTAAAATATGAATTCATCCCTTTTACAGACAGTCCTATCTCCTTATTTTTGCCTTTAAAAACTATTGAAAAAGAATTTTGTTGATTCACTATCAAAAGACGAATAGCTTTGAGTCTTGAGTGTATAGAGCCCATTTAAGATCTCTAGCTAAACACAATATTATCAAAGGTTTTCAGGAGATTAGATAATTTTAATGAAAATCCTTGCTGTGCAAGGAATTGAAAAAATAACCCAAATGGGTTCTTTATTTTCAATTACACCTTTTTCATTCAAAATTAAGATGAACAGCTATAGTGCGACACGCCACCCGTGTTAAAAAACGCCTGAGGTTTTAGACGATAGTATTTATCTTCTATTTCTTGTGATTGCTCATCATAGGGATAGCTCAGCACTTCTTGCAACTCTTTGATTAAAGTATAGTCACCCTGCATGGCTTGTTGGTAGGCGGGGACAATCAACCACTCTCGCCATGTGTATTTTGGGTTAGTTTGTTTCATCTTTGTTGAGGTCTCAGCCAAATTGCCGCCCAAGATGACGAGATCGCGCCAGCTTAAGAGCCAAGATTGCCACCCGTCGTCGAGTTGTTGTGAAGTTTTAACGTAGAAGCTTTTTTTCAATGCTGCGACATCGTCTGGTATATGAGATAATTCCCGGAAGAAAATGGTGTAATCCACCTCTGAGTCGGTCATTAACTGCATTAATTTCTTAAATAGATCTGGGTGATATTCAGTCAAGCCCAGTTTAGCCGCCCACATTTTTTGGACTTGTTGTTGCATGGCTGCTGAAAAGCCACGTCCGACTTGGTCGAACTGTTCTAAAGCTTTAGCATCTTCTGCAAGTAGCAGTCTCACCGCTTTCCAAAACATATAATAATTTGCTTCTGCTGCGATGGGCTGATTGAAAAATGCAAAGTGTTCGCCGCCGCCAGTCCAAGGTTGAAACCCAGGGTCAAAATTTTCACAAAATCCAAAGGGGCCATAGTCGAGGGTAAAGCCACCAGCGGCGCAGTTATCACTGTTAAAATTACCCTGGCAATAACCAACACGTAGCCAGTTAGCCACCAGTGACGTGAGACGCTGGCGAAATAGCTTCGCCAACTCAACCAATTGATCTGCAAAATCAAGGTTTTGATTAATCTCGCTTTTGTATTCTCGCTCAATTACATGGGACACGATCTGGCGCAACTCTTCTAATGCCCTTGGATGAGCATTAGAAGAGCGCGGCGGGCAAATAACTCTAGCTGACCCACGCGCAAAAAGGAGGGTGCAACACGAGTTGAAATGGCCACAGGATTGTCCACCAAAATATCAGGGTCGGTGGAGTGGGAATCTTGAGAATACCAAGGCCGGGTAACGGTCTCAGATTTAGAAACGTACAGGGTCAAAGCGCGCGATGTGGGCACACCTAAGGCGTGCATATAGTCTTGTGCTAGAAACTCACGCACACTTGAACGGAGGACGGCACGCCCGTCACCGCCACGGCAATAAGGTGTTGGGCCACCCCCTTTCAATTGCATTTCCCAGCGCTGACCATTAATGATTCCTTCAAACACAGATATCGCCCGACCATCGCCATAACCATTACCTGTACCGAATGGACAATTTTGGATATATTCAGTGCCATAAATCGACAGTGCATACCCCGTCGCCCAGCCCACCTGACGCATGGGCTTATGGGCAGCAGAGAGATCGCCCGAAAAACAGGAGCGAAATTTTTCATTATGTGCTAGTTCATCGCTCAACCCAAGTTCTTTAAAGAAGGTGTTGCTATGGGTGACATATTCTGGTTCTGCAAGGGGTGTGGGGGTCACAGGGACAAAATGCCCCGAAAAAACCTGGCGGGGACGGCGATCATTACCATCGACTGTGGCATCCGGGTCGGCATTTAAGGTGTCCATCAGGGAATAATCGGCCAATCGCACAAACTCATCAAAGGTCGTTACACAAGGTGAAGCCGAGGGTTTAGATGGATATGACATTGTTGCTAGTGCCGACCCAGTCGGGAAAGATTCATCTTTAATTGAGGATATTGTAGAGATTTTTAGAATCGACTTCAAACAGATCATGGCGTGGGCAGAGATAAGCGTTACAGTGCCTGAGTCGAGAACGGTTCAGGATGTAGTAGGGGGAATTTGGTCTGCGGTTAATGTCACAACTTTCCCGTGAATGCCAAATACTAATAGATTCTCCCAGTCGGCGATGTCTTTCGATAGCGATCGCAATACGGCTGATGCCACGCTACTGCGTGCCGCAAGGCGTTGCCAACCGCGAACGCTAGTTTAACACCTGCATCAATTTGGCTCGATAATTTACCCCGAATTGGTTTATTCATAAGTCTTTAAGCTGTAATTTGTGTCCAAAGTTGAGGTGGATCAATAATAGTCTTAATTTAAACGATATTTAGCAGGTAATGCAGTCATCTATTTCTACAGATTGCCAAAGTTGGTTTTCTATCAAGATTTTTAGCTCTCTCTCCTCTAAGCTGGCATCTTCATGGTGTGAACGGCAATAGTGATTGCCACTCCTCAAATTGAGAGTTTAAACTGATGTAAAAGCTGGTAAATGAGTTTTGTAACAGTCCTGGTTTCACCAAGCATGAACATATTTGTTTGTTGAAGACGAAAAACAGTGATTAGGTATGTAAGCTAACAATAAATTGCATATATCTGCCCTGACGGAGTAAATGAAATGCTAATCTATGTATAACAATACCCATAAGTTAACTTTATGTTAGTCAAAGGAATCAAAAAAGGCAAAATTATTGAGTTATTAGAGGAAGTGGATTTTCCAGATAATGAAGAAATTTTAATAGAGATAAAGAGAGTGAGTGATTTTTGGTCAGCTTTACAAGATTTTAGGACAAGGGTGGATTTGGATAGTATCGATGATGATACTTTTGAGGGTTTACGAGATAAATCACCGGGGAGAAGAGTAGATTTATGACTGCGGAAGGCAGTGAATGGTACACGCCTACGTAAAGTCCGGTGTACCATTCACTCTTAAATATTTATTAGATACGAATATCTTATCCGAGGCGATCGCGTCCTCAACCCAATCAGAATGTCATGGAAAAGCTAAGTCTCTATAAACAGGAAATAGCAACAGCTACAATAGTCATTCATGAGTTACTATTTGGTTGTTTTAGATTACCTGAGTCTAAAAAATGTCGAGACTTAGAGGATTATATCAATAGTGTTGTGATAGCACAGCTTCCATTATTCGATTATGACTTGAAATCAGCACAGTATCACGCAATGGAAAGAGCACGGTTATCTAAAATTGGCAAAGTTCCAGCTTTTGTTGATGGTCAAATTGCTAGTATTGCTGTTTGTAATGATTTGATTTTGGTAACGAATAATATTTCTGACTTTGAGGATTTTGATAGATTATGAATAGAAAATTGGTTGAGTGAATCAACTAATGAGTAATTGCTTCTTCAGACAAACCCTGCTGTTTTTAAATATGATCTATCTACCTTCTAGCGATTCAATATGTTGATTTTCTTATTCTACTTCAAAGATAGAAGATAGATTTCATGTCAATTTCATAAAAGGGTGAAAGACTAGAAGATATCCATGTTGTTGCAAATGGTGCACAATGCTTGAGAAATTATGCTGAAGCTCAATCGCCGAAAATTTCTAGCTTTAGGAACTGTTGGAGTAGGAGCAACTTTAGCAGCACATTGGGCGTTTCGTTCTAATTCGGGCTTGACTCCAATCTCTTCTTCAATTGCTTTACCTCGCCAACATCGTAGTTCTGAAGGGTTATTAGAATTAGACCTCGAAGCCGATTATCATTCTGTTAATCTGGCGGGAAAACAGGCGCAACTCATCACTTACAACGGACAAATTCCCGGCCCCCGTTTGGAAGTTCAGCCTGGAGATACCGTTCAGATTCATTTTCAGAATAATCTGCCTCAACCGACGAATCTTCACTATCACGGCCTACATATTCCAATTACAGGCAATGCCGATAATGTATTTTTGCAGATACCTCCCGGTGAACAGTTAACCTACGAATTTACGATTCCTCCAGACCATCCCGCCGGACTGTTTTGGTATCATCCGCACCGACATGGCTTCGTAGCAGAACAATTATTTGGAGGACTCGCAGGTCTGTTAGTCGTTCGGGGAGAGTTGGATGAGATTCCTGAAGTTAAAGCCGCTGTGCAACAGTTTCTGGTTCTACAAGATTTTGGTTTAGATCAACAGGGAAACTTACTTCCAGAGCGACAACTCTCAATCATGACGGGACGAGAAGGGAATTTCATTACCGTCAATGGGCAGCATAACCCCAACTTTTCAATTCCGCCTGGAAAATCCCTGCGACTTAGAATTCTCAATGCTTCCCCCTCACAGTTTTATCGATTGTCCCTAGAAGAACACCCGTTGTATCTGATCGCAACAGATGGCGGTGCTTTAGCAGAACCCGTAGAACTGACAGAATTATTGCTAACGCCTGGAGAACGGGCTGATGTATTGATTCAGGCTAATCGAGAATCAGGACAGTATCGTTTGCTGAATCTTCCCTATCAACGGGTGGGTATGGGGATGATGGGCGGCGGAATGATGGGCAGAGGTATGATGGGCAGCAGCCGGACAAACGAATCTCAAGTTCTGGCAACCATCAGTTATGAAGCCAAAACTTCAACCCCTTTACCGACACAATTAATTCCAGTCGAACCCTTACCACAGGTAAAACAAACCCGTCGTTTTCAGATGAATCATGGCATGATACCGGGTCAAGGAATGACATTCTTGTTTAACGGTCGGCCTTATCGACCTCAACGGATTGATACCCAGGTTCAGCTTAACACCGTGGAAGATTGGGAATTAGTCAATACTGGCATGATGGATCATCCCTTTCATGTTCATGCAAATGCCTTTCAAATTCTGAGTCGCAACGCTCAGCCAGAACCTTACCGGGCTTGGAAAGACGTGGTTTTAGTTAAGCCCGGAGAAACGGTAATCATTCGGATGGCATTCCGAGACTTTGCGGGTAAGACGGTTTACCACTGCCACATTCTCGACCACGAAGATTTGGGCATGATGGGCAACCTGGAAATTCGGGCTTGACTCTCTAGTTGACTAGAGACTTTAAAATAAATCCATTTTCAATCTCAAAATTATGTTCAAAAATCAATTGTCTAACTGGAAACACCTTTTGATTGGGGGAGTGGTTGTTGCAGGATTTGTAGGCGCAGGATATTGGACAGTCAATGGTTTGACGGAAAATCAAACAGCGACGACTGAGATTTCTAATGCTTCAAATTCAGAACTGGCGGCTTCAGCTTTGAACATCACCGTTTATCGTACCCCCACCTGTGGGTGTTGTAAGGGATGGGTCGAACATATTCAGCAGAATAATTTCACCGTGACAGACATCGTCCAGCCGGAAGCAGAAATTCAGGCAATTCGACAAAAACACAATTTACCTCAACAACTAGCTTCTTGTCATACCGCAGAAATCAACGGCTACTTAGTTGAAGGACACGTTCCCGTCGAGGATGTCAAACGGTTAATCGCTCAAAAACCGAATCTGGCGGGAATTGCGGTTCCAGGAATGCCGATTGGAACACCAGGTATGGAAATGGGCAATCGCAAAGAATCATTTGATGTCGTAGGATTTAAGCCAGATAGTCAGACTAAAGTGTTTAATTCTTATCAGTTTTAGCCGACATGAATGAATTTTGTAGATACCTACACCGTGTTGAATTTAATAAAAATTATGACTGCTACCACTCAATCCTCTAGCTTAGACTCTTGTATTCAAGCCTGCTTGGACTGCTTGAAAGACTGTGAAAACTGCGCTACCGCCTGTCTGAGTAGCGACATGGTGCAGATGATGGCTGAATGTATTAAACGTTGTCGAGACTGTGTCGATACTTGTGATCTTTGCGCTCGTTTGATGATGCGTCAATCCTCTATTCACGCTCAAATGTGTGGCGTATGTGCCGAGG
>JBARXJ010000005.1:0-11806 GCA_049647265.1 Microcoleaceae cyanobacterium
ATTACTATCAGAAACTGATACTCAATTACAAGAATGGAAAGACAAAATACTTGCTACTTTAGGAGAAAATGCCCAAGTTATTATTGATGTAATTCCTGAATTAGAAAGTATCATTGGACAACAACCATCCGTTGCAGAACTCTCTGGAAATGCAGCACAAAATCGCTTTAATTTACTCTTTGGTAAATTTGTTCAAGTCTTTGCCACTGAAGACCATCCTTTAGTCATTTTTCTTGATGATTTACAATGGGCAGATTCTGCATCTTTAAGTCTGATCAAATTGTTAACTGGAGAAATCGAAACAGGCAACTTATTAGTATTGGGAGCCTATCGAGATAACGAAGTTTATCCGGCTCATCCATTAATGCTAACTTTAGATGAAATTACGAAGCATCAGGTAATTATTAACACAATTACTTTAGCGCCTTTAAGTCAATTTGGATTAAACCATCTGGTTGCTGATACTCTCAATTGTTCCCTAGAAAATGCTGCTTCTCTAACCGAATTAATCTATCAAAAAACAAAAGGTAATCCTTTCTTTGCCACCCAATTTCTCAAAAGTTTGTATGAAGATGGATACATCACCTTTGATTTGCAAGAAGTAATCCCCCCTCAGTCCCCCATCCCCCCTCAGTCCCCCCTTAGTAAGGGGGGTAAGGGGGGTGGATGGCAATGTGATATTGCCCAAGTTCGACAATTATCCCTCACAGATGATGTGGTGGATTTTATGGCTTCTCGGCTTCATAAATTGCCCCAAGAAACTCAAGAAGTATTAAAGTTAGCCGCTGCAATTGGTAACACTTTTGACCTGTCAACTTTAGCAATTATTTGGGGAAAATCTGCTGAAGAAACAGCAACAGCACTGTGGAAAGCTTTACAAGAAGGTTTAATTTTACCAACTAGCGAAACCTACAAATTTTTTCAAGGTAGTGAGGACAATCAACATTGTTCTTCTTTGGATATTTCAGTTGATTATAAATTTCTCCACGACAGGGTTCAACAAGCTGCTTATTCTCTGATTCCAAATGAGGAGAAGCAAAAACAACATCTTAAAATTGGTAGGTTATTATTAAATAATATTTCTAAGTATAACCAAGAATCTCACATTTTCACTATTGTTAGTCAGCTTAATTTAGGTTTAGAATTAATTAAAAATCCTACTGAGCGCGAACAGCTAGCTCACTTAAATTTAGCCGCAGCACGCAAAGCAAAAGTATCAACTGCTTATTATACTGCTATCGATCATTTAAAAATAGCTCTACAACTTTTAGCTGATAATTATTGGAAAAATCAGTATAATTTGACCCTAAGCTTATATCAAGAAGCTGCTTTGAATACATACTTGATAGGAGATTTTGAACAGTCTGATATTTATATTGATTTTGTTTTAGAACAAGCCAAAACAATTATAGAAAAGATTAATATCTACCACATTCAAATCCAGAGTAATATTGCTCAAGAAAAATTTAACAAAGCGGCAGAAATAGGACTGAGTGTTTTAGAGAGTTTAGGGGTGGCAATTGAGACTGAACCTCCTAGTTTAGAGACAATTAAAGCCGTCAAGAATCTCGCCAATATGAGCGATCCTTACAAACTCGCATCTGTCAAGATTTTAGACTCGATTGGCAGCTCTTTAATGAGTATTAATCCTGCTTTAATGAAGCGGGTTATTTATACAACTTTAAAGTTATCAGCTCAATCTGGAAATTCTATTTGGGGAACTAAATCTTATGTCGGTTATGGGTTGATATTGTGTGGGATAGAGGGAGATGTAGAAACGGGCTACGATTTCGGGAAAATAGGGCTAGAATTGTTTATGGAAAAGTTTAGTGATAGAGCAAAAGATCAAAAATCTATAATTTTACATATTTTTAATGCTTCTATTCGACATTGGAAAGAACCTCTAAAAAATTCTTTATCGACTTGTGTAGACGCTTTTAAAGTTGGACAAGAAAATGGAGAATATATTTATTCTGGATATCAAATTATTGCCTATTTTAGCCATCTATTGGCTTTAGGTGAGCCTTTAGACTCATTGGCTAAAAAATGCCAATTTTATATAGAAGCATTTGAAAAACAAAATTTAATCTATCATGTTAAATTTGCTCGAGCCTACTATCAAGCGGTTTTGAATTTATTGGGTCGTTCTGAGAACTCCAGTCAACTGACTGGAAAGGCTTTTAGTCGAGCTATAGAACTCCCGATCTTTGAGCAATATCAAATTGGTATTTCTCTATTTTTCATCCATGCTATTGAAGGTCAACTCGCTTATTTATCTGGAGAAATACAACTAGCGATTTACTCGACTGAAGAAGCTCGGAAATGGCAAGATAATGCCTCGGGATTTTTTCTGGTCGCAGTCAATCAATTTTACTCGTGTTTGGGGCAACTGTTGGCTTACCCCGATAGCTCCCCCCAGCATCAACAAGAAATCATCTCTCAAGTCGAATCAGACCAGAAACGAATGCAATATTGGGCACATCATGCTCCTACAAACTTTCAACATAAATATGATTTAATAGAAGCAGAAAAAGCTAAGGTTTTAGAACAATATTGGCAAGCTGCTGAACTTTATGATCGGGCTATAGCAGGGGCTAAAAAACATGAATTTCTAACTGAAGAAGCCCTCGCAAACGAACTGGCGGCAAAATTCTACCTCGACTGGGGTAAAGAAAAAATTGCTCAAACTTATATGGTAGAAGCATACTACTGTTATGCGCGTTGGGGAGCAAGAGCCAAAACCGACCATTTAGAAGCGACATATCCTCAACTCTTAAAGCCCATCCTAACTCAACCCAAATCTCCCCTACCTCTCAACGCCACTGCTACCGTTACCTCTCATCAGACCCTTTACACCTCTACTACTACCAATACCTCCGTTCTTGATATCTCTACTGCAATTAAAGCCGGACAAACTCTCTCTGGGGAAATCGAACTCGAAGCCTTACTCACCCAACTGATGCAAATTGTTCTAGAAAGCGCAGGCGCAGATATTGGTGCATTAATCTTAAATAACGACGGAATTTGGGAAGTTGTGGCTCAGTGCATCCAAGAAAACTGTCACTTATCCCCCACCCCTCTCGGTCAAAGTCAGACACTTCCCTTGAGTCTTATTCGTGTTGTCCAACGTAGCGAACAGACTATCATTATTAACCAAGTTGCAAAAGATAAATATTTTGCCAGCGATAGTTATTTAATCCAACAACAACCGAAAAGCTTATTCTGTACTCCCATCCTTAATCAAGGTCGGTTAATTGGCATTTTATACCTAGAAAATAACCTCATTACAGAAGCCTTTACCACTGAACGAGTAGAAGTGCTGAATTTGCTCTGTTCTCAAGCGGCAATTTCGATTGAAAATGCTCGTTTATATCGACAATCTCAAAATTATGCCACAGAACTTGAAGGCACAGTACAACAACTTCAACAGACTCAACAGCAATTACAAAACTCTTTTGAACAGTTGCAACAAGCGCAATTACAGCTCGTCCAAAGTGAGAAAATGTCGGCTTTGGGTAACTTAGTCGCGGGTGTGGCTCACGAAATTAATAATCCTCTCGGCTTCATCGGCGGCAATATTACTGAATTAACGACCTCTATACAAGACATTAGCGAATATATTCAGTGTTTTGAGAGTACTTTTCCTTCACCCGGAGAGGAGATTGAAAACAAACGAGAAGAACTTGATATTGAGTTTTTGCTTGAAGATCTGCCGAATATGCTTTTGTCGATGAAAGCGGGTTGCGATCGCATTGGCGGCATTAGTACGAGTCTACGGACGTTTTCCCGTGCGGATACCCACTCCAAATTTAAGGCTAACCTCCACGAGGGGATTGATAGCACTCTGTTAATTTTGAAATATCGCTTAAAAGCTAAAGATATTCGACCGGAAATTAAGGTGATTTGCGATTATGATCAGCTACCCGAGATTGACTGTTTTCCCGGTCAACTGAATCAGGTCTTTATGAATATACTGGCTAATGCGATTGATATGTTTGATGAAATGGCAGAGGTGCAATCTTATGAAGAACTGAGCGCTCATCCTCAACAAATTATCATCCGAACTCATCTGATTGAACAACATACTGTAGAAATTAGCATCAGCGATAACGGCAAAGGGATGTCTGATCAGGTTTGCTCAAAAATCTTTGATCGAAAATTCACAACCAAGGAAGTCGGTAAAGGAACCGGACTAGGACTGGCGATCGCCCAGCAGATCGTAAAAGAAACACATCAGGGAAGCCTAGAAGTTCAGTCAGAGGTAGGGAAAGGAACCCAATTCTACATTCGACTGCCTATTTTGGGTTAATTCGCTGCTGCCGAAATAGTCAGAGCGCACACTCAAGAGATTATCAGTTTAAAGGTCACCCGGTCAAAAACAATGGTAACTGTTTTAAAGTTCAACAACCCCAACAGACATTACAATCCATTGAAACATGGGTTGAAATCAACAATCGTTTTGCTGTGCCTTCTTGTTGCAGCATACCTGGGTAACTACTTCCACATTCCGATCATTCTCCATATAGACTGGCTATTTGGTAATCTATTTGTGATGTTGATTATCCGATTGTATGGCTTCAGTTGGGGCGCGATCGCCGCTGTAATTGCCAACAGTTATACAATCCTGCTGTGGAAACATCCCTATGCTTTTATTATCTTCACCTTAGAAGCACTTTTTGTCGCTTGGAGGCTGCGACGACATAGCAATAACTTATTATTAACTGATGTGATCTACTGGGGAGTAATTGGATTTCCACTTTTGTGGTTCTTTTATGCAGGTGTCGGCAAAATCCCGCTCCAAGCCGTTCTATTGATTTCCTTCAAAAATCCTGTTAATCAAATTTGTAACGCCCTCATTGCCAGTCTAATACTAACTCACACCCCCATTGCTCAGTGGTTGGGCGCAAAGCATAGCCGCACCCATGCCTTTGAACAAACCCTGCTCAATTTGTTAGTTGCCTTCGTCTT
This sequence comes from Microcoleaceae cyanobacterium, assembly GCA_049647265.1. Taxonomy (GTDB): domain Bacteria; phylum Cyanobacteriota; class Cyanobacteriia; order Cyanobacteriales; family Microcoleaceae; genus JAAURB01. The sequence continues at coordinate 4,969 of JBARXJ010000005.1, forward strand.
ACTGCCTGCAATGGTTCTGACCATTTGGAACTGTCAAGATGCAACCACGGTTCAAGAAAAAAACCTATTAACGCGCCTAGAAGACACTCAGTATCATATCAGTGCCGATTTACAAAACTGGCATCAGCAACATTTGGAGAAATTGCAAGTACTCGCCTCTCGCATTCGGGATGGCGGAGATGAATTGGCGCTGCAAGAGCAAATACAAATCGCTCAACAAACTATTCCTGAAGTTCGGAATTTTTACGTTGTTGATACAGAGGGGCAACTGCTTGACTCTACCCAAAATGCCACAATATTAAAGAATTTGCCGCTTCAGACTTTACTCGATGCAAAACAGCCCACAATTTCTGAACTCTTAACGGTATCCAACTCGCCGACAATCTTCCAAAGCGTTCCCATCTTGAACGGTCAAAACCAGGTGGGGCAACTCCTGGCAGAACTGGATATCGATACCTTGAAACAGCAGTTACTCGTAGATCAAGCCTTATCAACCCAGTTTATTGCTCTACTGGATCGGCAAAATCGGGTGATTACCAGCACCCGCGACAATTTAGAAATAGGTCAGCCTTTTGATCGCGATGGTAATGGCAACGGAGAAATTCATCCAGTCGATCGCAATACCCATATTTGGGTTCCAGTTTTACCGAACGTGTCGAAAGTCGTGCGTTGGAGAAAATCATTTTACGTACATCAAAGTGCCGTAGGCGGCGATCTTCCTTGGAATCTGGAAATTGAACAAGCCACTGCCGCCCATTTGGTGACTCTCGACAGTATTTATACTAAAAGTTTTGCGATTCTTATGGCGATCGCGCTCTTAGCACCCCTGCTGGCAAAACCGATTAGTCGCAGTCTGGTTCAACCCTTATTACAACTGGCCAATCTCACTAACAATTTACCCAACAAACTCACCGAACACCAATCGCTGCAAATGCCCGCTAGCGCCATCACCGAAATTAATACCCTCTCGGGTAACTTTCAACTGATGCTCAGCGCCCTCCAGGATAAATTTCAAGAAATTCAGCAAGCCAATCAGGAAATTCAGCAAGCCAAAGAAACGGCTGATAGTGCCAACGAAGCGAAAAGCGAATTCCTGGCAAACATGAGCCATGAACTGCGAACCCCCCTCAACGGTATTCTCGGCTACGCCCAAATCCTACAACGCCACGAAACCCTCAGCGCTAAAGGGGATCAGGGCATCGATATTATCTACCAATGTGGTTCTCACCTCCTGACTCTAATTAACGATATCCTGGATCTGTCTAAAATCGAGGCTCGCAAACTCGAACTCCATCCCGCACCGTTTCACTTCCCCTCTTTTTTGCAAAGCGTCGTTGAAATTAACCGTATTCGTGCCGAACAAAAAGGCATTGAGTTTGAGTTTTATGCTGATGAAGACTTAGCCATTGGGGTTTTGAGTGATGAAAAACGGCTCCGTCAGGTTTTAATTAATCTCCTGGGTAATGCGATTAAATTTACCGATCGCGGTAGCGTCACCTTCAAGGTAGAATCATTGGGTCAAAAGATTCGCTTTCAAATTGAAGATACTGGCGTAGGGATGACCCCGGAACAAGTTGAGAAAATCTTTCTCCCCTTCGAGCAAGTCGGCAGTACCAAAAAGCAAGCCGAAGGGACGGGATTAGGATTGGCAATTAGCCACAAAATTGTTTCAATGATGGGGAGCCAAATCAATGTTGATAGTACTCCTTGTCAAGGTAGTCGCTTCTACTTTGATGTCGAACTTCCGAAGGCTGACCATTGGGCCATCGCATCGAGACGGTCTCAGCAAGGTGAGATTGTTGGATATCAAGGTCAGAAGCGTAAAATTCTTATCATTGACGATCATTGGGAAAATCGCTCGGTGCTGCTCAATCTCTTAGAACCCATCGGCTTTGAAATCATAGAAGCCAGTAATGGTCGAGAGGGAATCGATCAAACGTTGCAGATGAATCCTGATCTGATTATCACTGACCTGGCGATGCCTGTGATGGATGGGTTTGAATTTTTGCAGAAACTGCGTTCCCACCCTCAACTCCAAGATAAAATCGTTCTGGTCTCCTCTGCAAGTGTATTTGAAATTGATCGCCACAAGAGTCTGGATGCAGGCGGCGATGACTTTCTGCCTAAACCCGTTCAAGCAGAAATCTTACTCGAACAACTGCAAAAATATCTGCAACTGGATTTGATTTATAGCGAAAATGCCCCTGAGACGCTACACACAGCCGCTACAACAGTAATTCAGCCTCCAGACAGCGCCATTATCACTCAACTTACCGAACTGGCTGAAAACGGCGATCTTGATGGCGTGCTTGAAATTGCCGAGCAACATCAACAGACAACTAAAATTGCTGGCTTTTTCCAAGAAGTGATTCTTCTAGCTGAGGCTTGTGAAATCAAACAACTCCGAGCCTTTCTCCATCAATATATTGCTTAGATCAGAAGTTAAATAATATTAGAAATCAGGGAATACTAGGCACGAGGGAATGTGTTTTCTGAAATAACTATTTGACTTTGATCAATCCCTTGTTATTCTTTCCCATCCAGGAGTAACCCATTCCAATGTCTGATACTACACCCTTTATTTTGATTGTTGATGACAATCCGACCAACCTCTCTGTCCTCTCGAAAGCCTTAAAATCACAAGGGTATAAAGTCCGGATGGCAATGGATGGGGAAGATGCCTTGGCACAAGTGGAACGTAATCTCCCAGAACTGATTCTACTTGATATTGAAATGCCCAAACTCGATGGCTTTGAAACTTGCCGTCGCCTGCAAGTCAATCCTGTAACGGAGGGGATTCCCATTATTTTTATGACCGCACTAGCAGAGACTGAAGATAAAGTCAAAGGTTTATCGCTCGGGGCAGTGGATTATATTACTAAGCCGTTTGAGCAAGAAGAAGTATTAGCGCGGGTGAAAGTTCATTGGCGGTTAAAACGACTGACAGATACTTTAGAACAACAAGTCACAGAACGAACTCAAGCGTTGCAACAGGCTCAATTGCAACTGGTGCAACAGGAAAAACTCTCCGCTTTAGGGCAGTTGGTGGCTGGAGTGGCTCATGAAATCAATAATCCGATTAGTTGTATTGTGGGGAATGTCACTGCGCTTCAGGATTATATCAATGATCTTTTAGCGATTATCGATCTCTATCAAAATAAATTTTCTCAGCCCGGTATAGATTTTGAAGCAGAACTTGAGACATTTGATCTAGATTACATTCAGGACGATTTGCCGAACCTGATTCAAGCCATGAAGGATGGAGGCGATCGCATCTGCCATATTAGTACCAGCTTGCGGACATTTTCTCGCACAGATCAAGACAAAAAAATTCCTTTTAATCTACACGAAGGGCTTGATAGTACTTTGCTTATTCTCAAGCACCGCACTAAAGCCAACGAACAGCGTCCAGAGATTGAAATTGTTAAGAATTACGCTCATATTCCTGATATTTATTGTTTCCCCGGACAACTTAATCAGGTTTTTATGAATCTACTGGCTAACGCCATTGATGCTGTTGATGAAGCCAATCAAGGCAAAAGTTTTACTGAAATTAAAGCTAACCCCAATCGGATTATTATTGAGACGAAAATATTAGAAAATAAAGAGGTGATTGTTCGTATTCAAGATAACGGTAGCGGTATGAAGCTTGAGACAAAATCCCGAATTTTTGAGCAAGGATTTACGACGAAAGAAGTCGGAAAAGGGACCGGTTTGGGCATGGCGATCGCGCGGCAAATTGTAGAACAAAAACATGGGGGAAGCTTACAGGTATATTCAGAGGTCGGGAAAGGTACTCAATTCTACATCTCGCTGCCAATTGTCGGTTAATTCCCTGGGATTGAAATAATAATCGCACCCATACAAATTTGTAGCCAGTCGGTTTTAGCTGATTTGGCGCAGATTGTAAGGTAGGTCACTTGAAGCACTTGACGCACCACAACGAATGAGCGCGATCGCGCTATCGACAAACTGGCTGAATTATGAGTCGATTTTCAGATATGATCGATGGTACTTGCTCTTGAAGACCATAGAAGACGATGCCTAAAACTGTTGCAGATGCAATGACCCCCAACCCGATTACAGTTAAACCTGAACTGCCTTTGCAGCAAGCGATTCAGATTTTAGCCGATAACAAAATTAGTAGTTTACCGGTGATTGATCAAGAGGGTAAACTCTTAGGAATTCTCTCCGAAACAGATATTCTCTGGCAACAAAGCGGAGTGACTCCACCGCCATATATTACGATTTTTGATAGCATTATTTATCTAGAAAATCCGGCTCGCTACGAAAAGGAACTTCATAAAGCATTGGGTCAAACGGTAGAAGAAGTGATGACTCAAGAGGATGTCGCAACCATTACCCCAGATCAATCTTTATCTGAAGCCGCACGACTTCTGCATGAAAAACAAGTTCATCAACTGCCTGTATTAGATGAGTCAGATCGGGTGATGGGTATGATTTGCTGTAGTGATATTATTCGGATGATGGCGAAAAAACAGGCTTGATGATCTGTTGTTAGTCATTGGTTGAGCGGTTATTTGTTATGATTCATTGGGTATTTGCTCCTGAATCGGTGACTCAGATTAGCTTTAAACAATGACTTGGAAGAGTGCGAGATAGACTAAAGCATCATGAATCTATCGAGATGAAGTCTAATTCTCTAGTTTTTCTAACAACTAATTACTAATTACTCATCATGACAACTCCAGAATCCATTCAAACATTAATTAATTCAGAAGATTTAGGCGATCGCTTACGGGCGGTAAATCAATTACGGGAAATTGAGCCGGAAACGGCTTATGATTTAATTCAAACAGCAATTAAAGATCAAAATGCCCGAGTTCGGTATGCGGCTGTCAGTCAATTAAGTAGTTTAGGAAGTCAAAATCTGACAAAATCTTTAGACATTCTACGCGGTTGTCTGCTTCATGATCCTGAAGCTGATGTTCAAGCCGCCGCTGCCGATGCCCTAGGAGCGTTGAAACTTGATTCAGCGTTTGAAGATTTGCAACAGGTTTATCATAATACCCCAGAATGGCTGGTCAAAATGAGTATTGTGGCGGCTTTGGGAGAATTAGACGATCCTCGAGGGTTTGATTTACTCAAGGATGCTTTGAAAGATGATAACGGTTTAATTCAAACGGTTGCCATTAGCGCTCTGGGGGAACTGGGTAACCCCGATGCAGTTGCTTTGTTGGTTCCCTATGCCACAGATGAAGATTGGCAAGTGCGGTATCGGGTGGTTCAAGCTCTCAATCGTTTAGGGGGTACTCAAGCCGAAGAAACCCTAAAACAACTCTCTCAAGATTCTATCCCTCAAGTGGCTGAAGAAGCACAACGGGGTATGGCTTAGCTGATAAAATTCTACAAATTTAATGGATAGTTTGGCGCATCAGTTGCTGTTTTAAAGGTTCTGGTGCACCTTGAGCTGCGACTCGACCATTTTCTAATAAAAAGGCTCCGTCACAATAGTCCAATTCATTTAAGCGATGGGTGACCCACAATGCTGTAATTCCACGGCTTTTAACCAGATAACGCACTTGCTCGACTAAATCCAGTTGACTATCGGGATCGAGTAGAGCCGTGGGTTCATCCAGTAACAACACTTCACAATGCCGGGCCAAGGCTCCCGCGATCGCGACTCGTTGCTTTTGGCCCCCACTGAGGGCATAAATCGGTCGTCGTTGTAAATGTTCTAACTTGACTGCGGCTAAAGCATCTTTCACCCGCTGTTTGACTTGAGACAAACTCAGTTGATCTTCAACCAGTCCGAAGGCAACATCTGCCCCAACCGTTGGCATCACAAGCTGATGATCTGGATTTTGAAACACAAACCCCACTCGTCCCTCGACTTGAATCTCTCCTGACTGAGGTGGCAATAAACCCGCCAATAGTCTTAATAAAGTGGATTTACCGCTACCATTGGTTCCCAGCAGCATCCAAAATTCACCTGGAGGCACGCTCAGAGAACAAGATCGCAGGACTTTAGCACCACTGGGCCAGTTAAAACTGAGGGTCTTAATGGCGATTGCTCGAGATGGATGAGAATCAGAATTAGCGTTGTTCATCAAAAACTATATAAGTGAATATTCAACCTCGACTGTAAAGACGTTCCATGGAACGTCTCTACTTGAGTTTATGGGTTGTCTATTCGGCTAGGGACACAAAACCGGGTGCTCTACCTGCCGGAGAAGCCCCTGATTTCTCAGAAACTTGGACGGCTGAGATCTCACTGGCTTGAATTGCGACCTTTTTGTCTGGCATTTTCTCGCAGGTGAGTTCAACTATCTGAGAATTGCCAGAGCGCATCATCTCTAGCACTTGCTCATAAACCGCTTGTGCATCTGCTAACTCTTTGCGTTGGACAGATAAAGGTGCTGGGACGTACTTGACGATGATGTCTATCGTGAACATAAGGTCTAAAGAAATTATTAAGATGAAAATTCCACATATATATAGTATGTCACAGGAGCTCCTTGCTGAAATAGCCCGTGGTTATAGGAGTTAGACAACTTTGCTTTTGAGCGATAAACTTCTAACTTACCCTTGTCACTTCAGAAAATTATCCTTATACTAATTAACAGTGGTAAAGAAAAATTAACACAACTTGCTTCTTCTCTCATAATTTGCTAGAGCAAAAGAAGAAGTGTGAGAATATCATATAACTCTTTATCACTTGTAATCATAATATTTAGGAGATTCGCGTTCATGACTATAGCAGTCGAGCGCCCACAATCCCAGCGTGGATGGTTTGATACCGTCGATGACTGGCTCAAGCGCGACCGTTTTGTATTCGTCGGATGGTCTGGTTTACTGTTATTCCCCTGTGCCTACA
>JBARXJ010000006.1:0-16252 GCA_049647265.1 Microcoleaceae cyanobacterium
ATACAGACCCAGAAGATGACCCGCTGACAATTACTGAGATTGCCACACCCCCAACCAGCGGTACAGCAGTCATTAATAACGGTGGGACTCCAGATGACCCGAGTGATGACACGATTGATTACACTCCTAATCTAGACTTTGTTGGGATAGATACCTTTGAATACACCATTGATGATGGTAATGGCGGAACGGATACAGCAACTGTTACCGTTACAGTTGAAGATACAATCCCTGATGCGGTCGATGATCAACAAACCACTGCACCGAATACCGCCGTTGCGATCACTGTTCTCGAGAATGACACCGACCCAGACAACGGCCCGAACCCTCTAAGTATTGAAAGCTTCGACCCTACCTCAGTCAATGGCGGTACGATTGCATTCAATGACAATCAAACAGCGTTGATCTATACCCCAGCAGATGGGTTTGTGGGGGAGGATACCTTCACCTACACCATTACTGATGGGGACAACACGGATACAGCCACTGTTACCATTACTGTGGATGACTCTGCACCCAACGCCGTCGATGATCAACAGACAACGGCGACTAATACAGCGGTCATTGTTAATGTTCTAGAGAATGACACCGACCCGGATGATGCGCCCGATCCTCTCACTATTGAAAGCTTTGACCCCACTTCTGCCAACAGTGGTACAATCGCATTAAATCCCAGTGGCACAGCATTGGTTTACACGCCAGCAGATGGGTTTATTGGGGAAGATACCTTTACTTACACCATCACTGATGGCATCGAAACAGATACAGCCACCGTTACTATCACGGTAGAAGATACAATTCCCGATGCAGTCGATGATCAACAAAGTACTGCACCGGGTACAGCGGTTACAGTCAATGTTCTAGAGAATGACTCTGACCCCGATAATAGCCCAGATCCTCTCAGTGTTGAAAGCTTTGACCCCACTTCTGCCAATGGCGGCACAGTTGCACCGAATGCAGATGGAACCGCATTAGTTTATACTCCAGCAGATGGATTTACAGGCGTTGATACCTTTACCTACACCATTACTGATGGGGTGCAAACCGATACGGCAACCGTGACAATTAACGTAGCTGATATCGTACCCGATGCAATTGACGATCAAGAGACAACGGCGGCTAATACACCTGTGACAGTCAATGTTCTGGGAAATGACTCCGACCCCGATAATAGCCCAGATCCTCTCAGTGTTGAAAGCTTTGACCCCACTTCTGCTAATGGGGGAACGATTGCACCTAGTCCGGATGGAACAGGTTTAGTTTATACCCCAGCAAATAATTTTGTAGGAGTTGATACCTTTACCTACACTATTACCGATGGCATCAACACTGATACAGCGACGGTGACGATTGATGTGACTGAAGAGGTTCCCGATGCTGTGGATGATGAAGAAACAACCGCAGCTAATACACCGATCACAATTGATGTGGTTGAAAATGATACAGATCCAGAAGATGATCCTCTGAGTGTTGATAGTTTTGACCCGACTTCTGCTAATGGTGGAACAATTGCACCCAGTCCGGATGGAACAGGCTTAGTGTATACCCCGGCAGAAGGGTTCACGGGAACCGATACCTTTACCTATACCGTTACCGATGGAGTTCTCACAGATACAGCTACCGTCACCATTAATGTGACTGAAGGGGTTCCGAATGCAATTGATGATGAAGAAACCACGACTGTTGAGACCGCTGTAACAGTCAACGTTTTGGGGAATGATACAGATCCAGAAGATGATCCGCTGAGTCTTGATGGGTTTGACCCCACTTCGGCTAATGGTGGTACAGTTGCAGAAAGTCCGGATGGAACAGGCTTAGTTTATACTCCTGCACCTGGATTTACTGGGATTGATACCTTTACCTATACCATCACAGATGGGGTTGAAACCGATACCGCAACAGTCACGATAACGGTTGAGCCGAATGCTAATGCACTACCGGTTGCCGAAGATGACAACAGTACCACTCCCATTGATACAGCGGTCAGCTTGCCAGTCTTAGACAATGACCAAGATCCAGATGGAGATGGTTTAAGCTTTACTATCTCAACTCCACCCACTAACGGTACGGCTGAAGTGGATGATAATGGCACTCCAGATGATCCCAGTGATGACTTCATTACTTATACTCCCAATGATGGGTTTGTTGGGGAAGATACACTGATCTATACTGTTGATGATGGTAATGGTGGCACGGATACCGCAACCGTCACAGTAACCGTTGAAGCGCCTCCCAATGCACTACCGGTTGCCGAAGATGACAGCAGTACAACTGCGGTTAATACACCGATCGGTTTGGATATTCTGGATAATGACCAAGATCCAGATGGAGATACTTTAAGCTTTACTATCTCAACTCCACCCACTAACGGTACGGCTGAAGTGGATGATAATGGCACTCCAGATGATCCCAGTGACGACCTGATTACTTATACTCCCAATGATGGGTTTGTTGGGGAAGATACACTGATCTATACTGTTGATGATGGTAACGGGGGAACGGATACCGCAACCGTTACAGTAACCGTTGAAGCACCTCCTAATGTACTACCGGTTGCCGAAGATGACAGCACCACCACTCCGGTTAATACGGCTGCGAATATAGATGTCCTCGATGATGATACAGACGGGGATGGAGATATCTTAACCCTGAGTGATGTATCAACCCCGACCAATGGTACAGCCGTCATTGATGATAATGGCACTCCAGATGACCCGAGCGATGACTTCATTACCTATACTCCAGCAACCGGATTTACAGGCACCGATACCTTTACTTACACTGTTGATGATGGTAACGGGGGAACCGATACAGCAACCGTAACGGTGACGGTCACCCAACCGCCAACACCCACGCCAACACCGACTCCAATACCGACTCCAACACCAACTCCAACACCAACACCCACGCCAAATCAACCGCCAGTGGCTGAAGCGTTGAGTAGCCAAGGAGAGAATACAGCCAATCCCATTACCGTTCCCACATTAACAGCCATTGATCCAGATGGCCCGGAAGATGGATTAATTTATCGCATTACTGGCTTACCAGACAATGGCACTATATTCCTTGATGGAGTTGAGGTGACTAACTTAGAACAAGTGAGTCAATTAACCCCTGAACAAATCGGTTTATTAACCCTCTTACCCACACCGGGTGCTTTCCCAGAGGGCGGTCAGGTCAGCTTCAATTATGTGGCTATTGATGCACAGGGCGCAGTTTCGGATGAAGTTCCTGTTACTCTAAATATTGCTGCACCTCCGATTTCCCGCGTCGATCCTGATGAGGATGTTTGTCCTTGTCCGCCGCTTCCAGATGTTGAAGGAGTGGTTCTTCCAGTACGGATGGAAATTGGTGCGGATATTCCCCCAGATACAATTCCTCGTAACGATGGAGACGACAGCGATGATGTGTTGCTGGGAACTTCAGGAAATGATGTGATTCGCGGTGCCTTGGGCAGTGACACCATTGAAGGGGCTGAAGGTGATGATAGTCTCTTTGCTGGTATTGATAATCCGGATAACATTTTGACACGAGATGATTCCGATGATCCGATCGTTCGCGATCTTTTGGGTGAAGATGCCGTTGATGGTGCCGGGGGTAATGACTTTATCTCTACCAACGAAAGTAACGATAGTATTACCGGAGGAGAGGGTAACGATACTGCCTATGGTGGTAAAGATGATGATGTTATTTTCGGGGATGAAGGTAGCGATCTCCTCCACGGTGATGACGGTAATGATACTGTGATTGGGGGTAATGGCGTTGGTGGTGCTATCCCACGAGATGAGAATGATAATCCGATTGATGACAATGATACCCTCTATGGTTACCGCAATGATGATGTCATGCAAGGTGGCCCGGGTAACGATGTCATCTTTAATGGGAAAGGTTCGGACTTTACCTACGGTGGACTCGGAGATGATGCCATCTGGGGCGATCTCGGTGATGATACTCTCTTAGGAGACGCAGGCAATGACACCATGTATGGGGATACCAATCTACCTGAACAACCGGAAGTTGACGGCGATGACTTTATGTTGGGCGGTGCAGGGGATGACTTGATGCTCGGTAACCGAGCGAATGATACCTTGAGTGGGGGTATTGGTAATGATACGGTTCGTGGGGGTCGAGAAAATGATCTATTGTATGGAGATGTCGGTAACGACTTGCTTTATGGCGATCGCGGTGACGATCTTCTCTGTGGTGATGAAGGAGACGATACCCTGTTTGGGGATGAAGCTGATGAGACCGGAAATGATACCCTCTGTGGTGGTGCTGGGGATGATGTCTTGATCGCGGATCGAGGAGATGATCTCCTAGAAGGTACAGCCGGAAATGACACTCTCTTTGGGGGTGAAGACCAAGATACCCTAGAAGGGGGTTCTGGGGAAGATTGGCTATTCGGTGACCAAGGTAATGATGTGATGACAGGTAATAGCGGAGCAGATCGCTTTATTCTGTTTGCCACAGATAATGGTACAGATACGATCGCAGACTTTGTGGTCGGTGAAGATCTGATTCTACTGGCAGGTGGCTTAAGCTTTAATGATTTAAGCTTTACTCAAAGTGGAACTTCTACTGTTATTACGGCCAACGGTCAAGAGTTAGCGATTTTAGAGCAAACCACCCTTGCTACCTTAAATGATGCCAATAACTTTGGCAATTTCTAGGGTTTAAGTGAAATTATCATCTTTGTAAATTGAACAGAGGCATGGCATGGCTGTGCCTCTTTTATATTGCCTTTGTTGAATCTGTCGAGCTCGTATATTGCCAGATGGCGATCGCGCTATAACAACAGTAAGCGCCTCTGCATTACCCACCGAATGACTGATAATGGCACAAAGCGCTATACGTGTATCATTTATATCTCGTTCCTCTAAAAATTAACGGATTGAAATCCTAGTAAACCCTCATCCCAAAGCCAAACGGATGAAAGTCTCCGTATTTCCCTCTCAGACGAATGTTCGATATGTAACTGACTCAGAAAAAATCAAGGTTTTTCTAGGGAGCAAGTGTGACAGTTTATCAAATTGGCATAAGGGAAAACACGGACATCGAAAAATACTGATAACATCTGTAAAGAGGTCAATATAAAGACTGATCTCGAAAGATAAAGGGTGTTTACGAATCTACTAGGAACTCCGTATCGATTATCTACGACAAGAGTGAAAGTATTTCCTAGGGTGTAAGAAAATTTTTTCAAAGTATTAGATGGACTACCCAGTTCAATGAGTTAGATCATAGGGGGTAGGGTGTAAATCTACGCATAACTGTGATAAATATGATCTACAGTTGAGTCTGAGTTTTCCCAGGGTGTAAAATTATGATTCAACAGACAGTTTATTGGGGGTGAATTCTCCAGTATTTTACCAAATAAATATTTAGACGAAGTGTAGTAAGGAAGATTAAGATGAATCCTTACTAAGTTCAGTAGTGCCAGTTCATTCTAGCAGAAGTAGTCAAGCGCACTGAGCGAGTGGTTTGCTTTATTTAGCAATCAATTGACCTTACACTCGTCTAAAGAATTATCTGAGAAATATTAAAGACTCAATTCAAGGATAGACTTACAAAAACTCTCCTTGAATTGACTGAATCTCTCTCAGTATAATGAATTGATAATATACTGAAATTCTCTAGCTAAACGTAATAAATAAGCTGTCTGATAGTCATTTTAAAAGATATTTTCTCCATCGATACTTTGAAAAAAAGTTAATAATTTCACTTCAGTCTAGAGCGTCGTAATTCACAGCAAAAATACATTAACACAGTGATATGACTGACCGTTGGTCAATATTTTTAGCTTGATCGTATCGACTGTTGTTTAATCTCAGTTATTGTTTTAGCATCCACCAAAGCCATGTGTACCACCAAAAATATCACACCCAATTTTAGCAATTCTAATGCTACAAAACTCTTAAATTGGGTTAATTCAATTGAAGCACACCATTTATCTTCTTCAGAAGCTCAGGGAAATCAGTACAATACTGAAATATTAGTCATTGTTGATCCGGCAATTACAAATGCAGAATTTATCTTACAGGGAATTATTCCGAGAGCGCAAACCCTGGTCTTAAATGTATTGCAAGATGGGGTTGAACAAATTACCCAAGCATTACAATATTATGATTCAGTTTCATCACTGCATATCATTTCCCATGGAACTCCTGGTTGCCTACAATTAGGAAATACTCATCTAAGTTTAGAGACCTTAAAACAATATACCCAGCAATTACAAAGCTGGTTTAATCAATCTTCCCCGACTCCAGTAGAAAACCAAAAGAGAAAATCAATTCTTCTCTACGGATGTAACGTCGCAGCAGGAGATGCAGGAACAGAATTCATCAACAAACTACATGATTTAACCCATGCAGAAATAGCCGCTTCTGCGAATCTAACAGGGAACCCTAAATTAGGGGGAAATTGGGAGTTAGAAGTCACCACCCATGATATTAATGTAGAGTTGGCAGTCACTTCAGAAATCCAGGAAAATTATTGTGGAGTGTTTGCCGAACCCATTACTGAATTTACGATTTCTAGTACTCCAAATACACCTCAGACTTTTACCTTTCTTCAAGATAATGCTCAACAGAATTTAGAAGAGTTTACCTTCGGTTTAGGAAATACTTTAATCGTTGAAGAGTTTACAATTGGAAACGGAGATGAAAGTTTTCTACGCTCTAACTTCCTGACAGATTTTGAAATTAGAAGAGCGGATAACGACGTTGTTTCTGGAGAACGGCAACTCGTTTGGTTTGACTCCAACGATGGTAGTAACAGTCGATTAAATCCTCAATTTCCGGAGAATATTGACTTCTCTGAAGTGATGGAAAACTTCCTATCCGGCTTATCGATTAATGCAGGAACAGATAATATTTTTTCTAATAGTGGCAACACGGCTCAAAATACTAATAATATCGAGCGGGTTGATTACTTAAATACTGAGTTTCCTCTGTTTACTCCATCTAACCCAAATGATAGCGGATTTTTGGTGGTAGAACGGGCAAGAAATGCTCAGGGAGACCGATTTCAAATTGCGGCAATTACCGATATTGACGGCAATGGTAACCCAACAGCATTCGGTTCATTATTCCAAGTTCAACCCGCAGACTGGGGAGCCTCTAATGAGACCGTTCAGCCGGTGATCATGCGGCAAGATGGAACAGCAAATACAACAGAAATTAATCTCACCCGATCTACCCAAGCTCTTATCCCACAACCGATCTCGGGGGTTTATATTAGCCTGGATGACTTAGGTTTACAACCCGGCGATCAACTCTATGGATATGCGTTGTTTGCTAGTGATGTTCCGAATAATAGCACCAGCGACCAACTTTTAGATGTTACAAACGAGGCAATTTTTCCTAGAAATACCAACGATGCTCAGGGGGGTTTAGACTTAATTGAAGGAGGTTATCTTTACTCTGCTGATGTGCCACCGACTCTAGACTTAGATGGTGACAATAGCACCACGACAGGCAGTAACGTCAACATCGATCTTGACACGGGCTATATTACAGCATTTTCAGGGACTGCTGTACCCATTGCAGATACAGATGTAACCATTGAAGATACAGATAGTCAAATTATCTCCAACGCCGTTATCACCCTGTTAGACCCCATTGCAGCAGAAAGTCTGTCAGTGAATGGAACCCTACCAACAGGCATTACCGCCAGGGCTTATAATCCAGAAACAGGCAGAATTATCCTAGAAGGCGTTGCAGATCTGGGCGAGTATCAAACTGCAATTCGCCAAGTCCTCTATAACAACAGTACAGCCGATCCAGACCCGACTCAACGACGGGTTACAGTTGAAGTGGCAGATGGGTTTAATGCCAGTAACCTGGCTGAGACCGTAATTAATATTGTCGAAATCCCCAATAACCCACCGGATGCTATCGATGATGCTGCTGAAACCACTATCGATCAGGCCGTTAATATCAATGTCTTAACCAACGACGAAGATATTGATAATGATCCGCTCACTATTACCGTTGTTTCTAACCCGGCTAACGGGACTGTCGCAACCAATGATAACGCGACTCCGAATAATCCTAATGATGACTTTGTGGTCTATATCCCAAATTCAGAATTTGTTGGAGAGGATAGCTTTACCTACACCATCACCGACGGGCAAGACACAGATACGGCTACAGTCAATATTACGGTAATAGACGATCGCAATATTGTACCCATCGCAGAAAACGATCAACGTACTACCCCTCCAGAAACCCCCATTGCCATCAATGTTTTAGCCAATGACTCAGACCCCGATAACGGCCCTGAAGCATTGAGTATTGCAGACTTTGATGTTGCTTCTCTGAGTGGGGGAACGATCGCACTCAACCCAGCCGGCACTCGGTTAGTTTATACTCCGGCCTCTGGCTTTATTGGCAACGATACCTTCTCCTACACCATCAGCGACGGGGAAGCAACAGACACCGCAACAGTAATTGTTTCGGTAATTGATAGTATCCCTGTGGCGGAAAATGATGAACGAAATACAGTCCCCGGTCAAGCGGTCACCATTAACGTTCTCGCCAATGACTCAGACCCCGATAATGGCCCCCAACCACTGAGTATTACCAATTTTGATCTGATTTCAACTCAAGGCGGTCTCGTCAGTTTTAACCCCAGTGGAACGGCGCTAATTTATTCGCCAGTACCCACCTTTGTTGGAATTGATACCTTTACCTATAACATCACCGACGGGGAAAATACAGCTACAGCCACGGTCACCATCAATGTCGCAGAAGCCACTCCCGATGCAGTGGATGATGAAAAAACCACTGCCGCCAATACAGCAGTGACAGTCGATGTCCTCGATAACGATACCGACCCAGAAAACGATCCGCTGAGTATTGATAACTTTGACGCGACCTCAGCCAATGGTGGAACAGTTGCGTTCAATGGCAATGGTACAGCCTTAGTTTATACTCCGGCCTCTGGGTTTATTGGTACAGATACCTTTACCTATAGCATTACCGACGGGGTCGAAACCGATACGGCCACTGTTACGATTAACGTTATCGGAACTGCACCGATTGCGGTTGATGATGAACAGGCGACTGCACCCGGTCAAGCGGTCACGGTGGATGTGTTGGATAATGACTCCGACCCCGATGATGGCCCTGACCCCCTCAGTATTGCAGATTTTGACCCAGCTTCTGCTAATGGGGGTACTGTTGCACTCAGTCCTGATGGTATTGCACTGGTTTATACCCCGGCAGATGGCTTTACGGGAGTAGATAACTTCAGTTACACCATTACTGATGGTATTCAAATCAGTACGGCTACCGTAACAGTTAATGTCAGTCAAGGCTTTCCCAATGCCGCTAACGATCTAGATACGACTGCTGCCAATACCGCAGTGACAGTGGATGTTTTGGATAATGATACTGACCCCGATAACGGCCCGCAACCCCTCAGTATTATTAACTTTGACGGGACTTCTGCTAACAGCGGTACGGTTGCTTTCAATCAAGATGGTTCGGCGTTAGTGTATACTCCCGCATTGGATTTTGTCGGGGTTGATACCTTCACCTACACCATTAATGATGGTATTCGTAGCGATACAGCCACCGTTACGATTAATGTCACCGCAGGAGTTCCCAATGGAGTAGACGATGCCGAAAGTACTGCGGCGGATACACCCATTACGGTTAGTGTTCTCGATAATGATACTGACCCCGAAAACGATCCGCTAGCCATTGATAATTTTGACCCCACTTCTGCCAACGGTGGAACAATTATCCTAAGTCCTGATGGAGTTGGATTAATTTATACTCCTGCATCTGGCTTTGTTGGAACCGATACCTTTACCTACAATGTCACTGATGGCATAGATAGTGATACAGCCACCGTTACGATTAATGTAACTGAAGGGGTTCCCAACGCCGTTGATGATGAAGGTACAACCGTTCCCGATACCGCTATTACAGTCAATGTATTGGAGAATGACACCGACCCCGAAAACGATCCTCTCAGTATTGACAATTTTGATGATACGTCTGCCAATGGGGGGACTGTTAGTTTAAGTGAAGATGGTTCAGCTTTGGTGTATACTCCTCCAGCGGGATTTGTTGGGACAGATACCTTTACCTATATTGCCACTGACGGGACTCGAAGCGATACAGCCACCGTTACTATCAATGTGGAGGATAAAAATCCTAACGCCATTGATGACGAGGAAACAACCGGATTTGAGACACCTGTTACGATCAATCCATTAGAGAATGATATCGATCCAGATGATGATGTCGTTACTATCTCTAGTTTTGATCAAAGTTCAGCCAATGGTGGAAGCATTACACTCAATCCTGATGGTGTGACCTTTAACTATAATCCCCCAGCAGGATTTACTGGAACCGATACGTTTACCTATACCATTACCGATGGCATCGATAGTGATACCGCAACAGTTACTGTAACAGTTAACGCCAAACCGACTACGACAGATGATAACGGCACAACAGAGACCGATGTTCCGGTTACCATTGATGTATTAGGAAATGATACCGATGCAGATGGTAATCCTCTCACCATTGATAGTTTTGACCCGACAACCGACAATGGGGGAACCGTTACTCTCGATCCAAATGGTGGGTTAATTTATACCCCAGCGCCTGGATTTACTGGAACTGATACTTTTGATTATGTGGTGACAGATGGGACTGATACCGAAACAGGGACAGTCACGGTAACGGTCGATCCAGTTAATACCTCACCCGTTGGCGGAGATGATAACACCACAACTCCAGCCAATACGCCTGTGAATGTGGATGTTTTGGGTAATGATACCGATGCTGAAGGCAATCCATTAACCATTACTGATGTTTCTACACCGGGTAATGGTACAGTCACTATTGATGATAATGGTACGCCAAATGACGGGAGTGATGACTTTGTCGTTTATACTCCCAACTCAGGCTTTACAGGCGTTGATAACTTTGACTACACGGTAACAGATTCTGAAGGTAATACTGACACAGTCACTGTGACTGTCGATGTAACTGAACCCACTCCGACTCCAACTCCGACTCCGACTCCAACTCCAACTCCAGATCCTACTCCGACTCCGACTCCAGATCCTACTCCGACTCCAACTCCAGATCCCAGTCCAACTCCAACTCCAGATCCTAGTCCAACTCCGACTCCAGATCCCAGTCCAACTCCAACTCCAGATCCCAGTCCAACTCCAACTCCAGATCCCAGTCCAGATCCCAGTCCAGATCCCAGTCCAGATCCCAGTCCGACTCCGACTCCAACTCCAGATCCCAGTCCAACTCCAACTCCAGATCCCAGTCCAACTCCAACTCCAGATCCCAGTCCAGATCCTAGTCCAACTCCGACTCCCGACCCTGAACCCGAAGAACCTGACAATCCACCTATTCCACGGGATGAAACACCGGATGAAGACGCTTGTGGGTGTCCGCCTATTCCCGAATTTACAGGAATGGAATTACCACAACGGGTTGAAATTGAAGCAAATCTGCCACCAGATGCCATCCCCCGTACAGATGGAGACGATAGCGATGATGTATTGCAAGCCACATCAGAGATCAGATCCCTTAGAGGCGCTTTAGGAAATGATACCCTTAAAGGTGGAGATGGAGACGATAGCCTGTTTGGCGGCGTTGATGATCTTAATACCCCTTTGACTCGAGATCTCTTAGGCGGGTTAGCCAATAATATCCTAATCCGAGATATTGCAGGCAGCGACGCAATTGATGGCGCAGGAGGAAATGATTTTATCTCAGCCAACGAAAGCAACGATACTATTCTGGGAAATGATGGTAACGATACAGCTTACGGCGGTCAAGATCATGACTTAATGTTTGGTGATGACGGTAATGATGTTTTCTTCGGCGATCGCGGTAACGATACTGTTATTGGCGGAAATGGTAAAAATGGCGCTATTCCCCGCAGTGAAGACCAAAATCTTATCGAAGATGACGATACATTATATGGCTATCGTGATGAAGATGTAATGGTCGGTGGTCCCGGTCAGGATGTCATCTTTAATGGTAAAGGTTCGGACTTTACCTTTGCAGGACAAGGACATGATACCTCCTGGGGTGATTTGGGTGATGATACCCTGTACGGAGATGCAGGCAATGATACCCTGTTTGGCGATACCAACGATCCCAACCAGCAAGCCATTGAAGGCACAGATTTAATGTGGGGGGGTGCAGGTGATGACTTCATGGTCGGTAACCGTAATAATGATACCCTTAGTGGTGGTATTGGTAATGATACGGTTCGTGGCGGTCGCGCGGATGATTTATTATTCGGTGATGTGGGGAATGACTTCCTTTATGGCGATCGCGGTAATGACCATCTCTGTGGTAATGAGGGAGATGATACCTTATTTGGCGATGAAACCGGCCAAGTCGGGAATGATACTCTCTGTGGCGGCAGTGGCAATGATTTGCTATTTGGTAACGACGGAGAAGATAAACTCTGTGGTAATGGCGGTAACGACACGTTGCATGGCGGTCAAGCCGCAGATACCCTGAAAGGGGGTTCTGGTGATGATTGGCTGTTTGTTGATGAAGGATCGGATTTGATTACCACTGGTAGTGGTGGCGATCGCGTGGTTCTATTTTCTATGGAGAATAGCACTGATACTATTACTGATTTTACCATTGGTGAGGATATTATTCTCCTCGGTGGCGGCTTAAGCTTTAATGATATCAGCTTTACCGAGAGTGGAACTTCAACCATTATTACGGCTAACGGTCAAGAATTAGCGATTTTACAAGAAATCACCCCTGATACCTTAAATGATGTCAATAACTTTGCCACATTGTAAGGTGAGATTATAATCCACAATTACCTGTAGGGTGCGTCAGTGACGCACCTTTTTTAATAGATCACAACGATCAAAATATCATCTTGTTAAAAATAATACTAAGCTGACTCAAAAATCTATCAATCATAGAAGTACTTTAAAATCGTCTTTTAAGGGAAATCGTCAATAATATATTCAGGTGAGATTATAATCCACCTGTAGGGTGCGTGACTGTCGCGCACCTTTTTTAATGGCTGACAACGATCAAAATATCATCTTGTTAAAAATGATACTAAGCTGACTCAAAAAGCTATCAATCATAGAAGTACTTTAAACTCGCTTTTTCAGAGAAATTGCAAATAATATATTCAGTATATTTATACAGTAAATAGTATTATTTTTTACTCAAATAATCTTTAATTTGACAATAATTTCAAATCACACAAGTGAAATTACTGACATTTATAAATCTTGTGTTATGATCGATATAACTTAACTAAACTAGGGTACTTACAGATCTACTAAAAGCTAGAGATGAATTAGCTACAATCGATTCTCTTAGGGTGTAGAGTTTCTGTCAAAAGAGCAAGTCATCAGGCATCAAGTACAATGTCTTAATTCAATCATGAATATTGATTGAGAAAATCATCGTAACTATTAATCCTATGAAGATTATATTAGTATGATTCGACTGGGTAATATAGCGCTATAAAATTATCCATTGCCTCATACTGCTTGATTTTCATACATTATTTTTGAGAGAGCTGTAATCTTCTCAAGTCATGACAAAGCTATAGATATAAAAGCCTTAACTAGCAGCCGATTATATCTATATCTTATTCCTCCTCAATTAATCAATTGAGCAGTATTGTTTCGCCTGAAAACAATCAAATATTTTAATTAAAGAGCCAGCTATTAGTTTATGTGTTCTATTTGAATGAATTTGTCCACAAGCAAAGGATTAATTCATAAAATTACTGTGCAACTCTTGTACTGTCTTTGCCATTTCTTCAAGAATGATTACAAATATGTTCCCTTTCCAAAACACAGCATCTGTTCAACGTAACTGCACTTTTTCCATCCCAAACAAATTGGAAAAAACCTCTACATCAGCTCACATCAACTCAATCAAAAGTCATCAGATGTTATCTTCTAAATCTTTATCCCCTCAAGTCAACGCAGAAACTTTAGTTATCATTGATTCCGCGATAGAAAATCCTGAGTTTTTATTAAATGGAATTATTCAAAATGCTGTCACAATTATTTTAAATCCTCATCAAGATGGCATCGAAAAAATCACCCAAGCGCTAGAATGTTTAAATTCTATCTCCGCCCTACATATTATTTCTCATGGTTCTCCCGGTAGCTTACAACTGGGTAATACACAACTGAGTTTAGACACATTAGAACAATACAAAAAACAGCTACAAAACTGGTTCAAAGTCCCCCTTTATAAGGGAGATTTAGGGGGATTCTTAGTTCTCTACGGTTGTAACGTTGCTGCCGGAGATGCAGGATCTGAATTTATTGAGAAATTGCACACTTTAACGGGTGCAGAAATTGCCGCTTCAGCCACTCCAATAGGAAACAAAGCATTAGGCGGAAACTGGGATTTAGAAGTTAAAACCAGTGAGTTTAACGTAGAATTAGCCGTGAGTTCAGAAGTTCAAGAAAGTTATAGTTTTGTGTTAGGGACACAAGTCGATAGTTTTACTATTTCTGAATCTGCAAATACTCCGCAAACCCTAACATTCAATGGCGAAGATTTTACCTTTGGTACAGGTGAGACTTTAATTGTTCAGAGCTTTGAGATTGGTACAGGTGATGATAATAAGGAATTCAGCTTATCAGGTGGTTTCTTTAATTTTGCACTCCAACGTTCTGAACCTGAGAATAAAAAACAGCTTGTTTGGTTTGATGTAGATGTTGAGGCGTTAATTGAGCAAGACAATAATATTAATGAAAATGAGGATATTGATGAAGACAACGCTAATGTATTTAAACCGGCATTTGCTGGGTTTCTTCAAGCTGATGAAAATAAAGCCACATACACTGACCTAGATGACATTATGGCGGACATTCTGTTCACTGGCTCTCTTAACTCAGGAACAGATAATGTTTTTGCAAATAATGGCGGTAATACCAATAATATTGAGCGAGTTGATTATTTTAACTCATCTCCAATAGATCTGCCAGAAGGAAATTTTGAAGATAGCGGATTCTTAATTTTAGAACGCTCAAGAAATGCGACAGGAGACAATTTTCAAATTGCTGCTATTACAGGTGTTGATGAGAATGAAGAACCCTCAGAATTTGGAACATTACATCGGGTTGATGATGACGAATGGGGAAGAACAGGGGAACAAGTGAATGCCCTGATTATGGATCAAGAAAATGGTAATGATAATAATCTAGTTGAGTTACGACCCGCACAGTATTTACCAGAGCTACAAGATATTCTTGGGGT
Source organism: Microcoleaceae cyanobacterium (assembly GCA_049647265.1). Lineage (GTDB taxonomy): Bacteria > Cyanobacteriota > Cyanobacteriia > Cyanobacteriales > Microcoleaceae > JAAURB01. The sequence goes on from JBARXJ010000006.1 coordinate 15,258, forward strand.
ATATGTTAGTTTAGCAGACCTTGAGTTAGAAGCGGGTGATGAATTCTACGGATATTCTCTATTTGCAGATGATGTTCCTAACGATAGGACGAACGCAGAACTCTTAGATCTTACAGACACTACCACTTATCCCAGAGATACTAATAATCAAGATGGGGGTTTAGACTTAATTGAAGGGGGTTATCTTTATTCTGCTTCTGACAGAACAGATACAAGTCTGAGATTAGATTTAGATGGAGACAATAGCACCACTACAGGGCGTGATTTCGAGAGCTTTGACACTGAGACGGGTTTCGTGACGCGGTTTACAGGGACTCCAATTTCTATTGGAGATGTTGATGTTGACATTGTTGACAGCACTGATCAAGGTGAGTTTAACTCGTATACGGTCATCATTACATTAGATGATCCTCAGCCAACAGAAAGTTTATCCGTATCTGGAGACCTTCCAGAAGGGATCGAAGTCTTCTTTGATTATGATCAAGACTTGGGAGATATTTGGTTAGATGGTTTGGGATCGATTGAAGATTTTGAAACCGCAATTGAACAGATTGTTTACAACGATACTGCTGCGTTTGACCCCAACCGTGAGCCAGAGCGAGTTAACGTAGAGATTATTGACGGTTTTAACTTCAGTAATATAGCTCAAACGATTATTGAGTTTACCGAGCCGGGTGAAAACACTCCTCCTGTGGCCGATGATGATAACTACACCACACCATTAGATACTCCTTTAACCATTAATACTCCAGGAGTTTTAGAGGGTGACACAGATGCAGATGGAGATCCATTAACTGTTGCGATCGCAACTGAGCCCAGCAGTGGTAGTGTGACTCTTAATCCCGATGGTTCGTTTAGCTATACTCCCAACCCTGGGTTTATTGGTGATGATAGCTTTACCTATATTGCCAATGATGGAGAAGATAACTCTAATGTTGCCACAGTCACTATCAGCGTTGCAGATCCAACTGAAAACACTCCTCCTGTGGCCGATG
>JBARXJ010000007.1:0-24636 GCA_049647265.1 Microcoleaceae cyanobacterium
TTTGTCTGTCAAAAATTAGTACCACTACTTTGGAAGGGAGCTTGTCTAGTTATGGAGAACTGTTCAATTCATAAAGGAAGTCGAATCGGGTCTTTAATTGAACAAGTGGGTGCTAAGCTAATCAGAGCAACAACCTCTTCTGCTGATTTTAATCAAGCTCGAAAATTGTTGGCGATGATATTCGTAACGGGTTTACTCATTGTTGTTATTGTACTTTACTAGACTGATAAATGCTATAGAAGCTCAAGTGATAATATGAAGTGTGTTAGTTAAGTTGACCTTTATCTAAAGGTATAAATAAAATGAATTAGATGATTAATTGACTATTTTAAAAACACAAAGTCAAGTAAATAAGTTATATTTCGCTCTGAATAAAGATTTAAATCAATGTTGAAATTGTTTTTTAACACTTGTTTATACTCTGTTGTATCTTCTATCATCTTTTCATAACGCTGCTCATTTTGAGTAATGATTAATTTATGGTCGCTTAAAGTGACTCGTCCCTCTGGAGTTAGTCGAGTACAAATCAAACGTTGCTTAAAAATAGACTGAGAATTAGTTTGATTATAGCCACAAACCGGATTAAACTCTTCTAGTTTTCTAGACACAAGCTGAAAGCGATATTGCGGTTTCCATCCTTCTTTATCTTGATATAGCGTCCAAATATCAGATTGATTGATTAATTTATAAGTTTGTTTTCTTTGGTTTATTTCTATACCATTCTCTAATTTTAAAGGATAAATAAAAGACTCACCAAATCCGACATCAACTAACCAATTATCTATGCCTGAAATCAGTAACGTTAAATGACCTAATTCTCGGCCATACGTGCCATCTTCTTTAGCGACTTCTGCTGATAATAAAGTGACCTCGAAACCCAATTTATTTAATAATAGTGAAAATAAACCATTTAATTCATAGCAAAATCCGCCTCTATTTTGTTCTATTATTTTAGTAAATAGCCAGGAATAGTTTAACTGAATGGGCTGTTGGAGATGAATACTAATGTTTTCAAACGGAACTGCATATAAATGAGCAATTTGAAGCTGACGTAAAGTTTCTATTGTGGGTTTAATAGAACCCTGATAGTCAATCCGCCGTAAGTATTGCGTAACAAAATCCTCTGTAAAATCTCTCATTGATTATTCCTCTCATCCTCAATATTCCCATAATAATACTCTTCAATTTTACGATACTTAGGAACATCAATAATTTGTTCAAATACTTTAAAATCAACACTATTTTCTAAATTACGAGTTGTACCCTGTTCTTTCAAATGCCGAAAACAATCAATCATAGTTTGAGTTGCTGTCAATAAACTAGAAACTGGAAAGAAAACAATTTTATATCCTATTTCCTGTAACTCTGCGGCAGTTAATTCAGGTGTTTTCCCCCCTTCAATCATATTGGCAACCAAAGGAATATTTGGTAAAGATTCTGCGATTTTAACTAACTCTTCTTCAGATTGAGGCGCTTCAATAAAAATTACATCTGCACCCGCTTCAAAATAAGCTTTTCCGCGTTCAATTGCGGCTTCTAACCCTAAAACAGCCCTGGCATCTGTGCGACCAATAATCACTAATTGACTCTCTCCGCGTGCCTCAACCGCCGCTTTGATTTTATTAATATGTTCTGTCATCGAAATCACTTTTTTTCCCTCAAAATGACCACATTTTTTTGGCCATTCTTGGTCTTCTAATAAAATTCCAGATATTCCTAACTTTACGGCTTCTTGAAGCGTCCGAATTACATTTAAAACATTACCATAACCTGTATCTAAGTCAGCAATTAACGGAAGATTAACTGATTGAGCAATGCGTCCTACACTATACAATACTTCTGTTGCGGTTAATAAACCATAATCTGGTACACCCAGCGTTGAAGCCGCAATCCCAAATCCGCTGGTTGCTAACACTTCAAACCCTAATTGTTCTGCAATTTTTGCACCTAAACAGTCATAAACTCCAGGAATGACTAAAATCTCTGGACGTTGGAGTAACTGCCGAAGCTGGAGAGGAGAAGACATCAATCAACTAAATCCTTATATAAATCAGAACGAATTGAGTATAGTCCTTTAAGGTATCGATATTGTAACTCCGGATACATTTCTTTGAATAAAACGAATTAATATCTCAATTATCCGATTAATTTTATTCTAACGATCTATATTAAATTAGTTTTTGTTATAGTTTTAATAATTAAACTTAATAACTAACTTTAAAGGTGTAGCTCAAAATAGAAATAGCGAGTAATCCGTCAGACTGATTTCGGTTATTTCTGCCTAATTTTAGACAGTTGTGTGATAAAATAAAAGGGAGAAAGCTTAATAATTAAAGTTGAATCAAACTGAATGTGTTTGACAGCAACTGAATCAAATTTTATATCGAACTCATTGATAAATTTTTCTCAAGAGACATCTTATCGGTTTTTATGGTAATTAACCTTCAATCTCCATCTACGACTCGGCAGACTTTTAAAGCGAATTATATTCATCAATACAAGCTTCATTCATATTTATTTACGACTCAAGAAATTACTCAAAAAATTATCCTGGCAATTGCAGCCGGATTGTTATTTACTTGGCTTCAAGTTCCAGTTGGTTGGTTGCTGGGGCCGATGATTGTGGGTATATTTTACGCGGTTATTCAACAACGTTCTCAACCCTTACCGCCTATTTTTATGACACTCGGAAAATCATTTGTTGCATTGACAACTGCAGCCCGATTTTCCCCGGAAACTATTCATTTAATTGCTCATTATCCGATTCCTGTGATATTGGGATTATTACTAACAGCAACACTTAGCTTATTTCATGGCTATCTTTTATCACGTTGGGGAGGAATTGACCGCGTCACAGGGTTATTATCTTTCATTCCCGGCGCTGCTTCAAGTATTGTTTCTATCGCAGAAGAAATGGGAGCCGATGCTGTTGCCATTACAGTGCTTCAATATATCCGTGTTTTGTTAGTTATGTTAATTATTCCAGGGTTAATCAACTTATTATTTCCAGTGAATATTGCTTCACCAGTTGCGCTACCCATTGCTGATACTGTCAGTTCTTCTATCCCCTTATCTCTTAATTTATTAATCCTGGCACTCTGTTGTGGAATCGGATTTTTACTCGGAAAATACTTACGTCTTCCAGCTTCTGGATTTTTAGGAACATTTATCGTTGGATTAATTGTGTTTTGGACATCACCAGAAGTTATTGAAGTTCCGCAATGGCTATTTGCAACGGGTTTAATATTTGTTGGACTTTCAATCGGCTTAAAATTTGATTGGAAAACAGTTAAAACCTTATGGAAAGCCGTTATAATTGATATCGGACTTGTGCTTTCACTCATTTGTTTCTGCTTCGCTATTGGCTATGGATTTCATCTATTAACTCAGGTAAGCGTAGTGACTGCAATTTTAGGATTGACCCCTGGCGGAATTGAAGCAATGATAGCCACCGTTATGCAAAAAGAGGGCGATGTAGGACTCGTTTTAGCATTACAACTCTCTCGGATGTTGAGTATTATTCTGTTTTCTCCTTGGCTCGTTCGATGGGTGATTCAACACGGAAATACACCCGAAAATACTAATGCTCAACAACAAGAAATTTCACTAAGTAATAGTTGAATGCAATTAATACTAAAGTCTATTGTTTGAAAAAATCATAGATTTGTTTGTTAATTTAATAAAGGTTCTAGATGGGAAGAAATCATTAAACTCCTGTCATTAGCCTGTAGTGCTTGAGCATCAATAAAACCGCCAAAGTATAAAGTTAATTAGCTGAAGCTAATCATAAAAAACTAAATTCAACTCATCTCATTGAAAAAATGAAATTTTATTAAGAAAAAATAAGAAAGAAGTAGATAAGTTGACTTTCAACAAAATATTCATCAATCCGTTTTGTTAATTAAAGCTTAGCTGTAGAATCTAAAGAATAGTAATAACTGTTCATCTATTCTAAGATTCAGTCTATGTTACTCAATAAGTTAGCGATTGTTGATTCTACATTAAGGGAAGGCGAACAATTTTATCAAACTAATTTTTCTTCCCAAGATAAAGTAGAAATTGCTCAAGAACTTGATGCGTTTGGGATTGAATATATAGAAGTGACATCTCCCATGGCTTCCCCTCAATCTTATCAAGATTGTACTCATTTAGCCAAACTTGGACTAAAAGCTAAAGTTTTAACTCATATTCGCTGTAATTTAGAAGATGCAAAAAAAGCGATAGATACGGGTGTCGATGGCATTAATTTATTTATGGCAACCTCTCCATTACTAAGAGAGTTTGGTCATGGTAAAGGCATTGATGAAGTGATTGATATTGCCAGTGAAGTTGTTACGTTTATTCATCAACAAAATCCTCAGATAGAATTACGTTTTTCTACAGAAGATTCTTTTCGGAGTTCTCTAGAAGATTTATTGAGAGTTTATTTAGCCATTAGTAAATTAGGTATAGTTCATCGTTTTGGACTGGCTGATACTGTTGGTGTGGCTATGCCAAATCAAGTTTCTCAATTGGTTCAAACGTTACGACAATGCTGTACTCAAAATATTGAATTTCATGCTCATAATGACACAGGTTGTGCCATTGCAAATAGTTATGCAGCATTAGAAGCGGGTGCAACTCATTTAGATACAACAATACTTGGAATTGGTGAACGTAATGGTATTACACCTTTATCTGGATTAATTGCTCGGTTATATACACTAGATCCTCAAGGTTTAAGTCATAAATATAACTTAAAAAACTTACTCAAACTTAATCAGTTAGTGGCAGATAAAATCGGGATTCCTATTCCATTTAATCACTTTATTATAGGAGAATCTGCTTTTTATCATAAAGCAGGAGTTCATGCTAAAGCTATTTTAAATAATGCAAAAACTTATGAATTAATTGATCCGACTGATTTTGGCTTAAATCGTTCTGTTTTAGTCAATCATAAACTTATTGGTCATCATACTATTGCTTACCGCGCTCAGCAATTAGGACTCAATTTAAATGTAACTCAAATTCAAATGATTACTCAACAGGTAAAAGCCTTAGCAGACGAAAAGAATATTACATCAGAACAAGTGGATGAAATCTTACACACTTATAATAAAACAGTGTGTTAAAAATATTATTGAACTCATTTAAAAAAGTTGAGTATATTTATTAAAATTATTGATATTTAAAGTATGATGTTACCTGTTAATCAAGCTGAATCTATTATTCTCAATCTGACTCAACCTTTCAGTCAGCTAGACATAGAATGGGTTGAATTATCTCAGGCTTATGGACGTATTTTAGCAGACTCTATAAGCAGTAAGCTTGACTTTCCTCACTGGGATAATTCCGCGATGGATGGTTACGCAGTTCGTTCTCAAGATATTCAAGATTGTAGTCAAGAACATCCAAAAACATTAGAAATTGTAGAAGAAATTCCAGCCGGATATCAACCCCAAAAAACAATACAATTTGGACAAGCCGCACGAATTTTTACAGGAGCTTGTTTACCAGCAGGTGCAGATACAATTGTGATGCAAGAACAGACCCAACCTCAGGGAAATTCTGTTCAAATATTCACCGCTTCAGAACCTCAAAAATTTGTTCGTCGCCAAGGTAGTTTTTATCAAGCGGGAGATACTTTATTAACGCCAGGAATTGTATTAAAATCGGCAGAAATAGCAGTCTTAGCGGCAGCGCAATGTTGTCAAGTTCCGGTTTATCGTCGGGTTAAAGTGGCGATTTTTTCAACCGGAAATGAATTAGTTAAACCCAACCAATCTTTGCAACCGGGACAGATTGTCGATTCAAATCATTATGCATTAAATGCTTGGCTACAGTCAATAAACACCGAACCGATTTCTTTAGGAATAGTCCCAGATGAACCCGAAGCATTAAAAACCACAATTCAACAAGCTGTTAAAATGGCTGATATTGTGCTGTCAACGGGTGGGGTTTCTGTCGGAGATTATGATTATATTGAAGAGATTTTAAGTAACTTGGGAGGTGATATTCAAGTTCGTTCTGTTGCAATTAAACCCGGTAAACCATTAACTGTTGCCGCATTTCCAAATAGTATTTATTTTGGCTTACCCGGAAATCCTGTTTCTGCCTTAGTGACTTGTTGGCGGTTTGTCAAACCTGCGATTAAAAAGCTAGCAGGATTACTGCCTCAATTTTATCAACCTCAGTTTGTTAACGCACGATTAAAACAAGACTTACATTCAGGCGGAAAACGTGAAACTTATTGTTGGGGACAACTGCACTGGAAAGGCGAAGAGTACGAATTTGAGTTAGCCTCGGGTTATCAAAATTCTGCTAACTTAATTAATTTAGCACAAACAACGGCATTAGCAATTGTTCCGGTCAATCAAACCTTAATTCCTGCGGGTGAATGGATACAGGTTTTATTAATTGATGCTTAATTTTAGTATTGGGAAACAACCTCACAGATTATCCATAGACCAAGCTCATCCATCTTGAGAGGTTGAGTCGGGTGGGTAGGCTCAGAAAAACAGATAGGTATTAATCTCTAAGCGGAGGGAAAGGTTAACCCACCTGACCCTTGATTAGTCGAAAAGTTTAACCGTAAAAGTGCTTTTCTAACAAATCTGTTCCTTTCCCTCCCATTTCTTTTAGTAATTGCTCAATTGCGTTTAATGCAAGTTGAGAGGGTTTTGCATGGCCTCGTTCCCATCGGTTAACAGTTTGGAATGAAACTCCTAAGGTTGCAGCTAACTTTTCTTGAGACAATCCTAGCCGCTTGCGCAAAGCACGAATTAAAGCAGGAGTGTCTTGGTTGAAGATTGTTGTAGTTGTCATGGCTTTTTTTTAACTCTAAGTACAGGTTAGAATATAACAGCACGGATATCCAAGAGTGTGTTTACGGATTTTTTTAAGCTTATCATTGTATTGATTTGTTTTTACAATACTGAGAAACCACTGAATTTATAATGTAAATCTATAAAATAAAAGCTATATTTGCACTTTTTAAAGAAAAAAAATACAAAATATTTTTATAAATTGGATGAAATTAAAGTACTTTTGAAGCTAAAGCAGCTATCTTAAGCTCTGCTAATTATGCCTTTTTGTCTTGTTTTCGGCAAAAGCTTGTATTTTATCAAACTTTATATAGTATTTGTATACTAATAAAATATATTGCTCTTCAGTATATTTTAATAAAATAAACATATCAATCTGCATAAGTTGTATTTTAAGAAGAGTCAATCCTATAGATATCGAAAATATATCAAATATATGTAATGTAATTTTGGCAGAAAAGCTACCTTCTTTTGAAATGAGATAAATCCGGGATTGATCTACGAGTTTATTTAAGCTTTAATGTATTTAAATAGATCGCAATTAACCGTTAGTTTGCGGATCAATGTCTTCTGAGGATCTCAATCTCTCGACTTTTATCCGTAAAAACACAGAACACCGTTGCACAATTAGATATCTTGGTTGTAGAGTTGAGGGTTTGATTCAGTGATGGTTAAGTAATCAAACACCAAACCTGATACGATGGCTCAGGGGCAGAGGACCGAGAATAACAGGGATCGGGCTGAAATTTCTGAAAAAAATACTAACTCTTTACACTAAACGCTACACAAAATAAAAATATTGTGTTATGATCATATCTCGAATGGCGAGCGTAGCCAAGGGGTTAAGGCAGTGGATTGTGGTTCCACCATTCGTGGGTTCGAGTCCCATCGTTCGCCCTAAATTTATAAAATTGATTTGGCAGATATATTGCCCTGTCTCGGAGTGACTCACAACAGAGACAACAGTAAACTGATCAATATCAGTCCGGCCAATGCTAAAGCCGTGGTGTGCTGTCGGCACCATTGCATCACAGTTATTATCCGAGAAGGTTGAGATGCGACAGGAGACAGGGTAACAACTTCGGCTTGATTTTGATAGAGCGTACAATCTTTGGCTAAAGGACGCTGAGGAAAATTACACGTATCGTCCTGATGATAAAGGCAACTGTCACAGAGATAGCTATCCTCACTGGCCCGATGTAATGGAATGCCAGGATGACCAAAGGCTTTGAGGTCAAACTTACAGTAGGGACAAACCACTGCTTGAGAATCAACTCGTTGATGACAACGGGGACATTCAGCCATAAATATAATAGAGAGAGTCGTTTATGGTAAAACTCATCGCAAAAAACAGTATAACTAATCGTAGCTGAGGATAAAGACAAGTACAGAGCACCTGGGTACTGTCTAGGAAAGAGTCTATAGTCAAGACAATATCGCTATACAGACAGTCTTTACCTCATGCCAATACTCTGATTCAATCGCTCAAATATTAATATAGGATATAAGTGATTCTAAGCTTTGTTTAACTCAATCCTACTAGGTTGTCTATTTTAGCTCACCCACCGCATATTAAAAGAATGGAGAATAATAATTTACTCAAACAACTGTTGATGCTCGGCATTGGGACAACTTCCCTCGTTGCCGAAAAGGTACAAGAGATTAGCGACCAATGGGTCAAAGAAGGACGTATTAACCCAGAACAAGGGACAAAGTTTGTTGAAGAAATGATGCAACAACTCAAACTCGATCAAACGAACCTTGAAGAACTCATGCAGCGACAGATTCGTAATATGATGCAAGACATTGGGGTTCCGCGCCAATCAGAACTTGATGAGTTGCGAGGACGCTTGGATCGAATAGAACGCCAAATCCGAGACTTAGAAAATCGTCTATGGCGCTAAATATACACCCAATCTCACATAATTTTAGCACCCATTTATATTGGGAGAACGCAAGGAGGATTTTTTGTGCGAGAAATTTTGATTAGTTTAGGTGTGATTGTCGTCAGTGCAGTTATTTTGATTGTGGCGCAAATCACATCCATTAGTCCGCAGGCTAAAGCGGATAATATAACCACTGCGGTTGAACAAGAGCAAACACAAACACCGAAAACACCCAGCAATCCTTTACTCTCTCAAGGGATTGCACCTCAACCTAAAATTACACTAGCTCAAAACATGACAAGCTCAGACGAAAACGTGGTAGCAACTGAATCCGGTTTAAAATACGTTGTTTTAGAAGAAGGAGACGGTGCTTCTCCTCAAACTGGCCAAAAAGTCGTGGTTCACTATACCGGAACTTTAGAAGATGGGACGAAGTTTGATAGCTCCCGCGATCGCAATCGCCCATTTGAATTTAAAATAGGTGTAGGCCAAGTGATCAAAGGCTGGGACGAAGGGGTCGCCGATATGAAAGTTGGAGAACGGCGCAAGCTGATTATTCCTCCCGACTTAGGGTATGGCTCTCGAGGAGCAGGCAGAGTCATTCCTCCTAATGCCACTTTAATCTTTGATGTAGAACTGCTCAGAATTGCAGGATAGTCATCCATGACCCACAGCAGCGAACGAGCGCGGAGAAAGCGATGATCGATTGTCTATATTTTTCCGCGATCGCTGTTGAACTCTATCTATTGAGGGATTAATATGGGGTAAATATTCTATTCCTTTCAGTTCCTTGCACAAATCTGTAAAGATTCGTTATGATATATAAAAATAAAATAAAAGATAAACCATAAGTTCCCACTTGACTAAACTAGATTTAGATATACTTTGCCCCAGAAATGCTTGAGATTAGAAGCAAACTTAAGTAAAGTAAGATGAAAATAGTAAAAGTGGTAAAGTTTATCGCAGCAGCTCTTGGAGAATCAAGCCTAGCCTTTGATAGACATTCAACTAAAACTTGATACAATCAGGGAAAAGTCATTTTACTTTTGGGTAAAGTGAGGATTGAACTCCATAGCAAAGCTGAATAAAGCCAAAGAAACAAAAGACTTTAAGTCAAGTTACTTATTAGACGTATTAATAAGGAGCCATTTGTATAATGGAATACATAGAAAAGGTGCTGGAAAAACTGCAAGAATGGGCACGTAAGCTGATTGAGGCATTACTCGGCCCAGAAACTCAGCCAGAGCCAGAGCCGATTCCTATTCCAGTAGACGACTTAAATCATCGTAGGTGATAGGAAACTGACAGCAAAAGCAAAAAGGATTGCTGACGAGTGTATAGTATTCTGGTATTACATGGCCCAAACTTAAACCTGCTGGGTCAACGAGAGCCTGAAACTTACGGTAAAATCACCCTCAGAGAAATTGATCGGATGCTGACAGAAGAAGCTCATGCATTACAGGTCAATCTCTCCATCACTCAATCTAATCATGAGGGCGCATTGGTCGATGCGATTCAGGCTTCTCAAGACCAGTACCAGGGTTTATTAATCAATGCAGCAGCTTACACCCATACCAGTGTAGCAATTCGAGATGCCATAGCGGCTGTCAATCTCCCGACTGTAGAAGTGCATTTAAGCAATATTTATCGCCGTGAGTCATTCCGGCATCACTCTTATATTGCACCGATTGCGATCGCCCAAGTGAGTGGATTTGGAGCAGAGAGTTATCGTCTCGGATTGCAAGGCTTAGTCACCTATCTCCGTCAGCACAATACAGGACAGGGTTAAGTTGAGCTAAAATTGCTGATGCTCAAAAATAGCCTATTGCTAGAGATGAATATGGGACACTCACTGCTAAATCAATTTCAGGGCAGCTTGCTCGGCATCTCCTTAGGTTTGTTCTCCCGGTGGATCACAGATGATATACCCCCGGCACAAGCAGTTATTTCCCACAGTCAATCTTTAAGCTCAATCACTGTACCCTATCCTCCCTTAAGTCTGATCTCAAGCTGGACAAACAGTTTAATCACCCAACAAAATATTAATTGGGAAGATTGGCAGCAAATTTGGCAAACTCATCATCATCTGCTCTACAATCCAGGTGAACCCTCAACTGAATCCTCACCTCAATATGAATATTTAAAAGAGGTTGCCGCACTGCCAATCATACTGTTTTTGCACGAAAATTCTCAACATCTGAGGCAACAACTGCAAACCCTCTCTCAATTTGGGCAAGGGCAATCATTCGATACAACTCTTGAACGACTCGCCTTTGGTAAAATAATAGCTGAGTTGCTCAAACCCGAAGCCAATCTACATCAATTGATACCGAACGTTCTGACTCAAATTCCAGAAGAAACCCAACTGGCTGAACAACTCATACAAGTACAGACTTTACTGCAACAACAGACCAATAATACAAGCGTAATTTCTGCTCTGATGCCTAATTCTAGCGGTTCGCTACAGTTTTCTTCTAGCTTAGCGATCGCTATATATTGTTTTTTAAGTACTCCAAACGCTTTTTCTGTCTCCGTTCAGCGAGCAATGAGAATTTGTCCTAATTCTAGCTTAACCAGCGCTATCGTTGGCGCATTATCTGGAACATATAACGGTTTAACGGGTATTCCAACCGCTTGGCAACTTAAATTGAGAAGACTTACCCAATTAAAATTAGATGTTACCTCCAAACCCACTGTAACAAACATGATTCCAAGCGATCGGCAAATCATCAATCAAGCGACTCAACTGTTTCAAGTTTGGGCAGGGCTTTATTCTATTCTGAGTCCAAATGCAAACCCCCTAACATCCTTGATTGTAGCTGCACCCTTGTCTCTGCCAGACTAGGATAAAAGCATAGCTACCCATTAACCCATTGACTGAGCTTGATTGAAACAGGAGGCGGATACAACAGAAGATAGATAGCAAGAGATTCAAACCTGACCTGATGAAGATGAGAGTCATGCTACTTCTGATTTGATCCGCACTAACGCTCTCGCGATCGCATTATCTATTCTACCTGCAAAGCGCTATACCATGTAAAAGTCATCGCTACACCGGAATTAAACTCGGTGAGGTGCAAAGCAACTACCATATAAAAGTCATCGGTACACCGGATGTAAAATCCGGTGCCTGCGATGACCGCCTTCCGCGGCGACTTTTGCTTGATAAATTTGTAACTTAAAATTAAATTAACACGGCTATCCACCCTAACTGATTGATCAGCAAAGAGTGTAAATGAACACATTTCAATCCCTCACACAACAGATTGGACAACTCTGTCGTTATATCCGTCGCCCCCAGTCTCGGCTTGATTGGTTTGAGACGAGTAGAATTTCTGGATCAACATCCTCCATCTCCTCTCGTATTTCAGGGTGGAATATGAGAGTTTCTGATTACTGTAAACATAAGTTCGAGAAATCGGCTGAAATCAGTGCACCTCTGCTGATTGTTATAGCTGTGGTTTGCTTGACAGGTATGATGGGGGTTCGCTTTTATAACCAGCCGACACTGACAGTCGGTAAACAAGCACCTGAAACGGTAATTGCTCCGACTGACGCAGAAGTCATTGATCAGAAGTCCACCAATGCAAAACGTAACCATGCACGGGATTTACTGGCACTGACCCCTGTTTTAGCGCCTGATTCTGCCATTAATCAAGAGATTCGCAACAAAGTTAAAACAGAGTTAGATCTCATTGATACAACTCGCAAAGGGATTGAGCCATTTCCCTACTACAGTACGACTGTGCTTTCAACCGATGTCCAGCATTATCTACGTAGTGCGCCAGAATCTCAATGGCGTGAATTGCAGCTTCAGTTTGATCAAATGGCGCTTGTGCCTCAATTAAATATGGGTCCTACTAATATTGCGAGTACTCAAATACCCGGTAAATTTAGTCAGCCGCAAAACGCAACTCATCGCAAAGCTTACAATCAACTGAAAGCTTATGAGCAGAAAGTCTCTCCCGAAGTATTTACACGCCTGATGAATGAAGTGTTGAAGGCAAGAAAACGTTATTTTCAAACCATTAATACTCTCTCTCAAACATCCAGCACCCAGTCACCCACCGTTAAAACTTGGGGGATGAGTGTCTTGAAATGGTCCGATCCTGTGTGGTCACAAACCAAAGCCGGGATTGAGCGAATCTTGCAACAAATGCTGACCCAAGGGATTGCGCCAGGACTACAACCCCAAGACTTACAAAAAGCCACTCAAGTCCAAGTCAATTACTTTATCCCCAAAGAAACTCGAAGCTTTGCCAATCAACTTCTAAGTCAATCTCTCGAAACGAATTTAGTCAAAGATGACGAAGCCACCCGGCAACAAGCAGAAGCAAAATCACGGGAGATTTTGGAAGTTAAAGTCACAGCCAAAGCAGGGGATGTCATTGTTGAAGCCGGACAACCCATTTCACAGGAAACATTCTTACTGCTGGATCATTTTGGTAAAAGTGAACGGGGTGTGAATTGGATCGGGTTACTCGGATTTGTAGGGATGATCTGTGGCTGTGTGATCATGGTCTTACTAGCCGGACAGCGATCGCGACCCAGTTTACGCCGCCGAGATTATCTGTTACTCCTATTATTAAGCCTGAGTACGCCTTTACTGATTTTACTTCAAGTTCCCATTGCCCCTAATCTACCCGCTGTGGGCTTATTAGCCGGGAGTTTTTATGGTTCTGTCGTGGGTGTGAGTGTGGTCAGCTTACTGTCCCTGGTCTTACCCATTGGCTTAGACGTGGACATGATTCCGTTAATTGCCAGTGCCATCGGGGGTATTGTGGGTAGCTTGTTAGCGGGACAGTTGCGATCGCGGGAAGAATTAGCTTTACTCGGGGGGGCTGTTGGCTTAGCCCAGGGGAGTGTTTATTTAATTATTGCCTTAATTTTAAGTGCGACAGCCACTTCCATTTGGTATTTACTGTTAGGGGAAGGTTTTCTACAAATCTTAGTGGGTTTAGCTTGGAGTATCGTTGCCTTGGGATTGAGTCCTTATTTAGAACATCTGTTTGACGTAATTACCCCCATTCGTCTGGCAGAATTAGCCAACCCCAACCGTCCATTATTAAAGCGCTTAGCCACAGAAGCCCCTGGAACCTTCCAACATACAATGTTTGTCGCTACCCTAGCAGAGGCAGCCGCCCAAGCCTTAGGGTGCAATGCAGAGTTAGTCAGAACCGGAACGCTGTACCATGATATTGGTAAAATGCACGATCCCCTTGGATTTATTGAAAATCAGATGGGTGGGCCGAATAAACACGACGAAATTGACGATCCTTGGGAGAGTGCCCGAATCATTAAAAGGCACGTCAGTGAAGGGTTGGTGATGGCGAAGAAATGCCGTTTACCCAAATCAATTCGGGCTTTTATTCCCGAACATCAGGGTAATATGTTGATTGCTTATTTTTATCATCAAGCCAAACAACAAGCCTTAGCCGATCCCAATTTAATTGTCCGAGAAGAAGATTTTCGTTACGATGGCCCCATCCCTCAATCGAAGGAAACCGCAATTATGATGTTAGCGGACTCTTGCGAAGCGGCGTTGCGATCGCTTAAAGATGCCACCCATGAGGAAGCTTTACAGATGGTGAATAAGATTCTGAAGGCAAGATGGCAAGATAAACAACTGATTGATTCTCAACTCAAGCGAGAAGAAATGCCTAAAATTGCTGAAGTGTTTGTTCGAGTTTGGGAACAAGTGAATCATAAGCGAATTGCTTATCCAAAAGGTGTATTTAGATCCCGATAATTTAGTGATTTATACTATTTATCCTTTAACACCTGTCGCGGTTTCTGTAGGAACAATATAGCGCTGAATCCATAAAAATAAGAGTAAAATCGGTGCAATTGAAATTACAGATCCTGCGGCGATCAGTCGCCAATCTAAGGAAAACGTACTGGCTAACTGAGCGACACCTAAGGGTAAAGTGTAATATTCTGGCTTGTCTAAAATTAATAACGGCCATAAGAAATCACTCCATGCCCCAATAAACACAAAAATGCCGAGAGTAACTAAAGCGGGTTTAATTGCAGGTAACATAATATTCCACCAAATTCCTAACTCTGAACAACCATCAATTCTTGCTGCTTCTTCTAATTCTTTCGGCACACCTTGAAAGGCTTGTCGCAGTAAAAATATCCCAAAAGCTGACGCTAAATTCGGTAGAATAATTCCTAAATAGCTATTTCTTAGACCTAATTTAACCGTTAATACATACAAAGGAATCATTACAATTTGAAAAGGAATGAGCAGGGTTGCAACCATTAATATAAAAATCCAATCTCGCCCCCAAAACCTTAATCTCGCTAAAGGATAAGCCGCTAAAGCACAAAATAGTAAATTTAAACTCACAGTCAGGACAGCAACAATGACGCTATTCAAGAGATATTGCCCAAAAGGATGAGTTTGCCAAACCTGAATAAAATTATTAAAAGTGGGTTGTTGAGGCAATAGTTGCGGGGGGAAATCAAACAGATTTTCGGTGGGCGACTTAAACGCTGTACTGATTAACCAAAATAATGGAAATAAAATTAAAACTGCAATCAGAATCAGTATTAAATAAGTGACAGCCTTTTTTAAATAAGTTTTTACTTTTACTGATTGAATTTTCATTAAAAAGAAGGCGTAATTAATCGATTTTCAGTACAAATAAATTGCAGTGGTTGATCCCAAGTTTCTCGAGGGAGTTGCGGTAAGTATGCCTGTTCAAAAATAATCCCAACTGTTGGAATGGTTGACCATTGCGGTAAGCTCAGCAAACGGTCATAAAATCCACCTCCATATCCTAAACGATAACCTTGCCCATCACAAGCGACTGCTGGCACTAAAATTAAATCCACAGTTTGAGGATCAATTTGAGGCGCATTAATATCCGGTTCTAAAATACCAAATTTTCCCCGATTTAATGGCTCAGAAGGTTGCCATTGATGCCAAATTAAATTCTGTTCAACACAGCGAGGAAATCCCCAAACTTTATTAAAATTCTGTTTAAATAATAAACTTAGATCGGGTTCTTTACGAAAACTAAAATAAGCCAAAATAGTTTGAGATTGATTAAAAACTGTTGACTTTTGCAGTTGAAGACAAAGGTAATGACTTTTTTTTTGCCAGTCTTGAATCGATAAAGATTGGCGATCTGTTAATAAAGAGCGGCGAAGTTTTGGTTTGCTATTCATGGTACACCTGAATCATTCATATATTCTATTGTCCCCGGCTTACCCATCGCTCATCAGAGTTTGCTAAAATAAACTCATAACGATTACGACTTTATCCGAATATAAATTATGGCCAAGTTACAACAACGCCGTCCGGAGAATACACCCGGAAATTTCTACGTCGATCAAACCTGTATTGACTGTGACACCTGCCGTTGGATGGCATCCTCTGTATTTAATCGCACCGGGGAAATGTCAGCAGTCTACCATCAACCCGATAATGAGAAAGAACAGTTACTGGCAATGCAAGCCTTACTCGCCTGTCCAACAGCCTCTATTGGAACGGTAGAAAAACCAAAAGATGTTAAAGTAGCTCAACAGAGTTTCCCTATTCTGGTGGCAGATAACGTTTATCATTGCGGATATCATTCTAAAGATTCCTACGGTGCAGCCAGCTATCTAATCCAACGACCCGAAGGTAATATTTTAGTCGATTCTCCTCGATTTTCTCCGCCTCTGGTCAAACAATTGGAAAAGATGGGAGAGATTAAGTATATGTATTTAACCCATCAAGACGATGTTGCCGATCATGAAAAATTCCATCAACATTTCGGCTGTGAACGCATTTTGCACGAAGAAGAAATTAACCCTGATACCCAAGGCGTTGAAATCAAACTCTCCGGTGTTGAACCCATCCAACTCGCACCCGATCTACTGATTATTCCAGTGCCTGGACATACAAAAGGTCATACCGTTTTACTGTATAACAATCAGTTTCTGTTTACAGGAGATCATTTAGCTTGGTCGTCCTCTTTAAATCAGCTTTATGCTTTCCGTCATGTTTGCTGGTATTCTTGGAGTGAGCTGCTTAAGTCAATGAAGAACTTAGCCAACTACTCTTTTGAATGGGTTTTACCGGGTCATGGACGGCGCTATCATGCTGATACTGAAACAATGAAACAACAGATGCAAATGTGTTTAGCTTGGATGGAAAAACAGTAAAAAAGACGAACCTGAGATCTGGCATTTAAGAGATCGCTCTTGTTTCTGGGGATATCAACTGTGGAGGCGATCCAGTTGCCGTGACATTTGGGGGAACCAGTTGCAAAGACAGTCCTTCTTTAGCGAGTACACTTTCCGGAAAGCGCTTTGTCACTTCATCTGCCAATTGATCTAGAAAATCGTCATTGTGCATGGGGTCATGATGAAACAGAACCAGTTTCTTCACCCCTGCCGCTTCAGCAAGTTTAACCGCCTCTTGCCAAGTTGAATGTCCCCAACCGACTTTGCTACTTTTCTCAGAATGATATTCTTCATCGGTGTAAGTCGTATCGTAAATCAAAACATCAGCATTTCGTGCTAAAAATAAGACATTTTCATCGAGGCGGTCTGGAAAATGCTCTGTATCTGTGATATAAGCGGCAGCATAATCTCGCCAATTGACTCGATATCCCACTGCTTCTCCAGGATGGTTGAGTAAAGCCGTCTCTACTTTGACCTCATTTCCAATTGAAATGGCTTGACCCACTTCAACATCAATAAACTTTAAATCTGCCCCCATAATTTGTAGGGGTACCGGGAAGTTGGGATGAAGCATTTGATCGTTGAGTCGTTGTTCGACTGTAGACCCATCTGGTGCAACTGCCCCATAAATATGAAAAGTATTTCCGGGAATAAAAGCGGGGACAAAGAAAGGGAAGCCTTGAATATGATCCCAGTGGGAATGGGTAAAGAGTAAATGGGCTTGTAGAGGCATTTGAGACAGCAACGACTGTCCTAAGACTCGCAAGCCGGTTCCTCCATCAAAAATTAAGCGTTCTGAACCCACTCGCATCTCGACACAAGAGGTATTACCGCCATACCGGACTGTTTCTGAACCTGGACAGGCGATACTCCCTCTCACGCCCCAGAAATGAACTGTAAATTGAGGATGTGTATTAGACATTATTTGGTCTGGCAAGGTGAGCTGAATGATGAATAAACTTCAGTAAAGGCGTCTAATTTATGCAGATAGGATGTTGATCGGCTAACTGTGATCGAATCAAGGCAAAAGACTTTGATCGAGTCGCGATCAAATCAGTTAGTTTCCCTTTTATTTTGTCACAGAATTTAATCACTCTTGCGAACAGATCAAAGAGAAAAAACCCAACGATTTCCTTGACAAGCTAAACTTGGCAAGCGATCGATAACATAAACTAACTTGCATACAATCGATGAAATTGAAAGCCTCGCACTGCTAGCGTTGCCAACAATGTGGCTGAAACAGGCTTGAACAATGGAGATCAGTTACAACTAACATAATTCTATTGTATGTGATCTCTTCAGTTTGCCCAGACCAATGCATTCGGGGTTCGTTATGAGTTCTTGATTCCAGGGAGAGTATAGACTGTAGACAACTGGGACGCTTGCAATAGTAAGCTCGCGCCTGTATTCCAGAGGTCATGCTGTAAGCTTTATGTTGGTCTTTTGAGTGTCTGTGGTATTGTCTTTACTCAAAAACAACAGATGTTTGTCAAGAACGTAATTCCTATCACTAATCAGTTTGTTGTTGCTGTTTGATCGCAGACAAGAGCCAATTTGCAGCAGTTGCTCGACGAGTTCTGCGGGGATTAAGTTCATTAATTTTGTATCCTTTAAATCCTAGATATTCTTTCAGTAATTGTTTATTTTCTTTATTGATTGAACGAGTTAACTTTACTGTTGCTGGGCGGCTTTCAATAAAGTTAGGAGGCTCGGGATAATCTGATACCCAATCTGGAGCGACTGCTGTTGTATCCCACTGATTCGTTTCAGAATTTCGCCGATAACCGAGATAATGCCAAACCAATTGATTGACAAGATCATCCTCTAATTCTTCATTTAAGATTGACCAAATCGTTTCTGTATTTAAAGGGGGCAGTTGAGACATTGCTTCAATCAAAACATTTAAAAAAGAACGATTTATTGATGATTTACCGATAATTATTAAACTGTAACGCTACCGGTAATTCCTCTTGCTTTAATCGCTGAATCACCTGCTGTAGTTCGTCTTTAGACTTTGCCGTCACCCGAACCGCATCTCCTTGAATCGAGGCTTGAATCTTTTTAAATTCATCCTTAATGATTTTAGTGATTTGCTTAGAGATTTCTTTACTAATTCCTTTTTTTAATTGAATTTCTTGGCGAACTCGACTGCCTGTAGCCGATTCAATTTTACCGTAATCAAATATTTTTAAAGACAGATTTCGTTTAGCCGATTTTGTTTGTAAAACAGTATGAACTGATTGTAGCGTAAACTCGCTATCGGTTTCAATTGTAATAGCGGTTTCTCCTAAATCAATCTTCGTTTTTGTATCTTTTAGATCGTAACGATTACCAATTTCTCGCTTGGCTTGATCGATAGCATTGACCAGCTCTTGTCGATCAAAATCACTCACAATATCAAAAGAATATGTTGAAGCCATTAATCACTAAATTTAAAACATTTAACTGAGATCATTTACACTCAGTAAGCTCACCGTAAATAAAATAACAGTTGAGAGCGAACCAATACCAAACATTAATGAACGCGCTATAGGCACATTCAAAATATAAAAAACAGGGTAAAATGCACGAGCAATGACAAAAGCGATCGCACTTCCTGCTACTAATTCAGAGGTTTGCCCAGTAACATAGGCAATTAACGCCGCAGCGGTAAACGGCATAAAGGTTTCAAAGGCATTCTGATGTGCCCAGGTGGCGCGCTGAGCGTAAGCAGGTAGGCGATCAAACATAGCTCTGGGAGCTTGAGTATCATAACCTGCTTGTAGCCGAGCAAATCCGACCACTAAAAACGGAAGATAAATTAAAGCAGCAGCGATCGCGATCGCCAACAGCAACAGAGTTGAGGTAGAAAATCCAAACAGCATTTGGTGAACGACTTCCTAATCAAAGTAAAATAACGTGACCACTTTTCGCTGATGTTCAGCTTCCTCACAAGTTTTAAGTAAGGTTGTACTGTCATGAAACACAAAACTAATCAGTTGCTGACAGCGTGAGATAATCTCTTGATTGCATAACGCACTCGCCTCAGCTAAAGATAAGGTATCACCCTTAGGATTTTCTACTAAATGAATCACCTGTTCTAGCTGAACACGAGACTCTTTCGGCTGACGCTTCAGGCTCTGAGGTAAAATGACAGTGAGCAGATTCGGATCGGCTCGCATTGCCCCTTTGATCACCGCTGAATTGGTTCCTGTGGCTCCCGATGTGATCACGTAATTGCCCCCAAGAACCAAAGCATAACTGAGTAACTCAATCAAATTTTGGTGAGTGAGGGGAACGTGCCGAGATCCCAGTAGTGCAATTCGCTTGGCGCGGGTTTGCTGAATCGCTGCAAGTTCTTCTAAAAATTCATCTGTTCTTGACAGATTAATAGACTGACTCAAGGATATTCTAGTCGCATAGCAGTATAATCCTGTTGATTGTAACAAATCCCGCGAACGTTTACCGATTGAATCTGGAGATTATCAAAAATTTGTCTGTTATGAGGACTTCTACCCCAACTTGGAATCAGCAATATCGTGATGCTGCCGCTGAATTTCCCCTGACTCCATTACCCCTGTTATCCGGCGCTATCCCCCACAATTTACGGGGGACGTTATATCGTAATGGCCCGGCACGACTCGAACGCGGGGGACGACGAGTGGGGCATTGGTTTGATGGAGATGGGGCCGTTTTAGCGGTTCATTTTACCGAGACGGGGGCAACAAGCACCTATCGTTATGTCAAAACTCAGGAATATTTACAAGAACAACAAGCCGAAAAGTTACTGTTTGGGGGCTATGGTATGGTTCCTCCTGGTTCGTTATGGGATCGTTTAACGAAGCCATTAAAGAATGTTGCCAATACTTCAGTATTACCGCTTCAAGATCGACTGTTAACCCTGTGGGAAGGCGGACTTCCCCATGCTTTAGATTTACAGACTTTAGACACTCAAGGCGAGGACACCTTAGGCAGTTCGAGATCCAATTTTCCTTATTCAGCCCATCCCAAACTTGATCCTCAAACCGGAGAGATATTTAATTTTGGGGTGAGTTTAGGCAGTAAAATTCAACTGAATCTTTACCGTAGCGACTGCACTGGTAACATTCAACAACAGAACTCAATTCCTTTAGAGGGCGTTGCTTTAATTCATGATTTTGTTTTGGCTGGGCAATACTTGGTGTTTATTGTACCGCCAGTACGCTTAGACTTATTACCTGCTTTAGTTCGGTTAAAGTCTTTCGGTGAGGCGTTGCAATGGCAACCTCAGGAAGGCACACAAATTTTAGTCGTTGATCGTAATAGTTTACAGTTAGTCAGTCGAGGAGAAACTGATGCTTGGTTTCAATGGCATTTTGGTAATGGCTGTGTTGATGCTGAGGGCATGATTAACTTAACGTTAGTTCGTTATGATGATTTTAATCAAACTAATCAATATCTCAAACAAGTCGCAACCGGACAAACCTCTACCCCGGCATTAGGCAACTTCTGCCAAATTCGGATTAATCCACAAACCGCTAATGTTATAGCAACAGAAGCCTTAGTCAAACGTTGCTGTGAGTTTCCTACAGTGGCAGCTTCTGAAGTCGGACAGCAATTACATCAAACTTATCTGTCTATTCATCGTAGTGGTGTCAATATTGCCACAGAAATGTTTGGGGCGATCGCCCAATTTAATCATCAAACGCAACAACTTACCGTAGCGGACTTTGGGGAAAACCGTTATCCAACAGAACCACTTTATATTCCCAATGAAGCTGATCCTGAAACAGGGTGGGTCATAACAGTCGTGTTTGATAGCCAGAAAAATAGCAGTGAAGTTTGGATCTATGATGCTAAGGGACTTGATACTGAACCCGTTTGTGTTTTACAGTTACCCAGTGTCGTACCGAATGGGTTTCATGGGTGTTGGCAACCTGCTGTTGAGTAAGGTGTAGATGAGTTTTATAGAAATCTGCTAATACAGTATGCTCTTAAAATTGATTGGATTTGACAGAACTATATATTATGCTGGCGAAACGAATTTTACCTTGTCTAGACGTTAATGCAGGTCGAGTGGTTAAAGGGGTTAACTTTGTTGATCTTAAAGATGCCGGAGATCCAGTGGAATTGGCTTCTATTTATAATGAAGCAGGGGCAGATGAATTAGTCTTTTTGGATATTACAGCCACCCATGAAGACCGTGATACAATTATCGACGTTGTTTATCGCACCGCTGAACAGGTCTTTATTCCACTGACTGTCGGCGGGGGTATCCAAACCTTAGACAATATTAAAAACTTGTTAAGGGCAGGTGCGGATAAAGTCAGTATCAACTCAGCGGCTGTGCGTGACCCTGACTTCATTAACCGAGCCAGCGATCGCTTCGGCGCACAGTGTATTGTAGTAGCCATAGATGCTCGTCGTCGTAATGATCCGGCAAACCCTGGATGGGATGTATATGTCCGAGGAGGGCGCAAGAATACAGGGATAGATGCGATTGCCTGGGCTAAAGAGCTTGAGAACAGAGGCGCGGGAGAACTGCTGATTACGAGTATGGATGCAGACGGGACTCAAGCCGGGTATGACTTAGAGTTAACTCGGACTATTGCTGGATCGGTGGAAATTCCGGTCATTGCTTCAGGAGGGGCAGGTAACTGTCATCATATCTATCAAGCGTTAACTGAGGGAAAAGCAGAGGCTGCCCTACTTGCCTCCTTACTGCATTATGGTCAACTCAGTGTTGCAGAGATTAAGACCTATCTCACCCAACAGCAAGTTTCAGTTCGCCATCCCATTCCTTAAAAAATTGTTATAATTCTCAACATTTACTCCACAAAAATCAACCCTTAGGTTGATATCAATCTGTCCGTTCTGAAAATTACCTGTTAGAATGTAAAAGAATGTTACTAAATGTAACTTATGCTGATTCCAATTTTAATGATTGATGTCGCTTTAGTTGCCTGGTCACTGCATCTGATGCAGCAGGCTGCTAAGTATCGAGAATTTTCATTCGTACTAGCGGGTATTTTAGTGGCTGTGTCTGCAGCGGCTGTGATGCTAGTGTATTTCTTAATGGGATCTTGCATCCAGCACTTTACTCAATTATCTCAGTATTATCCTTATCCTTATTGAATAATTTGTAAAGCTGATTGGCGATCGCACTTTTACTGTAACACCACTATCTCAATAGGTTTGAGTATTTTATAACTTTTATCAGTGAAAGACTTGACAGTTTAGGTTATAGAAAGATACAATATTGAATCGTGCAAGGGGCTATAACTCAGTTGGTAGAGTGTCACAATGGCATTGTGAAAGTCAGCGGTTCGAGCCCGCTTAGCTCCATACAGTTTAAGTCCTCTTAAATCCGTTAACCTCTGTTGACGGAGATAGATTGAGTCAGATTAGTTAGCTTGAATAGGCTAGTTTTCTGTCAAACCTATTTTGACGGATAATAGAAGAGTCCATCTACGCTCTCCACAAACTATGCCAGCCAAGCGATATATTGTCTGCCTGACTGCCGACGAACGCCAAAGGCTAGAACAACTAACCCAAAAAGGTTTTGCTGCTGCCCGCAAAATCAATCATGGTCGTATTCTGCTGTGAGCAAGGCTTTCAATATCAGCATCCGAACCATCGAAAGAGTTCGCCAACGGTTTGTCGAAGAAAGCCTAGACAATGCACTCAACCCTCGTCCCAGGACATCATTAAAGCTACAACGCTTAGACGCAGAGGAAGCCCCTCCAGGAGCTAAACGTTGGACATTGCGACGACTGGCAGACCAGATGGTGGTGATGGGATATGTAGAGAGCATATCCCATGAAAGCGTGGGACAGGTTTTAAAAGAGGAAGTTTCTGCTTGGGAACAGCGTAGAAATCAAATCTCCTCTAAAGCAGATTGGCAATTTACCACTGAAGATGCTCGGATTAAATTGAAGCGGCTATATCCGTCAATTTTTTCTTGACAGATCGCTATAGCATTTTCTAAGCTAGCGAGGTACGATTAAAGAGAATTATTAACCCCAACTCAATTGGCCGATGAAGCCGTATTCTGTTGATTTTAGACAAAAAATCATTGACGTTTACAATGAAGGTAATATAACGATAAGCTGTCACGCTTTTAAATTGCTGCTATAGGCAAGGTAACGGGTAAATTCGAGACCCCCTAAGGCTAACGCGAGCGCTGCGCTAACGGGTATCTCTTACGTGCTTCGCACGGGCTACGCGCTCCAGAGAGGCTACGCCAACGGCAGTTGCTCATGGGGAGGGGCTGGGGAGCGTGGGTTTCCCGCTCCGTTTATATGCCCCGTGGAAACCCCCAATGGCTGCACTGCACTCACCGCGCCACCTGTGGGCGCACTAGCGATCGCCAAGCGCGGTAGCCATGGGCTAAGCGCCCTATTGCCGTCAGGCTTTGGGAATGCTCCAATTAGGGTGTCGGGTAACGGGTTAGACCCTTGACTATAATCACAAATTTCAGAGTTGTTTGCTTACTCTTCATAAATCCTACCCGTTACTATGCAACCTGTTACTTTATACCCCGATTGGCGGTGATGGCAGCGATCGCCTGGGACTGATATGCAGTTTAAATGCATCTTAGCTTAACGTCAGGCTCGCTCAACGCTTTTATGTAGCATTGAGTTGGACCGAGAAATTACTCAAACAATATCGCGCGTACAGGCTCAATTGCTCCGGTTGTACGAACGAAACGCTCCACCCACTCAACTTAACTCTCAACAGTTGGAAGCTCTAGGAGAGTTAGTTCATAGTAACTCTGATGCCACCTTAGAAGAACTTCGTCACTCATTAGC
>JBARXJ010000008.1:0-169477 GCA_049647265.1 Microcoleaceae cyanobacterium
CTTCCCCTTAGACTTAGCATCTGTTGAGTCTGCTCCCGTTATCAACGGTTAATTCTTTTAACTGAATAACACAAACGCTCTCCTACGGGGGGGCGTTTTTTATTGGGATATTTTATTAATACAGTAGTACACCGACGATGTACAGTCGTTGAGCGTTTGTGGCAAGCGTGCATCATCAGTGAATTGTCTGCATGAGAAAGTATCGTCAGTGTGTCCTATAGGTTGGCTTCCAATAATTGAGATAAATTGAGATAGTGTGTAGCGCTGTAGATGCATTAAAAATAACAAAAATTGATTTATGAATGGGGTCAAACTTCTTCACGACTCTTTCAGCAGACTCTATTACTTGACGAGAATGTATCTCGATTTGACAGGGATAGAGATTGAAAATCAAAGCTTACAGGATAGATGTTGCTTTTTCTATGCTTTAAAGTCCAATCATAACCACAGTTCAAGTTAACTATCAATCTCCATTACCATGGGTTAAATCACTAAAAGCAAAAGTTAATTACTGATTTAGCTCTCAAGAACTGACTGCTCTATCAATAATTGCTGTCTGATTGGTTTTATACTCTTCAATTAAATGATATAAACTATAATCTTAAACGAGTTAAAATGACTATTTAAAGTTTAAATTTAATATAAAGTTGATAATTTTTATGTACTTTTTACATAAACTTCATAAATTACAGCTTTTGGCTTAAGTAAAAGCACTTATCTTCATCAACTGATTGATAATCAAGAAAATAGTTTTTTCCATAAAAACAAAATAAAATCCGTGCATTTCATGAGTTTCAGCATTTTATATCTGATGAACTTCCGTATTTGCACGAATGACATTTATCTATTTATCCATAATAATTGAAATCAAAGATACAAAGAATATCCCTCATCAGCGTCTTACTATTCCCCGAGTTCCGACCCTTAATCAAAGCTTAATTGATTCAGTTGCTAATTGTTAAAAATTCCCTACTATTTTACCTTTCTACATCATTGAACTGAAAACTTATACTACTTATGACGATAACGACAGAAGGAAGTCATCTTCAAAAAGAGAATCAATTCTGGCAAGAAAATATCAAACCCCTATTTTCATCAGATGCATTAAACTTCATTATTCAAAACCGCTTTGGAGATTTTATTCGATACGTTAACTTAGATAATGCAGCAACGACTACACCATTGGCAGAAGTCAAACAATACGTCGATCAAATGTTAGACGCTTATGGTAGCGTGCATTGGGGTTCAGGACAAAAATCTCGAATTTCAACCCAACAATATGATGCAAGTCGCAAGATTATTCGTCAATTTATCGGGGCTTCTTCAGATCATTATGTGATTTTTACTCAGAATACAACGGGTGCAATTAATCAAGTTGCTAACTTGTGGGCAAAACAACCGGGTAAAATTCTGGTTTCTGATATTGAACATTCCTCCAATTTATTGCCTTGGCTGAATTGCAATGAAGTGATTCAATACCAAACTCAACCCGATGGTACAGTTAATTTAGCAGAAATTGAACATATTTTTCAGCAGCATCAACATCAACCCCTCGATAAACAAATTAAGTTGCTGACGGTTACAGGTGCCTCTACCATTACAGGCTACAAACCTCCCATTCATGAGATGGCAGTCTTAGCCCATCGTTACGGGGCAAAAATATTTGTTGACTTGTGTCAATTGGTTCCCCATCAACGAGTAAATATACTACCGGATGATAACCCCCGTCATCTAGATTTTGTTGCCTTCTCTGGACATAAAATGTATGCACCTTATGGCACAGGAATATTAGTTGGGCCAAAAGATTTCTTTAATACCCATTCTCCCTATCAAATTGGAGGAGGCAATTTACCTTATATTACAAAAAATCTTGAAATTAAGCGCTTTTATACTGAGCAAGCACATGATCCTGGAACCCCAAATACCATGGGAGCCATTGCCATTGCTCGAGCCATTCAAATTCTAGAAGCCTTGGGACGAGAAAACATTGCAGACTATGAACAGTCTTTAGTTCAGTATACTTTTGAGAAATTACAACAAATTAAAGATGTAATTTTATATATATCTGGGAATTCTATAGGTCATGTAATTCCATTTGACTTGAACGGATTTGATGGTTATTTAGTCGCAGAAATTCTGGCTCAAGAATATGGCATTGGTGTAGGTTATGGTGCATTCTATACCTATGAATATATTCGGAAATTAAAGAATATTTCCGAGCAACAAGATCAAATGATTGCCCGAGAAGTTGAACAGGGAATGACACGCAATATTCCTAGTATTATTCGTGCTAGCTTTGCGGTATACAACACCTTTGAAGACTGCGATCGCTTTATTCAAGCCATCTCTGAAATTGTCAGTCATGGTGTCAAACATTATCTATCCGACTACAGCCAAGACAACATCAGCGGCGTTTGGCAAGTGAAGCATAACTCCTCTCAACTGGCTTACGTTTAAATCACAAAAATTGTGGTGCATTTACACTTATACTCTGTACAAATTAAGGAATTTAACTCATGAGTTCATCAATAGAAAATAACCATTCAGTTGCTAATCTTGATATTCCCTTAGAGCGAGATTTGTTTATGCGAACTTTGATTCGAGAACTCTCCGGAACATTACAAGAAATAGTGGGTTTAGAAGAAGCGGCTGGATTTATTAGTGTTGTAGGTCAAAGTATGGGAGACCAGATTAATACTGCTTATAAATCGGCTTTAAAGGTTTCTAAATTATCCCGAAATCAGGTAATTAATGTTTTAGTAGATCTCAAAGATAGAATTCAAGGAGATTTTTATGTCATTGAAGAAACGGATGAAAAAATAGTCTTTGGAAACAAAGTCTGTCCGTTTGCAGAAAAAGTAATTGGTCGTCCTTCAATGTGTATGATGACTTCAAATGTTTTTGGTTCAATTACAGCTAATAATTTAGGATATGCCAAAGTTGAGCTGCAAGAAACCATTGCAGAAGGTGCAACAGGTTGTCGAGTTGTGGTTTATTTAGAATTAACAGAAGATGCAGAAGATGCAGAAGGTAGAGAATACTTCAGCGCATAATTACAAAGATACTTAGAGTGGCTCAGAAATGACTCCAGAACAGTTTACTGAATTAGCAAGGGTTTTACCTGAACCTTCTCTATTTATCACACAAACAGGGGAGATTCTCGCAGTGAATAAACCGGTATCTTCTCTGTTTGGTTTGAAAAGTAAAGAACTCAAAGGACGACACCTTCATGAATTTCTAACCGATTCTGAAGAAAACACATTGAAATATTTACAGAGTTGTTCTCGAAGTCGAAAAATGATTCTCGGCTGTTTAACAATTCAATTGCATAATGGAGAAATCGTGGTTTGCCGTGCTGTCGGAGCAGTGATGAAACCCGCTTCAGAAGACAATCCGGCTCAAATATTTCTACGCTTAGAAAAGAAAGAAGAAGCTAATAGTAACTTTATTTTACTGAATAAGAAAATTGAAGAACTGCAAACAGAAATCGAATCTCGTCGTCAGGCAGAAATTCAACTGAAGCAAATCTTAGCTGAACTACAAAATACTCAAATTCAGCTTATTCATCAAGAAAAACTCTCCGGTTTAGGACAAATGGCGGCAGGGATTGCTCATGAAATTAATAATCCCATTAGTTTTATTCATGGTAATATTATTCCGGCTCAAGAATATACAAAAGATTTACTGAAATTAATTCGGTTATATCAACAATACTATCCCGATCCTGTTCCAGAAATCGAAGCAGAAATAGAAGAAATCGATTTAGAATTTCTCACAGAAGATTTAACTAAGTTATTACAATCAATGAGTGTCGGAACAGAACGCATTCGTCAAATTGTAAAATCAATGCGAACCTTCTCTCGTTTAGATGAAGCAGAAGTCAAAGAAGTGGATCTGCATGAAGGGATAGAAAGTACTTTAATGATCCTGCAACACCGCTTAAAAATCAAACAGGATGCTCCGCCGATAGAAGTGATTAGAAAATATGGAAACTTACCTGAAGTGGAATGTTACTCCGGGCAAATTAATCAAGTTTTTATGAATATTCTCAGTAATGCAATTGATGCTATTGTTGAAAATCATAATATAAACAATAATCCAGCTCAAATTATTATTCAAACAGAAACATTGGATAACAATTGGGTAACCATTAAAATTATCGATAATGGTTCTGGTATCAAAGACGAGGTACACTCAAAGCTATTTGATCCATTTTTCACCACAAAAGCAGTTGGCAAAGGGACAGGACTCGGATTATCTATCAGCCATGAGATTGTGACACAGAAACATGGCGGTAAATTATCGTGTCATTCAGAAATCGGCAAAGGAACAGAATTTATCATTCAAATTCCCGTGCAGTTAAAAGTGTTGCAAGCAGCTTAACACCAGATGAAGTAAGGGCAAAATAGAGTAGATGTTTTGATACAGCCGCTAGAGGCGATGGCGGGTTGCGGTTCACTCAACAATTGCAGTCAAAATAAATAAGTCATAGCAGCTTTAAGTTTCGTCCCGTATGAGCTAACTAAAAACTGCTATGAGTCATACAATCAGAGCAAGGCTAACTACTAGTTAGTGTTCTACTTATAGTTCTGCAATCGCCTTACTTTTTTTCGGAAAATGGCAATTTTTTTTGATAATTCTTTGAGGTGCCTCACTCAAGCCCCATCGCCGTTGTCAAAAATGGCTGGGATGACACTTTGAAATCGATTGCCGTACCCGTTAAAATCTAATTACAATAATCACGATTGACAATCGAGGACACTGGGAATGTCCAAAGTCTACAGTACAGACGAGTTAATTGAAATTTTGAATCATGAACGCAAAGCCTGTTTGCAGGGAAAACGGCTGAATTTATCAGCAACTCCTTCTGTGGGAAATCCAGTGATTGATTGCTTTCTCAAACCTGAAGGCATTCAGAAATTTACAGCTTACCAGGATTTCAAGACAGCCGTTCATCAATATCAAATTCAGCATCAGGTTTCTGGAATTGTATGGCGACAGATGAGGCTAGGGAATCATAGCTTGCAATATCCTACGATTAATGATCAGTTGATGGCTCTACCGGAGGATATGGAGATCTTAAAATCGGCTAAGGCTGAGTTGCTCAGATTTTGGTTAACCGTCACTGTAAATATGGACTTGTACCTTAGCTTAAATGCTGGCAAAAATCATCAATTAATTGAACCGGAGGCAGTAGAAGGCATTGCTCAACGAACAGAATGGACTTGTATCTGGAAATGGGAAAAAGCAAACTTCCTGGAAATGTTACTGCAGTTAGGATGGGGACAACCTGGCGAAGCCTCTTACCGTCGAGGATGGCCCCACTCTGGCAGTGAATATATTCATGCCGTCAAACCCGGACAACTGCCGATTTGTTAAATCAAGGTGATATGTCAAGCCTAAACCTGTGGGCAATTCACCTAAAGATTGAACCAAAAACAAATAATATCATGTCCGTTGAATTAACCCATATTAAAAATCCGATTTGGAGCGTAGAGACGTTAAATTTGTAGAGACGTTACATGTCAATCCCTACAGGACAACGAATCATCCGGACATGATATAACCAATGACTCAGGACGAATGAGGAGTCCCTATTTTGAATGAGCTTGAGAACCCACAGCAGAGGCCAGCGAGTCAAATCCAGCTTCATCCAAACGTTGTAGCAATCCTTCTAAAATCTCCTTAACCATCACAGGGCCTTGGTAAATCCAACCGGTGTAAGTTTGAATTAAACAAGCTCCCGCTGTAATCTTCTCCCAAGCATCGTCGGCTGTAAATATCCCCCCAACGCCGATAATGGGCAGTTGTCCTTGGGTTTGTTGCCAAATCCAGCGAATCACCTCTGTTGAACGTTGTCTGACGGGTGCGCCGCTAATACCGCCCGCTTCTTCCGTCACAGATTTACGGGTACGAGAAATCACCCCGGTTTTCAGTCCATCTCGGCTAATAGTAGTATTTGTCGCAATGATACCCGCTAGTTTATAACGTTGAGCCAATTCTAGAATATCTGCGATCGCATCCCATTCTAAATCTGGGGCAATTTTAACCAGTATTGGTTTATTCTCAAGATTTTCGGTTTGTAATGCCTCTAAAATTTGACTGAGTTGGCTAGAATCTTGTAAACTACGAAGTCCAGGTGTGTTGGGAGAAGAAACGTTAACCACAAAGTAATCTCCCCAATCTTTTAATTGACGAAAACTATCACGATAATCAACCGCCGCCTGTTTAATGGGAGTAATTTTTGATTTTCCGAGATTAATCCCAATGGTTAAGGGCATACGATGACCAGAGGATCTGGCTAGTCGCTGGGCTAAAGCCGCCGCCCCTTTGTTATTAAAGCCCATCCGGTTCAGCACAGCTTGATCTTGAGGTAAACGAAATAGACGAGGACGTGGGTTACCCGGTTGGGGATGCAATGTTACCGTTCCCAACTCAGCAAAGCCAAATCCAAAGCTATGCCAAATCTCAGCCGCGACTCCATCTTTATCAAATCCAGCGGCTAAACCCAAAGGATTGGGAAAAGATAATCCCCAAATTGTTTGATTGAGGCGAGTAGAGTTTATACTGAAAGCGGATTTCAGTTGATTTTCAACCCTGGAAAAGGGGAATTGACTGCGACGAGATGCCACCCAACTCAGAAGCGCAAGACTTTGCTGATGTGCCCATTCTGGATCAACTTTGAGTCGAGAAAATAGAAGGGGCTGAATGCCAGCGCGATAAATATCCAATTTTGTCTCCTATAATAAAACTGATCAATGTTTCTGATTCTCTCAGCTAGAGTTGAGCCAAAGCAATCTCTCTTTAAACTTTAAAAAGGTTAAAAAAAGTTGGATTTATTTTTAATTATATTTTTAGAAATATCTACAATCTCTGAATTGTTGATCATATTCGGGTGGAATGACTAACGGGTGAAATGCCATGGCTCATAATCAAACATATCCAACATCTGAGCAGATCCTGTTATCTTTGGGTACAGTTTTACAAACTCTACGAGAACACAACAGCGTTGAAGTTCTGATTGATACTTGCCTTAATTACCTACAAACTGAGTTTGAATATCATCTGATTTGGATTGGTTTGTATGATCGATTGGAACATCAATTGTGGGGACAAGGGGGTGTGACCCCGACCGAAGAAACGAACTTACTAAAACAACGGTTTCCTCTGACTTCTGGGGATTTATTAGAGCAAGTCGTGATCCAACTTCAGCCTCTAAAAATACCCGATCTACGTTCAGAAAACCGAGCCAGACAATGGCGTAATATTGCTCAAAGCTATAATATTCAGGGGGCAATTTTAGTTCCGTTAAAATATCAAGATCGTTGCGTTGGCATTACTCTACTGGGTTCTCAGCAGTGGGGCATAACCCCCAGTCGTACCGAAGAAGAACTGCTCTCAATTATTTTAGGAGAGTTAGCCGCCGCTTTACATCGAGTCGAAACAGAATGGTATCGCCAACACGCCAAACGCCCCGATCAACCCATCTTTTATCTGCTGTCTCAACCGGGACAAGTTAAAACCTTAGAACAATTTCTCAGTGCAGTTGTTGAACAAATCCATCAATTTATTGAACCCAGTCGAACTTGTATTTATTGGTATTCTCAACAAGGGCGTTATTTCTGGCGACGCATTAGTAATGTACAAAAAATGCCAGACTCAAGCCGTAACCGACCCGCTTCAGGAATTACCGCTCAGGAATTTGAAGAATTTTATCATGCCCTCAATGGTGAACAACTGGTTGTGATTGGGGAAGCTTATAGTTCCCTCAACCGAGATATTACTCAACGCATTATGCAGAAAATGCGGGTGCGTTCGTTACTCGCCGCCCCCATTCGTTTGAATCAAGAGTTACAAGGATTTGTGGCAGTTGAAGTCTATCAACCGCGATTATGGCAAAAATCAGAACGTAATTTTTTACAAGGAATTGCTCAGCTCGTCGAAGCCATTACCCCTGGACTTAATCTTGAGGCTCAACTGGATCGTTTAGAACAGGATTATTCTCTAATTACCCAGATGAATTGGCTGATTAACCAAGAAGAAGATTGGCGAATCCTCCTCAAAACCAGCGCCAATCAACTCTGTCAACGCTTGGGGGTGTTTCGGTTTTTACTGCTGCAATGGGATCGAGATCGGCAGCAATTT
This sequence comes from Microcoleaceae cyanobacterium, assembly GCA_049647265.1. Taxonomy (GTDB): domain Bacteria; phylum Cyanobacteriota; class Cyanobacteriia; order Cyanobacteriales; family Microcoleaceae; genus JAAURB01. The sequence goes on from JBARXJ010000008.1 coordinate 8,146, forward strand.
GATATTTTGTATCAAACCCCCTCTCTCAGTCGGCGACTGATTCAAGCACCTTTACCTCCCTTAAGCGAAGCCGAATCTCTCATCTTACAACAACAGCAACTGTTTGCTTTAGAAAATTGGGAAGAGTCCGAACTAATTGCTTGGCAGGATGCTTTTAAATCAGTCGGGGTGCGATCGCTACTCATTACCCCGATGGATACAAGCTCTAGCGCCCCTCAGCCTCACTTAGAAGCGTTGCTCGTGATTGCCCATGATGCCCCTCGAAGCTGGGAACAATCCGAGAAAATTTTAGTCAGACAAATGGCTCAACACTTAGGGTTAAGTTTACAGCAGTGGCATCTAATCCAACGACTGCAAGATCAACATCAAGTGATGGCAACCCTACAGTCGAGTTGGCAAATTTTACAGCCAGGTGATAAAGTTGAGCGCTTAGAACGTCATTGGCTCAATCAAATTGCTCGACGGTTAAATCGTCCTTGGGCCGGACTAATGTCTTGGTCAGAAAGAGAAACCGTTGCACATCTGGTGGTATCAGAGTTACCCAATACCCTTTGTCCCCTTAATCCTGCCATTAGCTTTGAGACTAAAGAAGAATTCCTGATTCAGCAGGCACTCAATACCGACAAACTCCTGCATCTGAAGATTCGTCAGTTACCTTCAGAAACACAAGAATGGTTGCAATGTCCGGGCATTGAACAAATTACAGTAGTCACGTTACGAACTCATCGAGAACATCAACCCACTGCTGTGATTGTATTACCTGAACCTCACCCCTCTGCCGTTGACTCAGAAGATAGCCATTATCAACTGATGCAACTGGTGACTCAATTTGCTTGGGTTCGGCGGTTTCATCGGGTGCAACATCACTTATACAATCAACGAGAAGAACTCAAGTGGCTCAATTGGTACAAACAGCGGCGCTTGGAAGAATTTTATCGGATTATGGGTCAAGGATTTAAACAACTGAATGAACTGGCTCAATATCCCAGTCAAAACGGGAGTGAGCCTCGGGGTTCCACTCCAGAGAACAAATCCCTAGGACTTCCAAAAAACCCTGGCTTGAGACCTTTACATCCGTTACCGTCTGCCTCAAATCAACTCACCTTTCTACGCTATCATCAACTCTTACGAGAAATTGGTAATGCCCTGGCTTCAACCACTGCTTTAATTCGGCATGAACAGTGGCAATTACAAAATAACCGCGATCCCATTCCCGTGGCAAATCTATTGCGGCGAGTCAGTCAAAGAATTAAACCGTTCCTCAAACATCATCAGGTGCAGCTTCATATTCATCGAGCCAAACATTATGATATTTTAGGCGATCGCACTAAGCTTGATTTAATTTTATATGAACTCCTATTGATTGCTTGTCATCGCTCTTTTTCGACCACTTCGATTGAAATTTATGTTGAAGCCATCAGTCAACATTATATTAAAATTGATATTATTGATTCGGGATATATTAATCCTAAATTAATCGCAGATTTAACCCAAGGAAGATCAATTGATATTCTCACACCTTCCACTCTTGATTCTCCGCCTGGACAACATATATTAATTTGTCAACAGGTGATTGAACAAATGGGAGGTCAATTTTACCTAAAACAAAATGGCCCTCGGCAAATTGTCACAGAGTTAATTTTACCGAGAGTCTCGACTTAGAGTTGTTGGTTATTAGTTATTAGTTATTAGTTATTAGTTATTAGTTATTATCTCCCTATTGCCTACCTTCAGGCTTTTTCTAATAAAATTTTGTTCAAAAATTAGATTATTTGCTATATGATATTATCACTATTTCAACGTTACTTAATTTCTAGTTTTTTGAGCTGTATTTCTATTGGAATCATATTGCATAAAGCAGAAGCAACTCCTATTGTAGATCAACAAGAAACCTGTGAATTATTAATTATTGGGGGCGGACTTGCCGGAGCGGCCACCGCTTATGAAGCATTACTAGCAGGACGAACAGTCTGTATGACTGAAATCACCGATTGGGTCGGAGGTCAAATTTCTTCTCAGGGAACCTCTGCTTTAGATGAACGAAAAACCCAGCGATCGCGACTCTATTTTCCCAGAGGATATTTAGAATTAAGAGAACGAATTGAAGCCTATTATGGTCGTCTCAATCCAGGGGGATGTTGGGTGAGTGTGTCTTGTTTTCTGCCTGTAGATGGACATAAAATATTATTTGAAATGTTACAAGATGCAGCAGAAAAAGGGAATGGCAGATTAAAATGGTTTCCGTCTACTGTTGTCAAAGAAGTTAAAACTGAGAATCGTCAAATTACTGAAGTTGTTGCCATCCAACATCAACCAATTCCTGGAACTCCTCCACTCAATACTGAACCTTTATCTAATATTATTGAAGATACTTATAAATATGAAGATTCAGCCCGATTAAACAAAACAATTATTAAATTTATTCCCCAACAATCTGATCATCAAACCACTTCTTGGTATGTAATAGAAGCCACTGAAACAGGAGAAATTATTGGTTTAACCGATATTCCTTATCAATTAGGGGTTGATGCCCGTTCTGCCGATGAACCCACCTCATCCAGTATTACAGGGGCACCCTATTGTACTCAAGGTTTTACTTATACCTTCGCGATGCAGGCAACAGAGTCTCCTCAAACCTATACATTACCGGACTTCTACGAACAATACGCCCCTTATTACAGTTATGAACTCGAACGACTCGCAGACTTTACTTTAGTCTATACTTATCGTCGCATTCACAGCACCAGACCGGATGAAACTCGCCCCGGAAATGTGCGACAATGGCCGATTTATCCCGGTGATATTTCCATGCAAAATTGGACTTGGGGAAATGATTACCGTCCAGGAAATCCTGAAGATAATTTTATTTTTACTCGCAACCAACTGCAAGCCACAGGGCAGTTACAACCGGGGGGATGGATGGGCGGTTTACGAACAGAAGCCTTACGACGCGGGGAAGAACACAGCTTAGGATACTTTTATTGGTTAGTTACCGGAACGACAGACTCTCAACTGGGGGATAATGTTAAACAACCTCATCCTAACCATCGCTATGTTACCGGGTTAGACTCTCCCATGGGAACCGAACATGGGTTATCAAAATATCCTTATATTCGAGAAGGCCGCCGTATTATTGGTCGTCCGGCTTGGGGATATCCGGAAGGGTTTGTGATTTCAGAAATTGATATTTCTCGGAATGATTTTGGCAAAGAATTTTATAGCGAGAATTTATCTCCCTCTGATTATCGTACATTGTGGACAAGGTTAGCCGGGTTAGAATTACCCGCATTATTGACTCAAGAACAAACCGTTGCAGAAGTAACACCGCGCGAGCGCGCTACAATTTATCAAGATTCTGTTGGAATTGGTCACTATGCGATTGATTTTCATCCCTGCATGACCCTCAGCCCCCCAGAGGCCCCAGGCAATACAGAACGGGCGGGGGAACGTTTAGGACAAGGGGCAGCTTATCCCTTTCAAATTCCCCTGCGGGCAATGATTCCGCAACAGTTAGATAATTTGTTAATTGTGGGTAAAAGTATCGCCACCAGTCATGTCGCAGCAGCAGCTTATCGGGTTCATTCGTTTGAATGGTCTTCTGGTGTGGCGGCGGCAATAACGGCTGATTTTGCCTTAGAACAAGATCTGTTTCCCTATGAATTAGTCGATGAGTTACCCTCTGCTGAACCGCAGTTAGAAGCACTGCAACGACAGATACAACAGCAGGGAAATCCTACGATTTTCCCAGAAACTTCAATTTTTAATAATTCCTGGGAAGATTGGGAGTAATATTTTAAAATGTGGGATTGGGTTGAATTGAGACAATGAATAGAATTTAGTTAGATGATTCACCCGTAGACGACTCTGAAGAGGTGTCAGAGGAATTGGAAGGTTGATTCGTCGGTGAGTCGGTATCTGATGAGTCGGTAGAACGGTTAGCCGGGGCAGTTGACGGTTGGTCTGGTGAGCCTTCAGACTCAAAGGGTTGAGACGGTTCTCCTACGGGTCTATTTTCAAAAGGTTGAGACGGTTCTCCTACGGGTTCAGACTGTGGATTAGCATTGGGTTGAGTGGGTTGAGTCCGTCGAGGAGAGGCAGAACGTTCCCGAAACTCTACTACATCTTGTTTAATGGTAACATCATATTGACCAAAAATATCCTGTCCTAATAGTCCAATATCTAAAGCGGGAGCAATAGCAACTGTAACGTTATCTGTGACAGCGCCTGCAACATTAATAGATTGAACTAAACCCACATCAAATTCAACACCTCTAGCGCTAGGAGTATTTGCCCTTTCTGTCCCGGCTGGAATCACCCCTAAAAACTCTGCCATAATCGGTGTAATGACTGTATTACTTGCTCCCGTATCTAACAACATCTCAAAAGATTGTTGATTATTAAACACTGCTTCAATCACGGGTATGGTATTGTTTAACCGACGTAGAATTCTGGCTTGATATACCCCGCCTTCAGATGAGGCATTACTCCCGGTTTCTAGGAAAGTCTCTGCTTCCGGATATTGACAGACTTCTGGCAAGAAAACAACTTCTCCTTCTTGGGTTTCGAGGAAGCATCCGGGATATTCTTGAGCTGTTGCTTTCCAGCCGAAGCTGAAACACCCAGCCAGCATTAAACACACAATAGAAACAGGAGTTAACCTTTTCCCGGTAGGATGCAATAACTTCTGTCTGCTCAAGAGAGAAAATAAAGGTTTATCATTCATTGCACCATCAGCTCCCAACAACCCATCTAGAGTGAAACAGTTTCAGCTATATTCTATCAGACTCTTCTGCTTTCACTTCTGCCTAAAGTATAGTTTGAATGAATATTGTGTTGCGGCATTGTTTAACAACAGAAAAATTAACTACAAAATTAACAACAAATTCTGATTGTTTTTACCATTCGGTGTGGGTTGAAAGCCTTATCCTTGAAGAACGACTTGTTTAATGTTTAGACTCAGCTCAATCGCTCATAATTAACAATCCATAACTAACAACTTGTTATTATTGTTGTCGGTAACGTTCAATTAAATCAGGCAGATAATCAAAGCCATCTACCCCAATTTGTGCAATAATTTTATCGCGATATTTTGAAAGAATGGCTTCAAACTGTTCCTCTCCTAATTTTCCTTGTAAAATCATCATTAATGCTGCCGCTTGTTGCCATTGCAGATTACCTCTTTGTTCGAGTAAATACATTCCCAAGCAGCCCAAATATACCGCTAAATCATTTTGCTGAAGTTGATAGTATGCTTCTGCAATATAAGCACAGCCTAACGCTTGTAGATTGATATCTCCGACGGACTGAACCACAGATAATCCTTGTTCTAACACTTGAACCGCTTGCCGTGGCTGTTCCAGGGTAACATAAGCAATTCCTAAACCCGTTAAACTCAACGCTTTATTCAATAAATTATTCAGCTTTTCTGAGAGTTTTAACCCTTGTTGTAAATAGTTTATTGAAGATTCTAACTGTTCTGCTGTAACAGCTCGTTGTTGTCGAGATATTAGAACTTCACAAAAACCTAAACTGACTAAACTATAAGCTTCTCCTGTTTTATCACCTGTTTGTCGTGCTAAAATCAATGCCCGCTGTGCTTGATTAATTGCTGAGTTATAATCCTGATTACGCCAGTTTAACCGACTTAAATGATTTAAATTTGCGATTTCACAAGCTCTATCTTGAGTGGTACGAGAAAGTTCTAAGGCTTCTTGATGAAAATCTAATGCTTTTTGATAATTTCCCATCCACTGTTGAGAATAACCTAAAACCGTTAGAATTCGAGCTTTCTCTTGAATATTTTCAACTTCATTTAAAGGTCGATCTAAATAGTCAATAGTCTCTCGGAAAGTATTACCAGAAAATGATGCAAATACACCGCCATAAAGGGGGAAATTAGAACGCCCCGCAAAAGCCCGTAAACTTTGTAATGTCATTTTAAAACACCCATGAGTGATCTGCTCTTTTTGACTCCCCATAGATGTCATTTGAAATCCTTGACTTAGTTCACTCCAAATCATCGCAAAAACAATAAACGTTACCCCAGATAAATCTTGTCCGACTTTAGCACTATAAGCTTGTTTATCAAACCAAGTGACCAGTCCCATTTGTAAATCTCGCATTAATACCATTAACCCAACCCACATCTTTATATCAATCGTATTTTGAGCTGAAATAATAGCCGTTGCCGATTGATTTTGAGCTTGTAAATTAAATAACTCTTTGGCTAAAGGATGACTCACATTTTTTGCCCAACTTGCCCAGGGACCCGAATGACTAACCACTTCACCAAAACCAACAGCGCGGTTGGGTGCATCATAAATCCAGCTAATTAAATGCGGTTCTAATTCGGTAATAGAACTCAAACCCTCAATTAATCCCGCCGCATATTGACGCAATTCAAAAGCAACTAATTCCTCGGTTGAATTTTCAGCCGCTAGCTGTAAAGAATGTGCTAATTGTTTAATTTGAGGATGTTTAAAAAGATAAGATTGATTCGGATCTAAAAACTTTAATAAAATCCCTAAACGTTCCTCTGAGGATACCGCAATAATTTGTTGAACCGCCACATCACATTGACTTTGAGCCTGATATTTTTTCTGCCATTGTTCCCAAGCCTGTTGCAGCAGTTTAATCGCCCGGAGTTGACGAAGGGATTTTGCTTGTTTTAATTCGTCTGATTCGGTTTTAACCTGATTTTCTAAAGTGTTAAACTTCTCAATTAAACAGCGCTCAAAAATTTCTCCAGTTCCCGGTTCAAGCGCCTCCACTAAACGACGATAAATGATCTCTTTAGACGCAATTTTACCTTTGAGAACATTCGTAATAATCTCGTCAATAAATGTGATGTACTTGTCTTGATAGTTATTCATCATTTGTGATTCATCATTTGTGATTCGTTATTTGTTATGACTCCTACTCCCCACTGCCCACTGCCTACTCCCTACCCCGTAATGACCAAACTTCGGTACAATGGATCGTCTAGTGTTACTCTGACCCACTAACTTCGTCAAAATCCATTTGCTGAGAATTATAACCTTATCATGTTCGATGCCCTTGCTGAACGCTTAGAATCCACCTGGAAAAAACTCCGTGGCCAAGATAAAATCTCGGAATCAAATATCCAAGATGCCCTAAAAGAGGTTCGTCGTGCTTTAATAGATGCCGATGTTAACCTTCAAGTGGTAAAGGAATTTGTTGCCGAAGTTGGCAAAACTGCCCAAGGGGCAGAAGTCCTGTCTGGTGTACGACCCGGAGAACAGTTTGTCAAAATTGTTCACGATGAATTAGTCAAGGTGATGGGGGAAAGTAATGTTCCTCTAGCCCACGCCGAGACAGCCCCCACGGTGATTTTAATGGCGGGTTTGCAAGGAACCGGGAAAACCACAGCATCGGCGAAATTAGCGTTGCATCTGCGTAAGGAAAATCGCAGTGTGATGTTAGTGGCAACTGACGTTTACCGTCCAGCGGCAATTGACCAGCTTCTGACTCTGGGGAAACAAATTGATGTTCCCGTATTTGAACTCGGAAGTGATGCTGACCCGGTTGAAATTGCCCGTCAAGGGGTTGAACTTGCTAAAGCACAAGACATTGATACCGTTATTATTGATACGGCGGGTCGGCTGCAAATTGACCCGGAAATGATGGCGGAGTTAGCCCAAGTTAAGAAAACGGTTAACCCCGATGATACCCTCCTCGTGGTGGATGCCATGACAGGTCAAGAGGCGGCAACCCTAACCCGCACGTTTAATGATGAAATTGGCATCACAGGGGCGATTTTAACTAAGCTAGACGGGGATAGCCGAGGTGGGGCAGCCTTGTCTATTCGACGGATATCTGGCGCACCGATTAAGTTTGTGGGGACGGGGGAGAAAGTTGAAGCCTTACAACCCTTTTATCCCGAACGGATGGCCTCCCGTATTCTGGGGATGGGGGATATTCTCACTTTAGTAGAAAAAGCCCAGGAAGAATTTGACATTGCCGATGCTGAGAAGATGCAGGAAAAAATCCTGGAGGCGAAGTTTGACTTCACCGATTTTCTTAAGCAAACGCGGATGATGAAAAATATGGGGTCTCTCGGGGGGTTAACTAAGTTAATTCCAGGGATGAATAAAATCTCCCAAGAACAGTTAGAAAAGGGTGAGACTCAACTGAAGCGGTCTGAAGCGATGATTAATTCGATGACCATCCAAGAACGCAAAAATCCTGAACTGTTATCGGGGTCGCCTTCGCGTCGTCGTCGTATTGCTAAAGGGTCAGGACACAGCGAACGAGATGTAACCCAACTGGTGAGTGACTTCCAGAGAATGCGCTCAATGATGCAACAGATGGGTCAAGGCGGGTTTCCCGGAATGGGAGGAATGCCCGGAATGGGAGGAATGCCCGGAATGGGAGGAATGCCCGGTATGGGTGGATCTCAAGCCGGTTGGCGCAATGCTCCCGGTCAAGGCAAGAAGAAAAAGAAAAAAGCTAAGAAAAAGAAAGGCTTTGGGCAACTGTGAGGTATTGTGATTTGTGATTAATTGCTCGTCATTTGTTGGCTGTGAAGCAGAAAAGAGTCAGCCATAGGCTCGAAGCGCTCAGAGTAACGATTCCCTTAAATGAGAATTAGCAAATAACGAATAATCAACGATAAATAACAAATAACTCTGCAAATTTGGAAAATAGCTTACAATTCTAAAAGGAGTGTAGTGAACTAAAATGATCAAACTGCGATTGAAAAGATACGGTAAGAAGCGCGAAGCCAGTTACCGGATAGTAGCGATGAATAGCTTGTCTCGTCGCGAAGGCCGTCCGTTAGAGGAATTAGGATTCTATAATCCCAGAACTGATGAAACTCGACTGGATGTGCCAGCCATTGTTCGTCGTCTCCAACAAGGAGCACAACCGACTCGAACTGTGCGTAACATCCTACAGAAAGCCAATGTATTTGAACAACTTAAGTCCGGAGTCAACCCAGAGTCCACAACCAGTTCAGCAGAACCTGAAGCCGTCAGCGCGACCTGATTATGCTCAATTGGTTCGATTTTTGATCGAGCCTTTTTTAGAGACTCCAGAGTCCCTCCGAGTCGATTGTGAACACTCCGGGCCTCAGCATAAAATTTGGATTCGCTTAGCTTTTGAAGCTGAAGATAAGGGTCGAGTTTATGGAAGAGGAGGGCGTAATATCCAGGCAATTCGGACTGTTTTATCCGCGATCGCCTCTACGGCAGGAGAGTCTATTTATTTAGACATTTATGAAAGCCAATCGAACGAGCGACGAGAACGTCCCCGAGTTTCTCCGTCGCGCCCTTCTCCCAGACGTTCATCTAGAACCCGTAGTCGTTCATCCCTGCCTCGGGGAATTGCTAGAAGAAACCACCAATAGTTACTGTCTACTCTGAATGTTCTCTGCCTTAAGTTCGACGGAAGTGTTTCTTGATCCTAAAAGTTAATCACAGAGAACAGCATTCTGCCTTGAGTGAAGCAATAGTCTAGAAAAGTTACTGTTCATGCACTGAACGGATCTCAAACAAAGCTTGGAAAACCTGAGTCGTCAGACTCTCAAGAGTCAACTCATTTCCCAAGTGGGGTAAGCGGGAAAGCCGGCTCCGCTACCCCTACACTTCTGTAATCTCAAACACTTCAGTAATAGTATTCGCTCACGCAGCGTACAAAGATATGTCTTAGGCGGGATTGACAGTGGAAGCTGAATCACTTCGGATACTGTCGCATTAACGCTCTGACTTGTTCTGCATGATAGGAACTGCGAGTTAGGGGAGAAGCAACAACCTGTAAAAAGCCGATGGACTCTCCATAAGCTTTCCAGGCTTCAAATTGTTGAGGTGTAACAAATTCAGCTACTCCTAAGTGCTTTGCAGTCGGTTGTAAGTACTGACCAATTGTTATAATATCGCAATCAACAGCTCGCAGATTGACTAGAGTTTCTCTCACTTCTGCATCTGTTTCTCCCAAACCAACCATAATTCCAGACTTTGTATAAATCCTGGGGGTTAATTCTCGAACTCGCTTTAACAGTTCTAAGGAACGTTGATAATCTCCTTGAGGACGAACACGACGATAAAGCCGTTTGACGGTTTCCGTATTATGATTGAGAACATCAGGTTGAGCCTGAAGCAAGATTTCTAAAGCCTCCCAGTTCCCACATAAATCTGGAATTAAAACTTCAATCGTTGTTTCCGGCGAGATTGTGCGAACGGCTTCAATACATTTGACAAATTGCGTGGCACCTTCATCTGGGAGATCGTCACGGTTAACTGATGTAATCACCACATGGTTCAATTGCATCCGTCGTACCGCTTCTGCTAAGCGTTCAGGTTCACTGGGATCAAGCGCTTGAGGTTTTTTCTCAAAATCAATATCGCAGTAAGGACAGGCTCGAGTACAAGCAGGCCCCATAATGAGAAAAGTGGCGGTTCCGGCATTAAAACATTCACCGATATTAGGACAAGAGGCTTCTTCACAGACGGTATTCAAGCCCAAGTCCCGCAAAACTTCCTTTGTCTGACCCACACGCTCCCATTGAGGGGCTTTGACTCGTAACCAATTCGGTTTAATTACCACGCTCTCTCTGTTTCCTTTCAATTCATATTACATTTATTAATTTAGATCGTAATAGAATTTTTGTGATACATTTATAAAAGTTAAGTTACTCAAGATCATCGTTTGATTAGTAACATGACGGGATGTAGCGCAGCTTGGTAGCGCACCTCGTTCGGGACGAGGGGGTCGCAGGTTCAAATCCTGTCATCCCGATATCTTTCAGACCATCACTTAAAAACACCTGACGATAACCTGACAATACTCTTCAAGTTATCGTCAGGTTGGGGCTACAGTGTTGGTTTTGCCCTATTACAAACAGGCAAATATAAAAAACTTTAGAGGGAATGGAAGGTTATAAAGCTTATACAGCAACCTTTATAGCCCTTTTTTCGCCCCCTCTAGTCCGTGAGCCTATGATCTCGTTGTAATCAATAGCTATCGGCATAAACCACAGGAAAATATCGATCAGCTCAAAAGGTTGTGGAGCCTTCCGCGATCGCACAACTACCTAATTGATCCAATCACTGCATCAGTTCTTAGGATCTCACACTCTGTAATCTTAAATGCACACCCTGATGTTTGTCATCCCCTATCTTGCCCAATGGGGAATTTTTATGGATGAAATATCGCTATAAGGGTGTTCAGCGGATTTCTTCTCAGCACTCGATGCAGATTTCAGATTACCAATAAATCAATATATCATCCTAGCATCCTTCAATAAAGATTGAGAATACATCCAATATTATCTCATTAAATTATTATTTTTTAATACTTAAGTATCCGGATATTGTTCAATGTATCAGAAAGATGATTAATGATTTTAGGAATATAGTGAATATACGTAATTTTTGAATATTTATAGTTTTTAATCTCAATATTTTTATGTAATTGCCAGATTGTATTTTTATTGAGAAAAGCCTTAAAACCTATTTATATAAGCAATTAGAGATTATTTAAAGATGATAATTCTGTACTCAATCCGATCATATTCTCTAAAATTGTCATGTTTGAGTTAGATCTATTTTTCTGATTTAGTGATTTAAATATTCAGACTTTATCAACAATCGCCCTGAATATATAAGAATTTTGCAACAGGTTTTCCGGATAATAGCGTTGAGGGAATGTTAAGTAAAAAGGATTTAATCTAGTTGCCCTAATTTAAGTCCATCAAAAACGAAAAATATCGAAAAATTCACGAAATATGGCTATTATTACACCTTCTGAGAGCGCCCTTCGTAATGCGATCGCTAATGCAACTCCAGGCGAAGTCATTACTTTCAACGCAAGTGGAACTATTGTTCTGACTGGGGGTGAACTACTTATAAACAAAGCTCTCACTATCGATGCTGGGACTAACGATATTATCATCGATGCAGGTGGTAACTCTCGCGTGTTCAATATTGACGATGGCACGAGTGCAGAAATTGATGTTTTCATTGAAGGACTCACCATCACAGGCGGAAATGTCACAGGTGATGGGGGCGGTATCTTTAACGATGAAGATCTCACCATTACCGACAGTACAATTGATGGCAACACTGCCACCGATGATGGCGGCGGAATTTTTAATGAAGGAACCCTCACCGTTACCGATAGTATTATCAGCAATAACGAAGTCACTGTGGGTTTCGCAGATGGCGGCGGGATTTTCAACGGTAATAATGCGCTGCTGACGCTAACCGATAGTGAAGTAACGGGTAACTTTGCTAACGATGACGGCGGTGGAGTTTACAATGATGATCTCGGCAGTGTCACAATTTCCGGTAGCATCATTGATGATAATATCTCCAACAACGACGGAGGCGGCTTATTTAACTTCGGAGATGCCACCGTTACCGATACAACCATTAGCAATAACCAAACACTTTCTAATATTGGTGATGGCGGCGGTGTGGCTGTTTTTGATGATATCACCATTACCAATAGCACGATTACAGGCAACTCTGCTGGGGATGACGGCGGTGGAGTTTACATTAAAGATTTAGTCGGTGGTAATGTCCCCACAGCAACCATTACTGGCACTACAATAACTGGCAATATAGCAGATTCTGATGGTGGCGGTATCTTTAACTTCGGTGAAGTCGTGGTTACCGATAGTGTTATTACTCAAAACGAAGCATTAGATCAAGATGGCACCGGTGGCGGTGGCGGTATTGCTAGCTTCGGGAATACTGACAAAACCTCGACGACTGTTACTTCTAGTTTCGTTGCCGGTAATGTTGGCAATAGTGATGTTGTCTTTACCAAAGAGAGTCAAAACTCCTTTACCAGCGGCGGTAATAACAAAATTGGTAAAGGGAATGCTATTGGTGCGTTTAACCAAACGGGTGATATGACTGGAATTATGCCCGGTGTAACCATCACTGAAACTGATAGCAGTACTGATATTAGTGAAGATGGGGATACAGACACCTACGAGGTAACGTTAGATTCTCAACCGACTGAAGAAGTGACGGTTACTATTACTCCTGATAGCGAGTCTACAACGGATGTTACCACCCTCACCTTTAATAGCAGTAACTGGAATATTGCCCAAACGGTTACAGTTGAAGCAGTTGATGATAATCAAGCAGAAGGAAATCATACCAGTACGATTAATCATACCGTTAGTGGTGCAATTGAGTACGACGGTTTAACAGTCGAAGATGTGGTTGCCAACATCACCGATAATGATTTTGCTGGAGTCACAATTATTGAGTCTGACGGTAGCACTGATATTACAGAAGACGGCGCAACCGATACTTATGAAATTGTGCTAGATTCTCAACCGACTTCTCTGGTGACGATTTCGTTAGATACGAGTGGTCAACAGCTATTTACTCCCAATATTGCCATCTTTGATGAAACGAACTGGAATATTCCTCAAACCATCACGGTGTTTGCGTTTGATGACAATGTAGATGAAGGAGACCACAGCGGTACAATTAGTCATACCATTACGAGCAGTGATCCTAACTTTAATAGTATTGTCATTGGCGATGTAGTGGTCAATATCACAGATAATGATCCTACTACTCCTACCAACCCACCCATTACAGGCACTGCTGGTAATGATGTCTTTACTGGTGGCCCTGGTGATGATATCTACGACGGTCTAGGAGGCGACGATATGATTGAAGGTGGGGGTGGCAATGACCAACTGTTTGGTAGTGGCGGTAACGATACAATTAATGGTCAAGTAGGAGATGATGCGATCTTTGGCGGTGCTGGTTTAGACTCTTTGCTCGGAGCCAGTGGTAACGATATCCTCTACGGAGAGGGTGGCGCTGATACCCTCAAAGGAAATGAAGGAAAAGATGAACTTTTCGGCGGCAATGGTGCAGACCGCTTAATTGGTGGTTTTGATAATGATATCCTTGATGGTGGTGCAGGCCGTGATGTTATGATTGGCGGTGACGGCGCGGATAGCTTCCTGTTACGCTCGGGTGATGGTAATGATACCATTCAAGATTACGATGACGGTACAGATAACTTCTTACTCGAAGGGATTCAATTTAGCGATTTGCGCTTTACTCAAAGTGGCGCGGATACAATCATTCGTTACACTGACCCCACCACGATGGTAAGAGAGAATTTAGCAACGTTAATTGGAGTTGATGCAGTAAACCTGGGTAGTGATGATTTTCTCACTATCTAATTGTCGTTGAGTGTAGAGACATTATGTCAAATGCCTCTACCTCAGTTTTCAGCTTTTCATTCAGGTGATTTTAATGGGCAAACATAATTTGTCCATTTTTTTTGACATAATCCGTCTGTACTGAAATTATAACGCTGTCTGATTGGCTCAGAATCCCTTTTTGAGTTAAATATTAGGCATTGGCAAAGATTGATTTATACCTTCAAATGACTCCGGTTCAACTGTATGTCGGGTATGTTGGGGATAAACCTGTAAATCAAACCAAAACGTAGTTCCTATGCCTAACTCACTAATTAAGTGAACTTGGCTGCGATGCTTATCAATAATACTACGAACAATCGATAACCCCAGTCCCGTTCCTTCGAGAGTATGGACTCGATTTTCTACTCGGAAAAACCGCGTAAAGACTGCTTCTTGATCTTCTGGGGCAATCCCGCTGCCGGTATCAGAGATTTCAATTCTGACATAGCGAGTGTCTTGACTCTCGGAAATAATTTGTTCAATTGGACGGGGTGGTGGGGGGGAAATAATCCATCCTCCTTGCTCAATTTCTTCATACTCTTGATCTCCGGCTTTAATAGATTCATCCAAAACATAAGCTCGAATCATCACCCGGCCGCCAGCTTCGGTAAACTTTAAAGCATTTCCCACTAAGTTAGCAAAAACTTGTAATAACAAATCGTAATGACCTAAAACGGGGGGTAAATTCAGTTCAACATCTTGACTTAATTCAATCCCTTTATCTTTAGCGTTAAGCTGATAAGTTCGTAATGTTTGTTCAATCGCTTGAGCCAGATCAACCGGTTCAAAATGATAAATTCGGCAAGATTCTAAACGAGATAAATCCAAAACATCATTGACTAAACGAGTCAGTCGATCTGTTTCATGATTAGCAGTTGCCAGAAACTCTCGTTGTTCTTCTTCGGTTAAATCTTCCCCATAATCATGTAAGGTTTCAATAAAAGATTTAATATTAAATAAAGGCGTTCTTAACTCATGGGAAACATTACTAATGAACTGACTTTTTGCCTCATTTAATTCCGCCTCACGGGTAATATCTTGAATCGTCATCGCAATACCTTTGAGGTTTTCTCGATAATTATCCTCTAAAACTTTGATCTGATCTGCTTGATAGTTTGAGCAGTCTTGCTCTGTCTCGGTATCTGTGCAATCTTCTTGATTCTGATTCTTACAAGTCTGACAAAGGGATTCTGTTTCTGTTGAGCGGTGTAGAGAAACCGTATTTAATACAATTCTCAGAGTCCGGTTATTAGGCTCAGTTAATGAACAGCGAAACTCTCCTCTTTCTAAAGTTCCACTCGAAATATCTTGCAACGGTTGAGAAATATCTTGTAAAATTTGAGTCGGTAAACGTTCAAGAACAGACTCACCAATTACATCCCTATTTTCCCAACTTAAAAGTCTACGAGCGGTGGGATTGACTAAAATTAAATTGAGCTGAGCATCTAATAAAACGGCACCATCTGCAATCGTTGAAACGAGCGTTTCTAGCTTAGCTTTTTCAGCCGTCAACTCTTCAATATTTTGTTCTTCATAGCGTTCTAGACGCTCTGCCATCTCATTAAAACTAATAATTAACTCTCCCAATTCTCCACCAAACGGTAAATTAATTCGTTGATAAAAATTACCGGCTGTAATACTTTGAACTCCTCTTAATAACTCTTTAATCGGTTGAGTAATTGTCAGCGCATTGAATACAGCGCCCAAAATCACCATCACCCAAATCGAAACAAAAACAGCTAAAGTGACATCGCGGGTGAGATTAGAAGAAACAACTACAGTTGGATTTGGATTAATTCCAATCGCTAAAATTCCCAGATACTTGCCATCATCGAGTAACGGCACAAATACATCTGTAATTTCTCCCATGGGGGTTTTATGTTGCTTAACCAGGGGAATTCCGCCAGAGTGACCGGACTCTACACTCTCTAAGAAGTTTTCCGGCAGTTGCATTCGTCGCCTTAGAGTCAGAGAGTTTTGCACCGCAGAGTCTGAAAACGGTAACCCGAGAAAAATTTCTCCTTCTGGGTCAGCATAGAGCATATAACGAACACTGGTGGTGCTGGTATAGAATTGGCGAGAAAACCGTGCCACTTCGTCCCGTTGATTTTCTGCAATTAACGGCGCTACATTGGCAGCCAGCAATAAACCCAGGTCTCGACCATAGCGAGTATCGTTGAGTCGGGCATCTTGCTGAATGGTGTTGACGGCCCAAAACGTTAAACCACTCATCAGCAGGGAGACAACCAAAGTCGCCCCAGCCATCAAGCGGGTTTGGAGGGTAAACTCAGACCACCAATTGGCAATAATTTGACTAATTTTTTTGAGTACAGCCAGCATCGCACCAGGTCTTATGAGTAGAAATAGGGGTGGACAGGAAGGGAGTCAGCCACGGACTCACACAAATTGAGTGAGTAGCATAAGTGATCTCCCGAGAAAGTTAAGATTTGTTAAATCTTCAGTAGTTCTATTTTACAGTAATCTTGTCTTAAGCTGATGACATCAAGGGCACAGATTACATCGCCGGGTTAATAATATGAGCAATCCGAAAACCAATATCTCGACGATAATACATTTGCTCAAACGAGATGCAATTCACCGCACTGTAAGCGTTTGTAATGGCTTGTTCAAAGGTTGCTCCCACGGAGGTCACCCCTAAAACCCGACCGCCCGAAGTCAGGATTTGATTGTCCTGTTGCTGAGTACCTGCATGAAAAATCATTGCTCCCGTTGCGGCAGCCTTTTCTAAGCCACTAATGGATTGACCTTTTTGATAATCTCCGGGATAACCTGCCGCTGCTAACACCACACAGACCGCCGTTCCTGATTTCCATTCAATCTCAGGACATTGTTCGAGTCGTTGCTCACAGCAAGCCAGTAATAATTGCTCTAACGGCGTTTCCAATAACGCTAGCACAGCTTGAGTTTCCGGATCGCCAAATCGGCAGTTATATTCTAAAACCTTTGGTTCTCCTTCTGGAGTAATCATTAAACCCGCATAAATCACACCTCGATAGTCAATGCCTCGGCGTTGTAAAGCGGCTAAGGTGGGTTCTAATACTACAGTTTGAATCCGCTGTTGTAGTTCTGGGGTGACCAGAGGCGTTGGGGCATAGGCTCCCATTCCTCCCGTATTCGGGCCAATATCTCCTTCCCCAATTTGTTTATGATCTTGGGCGGGCAACAAAGCCCGAATGGTGCGACCATCCGTCAAGGCGAGAATTGAGACTTCTTGACCGACTAAATACTCCTCCACCACCACCTTTTGAGGAGTTGAACTAAATTCCCCAGCAAAAATAGTATCAATGGCTTGATGCGCCATCTTAAGGTCAGTGGCTACTGTTACCCCTTTTCCTGCCGCTAAACCATCGGCTTTAATCACAATAGGGGCAGTTGTTACAGCAGCTTTGGCTGCCTGGGCATCGGTAAACGTATTAGAAGCAGCGGTTGGAATTTTAGAGTCATTCATTAATTCCTTTGCCCAAGCTTTGCTCGCCTCTAATTGAGCGCCGACTTTGTCTGGGCCAAAGACTGGAACCCCATCTGATTGCAACGCATCCTTTATCCCCAAAGTCAGGGGGAGTTCTGGCCCGACCACAACCAGGCGAATCTGTTCTTCGTCAACCAAACGTTTGATGGCAGCAAAATCATCCACAGAGATAGGAAAATTTTGACATCCTTCCAGAGAAGATGTGCCGCCATTACCAGGGGTACAAATGACCTGTTTCACGTCGCCAGAGCGCAATAAAGACCAAGCCAGGGCGTGTTCTCGACCCCCATTACCAACCACTAAAACCTTCACGTTGTTTCTGTAATATTGAATTGCTGGATCTACGATTACCATACCTGTTGTAATCGACAGGGGTGTAATTCTGACACAGTTCGATAAATTCAGTAAAGCTTCGTTATTAATTCACTTAATATTTTAGGGCAGGGCATGGGTAACGGGGTGAGTCCGTCAAATTAAACGAGTCGTTGCGCTTGTTTAACCCACTTTTGTACCTGATCTACAGGAGGACAAAGATCTCGACGGTGTAAAGTTGCAACCTGTAACCGTAAAATTTGTTGGTGTAAGCGATGGGCTGGAATTTGTGCCAGTTGAGCCACTGAGCCGACTCCTGCATGAAGCAGTAACCCACAATATTGATAACTCACCCCTGGAATTCGAGCTAAATCTGACATCGCCACCCACTTACTGACATCGCGAACATTTAAGTGCATTAAGTTTGCCAGCATCATCTGTTGCGCTTGGGTTTTGCCACTGCGGAGGAGTTGGGCGGTGGTTTCAATTCCTAGCTTCCTCAGCCGTTTGTAATTCTGTGGTGCTATTCCAGGGAGTTGAGAGATAGACCATTCACAATTAGATACGGAGCTTTGTTGAGTTGATTGAGCAGTTGTCATTGTCGTTATCTTAGGGGTTAGTTGGGATACAATCAATTCTCATCAATCGACAGCAGCTTACGTCGTAGAAGTCAAATTCTTGACTCGTATTCTAATCGCTACAGATCAGCGTCAGTCTGGTGTGATTGAGAATCTCACTAATTTAATGGGTTGATCAGTGATGATGATTGAACAAGATTGATAGAGATTGTATTTTAAAATTGATATTGTAGCAGTTTCATGGGTATACGAATGTATAAAAATACTCATAACATCCATTACTGTTGCTGACTCATACAATTCTGCTTGACTCAGACGGCGAATGAATTGACATCTCAGCCCATTCAGAAGTTAGGATCTTCAAAAAATTCTAGTAAATCCCACTCTTCAAGAAAATGATGCTGAGTCCGATATAAAGCGTAGAAACAGTTGTGAATCTTTATACTTTCTTCAGAATTATCGTGACATGAAGTTTTTTCCCATAAATCTAGAGATAATCCTCTTAAACCCACTAAAAATAAAAGGAGTATACCTTGTTCTGGGTCTAATTGATTTGAACAAATTTTTAGAGTGATCTGTCTTCGTCTTTCTAGCTGTAATTTTAATTTTTCTAAATGTTCGTCCATAGGAATTAGCAATAAATTGTGTATCAATATTATACTAAAAAAAGCTGTAGAGACGATGTTTACCCCACAACTTCATATTTTAGAAGTTTTATATTATTCAACTTTATATAATTATAAAACCTCGGCTTTTCTGTAAGATTACAATGAATAAGCCGTTTGTAATGCCCACCAAATTAAAGCAGCAATTGCCCCTAAAATAATAACAGAAGAAACTAATACAATCACAGGGTTATCAGCCCCTTTGAATTTCATAATTCCACGATTTAGATCTGACATAATTGTTTCCAATTTAATTGAATACAAGGTTAAAGAAATCTGGCCTGATTGCGATCAGAGACTTCAATATCTGTATTAACATATTTAGGGCGGTTTGTATCAACTGTCATTAGACACAAAAGATTTACTTAATATTTAGGCTGACACTTCCTCATAACCTAAATCTGGGGGTAAATCAGAGACTTGTGCTGCGGCTACAGCGAGGCGATCGCAACATTCGTTTTCTGGATCTCCAGCATGACCCTTGACCCAAGCAAACTCAACCTGATGCTCGTCGCATAACGAAAGCAAAGTTTGCCATAAATCGGGATTTTTCGCCATTTCTTTTTTATTGCGCTTCCAACCATTAGCTTGCCAACGTTTCGCCCAGCCTTGAGTCATCGCATCCACCAAATAGCGAGAGTCCGTGTATAACCTGACGTGACAAGGAAACTTCAACGCTTCTAGTCCCACAATAGCCGCCATCATCTCCATGCGGTTGTTTGTGGTTAAGCGAAACCCGCCAGACAGTTCTTTGCGATGCTGTTGGTACATCAAAACGATACCATACCCTCCAGCCCCTGGATTACCACTACAAGCCCCATCAGTGTAAATTGTTACGGGTTTAAGAGAATCTACCATCTTTCATGATCTAAGATATAAGTACGGATTACAACATATCATCGCCATTGGCAGCATTCCCTATCTTAATCTCAACTTTTTAATTTTAAAGTGCCGATGAGTTATTGCCTAAACCCCCATTGTCCCAACCCACAAAACTCGAATGATAGTAACTTTTGTCTCACTTGTGGTGCTAAATTATTATTAAGAGAACGATATCGGGCTGTACGACCGATAGGACATGGCGGATTTGGCAAAACATTTCTTGCCGTTGATGAAGATAAACCGTCTCATCCTCCGGCTGTAATTAAGCAATTTTTCCCTCAAACTCAAGGCACAAATAATATTGAAAAAGCCGCCGAATTATTTCATCGAGAAGCGGTTCGTTTAGATCAATTGGGAAAGCATCCACAAATTCCCGAATTACTGGCTCATTTTGAACAAGAAGGAAATCTTTATCTCGTTCAAGAATATATTGACGGCTCAAATTTAGCTGAAGAAATCACCCGCAAAAGTGTTTTTAACGAAACTCAAATTCGCCAAGTTCTCGATAATCTCTTACCCGTCTTGCACTTCATGCATCACCATCAAGTGATTCATCGAGATATTAAACCCGCTAATATTATCCGTCGTCAATCCACTCAAACTCACTCTGTATTCACTCATCAAACAGCCGGACAATTAGTCTTAGTCGATTTTGGGGCAGCTAAAGTCTTTAATGAAGCCCAAATTCCCGGTACTGGAACCATTATTGGTAGTCCTGAATATATTGCCCCAGAACAAGCCCGAGGTCAAGCTGGATTTACTAGCGATATTTATAGTTTAGGTGTAACGTGCTTATATCTATTAACCCAGATTTCTCCGTTTGATTTATTTGATATTCATGAAGATCGGTGGGTGTGGCGAGATTATCTCAAAGGAAATGGTTTAAGTCCACAATTGGGTCGTATTTTAGATAAAATGGCTGCTGCTTCACCCAACAAACGTTATCCTACCGCTTTAGCCGTCATTAACGATCTCCATCCTCAAACTTTACCTGCGGCTATTCGTCAGAGTTTAGCCTATGCTGAACCCATTTCTGCAACTGTTTCACCGCCCCCCCCCAAACCGAAACCTCAATCTCCCAAACCTCAATCTCCCAAATCTCAATCTCCCAAATTACCTCAAATTCAACGGGTAACTCCTGCCAAAACCACTTCAAGTTGGCGCTGTTTATATACCCTCACAGGACATCGAAATGGGGTGACAACGGTAGCATTTAGTCCAGACGGTGAAACCTTAGCCAGTGGTAGCCAAGATCAAACAATAGAAATTTGGTGGCGCAATACGGGGAAACGTTGGTATACCCTCACCGGACACACAAACTGGGTGACAACGATGTCATTTAGTCCGAATGGGGAAATGTTAGCCAGTGGCAGTCGGGATAATACAGTTGAAATTTGGGATATGACCAAAGGCAAACGTTGGTTTACGTTAATGGGTCATACCGACGGCGTAGAAACAGTCGCTTTTAGTCCAGATGGTGAAACCTTAGCCAGTGGCAGCCGAGACAATACCATTAAGTTATGGGATTTAATTAAAGCCAGACAACGTCTGAGTTTATCCGGACATACAGATCGAGTTTATACGGTGGTGTTTCATCCGACTCAACCCTGGTTAGTCAGTGGCAGTCGGGACAACACTATTCGATTTTGGGATATTCACACCGGGAAAGAAATCGGACAGTTGAAGGGACACACAGACTGGGTTAGGGATATTGCCATTAGCCCAGACGGTCAGATTTTAGCCAGTGCCAGCCGAGACGGAATGATTAAGCTTTGGCTACTTCAGAATGCTCAATGGGTGTTAAAACGGACGTTAAGGGCCTCTGAGGTAGATATTTTTACCATTGCTTTCACTCCAGATAGTCAAACTTTAGTCAGTGGCAATCAAAAAGGTCAAGTTAATATTTGGCAAGTTGAAACCGGGACATTGTTAGAAACGATTTCCGCCCATTCTCAAGATGTATTATCGGTTGCCTTTAGTAGTGATGGACAACAGTTACTGACGGGAAGTTATGATCGAACGGTTAAACTGTGGGAAACTCATTCATAGACGACTAACTCAAAATAGATATTTTTTGTCGTCTTTACGATTGGGGATTCTCTACTAGGATTAACATTAGCCTTCAAATCATCTATGGAATTTCTGGTTACACTACCTGCCTATATCATTGTGTTTATTTTTGGGGCTTCTGTGGGTAGCTTTCTCAATGTTGTAATATATCGAGTCCCGGCAGGTTTATCGATCCTCTATCCCCCCTCACGTTGTCCTCAGTGTTACACATCACTGAAATTATCAGAAAATATCCCGATCTTTGGATGGGTCTGGTTAAAAGGACGCTGTAAACATTGTCATGCCCCGATTGCAAAGCGTTATCCTATTGTTGAAGCGGTGACGGGTTGTTTATTTCTGCTGGTTTTTTGTATATCCAATAACGGGATTGAAATTTGGGGATATTGGGCGTTATTAAGTTGGTTACTGGCTTTATCACTGATTGATCTTGATACGTTAACCTTACCCAACCCTTTAACTCAATCTGGACTGGTTGCCGGACTCTGTTTTCAACTCCTCAAAGGCAGTCAATTTACCCTCAATTTCAGTCAAATCAGCCATCATCTCATGTTTGGTATTGTGGGGGCAGTGGTAGGTTTATGGTTAGTAGATGCAATTGCCCTGATGGGTTCTATCAGCTTAGGACAAACGGCAATGGGAGCCGGGGATAGTAAACTGGCGGCAATGATGGGGGCTTGGCTGGGGTGGAAATACCTGCTGTTAGCCGGGTTCATTGCTTGTGGAGTGGGTGCAATTGTCGGCGGAGGAGCGATCGCGCTCGGATGGTTAGATCGCCGTCAACCGATGGCATTTGGCCCCTTTTTAGCATTAGGGGCAGCCATTAGCGCTCTATGGGGAGAAGCGATTCTCGGGGCGTACTTTAATCTATTTTTCCCGTTAAACTAAAACAATAGATTAATTAACGTTCTTGAGAGCGCCGATCAAACATATACCCAACTCCTCGAATTGTTTTAATCAAGGCAGGTTTATCGGTATCGGGTTCAATTTTTTTGCGAATTTGTCCAATGTGAACATCCACAACCCGTTGTTCTCCTTCATAATCGTAGTCCCAGACTTCCTGTAGAAGCTCAGAACGTCGCCAAGCCCGACCGGGTTTACTGGCTAAACAATACAGTAAATCAAATTCTAAAGCACTCAATGCAATGAATTTTTCTTTAATTTTGACTTCCCGTCGGCTGGGATCGATGAGTAAATCCCCGTAAACTAAGCTCTTCGGTTCATTATCTGTAACGCTGCGCTGCCGCTTAAGAATAGCACGAACCCGAGCGCCCAGTTCAGCCAAGCCGAAGGGTTTGGTGATATAGTCATCCGCCCCTTGGCTAAATCCTTTGATTTTATCTGCTTCGCCAGTCAAACTGGTGAGCATCAGTACGAACACACTGGTGCGGGTTTGCATCTCTTGACAGAGTTCAAAACCTGTCGTATCTGGTAAATTGACATCCAGTACCACAAGGTCTGGGTGAAACTTGTCAAATATTTCCAGTGCTAAATGACCATCTGTAGCCGCCTCAACTTCATAGTCCTGTTGGCTAAGATAGCGAGTAATTAAATTTCGGATTGCTGGGTCGTCATCAACCACTAGAATCTTTGCAGAAGCCATAACCACGTCGGTTGCGTTGAGGGTGGAGCAAGAGTAATAAATCACTTCAATGTTAATGTATAACTTGAGTGCAAACTTAAATGAGCGTCATTTTAGTTGCATAGTGTTACAAAGAACGAAGAACTTCAGGTAGTAAATTACTCGGAATTTGGGAAAGTGCATGATTTTGCCCTTCTAACCCAGATTCACGATAACAGGCACGAATCGTTCTGATGAGATAACTCATCGCCGTGCATCGAAAGCCAGATGGATCAGTATTTGGATGCTGAGTTTGTTCTGGACTGTCAGAACGGCTTCGCTGTTGATACTGCACGATGGCTTGTAAATGGTAATGCAATGCTGCATTAAGGTGAGGCATTCTATCTAAAGATGCTAAGTCAGGATCGTGATAGGTTCCCAGATGATAGTGGGCGAGTCCCAAATTATTCTGAGTTGCACCCGGATCAAAGCTTAATTGCTGTAGATTTAGTTGTTTGACTAAGTCTAATGCAGTTTCATAAGCCGAGATCGCCTGGAAGATCAGCTTAACTTTGACTTGACCCTCTGGGTGATGGTTTGCCAAATGCCAGTAGGCAATTCCTAAGTTATTCTGGGTATTGGCACAAGCACCCGGAGCAGTTTCAGGGGTTCGGTATTGGAGTGCAGCTTGATAAGCTTCAATTGCACTTTGAAGTAACGGCTCTGAAGGGCTATGTTGTGCTAAATTCCAGTAAGCTGTTCCCAAATTGGTTTGGATCATGGCATACTGCAAAGCATCTTGATTGGGATCGCAGTATTGTATTGCCTCATGATAAGCAGAAATTGCGGCTTTCAGATGATCAATCGGTTGAATCTGCTGAGCCAGATTCCAATAGGCTGTTCCCAAATTATTCTGAGTTGATGCATATTGCAAAGCCTCTTGTTGGATAAACGAATGGGTAGATTGATCGCGAGCGGGTGTTGAGTTTTGAACTCTGCCTGCCTGGAAGTAGCGAGTGGCTTCTGTATAGGCGGCGATGGCTTGTTTCAGGTTATTTACTGGCTCCCGAATCGTTGCCAAATCACTGTAAGCTGCACCCAGGTTCTTCTGTAGTCTAGCATACCCAGATGAGTAGGTTTCGGGATCACTATTCACGAGGGCTTTTTGATAGAAGATAATACTTTGTTCTAAATCACAAATTGCTGCGGGGTTGGACATTTCTATAGATTGTTGCTGACGAAAGCGCATCCAGTGTAATGTGCCTAAATCATTCAGCCAGTTTAGGGTTTCTGATTCTGTTAAAGGGTTTTCAGTTTCGTCCTCTAAGGTTTCTACAATTCGATCATAGGCTTCAATCATTGAGGTTAATTCTGCCTCTGATAACTGTTGTGTTTGCAAACGGGTACGACAAACTTCTGCCAGTTTACGATAGGCTTGTGCCAGGTATTCTGTCGAAGTAGAAATAGATTTCTGTTGCTCGATTTCGGCTAAAGTTTGTTGTAGTAAACTGGGTTGAAGTGAAGGATTTTCTGTTTCAGTTAAGAGCGCTTGTGAATCGGGTTCTTTGGGAACTTCAGTCAGGCTTGATTGTTCTTCTTGAAAAGGTTCGGACTGCTGCTTTGCGGAGGTGGTGGGTGTCGGTTCTCCCACAAATTCAAATACTCCTGTCCGCCAACGCCAAAATTCTGGGGCAGATTGTTGAATACAACATAACCAGGGAGATGAAATCCACAGAACAATTGCAGGTTCTAATTTGGGTAGATAGGTTTCAACGGTTCTTAAATGTCGTAAGAAAGACCATTGTTTACTTGGGGATTGTCGGGTTAGATGTTCTACCCCTACAATTTGAAACCCAATTGCTGCACTGCTCTGATGTTGAGCATACCATGAGGCGATCGCAGACCAAACATTGGGCTGATTTAAGTTTAACTTTAAACTCACTAAAGGTTGATCGGTTTGAGCGTCTGTTAGCTCTGTTTCTAAGCGGGTGACGATCTGATTTCGGATGTGCAAATCATCACAAACGGCAATTAAGATTTGTCGCCGTAACCGCAGGGACAGGGCTTGTTTTAAACGCAGGTAGATTGACTCGTTGGTATCTGATAGACGTAGCTGCACAGGGTTAGTAGCAAGCATTCGATGATGAATGTTAGAGGTTGGAGAAAAATGTAAAACCGAACCTGAGACTCGACTCTCTCCCAAGTAATTTGATGTTAAATGGAAAATTGTCTTTACACTTTCTCTTTTCTAGGTTCATCCTCTCATTCAGGATAAACCCCGCTCTAACAAAACTCGCCGGGGACGCACGTACAGATCGACGGACGCTAATTTAAACGAAAATTAGGCATCCAATTGCCTTAGATGCCTACTATAACGATCTTCGTTATTCGTGTAGAGAAATTAAACGCTCTTAAGAAACAGCAACAGCCACAAATATTAATCCTCCGAGCAGAGCAGCTCCCACGCTACCGAGAATCAGATAGTTGCGTACTTGTGATTGACTGGGAGGTTCTGCGGTGTAAACTTTAGGTTCTACAGCAAAATTATTTAAGATTCCACCTTCTTCTGTGGTATATGGCATAAGTAAAATTCCCTATTTTTTTCTAATTGTTACTTATCTTAACAAAAATTTGCGTTTATGGGGTAAATTTTAAAACTTTCTTAAACAAATCTGCCGATCGGCTGAGATTGAAACCGCTCAATTTCCCCAGTCTGACAAAGGTTTTCGACTTTTCTATCAGTTTGCCGCTAGGATTAATTTTGTAAACAGCATAGAGGCTAGCAGTGACTAACACAGCATTTTTAGGTTTAGGGGTAATGGGGGGTTACATGGCTGCCAATTTAGCCCAGAGTGGCTACCCCGTTAAGGCATGGAATCGTACCCCAGATCGTCCGGGGGTAAAAATCGCCGCCCTTGGGGGCGCAAAGATTGTGACTTCGATTCAAACAGCAGTCGATCAAGCAGAAGTGATCTTTATCTGCGTCGGAGATGTACCCGATGTGGAAGCTGTTATTTTAGGGGAAGCCGGTGTGGCTGAATTTGCCCAACCTGGAACAATTGTGGTGGATTTTAGTACAATAGGGCCTGCCGCAGCGCGTCATATTGCCACTGAGTTAAGCCCTCGTCAACTTCGATTTCTTGATGCGCCCATTTCTGGGGGAGATATTGGGGCAAAAAATGCGACACTAACGATGATGATAGGTGGCTCGCGCTCTGTATTTGACACCTGTCAGCCGTTATTGGAAACAATGGGAAAAACGATCCGCTACTGTGGTGAGTCTGGTAGTGGTCAGGCGGTTAAATTATCTAATCAGGTTTTGGCTGCACTGAATATGGTGGGGATCTGTGAAGCGATGTTATTGGCAAAACAACAAGGAGTCGATCCGAGCTTAATTGTTGAAGTTTGTAGTACCGGAGCGGCAGGATCTTGGGCACTGTCTAATTTAGGGGAAAAAGTGGCAACAGCAGATTTTGATCCCGGTTTTATGATCAAACACATGGTTAAAGATCTCCGGCTTGTCCAAGAAAGCCTAGCCTCGGGATCTGACTTTCCAGGCGTTGAACTAGCAGATCAGCTTTTCAAAAAGGTACAACAGTTAGAACAGGGCGCAACTCAGGGAACTCAAGCGATGATTCGAGCCTATCAAAACTCTGACAGAAGATCAATAACGAATCAGTGATGACGAGTCACAAATAACAGATACCGAATCTTATAGAAATTCGATATGTTAGGGTAGCCTAAAGTAAAGCAGGGCTTAATCAATTGTTGGCTCTCAACTTTGTAGGCTACAAGTAGCCAGCAGAGGGTAAGAGGGGACAAAACTCCTGGGATCTTTTAACGACTGAGGTCACCTCAGACATGATTGAGCAACCGGTTTGGTACTCTGCTAAATCGTTGAATTGTATCTCAATGATTGAGTTGCGGATCTCCAGGTTTTGATATCTCTCAGTCTTACCTTCAGAGATATTGCTAACAATTGTATTTTATGAGGGTAGGGTTGTTGTCAAATCGTGTCACTCGCGAGTAACACAAATCGATCAAAGGTTGTTAATCAGCAGCCTTGAGTATCCCAACCTCCAACAAAGAGCCCTTATCTTTGTAATGCCAACAAAGACTCACTGTTCTAATTCCCATGAATGCGATGACTAGCCGTCAATTTTCTTCACAGATTACCTGGAATATCAAGATCGTCGGTATTATCTTGATTGTTTCTGCTTTAGTCGATTATTTGATTTTAGCGATTCCCCCGAATCTCAGTAACCGCTCGTGGCAACTGACAACCGCAACTCAACTTGTCGATCGAGGAATTGTTCCTCTGGTCGGAATGGCCTTAGTTCTGATCGGCTCTTGGATGGATCATGCTGCTGCTGGAGGGACTCAAAAACCTACGAAGCCGCTTTTAGATTTGCGCTTTTGGGTTGCTATTATTGCCTGTGTCCTGGGATTAATGTATTTACTGCTATTTCCGCTTCATCTCAATAATACTCGTATTGCTCGCGCTGAGGCGTTGAGCCAAATTAACCAACAGGCCACCCAAGCTGAAACCCGTTTAGAAAGTCAACTGGGTAGCAATCAGTTTCAACAGCAAGTAGAAGATCGTAAAACCCAGCTTCGTTCTCAGTTTAGCAACCTTCTGCAAAACCAAGAGCAACTGAGTCAAATCTTAGAGCAAGAGAATCTACCGCAGCAAGTTCGAGATGTGCTGCAAGAAGCTCAAACCAATCCTGCCGTACTCGATCAATTTTTGGAAGAACAAGCGGATAATTTACCGACTCAGCTTCTAACTCAAATTCGAGAGCGTAAACAACAACTTGAAGAGCAAGCAAAAGGGCGTTCTCTAAAATCTAGCTTACAAACTGGATTAAGTAGTTTGTTTCTGGCGATTGGTTATATCGCTGTAGGTTGGACAGGCATAAAAAGCTTAGGACTGTTAGGTGGAAGCCGTCGAAAAGTTTCTCCTAGCTAACACAACTGTTGCCTTTATTTGATGCAGAGGACTCCATAGCGTGAGTCTCTCTGTTGACCAGTTGTCCTACTTTAGGATCAGTGCGAATCGTTTAGGAGTATCGCTCAACTTCAAATCTCCGGTCTCCGGTTTTACCCTGTTTTCTTTACTGAACAATTTTCGGGGTATCGATGGCAAAAATTACATCGACATGAGTTAGAGGTTTGCATCTATTGTCTTATCATTTTAACTTATCAAGCTTTGCCGAATGTTTTCAATTTATATCCTGACTTACAACGAAGAAATTGATATTGCACCCTGTATTGAGTCGGCTATGTTATCGGATGATATCATCGTCGTTGATTCTTACAGTAGCGATCGCACGGTTGAGATTGCTCAGCAATATCCGGTTCAAGTGGTGCAGCATCGGTTTGAAAGTCATGGTCGTCAACGGACGTGGATGTTGAGGGAAGTGCCTGCAAAATATGAGTGGGTGTACATTCTTGAAGCCGACGAACGCATGACTCCAGAGCTGTTTAATGAATGTTGTGCAGCGATGCAAAACCCGGATTATATTGGCTATTATGTTGCAGAACGAGTCATGTTTATGGGTCGATGGATTCGCCATAGCACCCAATATCCTCGTTATCAAATGCGATTATTTCGCAAGGATAAAGTCTGGTTTGATGATTATGGTCACACAGAGCGGGAAGTCTGTGAAGGGCCGACCCACTTTTTACAGGAAACCTATCCTCACTATACCTGTGGCAAAGGAATGTCGCGTTGGATAGAAAAACACAATCGTTATTCGACAGATGAGGCGGTTGAAACGGTTCGCCAATTAGAGTCGGGTACAGTGAATTGGAAGGATTTATTTTGGGGTCAGTCTGAGGTTGAACGACGCAGGGCGCTGAAAGATTTATCTTTAAGAGTGCCGCTACGCCCAATTGTGCGGTTCTTCTATATGTATTTGATGTTGGGGGGCATCTGGGATGGACGAGCCGGTTTTACTTGGTGTATATTGCAAGCATTTTATGAATATCTGATCTTATTGAAGGTTTGGGAAATTCAACACCTGCCAACCCCTGAACTCGATCCTAGTTTAGTCACGAAGTTGGCTCAAGCAAAACAAACTGCTTCTGAACCTGTTTCAGCAACCGTTTCAGTCTCTGAAACCAGTTCTAGTTAAACAGATTTAACCATCAGGTGCATTTTACAGTACATAAAACGAGGCAACATCATATTTTTGTTGCCCATCCATTATGACGACAGACTCATCTGTTTGGTTAAGTCGAAAGTGAATTAATGTTTGCCGCGTTAATGTTTGCCTGATTTTTCTAAACTTGGAATCATTGGAGGGGCAGAGGGCTTGACACAACTCACCACTTGATCTATCACACAAACACCCGGAATAAATTCAGTATTTTGAAGTAACGTCCCCTCTAAATTCGTGTCTATCAGGGTGGAGAGATGAATATTTGTATTGGCTAAAGCGGCATACTGCAAATTGGCATTTTTTAGATTGGCACCTTGAAGATTAGCGCCTCTAAGATCAGCATTGATTAAACTTGCTCCTGTAAAGTTGACATTTTCTAAATTTGCTCTAAATAGAAAGGCTCGCTGTAAATTGGCACCGGCTAAGTTAGCACCACTCAAATAGGCTTCACTCAGATTTGCAGTGGATAAAATAGCATCTTTAAGTTTAGCTTGGCGTAAATCGGCTCGAGCTAAAGAGGCATCCCTTAAGTTGGCTTCTTGTAAATTTGCTAGTTGTAAGTTAGCATACTGAAGATTCGCACTATACAAATCAGCATCCGCTAAGTTGGCTCGGCTTAAGTTAGCGTTAGATAAATTGGCTCGATGCAAATTTGCACTCCTTAAATCAGCATCCCGTAGGTTCGCCCCGTGCAGATTCGCACTAAATAAATTAGCCCCTCTGAGATCAAATCCGCGTAAATCCGCCCCTTGCAAGTTACACCCAGCACAGCGATTGGTTGCTTGTAAGAGCTCTATGGCTTCACGATCAAAGCCAAAAGCAGTGCTGATTAAGTATAACGGTGATAGGATAATAAAAAATACTAAAGTTTTTAGATGCATCATGGTTGCATGAATTCATTCAAGATTAACAGTTTTATAAGGCTGTTATGTTGGTATTGTATCGAATAGAACAAATTACTGCTGCGATGCCGAATTGCGGCGGCTACGCCAACGCATCTCAATCCCTCAGTTTGTGTTCGATGTTATCAGTTTTATGGGTAAGGTTAAGAACCTCAGCAGTGATCAAACAGAACAAGAAGTTTGTAGTGATTGTAACAGTATCACTATAAATAAACTATTTAAGGTAATTAACATTGTCAGTGGCTTATAATTTGTCAATTCCACATCAGGGTCTTTGAGTTTAGCATCTAAATACATTGTTTTTTAATTTACCCAAAAATGAGTGCAAGATTTTATAATCTGCTAAAGTTTGTCGTTGATACTTTCGTAAAAAAGTTACAGTTGAAGAGAAATAGTAAAGCTAAAACATTACCCAATTTTTTAATTA
This sequence comes from Microcoleaceae cyanobacterium, assembly GCA_049647265.1. Taxonomy (GTDB): domain Bacteria; phylum Cyanobacteriota; class Cyanobacteriia; order Cyanobacteriales; family Microcoleaceae; genus JAAURB01. The sequence goes on from JBARXJ010000008.1 coordinate 39,394, forward strand.
TTTCTATCTTTATTATTTGTCTTATCCCTTCTATTTTAACTTGGATGGGATTAGATTTTAGTTCTGACGCGCCCCTTCCAGATTTTGAGCAATTCTCTCAACTACCATCCTCTAAAGTTATAGAAATACTTCACCATAGTTTAAGAGGAAGTTTCACACATACTATTTTAGAATGGAGTGCATTTTGTGCAGCCTTATTCACAGCCTTACTTTCTCTAGCTCATTTTAGCATTCGACCCACTGATGCTGCCACTCCAGTCATGGGTTTAGCCTTATTTTTTGCGGGTTGTATGGATGCTTTTCATACCTTAGCAGCCAATTATCTGATTGAAGCCATTGTAGATAACGAAAACTTTGCTGCATTTACTTGGGCGCTGTGCCGATTTTTTAACGTTACTATTATCATCATCGGATTAAGTTTTTTTCTATATTTTAAACCTACAAAAAATTTAAAGAAAAATGTAACAATTGTTGCCGGATTAAGCATAGCGCTAGGACTAATTGCATATCTAACAATTAGAATCTATGCAACTCGCCACAATTTACCAGATACCATCTTTCCTGATGCCTGGGTTACCCGACCTTTTGATATTGGCCCTCTGATTTTATTGATTTTAGCAGGCTCTTTTCTATATCCCCGCTTTTATCAAAAATATCCCAGTCTATTTTCCCATGCTTTAATGTTAAGTACCATTCCAGATATTGCCGTTCAGCTTCATATGGCATTTGGATCGACTGCATTATTTGACAATCATTTTAATATCGCTCACTTTCTTAAAATCATTGCTTATTCAGTTCCTTTAATTGGTTTAATTTTAGATTATATTTATACTCATTCTGCACTGAAAGAAAGTAATAAGTATCTTTCTTTAGAAATTCTAGAACGTCAGCAAACTGAAGTTGCGATGAAGGTTTATCAGCATCAACTTACACATAAAACTCAACAGTTAGAACTCACTTTGTCTGAATTAAAACAGACTCAAGCTCAACTCATTCAGACAGAAAAAATGTCAAGCTTAGGTCAGCTTGTTGCTGGAATTGCTCATGAAATTAACAATCCTGTAAATTTTATTTATGGTAATTTAGTTCATGTTCAAACAGCCGTAGAAGATTTACTCAATCTGATTAATCTTTATCAGAAAAAATATGCTCAAGATGATCTAGAGATTCAAAATAAAATTGAAGATCTTGATTTAGATTTTGTAGCAGAAGATACTCCAAAAATGCTAAAATCAATGCAGGAAGGATCTCGACGAATTCGTATTATTGTAGAATCTTTACGGAACTTTTCTCGCCTAGATGAAGCAACGCTCAAATCAGTTGATTTAAAAGAAGGAATTGAAAGTACTTTACTCATTTTAACTCAAAAGCTCAGCTCAATTACGGTTATTAAAAAATACGCTCAGTTACCTTTATTTGAATGTTATCCGGCTGAACTGAATCAGGTGTGGATGCACTTATTAACGAATGCTATTGATAGCTTTTCCTGTTATTCTTCCCCCTTAGATTCTAATTTAGAAAATACTTCATCGCCACCAACAATTTGGATTGAAACAAAATTACTTAACTCCGATCAAGTCAATATAATCATTAGAGATAACGGTTGTGGTATTCCTGAAACAATTCAACCTCGTATTTTCGATCCATTTTTTACAACAAAAGACGTGGGGAAAGGTACAGGATTAGGCTTAGCTGTATGCTATTCTATTATTAAGCATCATCAGGGTAGTTTTAAAATCAATTCTACACCAAATAAAGGAACTGAATGCTCAATCATACTTCCAGATTGTGTTAAGAATTGCTCTTGAAAAGCAACATAATAGTGATTATTTTTAATCTATATTTGCCATTCAGTATAAATGAGTTTAATTAACAGTGAGACAGCTTTTTTACTATAAAAAATGAATCTATCGTATGATTTGTGGCATTTCATATTCACTTGAAATCAGGTTGTTTTTAGCAGTTTCTATCCAATTAGAAAACAACGCTTGATGACGATCAATCCAGGCTATAGCATGACGATGAATATCAGCCGGTTGATTTTCTCCTAGATAAACTTGTTGTTGTTCTTGATTAATATCTGCAATAGGAATTTGAACATTATTAAAAAAACGGTTAATTACAGGATAATTTTCTAAAAAGCTTTGAGTAGCAACTATGCGAATTCGATCAACAGGAAATCCTAAGTTTTTCAAACCGGTTGGTAAATTAACTAAGGTTGTTTCTGTTGGGTATTGCGGTAAGCTTGTAAACGGAACTTCTAGCCAAACCACATCTTGATTGAGCTCTAAAACTGAAGCCACCCAATGGGGTGTCCATGTATAATAAAGGATGGGTTTGCCTTGTTGATAACGGGTAATTGTATTTGCCATTAAAGTAGAATATTGTCCTTGATCAATTTCTACAGTATTCTCTAATTCATAAGCTTTTAAATGATGATCGATCATCGCTTCACAACTCCAACCCGCTTCACAACCAATTAAATTCGCTTTACCATCTCCATCAGTATCAAATAACTTAGCAATGGCGGGATCTTGAAGTTGATCGAGAGTTTTAATCTGATATTTTTCAGCCGTTTTTTGATCAATCTGATAACCTTGCAAGGCAGAATTAACCACTGTTCCAACTGTTTCTAACTGATCTTTAAATTCACTTTTATTTAAAGCAATAGTATGCATTTTTTCCCAGCTATTCGCCGTAAAGTCAGCTTGATTTTGACTTAAAGCATAATATTGAAGGACGGGATTAAGTTGTTGAGGTGATGCTAAAGAATACCCTAATTTATCTAAGCCTATATTAATAATTTCTGAGATAAATTGTGAGTAAGTCGTTGTTCCCGTTAATGGCTGAATTAATTGATAATTTTGCGGCGGTAAAGTTTGCTGTTGTATCAACTTTTTATAGGCAATTCCTCCCGTTCCTATAAAAATAATAGTTATAGAAAAAACCGTTAACTTTTTCTTGGATAAATGAGGTTTTAACCAGCCAATCAATCCGCGTTCATGCCAAGATTCTGCTACATTAAAGTTTCCTATCTCCTGAGTAATTCTATCGAGTAAAATTGCCATTAAAACAATACCAATTCCTCCAATTGTTGCTAATCCTACATCTAATCTTCCAACCCCTTGTAACACCATTAAACCGAGTCCTGGAACCGCAATCATTGCTGTAATTACTGACATCCCTAACGCAAATAAAATGGTTTGATTTAAGCCTGTTAAAATCGCTGGCATTGCTAGAGGAAGTTGAACTTCCCATAACACTTGTAGGGGGGTAGAACCAAATGCAATTGCGGCTTCAACTGCTTCTGAAGACACTTGTCGAATGCCTAAATTAGTCAGACGAATGAGAGGCGGTGTGGCATAAATAATGGTTGCAATGACACCCGGAACTTCTCCAATTCCAAATAACATGACAACTGGAACTAAATAAACGAATGTTGGAATGGTTTGCATAACGTCGAGAGTCGGACGAATAATGCTTTCCATCCGGTCATTTTTCGCGGCTGCAACTCCTAGAGGAATGCCGATAATTGTACTAAAAATAACTGCTGTTAAGACAAGAGATAGAGAAACCATTGCAGGTTCCCAAGCCCCAATTAAGCCAATAAAAACTAAAGAAAATAAACTATAAATGACTAACTTTTTATTGGTAAACTGCCAAACTAATAAGACAATGATTAAAATTAAAATTGTGGGTGGAATTGATATTAATCCATTTCCCAAGCTTTCTAGTAGCCAACTGACAGGAACTCGAATGGCTTGAAAAAAGGGACGGAAGTTATCAACAATAAAAGTTAGCCCTGAATTAATCCAGTCATCGAATGGCATTTTATAAGACTGAAATGGATTCAAAATTTGATCGATGCGACTGGTTTCTTGAGCGATTAAATTGATCATAAAGTGTAATTTGATAGATTATTGTTGCCAAATAGAATTTAAATCGTTTTGAGTATATTCTGCCCAGGCTGTTACAACTTCTGGCTCTGAATTTACTTTTTGTTTCAGGAGAATCACACCCTTTTTCCAGCCTATCATGCCATATTCTTGATTATTTGTCAGATAATCAATTAAAGTAACAATTGTTTTGAGTCGATCTCGATCACTTTTAAATGCAGTTTGATAGCGTTGTAATTGCCATAAATCCACTAAAATATAATCGACTTGAATTAATTCTCCGGCATCATTAACTAACTGATATTGGGGAAAACGAAGTACTTCTCGCCGACTGGAAACATGAGGAATAATATAAGTAGTGGTAGCAACGCTAGCATCATCTGGAATTTGCTTTAATAAGGGTCGAATATCTCCGGCATGAGACCATTGTTGATGCAGAGGAACATGAACCCAAGGAGTAACTGCATCGGGAATGAGAAAGGATAAGGTTCGGTTTGGATTAGAAGTTAGGGTGAAAAATAAGGATAAGCCAATACAAAATAGCCAAAATCGTTGAAATTTTTGATGAGGAAGCTTTTCTGTAAAATTATTAGTTTTTTGATAATTTGACCACCACAATATACTGCCATAAAATAATCCAGGAACCACTGTTAAAGCATAACGAATGGTAATGGCTAAAACCGATTCTCCTTTAGCGAGGAATAACTTTAATAAAGGAAATCCGGCTACCATCCAAGCTGCGGGGGAAATGGCGGGGATAAATGCTAGGGGTAACCATTGACCGAGTAAATATTTAAAAGTACCCCAAAACGGGGTAAAGAGTTCTTGAATTAAACGCCAGGGGTTACTAATCATGCCCCAGATAATTTCTAAGGTTGAAGCTTCGTTTCCTTCTGCATATTGACCAAACCGTTCCATCATAAACCGCTCGGAAATATCCTCAGAAAATAATGGCATAATTAAGTTAGTCAGCAGCAGAATATAACTAAAACTCAGCACACAAACAATTAATCCTTTTGCAGGATAGCGTTTACTTAAAATCATGTAAACCCCAACTCCAAATAAAGCAATGCCGGAATCTTCTCGAATCGCTAAAATTAAAATTGCTAAAATCCAAAATAGCCACCACCAGCGCTTTTCCATCGCCAGCAATAAACTAAACATAAATAGGGGCAGTTGAGAGATATCATGAAAGTTACCGAGAGTCGGGCCAATCACGGCGTTGGCACTATAAAAACTGACTGTAATTAAGGCTGATATTGGCGGTTCAAGATATTGTCGTGCCAAAATATATAGAATTAAACCCGCTGCGGTGATAAAAGTGACTTGCAAAACAGTCAGGGTAACCGGAGACGGAAATAGGGCGTAAATGGGTAGCCACAAGAGTAACGCTGGGGTAAAATGCTGCCCTAAACGGTGATAATTAACCGTAGGATATTCTCCTTGATGGACGACATTGGTGGATAAGGCAGAAGAGAGGGAACTTTGAAAAAATTGGCCATGAGTGCCATTCCAAAAGACTTGATTGAAAATACCTTGATCGTAAGAAGCGTAAAAACTGTAATAGCGATGTAATGTTAAAAATAGACAGATTGTAAAAAATGCGATCGCTACAGTCGCCACCAGTTTAACCGACGGATTTTTATAATCTATCTCCATTATTGGGCGTTTCCCTCAACGTTCTCAATTCCTTATATCCTATAGCGCTTTGCATAAGCAATGGGGGAGACACCAATTCACGCCCGTCTGTCGTCACGCCCGTCTGCAAGTCAGGAAAGATAATTATCCTGTTCGGGTGTTCGGGTGTTGGGGTGTTCCCTATTTATCGATAAAATCTAGAATAAATCTAAAGAAGAGATTAAATTGAACTATCATGTAGTAACAACTGTCCGCCATGCTTGATTCATCCAACCTAGAGTTAGGGGTTTGAGTGTGATTACTCCCCTGCTTAAACTGAAGTAAATGCAGGTATTTCCAGAAAAAACAACGAATACCAAAACAGCTTTACAACTCCTGCTATTTGCCGATCAGCGACCCAGTTCTAAGGAGCAAATTCGCTGTATTCGGGAATTTCTCGATAGCTTGGAGGCGCAAGACGGGTTTGAACTGCAAGTGATTGATGTGGGAGAACAACCTCATCTGGCTGAACACTTCAAACTGATTGCTACGCCTGCGTTAGTCAAAGTATATCCTGAACCGCGTCATACTCTGGCTGGAAGTGACCTTGTCCCCCAGTTAGAACATTGGTGGCCTCGTTGGCAACAAGGTTTAAAGGATTATATTGCCAATAGACGGGATGCTGAGGTGTCTCAGGAAGTCAAAGAGTCGGTTAATTCAGTCGCTTATGTCTCGGAATTAATCAAACTCAGTGATGAAGCGTTTCGCCTCAGACAAGAAAAAGAACAACTCCAACAGCAACTTAATTTTAAAGATCGTATTATTGAAATCTTAGCTCATGATCTGCGTAGTCCTCTGACTGCGGCTTCTCTGGCTCTAGAAACCCTAGAAACCAGCGAAAATACCAAAGAGGGTCATATGCCGAAGATCTCCGCTGCCCTCAAATCTCGGCTGCTTCAGCAAGCGCGGAGTCAAATCCGTACCATTGATCGGATGATTACCGATATCTTGCAAACAGCAGTTGGCCCGAATACAAACCTATCTTTACAACCGATTTCTCTGGATCTGAGAAAGTTTCTCAAAGATCTTTTAAGAGAATTACAGGAACAGTTTAAAGTTAAACAACTCCAAGTCCAAACAGATTTACCGAATGATATTCCTAAGGTTTATGCTGATCCAGAACGAATTCGTCAGGTGATGGTAAACTTGCTGGATAATGCGATCAAATACACCCCTGACAACGGTCAGATTCAGGTTTCTCTACTTCATCGCACCAGCCAAAAACTTCAAGTCAGTATTTGTGATAGCGGCCCTGGAGTTCCCAAAGAAAATCAGGATCGAATTTTTCAAGATCGATTTCGCCTACAGCGAGATCAATGTCAGGATGGTTATGGGATTGGTTTGTCTCTGTGTCGGCGCATTATTCACGCTCATTATGGCCGAATTTGGGTAGACTCTTCCATGGGCCAGGGAAGTTGTTTTCACTTCACTTTACCGGTTTATCACGAGTAATTTGTGATTGAAATCCTAAACTTTCACTAACCTCGAAGCCACTAATTCTACAAAATTCTCTAACATCGTTAATCCGGTGGTAGAGGACTTTTCAGGGTGAAACTGAACTGCCATCACATTACCCGTGGCGATCGCAGCAGTGACCGTTTGAGTCCCATGGGTAATGGTGGCGGCGGTGAGTTGAGGATCGACCGGATCGACATAATAAGAATGAACAAAATATACCCAAGGATGGGGTTTAAGGTGGTTCCACAAGGGTAAATGAGATTGAGTATAATCAAGTTGATTCCATCCCATGTGAGGAATGGTTAAACCGGGTTCAGAATTGAAGCGTCGTACTATTCCCGGAAAAATACCTAAACCTGATTCAATTCCTTCTTCGCTACCTTCAAATAAAATCTGTAATCCTAAACAAATCCCTAGAAACGGAACTCCAGATGCAATCACCTCTCGAATGGGTTCAACTAAATTACGGGATCTTAAATGTTGCATGGCCGGATCAAACGAACCCACACCGGGTAAAACCACTGCCTCTGCTGCATGAATGACTTCAGGGGAATCTGTGATTTGAGGAGTTGCATTTGCTTTTTCCAGTCCTTTACACACGGAGTGTAAATTTCCCATATCGTAGTCAATTACTGCAATTACAGACATGGAATGGTTGTCCTTATACTGAATTTCTTCCTCTGAATTATAGCTTGTTGCGTGAGAGGATTTTCAGCTTACCGCCTGATCTTGTGTACTGATCCAAATAATACCTTGACATAACTCATCAAATAAGTGATGCAAGGCAGATTGACAAGTTTCTGTTAAAGAGTCTTCTGATAATATTGCAGATTTTAATAGTTGATAATCTAAGGGGGTTATCTGACGAAACGCTAACACTCGTTCAATAATCGTTTCTAAAGGAATTTGAGGTAAAGAGTTGTAGGATAACATGACTTCAACCAAAGCTTGTGAAATACTAAGTCTATTCTCCTACGATTCCTGTATTCAGCCTGTGATAAGCTTGTCAGCAGTTCGGTGAATCTCATCAGTCACAGCGAGTGATGATTACCGAACCTTTGTTGTGATCTTAATTACATTCTGTTTTCAGTGAAACCTCAGAACTACTGTGATCTCTGCGCTTGACTGTTTCTGTGAAACTACTGAGAATTGACCCAACCTTTCAATCAGATATAGCAATCACGCCCGTCAGGCAACGGCGGAACATTCACAAATTGCTAACTCGTGAATTCTGTACGGGCGCATGCAATGCGCCCCTACCTGACTCGATGACTCTATGCATCAGGCGATAGAATAGGAAAAATATATAAACAAACTAATCTAATCTCTTCAATGTTGACTCAAAATTCGATACAAACACGCAATTGGAAACCGATTATTAAACAATTTGAGGCTGTTGTCGGTAAACGGGGAGTGGTTCAACGCAAAGAAGAATTACTCGTCTATGAATGTGACGGTTTAACCAGCTATCGTCAACGTCCGGCTTTAGTGATTTTACCCCGAACTACCGCAGAAGTCGCAGAAGCCGTGAAACTTTGCGATCGCCACAATTTACCTTGGGTTGCCCGAGGCGCAGGAACTGGCTTATCCGGAGGCGCGTTACCCGTAGAAGATTGTGTGATGATTGTTACTGCACTGATGCGGAAAATACTGAAGATAGATTTAGAAAATCAGCAGGTCATTGTACAACCGGGAGTGATTAATAACTGGGTGACTCAAGCGGTGAGTGGTGCTGGATTTTACTATGCCCCCGATCCCTCGAGTCAAATTATTTGTTCAATTGGCGGTAATGTTGCTGAGAATTCCGGGGGGGTTCATTGCCTCAAATATGGCGTTACCACCAACCATGTATTAGGCTTAACGGTTGTTACACCAGACGGGTCTGTGGTGGAGTTAGGCGGAGAAATACCGGAAATGCCAGGATATGATTTAACTGGGTTATTTGTCGGTTCTGAAGGGACACTCGGCATCGCTACAGAGATCAGATTAAGATTATTAAAATCCCCCGAGTCTATTTGTGTATTACTCGCAGATTTTGCAGAAATTGAACAAGCAGGGGCAGCCGTTTCCGATATTATTAGTGCCGGAATTATCCCTGGCGGCATGGAAATTATGGATAATCTCAGTATTAATGCCGTTGAAGATGTTTCTCCAACTGGACTTTATCCTCGTGATGCTGGGGCAATTTTACTCGTTGAATTAGATGGTTTACAAGTCGAAGTTGACCGCAATAAACAACGGGTTGCTGATATTTGTAAACATAATAATGCCCGCAATATTACTAAAGCTTCTGACCCCGAAAAACGCTTAAAAATTTGGAAAGGACGCAAAGCCGCGTTTGCCGCAGCCGGTCATATGAGTCCGGATTATTATGTACAGGATGGAGTTATCCCTCGGACGAAAATGGCGGAAGTTTTACAAGATATTGAAGCGTTAAGTCAGAAATATGGCTATCGTATTGCGAATGTCTTTCACGCTGGAGATGGTAATTTACATCCATTAATTTTATATGATAATTCCGTTCCGGGAGCATTAGAAACTGTTGAAGAAATTGGCGGCGAAATCCTTAAAATTTGTGTGAAAGTGGGGGGCAGTTTATCCGGAGAACATGGTATTGGCGCGGATAAAAAGTGTTACATGACCGATATGTTTAACGAGGTGGATTTAGAAACCATGACCTGGATACGGGAAGTCTTTAATGCTAAAGGTTTAGCTAATCCTGGAAAGTTATTTCCCACACCCAGAACTTGTGGAGAAGCGGCTAATGCTAAGAAAGCCGAACAGTTTAAACAAGCCGATCTCTTTTAATTAAACTTCTGTCGGGTGGGTGAATTACCTACCCTTCAAGGCTAAAAATATTATCGAAAATTTGAATAATTGAAACAATTAGTTTTGTTAAACTCAGAAAATTACAGACTATAATTTTCTCCAAAAAATAGCTAAACAAGCCGAACTTTTTTAATAAAATATTATGTTAGAAAATCTCAAAATAGAAAACTTTCGGGGTTTTCAGTCTTTTGAATTGCAACAACTAGGTCGAGTGAATCTTCTAGTAGGTCAGAATAATAGTGGTAAAACTTCTATTTTAGAAGCGATTCAGTTGTTATGTTCACGGACTAATATTGAACCTCTCCGCGAAATTATGGAGAAAAGGGGAGAGTATATTCATAATGAGGAAGAGAGATTTCCTTCTAATATACTTGATATTCGTCATCTATTTTACGGACATGAAATTAAACTGAAAAGTCAACTTTCTATCTCGGGAAAAGAGAAAGATCATTCTGAAATTTTTATTATATATATTGGGAGTCATTCAAGTGATAGGTCGAATAATGATACTAACCCGGAAAGTTATAGTTCGGATTTCAATAAACTAGAGGAAATTTTACATATAAATGATAGATCGGATAATGATACTAATCCGGAAAGTTATGATTATGATTTTAATGAACTTGAAAAAAATTCACATATTCATATTCAATGGTCTGATGGTATTGAAGAAGAAAATATAGATGGATATTTATCAGATGATGGTGGATTGCAAGAAAATTTTCGTAGACTTTCACGAGTCATTGATTATTCTAAGAAAATAAGAAACTTACCTATTAAAACAAATTTTGTCACCTCATCATCATTAACTACTTATGAAATGATTGAATTCTTTGATCGGATTGTTTTAACCCCTGAGGAAAAAATAGTACAAGATGCAGTGAAAATGATTGATATGAATGTAGAAAGAATTGCTGTTATTAGTTCTAAAATCTATAAAGACTTAGGTTTTCGAGAAGGTTTTGTTGTACTTCGTTCTGATAATCATCAACGTGTTCCAATTGGAAGCTTTGGCGATGGAACATGGCGAATGTTGGGATTAGCATTAGCAATAGTTAATGTAAAAGATGGGGTATTATTAGTCGATGAAATTGATACAGGCTTACATTTTACGGCGATGTCGAAGATGTGGAAATTGATATGGGAAACAGCAAAAAAGTTAAATGTTCAGGTATTTGCAACGACTCATAATAGCGATTGTTGGAAGAGTTTAGCCAGCATTGCTTGTGAGGAAAACGCACATGAAGAAGGCGGTATTACGATTCAAAGAATTGAACCTGATAAAAATACAGCGATTGCATTTAATGAACGTGAAATTGTAATTGCGGCAGAACGAGATCTCGAGGTTCGTTAGAAATGGCTGGAAAATATCATCCGAATGTATTGATTGTTGAAGGAGATCAAGATAAAAGAGTGATACCTTATTTAATGGAAGCTAACGGAATTACTTGGGGAGAAAAAAAAGAAGCCGCAGTAGTTAAGATTAAATCCTATGGGGGTTATCAAAATATTAATACAGATGTTATTTCTACAGAGTTAAAAGCTTCTGGTTTAAAAGCATTAGGATTAATTGTAGATGCAGATGAGGATTTAAATGCTCGGTGGGATAGTATTAGAAATGTTTGTATTAAAAGCATTCCTAGTTTACCGGAAGAGTTACCAGAATCCGGATTAATTTTTCATACACCTTTAGGCGTTAAGTTTGGCATTTGGGTGATGCCGGATAATCAGACACCTGGAATGTTAGAAACGTTTTTGAAATATTTAATTCCAGATGAAAGTGAAACTTTGTGGCAATATGTTCAAGAAGTCGTTCCGATTGCTAAAAATAAGGGTGCAAAATATATAGATAACCATCTTGATAAAGCTTGTATTTATGCCTGGTTAGCATTGCAAAACCCACCGGGAAGACAACTTCATCATGCTGTGATGGAGAAAATTCTTGATCCTACCCATCCCAAAGCTCAAACCTTTGTAAATTGGTTCAAAACCCTATACAATTTATAGAATATTGATATTCATCCCATCCCTTCAAATGGCCCTAAAAATGTCGGTTTGGGCTGCAATAGATGAATTTCTAATAACGCTTTAATCACGGCTAAAATTTCCCGCTGAGTGTAAAAACGCATTGATTCATCCTTAAATTTTCCCCAGTCTTGTGTACCATAACCCACAGCATCAATTCCTAAATGTTTACAGGTATAAACCGCACGAGGTAAATGATACCGTTGGGTAATTAAAACCGCTTTTTCAATGCCAAAAATTTCACTGGCGCGGTAACAACTTTCGTAGGTACTAAACCCAGCATAATCTAGTGTAATATCTTCTGCGGGAACTCCCTTTTGTTCTGCATAATATTGCATGGCGGCAACTTCGTTATATTCCGGCAGGCTATTATCTCCTGTCATTAAAATCTTTTCGATACGTCCCAAACGATATAAATCAACCGCCCCCTGGACTCGATCTGCTAACATTGGGGTCGGAGTACCGTCAGCCCAGACCCCCGCCCCAAAAACAATCGCAACGGGTTGAGAAGGGACTTCAGACAACTCTGTATAACGACGATGACTGGTGGCAACGCGAACGTAGTAACTTAAGATTAATGGGGTGAGTAAAGCGCTTGCAATGAGTGTCAGCAAAAAAGTACGCCAATGCAGCAGAAACCATTTAGGCAACATAAGTCAGAGCCGATAATCGCAGCTTAGGTAACAGTCCCAGATTATCAGTCAATTTGACTGAGTCAATGGAATTGATCTCTATCTATATGGTAAAGCAGAGTCTCTGACATCCGATCCGCAAAGATGTTTAATCTTGGAAAAATGTCTATGATTTGTATTAAGTCTTAACAAAGATAACAGCAAAACATCAATTTTTTAACAAAAATTAACAAAAATTGGGACTAAATTAGAAACAGCAAGGGTTAAACTAACAAATGTAAAGTTCATTACAATTTAGGGAAACACCCTATTTGTGTCCGTGACTCAAACCAACTCAGAATCATTATTCAAGATTGCACTGTCTGAACATCTTTTAAATCCCGATCAGCAGATTAATCTCGGCTGCACTCTGAAGTGGAAGCTCGGACAGCAGGAGGAGGATGTCTGTTTACTCCATCTCCTCGTGAACCCCCCAATTGATCCAAAGCTTAGGTAAAGTTGCTTAAGTCTTAGGGTTGAGATCCAAAGCTTTTTTACATTTCCCCTAATTGCTACTTTTGGTTAGCGTCAACAAAAGTGATTAACGGTACACTAATAAAGTTCCCTCCAAAGACTCATTTGTTATCATCTTTGGTTGTCATCTGGAGGGTTTCATCTAACCGAATCAATTCTACAAACGCAGAAGCAGACGTTTAACGACAACACTAGAGCGAGAAGATATCAATTGATTGCTCTGGAACGTTGATTAAAGCTTATAAATCACTGACCGACATTGTTTAAAACTCAGGCGATGTTAAATAATCTGTAAGCTACACAGAAAACGCTGCTTTGCTGGAAGTTTTGAGTGAAATAGAACCGACTTAGCTTCTATTGACTCAATCCTGGAATGAATTCTGGTTAAAATACATCGTGACTGAATCCATCATACTGTTGATGCTAACACGAAAATCCCCAACTAGGTCTTCTTACCTAATTAGGGACAACAATCTTTATACAGTAAACCCATACACATACTACAGATTATTGCATTTGTCAATAGTCTGGAGTCTAATTAATTGTCCTACTCCGGTAGGAAAAGGGTTATTTGTCCGCCGATAAATTCAGCAGTTAGGTTAATGTAGCCTGGCTTATGAGGTTCGGATCGCTTTGTTCACTTTCAATAGAGGAAACAGCTTATGAGTTAGGTTCAAGCTAAATTTTGTTGCCGCCGACGCTGCATTTGATATTAACAGGGCATGATCTGCCACCCTTACCGCTGGGCGGGGTGATATTTCTACCACAAATCGCGCGTGAACGCATTTTAACAGTCATGAGTCAATTAGGGTTATCCCAGGATCATGGGGTGATGGAAGCCGACTGATTGTGGACAGCCACAACCTCTATTATTCAAACTTGTGATAGTAAATTGTAGGCCGCTGTGCCTCAACAATCGGAACTTGTCAGATCATTAACGATCTAACTGACGACGAATTGGAAGAAGCCAGAACCTATCATAAACGGATTTGTGCAGATTATTCACATCGGCGGCGAAGGTATTGATGCCATCATTGCTACCGTAGTTGAAGAACCAGCTATAACGGTTCGTTAGAAGATTTTACCCAACCCAAAAATCACCAGAGATGTTCGATCGCAATATCTCTATCAATCTCATGTGTGAGATCGCCCATGCTGATTATCCACCCATATAACTTAAGAAAAATGACACTTGCAATTGAATTACCAAAAGCCAGACCCGTAACTCCCTTAGGGATCTTAACCGAACAGTTAGAGAAAGCGGTGAAGCTAATCGAAAAAGAAGATGTTTCCCCTGAAGTGGCTTTGAGTGTGAAACAAGCCTACCAACTGGCAACGGGCTTAGATCCGTATTTAGAAAGCTGTACAACTTCACAGTCAGACAGCTTAGCCACACTGGCTAAAAAAACCCAACAAGAACCTTGGAGTCAGCGATTTTCCGATGGTGAAACCGTCCGACAATTAGAACAGGAAATGTTGTCTGGACATATTGAAGGACAAACCTTAAAATTGTTTGTTCAGATGATGAAGGCAAAGAATGTTCTCGAAGTGGGGATGTTTACCGGATATTCTGCTTTAGCGATCGCAGAAGCCTTACCTGAAGATGGCAAATGTATCGCCTGTGAAGTTGACGAATATGTGGCAGAATTTGCTCAAAAATGCTTTGATGCTTCTCCCGACGGTGATAAAATTCAGATTAAAGTAGCCCCCGCTTTGGAAACCATGAAGCAATTAGCCGATGCTGGGGAGTCGTTTGAATTTGTCTTTATCGATGCAGATAAAACCGAATATGTGGATTATTTCAATCTGTTGTTAGATCGCAAATTATTAGTTCCCGGTGGGTTTATTGCTGTGGATAATACGTTGTTACAAGGACAACCCTATTTACCCCCGCAACAACGAACCAAAAACGGAGAAGCGATCGCGGAATTTAACCGAGTGATTGCAGCCGATCCACGAGTTGAACAAGTGTTGCTACCGTTGCGAGATGGTTTGACTTTAATTCACTATCTGGCTGCTGAGTAAGGTTATTCCTCAGCCTTTTCTCACAAATAACGCTGACAAAAGTCTAATCTTTCCCACTCTACAGAAAGAACTGTTTGTAAGCGTGATTCCTGCCCCCAATTTTCTCATGAGATTTTCCGAATCACGATGAGTTTAAGGGGGCTAAACGATTGTTTAAAAGCTTCACATTCTCCCAGATATGGCACATCTTTTATTTATCCAAAATAACAAAGCCGCTTCACTGTTCCAAAATCTCGGAACTTTAGTTTTATTGTTGCTGGCTTTACCGTTTAATTTACTCCTGGTTAGTCTCGCTTGGATTGTTCATCAATTCCGAAAACCCTTTGAAAAAAAAGTAGTTGCAAAACATCCAAAACGGGTTTTAATTACCGGGGCAAAAATGACAAAAGCCTTGCAACTGGCGCGATCATTTCATGCCGCCGGGCATACTGTTTTTCTGGTCGAAACTGAGAAATATTGGTTAACGGGACATCGATTTTCTAATGCCGTTGAGGGATTTTATATGGTTCCTGCCCCGAAAAATAATCCAGAGGGTTTTTGTCAAGGATTGTTAGAGATTGTCAAAAAAGAACGAATTGATGCATTTATTCCGGTTACCAGTCCGGTAGAAAGTTATTACTGTTCTGTGGCTAAACCGTTACTTTCTCCCCATTGTGAAGTGATTCATTTTGATACTGAAATCACTCAGATGTTAGATGATAAATACACTTTTATTGAGAAAGCCAAGGAATTAGGGTTATCGGTTCCGAAGACATTTTTAATTACAAAACCAGAAGATGTTCTCAATTTTGACTTTGAAGCAGACGGCAGTCAATATATCCTCAAAAGCATTCCCTATGATTCCGTTCATCGTCTAGATTTAACCCGACTACCGATGAATTCTTATGCAGAAATGGAAGAATTTGTCAAGGGCTTACCCATCAGTGAAGATAAACCTTGGATTATGCAAGAGTTTATCCGAGGCAAAGAATATTGTACTCATTCTACGGTGAGAAAGGGTGATATTCGCCTGCATTGTTGTTCTGAATCTTCTCCGTTTCAGGTAAATTATCAACAAATTGACAACCCAGAAATCTTAGCATGGGTGAAAGGATTTGTTAAACCTCTCAATCTAACCGGACAGGTTTCACTTGACTTTATTCAAGCCCCAGATGGTCAAGTTTATCCCTTAGAATGTAATCCTCGAACTCACTCTGCCATTACCATGTTCTACAACCATCCAGGGGTGGCAGCGGCTTATTTAGAAGACAGTCAACAAGCTGATGAAGCGCCAATTGAACCGTTAGCCGATAGTAAACCCACCTATTGGCTATATCACGAGTTGTGGCGGTTAAATGAAGTGAATTCTTGGCAGAAATTGCACCATTGGATACAGAAAATCAGCCAAGGGACAGATGCGATCTTTCAAGTTAACGATCCACTCCCCTTCCTAATGGTACATCACTGGCAAATCCCTCTACTGTTAGGCGGAAATTTAAAAAAATTAAAAGGCTGGATTCGCATTGACTTTAACATCGGAAAGTTAGTAGAATTAGGAGGAGATTAAGTTTTGTTAAAAATTACTTCCTAATTAGCCAAAATGTTCTACAGAGTTGGAATGCGGTCATGGGGCATACCCTCTTCTGTATCGCAGATGTTTACAGCAATAGAGATCCGAATCGTTGTCGCCCTGGTTGTGGGTTTAGTGGCTACTTCTTTTTCACCGATTTTCATTCGTTTTAGTCAGGGAGAACTGAGTCCTGATGCAACGATTTTTAATCGCTTCTGGATTGCATCAATTGCCCTGGGGTTATGGAGTGGAATTTCAGGAATGCGTCGTCAACCTCAGAATATTCCACCTTTACAGCCCCGTCCAAGTCTGATACGAACCATTGGGTTACTGTTTTTAATGGGAGGCTTATTATCAAGCGCTTTGATACTCTGGGCTTGGTCTTTGAGTCAAACCAGTGTTGCCAGTTCAGCCATTATTCATAGTATAGCGCCTGTTTTTACCGCCTTTTGGGGCTGGTTATTCTTAAAAAGACGATTTGATAGAAATTTTATCATTGGTATGATCATTGCTGTAGGCGGAACATTAATGATTGGAATTCATGATATATTCCAAACAGGCGATGAACTGCAAGGAGATCTGATTACTTTACTCTCTACTATTTTGCTGGGGGCATATCCCTTAGTTGAAGAAAAGCTCAAAATGCAATTGAGCGCTAAGAGTATTGTTCAAGGTAGTTCTTTAGTTGGGATGTTAGTTGTATTACCTGTCGTGTTATTGAGCGATCATCAGCTCTTACCGAGTACAATTAATGGTTGGTGTTCTGTTATTTCTCTGGCTTCGGTTTGCCAAATTATTGGTTTAGGATTACTCGCTTATTGTTTAAACCGATTTTCAGCAGAGTTTATCTCAGTGTGTCACTTGCTGACTCCGATTTTTAGCTCAATTGCCGCCTGGATTATATTCGGCGAAATCATGAGTTTTGATAGCGCGATTGGCTTTACTTGTGTATTAGTTGGGATTTATTTTACCTTATCGAGTCATTCAACAGTGAAGCAACAAGATGCTTTAAACTTATCTAGATTGGAGTCAACATAACGAGAGCCAATGAATCAATTAGTGCCGATCATTTATCTCATTTTAAAACCGAGGTAACAGAGAATAGATCTAGCTTAAGCCGTTATACTAGCAAAGATAGATCTGTCCGTTTTTTTCAAATCTCATGAATGATTCAGTTTGGATTGCAGTAACATTTGTCCTTTTTCTGTTACTATTTACAGGGGTTGGCATTTATTCTGCAACTCAAAATACTAATACAACAGTTGACTATCTTTTAGCGAGTAGAAACGTCAATTTTTGGTTGACTGCCCTATCCGCCATGGCAACGGGTCAAAGCGGTTTATTGTTTATTGGTCAAGTCGGCTTTGCCTATAAAATTGGCATTTCTGCCCTCTGGTTAACGGTGGGTTGGGCTATAGGAGATTACATGGCTTGGCTATGGATTTTTAGGAAATTAAGGATATTATCGGAAACGATGAATATTGAAACAGTTTCTGACTTTTTAGGGCAAGAAACAACCCAGTATCGTTGGGTGACGCTAATATCAGCCTTAATTACTATAGCCTTTCTCGGTTCCTATGCTGCTGCCCAACTCATCGCCGGAAGTAAGGCGCTAAATGCGGTATTTGGCTGGAATTATCACCTCGGAATTATCATGGGGACAGTTATTGTCTGTGCCTACTGTTTTTCCGGGGGAATTCGTGCTTCGATTTGGACAGATGCGGTTCAAGGCTTAATTATGATTGGATCATTAATTTTACTCTTTTTTGTTGCTCTAACGAATTGTGGCGGCTGGGGTGAATTATGGACTCAATTAGATTTAATTAATCCCGATTTAATTAACCTCAATCCCTCAAAATTACCCTGGGGATTTTTGCCTTTTTTTCTCGGTTGGGTTATTGCTGGATTCGGAGTAGTTGGCCAACCTCATATTATGATTCGAGCGATGGCAATAGACTCGCCTCGTAATATTATAAAAGCTGTAAATCTTAAAATTATAGGAGGCTTAATTAACTCCGGTTGTGCCATTGGCATTGGCTTAACCGCTCGAGTTTTATTACCCAATTTACTGACTCAAGGAGACCCAGAATTAGCCTTACCTTACTTAGCCATCGAGCTATTACCGGTGAGCTTAGTGGGGTTAATCTTAGCTGGGTTATTTTCTGCAACCATCTCAACAGCCGACTCTCAGATTCTGTCCTGTTCGGCTGCCCTGACTCAAAATATATTTCCTCAAATTGCTCACTCTTATCGATGGGCAAAAATAGGAACATTAACGATTACGGCAACGGTTCTAATTATTGCATTAGTTGGTAACAATAATGTCTTTGCATTAGTTACTTTTTCTTGGTCAGCCTTAGCATCAGGTTTGGGGCCACTATTAATACTCAGAACGCTACAGAAGTCGGTTAGAATACCGGTGGCTGTGGCAATGATGCTAATCGGAATACTGGCTGCCTTTGCTTGGAATTTAAACGGTTTATCCAATGGTATTTATGAAGTTTTACCGGGAATGTTAGCCGGTATTTTTGTTTATCTCTTGGCTGAGTTTTTAATTCCTACAAATCCAGAAGCTTCTCAATTGAATTGAGCCAATTTGCCTAGCTTTTTCAGTTTCTTAAAATACTTAATTTTTGATCATGGTTTCATCTAAAGTTTCTCAAGTTTTATCATCTACCATTTCTACAGCAGCAAAACTACGAGTTTTACATTTAGCCGGCTCTAGAGTGTCTGATTTTTACTATAATGTTTCCATGATTTACGCCAGAGATGTGGTTAAACCCAGGGGGGTAGAAAGTTATTACGCTGTAATTCACCCCGATGGTTTCTGGCAATTAGGTGCATCTTTAGAGCGACTTTCTGAGAAACTTTCCCTTGAAGAAATGATTGCTCAATTACCAGAAGTAGATTTAGTTGTTCCCCACTTATTTTGTTTCCCTGGAATGACCAGTTTTCGGGCTTTATTTGAGGATATTTTAGGTTTACCTTTGGTGGGTTCTCCGGCGGCTTGTACGGCAACTGCGGCGAATAAAGCTCAAACTCGAAGTATTGTTGCTGATGCCGGGGTTCGTGTTGCCAAAGGGCAGCAAATCCGTTCTGGAGATTCTGTTACGATGGAACCGCCATTTATCATTAAACCCAACTCAGAAGATAACTCTTTGGGAGTGACTTTAGTTAAAGATAAAGATCAAATTGCTGAAGCGTTATCAACGGGATTTAAATACGATCAAACCTTGCTGGTTGAAGACTTTATTCCGGGGCGAGAAATACGGGTTGCCGTGATTGAACGTCAGGGAGAATTGTGTGTTTTACCCGCCATAGAATATGTTTTTCTCTCAGATAATCCCATTAGAACCTTACAAGATAAATTAGAAATAGCAATTGATGGATTACCCAAAAGTCAACCGAAAAACCCTTCCTCTAAAGCCGTTTGTCCTGCCACAGTCACTCCTGAATTATTTGATAAATTAGCCTCCGCTGTGAAGCGCGCACATTTAGCATTAGGATGTCGAGATTATTCTTTATATGACTTCCGAATTCATGCCGAGACAGGAGATCCCTTTTTACTCGAAGCGGGTTTATTTTGGTCTTTTAATAAAATTAGCATGATCTCACGAATGCTTGCGGCGGATGGTCAATCTTTAGAAAATATCGCCTTAGAAATGTGGCAAGCGGCTGCTGGGCGGACTCGAGTTGCTTGTGGTTCTATACTGAAATCTGTCAGTCACAGTCATTAAGGAAATACTATCTTACTTTCAGCTCAATTATGATAGATTTGTGCTTCCGTAATTGTAATCAGAAATTATTAAAATAGCCCATGAATCAAAATATTTGGATTACGATTACATTTATTATCTTTTTACTCTCTTTTGTCGGAATAGGGGTGTACTCAGCCACTCAAAAGCAAGATACCACCACAGATTACTTACTGGCTAGCCGAAATGTTAATCCTTGGATGACTGCTTTATCTGCGATGTCATCAGGTCAAAGTGGGTACTTATTTATTGGTGTAATTGGCTTTACTTACACCGTTGGATTTGCTTCGATTTGGATACCGGTGGCTTGGGCAATTGGAGATTATATTGCTTGGTGGTTAGTATTTAAACGCTTAAGATTAGTGTCTCAACAAACGAACTCAGATACTGTTTCTTCTTTCCTGGGTCAGGATCATTTAGTCACTGGAAAAACTAAAAGTAAACAGCGTTTAATTACGGTTGTTTCTGCCATCATTACCATTGCTTTTTTAGGCACTTATGCCTCTGCTCAATTGGTAGCCGCCAGCAAAGGACTCACGGCTGTATTTGGTTGGAATTCTCAATTGGGAATTATTATCGGGGCTATCATTGTAGTTTTATACTGTTTCTCAGGTGGCATTCGGGCTTCGATTTGGACAGATTCAATCCAGGCGATTTTAATGATTGTTTCTTTAGCGATTTTATGTGTCATTAGTCTAATTGCTTGCGGTGGATTTGAACAACTTGTGCTGAAACTGAATGAGATAGATCCTAGCTTAACCAATTGGATTCCCGCTGATTTACAATGGGGCTTTTTACCCTATTTAATTGGCTGGATTGTTGCTGGGTTTGGTGTGGTCGGACAACCCCATATTATGGTCAGAGCCATGGCAATTAACTCAGCCGACAATATCGCTCTGGCTCGTAATATTCAGTTTATTTGTTCGCAATTGACCTCAGTCACAGCCTTTGGTGTGGGATTAACTGCAAGAGTTTTATTACCTGATTTAATTACCTCCAGCGACCCGGAATTAGCACTACCTTTTTTATCAATTGAATTATTGCCCGCAATTTTAGTTGGGTTAAT
The DNA here is from genome assembly GCA_049647265.1 of Microcoleaceae cyanobacterium. Lineage (GTDB taxonomy): Bacteria > Cyanobacteriota > Cyanobacteriia > Cyanobacteriales > Microcoleaceae > JAAURB01. The sequence continues at coordinate 60,819 of JBARXJ010000008.1, forward strand.
GTTGGCGGGTTTATTTTCTGCCGCAATTTCTACCACAGATTCTCAAATTTTATCTTGTTCAGCAGCACTCACTCAAGATTTAATTCCAGATGCAGCTCACTCTTACCGGATGAATAAAATCGGTACATCAATTGTAACCGCAATTGTTTTAGCAATTGCTTTGACCGGGGATAATAATGTCTTTAGTTTAGTAATTTTTGCTTGGTCTGTTTTAGCATCTGGACTCGGGCCATTACTGGTATTACGGGTATGGCAACAGCCTGTTAATGTACCGACCGCAATTACCATGATGATAGTCGGAATTGGAGTTTCAATTCTATGGAATTTAGGGCTAAATTTATCCAGTGCAATTTATGAAGTCCTTCCCGGTATGGCATCCGGTTTTCTGGTTTATTTTGTCGCCAATTTGTTTACTAATCAAACGGAAATCGTTGAATAGATATGTCCGATACTCCTCCCACTTCAGAAATAAAATATTCCTCAAATGATCCGATTCTAGGTATAATTGGTTGCGGTAATATTGGAGAAAAACAAGCCGCTAATTTTATCCGCCATGGCTACACCGTTTATGTCTATGATATTAATCCAGATACCTTGGTAAAATTGCAATCTCAGGGTGCTAAATTGGCTCAAAGTAGTGCTGAAATTGGCCGTAAGGCAGATGTTATTTTTACCGCCTTACCTACGCCGCCTGATGTGATTCAAGCCGTATTAGAAGGTGAAAAAAGCTTGACTCAGGGGTTACGTTCAGGTACTATTTATATAGATATTTCCACTAATTCACCAGACATTATTCTGCGGCTACATCAAGCCATGGCGCAACGGGGAGTTGAAATGTTAGATGCTCCTTTTAACGATTGTCCCATCGGTGCAACTAGCCAAAACGGCGTGGGTTTAGCTGTAATGGCAAGCGGATCTAAGCAAACATTTGAGCAAGTTCAAGCTGTTTTAGCGTTAATGGCTGATCGTGTATTATATTGTGGAGAAATTGGTAATGGGACTCGATGTAAACTCATTCATAATGCGGTGAATGCTACGGCAGTTCAAACCGTGAGTGAAGGCATCACCTTAGGTTTGGCGCAAGGTATTCCCTTACAAACCATTTGGGATACATTACGTTTTGGTTCATTTGGTCAAAATGCTGGAGATATTCACGGCTTACCTCATTATTGGTTTTCTCGCCGCTGTGATGACTTGAGTCAACATCCCGCTTTTACGATCAAACTGCTTCATAAAGATATGCGGTTAGCAGTTAATTTAGCCACTGAGCGTAATATTAGTGTTCCCCATTTAAGTCTCAGCCTTCAAGATTACCAAGAAGCAGAAAATAGAGGATGGTCTAATTATTCTACTACAAAAATTCTTTGTTTACAAGAAGAACGAGCGGGTGTAATAGCCAAAGGCAATTTACCTATTCAACCGAGTCCTTCTCAACCCTCATCTCCGTCTGTTGTTTCTCAAAAGAATAAATTTTCTCTGTCAACAGTTTTGATTTTAATTGTTCTGAGTAACTTATTACAGTTAGGGTTTCATTGGTTATTTCAATAATATTAATTGAGAAAAATTGTGCAGTTGAAAGAATAATAATGTATTTGTAAAAATACTCATTAGTACGAGCTTATCTTTAATTTATGTCTACTTTAACAAGATCTGAAACTTCAAAAATACAGCAAGCAAACTGGTTCTTATATCAGTTCGATCCGAATGGAATATCCGACAAAATCTCAATCGTTATTCGGATTAATTCCTCAATTAATCTTCCGATCATTTCAGAGACATTACAAACTTTAATAGAACGTCATTCTGTTTTACGAAGTTGCTACTCAGAACAAGATCAAAAACTAATTCAATCTGTACAGGAAACAGCAAAGGTTAATTTAGAATCGGTTTCTGGGGAGTCTTGGAGTCAGGCAGAACTCGACCAATATTTCATAGAATGGACTAAACGTCCGTTTAATTTAGAAATCGGTTCAGTATTTAGAACTTGTTTAATCAATGTTTCTGCAACCGAATATTTTATAGGATTCTGTATACATCAGATTGCCGGAGATTGGGATTCACTGATGATATTAGTGAATGAATTTATCGCACTTTATCAATCAAAAATCACTTCAAATCCATTCAATTTACCCTCTATTAAAAGAACTTATACCGATTATATTCAACAAGAATACGATTTAATTAATAGCTTAGAAGGAGATAAAATAAAACAATATTGGCAACAGCAACTCGGGGATGATTTACCTGTTTTACAATGGCCGGCTATGACGCATCGTCCTCAGATCAGAACCTATAATGGCGCGGTTGTTCAATTCACAGTCTCATCTGAACTGACTCAAGCATTAACACAGTTAGCCAACCTGCAAAACGTTACTCTGAAAGACTTATTTTTAGCAGCTTTTAAAGTTTTAATTTATCGCTATACGGGAGAAACCGATATTTTAGTCGGTGTCTGGCAAAATCGAGAGAATCAATCCTTATTTAAAGGAGTAATTGGTAATTTTGCAAATATCACAGTTACCCGAGATTTCATTACAGAAGATACAAAATTTGTAAATATTTTAAATCAAATTAGTCAAACTGTTCAACAAGTTAGTGATTATAAAAATTATCCTTTTTCACAATTAGTACAACAGCTTCAACTGAATCATTTAAATTATCCTCCCATTTGTCAAGCCGCTTTTAGTTATCAAAAAAAACAGGAGTTATTTGAAAATAATCAACTGCAAATAGAATTGTATGATATTCCGCAACAGAAAGTTGATTTTGAACTCGATTTATCGGTGACAGAAATTGATGAGGAAGTCAAAGTAGAATTTAAATATAATAGTGATATTCTCCAGGCTAAAACTGTTGAGAATATGGCGCAGCATTTTCAGAATTTACTCATCGCAATTGCCGAAAATCCTCAGCTTCCTATCGGACAATTACCTCTGCTGAATCAAGTTGATAAGCAGCAAATTCTAAGGGAATGGAATCAGACTCAAACGGATTATGATTTATCCAAATGTTTGCATCAATTAGTAGAAAAACAAGTCGAAAAAACACCAGACAGTATTGCTTTAAACTTTGAAGGAAAAACATTAACTTATCGTCAATTAAATCAGCGGGCAAATCAACTGGCGCATTATTTAATTAAATTAGGCGTAACCCCTGATACGTTGGTTGGAATTTGTGTTGAACGTTCCTTAGAAATGGTAATTGGATTATTAGGAATCCTGAAAGCGGGAGGGGCTTATGTTCCTATCGATCCAAATTATCCTCAAGATCGAATTAGCTATTTATTGGATAATTCACAAGTCACTATTTTACTGACTCAAAATCAGCTTTTACCAACACTTCCAGAATACAATGAATTAACCGTTTGCTTGGATTCAGATTGGGATAAAATTACGACTGAAAGTGATAAGAATCCGAGAGTTGAATTAACATCAAATCATTTAATTTATGTGATTTATACATCCGGTTCGACGGGTAAACCAAAAGGAACACTCAATACCCATAAAGGAGTTGTGAATCGTATTTTATGGATGCAAGATGAATATCAATTAACTCAAAATGATAAGGTTTTACAGAAAACACCCTTTAGCTTTGATGTTTCAGGCTGGGAATTTTGGTGGCCGTTAATGACCGGGGCGCAATTAATTATTGCTAAACCAGAAGGTCATAAAGATCCCAATTATTTAGCTGAATTAATCAATCAACAACAGATTACAACCTTGCATTTTGTACCGTCTATGCTTCAGATTTTCCTAGAATATGCTGAAGTTAAATCTTGTCAAAGTTTAAGACAGGTTTTTTGTAGTGGAGAAGCGTTATCTGTTGCTTTACAAAACCGATTTTTTGAGTATTTTGAAGCAGAATTACATAACCTTTACGGCCCCACAGAAGCCGCAATTGATGTCACATTCTGGCGTTGTCAACCCGGTGTAGAACAGTTTACTGTACCCATTGGTCGTCCCGTGGCGAATACTCAAACTTATATTTTAAATTCAGATTTACAACCTGTTCCTATTGGAGTAGCGGGAGAATTATATATCGGTGGAGTACAACTGGCGAGAGGTTATTTAAACCGCCCAGAATTGACAGCAGAACGATTTATTCAGAATCCATTTATCCCCCCTCAGTCCCCCATCCCCCCTCTGTCCCCCATCCCCCCTCAGTCCCCCCTTAGTAAGGGGGGTAAGGAGAGTAAGGGGGGTAAGGGGAGTAAGGGGGGCAATCAACCCCATTCTCGTCTCTATAAAACTGGAGATTTAGCCCGTTATCGACCCGATGGTAATATTGAATATTTAGGCCGTTTAGATCATCAGGTTAAAATTCGGGGAAATCGGATTGAACTTGGGGAAATTGAATCGGTTTTAAGAGAATATCCCGGTGTACAAGATAGCTTAGTTTTAGCCAAAGAATATCAATCGGATGATAAGCGTTTAGTCGCTTATTTAGTCACTCAAGAAACTCAATTAAGCTTAGATCATATCCGAAGTTTAATTAAGAATAAATTGCCAGATTATATGATGCCGTCGGCTTTTGTATTATTATCTGAATTCCCCTTAACACCGAATGGCAAAGTCAACCGAAAAGCCTTACCTGAACCAGATTTTTCTACTATTCAAGTTAGCGATAATTTTGTAGCGCCTCGAAATAGTATTGAACAACAACTTGCAGAGATTTTCTGTTCTTTGCTTCAAATGAATTCAGTTAGCATAAAAGAGAGTTTCTTTGAACTCGGGGGACATTCCTTATTAGCTATTCGGTTAATGGGAAAAATTCAACAACAATTTAATCAACAATTACCCTTATCCACACTCTTTACCAATCGAACAATTGAAGAACTTGCCAATGTAATTCAACAAGATAATCCTGTCAACTCATCTTCCTTAGTTCCTATTCAAACCCAAGGAAATCAACCCGCATTTTTCTGTGTTCACCCAGCAGGGGGTCATGTTTTTTGTTATCAAGAATTATCTCATTTACTTGGCAATAATCAACCGTTTTATGGCTTGCAAGCACAAGGATTTAATCCTGGCGAAACCGTCTTTACAACCGTCGAAGAAATGGCAGAATTTTATGTGAATGCAATACAACAGTTTCAACCCCAAGGCCCCTATCAAATAGGCGGTTGGTCTTTTGGCGGTGTCGTGGCATTTGAAATCGCACAACAGCTTAGTGAAAAAGGTCAAGAAGTGAGTTTACTTGCTTTATTAGACCCTTGGGTTCCGATTTTACTCGATACCAATAAAAAGATTGATAATCTTTATTTAACGGGGGCGTTAAGTCGCTATTTTGGCGGTATTTTTGGTACAGATAATTTAGTTAATGATAAAGAATTAAAAGAGATACCCCCCGAAAATAAAATTGAGTTTATTATTGATAAAGCAGAAAAACTGGGATTATTTCCACCCGAAGATAGTCGCGAAAAAAATAGACGGTTTGTGGATGTGCTTGTCGGAACCTTAAAAGCAACCTATGCTTATAAACGCTGCTATTATCCAGGGAAAGTGACTGTATTTAGACCTTTAGAAAGACATTTTCATGCGTCTGACCCGCAGTTGGTATGGGTAGAACTTTTTGCCGTATTAGATGCGGCTGAAATTGAACTTGTAAATATTTCGGGCGGTCATTATTCGATGATGAAATCACCACATTTAGAAAGACTCGCCCAAGCTTTAAATAATTGTTTATAATATTCATAGTTAAAGGAGTTGTTATGCTAGGAACCGCATCAGAATCTAAGAAAAAAATTTATCGAATGATTTATGGCTATTGGCAAAGTCAATGTGTTTATGTTGCCACAAGTTTAGGGATTCCTAACTTATTACAAAATCAGCCTTTAACGATTGCAGAAATAGCAGATAAAACATCAACAAATCCAGATAAACTCTATGTTGTTCTGCGGGCATTAGCCCATTTAGGGGTGTTTCAAGAAAAACCCGGACGGATTTTTACTTCTACCGAATTATCCGATCTTTTAGTTCAGAATGATTCCCCGTCTATTTCTGACTTTTTAATGCATATTATTGAACCCGATATGTGGGATGGATGGCGAGAACTAGAAAATAGTTTAAAGACTGGAGAAGTTCCGTTTGAACGAGCCAAAGGTCAGGATTTTTATAGTTCTTTTATGGAGCAAAATCCTAAAAGTAAAAAACGCTTCAATAATGCCATGAGTTTTCTCACCAATGAAGCGGTTGATTCTTTATTTGAATATTATGATTTTGGTCAATTTGAAACCGTGATGGATGTCGGCGGTAACCTGGGAACTTTAATTGCCAATATCGTTAAAAAGTTTGGTTGCAAAGGGATGTTATTTGACTTACCCAATGAAGTCGAAACCGCCCCGGATAACCTGTCAAAATTAGGGGTATTAGACTCTGTTAAAGTCGTCGGCGGCAGTGCATTAGAAGCTTTACCCAAAGGTGCAGATGCCATTGTAATGAAGTATTTTCTCTCTGTCTTCAGCAAAGAAGATGCAGTCAAAGTCCTCAGCAATTGTCGTGAAGCGTTGCCAAAAAACGGTAAAGTAATATTGTTACAAACTCTGGTTCCACCCGTGGGCGCGCCTGTCGAATATCCGGATGGGACAGTCCCTGCTTTAGCGGCAGTACAGATGATGATTACCAACCCCGGCGGTTATTGGCGCACCCAACAAGAGTATGAAGATTTGTTTAGCGCCAGTGGCTTCCAACTTGAACAAGTGGTTCATACTGGTACCAGCTTAACGATTATGGAATTTAGCCCCTGTTAAATCAAAACCCCGTGACTCTTCCTCTCCCTGACGTTTCAGAACTAACGTTTGACCAGCAGATGATGCGCCGCTGCATTCAACTAGCCCGTCAAGCCTTGGGAAAAACCGCCCCTAACCCATTGGTGGGGTGTGTGATTGTTCAATCTCAAACCGTTGTGGGGGAAGGGTTTCATCCCGCTGCCGGTCAACCCCACGCCGAAGTATTTGCCCTCAGAGATGCAGGGGAAAAAGCGGCTGGAGCCACCGTTTACGTCAACTTAGAACCCTGCAATCATCACGGTCGTACCCCTCCCTGTACCGAAGCCTTAATTGCAGCGAGGGTGGCAAAAGTGGTGGTAGGGATGGTTGACCCCAATCCATTGGTATCCGGTCAGGGAATAGAACGGTTAATTCAGGCCGGAATTGAAGTGGTGGTGGGAGTCGAAGAAGCCGCCTGTCAACAATTAAATGAAGCGTTTGTGCATCGAATTCGTTGCCGTCAGCCCTTTGGTATATTAAAATATGCCATGACCTTAGATGGTAAAATTGCCGCAACCAGTGGTCATAGCGCTTGGGTGACTTCACCCACTGCCCGTCAAGAAGTGCATCGCTTACGAGTCGCTTGTGATGCCGTCATTGTCGGGGGAAATACCGTCCGGCGAGATAACCCCCGCTTAACCACCCACCAACAAGGAGAACCCAACCCTTTGCGAGTGGTGATGAGTCGGACATTAGATTTACCAACCCAGGCTCATTTATGGGATACCACAACTGCGAAAACCTTAGTCATGACAACGGTTGACGCTAACCCAGACTTACAAAAAATCTTACAACAACAAGGCGTTGAAGTAAAGGAATTCCCCAGATTAACCTGCAAAGCCGCGATGCATTATCTATATGAAAAACAGTTATTATCAGTATTGTGGGAATGTGGCGGCGTATTGGCAGCAAATGCAATTACCGAAGGATGCGTTCAAAAAGTTTTAGCCTTTATTGCCCCTAAAATTATCGGCGGACAAACCGCCCCGTCTCCCGTTGGGGATTTAGGTTTCGTGAAAATGACAGAAGCATTAACAATAGATTATATCACCATGCGTGCTGTTGGTTCAGACTATTTAATTGAAGGATATCTTTCTGTTCCTCAGAAGTAATAATTTATATTGTTAAAGTAGAATTTATAGCAATATTTCTTATATTGAAGAAGGAGTCAGGAAGGAAAATTGTATGAAGATTCTAACTCTAAATAATTTTGATGATCGTGTCAACGGCGGGGTATTAAACCCATGAAGGAAATAAAAAAGGATAAAATTATCGAAATATTCGCTTTAAATTTAATGTAAATTCAGGCAGTATATTTTCTCCCGATAATTCTGTAGGATTTTCTAAAATTTCTACATCTTTTCCTATACGATAAATTTCTACTTGTTTATTTTGAGGATCTAATAACCATCCTAATTTTGCACCATTATTAATATATTCCTGCATTTTCTTCTGTAGTTTAGAAAGACTATCCGTAGCTGAACGTAACTCAACAACAAAATCCGGACATAAAGGTACAAAACCCCGCCGTTGTTGAGACGTTAAAGCTTCCCAACGTTCACGAATCACCCAAGACGCATCTGGGGAACGAATCGCGCCATTAGGAAGAACAAATCCTCCAGAAGAATCGAAAACAACACCTAAATTTTCATTCTTCTCATACCAGATTCCGAGTTGGGTTGTGAGACTACTATTTTTTCGGCTAGATTCGCCGCCAGTGGGTGGGTTCACAATTAATTCTCCATTTTGAGTTAATTCTAATTTTAAATCAGGATTGTTAATGGCTAATTCGGTAAATTGTTCATGGGTGACATGGAGAACAATAGAAGTAGGAATAGGAATTTCAAGAGTCATAGTGGAGTGCATTGTATCACCTCCAGAAGTTTAAGCTAAACATTTTTTATTATATTCTATCCCACTGCAAAATCGGTAAATTGACGAATATTCGGATCGTGATAACCCAGAACAATTTTAGATGGAGGGATGCCTAATTCAACTAACTCATTCCCAACTCCTGACTCTGTACCATCATGTTGAATCCAGATTTTATCCTCTTTAATATCAATATGAATCAGACAGCTAAAAATTCTGAGATCGCCTTCCCAACCCATCGAAACAAGCTGATAATGGTCTTCCTGAGAGTCAGAAATTATAAATTGTTCAACTTCACCGTAAGAAGATTTATATTGATTATGTTCAGACAAGACTTGCTGAATGGCTTTACGATATTTTTCTAGTTTATCCATTGTACAACCACCTCTTTATCAGGATCAAATACAAGCAATTTAACGTGATATTCTGAGACGCTGAGTTGAGCCAACTCTCCAGTAAAAAAGTTTCGATATACTTTAGAAGGGATAGCAAGAAAGAGAACTCTACTTGGTTCTTTGACTTTCAAGACTACTCGATAATTCAGAAACTGTCCTAATGCCGTATGAAATTCAGAAGTATTTGATGGTGCAATAAAACTTTTGATTTCAACTGCAATTTGCTGTTGTGCTTTCTCAGCAGCAATCAAACATTCTGCACCCAAATCGATTTCAAGACGACAGACATGATAATTCTAGGATAAGCGGATCATGGGTAATCATCCAACCTTCCTTTTTCAGCGCAGTCTTAACTGTTCCATGATAGATATCCTTAGCAGGCATAACGAACTTGTCATCATAACTTTATTTCTATTTTGAATGATGGTAGGTAATTTGGGTAGTGTTTAGAAAAGATCATAAAAAACCCCCCTAAATTTTCTGAACTTAGGGAGTGAATGGAGCGAATAATTGTATTACTGGATATCGCAACAATTAATTAGGTTGTAATTAACAGCGACTGGAGATAAACGGTAACTGTTTGATCTTCAAAGTTAGAAGTGGCAATATCTAATAGACCATTCCCATCTAAATCTTCAACAATTAATCCAACCGGAACATCACCGACTGTGAAACTTTGAGGAGAAGCGAATGTACCATCTCCATTGTTTTGTAGGATGGAAATAGAGTTTCCTTCTTGAGTATCATCACCACGGAAAACTGAATTCCGTAGAATTAAGTCAGCGTCTCCATCTGCATCTAAATCTGCTGAACTCATAGTACTGGGGAAATCATTAGCAAAGAAGAAATCAGCCGACCCAAAGCTACCATCGCCGTTATTGAGAACAACTGAAACCGTTCCGAATTCAAAGTTCGCGGTGGCTAAGTCGGTGCTACCATCGCCATCAAAGTCATCGGCAACAATGCTTACGGGTCGTGAACCGACAGGAACTGTCACAGGTACAGAAAAGGCAAGATTACCAAAGTTATAGAGAATTGATAATGTATCATCTAACTCATTTGCGGTAGCCAAGTCAACGTCACCATCGCCATCCAGGTCAGCCGATACAACATCTGTTACTCCTGCTCCTGCAAATAGGGTGGTTACTGGAAGAGAAGGTTCATTAAATAGGATTGAGACTCCATCTCCAGTATAGAAGGGGAAAGCAAATTCTTCGGAGTCCACTAATACAATATCTGTTGTGCCATCGCTATCAATATCGGCAGTTTCGCTGACAATGGGGCGATCGCCAACACCGAGAATAGTGGGTAAACTTAAATTACCGTTACCATCTCCGAAGAAAATAGAGATTTCATCCGTTTCTGGGTTAGCGGCGACGATATCGATATTGCCATCCCCATCAAAATCTCCTACATCTAATGAGGGGTCATCTCCGGCACCCGAAGATAAGAAGTCAGTAGTATAGTCTTCAGGTAAACCAAAGGAACCATCACCTAAATTAGGCAGTACTGAGAAACCACTCTCTAAACCATCAGTATTTGCAACAATCAGTTCATCGGTGCCGTCGTTGTTCAAGTCAGCATTAACCATTAGTCCAGGGACATCAGTGGCATCATAGTCAGTCCGGCTAAACAGTTGGGTGACAAAGAACGGGTCAAATACATCGGCTTCGTAGAAATCATTCCCAAAGTCAAAGAAATCACCGTCCAAATCTTCAACAAAGTCGTACTCACTACCTAACCCGCTGTAACCAGAGGCAAAGCCTAAACCTGACCAATAAGGGGTATAGAGTCCTTCACTGAAATCAGCGTCATAGTAGTCGGTGATGTAGACTGCATCCTCAAAGGCGTTACTCGGCGCTTCACTGACCTCAGACACGAAGTACAAACCATTAGAGTCGGCTTCGTTATCAAAGGAGAAGACATCATACAAAGTATTGACGCTGTATGCACCCGGTTCATCGTAGAAATAACCGACGTAGAAGTCATTGTTTAGAATATCGAAGTTATCTCCATCGTAGAAATAGGTAAAGTCATACCGTACCAATTCGGGAGGTGCTGGCGGTGGCGGTGCATCTAGTTCTGTAATAGCTTCAGCCAATGCCAATACATCCACCCGTTGATATTCTTCAAAGGTATTGAAGACGTTGTCATCTTCATCATCCCCGTCAAAGATACTGACACCTGTCTCACTAATTAGAGTTTGAAATTCGTCAAAGGTGAGACGGCGACCCAGTTCATCTTCTGCTAGCTGTTGTGCGAGTACTGCAATTCCGCTAACATGAGCAGCAGCTTGACTGGTTCCGGCAGTGGTTGTAATTCCTCCATCTGCGGTTGCAACTGTAATTTCTCCGCCCGGTGCAAAGATATCGGTTAAATCAGGATCGCGCTGTGAGAAAGCAATAATGCGATCTGCATCGGTTGTGAAGTCAATTGCAGAACCAGGGAAGCCGTATGGCCCGATATTCTCATCCCAAACTGCACCGACAGAGAGAGAATTGGGATCGGAAGAGGGATAACCAACACCCTCTTCACTATCAAACTCGAAGAAACTATTACCGGAGGCAGCAACAACAATCACATCCTGAGAGGCAATTTCTGCCAATTCATCGGAAATACCAATAGAAGCCGGAGTTTGTTCTTCTTGAGAATTTGCTAAGTCTAGGGAGTCTGCTAGACCAAAGGACATATTGACGCTAACAATATTGTATTCCTCAACGTTCTGAGCCACCCATTGCAAGGCTTGTTCAACCGCTGCGGCGTTGGGTCCTCCTGTATCGCTACCCACTTTCAGATGGATAATATCCACTCCCGGTGCCATTCCCGTGAAGGTGGGATCTTCTGAGGCAATAATACTGGTAATCCCTGTACCATGACCAATAAAGTCGCTGGCATTGGCATCGTAGTCACCATAGTCAAATTGATAAACGACTCGGTCAGCTACCCCATTGCCATCGCTATCTGGCCCGAAGAAGGGGTGATCTAAGTCCAGACCGCTATCTAGGATAACGACTGCATATCCGCTACCGTCAATATCCTCAAACCGAGGATCGCTACGGAAGGCATCGAGGCTTGGATCGGATGCAGGAGGTTCTAAGTTAATTAATGCACTAGAATCAATTGTTCCAAACTCACCAATAATCTCTTCTGAACCTGTGGTGGAAACGCCGGGAATATTCGGGGTAACGCTAATGTTGAGATCATATTCTGTGGTTCGTTCATTAACTGAAGTAACTTGAACCGTATAGGTTCCGGCTTCTAATGGTCGAGTGATAGACTCTGCCGTTAAACCGAGTTGCTCAGAACTATCAATAACTTCTTGGTTACTATCAAGTAAGAATAAGTCAACTTCTTCGCCGATATTGTCTACAGAAATATCAACCCCACTATTTGCACCAATGGTAAAGGTATAGAAGTCATTAAGATCTTCTTCTCCCACTTCCTCTGTGTACACAGTTTCATCCGAACTAACGGTAATATTCAGCGCTTCTTCTGGAGTATCACCGGGATCTTCTTCTACGTCTTCAATGATCTCTTCATCGCTTCCAGGCGGCGTAACTTCCATATCCCCGTTGTTGACCATCTCAACAGGAGTATCTTCATCCATATCTGGGATATCAACATCTGGTACGTCTGGTTCTTCATTATCCTCATCACCTGGATTGTCGCCTGGATCATCACCATCATTATCTCCTGGCGGTGGCGGCGGCGGAGTTGTCGTATCTAACGTAAAGCTAAGAGTTGTACCGGAAACCTGACCAAACTCATCCTCGGCTTCCACTTCCAGGCTAATTTCTCCATCAACTAACGGTGTACCTTGGAGAATTTGTAAGTCAAGTTGATTGAGTTCAAAGCTACCATCTGCGCCTAATTCATCGGAAATATCGGTTAAGTTGCCATCAAAGCCAGCGCGTAACGCAACTATTTCACCCGCATCCGTAATAGTTCCGGTAACCGTTGGATCTGTAGTCACGCCATCAGTATTACTATCACCCGTATCATTGGCAAGTTCAACACTAATATCGGGTGCGGTAGTATCCAAACTAAAGCTAACTAATGTAGGCGGTTGAGAAGTATTTAATACTGTATCTTGCGATCGCAATAGTAATGTATAGTCTCCATCGGCTAATTCACCGCCAGACACTTCTTCTAACTGAGTGAGATTTAGGGTAAATGTACCATCAGGTAAGAGTGCATCGGAAACATCGATAAACTCATCTTCATCGCCAAAACTGGCTTCTAGATTTCTGAGACCTGAACTATCTGTTACGGTTCCGGTAATGCTAGGGTCAGAGGTAATATTATCCGTATCACTATTTCCGGTATCGTTAGTCAGTTGTGCTTCAATTACAGGGGGAGTCAGTTCAACATCCTCAAAGCCTTCTTCTGGACTGACAGGTGGATCTTCAAAATCTTCTTCTACACCTCCTCCCTCGTCAATAGGAGGTTCAGGAATAAAACGATCCGATGTTAACGCAACTGGCGCAACTCCTTCTAAAACAATCAGGACTTCTCCAGTAACCGCCTCACTAATGACTGTACCGCCTGTTTCAGTACTTGTAATGGTTAAATCTCCAAAGGATAAACCATCTAACAGTTGAATTTGATCGGCTGTGACATCAAAATCGGTCATCACATCGGCTGTAGCTAGGTTAGCGCCACCTGTTCCCCGACCAATAACAACAACATCATTTCCGTCACCTCCAGTTAGAGTATCTGCACCTTGATCACCATACAGGGTATCATTGCCAGCATCGCCGTAGAGCAAGTCATTTCCTTGACCGCCAAACAGAATATCATCCTCCTGACCGCCATATAATGTATCATCGCCTTGGGAACCGTAAAGCTGGTCAGCGTCTTCATTTCCGTAGAGTAGATCAATATTTTCTGCGCCAATGACGACATCACTACCGACAAAGCCATAAATCTCATCGCTGTCAGGCGTACCGATCATCACATCGTCACTCGGTAAACCTGTAATTGTATTATCGGGTAGAAACACCATGAGAATTCTCCTCTGTGAAAGCTGTTAACTTGTCATAAAAAAAACCAGCAAGGCGCACTCATTTGTTGCACTTCGCTGGGGTGTGAGACTCTCACTCATCAATCACCAGATTATGTATTTATATTTGTTTTTTACGGTTTCATCTCACATCTGCCAATCCTCTCGACTATGCAGTTTAATATGAGATCAAACTAATAGAGCATTATTTTTTATGAAGAAGAATGATTGCAGGTATTATCGGGATCTGTAGCACATTGTTCGATATCGGTTTGACGAATCACATAACGATAAAACGTAGATCCCTTGAGAGTGACTGCCACTTTATCCTGTCTAATTCGTTCGCTATCGATTTCAATATGTCCAAATCCGGTTTCTGTCCAAGTTTGTAACAGAATATGTCGGACTTGGTCGAGTAACTGGTTAATCGGTTTAGAAGGATCTTGATAAGTTGACATAGGAATTCTGGGTGATTGTATTGTGTGGGACTGATGTGAGAAATTATTAACGCTATCTATAACTCTCACTTAAGGAAGGCTGCATCTCACATAAATAATATACACATTGTGAGATTTAGTCAAGAGGGAGAGAAAAAGTTTGCATAACTACAACAGGTGTTATATTGGCTGTTCTGTGTAAATCTATGGATATCCTACTACGAGGATGAGGGGATAGGTTGCAGGATTCTTCCAAACTTTCCGTAGTTTTCAGTTTAGCGTTTGGCAGTTTTCGGCAAAAGTAAGTCTGTTTCCTCAATGGTTTTTCTGGAGATCAACCATACAACCCCTCTTTCTCTCCCCCGGCTTGAAGGATTCGGAATATCAAAGTGAGACATAAATCTCACAATGTGACTATAATTGAGAGAGAACCTTACACTCAGAGTTTAGCTGTGGTTAATATAGACACTTCTCTGAAAACAATTGCAGATACTTATCAGGTCTCCGATACAGAATGGGAAACTTTATCCTTGGCTTTGGATGGCTTACCGACAGCAGAAATTGCCACTCACTTAGGTTGCAGCCCCGATGCAGTCCGTAAACGCTTGGGTCAGGTTTACAGTAAATTTGAAATTACGGGTAAAGGGCCAGGAAAGCTAGCAACATTGCGATACAAACTACAACACCTGCAACCCAAAAGCATTCCAAACCCAACAATAACTCAGGCTGCGACTATTTCCTCTACCTCTGTTGACGGAGAAAATATACCTCGCGTCTCAGGGTTTTGGGGTCGTCAGGCAGAATTATCTATCTTAAACCAATGGGTGATAAAAGATCGTTGTCCTTTGGTTACCGTATCGGGTATGGTTGGGATGGGAAAAACTGCCATAGGTGTTTGTTTAACTCAACAAATTAAAGATCAATTTGATAGTATTCTCTGGTGTAATTTACAAGACACTCCTCCACTTCATCAAATATTACCGAGTTGGTTGCAGTCTTTTTATCAGGATGAATCTATTTCTGTTTCTACTAATTTAGATGAGCAGCTTGCATTACTCATTCAATATTTTAGACAGTTTCGCTGTTTGTTAATTTTGGATCAGTTTGAATGTTTATTTCAACCTAAACAGCTTGCCGGAAACTATCAACAATATTATCAAGATTACCGACAACTTTTACAAAGAGTAGGTAAGTCTAATCATAAAAGCTGTCTGATGATTTTAACTCAAGATAAACCTTTAGAATTAGTCAGAATGATAGGCGAAAGTTTACCGATACAAACTTTATCCTTAACGGGATTAACCACAGCAGATGCTGAAACACTGATAGAAACTCTTTTAGATTTGCCTATTGCTTCTGAAGCGATTTATCTTTTGGTTAAACGCTATAGTGGAAATCCTCTCGCCCTAAAAACGGCTGCGACAACTATTCGAGAACTATTTAATGGAAACATCGATCAATTCCTCCAACATAATTTATTTTTAGGAGATGTTTTAACTCAAGCCTTACAACAGCAATTACAGCGCTTATCCAATTTTGAAAAGCAAATATTATATGATTTTGCCTTACATCAATCCCCTGTAAACCCTGAGCAATTACAGTCTCACTTTTCTAGTTTAGGAAATTCATCGGATATTCTTAATGGCTTAGAATCTCTCAAACGAAGATCCTTATTAGAAACTATCACAGAAGCTGATAAAGTTCAGTGGACGATTCAACCCATGATGAAACAATATATTATTCATCAAGTCCGAGAAAAAATGTCTCTATTCATTGCCTGTAAAAATGCTAATAAGCTGAATAAGGCTGAATTTCTGACCAACCTGGGCATGATTAACCCGGACTTACTGATTGAGGCAGATGAACAGATTGAGCAACAATTTACTTATTCTCAAATTGCTAAACATCTCAATAAAATGGGATATGATAAATACTTTTCAGGAGATTTTATAGTTGCCAAAAAGTATCTATTGTGGGCGCTTGAGTTCTGTCCAGATTTTGAGAAAGCCCATTATAATCTTGGTTCTACCTATGAGGAACTAGAAGATTATCAACTGGCTCGGCAACATTATCAACAAGCCGCTCAAGGTTCAGGAAATTCTGCTATTTTTGCTCGGAATAACTTAGGACGCTTAGATATTCTCGAGGGGAGTATTGAAACGGCAATCAATTGGATGAATGCTGCCCTTGAAATCTCGCCAGAAGAGAAACTAAACTTCTCAATTTACAAAAACCTTGGATGGGCTTATTTAATGAAAAGTCAATACAATCCGGCAGAAAAATATTTACAAAAAGCCCTGGATTTAGATCCAAAATATTCCTCTGCTCATTATCTGATGGCAAAAATTTTAGTAGAAAAAGGAGAGCTAAAAGCTGCCAAACAATATTGGTCAAATGCCCTGAAATATGATCGTTGGGGTGAAAAAACTCAAGGTTTGCCTTGGCGACTGCCGGAGTTAGAAGGCTGGAGATCAATGGCTCATCAATACCTACAAAAACCTGAATCAACATCCTCTTAATTTAGTAGCGTGGGGGAACCACATCATCGTCGTCATTGTTAGAAGGAGATTGAGGTGTTACTCTGGGCGGCACAACATCATCGTCATTATTAGAACGAGGTAAAGGCACAATTCTGGGGGGAACAACGTCATCTTCTAACGATGAAGAGAACTGAGAGGTTGATATGATTTCGAGGTTGAATGCTTGAACGGTTTGGGGGGTTGCTACCGTCACAATCTGAATCAATAATGCTGTTAAAGTTAAGCGAATCATGGGTGTTATTCTCCACTCTATAAAAATCTATTGCGGTCTAGAAATACAGCGTTTGATGTGCTGTTCTACTTATTAATAGTTATCGCAGAGGGGAAGTTATGTACTTTTGTGAGGCTAAGTCAAAAAAAAACCCACAAGCTGGGGCTGAATGTGAGAAATACAGCGAACTTGTGAGTAAAGATGAGAATATGATGTTAGATTGTGCTTTGGCTATAATTTAGAATCCCATCACCTGGGCTACTGCATCGATGTGGGCGGCAATTCCAGCTTTAACGGGGTTACTACTATGTTTAATTGCAGTATCGGGATCTTTGAGGCCATTACCCGTTAATACACAAACAATTTTTGCCCCTTCAGGCACTTGATCTTTGACTTTCAATAAACCCGCCACAGAAGCAGCGCTAGCCGGTTCACAAAAAATCCCTTCTTCGGCTGCTAAGATGCGGTAAGCTTCTAAAATCTCCTCATCTGTCACCGCAGCAAAATTCCCTTGACTGGCTTCTTGGGCAGCGATCGCCTTATCCCAACTGGCAGGGTTACCGATACGAATAGCAGTGGCTAGGGTTTCTGGGGCAGGCACAGGATGACCATTGACAATAGGGGCAGCGCCAGCCGCTTGAAAGCCCATCATTTTGGGTAAGCGATCGCATTTACCATCCCTATGATATTGGCAAAATCCCATCCAATATGCCGTGATATTCCCCGCGTTACCCACTGGGATACATAACCAGTCGGGGGAGTCTCCCAAAGCATCAACAATTTCAAATGCCCCTGTTTTTTGTCCTTCTAAGCGATAGGGGTTAACTGAATTCACCAGAGTCACTGGATATTGGGCGGCTGCTTCCTGGACAATGGTTAAAGCTTGGTCAAAGTTGCCTTTGATAGCGATCACTTCTGCCCCATAGAGTAACGCCTGGGCTAATTTCCCTAACGCCACATAACCATCAGGAATAACCACAAATGCCTTCATCCCAGCCCGTCTGGCATAGGCAGCAGCGGCAGCAGATGTATTGCCTGTACTCGCACAAATCACCGCTTTAGCCCCGGCTTCCTTGGCTTTTGAGACCGCCATGGTCATGCCTCGGTCTTTGAAGCTGCCGGTAGGGTTAAGGCCGTCATATTTAACGTAGACTTGGACAGATTTACCAATCAGCTTAGCAATAGCAGGGACGGGTAACAGGGGTGTATTGCCTTCTTGCAGGGTGACAACGGGGGTTGCATCGGTGACAGGAAGGTAGGGGCGATAGGCTTCAATGAGTCCAGGCCAGCAGTTGAGGCGAGATTTAGTTTCGTTCAAACTTAGCGCGATAGTCATAGTTGTTAAGAATGTTAAAGGTAATGGGCTTGCAATTGCTCGATATAGTTCTCTACTTCTATTGTTAGTCAAGACTTTCACTTAACCAAGCCCAATTTGCCATCCCCTTGACAAAAAAGGGAGTTGAGTGCCATTCTTATTTAGCTCAAAATTTTTGCGATTGTAGTCACGAGCTGCCAAACACTATTTAACTTTGTCTTAACATTTGTTTACTTTTAAGTTAGGATATAGTTAATGTCTGTAAATTAAGTATAGATGCCTAGTCAACTACTCATGTCAACTCGTTCGTCTACCTTGTCTCTAGCGAAACCTACTGAGACAGTCCAAGATCACAATAAATCGAATTCTAAGGCTGAAGCAATGATGAAATCTGTTTATAACGTCGATCAACAGGTTAAATATCTCCACCTCCAAGCTGAGATAGAAACTCTGCTACTGCGTCTACAAACCCTCAAACAACAGCGCTCAGATAGTCCAACGGACGCTAAACCCAACGCCAACTAACTCCTAATGCACGAGAACGGCTACGGCGGCAAGGAAGTATAAGACAACAAATACTAATAATATCTCTCTGAATAAAAAACGCTTTGGCGCTTAATCTCGCTTAAGTTAAACCTATTTTCATCTTCACCGCTGTTTAGCCGAAACTGATTATTCCAGACTCTCAATCCAGCACTTGAGGGTTCTCTCTAAAATATTAATAACTCGATTAAGGCAACGCCCTCGTTTCATCAATTTAGGGCAATGCCTTTGCTGTTTTAATTTAAGCTGATTAAAAATAAAAAAAAGATGGCGATATTTGACTGCCATCATCATCAACGTTACTGCTGATATACTCAAGTTTGTGGCTCATTAAGCTAAGCCAAGCAGTAATTGGGGTACAATAGAAGCAACGATTTGAAGTAAAAAGATCGCAATAATAGCAGAAAAATCAATTCCACCTAAAGGCGGGATCAAGTTACGAAAGATATTTAAATAGGGATCAGTTAATTGAGTCAAAATTGACCAAGGTGAGCTGTATAAATCAATATTGGGAAACCAGCTTAACAAGATTCTAACAAAAATTAGAACCATGTAAATTTGCAGAAATTGAGAGACTGTTTGCGCCAATAGAAGTAATGGTGAACTCATTGATTTTAATTAACCTAATGTTTTATCTTTAAAAAATTACACTAAATTTCAGTGTAGCATATCTGTCGCTGGATGATTCTGGCTCAACCTTCATTGCCGTCATACCGATTTGGCTTTTCCACTACGGCATTCCCATTAACCGTATTAAGCTGGTGACGCACATCATCAATGGCTTGATTAAGTTGGGCAATTTTATCTTCTAAACTCAGACGCGCTATCTCAATATTTTCAGATTCTAAGGAATTATCAGACTGACGGTTTAACTCAGATCGCTCTCGAGTAGAGGTTTCTTTTGAGAGACGCGAGCTAAGCACGACCCCTAAAACTCCACCCACCAAGCCCCCCAACATACTACCGACGACTAACCCGCTAGTAAATCCATCTCGATTGCTCATAGGACTAATTTGATCTCTTAATGATCCAATTGTACAGTGCTGCGATCGCAAACAGGGTTGATTTAAGTGCCGAAAGTGCGATCGCCAGCATCCCCAAGTCCTGGGACAATATAGCCTTTACTATTGAGTCCTTCATCGATAATGGCGCTATAAATCTGTAAACTGGGATAAGCTTGGCTGAGGCGTTGCAGGGCTGGAGGTGCTGCCATAATTGAGATCACTCGGACTTTAGCTGGATCAATTTGTCGTTGCGTTAATTCTGCCATCGTTGCCATCATTGTCCCTCCGGTGGCTAACATCGGCTCACTCACAATTACTTGTGTTTCCGGGGCAAATTGAGGCGGTAACTTATTTAGATAGCTGCTACATTCTAAAGTTTCTTCGTTGCGAACCATGCCCAAATGATACACTGAAGCGGCCGGAACGACACTTTGAATCCCTTCCATCAAAGCTAAACCTGCTCTTAAAATGGGAATAATCGCAATCGGGACAGTCGGATCGACAAAAGTAGCAGGACATTCAGTCAGGGGCGTTTGCACCGTTGTTTCTATCGTCGGTAGCCAATCTCGCGCTGCTTCATAGGTCAGCCAACGGCCTAATTCTACCATAGCTGTGCGAAATAACACCGGAGGCGTTGCTTGATCGCGGGCGATCGCCAGCCAATGTTTCACTAGGGGATGGGGCGGGACATATACACGCAGTTGTTGAGTCATTTAATCTCTCACGCAGACAACCTCAACTATCATACCCTCAGGGCTACAAAACGTTAATCTTTAATTTTTTTCAGGACAACGCAATGACGCACACTGTGAGTTAAAGGAGTTGTAAACGGATGAATCGATTCTATTATTCCGCCCCATTTTTTAGCAGCTTCTGTTAATTCAAGTTCTTCTTCTACTGTCCAATTCCCCCGATAAAGAATTGCTGTGCCTCCGGTTTTGAGAAAAGGTAAAGCATATTTTGCACAAATTGTGGGAGCTGCAACCGCCCTTAATAAAGCCAAATCAAAGTATTTTTCATAGCTAGGAACGAGATTAACCGCTTCAGCTCTGCCAACCATTGTCAAGACATTATTTAAATTTAACTGGGTAATTAATTCATCTAAAAATGTAATTTTCTTACGAGTACTATCTAACAGTGTCATTTCAGATTGAGGTTTGACAATTGCCACAGGTAAACCCGGAAAGCCTGCCCCTGTGCCAATATCAACAATTCGGACGGGAGATTGCTCGGTATTTAACCACGAAGAAATCCCGGTCAAAGAATCCCATAAATGTTTTTCCCAAAAGTCTTCGGGTTGAGTAATTCGTGTTAAATTCAGCTTTTTATTTCCCTGTACAATACCTTGGTAAAGCTGTTGAAATAACGCTTGCTGTTGAGGCGTGGGTTGCCAATTTAATGTCTCTTGCCAAATAGAAAACAGTTCAGGAAGCATAAGTCATGGTGAAAGATTCGAGATTGAAGGCAACATAAATTCAGTCATTGACAATTTATCAATGGATCATGGAGAATTTACTCCTGATTAAAAGAAGAAAATTGAAAATTAGAGAAAATTACTTATAGTTTCTCCTTGAAAAGAGAGGTTTTAAACCCAATTAACGTGATTATCAATTATTAATTATTAATTTTCCATTGATCATAGAGCTTAAGATTGACAGCGTTGTTACATAAAATCCCACTTTATCAGAGAAATTATCAGGCGTTTTTGCACCCCCATCATATCGTAGATTTGATGGTCTTCAATCATTGGCGGGTATGAATCCCCCAGGGAATTGCTCCTGGATACTGTCTCGGTGACTCCTTACTCCTTCTTCAATGGTATTGATAATTGGCTCTAATATAATCGGCTGAGTACATAATCAGCCAATTCAATCAAAACACGACGAGATTCAGAAGCGGGAAGTTTAGAGATAGATTCTACCGCTTTCTGAGCATGGTGAGCGGCTAATTCACGGGATTTTTGAATACCTGAACTTTCTTTAATCAAATTCAAAGCCTGTTCTAAATCTCCCTCTTGAGCAAATTCTCGCTCAATTAAGGTTTCGAGAAAAGGCTGTTCTTCTAAAGCATAAAGGGCAGGAGCGGTTAAATTTCCACTACTTAAATCAGTGGCTGCCGGTTTTCCTAAATCTTTTGTTGAACCTGTAAAATCCAGAATATCATCTACAATCTGAAACGCTAATCCAATATTACGACCATAGCTGTATAATTCTTCAGTCATCTCTTCGGAAACATCACTTAAAACACCAGCCGCTTTAGAACTATTGGCAATTAAAGACGCTGTTTTGTAATAACTTTTTTCTAAATAGGCCTCAATGGATAAACTGGTATCAAAGCGATTAAGTCCTTGTTGAATTTCTCCTTCTGCCAAATCCATAATCACTTGAGACAGAAGTTTAACCACTGTCAAGTTATCGAGATTTGCTAAATACCAAGAAGATTGAGCAAACAGAAAATCTCCCGCTAACACCGCCACCCGGTTGCTAAATAAACTATGAACTGTTGGGATACCCCGGCGTAGTTCAGACTCGTCTACAATATCATCATGCACCAGGCTGGCGGTATGAATCATCTCAGTGATTTCTGCCAGTCGGCGATGCTTAGCTGTAATCTCTGAGTTAGGGCAGGTTGCTCGGGAAATTAAAAAGACAATCGCAGGGCGTACCCGCTTGCCTTGTACACTGAAGAGATGTTCTGCTGCAGCGTAGAGGATAGGATGACGAGCACCCACAAGCTGCTTGAGATTATCCGTTAATAATTGTAAGTCGGTTTCAACAGGAGAGAACAAAAGAGTGCGAGAGGTCATGGATGGGCCGACTCCGGCTTGAGTTTAACAAAATTTTACATATTATAATCTTATTTTAGGCTATGGCTTTAAAATCGGGAAGTGATTCCAGAGGGAAGTTACCAGAATAGCCACTTCACAAGCCTCCCCGTCTTATCCCTTCCATCAGCTACAGTGGCAAGTTCACCACAAGCAGCTTTAGCTTTTGGCAAATCTGGAACAGAATTTTTGTGCTGGCAGGGCTATGAATCGACTGCAGTCCGACTCAGAATCTCGTCTGTATGTAGAATTGATGTGGGTTTTCCAACAGATTCAGCAATATGCTCTTTGTATGCACACTATTTAATATCTGTCAAGGGTTTCAATATCAGCAATCACAAAACCAAGAGCCATCTTAAGCAGTATATTCAAGATTTCTTTTCAAGAACTGAACTAAACTTTTAAATCTTGAGCTAGCTTGATCGTCATTTGAGTAAATATATTTTGATTTTGAATCATTCAATATTTCTGTAAATCCCTCAGTTTTTACTATATTAAAAATTTTTATATAGAAATCCTATCTGAGTGATAAAAAAATATCACTGTAAAAAATAACAGAATATTTGCATGATGAAATTTTGACAGATGTTGAGGTTTATCACAGAGATTTTATGGCTGCTATATAGATCAATAAAATTAGGGTAAAGAACCGTTTTAGATTTTCATAAAATACAAATAATATTTTTAATGTAAAAAACTTGTATTTATCAAGCATGATAATAGTTAAAAATAATGATAAATTATGATATTTATTTTTACTTTTTATTTAGTAAAGTATATAAAATGACATTAATATTACATCTTCATGCTGTCAAAAATTAGTTATCCTTTCCGGGATACCCCCTAATATTCATTCGTGATAAAGTAATGCTAGATTTTAGTATTTCAGTGTATTTACCGAAATTAGGGGGGTTAGACAATGGTAGTACTCAGTACATCTGCGGGTGACGGTAGTTTGGCAGTGGGTGTTGATGGTTTTGGATCATTTGGCCCTGAACTTTATCCGACCTTATTTTTTCCCATTGACCCTTCGAGGAATTCCGAGGCAATTTACGATCCGATTGGAGATTTAGCAGCCACAAACACCGTCAAAGCATCCGGTCTTACTATTCGTTTTGGGGATACAGGAAATCGTACTATTTTAACAGAGGGAAGAATTGCCGCAGTCAACAATTTAGATGATCCAGAATTGACTCAAACCAGCGCAACAAATGCTGTCAGTACTTTTAATTTTCAAGACTTAGATTTTATCCTCAATCAAAGTGTTCAAGACATATTAGTCGGTGATGAACGCAGCGGTAGTACTTTAATTCAAACTTATAATATTACCAATACCAGCGATCAAGTTCTTGAGTTTGAAATTATCCGTTATGTTGATGGCAGTTTAACCTTTGATGGCAGCGATATTAACACAGGCGGACGGTTATTTGTAGATGGTCAAGAGATATTATTTGAAACAGATGCAGGTAATGATCCTCTGTTTTCAACAACTTTTCTCGGAATTACAGCCAGTGGCGGATTAACCGAATTTTCTACTGCTTTTGATATCGATCAATTTACTAGCTTCGATCAATTTCCACCTCGTGTATTCCCGACTGATCTTGTCAATGGCTTACCTCTCGATAATGAAGTTAGAGGAGATGGAAGTGACGAGGATGAATTTGTTGATTCTGCCTCCTATGATGTGATTCTGGCGCTACAACATGATTTTCGTCTGAACCCTGGAGAATCTACAACCTACATTACTCAGACTATTTTTGGCGCAGGAATTCCACAAGAAGTTGTTTTACCCCCGGAAATTGAATTTTCTCAGACCACTTATCAAGTTGAAGAAGATATAAATGAAGCAATTATTACACTCAATCGAATCGGTGATATTAACACTAATTCTACAGTAGAAATTCAACTTATAGATGGTACTGCTACAGGCGGAACTGATTTCAACGATACAACCATTACCGTTAATTTTGCTGTTGGGGAAACCAATCAAACTGTTACTGTTCCAATTAATGACGATACTGTCGAAGAACCCGATGAAGATTTAATATTAACCCTAACAAATTCCAGTAATGGAACAATTATAGGAACACAAAATTCAGCAATTCTTGAGATTTTTGATAATGATAGTTCTGTCACTCCAACTCCAACACCTGAACCATTACCAGTTCCCGAACCTGAACCATTACCTGACCCGCAACCGACTCCCGAACCTTCTCCAATTCCAACACCCGTTACGCCAGCCCCAGAAGTCGTACCCACTCCTACACCATTACCCACTCCTACACCAGACCCCAGTCCAGTTCCAACACCTCAACCCGTTACACCAGCCCCAGAAGTCGTACCCACTCCTGAACCATTACCGACTCCTCAACCCGAACCATTACCGACTCCAGACCCCAGTCCTGTTCCAACACCTCAACCCGTTACACCAGCCCCAGAAGTCGTACCCACTCCTGAACCATTACCGACACCTCAACCCGAACCATTACCGACTCCAGACCCCAGTCCTGTTCCAACACCTCAACCCGTTACGCCAGCCCCAGAAGTCGTACCCACTCCTGAACCATTACCGACACCTCAACCCGAACCATTACCGACTCCAGACCCCAGTCCTGTTCCAACACCCCAACCCGTTACGCCAGCCCCAGAAGTCGTACCCACTCCTGAACCCAATCCTATTCCAATACCCCAACCTCAACCCACGCCCGAAGCGACTCCTGAACCCAATCCTATTCCAATACCCCAACCTCAACCCGTTACGCCAGCCCCAGAAGTTGTACCTGAAATTGTACCTGAAGCTGAACCGACACCCATTACGCCAGTTGATGAAGTTGTACCCCCTTTTGAATTAGACATAACTTCACCGTTTGATTCTCTTAATCTTTCTCCCATTGCTGAAGATTTCTTTATTGAAATTATTAGTAATTTTGGTCAAGCTATTAAAGTTCCAGATTTAAATGCACTCAGTTTTACCAGTGATATTGTCGGTTATAAAATCACTGAATTACCCAATCCTGACACAGGAATTCTGCTAATTTTATTTGATGAAATTACCAATTTAGGTCAGGTAGAAGATTTAACTTTAGAACAAGCCAGTGAACTTTTCTTTTTACCGACTCCAGGATTTGAAGGAGAAACATCTTTTGATTATGTTGCTCGCGATCGCAATGGTGGAGTCTCAGAAGAAGCCACTGTCACCCTAGAAATTGAAGCTTATACAGATAGTATTACTCGTGACCAATCAGAAGATGAAATCAATTGTGATTGTTTACCCTTAACAGAACTTTCAAACATTCCTGTAATTGAAGATTTAAACGCAGAGGCTTCAGAAACGACGAGTGAAAACAGTAATTTTATTGCTGGAAATAATGAAAACAATGAGTTATTTGGTAATGGTGGCAATGATACAATTATTGGAGATAATACAGCGATTGAATCGGGTTCAGATACCCTTTTTGGCAATACTGGAGAAGATTTATTAATCGGTTATGGTGGCAATGATTTTATCTATTCTGGTGAGTCTAATGATTGGTCTGATGGCGGTGAAGGCAATGACAAAATTTGGGGAGATCAAGGTAGCGATACATTACGAGGTGAGCAGGGTAACGATACTTTAATCGGAGATAATATAGAACTTGAATCTACATCAACTCAAGCAGATCGACTCGTGGGTGGTTTGGGTGAAGATATTATTATTGGTAATTATGATAATGATACTCTCGAAGGAAATGAAGGAAACGATACCTTGCATGGGGGTCAAAATGACGATCAAGTGCATGGTGGTGAGGGAAATGATTTAATTTTTGGAGATTTAGGAGATGATTACCTCTGCGGAAATACTGGAGATGATACCCTATTTGGCGATCAACTTATTCCGGAATCAACAGAAGCAGATTTTGGTGCAGATACACTCTGTGGCGGAGTTGGAAATGATTTGTTATTTGGCAATATGAACAATGATTTACTCTGTGGAAATGAGGGAAATGATACGTTATATGGCGGACTTGGAAATGATACTCTAGTCAGTAATTCAGGAGAAAATATTTTCTTCGGTGATGCAGGCAATGATTTGATCTCTGGGGGTGAAAATCGCGATCAATTTGTGTTATTTGTCAACAGTGGTACAGATACCATTACCAACTTTCAAATAGAATTAGATATTATTATTTTGGGAGACAGTTTAACCTTTGAACAACTGACCTTAGAACAGGATGAAACCTCAGCTTTAATTAAATTTGGAACTGAAACTTTAGCTATCTTAAATGACGTTGATATCACTACTCTAACCGTTGATAACTTCGCCTAAGTAGGGTTGGGTGTGTCATTGACGTACCTTTTAATTTACTGTTGATTGAGAGTCAACCAAATGATTAAATCTTCTAAAGTAGAAAAATCTAAAAATGCTTCAGCTAAAGCCTCCAATTCTTGTAAAGAAAGGGATTCTATCTGAGAACGAATTTCAGGATTTATTTCACCCAATTTTCGTGTCAGTAACAATAGGATTAGCGATCGCTCTCCAACTGCTAGTCCCTGTTGGATACCATCTTCTAGTCCCCGACGTATCCCTTCTTCTAACCCTTCTTGATAAACTCTTGTTTGTTTAGATTCTGTGGCTAATTCCAACATTTCAACAATCTCCTGACGACTTAACTGAGGAAACTTATAAACCATTGTAGTTTCGATTAATTCCATTATGACGGCTATCGGTAATTGTCGGGTCTGTTCTGCCATCGATAACAACTGCTTGGCTTTATTGGCTGCGGTTTCCTGGGGTTCGAGAATTAATTCCACAATACCCAATTCTACCGATGAACTCGATAATTCATCATCGATAAATTCGTTGGACTTGAGAACTATCCAATAAAGTCTGATAAAGTTGAGTTTGTTCAGGTTCTAGATTCCGTTCTGGATAAATCGCGATCGCCTGCCAATTGACAGTTGTAGGATTTTGTGCTAGGAACAAAAATAATTCCGCAAACAATCGGTGATATAGCAGCGGATCTTTTTGAAATTGTACCTCAACAAAATAAACTGTTGAATTAGCAGCCTCTGACGGCGGTAAGAATACCCCATCAATCCGAAATGCGGTTTGTTTAAGTTCAACGGATTGAAATTGATATCCCGGTTGAGTTGGTTGACCAATTAACTCAAAGAAAATCTCTGGTGCGGTTTGGAAGATACGATAAAAAAGGGAATCTGTTTTCACGCAGGTTAGATGATTAGCTCAATAATTCTATTTAAAATCATAAATTTTACATAAGTTCTATCCCTTGCGAAATATATACGGTTAACTGAGAATATAATCCTCAGTGAAGTACAAGTACGCAGCTAGGGAGCGTTAACTATGGCCATCCTTAATGGAACACCTGACAATGATTTGATTGAAGGAACCGCAGATGCTGATGAAATTACGGCACTGGCGGGGGATGATACTGTTTTCGGAGACGATGAAAATGATGTGATTGACGGGGGAGACGGTAACGATACGATATTTGGGGGAACAGGTAGTAGTACTCAAATTGGTGACTCTGAAGACCAAGATTCTCTAGAGGGGGGTTTAGGAGACGATTTAATCTTTGGAAATCAAGGAAATGATACTTTAGAAGGCAATAGCGGTAATGATACTCTGTTTGGAGGCAAGGACAACGATGTCATTAATGGTGGAAATGGTGATGATGTTCTCTACAGTGATCTAGATTTAAGTGAAAGTAGTGTAACTGATTTTGCTCGGTCAGACTATGACGCAGGTGATAGACCTGGAGGAATAGCTACTGCTGATATTGATGGAGATGGTGATAATGATCTTATCGTTACTAACCCAGGATTTGATTCAGGCGTTGAAGGAATTTATGAAGGAAATACTGTCTCTATTTTTAGTAATAATGGGGATGGAACATTCGTTGAAACTAACACTCTCACTACAGGAATTGGGCCGTCTGTAATTGCAGTTGATTTAGATGCTGATGGTGATGCTGATCTTGCTATTGCTAATGCTGAAGATGATAATATTTCTATCTTTCTCAATGATGGCAGTGGAAACTTTTCTCAACCTACAAACTTCAATGCAGGTGACCGTCCTTTTATTGCTAATTCAGGTGATCTAGATGGTGATGGTGACATTGATCTGATTACGCTTAATTCAGAAGCTCTTAACCTTGATACAGGTATTGATGTTGGAGATAGCATCTCAATTCATCTGAATAATGGCGATGGTACATTTGCAGAGCCTACCAGTTTAACTGTTGGAGAAGGAGTAAACAGCGTTACAATTGGTGATTTAGATGGTGACGGCGATAATGATCTAGCAACAGCAAACGACGGAGAAGATACGGTTTCACTCCTATTTAATAATGGTAATGCTTCTTTCGGCACTCCAGAAAAGTTAGAGGTTGGTACTCGTCCTGTATCTATTATTAGTTCTGACCTCGATAATGATAGTGATTTAGATTTAGCAGTAACTAACTTTGGAAATTCAGGTAATGGTGACAGTCTTAGTATTTTAGAAAATAGTGGAAATGGTGAGTTTGAGCCATCAGAATTCTTCTCCACAGAAAGTTTTCCTGGTGGTTTAGTCTCTGCTGATATTGATGGGGATGAGGATCTTGATTTGGTGATGAGAAATGCAGTTTTTTTCACTCGTAGTGGAAATACACAGGGAAATTCAATCTCAGTTTTGAGGAACGAAGGAAACTTGACCTTTTCTGAACCCGAAAGTTTTACAGTTGGCAATGTTCCTTTTGGATTAGTTGTGACTAACTTAGATAATAGTGGTGGATTAGATCTGGCAACGCCTAACTTTGATAGCGATAGTATAACGGTTTATTTGAATGCTGATATTCTTGCTGGCGGAGATACTTTAACTGGAGGCGCAGGAGAAGATGATTTTGTCTTTACTCAACCTGAAGCCGCAGGAGATATTATTACTGATTTTGAACCCGATAACGATCAAATTGTAGTTTCAGCCAGTAACTTTGGTGGAGGTTTAATTGCGGGAGAAATTTCTGAGGAACAATTTGTTGTGGGAACTGTTGCAGAAGACGAAAGCGATCGCTTTATTTATAATGATCAAACCGGGAGTTTATTCTTCGATCCAGATGGCACAGGGAGTGCGCCTGCGGTACAGTTAGTCACATTAGATAATAATCCTGTTCTGAGTGCAACAGATTTACTGGCAATTTAGATAATTACAGTTAATTTTTAGCAAAAAACAGACTGTTTTAAGAGAGTGGCTTAACTGAGATTAGGCTGCTTTCTTAGTTTACAAGAATATTCAATAGATTAAAGTACAATATGAGAAAAGAAGGTATAATTAATAGAGTTTATTGTATCGGTCGGAATTAAGTATGGCTACATCGCTCAACATCAACGAAGCCTTACTACAAGAGGCGCTAGCGCTAGACGATAACATAACGCTTGATTCTCTGGTTGAAACGGCATTGCGTGAATATATTCAACGCCGTAAACGACTGAAAATATTAGATCTCTTTAGTACAATCGATTATGATGAAGAGTATGACTACAAGCAGCAACGCCAGCAGACATGAGCGTTATTGTTGATACCTCTGTTTGGTCACTGGCTTTGCGTCGGAGAATACCTCCCGATACTTCTCCTGCTGTTAGGCTATTGCGGAATTTAATCACTGATGATCAGGTTGTTTTGATCGGCGCAATTCGTCAAGAAATTCTGTCTGGAATTCGCAGTTCTCAACAGTTTACCCGCTTGCGAAATTACCTCCAGGCTTTCCCAGATTTAGAACTTCTGCCGGATGACTACGAACTTGCCGCAGAGTTTTTCAATATCTGCCGAAGTCATGGCATCCAGGGATCAAATACCGATTTCCTAATTTGTGCAGTTGCTCATCGCCGAAGCTACAGCATTCTCACCACTGACAAAGATTTTCAAGAGTTTCAAGCACATATCCCTGTGATTTTATCAACTGTTGAGGATTAAACAGTATTTTCATTTTGTACTGAATCAAAAGCGATCGCGCATCAACAATAAAGTTATCTTCTGAAGATCTGCGATCGCACTCATCCAACCTATCCTACTGCTAAATCTGCATCGGATAAAGAAATAAATTGCCCCGCCAAATCTTCTGGAGTGACATTAAAAACATACATCACTTGTAAACCGCTAGTTTGAGAAACAATACCTGTTCCCTGAGCAATACCATCACCATCAGGATCAATATCCACACCATAAAGCTGTAAATAATACTGACGTATGATTTCTGGAGTCAGTAAATCTTCAGAGCCAGGAGGAAGTTCTACACCTTGTGTTATTGCGATGCTAACTAAATCAAAAAGCTCTTGAGACAGGTCTATGGGTGCATTTTCTAGCAACACATCGGCTTCTGTTTGACCGCCTGGTAAACCAATCATATCAACTCCAGGCGTAAAGTCTATAATTTGATCGAATTCTACTTGTCCACTCGGACTGGCTGCGGTTTGTATAACCAAGGTATCACTGCCATCACCACCAACCAACACATCTGTCCCTAAATCACCACTGATAAAATCATCACCAGCATTTCCATAAATGACATCTGAGTCTTTTCCGCCTCGAAGTGTATCATTACCCCCTTCACCTAAAATGATGTCGCTCCCTAGATTACCATTGATAATATCATTGCCTTCACCACCACTCAGAAGATCATTATCCTTACCTCCCCAAACCCGATCATCACCACCAGTGAGAGCCAAGATATCGTTACCTGAGTTACCGTTTACTGTATCTGCACCCTCTGACCCTGCAACCGAATCATCTCCAGCTAATGCCAATAGACCATTGGGTAAGTCATCTAATAAACCTGGTGTGATGGTGAAATTGTCTGCTTCATCACTGAGTAAGTAAAACCCATCTGTTGTTGGACCCATTGTGATTTATTCCCTTTTATTAGAGGATGTTTATATAAAGTTTTTCGGGAGTCAACCCCCCATGAAGCTATATGTTTCAAGCTTCCTATCTATTTTCAGTTTAACCGCTGCACTTTTAATGTCAAAATCAGTTAGGGTGGTGGCTCAAATCGTACCGGATAACTCCCTCGGAACAGAAAACTCAGTAGTTGTGCCAAATGTAGATATTCTGGGTTCAGATGGTAATTCTATTAATAGCGACAGAATAGACGGTGGCGCAATTCGTGGGTCAAATTTATTTCATAGTTTCCAAGAATTTAATATTAATCAAGGTGGCGGCGCTTATTTTTCTAATCCTGAAGGTATTAGTAATATTCTCAGTCGAGTAACGGGTGGAAATCTGTCTAATATTTCTGGAATTTTAGGGGTATTGGGAAACGCTAATTTATTTTTAATCAATCCCAATGGCATTGTTTTTGGGCCGAATGCACGTTTAGATGTCAATGGATCATTTTTTGCTTCTAGTGCCGATGGATTGTTATTTGAAAATGGCATTGAATTTGCCGCCAGTAACCCCGAAGCGCCACCATTACTCACAATAAATATTCCCCTTGGTCTCAATTTTCGAGAAAATCCCGGTTCATTAACGGTTCAAGGTTCAGGACTGACTCAAGCTAGATTTGGTTTCGTTGGAGTGATTCAAGCTGTATTAGATGAAAACAGAGGATTATCTGTTCCAGTTGGAGAAACATTAGGATTAATTGGTGGAGATGTAGCCATTAATGGCGGTTTAATTAAAGTAGAATCTGGTCGGATTGAATTGGGTGCAGTGGGTAGCAATAGTTTAGTGAATTTTATCCCAACAGAAACCGGACTCAGTTTAGAATATGATAGCACTCAAAACTTTCAACAATTAACATTTAACGGTCGAGCCGGAATTATTGCCAGTGGTGTTGGTGGCGGTGGAGAAATTCAAATTATCGGTCAACAGTTTACGGCGAGTGAAGGGACAGAAATTCAGTCTTTTAACCTTGATGCTGACCCAGGAGGAGAAATTAATATCAAGGCGGCTGAAATTAATTTCAGTGGAACAGATCCTAACACTTCTGCACCCACTCGCGTTGTCACAGGAACATTTGGTGCAGGAAATTCTGGTAATATTTTAGTTGAAGCAACAGAACGCCTGACGATAGAAGATGGCGCAGGCATTGCATCTGATACTTCTGGAACAGGTTCAGGTGGCGTTGTCACGGTAATTTCACCAGAAGTCACTGTTCAAGGAACAACCCCTTCAGAAGTTTCTCCTAGCGCTATTGTCTCTGTAACTTTTGGCCCTGGTGATGCTGGATCAGTTATCATTCAAACGGATCGACTCAACATTCAAAATGGAGCAGCTATTGGAGGTTTTATCAATCCTGTAGACAGTGGTGAAACCGGTAATGTTGCCTCAGTGAATATCCAAGCGACTGAGTCTGTCGAAATTAGTGGTGTTTCTGCTAGTGGAAATTTTCCTTCTAACATTAGTGCAGGTACTGCGAGTTCAGGCAATGCCGGGGATATTCAAATCGACACGAATCAGCTTAGGATAGAAGCTGGAGGAAATGTTTCTGCTGCTACTGTGAGTAATGGTAATGCCGGGAATATTAGTATTAATGCTTCCGAATTAATTCTGCTGGATAATGCAGAAACACCACTCAACAGTAATTTTTTAACTCTTATATCGGCTGCAACAGCAGGCTCTGGTACGGCTGGAACTGTTACCTTGAATACAGGACAATTATTAATCAGAAATGGTGCTGCTGTCACTACAGGAACCATTGGAAATGGTAATGCTGGAAATATTAATATTAATGCAACCGATTTAGTTGAACTCAGTGGTGTGACACCAGAAAATCTGATATCTAATATATCCGCAGGAACGACAGATGATGGTAATGCTGGAACAATTAATATCAGTACCAGAGATTTACGCATTCAAGATAATAGTCTGTTGAGAGCCTTTACAAGGGGTACAGGAGATGCTGGAAATATTAATATCTTAGCAACAGGTGTGGTCGAGCTTATCGGAGATCAGCTTAACCCAAACGGGATAAATGGAATCACAGCAGTTACAACCCAAACCGGAAATGCAGGTAATATTAATATTAATGCAGCTCGGCTGATAATTCGCGATGGCGCTTCATTAAGCGTTGGAACGTTAGGTTCAGGCAATGCGGGTACGGTTGATGTCGTTGTTTCTGATACAGTAGAAATTACAGGAATAAGCTCAGAAGGTGCGATTCCCTCCCAAGTGAATGCTACAACATTCGGAACAGGAAATGCTGGTACAGTCACTATCACGACTGACAATTTAGTGCTGCAAGATGGGGGTCGAATTGAAGTAGAAACCGAAGATGCTGGCAATGCTGGACAAATTGCGATCGCAGCCGATTCTATTAGTTTAACCGGAATAAACAATCAATTTTCCTCTCAGTTAAGAGCGTCAACTTCAGGAAGCGGAAATGCCGGAAATATTACGGTTCAAGCCCAGAATTTAACTGCTTCTGATGGTGCGGAAATTATTGCTAGTACGACGGATGCAGGGAATGCTGGAACGATTAATTTAACGATAAGTGACATTGAACTAACGGGAAATAGACCCAGTTTAATTACGGCTGAAACAGAAGCCACGGGAAATGCCGGGAATATTATCATTACTGCAAATCAATTTACCACAACGGCAAGTTCTGGCATAGAAGCGAGTAGTACGGGTACGGGAGATGGGGGTAATATTCAAGTCAATGCTTCAGAATTAGTGTTATTACAAAATAGCGGATTTCTGACAGCCTTAACAGAACAAACAGGGGATGCCGGAGATGTAACAGTTGCAACGGAGAATTTAATCTTACAAAATCAAGGTGAAATTAATGTACAGTCATTCTCAACTGGAATTCCGGGTAATATTAACGTTGAAGCGAGTAATTTACAATTAAATAATCAATCTATTCTCAATGCAAATTCAGCAGCCGGAGTTGGGGGCAGTATTAATTTAAAAGCGAGTGATATTCGCTTATTTAACAATAGTTCAATCTTAGCAACGGGTAGTGACAGTGGTCAAACGCTTGAAGGAAATATTAGGATTGATGCAGATTTATTGGTGTTATTGCAAGGCAGTCAAATTGTTACAGATGCATCTAATCCTACAGGGGGTAGTAATATTAATATTCAGCCGTTGAATGATGACAGTATTGTGATTGTTCAGTCTAATGATAGCCAAATTATTGCAGCCGGAAATTTATCAATTGATTCTTCTGTGACGTTTAAACCTACTGAAGTTCCTGAAGTTGCAGTGGTTGATCCGAATGACTTGATTGCAGCAGAATTCTGTCGTCAACGAGGTGAGAGTGAATTTACAATATTAGGACGGGGTGGAATTGCCCTTAATCCGAATGATAAAGGTACAGCTAATCAAATTAACGTTGATTTAGTTGAACCTGTTCCGACACAGCAGCAAAATCTCTCTCAACAACCCAGTCCAACAAATACTAATCAACCCATTTCAAGTTTAGATATTCTCCCGGCTAGAGGCTGGATACGTAATCAAAACGGAGATGTAATCTTAGTCAGTTATGATCCGACAACAATAGGGAGTCAGCGGCTACCGATACCATCTTATCAGTGTCAGCCTGGAGTGGCTGATTAAAGTTGATCGATTCAACCTATCAATTCTATCAGTGGCTGATTTCTTATTCTGGGGACAAAGGGAAAAGGGTGTGTTACGCTACAATACAAATCCTTTATGCTTGTCCCTCAGAAATGATAAAACGATTATCAGAGCTAGGATAAGAAGATGAAATTTCAAACCGCAATGCAAGAAGCCTGCTACGAAAAAATTACCACATGGATGCGAGAACTGTATGGTAAATTTCCTTGTGCGCGTAATGATGTTCCGGGACTGGCATTATTCATGGGTTCAGCTTTAGTTGAAGTGTTAGTCTTTCCCTGGAATAATGAAGATGATGCAATCATTAATACCCGTTCTTATGTGGTGACAGGCACAGAACTCACCCCAGACTTGATGCGATTTCTATTACGAGAAAATAATAATATGCGCTTTGGGGCGTTTGGTGTCGATGAAAAAGGGGATATTTTATTTGAACATACCATTGTTGGGTCAACTTGTGATAAACCGGAACTCGAAGCCTCGGTGAATGCAGTGTTGGCGATCGCAGATGATTACGATGATAGAATCGTGGAGCGTTGGGGTGGTAAAAGAGCTTTAGATCGGATTAGTCAGCAATAGGCTCTAACCCGTTATGCTAAGACAGCGTATGATTCCGAAATACTGAGTGGATCAGTTGTAGAGTTTTGTTGAAGATTTCTGAAATTAATCTATACCTGAGTAGAGAGAGATCTGACAAACTAGAAGTTAGTATACTTTACAAGTTTAATATGAGTCCGACTGGAAATCGAATGGTTCGTCATGCCAAAGCAGGTTTTGTTAGCCTCGGCGTACTAGTAGGGTTGATGTGGGTGATAGAATTCATCGACTGGTTTTTACCCCTGCAACTCGATGTTTATGGCATTCATCCCCGAAATTTAGGGTGGTTTCAAGGAATTGTGTTTGCGCCGCTATTACATGGTTCTTGGGCGCATATTATGGCAAATACTCCCCCATTACTGATTTTTGGTGGGTTAATTGCATTACAAGGAGTTGGAGACTTTTGGCTTGCCACTATTGTTTCTGCCCTAGTTAGCGGTATCGGTGTTTGGTTTATTGCCCCGCCTGCATCCGTAACGGTTGGGGCTTCTGGGATTATTTTTGGCTATTTAGGCTTTCTGCTATTACGAGGATTTTTTGAACGGCGTTTTAGCTCTATCTTAATCTCTCTCGGAGTTGGGGCATTCTACAGTAGTATGATTTGGGGAGTATTACCAAGTTCACCGAATGTTTCTTGGCAAGCGCACTTTTTCGGGTTTATTGGGGGTATATTAGCGGCGAATTTAGTCTCGAAGCTACCTCAAAAATATGAGTAATCTTGTCTTTTTGTCTGCCTCTGAACTTGCTAAACTAATCCGCGATACGGGCAAGCCCACGCTGCGCGAACGCAAATTTGGCGCGGTAGAAGTTTTAGAGGCACATCTAGCACACATTACTCAGCATAATTCAACGCTGAATGCAATTTGTACTTTAAATACCGAAGCCGCGCGTCAACAGGCTCAACAGGCAGATATCGCCCTCTCACGGGGGGAAATTTGGGGAAAACTTCACGGTGTACCCATTACGATTAAAGATGCCATATCAACGGCGGGTTTGCGAACCACAGCGGGTTATCTACCTTTGAAAGATTATATCCCCGAACGCGATGCTACAGTTGTGGCGCGACTCAAAGCAGAAGGGGCTATTATCCTTGGGAAAACCAATTTAGCAGAAAGTAGCGCAGACTGGCAAGGCATTAACGATATATTTCCTAGAGTTAATAATCCGAGTAATCTTGATTATACTCCCGGCGGTAGTTCTAGTGGTGGCGCAGTTGCCACCGTTGCGGGTTTATCTCCTTTAGATATTTGTTCCGACTTTGGGGGTTCTATTCGTCAACCGGCTCATTTCTGCGGTGTATATGGACTCAAACCCACCGATAGAAGAGTTCCCACCACTGGACATATCCCAGAAATACCGGGAATGCCTCGCTGTATTCGTCAATTCTTAACCATTGGTTGTCTGGCACGTTCAATTGAAGATTTACAATTATGCTTAGAAATTATCGCAGGTGCAGATCAGTTTCAACCGGATATTCCGCCTGTTCCTTTAGATACACCCAGTAATAAACCTCTACAACAATTACGTATTGCTTGGGCAGATGAATGGGAGCATTTTCCGGTTGCTTCCGAGATTAAATCAGTTATTCAATTAGCAGTTAAAAAGTTAATCGATCAAAAGTTAAATATTCAACAGTGGGTTCCAAATTTTGATTTTATTGAAGCTTGGCAACTCTACTATAAAGTCGCAACTTATAATTTAATCTATTCCCAACCCAATACATTAAATTATACTCGTAAATCTTTAGCTTTTTTATGGCGAGAAACAACAGGAGGTGAACGTCAACTACAAAATATTTCTCAAGTTGCAAAAACTGCCTTATCAGTATTTTTAAACCCCAGTTTGAAAGGATATTTTGAAGCTTTAACCCAGCGAGATCAGATGATTAGCCAAATGGACACAGAACTTAAACCCTGGGATATTTATCTCTGTCCTGTTGCCATGACACCTGCCTTTACCCATCGCCCCAAAGGGGAAGCGATTGAAATTGACGGTCAAAAAGTACCTTATATGATGGCATCAGGTGCTTATACTATTCCGTTTAGTTTAACAGGTCATCCGGTAGTTATCATCCCCATCGGACAAACTCAAAAGGGTTTACCTGTGGGTTTACAAATCATTGGGAAACGTTGGCAAGAGATGGAATTACTCAGTATTGCGAAACAGATTAATCTAATTATCGGGGACTTTAAACATCCACCGGGTTATTGAATTGTATTGAATAGCAGTTCGCGGACTTCATATTAATTTTTACATAAGTTCCCTCGATACAGAACTATGTCTAGGCAAGAAGACAAAAATCAACTCAAGATTTTTACAGTTTTGTTCTCAAGGGCTTACAATAACTATGGCTGTCGTTCGTCAAATTCCTTCCCCTCAACCACC
This sequence comes from Microcoleaceae cyanobacterium, assembly GCA_049647265.1. Lineage (GTDB taxonomy): Bacteria > Cyanobacteriota > Cyanobacteriia > Cyanobacteriales > Microcoleaceae > JAAURB01. The sequence continues at coordinate 99,269 of JBARXJ010000008.1, forward strand.
ACCCGGTTTACTGCTTGGCTTAACTCTTGCGATCGCAGTAACAGGGACTTTTAGTTCTATTCGACATTTTTTAGATCAAAAAAAGTATGAAAGTGCAATTAACGCTTATCAAGCTGCGGACTGCGATACTGCTGTAGAAGAGTTCAATCAAATTATTAATGCTGTTCGTTTGGTTGATATTGGGAACTATACTGAACGTTCTTTGCAGAAAAAGGCTGAATGTACCTTTTTTCAGAATGCCTTATCCGATCAAAAAGCGGGTCAATTTGAGTTAGCATTATTTAATTATGCAAGAGTGGCGGTCTATGACCGTAGCGCTTTATTTAAACCGATAAAAAATCAAATTAGTCAAATTTTTCAACAGACTCCTATTAATACTTTAGTCAGTCGTAAAGTCTGTAGCCGAATTGACCATTTAGCTGAGCAAAATTTATTACCTAATGCTGATACAAATTTACCGTTATTGTATTCTGAATGTGGAAAAGTATACGAACAACACCAAACTTACTATTCTGCAATTAAAATGTATGAACAGTTTCTTCAACAATACCCGGCTCATAGTTTAGCAGAAAACGTGAGGCGATCGCTAGCACGAACAACAGTTGCTAATGTTCGATCTAAAGGCGCACAAAAGATATCGTCACCTTTACCCACTGGAAGAACAGCAGATGGTACAACTGTAATTGAGATTCAAAATTCGTCTCCTCATCCAATGCAGATGACGTTTAGTGGCATTACGCCTAAATTTGAAGAAATAGAAAAGTGTAAAGGTTGTGTCACTTATCTAAATCCTCCAAAAGCTTGTCCAGGAAAAGGACCCATTGCAAGATTTGTCTTAGAACCGGGTCAATATGATATTGCAGTGAAACCTCAATCTCGCTTCGGAACTCGGGTAAATCCTTGGTCTGGGACTTGGGCTTTGAAATCCGGTACAAAGTATCAAACCTGTTTCTCTGTGGTTAGGAATTTAATCGATTAAATCGAGTACTAAATAGTTACAGTTTTGCTTGGACTTGGGAACTAACACTTTCTAAGTTCATCTTTTTTATACTTTAGAATGTTGATTTTAACCATAAACTAATCGTTTTACGATGATGGGAATTATCACGACTATTGCGAAATCCTTCATCACTCAGTGTAGCTTCAATTTGTCGTAAAGAATAGCCCTGTTGTTGAAGTTCTCTTGCCCTTTGTTTTGCCGTTTCGTCTTTTTCTCCCTGCATTTTTTCTGCTGCTTCCAGGGCGCTAAGACGCTGTTCTATTTGTTCTAAACGTTCTCCGATATTTTGGCTAATGTAGGCTTCATCCATGCCGATAACGGTTCCTGCCCTGACACAGGCTTGCATCCAGGCGCTAACGGCTTCTGCCATACTGACTCGTTCTACTTTACACAGGCGGGCGAAGTGTTCTTTGAGTTGTTTGTCAATCCGGAAGTTGATTTGTCCTTCAAGTGCCATTGTTGTCTAGCTCAAAATAGTCTAGTGTAAACTATACATGACTAGACTATAAAATAAAACTCAGTAGACTGTATTTTTTCCAAGTTCTGTCCAATTACCTTAAAATTGAGACAAGACTCAACAGATGTTAAAAATGAAACGATTACATATTCTTACTGGGCTTTTGGCGATCGCTGCGATCGCAACTCCTGGCAGCCTCAACGCCCAACCTTTGACCCCTCCAGTGCTTGAGGTAGATGAAGATACCTCATATCCTATACCCAACTCAACAGCGCAACTGAGCGAAGAACAGATCCGGGCAGCTTGTGCGGCGCGGCGTTATGACTTATTACCCATTCCATTTTCGGATGTTTCCCCAACGGACTGGGCGTTTGAAGCGGTAATGAATTTGTATTATTGTATTGGTTTACCCCCTCTACAGTCGTGAGCTAAAATTTAAGAAAATCCTATTTTTTAAAGTTATAAGTTAATAAAATTACTATTATGAATGAGCCGAAAGATAAGAACTTACTTTCTGATGATTCTCAAGAAGAACTATCTAAACCTGATACCCATGAGGAATCCTGGACAGATGGGTTAACAAAAGCTTGGGATACTATTTTTGCTAAGATTGCTAAGTTATTACCCACAAAACAAGTCGAAAAAGCGACAAAAAAGTTAATTGAATCTTTAACAGTTAGCGAAGATGAAGTTAAAGAAATATTAGAAAGGGTTCGCTCAGAATTACCGACAACAGAAGCATTACTCATTGGCAAGCCACAAGCCGGGAAAAGCTCAATTGTTCGGGGTTTAACAGGGGTTTCGGCTGAAATTGTCGGGCAAGGTTTTCGTCCTCATACACAGCACACAGAACGCTATGCTTATCCTTCAGAAGATTTACCGTTACTGATTTTTACAGATACTGTAGGTTTAGGAGATATTAAACAAAATACTCAATTAATTATTGATGAATTAGTAGAAGAACTACAACAGGAAAATAATCGCGCTCGTATTTTAATATTGACGATTAAAATCAATGATTTTGCCACGGATACATTAAAAGAGATTGCAGAAGAATTACATCAAAAATTTCCTAATATTCCTTGTTTATTGGCGATAACTTGTTTACATGAACTTTACCCAGATATTAGCGCCGATCATCCTGAATATCCCCCAGAATATGAGCAAGTTCAACGGGCTTTTGCAGATATTGAAACCTCGTTTAAAGAATTATATGACCGTAGTGTAATGATTGATTTTACATTAGAAGAAGATGATTATCATCCTGTATTTTATGGCTTAGAAACCTTTCGAGATAGCTTAGCTGAGTTACTCCCAGAAGCAGAAGCCAAGGCAATTTATCAACTGTTAGATGGAGAAACGGGGGAGAAAATAGGGAATTTATATCGAGATGTAGGGCGACGTTATATTGTGGCATTTTCGGTGATGGCGGCAACATTAGCAGCGGTGCCTTTACCCTTTGCAACCATGCCTGTTTTAACCACTTTACAGGTTTCAATGGTGATTGTATTGGGTAATTTATATGGTCAAACGTTAACGCCTTCTCAAGCGGGTGGGTTGGTGAGTGCGATCGCGGGGGGCTTTGTGGCTCAGGCAGTCGGGCGAGAGTTAGTTAAGTTCTTACCGGGGTTTGGTAGCGTCATTGCCGCGTCTTGGGCAGCCGCTTATACAGGAGCATTAGGTGAGGGGGCTTGTGTCTATTTCGGCGATTTGATGGGGGGTAAAAAACCCGATCCTCAGAAGATTCAGGCGGTGATGAATGAGGCGTTTAAGGAGGCAAAAGAACGGTTTAAAGGCATGAAGGGGTAATGTAATGACTTTATTGGAGTTAGTATAGGAAAAATGAATAGAAATTATCAAAAAGGAATGAAGATAATATTATGATTGTTACTCAAAATAAATTAACCCTAGCAGAATTTTTAGACCTACCTGAAACTAAACCTGCTTCTGAATATATTAATGGAATTATTTATCAAAAACCAATGCCACAAGGAGAACATAGTATCTTACAAACTCGTTTATCTACTGCAATTAATCAGCATAGTGAAGTAGATAAAATTGCTTTAGCTTTAACGGAATTACGCTGTACTTTTGGAGGTCGTTCTATTGTTCCGGATATTGCAGTTTTTCGATGGGAAAGAATTCCAAGAACAGAAAAAGGCAGAATTGCGAATCGTTTTAAAATTCATCCAGACTGGCTAATTGAAATATTATCTCCTGAACAATCTGCTAATCAAATTATTGAGAAAATTATTTTTTGCATTCATCAAGGCACAGAATTAGGTTGGTTAATTGATCCAAAAGATGAATCTGTGATGATTCTCAAACCCAATCAATTACCTAATGTGAAATCAGAGAATGATATTTTACCTGTATTGGATGTATTAGAAGATTGGCAACTCACCGTTAATCAGATGTTTAATTGGTTAAATATTTAAGTTTTATTCTAATAACCATCCGAATAATTCCTCTATTGTTAATTTCAAAGTGATTCCCGATGATTCTGCCAATTAGCATAATATGATTCGAGTCATTGATGAATCTGGGGAAGATTATTTATATCCCAAAAGCAACTTTATGGCTGTTGAACTTTCCGAGGCTATTATAGATGCGATTGCAACGATTAGCTAATTTATTCAAAATAATGAAACGGTTCATCAAAGTCATCGCTCATTATCATTGAACCCGGATTATATCCAGGTTGAGGAATAATTGAAGGTTTAGTATATGAGGAAACACCATAACTAGTCTAGGGTCGTTACGCGCAGATGTTATCATAAAGTTATTTCTGTAATTATATTGGAAAAATGAGCCAGTTGATCGCCATTCCGCAAGCCTCTGAAGAACTAATATATTTTATCGCATAATGAGTCAATCAATCCGTCAAGAAATTGTTACGTTAGTTGGGGAATTACCAGATGATCTTTTACCAGAAGTTCTGACACTCTTGAATTCTCTGGTTGAAAACGCAGAACCCACACATTTAGAAGATTCCTCTAGTTTGAATTCTGCTGAATTTGATCAGACAATAGCAGCATATCAAGTGATTAGCAAAAAGTATAAAAATGCCTTACATAAATTAGCCGAGTGAATGAACCGTTATGGATTTCTGAAGAAGTTGTGCGAGTCATTCATCAAGATCAAATTCAACAACATGGGGGTTGTTTAGGGATTCGGGATGAAAATCTTTTGGCTGCGAGTTTAGCTAGACCCAGACATTTATTTGTTTACGGTCAACCCAATTTATTTGAACTGGCTGCTGCTTATGGCTATAGTTTGGTCAAAAATCATCCTTTTATTGACGGAAATAAACGTATCGCTTTCGTCGTCATGGCAACTTTTCTATTAGTGAATGGTTATTTATTGAATGTTCCAGAAATGGAGGTTGTACAAATGATAGAACGGTTGGCAACAGACCAAGAAACTCAGGAGTCTTTAGCTGACTGGTTGAGAAACAATTCTATTAAACAAAATTAACCCCAAATTGCATAAGTTCCCCAACACCCGAGATATATTGGAGTAAGTGGTTATGTCGGTGAGGAAATCCGATTCATGCGTCTTCCCAAACAGTGGCTATCTATTCTCAGCGTTAACAGCATCTTTCTCTTCAACTTGGGTTTCCCCCTGTTAACCCTACCTACAATCCTTCATCGCGGGGAAGTTATTGCTCAAACTGACCCCAATACAGAAGCAGAAGGATTGTTTAGACAGGGATATGAACTATTTCAGCAAGGGACGGCAGAATCTTATAAACGGGCAATTGTAGTATTGGAAAAGGCACTACAACTGTATCAGCAAGCCGAAAACCTGGAAGGACAAGCTGTTAGTTTGTTTGTATTGGGTAGAATCTATTCAGATTTAGGAGACAAGCAACAAGCACTTGAATACTACAATCAATCCTTGCCTCTATGGCAACAGGTTGGTGATAAAAAAGGAGAAGCGGTTACTCTCAACAACATTGGTCGTGTCTACGATGACTTAGGAGATAAGCAAGAGGCGCTCAATTATTACAATCAATCCTTGCCTCTGAGGCGACAGGTGGGGGATAAAAAAGGAGAAGCGGTTACTCTCAATAATATTGGTCGTGTCTACGATGATTTAGGAGATAAGCAACAAGCTCTTGAATACTTGAACCAATCTCTTCCTTTAACGCGACAGGTGGAAGATAAAGCACTTGAAGCGACCACTCTCAACAATATTGGCGGTGTCTACTCAGATTTAGGAGATAAACAAACCGCACTTGATTTCTACAACCAATCCTTACCTCTATCACAACAAGTGGGGGATAAAGCGGGGGAAGCGACCACTCTCAACAATATTGGTCGTGTCTACAATGATTTAGGAGACAAACAAACCGCACTTGATTACTACAACCAATCCTTACCTCTATCACGACAGATGGGGTATAAATCAATCGAAGCTATAACTCTCAACAATATTGGCGGTGTCTACAATGATTTAGGAGATAAGCAAATTGCGCTTGAATACTATAATCAATCCCTGCCTCTATCACAACAAGTGAGGAATAAAGTGCAGGAAGCGATCACCCTCAACAATATTGGCCAAGTCTACGATGATTTAGGAGACAAACAACTAGCACTGGAATACTACAATCAATCCTTACTTCTATCGCAACAGGTGGAGGATAAAGCTGGCTTTGCTAGGACTCTCCACAATATTGGCGGTGTCTATGATGCTTTAGGAGACAAACAACAAGCCATTGATTACTACAACCAATCCCTGCCTCTATCGCAACAGGTAGGAGATATTGTACAGGAAGCAGCTACTCTCAACAATATTGGCTTTGTATACGATGCTTTAGGAGACAAACAACAAGCCATTGATTACTACAACCAATCCCTGCCTCTATCGCAACAGGTGGGGAATAAAGCACTCGAAGCTAGGACTCTCAACAATATTGGCAATGTCTACTTAGCTTTAGGAGATAAACAAACTGCACTCTCATACTACAATCAATCCCTACCTTTAGCGCAACAGGTGGGGGATAAGTCAGGAGAAGCAACCACTCTCAACAATATTGGCAATGTCTACTTAGCTTTAGGAGATAAGCAACTTGCTCTCAAATACTTCAACCAATCTCTGCCTCTATCGCAACAGGTGGGGAATAAAGCACAGGAAGCACTCACTCTTAACAATATTGGCGCTGTCTACGATGCTTTAGGAGACAAACAGCAAGCCCTCGACTTCTACAACCAATCCCTTCCTTTATCGCGACAGGTAGGGGATATTGCGGGGGAAGCGGTCACTCTCTATAATTTTGCCTTACTCAAACGCAGTCAAGGCAACCTCACCGAAGCCTTAATGGATATGGAATTAGCAATTAATATTATTGAAGAACTCCGCACTAAAATTATTAGTCAAGACTTGCGAACAACCTACTTTTCTACTGTTTATGGTTATTATGAATTTTATATTGATTTGTTGATGGAGTTGCACCAAGAAAACCCGAATCAAGGGTATGATACCAAGGCATTACACGCCAGTGAACGGGGTCGGGCGAGAAGTTTATTAGATATTTTAGCAGAGTCGGGGGCGAATATTAAGGAAGGGGTTGACCCGCAATTGTTGGCAGAAGAACAGAAGTTATTGCAACGACTGAATGCCTTAGACCAAACCCGACAACTCAATCCAGGGGAAAGAGATATTGAGGAATTAAAGCAAGAAATTGAAACAGTTCGGCGGCAGTTACAAAACCTGGAAGTTGAAATTAAACGCAATAGTCCCCAATATGCCAATTTACAATATCCTGAACCGTTAACGGCTGAGGAAATTCAGCAACAAGTTTTAGATGATGAGACGGTATTGTTAGTGTATTCGTTGGGACGCGATCGCAGTTTTTTATGGTTGGTGAGTTCAACGGAAGTAAAAAGTTATCAACTGCCTAAACGTTCCGAAATTGAACAGTTATCGCAATCGTTTTTAGCGGAAATTGAATCAAAGGCTGTCGTACCGCCATCGGCAGAAGCATTAAGTCAAGTATTATTATCTCCGGTGATTAATCAGTTAGGAAATAAACGTTTAGTTATCATTGGCGATGGTATTTTACAAACCGTTCCCTTTGCAGCGTTACCGGTTGACCTCTCCCCAGCCCTCTCCTACGAGGAGAGGGGGCAAATCGTGTCTTCGAGACTCTTTATCAATGGCGACGGGGGTGAGAAAATGAATCATGCTTCCCTCCTTGCAGGGGGGACTGAGGGGGGTTTCTCAGAAGTCAGAAGTCAGAAGTTAGAAGTCACAAGTCAAGATTCTTCCCCACTTTTAGGGGGGACTGAGGGGGGTTTCTCAGAAGTCAGAAGTCAGAAGTCAGAAGTTAGAAGTCAGAATTCTTCCCTCCTTTTAGGGGGGAGTGAGGGGGGTTTCTCAGATAATTCTTCCCCACTTTTAGGGAGGACTGAGGAAGGTTATACACCGTTAATTGTTCAACATGAAATTATCACTTTGCCTTCCGCTTCTAGCCTTGCAATTCTCAGAGAACAGGTTGAAGGACGAACCCCCGCCCCGAAAAAAGTAGCGGTTATTGCTGATCCTGTTTTTGCAGAAAATGACCCTCGTTTTCAAGCAGATTATCAAGCATCAACTCCAATCAATAACGTTAATCAAATTGTATTAAGACAAGCAATAAGTGATGATTATTTTGGTAAATCTTTAAATCGTTTAGGTCATACTCGCGCAGAAGCAGAAGCTATTTTAGCCTTAGTTCCGGATGATTTAGAACAATTATCCTTAGATTTTGATGCGAACCGTAAAACGGCGACAGATTCAAATTTAAGTCAATATCAAATTGTTCATTTTGCCACACACGGACTTTTGAATGAAACTCAGCCGGAATTATCAGGATTGGTCTTTTCTCTCTATGATCAACAAGGTACAGAAAACCCAGGCTTTTTACAATTGAATGATATTTTTAATTTAACTCTATCGGCTGATTTAGTCGTATTAAGTGCCTGTGAAACCGGAGTGGGTCAGGAGATTCGCGGGGAAGGATTAGTCAGTTTAACGAGAGGATTTATGTATGCTGGGGCAGAAAGAATTGTGGTAAGTTTATGGGCAGTTGCTGATAGTTCAACTTCGGAATTTATGCAAGATTATTATCGTAAAATATTAGACAATAATTCTAATCCTGCCACAGCCATGCGAGAAACACAGTTAGAAATGTTACAATCGGATCAATTTAATGCCCCTTATTTTTGGGCTGCATTTGTGTTTCAAGGAGAATGGGCAAATATAAAATCTCGGTAATTCATTCCCCTAAATCCCCCTTAAAAAAGGGAACTTAAAGTTAACCTTAAAAATCACAATAAAAAAATGTCTTTAATTTCTCGTCGTCGTTTTATTGAATTCACAGGTGCAACTCTTGCCACTCTTGGGCTTGATTCTTTAAAATTACGTTCCCAATTTGATCGACATGGTAAAGTATTAGCCCAAGATACGCCGCGTAAATTGGCTTTATTAGTGGGGATTAATCAATATCAAAATGATCCATTAGATGGCTGTGTGAATGATATCTTAATGCAAGAAATGTTACTGGTTCATCGCTTTGGATTTAACCCGAAAGATATTGTAACGTTAACGGATCAACAAGCGACTCGTCAAGGTATTTTAGATGCATTTGAAAACCATTTAATTAACCAAGCAAAACCCGGTGATGTGGCTGTTTTTCATTATTCTGGACATGGTTCTCGTGTTTTAGATCCCGATCCCATTCCACTTAAAAGTCCGATTGTTGATAGTGTGGGTTTAAATGGAACATTAGTTCCGGTTGATAGTTCCTATCCGCTGGATTATCTCAAAACAGGGGGCGTGGTAAATGATATTATGGGACATACTTTATTTTTATTAATGTCGGCAATACAAACAGAAAATTTTACCGCAATTCTTGATAGTTGCTTTTCTGGATTAGCCACGAGAGATTATAAAGTTCGTTCGCGAGAAGGGGGAGAGAAAGTTAAAATATTACCTCAAGAAAAAATTGAACAGGAAAAGTGGCTTTCCCGTCTAGATATGTCGAAAGAAGCGTTTATTGAAGCTTATCAAACGGGTGTTGCTAAAGGTGTTGTTTTAGCTTCTGCCAAACCAAATCAATTAGCAAGAGATGTTAGGCTGCTAGATTTTCATGTTGGGATTTTTAGCTATTTACTGACTCAATATCTTTGGCAAAATGCAGGAACACCAGAACAGGTAATTGCTTATGCAAATGAGTCAATTCCCGAAAGGTTTAAGCAAAATCCAATGTATGAAGTTAAGATTAATACTAACTATGAAAATAAACCGATGTATTTTATTCAAAATCCGAGTTCAGTTGCTAATGCAGTGGTGATGGAAACAGAAAGAAATCAAGCTAAAATATGGCTGGGAGGATTAACAGTTCAACAAAAAGCAGAGTTAAAATCAGGAACTATTTTTAATGTGATTAATTATCGATCTAATTCTTTAGGAAAAGTGATCTTTCAGTCTCGTGAAGGCTTAACAGGAACAGTACAAATTGAAGGTAATCTTGAACCGGGAACGTTATTATCTTTATAATTCTGTTCCATTATTCCTGATTTGGAGAAATGAACCTCATGCAGTCTAATTGGTGGCAACACGCTGTTATTTACCAAATTTATCCTTGCAGCTTTTACGATAGCGATGGCGATGATATTGGTGATTTATAAGGAATGACGCAAAGCTTGCATATCTCCACTACAAATCACTTTAATATTACGTGTAATTTTTTCTATTTCCCAATCCCACCAACAAATCTCTAATAATTCTTGAATCATCTTTTCATCAAAACGCTTGCGAATTTCTTTTGCAGGGTTTCCCCCAACAATACTATAGGGTTCAACATTCCGTGTGACGACTGATTGCGCGGCAATAATTGCCCCATCACCTATTTGAATTCCTGGCATAATCGTCGCATTATATCCTATCCACACATCATTTCCTATAATTGTATCGCCTTTGTTTGGCCATGAATCAGGCATGGCAATTTCCCAACCTCCGCCGAAGATTGGAAACGGATAATTTGTTAACCAATCTGTGCGATGATTACCGCCATTCATGATAAATTTAACATCAGAAGCAATTGAACAAAATTTACCAATGATTAATTTATCGTTTTCAAAGTCAAAATGATAGAGAACATTACGTTCAAAATTTTCTGGATTCTCAAAGTCATGATAATAGGTGTAATCTCCAACAATAATATTAGGATTTTTGATAATATTTTTGAGGTAAACTAATGAAGTTTGATTCTCTATAGGATATTTTGTTTGAGGAGAAGGGCTACTATTCATAATTACTTTAAGGAATTGGAAAGGGAAAAAAGGATATGGGTTTAGCTTGTGATTCAATCATAGTATTACTGCGTTTGAAAGATATTCTGAACCATTTTCTTATCTGTTCTCATCGCTGCTTTATCTAATTCTGTTATTTCCCCTTCGTCTAACTTCCATCCTAACGCCCCGATATTTTGCTGTGCTTGTTCAATGTTTTTTGCACCGGGAATGGGAATTGTACCTTTACAAATACACCAATTAATCGCAACTTGTGACATTGTTTTATTTCTATATTCTGCAATTTTATTTAAAATAGTTAAAATAGATTTAATTCCTGGCAGTATCTGTTTAAACAAAAAGCCTCTAATTCCTGTCGGTAGTTTCCCATTGTCAGAATACTTCCCAGTTAATATTCCTAACGCTAACGGACTATAAGCAATTAACTTAATTCCTAATTCATCACACACATCTTTTAATCCTAATTCTGTGATAGGATAAGTTGAAAGTAGAGAATATTGTACCTGCAATGTTTTAATCGGAATCTCTCTTTCTTTAAAGATTTGATAAACTTGTTTTAATCTTTTTGGCCCGTAATTCGATAACCCCACGCCGTTAACTTGTCCTTGTTGATATAACTCAGCTAAACCTTTTAATAATTGCGTTTCTTGCAAGGGAAAATAGTTTGCTGTAGACCAATGCATTTGAACTAAATCAACATTTTGCCCTAAACGCTTTGCCGATGCCTCACAAGCCGATATCATGGACTGAGGCGTTAACCGCCAGGGATAAGGGGCAAGTTTAGTGGCGATACAAATTTTATCGGCATTTATCCCGCTATAGCTTCTAGAAAATTCCCCTAATAAACTTTCGCTACGTCCGTTTAATTTTCCTGTACCATAAGAATCACCTGTATCAAATAATGTTACGCCATTTTCTACACAGCAGTTGAATACAGCCTGTAACTGGCTATCCATGCTGGGGTCATATCCCCACAATAGGCGGTTACCCCATGCCCAAGTGCCACAACCCATAGTAGGTAGGGAAAGGTTTTGATTCATTTTGATTAACGTCGAATCAGTATACGAATTGTATCAATAATCTACTCAAGGTCGGAGGGTTTGTGGTACATTCACTCCTACAATGGAACTTGTAGCGCTGCATAAGGATCTGGGGAGTCGCAAACAATGATACAGTTAAAACGATGGCAATGGATTATTCTCGCAACTCCAGTTGCAGCAGTTCTGATTTTTCTGTTGGTGGCGGCAGGGTGGCAAATACACCAGTGGGATATTAACTGGATTTGGGGTATCTTCACCTTAGTCATTGTTGGCTGTCAATGGTTGTTAGTTCGCTGGACTCGACCGATGGTGGAGGAAATGGAGAACGTGGTGGCAGAGGTTGAAAAGGAATTAGAAGCCACTATCACAGCAACATCAACAACAGACAAAAATAATAATCAAATACAAAACTTAGAAACTACTCTACAACAGATTCTCAAAGCCTCTCGTAATGATCCACCATTCTGGGAAGATTGGCAAATCTTTTGGGGACGATGTCAGGAATTAGTGGTGGCAGTTTCTCACACTTACCACCCAGAAGTAGAATATCCCCTATTAAATATCTATATTCCTCAAGCTTATGGCTTAATTCGAGGTACAGTCGATGATATGGACAGATGGATGCAGAAACTATCCCCTGCGTTGAATAAAGTGAGTGTCGGACAAGCTTATCAAGCATACGAAACCTATCGTAAACTCGAACCTTCTGCCCGTAAATTTTGGAAAGTTTGGAATTGGTCACAATGGTTAATTAACCCAGTGGCAGCAGCAGCAAGAGTTGCAAGTCAACCGTCTAGTGATGCAGCCAGTCAACAATTACTGGTGAATTTAGGACAAATGTTACGGGAAGCTGCCTTACGCAATTTAGCCCAACAAGCGGTGGCATTATATGGTGGCAGTACACTACCCATTTTAGATTCTGCGGTGGCAAATCCCACCTTAGCCAAGGCTGAAACCCAAACGTTACGAGAGATCTTAGAAAATGCTGAACCATCTCAAACTGTTGAACAAAAACCCGTTAATATTTTATTGGTAGGACGTACCGGGGCGGGAAAAAGTAGTTTAATTAATACATTATTCCAAGCTGAACGGGCAGAAGTGGATGTATTGCCCAGTACAGATGAAATTCAAGATTATAAATGGCAAACCGAAACAGGTGAAGCGTTAACATTGTGGGATACGCCCGGTTATGAACAAATTAACCGTTCTGATTTACGGGATTTAGTTTTAGATTATGCCACAACAGCGGATTTATTATTGTTGGTGACTCCTGCTTTAGATCCAGCTTTACAGATGGATGCAGATTTTTTACAAGATCTTAAAGCCGAAATAGATGATTTACCGGCGATCGCGATTGTAACTCAAGTGGATCGACTGCGTCCAGTAAGGGAATGGAACCCTCCTTATGACTGGCAATTGGGGAATTCTCCCAAAGAAAAATCAATTCGTGAAGCTACACAATACCGGGCGGAATTACTCGAGGAATATTGCAGTGGCGTTTTACCCATTGTTACGGCAGATTATAATACCAACCGTGCCGCTTGGGGAACGGGTAGCTTATCGGTTGCTTTAGTCGAAGCTATTACACCTGCAAAACAGTTTCGTCTTGCCCGTTTCTTACGCAATTTAGAAGCCCGTACAGTTGCTGCTGCCGAAATTATAGATCGTTATACGTTCCAAATGACAACGACATCTGGGGTGACGGCATTACTCAAAACCCCAATCTTACAATATCTTTCTATGTTATCAACGGGTTCACCTAAGTTAGCCTATTTACTCGCAGAACAAATTCCGGTTGAACAGTTACCTGTGGTAATTGGTAAATTACAAATGGCGTATGATTTATTTTTACTATTGAATGAAGAGAATAAAAATCCACTGAATTTAGATTTATTAGCGTTATGGCCGTTACTACTCGAAAATCAAGGTGATCCTGATCGTAATGCTTGGGCGTTTGGTCATGGGTTAGTAGAATATTGGACGCAAGATTTAACGATTGATCAATTGCGAGAACGGTTTAACTCTTATCTAAAACAGGATTAATGAGGTTTTTACGATCCTTTCATTGTAGTACTTCAATGGATCCAGATTGAAAGATCAGTAAATTCACCCACTAATCTTTTAATATTTGCGTGACCTAGAGCAATTCCTACGCTAGTCAATTGAAAGTTTTGTATTGCTGAATCAGACCAAATATCAAAAACAGTTTTCATATAAGATCTTGTCTTAACGCATTTTTCTTTCATCTCCACTGTACTCATTTTGTTTAAATTAAATAACTCTATGATTTTCATCTGCTCATTACTTTCTATTCCTTGATTATTTAATATAGGCTTGAGAGTCTCTATATCACTTACTGAGAATTGCCACTTTGTAGGATTATTTAGACAGATCATAAAAAAACCAAGATCTATAGAGAGATTTCTCTTTGTGATTTCACTTGGCTCAAAACCCTTCGTAAAAAGTGTTTGGTATGTTGAGCTAAAGATATCTTCTAAAGAATTAGAAAATGCATTAATAGAACCACATCCAGAATATTGAAGATGTTGATAGCAAGATTGATTCTTTACAAGCTTACCTACAAATGGTTGAAAAAATTTATCTAAATATTTACCAAAATCATCAAAGTTTAATATATTATTGCTCTGTGTGTGTTTGAGTAAAAATACTATTGAAAGAGCTGCAAGCTGCTCCCAAGTTAACTTGGGAGCAATATTTAAAGATTCATGTAAAACGATTTTTAAAAGACTTCTGTTAGTTTCTTTACTTCTATCAACGAGCAAGTCAACCAGCAAGCTTCCTAAATCTTGATCCCCACTTCGAGCAAATTCTTGTTGAACAGTTAGTAAAGAATATTGAAAGTCTGGATTTTGTGCCAGAGAAAAACTTTCAGGATTTTCTCTGTGTAGCTTCTGTATAAATTCTTCTGTGATATGTTCTGCTCTTTCAAGAGCAATTTGCTGAGCTATACCTGCAAGTTGATAAAAATTGTTCTCAAATACATCGAGTGCAATATCTTTCACCTCACTATATGATAAGCCAGAGTTAACGGTAATCTGCTCAGCTTGATAATTAGTTGAATTATTTCCAGACTTCTGAGATTGCTTATTTGTCATTATTTCTTCGATCAATATTTATGCTTTTTCCAGCTTGATAGTTAGTTGAGTCATTGCCAGACTTCTGAGATTGCTTCTTCTCTGTGTGAATAAAGTTTTGCTTACCAGCCTTTTTGAAAGCTCGATAGTTCAATAAGCTTAGTACTATTATTACAGCAATTAACAAGACCCATAAAGGAATATTTACCGTCTGACCAAGAAAAACAGTTATAGATCTGTTGTCATTCTGTCTGCCTTCCCAAATAGCACTTGCAGTTAAGCTAGTCAAAATACCTAGAACAAAAATTCCTAACAAATTCTCTTTAAAAAACTTTTGAATCATATACAAACAGCTTTAAGTATGCCTTCAGTATACATAATTATATTGTTTGATAAGTCAACTAGCATGGATGACTCTAACTCCTATAAAATATGGGATATCTCTAAATCCTATAAGGGTAATTATCGGTATTAGACTCTAAAATTATTCTTGACCATAAGCAAATTAGTGATATAAAATGCATAGCGTTACGCTAGCCTCTTAAGCTTTAAAACGGCTCTATTTCAGCAAACTCTTGCATTGATAATGACTCCGTATCAGGAGTATCGCTCTGCGTTTTCGGGAGTTTTGGCAATTCAATCGCAGCCAGCGATCGCAATTTACGCTGATGTTGAGGCCGAATTAAAGGAGCAGGCCAACTAGAATCAGAAGCTCCATGATCGCTCTCTGTAATCGGTTGCATTGTAGACTGAGATCTATCTTGAGAAAATGATTGAGGAACAGATTCAAGTTGATCTAATTCATACGCCTCATCGTTATCTTCATTTTCCTCATCCTCAACACTCAAAGAAGCATATTCTACTCGAATTCGCTCCAATTCATTTTCCATAAGCTCAGCTTCAGGTGATGCTTCTTCATACTCTGAACTCTCTTTAATAGGTTCAACGTGCCAATAAGTCTCAAGATCTTCTAATTGAGGAGGATATGGTGATGTTGTCTCTATTTGAGACTCAATTTCTGTGGGTTGAAAATCTAACGGATCAGTGTCCGGAGCTTGAATGATTTCCTCTAAAATCTCAACAGATTCGTCAACTTCTGCTGACTGTATCGACCAAGGTTGTACAGGGGGAGCCTTAGAGACAGATCTAGATTGAGCTGGTTGTGCCTCGAGATCAGAGCTTGTTGGTTTGATTTCGGGAGTTGTGGATACAGTTTTAATTAACTCCGGTTGAATCAGACTCGGTTTTGCTGCAAGGAGCGATCGCTGTTGAGACTGCATTTCTAATGAGCGTTCTAATGCCGCTTTAAACTGCAATGTATGACGTTGTTGACGATGCAAACGCGATCGCAAATCTCGACAAATATTTTGAGTCTGCATCAACTCATGAAACTGTTCGTTATATCGCTGTTGAGTTAAAGCACAATCGCGTTCCATCTGAGCCATCTTCGTTTGACTCTCTTCCCATTGTTGGGTGAGAGTTTCCACTAATACCTGTTGTCGCTGAATCACCTGATTACTCAATTCTTGTTTGCCAAATAAGCGGGTAACTTGATCTGTGGCTAAACCCAGTTTTTGAGTTTGTTGATTGAGAATTGCTTCTTTATCTTGTAGAGTGTTCTGACATGTGTCTAATTCAGCCTCAAGTTCAGCAACCCGATCAATCAAATCCTGATTAGATTGCTGTAACGCTTGAATGAATTCTGTTGAAGGCTCAGGTAACGAATCCTGTTCTACTTCGGCTGGTTCTGTTTCGGGTTGAGTGAGCGGTGCAAGTTCTAAGAAACTTGGAGTAGATGGAGTAATAGATTCAGCTTGATCTACAACTGGAAGCTGGTCTACACTCATCGCATCAGGAAAGTCAACAGTTTGCCACTCCTGCTCTGTTTGGTCTTCTGTTCCCGGCATTGGAAGATTAGATTCAGTTAATTCAGATTGGGGTCGATTGGGCGAGAAGTCCGCTCCGGGCATGGCTGTCACTTAGACTGTTACAGAATTTTATTACTAGTTTATCTTGATTTTTACAATTTCGTGAAGAGATGGGGCGACAGACCACGACTCGGATAGAGTCGTAGACATTTATAAAAACTTAACTTTTTTACATGATGGGCTTGACCCCTCATCATTAGTGTTGTATACTGTGTTATACAGATGCACCCTGATGGTAGGGAGAGTTGCTCAGGCGGCTCTCTCTTTTTTATTGAATTTATCCATTACAGCGATATAGGGATGATCCTAGAGGCGTTTTATATAATTTCCCGTCTCAGTCTGCCTTGCACAAAAAGCCAGATCTGACTCTTTTACAGAAGCTTTATATTTTTCTGCGTAATCTTTACAGAATCTTTAAATGAGGGGGTTGACCCCTCACCATTATTTTCTATATGATTAACTACAGATGCACCCTGATGGTAGGGAGAGTTGCTAAGCGCGGCTCTCTCTTTTTTTATGTTAAATCATTCAGGTTTTGGGACAATGAACAAAGCAGATAATATGACTATTTTCTAGCAGCAATAGTGATATATTGCCCTTAATATCTACTAAATTAAAGCTTTAATTTTAACTTTATGAAGACTTGATAAGAATTATGAAAATCTTTACAGAATCTTTAACTGGGGGGCTTGACCCCTCACTGTATTTTTTATATGATTAACTACAGATGCACCCTGATGGTAAGGAGAGTTGCTCAGCGCGACTCTCTCTTTTTTATGGAAAAATGCAATTATGCAGTAAGAATATTGACAAACTCTGTCCAATAGCCCTCAAAAAACCTGAAACAACAACCTCAGTCGAAACTTTACGAAAGCTTATCAATTTAACCCTGACTCTTTACAGATACTTTAACAAAGGGGCTTGACCCCCCGCCTATATTTTCTATATGATGTTTACAAATGCACCCTGATGGTAGGGGGAGTTGCTAAGCGCGGCTCTCTCTTTTTGTATTTAAATTGAGTTCAAATTCATTGATAAAAGCTTTATTATTCTCAGTTTAAACTTTACGAAAGCTTTACTAAAAAACTTTGCGTTTAAATAAACAATATAGCTATACTGATAACAAATGCACCCTGATGGTAGGGGGAGTTGCCCAGGCGACTCTCTCTTTTTGTATTTAAATTCACCTCAAATTCATTGATAAAAGCTTTATTATTTAGAGGAATGGTTTTACAGAAGCTTTACTAAAAAACGTTGCGTTTAAATAAGGAATATCGCTATACTGATAACAAATGCACCCTGATGGTAGGGGGAGTTGCCCAGGCAGCTCTCTCTTTTTGTATTTAAATTCAGTTCAAATTCATTGATAAAAGCTTTATTATTCTCATTCTAAACTTTACGAAAGCTTTACTAAAAAACATTGCGTTTAAATAAACAATATAGCTATACTGATAACAAATGCACCCTGATGGTAGGGGGAGTTGCTCAGGCGACTCTCTCTTTTTGTATTTAGATTTACTCCTCGGCAGCTTACAATAGGGGAGATGAACGATACCCTCAAGATCTGATGGAAAATTCAGCCCTCGATCAACTCTTACATTTAGCAGCGCAAAAGGCAGATGCTGCTGAAGTCTATAGCCTCCAAACCCAAAACACACCCATTGAGTTTGAAAATAATCATCTCAAGTCCTTACAAACCAAAGCAACTCTTGGTTTAGCATTACGAATTATTCATAATGGTAAACTCGGGTTTGCTAGTTCAACCGACTTGACAAGGTTAGAAGAATTAGTCGATGCGGCTTTACAAACGGCTGAAATTGGCGCACCTGTAGAGTTTGAGTTTGCTAAAGACTTTCACCAAGCTGCACCCGAAAGTGATTATACACCTCCCAGTACGGCGGAATGGGTTCAAACCGGTAAAGATTTAATTGAACAAGTTCATCAATATAATTCAGAGATTTTAGTTGAGGCAGAATTTAGTATTCGTCGCAAAAATATCACCATTGCCACCACAGAGGGAGTAGAAGCTAAACGATCTTCTCAAACCATTAGTGGTAGTTTATCTGGGAATTTAGTTAGGGGTGAAGATTTCCTAGAAGTATATGCTTATGATGTTGTACGCGATCGCCCCCTTGACAGCGATCGCCTACTGCAACAGCTTCTAGAAAAGTATCGCAACGCTGAACTTGCCGCAACCATTCAAACCGGTTCATATCCCGTCTTATTTACGCCTCAAGCCGTGGCGTTAGTGTTTGGCGGCTTATTCAAAACCGTTCTTTCCGGTCAAAGTGTGGTTCAAAAAGCCTCTCCTCTAGCGGATAAACTGGGTGAAACCCTATTTGACGAACGATTTAATTTATTTGAAGATCCAGAAATTGGGCCAGGGGCTTGCAGTTTTGATGATGAAGGGACACCCACAACCGCTAAACATTTAATTAAACAAGGAACCGTACAAAACTTCTATTGGGATCGGCAATGGGGGGCAAGAGGAGAAGCCAAACTCGGTGGAAATGGCTTTAGAGGCGGTTTATCCCGTCCATATCCCGCGTTAGTGAATTTATGTATTGCGCCGGGTCAATCTTCTATGAGTGATTTAATCGCCAGCTTAGATCAAGGAATCATTGTAGATCAAGTATTGGGAGCGGGTCAATCGAATCAACTGGCAGGGGAATTTTCCGTCAATTTAGATTTAGGCTATAAAGTCGAAAACGGTAAAATTGTCGGTCGTCTCAAGAATACAATGGTTGCGGGGAGTATTTTTGAAGCCTTTCAACAAATGGTAGACTTAGGTTCTCAGCCTCAATGGTTTGGGTCGAGTGCCTTTGTTCCCTGTATTTTATTTGAAAAACTAGGCGTGACGGCACGGCAAAGTTAGCTAAAATTAAACATTAAAATCGTTGGGTAAAAAACAATGATCAAAAAGCTGCAAACAATATTCGTTGTGATTTTAGCAGCGATCGCCCTGAGTGGTTGTGTGCAATATGATTTAGGAATTGAGTTTAGCGATCAAAACCATGGTCAGATCACTCAACACATTCAACTCTCACAACAGTTTGTCGATTTAAGTCAAGATGAAATTACGGCTTGGACAGAGAGTATTGAAGATCGAGTTAAAGCATTAGGCGGAAAAACAGAATTGATTTCTCCTGAGAATTTACAGGTTTCTATTCCTTTTTATAATGGGGCAGAATTAGAACAAAAATTTAATCAATTTTTTAATCCGACCCCTTCAGAAGCTACATCTGTTACTGAAGTGCCGTTAGCGGAAGTGCCTCAACTTTCAACACAGTCCAATTTAACTCAGTTAAACTTGCTCTTTTTTCTAAGAAATCGATTAAATTTAGATTTAGATTTGCGATCGCTAGCGTTAGAAGTCACGGATAATCAGATTATTATTGATCCTGAAGGATTAGTTGATTTAGACTTTAGTTTGACTACACCTTGGGGGGCACATATTATTCAATCTACTTCCGAAGAAGAAGGATTACATCCGTTGGTTGTACGGGCAAAGCAAGACGGAAAACAAGTGATTTGGCAACTTGAACCGGGAGAAATTAATCATATTGAAGCAATTTTTTGGGTTCCTAGTTTTGTCGGTATTGGAACTGTTGTGATTATCCTATTTATCTTTTTAGGATACTTTATTCGATATCGTCTATTTCCGCCTAAAGTGGTTAGAGTAGGTTAATGACGTATTAAAAAGCCGATGGTTCACTTTAAAGTTGATTTCCAAAACTTTAACTCATTTGCAGATATTACCCTGAGTTTAGTAACGGCTTTATCTCAACTTAAAATACCCGTCTCTTTAGAACCTAGCGAACTCTCTGAAGATATTCTCAAAGTGATTAGTTCTGAAGAGACTAAACAGTTACAATTTTGGATGGATCAATCTCCTTCAGAACTGTTTCAAATTAAATGGTCTCATTACTGGCCGACGGTTAAAAATATTCAACTACAGGGTTATTTTAACTTTGAATTATTTGCGATTAACTATCAATTCACTCAACTGCAACCCCCTTTTGATGAATGGATAGAAAGTACTTGTAAAAATCCTCATCATAAATTAGCCGTCAGTCAATATTGCAAAACAGTCTTATTACAAGCGGGTTGTGACGAAAGTCAAGTTTCTGTATTGCCTTTAGGATGTAATCCTATTTTATCTAATTATCCAGATCCGAAGCGATTTTTATTACGCAAACAACGACCGCAAATACGATTATTACATTTAACGAATTCTTGGGATTTATATCGATTTGGTACAGATTTATTAATTCCTATTTTCTGTCAAGATTATCCGAATCATCCTCAGATTGAATTAATGATTAAAGATGGCGGCAGTAATAAAGATTCTTTAGCAAAAATCATAGAAAATACTCAAGAACAGTTAGGTATTCAGATTTCTAATATTCATATTGTTAGACAACTTTTAAATAGAGAAGATTTAGCTAAGTTATATTTACTCGCAGATGCCGTGATTGCCCCTTTTAGAGGAGAAGGATTTGCCATTAAATTACTCGATGCTTTTGCGGCGGGTTTACCTGTAGCAATGCCGCTGTATGGAGGGCCGACAGAGTATGGAAATTCCAGTAATTGTTATCCAATAGAATATGATTTAGTTCCCGTGAGACATTGCTACGATACTCAATTTTTTAAACCTCAAAATAATCCTCATTGGGCAGAACCAAAAAGTGAATCAATTCGAGAACAGTTACATCTTATTTTAACAGATAACGAACGATTTATTATCGGTCAAAAGGCTAGGGAAACAGCAGAACAATATTCTTGGCAAGCCACAGCCGCTAAACTCATCAAAATATTTCGTCAATTATAATAAGCAGATCGTAGAGATATTATATGTAACGTTTCTACCCAGAATTGTTAAAAGCTTTATATAATACTTACGCCTGATTTAAATAGACTTCCAATAGTCCCCGAAACATTGCTTCTGGCATTAATCTAATTTGAGTTGCTAGATCGGGGTATTTTGCTTTAATATAGTTAAAGATAATTTGGCGATCGCCACCCGTAATTGCTATTTTACTATCCTGAAAATCTCTTAACCAAGCTTCAATAAAATCTCGTATTCCGGCTAATATCGTATAAGTAATTCCACTTTCAATTGCTACTGTTGTATTAATTGCCCAACGTTGCGGTAAATTTCGTGGTATATTGACATCAGGTAAAGCCGCTGTGCGTTGAGAAAGAGTAGAAAACTGTAACTTTAAACCCGGTAAAATTGCCCCTCCTATTAAATTTTTATCCCCATCAACCCCTGTAAACGTTAAAGCAGTTCCCGCATCAATCATTAACGCTGGCAAGCCGTATTCTACTCCTAATCCTAACACAGCTAACCCCCGATCAATCCCTAAAGTTGGATAAAGATTATTCAGAGGTAAATCAGCTAAAGTCATCACTTTTACCTGAGATAATTGTTGCCAAAGAATCGTTTGTTGCCCAACAACAGAAGCCAGAAAAATAGGAATTGTTTGATCTTCCTGATAATCTTGAGGATTAAGATAATCTGTATCCCAATATTTCAGTAATAAATCTCCTTGAAACTTTGCCCAATGGTATCGAGAATTACCAATAACTAACCCCAACCATACCTGATCTCTCGGCATTATCCTATATAAAATCATTAAAAATAAGGCAATAGGTTTAGAGGAAAAAAGCTAAATTTATTATCTTCTTCCCTCTTCCCTCTTCCCTCTTCCCTCTTCCCTCTTCCTTCTTCCCTCTTCCTTCGAGTTAAAATTGAATCACAGTTTTTAACTGGTCAACCGGGGCTTTAGATAAACGAGGCCCATGAATTTTAACAACTTCAGACCCGAGGAAATTACCCCAGCGGGCGGCTTCAACAGTACTTAAACCATTGGTGAGTCCATACAAAACTCCACCGGCAAAAGCATCCCCAGCCCCCACTGTATCAACAGGTTTAACCGGAAAACCAGGAACTTGACTCACTTGCTGTTTCTCTACCACTAAACAGCCTTTTTCACTATTGGTAATAAACGCTAAATCTACAATACCAGCCAATTTACGGCTACATTCATCTAAGTCTTCAGTTTGGAAGAAATGACGAACCTCATCTGCATTACAAAAGACGACATCACAATAGTCAGAAACCAATTGATGAAAATCATCCGTAAACCGGTCGAGTAAAAACCCATCAGAAAACGTAAACGCCACTTTTACCCCATGCCGTTTTGACTGTTCCATCGTTTCGACACAAGCTTTACGAGGGTTTTCTGCATCCCACAAATACCCCTCAACATAACTATATTCACACTGCTTTAAATGGTCTAAATTAATATCTGTTACCGATAACGTTGTCGCCACTCCCAAATTGGTACACATCGTCCGTTCCGCATCAGGAGTCGTCAACACTAAACAGGTTCCAGTTGGCCCGCCATCGCTTTCTGCTGGGGTGACTTCATAGCCAATTCCCACCGCCTCCATATCCTGACGATAAAATTCACCATTGGTATCAGCCCCCACTTTACCCGCATAATAACCGCTACCGCCACTTTGTGCGATCGCAATCATTGTATTGGCAGCAGACCCCCCACAGCGTAATTCTAAAGATTGATTTTCTAATTGCTGTAATAAACTCCCCTGTTGCTGGGCATCCATCAGGGTCATTGCACCCCGATTTAAGCTATGCTGTTGAACAAAATCATCCCCTACAAGTGCCAAAATATCAAGTAACGCATTACCCACACCGAAGACGTTGCGAGGTTTTGAAGCTGGTGTATTTCCTGTCATTCGAGAATTAAATTGAGAATTGTTTCAAGCGTCCGCAATTAATCATATCAAATTCTGGGTTTAGCCATAATAAAAATATCAAATTACATGAATCCATCAAGCAATTATGACACAGGCTAATTTACCCTTACTGATTCAAAAAATGTTACAACCGGAATTTTACCCTCATCCGGTACAAACCCCTATTCAGCTTTGTCAAACCCATATTTCCTATATTTTTCTCACGGGAGATTTTGCATATAAAATCAAAAAAGCCATTAATTTAGAGTTTCTGGATTATTCCACTTTAGAAAAACGTCGCTATTTTTGTCAGCAAGAATTACAAATGAATCAGCCATTAGCCCCACAGCTATATTTAGAAGTGTTACCCATCGTTAAAATAGAAAATAAATTTAGCTTCGATAGTCATTCTAATCAAATTGTAGAATATGCCCTGAAAATGCGGCAATTTCCTCAAGAAAATTTACTGATTAATCAATTTAAAAATAATCAGTTAACTTTACAACAGATGGCAGCGTTAGGAAAAGTTGTTGCTGGATTTCATTTAAACGCGCCAACAAACAATGAGATTTTAGAATATGGTAAAATTGATAAAATTCGTCACAGTATCGATCAAAACTTTGAACAAACCGATAAATATATCGGCATCATTCTAACTCAGAAACAATACGAGGAAACAAAGCAATTTAATCAGCAGTTTTTCAACCACCGTCAAGCCTTATTTAATCGACGAATACAAAATAAATGGATTCGCGAATGTCATGGTGATTTACATCTGAAAAATATTTGTATCTTTGACGATAAAATTACGCTATTTGATCGGATCGAATTTAACAAAGAATTTCGCTATGTTGATGTGATGTATGATATCGCTTTTTTAGTAATGGACTTAGAAGCGAGAAACAGAATTGATTTAAGTTATCAGTTTTTAAACAGTTATATAGAAATTACAGGAGACTGGGAAGGCTTAGAAATCCTACCATTCTATTTAAGCCGTCAAGCTTATGTTCGGGCAAAAGTGAGTTCAATGACATCAGATGAAACCACTATTTCAGAAGAATATAAAATAGAAAATGTTCAAGCAGCAAAACAGTATTATCAACTCGCTTGGCAATATACCCAGCGCCAGAATGGCGGAATAATAATAATGTCAGGTTTATCGGGATCGGGTAAGAGTACAATTGCCAGAAAACTCTCTCAAAAAATCGGCGCAATTCAAATAAGAACTGATGCAGTTCGTAAACATTTAGGTGGTATTCCTTTACATCAAAAAGGAGGAGATGAATTGTATACTTCAGAAATGACGCAGAAAACTTATCACCGATTATTAGAACTCGGAATATTGTTAGTAAAAGCAGGTTTTTGGGTGATTTTAGATGGAAAATATGACCGGATAAACTTACGAAAAACGGTGATAAAATCCTGTCAGTCTCAAAATTTACCTTTATATATTTTAGAATGTTTTGCCCCTGTAGAAATACTGCGATCGCGCTTACAACACCGTCAAGGAGATATTACGGATGCCACAGTCGATTTATTAGCTTCACAACAAGAATCTGCCGAAGCCATAACCTCAGAAGAACAATCTTATCTAACAACAATTGATACCACTAAAAATATTGAAAATCAGTTAGAATATATAATTAAAAATATCAAACAATAACTTATAATGTTTGTTTTAACAAATAAAAAGCCAATCGCATTAATCTGTATATTTTTAATTATTGTATTAGGTATTATTGTTAATCTTAACCTCTTGAACCTGTGGGATTACGATCCAGGAGGCAACGATATTTACTATACTTGGTTAGAAGGAAAGCGCTTACTTGCAGGGGAAAACCCATACGCCAGAATATTAGCCGGAAATATGAGAGAAAATGATAAATACGCCACTTATTTTCCTCTATTTTATATACTTTCAGCCTTGACTCAATGGATAGGATTTCAAGACTATTCCGTCTGGTTAAATGTATGGCGACCGATATTTTTAGCCTTTAATCTTGGCATTGGAATTTTAATCTTTTATCAATTTTATCGAGAAAATCTATTACTATTAGGATTATTTGCAGCAATATTTTGGTTATTTAGTCGCTGGACAATTCATGTCACTAGAATTGTACATATAGAATTTATTGCGATTTTCTTACTCCTCCTTTCTCTCATATTATTACCTCGTAAAACGTATACTTCTTTTATTCTATTTGGCTGTTCCTTAGCCATCAAACAAGTTGCCATCTTCTTAACTCCTCTCTATCTAATTTGGGCTTGGCAACTCGCAGATAGAAATAAACTCAAAGAAGTCATTTTTGCTATATTTTATATCAGTATAATTCCGGCTATTGTATCCTTACCCTTTATGTTGTGGAATGCAGAAGGCTTTTTTAAATCTATTTTATTCTCTGCTACAAGACTCCCCGATAGTCATATTAAAGCTGCTTCACTCG
This sequence comes from Microcoleaceae cyanobacterium, assembly GCA_049647265.1. GTDB lineage: Bacteria > Cyanobacteriota > Cyanobacteriia > Cyanobacteriales > Microcoleaceae > JAAURB01. The sequence goes on from JBARXJ010000008.1 coordinate 125,297, forward strand.
ATGCCTTAATTCAAGTCAATTATCCCACATTTGTAGGAATTAAAGCCAAGCTACCCATGCTATTTTTAATGGGTTTAATCTTTCTCAGTTCCATGAAACGACAAATTGGAATCTATACCAGTGTACTATTAATGATGGCAGTCTTTCTTAACTTCAACTCCGTCCTATTTTTACAATACTTTTCCTGGATCGTTGCCTTTATTCCATTGGTATTATGCGATTACTATATTATTAGCAGGGAGTAAAAATAGATTTATTATTTGCCCTTTATCCTTTGTCATTGGTGATTTTTTCTATACATCTTCGGTGATAAAATACTATGAATGAACAACGAATGACCAAAAAATAACCCGGCTTCATAGAGAAACCGGATTGATATTAAGAGGTGCGTCAGTCACGCACCCTACGAATCAAATCTACACAGCAACAGCAGACTTAGTACTAGCATTCAGTTCGCCTTTAGCGTACTTAGCAGCAAATTCATCTAAAGTTTGAACCTTAATTTTGCTAGCTTGTCCAGCCGACCAGAATTGTTCGTAACGTTCCGCACAAACCGCTTTCATCATTTTGATAGAAGGCTTCAGGAAGTGACGGGGGTCAAAGTTTGCCGGATCTTTAACTGCGGCTTCACGGAATGCAGCAGTAATGGCTAAACGGTTATCGGTGTCAATATTGACTTTACGAACACCACTCTTAATTCCTTTTTGAATTTCCTCGACGGGAACACCGTAGGTTTCAGGAATTTTACCACCGTACTCGTTGATCATCGCAATCAGATCTTGAGGAACAGAAGAAGAACCATGCATAACCAGGTGAGTATTGGGTAAGCGGTTATGAATTTCTTCGATACGGCTAATTGCGAGTACTTCGCCAGTGGGTTTACGAGTGAATTTGTAAGCGCCGTGGCTAGTACCGATAGCAACCGCTAAAGCATCAACCTGAGTCTTTTCAACAAACTCAACCGCTTCATCGGGATCGGTTAATAATTGATCGTGAGAAAGCTTTCCTTCTGCACCGTGGCCATCTTCAGCTTCACCCATTCCAGTTTCGAGAGAACCTAAGCAACCCAGTTCTCCTTCTACGCTAGCTCCGATAGAGTGAGCGACTTTAACCACTTCAGCGGTAACATTTGCGTTATACTCAAAGCTTGCCGGAGTCTTGGCATCCGCTTCGAGAGAACCATCCATCATCACACTGGTGAAGCCATTCCGCAGAGCAGAGTAGCAAGTGGCAGGAGAGTTACCATGATCTTGGTGCATGGCAATAGGGATGTGGGGATAGGTTTCAACCGCTGCTAAAATTAAGTGACGCAAGAAGTTTTCACCTGCGTAGCTACGAGCGCCGCGAGAAGCTTGTAGAATCACAGGGCTATCCATTTCGTCAGCAGCCTGCATAATTGCGAGGATCTGCTCCATGTTATTCACGTTATATGCAGGGATACCGTAACCATTTTCAGCCGCGTGATCCAGCAGCAGTCTCATTGGTACGAGCGCCATATAGTCTCCTCCTTTATCTTTACCTTTAGTGAGCTTGTTCTTAAGACGGTTATGTTAAATAATCCTAAGACAAATTCTTAAGTTATTGTGAATTGTATCAGAAATTTGCCACAAATCGGTTAAGATTAAATCAATGATTCAAAAAATTAACTGAATCTCTACCCCCCGAGGGAGGCGTTCACCCCTACGCTTGACTATATATTCAACTATATAAACTCCTGACTTCTGACCCTTACGACTAGCGTCACGCTCCGCGAACGACAGGCTCAGGGCAAGCTTCTGACTTCTACCTCCTGCTACAACCCATTCCCAATTAACACAAACGATGCCCAGTAATAAGGATGATTCAGATTATCCCTAACATTCACAGCTAACCCCGTTTCAGCATCGGTTAACAGAAACCCCCCATCCTCTCCTCGTTGACGACTGATCATTGCCTCATCCCCGCTAATTAAAGCCGTTTGTGCTATTTGCAACGCCTCCGTTTTACTATACCCATCCTGCAACGCCTGATAAAATTCATTCATCAACAGTTGTGTACCACCATCATTCACCTGCCACAACGACGCAAGTACCGCCCGCGCCCCTTGATTTTGAAATTGATAACCCAGTCCGAGAATTTGTTCACCATTATTATCAAAGCCTCCTAAACCCGTTTCACAAGCACTCAAAACCACTAAATCTACATTCGATAATGACCAGTTTTCCACATCCCGTAACGTTGGATTTTCTCCATTTCCAAACACAATAAAAGATTCAGAAGGATCGCCCGGAACAAATGCCGCATGGGTGGCAAAGTGCAATACATTATAACCATTCATTTTCGGTTTCATCGCCGCTAAATTAAACGCTTCATCCACATAAGCCGTAGTATTAGGCAACGTATTTTTTAATCCTTCAACCTCTATTCCCGCAAACGGCAACCCAGAAAAATTAACATCATCTTCACCAATTTTCGCAGAACGAATTAACGACTCATCCGCAAACGCCCCCGCCAAGACTTTCGGCTGAGGTTGAGGTTGAGTATCAATTTCTTCCAATGATGCGGCAGTAATATTATTGACTCGAAACCGTTCAGCTAACCATTGTTCACCATCATGTAACGCCACTAACGGAATATATCGTAATACTCCATCCGGTGCATAAATAATCACCTCAGTATTCGCCGCTTTGAGATCATCTTCTAATGGTTCTAATAGCCAACGATAGAGTTTTTGGGCAGGTATAACTGCATTTCTACTGGGATTTTGTAAAGCCAAGCGAAATTGAATAATTGCCCGATTGAATTCCTCGCGACTCACCTCAACAGTCCGACGCAACGGCGGAGAATTTGGGGTAGTTATCACCAATTCTAAGCGATCTTCTAAAATTAAAGGATAAAATAATACTGCATTTAACTCTCCTAATTTATCTCGTAAACGATCTAATTCTCCCAGAGATAAAGTTTGTTCGCGCTCATCAAAACTCAGCTTTTCAATTAATGCCCGAATTTCAGGACTCCTCGAAAAGTTATTAAAATCTGCTTTTATTTCCGTCAACAGTTGATCCAATTGTTCGCGCCGTTGTTCTTCTGCTGACGTTAAATTATCCTTTTGTTGTAATTCGGCTAACTCTTCCCCGGCTTTAATCGCATTTTGATTCAGTTGATTATAACGGTTCAGAATATCCTGTTCCGGTTGATAAAATTCAATACCGCTAGCAGTATTGGCATTTCCCCGAACATTTTTCAAATAATCTTCTAATTCCTGAACTTTGAGTAAATCCAAGACTCGCTGTGCTTCTAACACACGATTTTCTTTTAACAATAAATCAGCTAAACGACGATATCGATCATCAATGCTATCAATAAAAGATTGCTGCAAATCACTCGATAAACCTTGAAGATCTTTCCTAATCGCCTCTGTTACGTTAATAGATTTTTTTAAAAAGGTAATTGCTAATTTAGGTTGATTTAATTGTTGTAACGATATACCGATATTAGTAAGAGTACGAGATTCCTCGTTACGATCGCCTATTTGTTGAAATATGGGTAAAGATTGCTGATAGTATTCTATGGCTTTTTGGTATTGTCCTAAGTTACGGTAAGCATTGCCTAAATTATTCAAAGAACCAGCTTCTCCCTTACGATTACCGATTTGTTGAAAGATAGGTAAAGACTGCTGATGGTATTCTATGGCTTTTTGGTATTTTCCTAAGTTACCGTAAACATTGCCTAAATTAGTTAAGGAACTAGCTTCTCCTTTGCGATTACCAATTTGTTGAAATATAGGTAAAGATTGTTGATAGTATTCTATGGCTTTTCGATATTCTCCTAATTTACCGTAAACATTGCCTAAATTAGTTAAAGCAAGAGCTTCTCCATTGCGGTTACCGATTTGTTGAAAGATAGGTAAAGACTGCTGATGGTATTCTATGGCTTTTTGGTATTTTCCTAAGTTATCATAAACTAAGCCTAAATTGGTTAAAGAACTAGCTTCTCCATTGCGGTTACCGATTTGTTGAAATATAGGTAAAGATTGCTGATAGTATTCTATGGCTTTCTGATATTCTCCTAAGTTACGGTAAGCATTGCCTAAATTAGTTAAAGAACTAGCTTCTCCATTGCGATTACCTATTTCTCGTGTAATGGTTAAAGACTGCTGATAATATTCTATAGCTTTCTGGTATTGTCCTAAGTTACCGTAAACTAAACCTAAATTATTCAAAGAAGCAGCTTCTCCATTGCGATTACCGATTTGTTGTCTAATTGTTAGAGACTGCTGATGAAATTCTACCGCTTTTTGGTATTGTCCTAAGTTACGGTATACTAAGCCTAAATTATCTAGAGAACTAGCTTCTCCATTGCGATCGCCTATTTCTCGTTTAATTGTTAGAGACTGCTGATGAAATTCTACCGCTTTCTGATATTGTCCTAAGTTACGGTATACTTCACCTAAATTATTTAGAGCAAGAGCTTCCCCATTGCGATTACCAATTTGTTGAAATATAGGTAAAGACTGCTGATAGTATTCTATCGCTTTCTGGTATTGTCCTAAGTTACTGTACACTACACCCAAACTGTTCAGAGAATCAGCTTCCCCGTTGTGATCGCCTATTTCTTGATAAATTTCTAATGCTTGCTGAAAAGACTGTAAAGCTTCTCGAAATTTACTGATTTTATATTGCCGAATACCCTGTTCTAACAGTTGATCTGCCTCTGCTTTTTGTTCTCCTGGAGTTTGCGCCAGAACATGAAACTCAGACAGAATATTAATCGGTACAATTGGACTCAATACACCAATGACAACTGCAAGAGATAAAGCCTTGAGATTCAACATGGTTGTTTTTCGCAAGGTAAATGCTAACTTACCTTTAACATATTTCTGGGATTGAGGGAGGTATGCAGTTTCAGAGAGTATAGACTAAGGTGCGATCAGTTGAACAGATGGAAAGTAGGTACGATCGCGGCTCAGCTACCCGTTAGAGTAAGCCTCGATGAAAAAGTAATGTTCAAGTGCAAGCGCTTTGTGCTATACTAAAGGTATAACTTCGACGGAGCCACTCGCCTACACACTTGAATAAAAAGTCAACATATCAAATAATTTAAGCGATGATGCGATCGCACTGAGATAAACATTCAATTGTAATTTTTCAAGCAGCCGATTGATTATAAAGTTTCAGGATCTATTCCTAATTCTCTTAATTTCGCTGCTAATTTTTCTTTCTGTTGACGTTCCATTTCCAGTTGTTGTTGTGCAGTCTGTGCTGCTTCTTCAGGAGTCGGAACTAACTCACCTGTCTGAGTAAAAAATCTAAGTTTTTCTTGATATACTCCTAAAAATAATTGTAACTGCTTACTCCACAGTCTCCCCTGTTCATTTAGTTGTAATGCTTCATATTCTCCATTATTTAAGTAAAATCCTTGAAATTCTAAAGTATCTGGAGAAAACCAAAAGTATTCAGGAGTTCGGAAAATATCTTGATAAATCTCTTTTTTTGTGGTTCGATCAGCCCAGGCAGTAGAATTTGATAATAATTCGATAATCACATTAGGATACTTTCCCCCTTCTTCCCACACTACCCAACTTTTACGGGGTTTACGGTCGGTATTTAAAACGACAAAGAAATCAGGACTCCGAAATGTATTAGACTTAACTTGTTCTGGACTGTAATAAATTGTCAGATTTCCAAAGGCATAAAAATCTTGGCGCTCTTGCCAAAAATATTCTATGATTTGAATTAATAGTAAAAGTTGCCGTAGATGTAGTTCTGTTTCCAAAGGGGGCTCCTGACTTTCTAAATCTCCAGGGGGAACTTTAATGTCTTCAAATTCAGATTCGTTTTGCAGTGTTTCTAAATCATTTGTAACTGTCATAATGCCCTCTAGAATCTTATTTCTACTACAATGGTCTTCTACTGAGCGTTTAATTCTTTTATGCGATCTAAAGCATCTTGATGAGATTCTTCTCGGCCTAAACGACGATAAAGTTCGGCAGCTTGTTGAAAATCGGCGATCGCCTCTGGATATTGTTTTAAACTGATATAAACTAACCCACGATTATAATAAGCATCAGCATAGCCAGGGTTAAGACGGATGGCCTCATTATAATCGGCAATAGGGTTAGGGCCGCGTGTAGGTTCAGGTAGATTGGCTGCGAGTTGAGTCCGGGCTAAGGCTCGGTTAAAATAGGCTTCTGGATAATTGGGTTCAAGTTTTAAAGCCTGGTTAAAGTCTGCGATCGCGTCCCAAGATTGTTCTTGATCGAGTAAAGTTAACCCGCGAAAATAATAGGCTTGAGCATCTTCTGGATTTTCTAAAGACATCGAACTGGTGATGGCAGGAGTTTCGTCAATGATGATATCGTTTGGGGTTAAAGTGGTTTTTGCCAGTTGTGTAATGAAGAAATTAATCGGGACAGCCGCATTAAATCCTGTTTTAATGGGGGTAATATCGCCTGCGCTAGTTTGAGCAAATCCAAATTCCCCCTGGCCGTGTAAGCCCACTAAGCGCCCTTCCGCATCAAACACTGGCCCCCCACTCATGCCACTCCAAGTCACCGCTTGATACCGCAATGTATAGCCTTCTGGGCGGCTTTTTGGACGGCTGGTGACCAGTCCAGGAGAGAGTTCGGGTTCTCTTTCTGCGCCTGTTAATCCTCCCGTTGCCGGATACCCATAGACATAAATTTGCGCGCCAATCACCGCTTGATCGGAATTGCCTAAGGTTGCCACAGGATAGTCTTGAGTACTGTCAAATTGAATCACGGCTAAGTCTGCTTCTGTTTCGTCGCTTTGCAAAGCCGTTACCTCAGTCACCTCGTAACTTTCCCCGGCATGGGTTTGAATACGATAACTGACTTGGGGATCTTCGACTACATGATTAACCGTCAACACAGAATAGGTGTTTCCATTTTTAGCAATGATTACACCCGATCCATCCCCCAAAGTACTATTAACTTGGACTGTAATTAAAGCCGCCATCTCTGCAACTTGTTGTGGGGTTTTAGCTGCCATCACTGGGGTTTGTGCCATGACAACAACTGCGATCATTGCAGTCCCTGCCAATGGTGAAGTGAAGGGATTGATGGAAGTTGTCGAATGAAACATCATAAACTATCTCTCCATACTACAAGCGAATACTCAATCGCAGTTGTTAGTGATTCTATTTTTTAAGTATATGTCTTTCTCATCAAAAGTTAGTCTAATTACAAGATATACTTTTTGCAATCTTTCATAACATGATGTAAGATTAAAACAGAACACTGAAACAAATTAAATGCTGTCTTCTTAATTATTTAGGGTGACGTTTCAAGTAGAAGGATAGCGTGATTACAAAAATTCAGTGTAAATTCTTACAAGCCACTGCTGAACTCAATCGCATCTAACTTATACAGTCAATCATTATTTCCCCTGGAAATGAGTCTAATTTTTTTAGCACTCAGTTAAATTCGTATTGAGTTCCGTCAAAAATCAGAAACAAAGTCAGTTGAATCCAATTGAGCTTGGATATAGAGTCGTCATTTCATCTGGAGGTTTGAATGAACAAAGTTACACGTTGGGGAATCTGTTTTTCCATCTCTATTTTAACGGTTATCCTGCTTCAATTTCATCAACCTATTTTTTCTGAAACATCCACAATTGAATGGGGATATCAAGGAGAAATGGGCCCAGAAAACTGGGGAGATTTAACAGAAGAATTTAGTACTTGTAAGATCGGAGAAGAACAATCACCGATTAACATTCAAGGAAACGCTTCTAATTCAAATTTACCTGCAATTCAATTTGATTACAAGTATAGTGAATATGAAGTCGTTAATGATGGCAGTACTATCAAAGTCAATTATGATCCGGGTAGTTCTATTACAGTCGCTGGGAAAAGATATGAATTACTACAGTTTCATTTTCATGCCCCCACTGAACATCAAATTAATGGCAAAACTTACCCAATGGAAGCTCATTTAGTCCATCAAAGTTCGGATGGACAATTAGCAGTTGTGGGTGTCCTTATGGAGGAAGGAAAGGAAAATGCATTTATTTCTGCACTCTGGTCAAATCTTCCTCAACAATCGGGAGTTGATCAAGTGATTGAAGGGGTAAAAATTAATGCCAGTGCTTTACCCCCAGCCGAACAATCCTATTATCAATACGCGGGTTCATTAACCACACCCCCTTGTAGTGAAGGGGTTAATTGGATGGTTTTAAAACAGCCCATTGAAGTCTCAAAAGCACAAGTTCAACAATTCCAGTCAATTCATGCAGGCAATGCACGACCCGTTCAACCTTTGAATAATCGTCAAGTCAAGAACTAGTATAATCTAGCCCCTTAGCCCCCAATCTTGGTATTTTGGGGGATTTTGGGTAGAAATTGTGATTATTTTTACAGTTTTATTTTTTAATTCTATTTTAATTATTATTAATCCAAATTTTAAGTAATTCTTTATATTTTTATCAATCCATTGTCCTATAACAGTTATCATCAGTATTTGGGGATCACCTTAAACTTTATCGATAGAAAAACGCTTCATAAAATCTATCTTAGGTTTGATTTCCTCAACTTATTAAAACATTTAAAAAAATACTCAAGCGGTTAAATTTCCGTGATACAGTCTTGCCCATATTCGGCTGACTCACCCTCGATCATGTCGTACTTGTAATCAGGAGTTTTTAGCAATGACGATAAAAGTCGCAATTAACGGATTTGGTCGTATTGGACGAATGGTAATGCGTTCGGCTATGCAAAACCCTAATATTGAGTTTGTGGGTATTAATGATTTGGTTTCAGCAGAAAATCTCGCCTATTTACTTAAATATGATTCTACTCACGGCAAATGTTCTGCTCAGATAGAGAAGAGTGGAGATAGCATTAGTATTGATGGTCGTAAAATTCCTTGTACTTCCATTAAAGACCCCGCTGAATTACCTTGGAAATCCCTCAATGTAGACTATGTGGTTGAGTCTACTGGATTATTTACCACCTACGAGAAAGCCTGCAAACATATCGAAGCCGGAGCCAAACGAGTTATACTGTCTGCACCCACCAAAGACCCCGAACAGGTCAAAACCATTGTGATGGGGGTTAACCATGAAGCCTTCGACCCGAAAGCAGATTTAGTGGTTTCTAATGCGAGTTGTACCACCAACTGCCTCGCACCCATTGCAAAAGTGATCCATGACAACTTTGGTTTAGCCGAAGGACTGATGACCACGGTTCATGCCATGACCGCCACTCAGCCCACCGTAGACAGCCCCAGCAAGAAAGACTTACGGGGGGGACGGGGAGCGACTCAGAACATTATTCCGGCTTCCACAGGCGCGGCTAAAGCGGTAACATTAGTCTTACCCGAATTAACCGGAAAACTCACCGGGATGGCGCTTCGTGTTCCCACACCGGATGTTTCAGTTGTAGACTTAACCTTTAAAACCGAAAACTCAACGAGTTATGAAGAGATTAAAGCCGCAATGAAAGCTGCTGCTGAGGGAGAGATGAAAGGTATTTTAGGCTATACCGAAGAACCTGTGGTTTCGACTGATTTTATCACTGATCCACATTCGAGTATTTTTGATGCAGGTGCAGGGATGCAACTCAACAGTAATTTCTTTAAAGTGGTGTCTTGGTATGACAATGAATGGGGTTATTCTTGTCGAGTGATTGACTTAATGTTAGAGATGGCAAAAAAAGATAGTTTACTGAGTTAACGGCTATCTGTCTGCACATCTGTTGTAGAGGCGTTATATGTAATGTCTCTACATTAAGCGTTTATGGGATGAGAGGAAAACCTTTGCAGAAAGTTGAACCCACGTTGTAGAGTTGCCAGGATTTTTGGGCATCATAACTCAAGAGTAATCAGTTCCGAACGTCATTATCACTCTTCAAGATTATGAAACCCACAACTCCTCAATTCCCCGTAATTTCTGGCTACACTATCACAGAGCAACTCTACAATGGTTCTCGAACAGCAGTCTATCGAGCAATAGATAATAGCCAGCAGTTTCCTGTGGTAATTAAGATTTTGCAACGAGAGTATCCCACATTTGGGGAATTAGTGCAGTTTCGTAATCAGTATATTATTGCTAAAAATCTACCCATCCCAGGAATTATTCATCCTCTAAGCCTGAAACCGTTCAGTAATGGCTATGCCTTGGTAATGGAAGATTGGGGTGGGGTATCCTTAAACAAATACATCCAGCAGCAGTCTTTAGACATCGGTGAAACTTTGGCAGTTGCTATTCAATTGACTGAGATTCTCCACGATTTGCATCAGCATCGGGTCATTCATAAAGATATCAAACCCGCTAATATCCTGATTCATCCAGACTCTAAGCAAGTTAAACTGATTGACTTTAGCATTGCCTCCCTTTTGCCGAAAGAAACAACTCTAATCCAAAACCCCAATACCCTAGAAGGAACCTTAGCCTATCTGGCCCCCGAACAAACGGGACGAATGAATCGTGGTATTGATTATCGTAGCGATTTTTATGCTTTTGGTGTCACTCTGTATCAATTGCTAAGCGGTCGTTTACCTTTTGAGACTAAAGATCCTTTGGAATTGGTTCATTGTCATATTGCCCAGATGGCGACACCTGCCGATCACATTAATACCAATCTGCCGGAAATAGTAGGGGCAATAGTCGATAAACTGATGGCAAAAAATGCCGAAGACCGCTATCAAAGTGCTTTAGGACTCAAGCATGATTTGCAACACTGTTTAACTCAGTGGAAATATTCAGGCTCAATTACAGAGTTTAACTTAGGACAGAGAGATTTGTGCGATCGCTTTAATATCCCCGAAAAACTCTACGGACGGGAAACTGAAGTCCAAGCGCTACTGGATGCCTTTGACCGGGTCACCATCCCCCCTAACTCCCCCATCCCCCCTAACTCCCCCATCCCCCCTAACTCCCCCCTTAGTAAGGGGGGTAAGGGGGGTACAGAAATGATGCTGGTTGCAGGATTCTCTGGAATTGGTAAAACAGCAGTTATCAACGAAGTCCATAAACCCATTACCCGCCAACGGGGATACTTTATTAAAGGCAAATTTGACCAATTCAATCGTAATATTCCCTTTAGCGCCTTTGTACAAGCCTTCAGAGGCTTAATGGGACAACTTTTGAGTGAATCAGATCAGCAGTTGCAACAGTGGAAAACCCAAATTTTGCAGGCAGTGGGTGAAAGTGGACAAGTACTCATTGAGGTCATTCCCGAATTAGAAAACATTATTGGCACACAACCGCCTGTGCCGGAACTTTCTGGGAGTGCGGCTCAAAATCGCTTTAACTTACTCTTCCAAAAGTTTATTGCCGTCTTCACGACCCCAGATCATCCGCTGGTGATATTTTTGGATGATTTGCAATGGGCAGACTCTGCTTCCTTGAAGCTACTCAACCTATTGATGGCGGAGTCAGAAACGGGTTATTTATTGGTATTGGGGGCTTATCGGGATAACGAAGTATTTCCGGGTCATCCGTTGACGTTGACGTTGGAGGAGATCAAGACACATCAAGCACAAATTCAGACTCTGACCTTAAAACCTCTGGCGCAAACCCACATTCATCAGCTTGTTGCCGATACCTTGTTGTGTACAACAGAGTTAGCCGCACCGCTAGCAGAATTAATCTATCAAAAAACCCAAGGGAATCCTTTTTTCGCCACCCAGTTTTTGCAGGGACTCTACGAAGAAGACTGCATTACGTTTGAAGCTACAGCGGGGCATTGGCAGTGTAACTTAACCCAGATACGTCAGTTAGCATTAACCGATGATGTGGTTGAGTTTATGGTGATGCGGTTACGGAAGTTACCCGAAGCAACTCAGGAAGTGTTAAAGTTAGCAGCTTGTATTGGCAACCAGTTCGATTTAGAAACGTTGGCAATCGTGCGAGAAGGTTCTTCGGAAGAAGTGGCAAGCGAGCTTTATCATGCGCTGCAAGAAGGGATAATTTTACCAATTAGCGAAGCGTACAAGTTTTTCCAAGGCGAGATTGATTCGAGTCCAATCGAAGCCATTACTGCCAATTATCGCTTCCTACACGATCGCGTTCAGCAAGCTGCTTATTTTTTGATTCCCGAAGATGACAAAAAGGCTTTTCACTTAAAAATTGGAAATCTCTTAATTGAAAATACACAAGAGCAGAAAATAGCAGAAAGAGTTTTTGAGATTGTTAATCAGTTAAATGAAGGACGAGAGTTACTTGGTTTGCAATCCGAACGCGATCGCTTAGCTAAATTGAATTGGATTGCCGGATGTAAAGCAAAAAATGCTACGGCATATATAACGGCTAAAAAATACTTATCGATTGCTCTCGATATACAAGATTTAAGTTATTGGGAATATGATTATGATTTTACACTTTGTTTGTATTTAGAAGCGGCGGAAGTTGCTTATCTAAATGGTGATTTTGAGCTAATGGAGCAACTTGCTGCTATTGTATGTAATAGCGCAAAAAATATACTAGATGCCTTGAAAGTTAATGCCATTAAAGTTTTAGCTTATGAGGCTCAAAATAAATCTTTAGAAGCAATTCTAATAGCTTTACCATTCTTAAAAAAAATTGGTATTGAGTTTCCTGAAACAATCACTCAGGAAGATATTTTTAAAGGGATTCAAGATATCCAAGGAGCTTTGAAAGATCAATCCATTGAAAAATTAATTGAGTTACCTTTACTGAAAGATCCTCTACAGACAGCAAAAATTAACACGGTTTTAAGTTTGAGTACGGCAAGCTATTTAGCAGCTCCTAAATTAACTCCTCTGATTATTATCAAGGCTGTTTATTTATCTATCAAACATGGCAATTCAGTAGATGCTCCTTTCGCGTATTCTGGCTATGCTCTTATGTTATGTGGCTTCGTAGGAGATCTTGAGGCCGGCTACCAATTTGGTCAACTTGCTTTGGCATTGTTATCTAAATTTCAAGACAAGGCAATCGAAGCAAAAACACTGCAAACAGTTAATTCCTTTGTAACTCATTGGCGCTCTCACTTGCAAAATTCTCTAAGTGGTTTACTTCGAGCCTATCAAGTCGGATTGGAAGTGGGTGAGTTAAATTTTGCCAGTTTGTCAGCATTTGTTTATGGTCACAATTGTTATTTTTTAGGCAAAGAACTAGGTCAGCTTGATAAAGAGCTAAAAATTTACAGTCAGATGATGGAAAAGCTGAAACAAAATCAAACATTACAACAGAATAATATTTTCAGACAGGTTGTGAGTAATTTATTAGGTGCCACAAAAAATCCTAGCTGTCTATCAGGAGAAGCTTATGATGAATCACGAATGATTGTGTTACACGAAAAGGCAAATGAAACAACCACACTGGGATTATTTTATTTGAACAAGTTAATTCTTAATTATTTTTTTGAGGAGTATGATTTGGCAGTTTATCAAGGAAAAAAAGCTCGACAATTTTTAGATGGATTAATGGGTAAAATAGTCATTCCAATTTTTCATTTTTATGACGCCTTGTCATTGATTTCATTTTGTGCAGATCTATCCAATAGCAGACGAGAAGAAGTCTTAAAAGAAGTTGAAAACCATCAGAAAAAGTTAGATTTGTGGGCACAATACGCACCCATGAATTTTCTCCACAAAAGTCAGCTCATCTCAGCAGAAAAGAGCAGGATTCTTGGTCAAAAATTAGAAGCCATAAACCTATATGATCGCGCGATCTCCGGAGCGAAAGAAAACGGCTATATTCAAGAAGAAGCCCTTGCTAACGAACTCTTCGCCAAATTCTACCTCGACTGGGGACGAGAAAAAGAAGCTTCGGTATATCTACAAGAAGCCTATTACTGTTACAGTCGCTGGGGAGCCAAAGCTAAAATCGACGATCTACAACAGCGCTATCCTCATCTACTCCAGCCTATCTTGCAAGCAGCAGAAGTATCTGCGGTTAACTGGAATACTCTGATGACCATCTCCCCAGTAACCGCCTCTATTAATTCTAGTACTCACAAAACATCCAATAGTACCACCATCAATCAAGCCCTCGATTTTGCGGCGATTCTCAACGCTTCTCAAGCCCTATCTAGCACAATTGAACTCGATCAACTCTTACATCAACTGACTCAAATTATTCTACAAAATTCAGGCGGCGATCGCTGTGCATTAATCCTTCCTAATGAAAGCGGAGAATGGCAAGTGCGGGCTATTGCTACACCAGATAACACACAACTTTGTACCCAACCTTTGGCGAATCATCCTCATCTGCCAGTGAAATTAATTCAGTATGTCAAAAATACTCAAGAAATTGTGGTGATTGATAATCTCAAAACTAATTTACCTGTGATTGATGACTATCTCAGACAACATCAACCGAAGAGTTTATTGTGTTTACCCCTGCTCAATCAAAGTCAGCTTATTGGTATTTTATACCTTAAAAATAACTTGACTGTTGGTGCATTTACTCGCGAACGAGTAGAAGTATTAAACTTCCTTTGTACTCAAGCCGCAATTTCTCTAGAGAATGCTCGACTGTATCAACAATCTCAAGACTATGCTGCTCAGCTTGAACAATCCCACCTACAAGTGGTACAAAGTGAAAAAATGGCTTCATTGGGGGGTCTTGTGGCTGGAGTCGCCCACGAAATTAATAATCCTTTAGGTTTCCTTAATGGCAGCATCAACAACGGTAAAGACTATGTGCAAGACTTATTAGAGTATCTCGAAACTTATCATCAGCACCAACCCCCCACGGATGAAGTTAGAGAGTTAGCTGAAGAGATTGATTTAGACTTCCTTTTGGAAGACTTACCCAAGTTGCTAGACTCAATGAGAGGCGCTACTGAGCGTATCAAAGGCATTAGTACCAGTTTACGGACTTTTTCTCGTGCCGACACAGAACACAAGGTCAGCGCTAATCTGGATGAGGGTCTTGATAGTACCTTGTTGATTTTAAAATATCGCCTCAAAGCCAACGAACACCGTCCTGCCATTCAAGTGACCACAGACTATGGAGATTTACCCTTAATTGACTGTTTCCCCGGACAGTTAAACCAGGTGTTTATGAATATCCTCGCCAATGCCATTGATATGTTTGATGAAATGGCACAAACTCAATCTTTTAAACAACTACAAGCCGCTACTCAACAGATTAACATCCGCACTAGCCTTGAATCCAATCAAGTGTATATTCGTATTCGGGATAATGGCAAAGGCATGAGTCAAGAGGTGCAAGCTAAAATCTTTAAGCATTTATTTACCACCAAAGCCGTCGGTAAAGGAACTGGACTGGGATTGGCGATCGCCCGTCAAATTGTGGTAGAAAAACATGGAGGTAGCCTAGATGTATTCTCTCAGCCCAGTCAAGGGACAGAATTCTGTATCCGTTTCCCCGCGTTAAGCTAAGTCCTGTTAACATCTAGAAATTTAATGTTACAAAGTCAGACAATAGATTAAGAAATTTGTCATTCAATTCAGTAAATCTAAGTTTAGTGGCAAACTGAATCCTTGAGAGTCAAAACTTTATTTAGCGATTCAATAGAAATTCTGAAGATTTAGCTATTTTAACTCAGATTGCCTCACCCTTTGAGACAGTCACAAATAACAGTCCTCAAATGACACAAATACGGAGAAATTTAAATGAAATTGGCTTACTGGATGTATGCAGGACCCGCTCACATTGGCACGCTACGAGTTGCCAGTTCTTTTAAAAATGTTCACGCCATCATGCACGCCCCCATTGGTGATGACTATTTTAACGTCATGCGCTCGATGTTAGAACGCGAACGTAATTATACCCCAGTCACAGCTAGTGTGGTTGACCGTAATGTATTGGCGCGAGGATCTCAAGAAAAAGTTGTTGATAATATTGTTCGTAAAGATAAGGAAGAAAACCCTGATTTAATTGTTTTAACCCCGACTTGTACTTCGAGTATTTTACAGGAAGATTTAGAGAATTTTGTTGAACGCGCTCAACTGGATGCTAAAGGGGATGTATTGCTTGCTGATGTTAATCATTATCGGGTGAATGAATTACAAGCGGCTGACCGGACTTTGCATCAAATTGTCAAATATTATTTAGACAAAGCCAAGAAAAAAGGCGAATTACCGCAAGGAAAAACTGAAAAACCTTCTGTTAATATTATCGGAATTTCGACTCTCGGATTTCACAATAACCATGACTGCACTGAGTTGAAAAAATTAATGCGGGATTTGGGTATCGAAGTTAATGAAGTGATTCCTGATAGTGCTTCTGTTCATAATTTAAAGAATTTACCCAAAGCTTGGTTTAATCTGATTCCTTATCGGGAAATTGGTATGATGACGGCTGAATATTTAGAAGCGGAATTTAATATGCCGTTTGTGGATATTACTCCGATGGGAATTGTGGAAACGGCTCGTTGTATTCGTACGATTCAAAAGGTATTGAATGCACAAGGCGCAGACGTTAATTACGAAGAATTTATTGACGAACAAACCCGATTTGTATCTCAGGCGGCTTGGTTTTCTCGTTCCATTGACTGTCAGAATTTAACCGGGAAAAAAGCGGTTGTTTTTGGGGATAATACCCATGCGGTTGCTTTAACAAAAATCCTGGCGCGGGAAATGGGAATTCACGTTGTTTTAGCCGGAACTTATTGTAAGTATGATGCGGATTGGTTTAAAGAACAAGTGAGTGAATATTGCGATGAAGTCCTCATTAGTGATGATAACGGTGCAATTGGAGATGCTATTGCGCGTTTAGAACCTGCGGCGATATTTGGGACTCAAATGGAACGTCATGTGGGTAAACGATTAAATATCCCTTGTGGTGTGATTGCCGCACCGATTCATATTCAGAATTTCCCGGTTGGATATCGTCCGTTTGTCGGGTATGAAGGGGCGAATCAAATGGTTGATTTAGTCTATAATTCCTTTACTTTGGGAATGGAAGATCACTTACTGGAAATCTTCGGCGGACATGATACAAAAGAGGTCATTCATAAAGGAATTTCGGCTGATTCTGATTTGAATTGGGATAAAGAAGCGAAAACAGAATTAAACAAAGTTCCTGGATTTGTTCGCGGTAAAGTGAAGCGAAATACTGAAAAGTTTGCCCGTGAACGTGGATTTGAAGAGATTACTTTAGAAGTCATGTACGCAGCTAAAGAAGCGGTGGGTGCTTAAGTAAAATTAACGTGAGGGAGACGAATTTAAAACAGACCTCTTCCCAATTAGGGGAGATCCATTGTCCCCTCTCCTCTCAGGAGAGGGATAGGGAGAGGTCATTTAACTCACGTTAAAACAGTTCAATAAAACCCTATAGGACATAGAGAAATACTGTTTGTATTGTTGTGGTAAATTCTTTTTATACTTTAAAATAAGATACAAAATTATATCATGTCCAGATAATTAGTTATAATAAAACTTGATTCTCCTCTTCTCTCTTCCCTCCTGACTCCTGACCCAACGACCGGCTCAGGGCAAGCTCCTGACTCCCCATATTACCGATCAATTAACAACGTTCTATCTAGATAATCAATTCGTGCCAAAGGACTCAAAGCAGTTAATACTTCTTGACCATAACTACGGTACAATACTCGATTATCAAATAACGCCACAATACCTTGAGTTTGACGTACTGAAGAAACCGCACGCTGCAACTCATTTAAAGCAGTGGGTAATAAATATAACCGAAACCAATCTTGACGGTTACGTTTGTGATAAGCCACTTTTCCTGCTACTAAAGGATGTTCTAATGACGGTAAAGGTAACGTCGCGATCGCCAAAATACAAGGGGGTGAAACTTGGCTTTGATATTGTCGCCAAAACTCCCAACCCGTGACTAAAATCCCATTTTCGCTTAAATTAATCGTTTCTACTTGTACTAATGACCCAAATTCTGAGGCAAGCTGAGTACTAATTTGAGCTTTTAGGGGCGTATCATCTATTAATAATACCTTTAATCCCGATACCGATAAACTCATCGATAAAATAGTGCGTAATTGTGCTATTAAGCTAGCTTGAAATTTGGGTGTATTTGGCATCGGTAAACCGGAAGGTAAATACAATTGAATCATCTGGCGAGTGCGATCGCGGGAAAACTTAACACAGGTGATGTCTTCAATTCCCAGCAATTGTCGATAGCTATCGGCTTGTTTATCGAGGTCTAGAGCCTCCCCAATCAAGACAACGGGCTGTTGATACCAAATCGGCTGTAAGGCGGCTGCAACGTCGATTGGAGCGCGATAGAGAGCAAAACTACCTTGGTCTCGATTCAGTTTCACCCAATAGAGTTGATCCTCATTCCATCCCGACTCAAACTGCATCCAAGGGGTGGGTAAATTTAAATGTGATGTTGTTTGAGTTAAATCGTGATACAGTTGCTGTAACAATTCATGTTCTGGTGTTTCCAACGGATAGCAATGAGTTGGATTAGGGGGATGTTGGAAAACAATTTGAGTGAGTTGAATCTGAGTTTCTCGTATTTTATCTGCTAAATTAGGTTGAGTTTGTATTAAGTTTTCCCAGTCTTGAGGATGAATCGCAACGCTTAATTGTTCGCGAGTCCAGGCTTCTAAATCGTCTACTCCATCAATGATCGTGGGAATATTATTCGGAAAAGCGTTACTATTATTTAAGCGAGCATTTAACCAAGTTTGAGGCGTTGTAAATAATATCCCTTTATAATCTGAATCCGGCCAATAATCTCCGACTTGAATGGGTTTATTCAGCAATAAATCTGTTTCAAGGGCTTGAATTTGATCCTGTAAATTCGGCAGATTGTGATTGATAATTTCATCTAAAATACCAGGGGGTACAACCACGATAACCGACTCCGGCCAAACTAACACGGAAAACAGGTAACTTAATCGGTAAGCTGGATTCATACTCCAGGCTGGAATACCCGTTTGAATTAAGGCACTACGACCCAATCGCAAGGCCCGAGTAATCAACCGTGCCATTGTTAAATGATGAGGCCATTGTACCTCAGCGTGGGCGCGGAGATAGTTGCGGAGTAAAGAATGTACTTCTGCCTCAATCAACTGCGTTTAACAAATAGCTGGGTGAACATCTCAATAGAGTCTAGGCTTATTTTTAAGCATGATTATTATAACATTCACAAGCCAGAATTAATCAAAATCATTGAAGTTGTGACACTGGCGAATTGACAGCCGAAGATATCCTTAGACTGAAGCGAATTAGAATCTCTCAATTTTATAATTAGTCCTTTTTTATTAATTTTTAATTAAATTTTAGTATTTTTTTAATTGTTTTAACTTCTATTTAATCTGAAATAATGAGAAAAACTTAAAAATAAGTTTGACATTTTTCTTGTTGCGGACACATCTGGCAAAGTTCAAGTTGAATAGTCGGCGGCGGTGGATTTTGTTGAGGGGGTTTCCAAGCAATCCATTCCTGCATTTGTTGTAATTTATGAGGAATTAATGTATGCACAGTCTGTTCTAATTGTTCCCAAGAAAAGGTGAGTTCTTGCCAATCGGGTAATACACTATAAAGCGCAGAGTTAATAGGAACTCCTAATTTTTTATGTAACATATAGCTGTATAGTGCCACTTGAAGCAGTTGTGCTGATTTATCGGAAGATTGATAAGTTTTATACTCTACAACACAATAACGTTTTTGTTCAAAATCATAAACTAAACCATCAATAATACCCCTGACACGCTGTTGATTACCTAATGGTAATGTGAAGTAATATTCTAGCTTAGGATTAATATCAGGAAAAGTTTTATTAATCACTTCATCCGCCGGACAATAATGTCTATTTTTAACTAATAATTTGGCCCAAGATTGAATCAGTCCAGTTAATCCTTGCCAAACACGAAGACAGGCTTGTGCTTGATTTTGATGCTGCTCAAGATAAGGATAAAATGCTAATTTGTAGAACAGATTTTGCATTTCTGAAGCAATATTCTCAGTATTAAGTTGGGCATAAGGAGATTTAAATAAAGCTTGAAACTGAGATTGCGATTTAGCAATTTTAACAAAATTATCTGCTAGTTCATGGAAAGCGGTTCCCACTCCGGAAATATTATCACCTGAGATAAATAATGTGCTGTCTCTAAAATGATAACCTAAATAAAATAACCGAGGACATTCAACCGCTTCTCTAATATTCGTTACATGAAATTTTGAAGATTTTGAAGATTTATTATTGGGCTGTTTTAGGGATAAGTTAGGATTTTTGAGTTGTAATAAGCGACGATGAACTTGTGCTAAATAAACAGTATCCATTTTGGCATAATTTAACTGTTTCAGGGTGAGAGGACGTTTTCCCCAGTCACTGGCTTGTTCTTCTATATCAACACTTGCAAAGTGACATAATTCTGTTGCTAAGGTTTTCAATTTACGGTTAGAAGTTCCTAATCTTTCTAATGGTATAGTTTTTGCTATTTTTAACGTACAAGTGACATGACGGGATAAGCTTTTATTCAGAAATCGTAAATCATAGCTGGCATTATGAAAGACTTTTTCAATTTGTGGATTTTTCATAATCTCTTGAATGAATTCATCCACTATATCCGGTTTATTTAGAACATCTAAAATATAGACATACTCTCCAGTTAAGTTTTCAGAATTTGCTAAAACTTGAATTAAAGAAATATTAGGGTTAGATGTTCTCCAGTTAGCTACTTCTGTATCTAACCACAAAATCGGATAATTTTTTAACTGAGAAATAGCTTGACGAATTTCTGAAGCTTTCGTGAGGTAAAACATAATAGAATCTTAAGATATAAAATTTAAACGACTAGGTAAACCATTTGTTGTTCATAACTGTCTGATGGATTAATAATTTTAATTTTATTTTGAGCGCAAAGTTGCTCAATAATATGATCGACTTGATCCTGTCCAGTTTTAGAGAATTTGCGTAATGTATCGTCAACCAATAGTTTTAAGAGTAAAATTTTATTTATTTGCATGGTATTGAGTATGTGATCTCTAATCTTAGATTGATTGAAGTCAGGTTCTGTTTCCTCAGTATTTTTATTGCTTTCAATTAAACCTAACCTTCTCAATAAATAACAACTTTCTAAGACATTTTGATCGCGAACTAGTGTTTTAAACTCTTCTTCAGTTGGTGTTGTTCCGCCAATAACCAGTTCTCCCGCACGAACTGAATTGAGCATTTCTGTATAAGTGACTAAATAATGTAATGAGTCAAGATTAGGGTTAATATGCTGATGTTTAGAAGATTTTTTAAATATCTGAGAATAAAGTTGATAACCTTTATTTTTTGCTGTACCCAAATTTTCCTGGCGAATCAAATACAAAGTATCACATAAATTTTGATCCTGCACTTTTTGACAATTTTTCATCAGATTACAAAATTTGTTTAAATTAGGTTCTTCCATCCAAACAATTCCAATACTTGGAGAATTACGAGTCACTTGATAACTTAAAGAATAAGTTTTATATGTTGAATTGGGTAAGAAATCTATTTGAATTGAAGCGACTTGAAATAAATTTAAAATATTCCGCAACATTGCTAAACGTTCAACGTCAGAATACTGACGAAATCGAGAAACTTTATTCTGGACTTCTTGAAACTCATATTGCCACATTAAATTAAATTCTGCGGCTGCATCTTTAGCTGATTCTAATTGATTGTCAACCGATATTAATTCTTCGGATACATCTTCTATGGGTTCTAATTTCTCTTCCTCAAACTCTACCGATGCATCTTGAACAAGTTCTAATCCCTCTTCTTCCGGCATAAAACTAAACTCTGTGAACACATCTTCTATGGGTTCTAATCTCTGTTCCTCAAACTCTGCCGATACATCTTCAACGAGTTCTAACTCTTCTTCTTCCGCTATAAAATTAAACTCTGCGGCTGCATCTTCAACCGATTCTGATCTCTCTTCAAGCAATCTATTTTTATACTCTGAAAATAGCTTTTGCCCGAGTTGCAGTACGCTTCTAACAGTGACTTTTCCCCCTGGATATTGACTTTCTAGTACTTCTTCATCCAAAGGATAGATAGGTGAGGAAGGTTTGGGATTTGCTTGACTATGTAATGGATAAAGCCGACTTACCCATAATTCTTTTGCTTGCTCTGTTGTAATCATTTTTAATAATATTCTTTCTTCAATTCGATCTTTATCAGCTTGTTCTATTTTTCGTTCTGCGTTATTCCACTTATCCTGAATAATACTAACCACAATGACAAAGTTTTTAAATCTTTCATTATGAAACGTTGTACTTAAACTCATTAGTGGCTGTAAGTCAACGACTCCTTCAGTATCTCGCGGCTCGCCATTTTCTACCTGGTCAAAACAGAGTACAATTGGTTGAGTAGAGCTGATAATTCTTCCAAAGTTTTCTAAAATGTTACGAGCCGCTTCTTCTGTATCAATTGATTTCTTTATTTTTAAATCTTGTAAGTCTTCCTCATCTAAATCATCTCCTCGCAACCAATCACAGGCAATGGGATATAATTCAGGATTAGTTAAATAATATAAAGCTCCAAAAAAGTTTTTGGCTTGATGACGTACTTCTGGATGAGCAGCACGTAAATTATTGATAAATGCTCTTCGATTTCCCAAAATGTTATTGATTAAAACAGGATTTTTAAAAACTGTTAGTCCTTTTAGCCACAGCAGTAACTGAGATTCTGTTTGTCCTTTTGGCTTGTACATCAAACTATCAACAGTGTATTTCAGGGTATGCCGCCAAATATGCCTACTATCTGGCCACGGTGCAATATATGCAAAGAAAGCATCCTGATTAAATGTCTCTTTTAATCTGCCGAGAAAGTAGCTTTTTCCAGCCCCTTTATCACCTGTTAATAAAACGCTTCGTGTATAATGGTCTTGTTTGGTTAAATGGATAACATTAGTAATTTTATTCAGTTCCTGTTGATGAATAGAGTCAACAATTGAGAAATTAGCTTGAACTTCATCTTTCCAAAAATGTCCTGATTTAAAGCCAATTGGGTCAAATGGATTAAATCCTTGTAGAATAAGTTGATCGATAGTAGCCATATCAAAAAAAGGGTTTCAAATGAATAGAAAGATTGAGAAATGCTAGTGAACGATAATGAAAAATAATCGGGTACCGCCGGGTAGTAATATTCCGGTATCAAATTGTTCAGATGTATAACGCATCCCTTCTGAAAGCGCACTTAACTCAATTCTGTTTTGCTTTTGCAGCCGATAAATTGCCCCATCTAATTCCTCTCGGGTTAAGGGGGGTTGTAATCTTTCTCGTAGATGAAATATGGGTAAATAATTGTCTGTTCCCCATTTTTTATCTAAATCAATAATAATCTGTAAAATCTCTCCATCACTGATTTTTTGATCGGAAAATAAAGTGGGTGTGGCGGTTGAAGGTTCAATTTGGAGGGGAGAGGGTGAGAAAGAGTCCCGTAAAAAATTAACGTAATTTCCGATTTGAACTTTAGTTAAAGTGACGTTGCCTTTGCCTTCTGGGGTATATTCTCTGGCTAAATAGTCTTTACCTTGTTGGGTTAACCAAACTTCTTTAATATCAACCTTTATCGCTTTAATAAAACCTCGTTCAACCAAACTAGAAATCACTTCCTGACGAGAGGCGGCAGGGATACCTGTCTTTCCGGGTGAAATGGTTTCTTTCTCGCAGGCTTTTAACGCTTTTAGCTCTTGCTCATTAATCGGTAAAGTGGTAGAATCTAACTTGAGTAAAGGTTCACCAGCCGGAGCGATCGCGAACTTAGTAATTTCTTCTGTTCGTTCTACGAGTAGGCGATCGCATAAATCTCGACAAATCTTATCTCTTTCTGATGCTTTTGTTGCCGAAGTCGGACTCAGTTCAGTAATTTTAGCGCGATACTGTGGCTGACCTAACAATTTCAGCAAAAACTTGAGTTCTTTAATTTCCATTTCGTTATTTTGGCTCTATCTAATTAGAAGATAATAGTTTTACTTTCTGTATAATACCTGCTATCTGATTTAAGAATTCACTTGATCCACAAATCTTATAATCCGATTTTTGCACCCATCATCAATACAAGTTCTAGCAAATTTATTTGCTCAGAGAGAAATTTTGAGCTTTTCTCAAACTTAAAGCTAGTATTAAGTATAACATTAGTGATAATCTAAGTAAAGTAGTAAAATGACAATTTTTACTCAGTTAATCTCAATTAAGGTAATCAAAGCTATCGATAAAACTTAATGCCTGAGTTAAACTGGGTTGAGTTGTATTAGTAGATTGACGATTAGAATTATCCTCAGACTTGGGAAGATATGAACCTTTTAGCCGACGACCAAAACTATTATGGCGATAAATGACTAATTCTTTTTGACTAGAATTCCGTAATACTGTTTGGGTCGGACTTTCAAAGAATTTACAGTGATATAAATTTAAAGTTGCTCGAACAATTTGTTTAATCTCATTAGCCTTTGCCACGACTTCTGCCATTGTTCCTAATACTTGAGTTCGTGCTTTTTGTGTAGTCGTTTGGTCTTGAATTTGCCGCATTAAATTAATTAAATTTTTCTGAGTTTGGGCAGCATCTTCAAAGGGAAAAACACTGAGAAATCCAATTGTAAATAAGCAAGTTTCACGGTTGACTTGAAAGGTTAATGTAGTTCTGCGAGAATCAATTTCAATACTCGGCGGATGGCGAAGAATAGAATGATCTTGAGCGATTTTGTGATAAATTGTTGCCAAAGCGAGGTTAGCATCTTGAGTGAGGGGAGCATCAATCGTTAATCGAACCGTTGGTAGCGCTTGATTAAAAAACTTATTGAGAGATTCTGAATCAAATTTATAGATTTGACTATGGTCACCATTGGCACTTAAATCAACCCATTCACAGGTAATTTCTTCGGCTTTAAGATTAAATCGCAATACATTATAAAGCTTTGCTCCGGTTAAAGTTGCGCCGGAAATATCTGCCCCCATCCAATCGGCTTTTATCAGGTTGGTTTGGGTTAAATCAGTATGAACTAAACTGGCTTTGAGTAAGTTGGCCCTGCTCAAATTCGCGCCGCTTAAATTCGCCCCACTGAGATTGGCTTCACTTAAATCTGCCCCACTGAGGTTAGCTCCCCGTAAATCTGCCCATCTGAGGTTTGCCCCGCTTAAATCGGCTCCACTGAGGTTAGCATAGGTCAGATTGGCTTGCCGTAGTTCGGCTCGATTCAAATCGGCTTTAGGTAAATCAGCTTTGACGAGACAAGCTTGGCGCAAGTCGGCTCGCTCCAAATTCACATTCACCCCGAAAACCCCCCGTAGATTGGCTCCGGTGAGATTGGCGCGGCTAAAGTTGGCTTGTCCCATTCGGGATTCTCTTAAATCAGCCCCGTTAAGATTAGCGCGGCTAAAGTTGGCTTTGGCAAGCTTAGCGCGGATTAATTCAGAACGAATAATTAACGCTTCGACCAAGGATGCAGAGGTTAAATCGGCTCGGACTAAATTGGCAACATTTAACGTGGCGCGGTTGAGAATGGCTCCGGTAAGATTGGCGCTACTCAGGCGGGCGACGTTGAGATTGGCTCGACTTAAATTGGACCCGCTTAAATCGGCTGAACTGAGATTTGCTACACTCAAAGACGCATCACTTAAGTTGGCAGAGCTGAGTTTAACCCGGCTGAGATTGGCTTCATTGAGATTAATCCCGGTAAAGTTTCGTTCTCCATCTTGGTATTTTTTAACGATGTTATAAATCTTTAATAAATCCTGTTCTGCCATTTGAGCTACCTAGTCTTTTTTAATTCAACTTTATTGCGTAAACGTCACGGGCGTGAATACCCCGTTTGATTCACAACACGCTATATATGAGTTGACTGGTAACCATTTTCCTCTCATTCCTCTCAAGTTAGACACTTCATAAAATCGATCAATTGATTCTGAATTGAATAGTTATGATGATGATTTGAAGTGGGGTTCATCTTAAAAATTTCTGCTAGTTCAGGCACATTCATGTATCTTCTGCCGAAGAGAGAATGACGATATAAGGTTAAACTTTGAGCTTCAGCATTTTTGAGAATCACACGGGTTGGAGACTGAAAAAACCCTTTCTCAACTTCAAGCTCAGCTTCCAATAGAGGGGGAAGGGTAAAGCGACCCAACTGACGAATTTGCTGAGTTATCTTCACCCCAAGGTTGACAATCTGATGAGAAAGCTGAACATTGAGCTGATGACAATTATCCGGGGTTAGCATCCGTAACAACTCATCGATACTCTTCTGAACAGAGGTTGCATCTTTAAAGGGAATAATACCAACATAAGCCGCAATAAATAAGTTCTCATCTTTTTCTATCCTAAACGATAACAAAGTTCGACGAGTATTGACTTGAATGCTGGGACAATCGGTCAGAACCGAGAAATGCCGCAGGATATGGCGGTAAGCGTTGGCTAAAGCACAATGAGCATTGGTATCAAGGGGGGTATCGATTTGAATTTCGAGGGTTGGAGCCGTTGCGTTAAAAAATCGCATTGCTTGCTCACCGCCTAAGTGAGAAATTTTGGTTCCATCTCCGTTGGGACTTAAGTCTACCCAGTCACAGGTAATTTCTTCGGCTTTCAAATCATAGCGAGAAACATTGTAAAGTTTTGTGCCGGTCAACAGCGCCCCGGTTAAATCTGCCCCACTCCAGTCTGCATTGACTAAGTTGGCATGGGTTAAATCAGCATGAATTAAGATGGCATTCTGTAGATTGCTATGACGTAACTCTGCACCGTGAAGATTTGCGCCGCTGAGTTTAGCTTGTTCTAAATCGGCTCCGGTTAAATTCGCCCCATTTAGGTCAACCCACCGTAAATTGGCTCCGCGTAAGTTGGCTCCGCTGAGGTTGGCTTGAGAAAGGTTGACTTGTCTTAATTCAGCGTTGGCTAAATTGGCTCCCCTTAAGTCTGCTCGACTCAAATCAGCACCGTGAAAGTTTGCTTGCTCTAAATTCGCTCTTGTTAAGATAGCACCCCGTAGGTTGGCTGCATTCAGATTTCCTTGATATAAATTGGCTCGTCTGAGGGTGGCTTCCCGTAAATCTGCTTCACTGAGGTTGGCCCCCGTCATGATAGCATCATCTAAATCCGCCCGGACTAATTCAGCTCGAATGAGTGATGCATTGACTAAGTTTGCTTCGTTAAGATGGGCGCGGATTAGGTTTGCCACATTCAAAATGGCATTGTTGAGGTTCGCTTTGCTAAGATTGGCCCCACTCAGCTTAGAAACATTCAGTTTAGCGAAACTTAAATCAACTCCGCTCAGATTTGCACCACTCAAGTTGGTGATACTCAAAATCGCTTGACTCAAGTTGGCTTGACTTAAGTTGGCTCGACTGAGATTAGCCTCACACAAAAGAATAGCACTGAAGTCTCTTACCCCTGAACGATAGTTGGAAAGGAGTTCTTCAGCCTGCATGCCTTTTAACTCTCCTGTAAAATGTGTAATATGATTTCTGTTTAATTATATCTCACCTATCCGGAATGCCTAGCCTTTCATCTTACAGTAGATTCTTCCCAATCTACTGCAAAAACCATAAACTGCTCTCTGGAAAAAGAAAAGGGTTTTTACAAAAGCTTTTTACAAATTTTGCTTATAATTAAGCTTGTGTAAAATTTATAACATCTGATGGATTCCGAAAATGACTTTCATCATAATATGTATAATATTTTCATATTTATTATATTGTAAATATACTTGTGTTATTCTTACAATCGACTCAAATATGGCAAAACGCAATAAAAATATACGCAAACACTCTTTTATAGAATAAAATAAATATTATTTTTAATTAATAATTACTCTAAAAATAAATATGAAAAAAATAACGGTTGGAATTATTGGTCTCGGATTAATTGGCGGATCTTTAGGATTAGATTTACAATCTATTAAAAATAAAAAAATAATTCAACTCAGTAATATCACGGATCAGATTAATTCATCAATCTCAATCGAAAAAGTGATAGGAGTTAGCCACCGTCAATCGACTTGTGAACGAGCGATAGAACGAGGCGTTGTCGATGAAGCCAGTATTAATTACTCAAGGATGAAAACGGCTGATGTTATCTTTATTTGTACACCCATTGCCCTAATTACAGCCACAATTGAACAACTTATTCCCTACATTAAACCTAGCACAATTATAACTGATGTGGGTTCAGTCAAACAGCCGATTGTAGAAGTGGCCTCAAACTTATGGTCGAACTTTGTAGGGGGTCATCCCATGGCTGGCACAGAACAAACAGGCATTGAAGCGGCTCAATCTCACTTATTTGTTAATCGTCCCTATGTGATTACACCCACGCCTCAAACCTCTGAATATTCGATTCAAATGGTCTCTAAAATTGCTCAGCTTTTACAATCAAAAGTCTATATTTGTCAACCCCAAGAACACGATCAAGCTGTGGCTTGGATTTCCCATGCACCCGTGATGATTAGTGCCAGTTCTTTGGCTTGTTTAGACCAAGAAAATGATAATAAAGTGTTGCAACTGGCTTATCAACTCGCAAGTTCTGGCTTCCGAGATACCAGTCGTGTTGGGGGTGGCAATCCTGAACTCGGAGTAATGATGGCTGAATATAATAAAACAGCAATGTTGCGATCGCTAACAGCTTATAAAAATAGTTTAGATGAAATAATTGATCTAATTCAACAAGAAAATTGGACAGCGTTAGAAGCAAAATTAATTCAAACTCAACAAGCTAGAAAACATTTTGAATTTTAAGTTGAGAAAGGCAGACAGGTAGGGGCGCATTGCATGCGCCCATTGTATGCGCCCCTAATCTTTAAACCAAAAATACGTTATCCTGAATCGTTGTAATATCAGAATTAGCAACAATAACGTCAGATAAAGTGGTTTGTCCGACATTTGGCGCAATGGTTTGTAAGATAGGATCGTTTTCAAAGTAAAAGCGATCGCCATCTCGCAAACGGATAAATTGATCGGTTAAAATCTCATGGAAGGTTTCACCGACTAACGCGCCAGTGAGATGATCTTCAGCTAGTCCACCCACCCACAGATCAATATCATCGACGTTACCATAAGCGCTTTGTAATGCCGCTTGTACGCTTAGATCTGAAGAAATCTCACTAAAGTTGGTAATGGGGTCAAAGCCTAAGGCTTCTCGGGTATCGTTGTAGCTGGGTACACCATGATCTCGTCCCCGCTGAATGTTTAACGACGCAAGATCCATCCCCCCAGACCCCGGCATTCCAAACAAGAAGTTACGCACATCATCAATTAGCTTTGTGTCAATTTCTTGTGCTTCTTGGGAGGCTAAACCCTTCAAGACAGAGTCAATCCCATCATTTGTAATAATACTAGGATTAAAAAACGATGAACGCAGATCTAAGCTGGTGTCAAAAGCTCCACTAGGATTAATTCGTTGTATCTGCGGCGATAACATGGTGTGTCCAACCCGAAAAGCAGCGGTTGAAAATTCATTGCTAATTCCAGGGTTAACATTATCATCATAACCATTATAATTACCCAGTGCATTTGTTCCCAGTAATATCGGTACGAATTCGTTGTAAGTAATGGCTTGAATTTCTGCACCAACAATTCGCCGCGCCGACTCATAAATGAAGTCACCTTCAGTTAAGCCAGACTCAAAAAATAAGTCAACTAATGCTGGTTCTCCATTATCTAAACGTTGATCAATATCTTCTGCAAGTCGGTTATGTTCTCGGACAAATAAAGTATGCGCTGCGGTTAACCCAGTTTGTTCGTTAGCGCGAATATCTCCTGCTAAAAATAGTTGACTGGCTGGACGATTAAACGGATCATCATTTTCTAATCCTGCTGTATTAAATGGTAACAGAACTTCTCCGTTATTCCCAATACTAATCTTTAACTGACCTGTACCATCATTAGTGCGTAAAGCGTCTGAGCGTTCATCATCAGAACCATAAACATTAGACCCATCAATATAAGCGGTAATTTCGTTCATTTGTTCGCGGGAGTTACTCGCAGAAGTTCCGGTGAAGGTATCATAAATTGAACGGGTTAAACTAATCTCTTGAGTGCCTGTATTAAATGGATCAAATAAAAGATCGCCGGTTGGCACTAAAATATTAAATGATTCACCCGATGTAGCCGGAGTTAAACTTAAATCATGATCGATAAACTGTCCCCATTGCCATAACCAATCACTCGCGCCTACAGAATTAGGAATGGAATTATTTTGATCAAAAATGGTTTGGCTAATCGTACGAGGATTGGGTAAATTAGAATTCCATCCGCCCCGAGGTTCAGAAATACCATCCTCATAAGCTGCCTCATCCATGCGTAATAAATGATATTCTGGCGTTCCCCAATTGGTATAGGTTAAATTATTTTCATAGCCACTCATTGAACGAAATTCTAATACAGTGAAATTCGTTATATCTCCCGTTTGATTAAAGGCAGAAATAGCATTACCCTCACCAATGAGATTATCACCTCCGCTGATAAAAGTATTGGTAAATTGGGTAATAAAATCAACGTCACTATTAGTATTATTCGCAATTAAACTACTTGTGACTGTGGTAGAAGTGACGAAGCTATTACCAAAACTTGCGACTCCACTGCCTTCACCATTCAGCGCAGTATTGACAGAAATATTACTACTCGTAATAGTGGCATCACCGAAGTTAAAAACGCCACCACCATCAGACGTTGCCGTATTTTCTTGAATCGTACTATTGGTAATTGTGACGCTGGGAACACGACTACCGACGCGATCTTTAACGTAAATTCCACCGCCATCATCCCCGGCAGAATTCCCACTAATAGTACTATTTGTAATCGTTGTTGTACCAAAAACAGCTACCCCACCACCATCTGCGGCAACAGAAAGTCCTTGGTTATTGCTAATAGTTGAATCAATAATCGTAACCTGACCAAAGTTAAATAAACCCCCCCCATCATTGTTAGCGGTATTATCCCGAATAAGACTATCCGTAATCGTAGTATTGGCAATATCATTGGTATAAATTCCACCCGCATTATCATTAGCAGCATTACCACTAATTACACTTTCGGCAACAGTCAAAGTACCATTATTAAAAATACCGCCACCATCAGCAAAATTAACCGTGGTTGTATTATCAATAACATAGGTTTCTGTAACAGTTAGAGTGCCATTATTAAATATTCCACCCCCATCATCGGTTGCAATATTTCTGACAATTTCGCTATTGGTAATAGTCAGGTTTTCTTGGTTAAAGATACCTCCACCATCACCTGTTACATTCCCTCCCGTTAAAGTCAATCCATTAATAACAACGTTAAGCTGTGTATTTGTGCTATCATTAACGTTAAATATCCGCGAATTTCCCCCCGCATCAATAGTAATACTCTGATTATTTCCATCAATGGTTAGGGGTTTATTGATCGCTAACTCTCCTTGAGTCAGTGTTAAAGTTCCTCCCGTTAAACTGGAATCAAAAGTAATTGTATCTCCCGGATTTGCATTCGCGATCGCATTGCGTAGTTCAGAATCAGAAAGTGTTGTAAGTAAGATATTAGCCATGATTTATTTACCACCAAATATAACTAGCCACCAGTAGACAGTCCCATCCAAATCTCTTAGAAAAAAGACACATTTAAGGATCAATAAAACCCCTTCAGTAGAAGAAAATTACCAGATTCCTCTACAGAAAAGAGCGATATATAGGTTCTATGAAAACTGTTTTACTTACCAGTGTTATTGGCGATGAATCCGGAAAAAACGAATTATATATTTTTTTATATCTTATCCGGATATTAATACAGCAATAGCTAAATCTCTTGATAAGCTTAATCTGTTTATGGTTTAAAAACCTTTCTGTTTAAGATAAAAATTTATTCAATACATAACGAAGCGGATTTAAAATACTGTTTTAATAAAAATTATATTTATCAGTATAACGAAGTTCTATCAAAAAAATAGACTCACCTCAAAAACACTAAAAATACAAAGATGATCTTTAGTGTGTTCTCCGTTACTGTGTGGTTTTTAAATGACTTAGAGATCCGACTTTACTCAAGATTAACAATCAAAGTATTGCGATTGATTTCTGGAAGTGAACTATTTTTAATATTAACTCGTTCGTAAATTAACCGATCGACATTGATTTTAGCCAGATAAACTCCTAACCCACCTATTTCTCGTTCTTCTAAGGGTTTGTCTAAATCTTCAGGTATTTCCTGTTGATTAGGATTAAAGGGAATTCCTGTATCTTCAATCCATAATATTAACTGAGTATTATCTAATTTTGCATAGAAGTCTATAACATTATCGCTTGAATTATTATAGCCATATTCAATAATATTTGTCGCAATTTCATCTACAGCTAATCGCAGTTTTGCTACTTTTTTTTTGCTTAAATTTGCCCATATACCTATTTGTTTAATATAGTTCGCAATTACACTCAGAGAATCTAAAGTTACTGGAACTGTTAAAGAGTCATAATATTTTGTCATTGGTCATTGGTTATTCATTGTTATTAATGCATCTAAACCCCCAAGAGTGGGGGCTTTTTTAAGTCTAAATTTTTTCTGAATTAAGAAGTTAAAAGAAACAATTATTCACTGTATTCATCTTGAAGAATAACGCTGTGATGAAAACCTGTTTTTTGAATCGTATCAAGAACAATTTCATTAGCCCCAATAATGTAAATATCGGCTGCTTTACCCATTTTCTGTTTCGCAAAAATTAAGACTCGTAACCCCGCACTTGCCATATAGTCTAATTCGTTCATGATTAATACCAATTTAGAAACATCTCCAAGAGTTGCTTGTTCAATTTTGGCTTTAAATTCATCAGCCGTATTTCGATCTAAATCACCAGATAAAGTAATTTTTGCAGTAGTGTTTTTGATTTCTAAAGATGCGTTAAATGTCATGGTTGTAGTTGTTAGTGTTTGGTTTTTTTTATTTGTTATCTGTTAAAGGAAGTAGGAAATCTAAACAAAAAACAAATAACAAGGAACAAAGGAAAAATTAATTATTTACTGAGCAGGATGACAACAGAGCGGTCGCCCAGTAAAATATTAGATTGATGGGTTAATTGGGGTTCTGTGCCGACTTCCCAAATATCCTCTGGGGCAGCACATCCAGTGTTAGCAAAAACGTGCCATTTTTTACTACTTGGGAGTTGAGGCAATTCAAAATTATGGGGCTGCCAATGCATATTAAAAGCAACATAAATATAGTTGTCTTCCATGCTGCCTTCGCGGGCGTGTTTACCGCATAACATGAATGCTAAAGTGCGAGATTCTTCTGACCAATCTGCATTCCAAGCTTGGGTACCATGCCAAGTAATATCAGCATATCCAGACCCGACATAATCTTGATTCCAAAAATGACGACGATTTCTCAGAATTGGATGGGCATGACGAAAGGCAATACAATGTTTAAAAAAGCGGAATAAGTCAGCATTTTTATGGAGTAAATTCCAGTTAAACCAAGTTAGTTCAGAATCATGACAATAGGTGTTATTATTGCCATTTTGAGACCGTCCAACTTCATCCCCCATTAATAGCATGGGTATCCCTTGAGAGACCAGCAGAATAGCGATTGCATTTCGCATTTGCCGTTGTCGTAAGGCGTTAATATTAGGGTCATCTGTCCAGCCTTCCGCCCCACAATTCCAGCTTTCATTATCATTACCACCATCATTATTATTCTCGCCATTTGCCTCATTATGTTTGTGATTATAGGAAACTAAATCTGCCAAAGTAAAGCCATCGTGGCAAGTAATAAAGTTAATGGAAGTGGCGGGGGCGCGTCCAGAATCGGCATAAAGGTCAGGGGAACCTTGCAAGCGTTGGGCCATTTCCCCGACTACCCCATCTCCCTTGAGGAATTTACGGACTGTATCGCGATATTTGCCGTTCCATTCAGCCCAGCGGCCATAAGCAGGAAAGGAACCCACTTGATATAAACCCCCGGCATCCCAGGCTTCTGCAATCAGTTTACATTTAGCTAAAATGGGGTCGAATGCTAGGTTTTCTAACAGTGGAGGATTGGCTAAGGGTATGCCCATAGGGTCACGACCGAGAATGGCAGCCAAGTCAAACCGGAAGCCATCAATATGATATTCACTCGCCCAATATCGCAGACAATCTAATACTAAATTACGGACAATGGGGTTATTACAATTAAGAGTATTTCCACAACCACTAAAGTTAAAGTAATAGCCTTCTGGAGTCAACATATAATAAGTCTTATTGTCGATACCCCGAAAGGAAATATAAGGACCACTTTCGTTGCCTTCAGCCGTGTGATTAAATACAACATCAAGGATGACTTCGATGCCATTTTGATGCAGTTGCTTAACAAGGTTTTTAAATTCATCGACCTGCATTCCAAACTTTCCCGTTGCCGCATATCCGGCTTTTGGGGCAAAGAATCCAACTGTACTATAACCCCAATAATTAAGTAAGGTTTCTTCTGTTACGGGATTATAACGGGAGTTTTCAAATTCATCAAATTCAAAAATTGGCATTAATTCAATAGTGTTAATTCCTAAGTCTTTAAGATAAGGAATTTTTTCCAGAATACCTGCATAAGTTCCCGGATGTTTAACCCCAGAAGAGGAATGTTGAGTAAAGCTACGAACGTGCATTTCATAAACAATTAAATCCTCGGGCGGGATTTCTAAAGGGCGGTCATTTTCCCAATCAAAATCATCAAAAACAATGCGAGAACGGTGTTGATAAATATTATTCCAATCTGGAGTCATTCCCCAAGTTTCTCGACCGCTGATAATTTTAGCGTAGGGGTCGCTGAGGATTTTACTACTATCAAACCAGTGACCTTTTTCGGGGTTATATTCTCCTTCAAATCGATAACCATATTCGATATTTTCATAGTCTAAATCAAACACAATCATGCTGTAAACATTACCAATACGAAACTCATCCGGAAAAGGAATTTCTGCCATCGGTTCGGCGGTACGTTTTTTAAATAAAACTAAGGTACAGGCTTTAGCATGACTAGAATAAATGGAGAAGTTAACGCCGCCAGGAATTAGAGTTGCGCCGAAGGGAAAGGGTTTTCCTCGTCGTAGTTTAAAATCTTTATAAGTATGGGTGGGATGGCTATCAATTCGTTCAAGCATTATAATTTTTTTTCCTCGTTTGGGTTAACTATTTTGGGATTTTGGGATACAACCAATGAGCAAATAATCGAGTCATTCGGGGCATCACAACATAAGTCATTAAAGGAACTAGAATTGCTGTTGTGACAAAGCTTCTGAGTATAGGATGCAGAGGCGTTGTAATTGGAGATAGCAAAGGATTGATAATGTTAATTAAGGGGAAAATTGCTAACCAAGTTACAGCAGCCATTTTATGTTTAGGGGGTGGAACAATCGGTTTTTGGGTTCCTAAAGTAAACCAGGTTTCTAGTCCTGTAATGATTTCAAATTGAGGGGAACCGACGATTAAAGCATCACCCCGCGCCATCCATTGTTTGCGACATTCTGACTCATCCCAACGTTTTAAGTTACTTTGTTTATCAAATTTGAAAACAATTAAATATTCAGAGTCTTGGGGGTCAGTGGGTCGGAAAACATTCGTTCCTAAATGTCCCTGAAAAGTCAGTGAAGCATTGATAATTCCGGTCAGAAAGTCTTCAAATGCTTTTTCACAACCCGGCTTAACTCGCCGTTTGACAGTGACTGTAACAGGAGGGTCATCGGGAAAATCATTCGGTGTTACCATTGAGTTTTTCTAATGCTTCTTCAACCGTATTATACGTTGTAAAGAAGTTGAGAAACCCCGTAATTTCCATCACATCAGCAATCTCTTCTGAAAGTCCAACTAAGATTAATTGACAGTGGTTAGCTGTTGCGTAACGATGTAATGTTAAGAGGATTCGTAGTCCGGCACTAGACATATATTCGACATGGGTTAAGTTTAACAATAGTTGAGTTTGGGGTCTAAATAAAGGAGAAACTTTTTCTTGAATTAGGGGGGCTGTATTGGCATCAATCTCTCCTTTTATTTCAGTGATAATAACACCTGATTGATGATTGATATTGATGTTCATTGTAGGGTGTGTTAAATTTCTGAGATATTTTGAAGTAGGGTGCGTTAAATTTATGGGATACTTTTAACTTAAAGAGAAGAACAGATAACGCACCACACATTTTTTAAACAGGAGTAATTCTCACTTTTATTTTCACCCGTTCTTCCGTTTTAGGCAATGTCACAATCAGTTTCTCAGCATCAAAATCAGTGTAGGGTTTGCCTTCAATTTCTACAGAATCAATCTTAATGCTACCTGGGGGTAAAATATCGGGAGAAACCCGTAGGAGTCCATCGGGGAAACTATTAGGAAGCGGTTTAAAATAGAAATCCATCGGCTGTTTTGTAATCAACAAGTTGGTGTAAACAGCAGCTAAATAACACAGTTCAAATGAGTGATATCCACTCATGGAATGGCTACCTTTACCCCGTTCATTTCCACCCGCTAAATAGGGAATTCCATTGGCTAAGACATTGAAATAAACCCCACCATCTTCGATATCTAAGAACCAAGTATTATAGAAAGCTGCGGCTTCACGGGCTAAGCGATGATAGTCTTTATTTTGCAAACAACCCGTAAGAATCATATAAGCTAAAATAGACTGTTCTTGTTGCCACCAAGCCTTACGGTCATGCCAAACAAAACGATGATTTTTATCACCTGGATTTAAAACTCGTTCAACCACATCATACCATCCACCCCGTTGTAAATCACTCCCCACTTCAGGCATTTTATCGGCAATTTTTGTAGCTAAATTGAGATATTCTTCCTTAGGTTTTAGGCTATACATCCGCATTAAATTCCAAACAATTTTTAAGTTATGCCCAACAACCGCGCGATTTTGTTGCCATCCCCAAGTTGTATCATGAGACCAATCTTGATAAAATCGTTCTTGAACAAAGGGACTGTTTTCATCATCTGGGAAATATTGTTCAATGGTATCAAAGGTTTCTTCTAGCATTTCTGCATATTCTTTTTTCCCAGTTGCTAACCATAAATTAATTAAATAAGCGGGGGCATGGTCACCCACAGAATTCCAATTTTTTCTGCCTTGATTTTGTCCTAAAGCTGAACTTTGAGGGTCTAATGTAACGGGGTCAAGATGAGAGAAATATCCGCCATATTCACCTTTATCTCGGAAGAATTCTTTAAACAGTTTAATCGTTAATTCAGCATCTTTTAAAATATTAGGGTCACCGTTAATTCGATAGGTTTGAATGGGGCCGGCGAGGGCATAAATTTGTTCATAAGCCGGAATAGCATGATAATCATCTCCAAATTCCGAGGCGAAAATCTTCTGTTCTCTTGCCCCTTGAACATCAATTCCGTGATACCAATAAACAATACCTTCATCCATATCGAGAAACCGCATATGTTCTCGTAAATATTCGGTTCCGGCTTCTGCTGCTTCGAGAAAATGATCTTCTCCCGTCATTAAAAAGGCTGTCGCAAAGCCATAAACTAGGCGGGAAATCGTATCTGTTTCTTGACTAAAATTATCAGAAGAACGGCTTCCGGAAAGGGCTAAGTTAGTACGATAATTACGATAATTAATCTCACCATTATCAAATTGAGATTTAAAGTAAAAGTCCCCTAAAGCCGCGACTTGGTTAACCCACCAATTGGGTTTTTCAAATTTATAATCTTCAACAGTTCGACCTTGGAAAATAATTTGCTTGACTTCAAATTTAGGATTATCGGGATAGAAAACGCCGTAAGCATATAGATAGCGACCGGGGGAAAGCATGGAACGCATACTGCCTGTAGCATCCGGATAAGGTTCTTCTAAATTTTGGACTAATTTCGCATAAGTCATGGGAGTTAGCATGGCTTGAAATTCTTGTCCATCTGATGTTTTGAGAGTAAAAATATCGTTATCAGAATCAAAGTTAGTGACGTATCCAGCGATTAAATCAGAAACGGGAAAGTTAATGGGGGTCATGAGTTAAATATCTCCGTAAATTGAGGAATGAATACAAGAAATAAATTAGGGAACTTGAACGGATTGAATCTCATTAATCGTGTAGATTCTGACATCCGCTGGCTGGGCTAAAATTTCGGCATATTTTGCGGTTAATTCCTGGGTATGAGGCTGTTCTAAATGGGCTTCAAATGCGGCTTGAGTTTTCCATTCTTCAAAGAAGAAGAACAGGTTAGGTGTATTTTGATCTTCATAGAAGAAATAGCTATTTACTCCTGGTTCTGTTTCGTTTGTTGCCTTTGCCGTTTGAGTGGCTAACTCTAAGAATGTATCGCGGTCTTCTGGTTTAACATTAAGATAAGCAATCACAACTAAAGGTTGTTCAGTTTGTTGATTCTCCGTCGTAACTTCACTATTTTGAGTTGAATTTGTTTCAGTTTTACTGACTGCATCACAACTCACAATACCGACTAAACTAATGAGTAGCAAAGAGGTGTAAAAAAAACGTTTCATGATTTTCTCCGAATGGCAAGTAAAGTAATATCATCAGACTGTTCAGCATCTCCAATATGTGCTAAAACCTGAGATTTAATGGTTTCTAACATTTCCTTTGCGGAGGAATAGGATTTTTGCAGAGTTTCTAATGCTTTTTCTCGACCAAAAAAGGCGCGTTCACTATTGCGTGCTTCTGTAATCCCATCGGTAAATCCTAATAATATTTCACCGGGTTTAAAGTAATCTTTTTCACAATGAAACTCCATATCTGGTAACATTCCGACAGCGGTTCCTGTGGGTTCTAAAGAAACTCGTATTTCTCCTTTTGGAGTGATTATCAACAGGGGTTCATGACCGCCATTAATATAAGTCAATTCACCTGTGTCTGTATCTAAAACACCCATAAACAGAGTGGCAAACATTCCTTCATCTCCATGATTATCAGCGATGTAGTTATTAGTCATCTGAACAGCTTTCAAGGCATTTTCAGAAATGGAATGATGGTGACAGCATTGATGGGAAAAAATCCGAATTAAACTACGAAATAATCCCATAAATAATCCTGCACTGACTCCCTTATCACAAACATCTCCAATGACTAAGACAATATGGTTTTCGGGGAGTTCAAAAACATCATAGAAATCTCCGGCAACCCGACGGGCGGGAGACATAAATGCAGCAATTTCCCAACCCGGTTTTTGTAATAACTGACGGGGTAGAAAGTTCTTCTGCATAATTCGCCCTTTTTCTAACTCGTCATCAAGCGCATTTAACGCTTGTTTGCGGGCATTTGTGGCTTCAGTAATTAAGCCAAACATTTTTTGAAAAGCAGTAATCACATCTCCTAATTCATCCTGACGCTTGAATTCCAACGAATAGAATTTTGGTGGATTTTCATCGTTATAAATTGCTTCTCCTGCCACTAATAAATCTCGTCTCAATCGAAAAATTGGAGTGATGATAATCGGGTCAAGAGTAATCCAAACCGTCAAGGTTAAAAACAAGGAAATAATCACCACTAAACCCGTAATTCTAGCAACATAAGCGTTTATTTCCGGCTGAACCATGGAAGCATCATGACGAATAATCACTGTTTGATTGGTCTTCATTTGCGGCCCAAACCAAACAATTTCATCATATGAATTTCCCTGTCGTTTAGGTCGATTATTTGCAATTTCAGTCAGGGAAAGTTGAGGTGAATTTCCAAATGTACCGACTAACTGTCCGGAAGCTTGATAAACGGCTCCTCCTTGAATCAAAGAATTAGTATTTTGCAGTTTTTGCAACTGAGTTAATAATTCTGCGTCCGAAATATTGGGATAAGTGATTAAAATCCAGGTAACTTTTCCTAAGGTAATTTCTCTGAGTTGGGCTAAAAGTTCTTGTTCTCGTCGATAAACTGAAGGCACTAAAATAATGCTTTCAATAGTGACAATTCCAGCAAATACCCAGAAGGCAATACGTCGGGATAGACGAGAATTCCAGCGTGTAGATAGTGTTTTGCGGAAGGATTTTAGTGGAGATGACATGACAAAGATTGCTGTATTTAAAAACCACAGAGATACTCTTGACAACAGAGAGAGTGAATGGTTTTTACACGGCTTCTAATGCGGGATAATCAATATATCCTTCTTTGCCTGGGCTGTAGAATGTATCTCGGTTATAGGAATTTAAGGCAGCATCTAATTTGAAGCGTTTGGGTAAGTCAGGGTTAGCAATAAATAGGCGACCATAAGCGACTAAATCGGCCTGTCCTTCTGCTAAAACTTTGTTTCCGGTTTCGTAAGTATAACCCCCAGCAGTGATTAAATTACCGTTAAAAATGGGTCGAAAAAATTTAACGCCCAAACCATTAGAGTCATCTTCGACATTTGTATCTCCTTTAATTCGCGGTTCGACAATGTGTAAATAGGCTAACTCAAATTGATTTAATTCTTTGCCAATATAGCTAAATAAAGCCTGAGGATTGGAGTCGGACATATCCATAAACGTACTACTAGGAGATAAACGAACCCCTACTTTTTCTCCTCCCCAAACCGATGTTACCGCTTCAGTCACTTCCATCAAAAACCGAACGCGATTTTCAATTGAACCGCCATATTTATCAGTTCGTTTATTAGAGCCATCCTGAAGAAATTCATCCAATAAATAACCGTTAGCGCTGTGAATTTCTACCCCATCAAACCCAGCCGCCATTGCATTTTTAGCCGCTTGTTTATACTGTTCAACAATAGTCGGAATTTCTGCGGTTTCTAAGGCGCGAGGCGTAACAAAAGGTTTTTCCCCTTCGTAGGTCACGGCCATACCTTTAGGGGCAATTGCGCTGGGGGCAACGGGTAATTCTCCGTTGGGTTGCATCGAGGGATGGGAGACACGGCCCACGTGCCACAATTGTAAAAATATCTTTCCGCCTTGGTCATGGACGGCTTGAGTAATGAGTTTCCAGCCTTCAATTTGTTCGGGGGAATGGATGCCGGGGGTATTGGGGTAACCGACTCCTTGAGGTGAAATTTGGGTAGCTTCACTAATAATTAAAGCAGCCGAAGAGCGTTGAGCATAATATTGGGCATTCATCGCTTGCGGGACGTTACCAACACCTGCCCGCATCCGTGTTAATGGGGCCATAACTATGCGGTGAGGCAGGGATAATTCACCCAGTTTAAAAGGGGAAAATAGGTTAACTGATGAGTTCATGGTGTAAGTTCTGTGTGTAGGGTTGCTGTGAGGAATTTCCTCACCTTTTTGGACTGTTACGATGAGTTGTATTGAAATCAAAAGGTGAGGTTTGTATCGATTAATTCTTGGAGTCTAATTCTTGCAAAAACACTTGCATAAATTCTTCTACAACGCCGGGATGTCGGCCAGTGACTAAACTCCCATCAATATGAGTGGCAGCCGTTTCTTCTCCTTCATAAACCAAAACACCGCCAGCATTTTCAACATCACAAGCAATATTATGGGCGCAGGTTACCTTTCGACCTTTGAGTAAGCTGGGGTCAGCACAAAATAACCACAGACTATGACAAATTGTTCCAACTTTAACTTGATGTTTATCCATTAATTGAACGCTTTGCCGCAGAAACTCAACTGCCGGGGATTTATTGGGTTGACCTGGCTTAATTTGGGGTTGATACCGTAACCTGTCCATGGCATAACCGCCAATCAGAATAATGCCTCGATAATCTTCGGGTTTGACATCTTTAAAATCAACGCTGACTGTGGCTACTTCTTCATGGTCATTACCCTTAAAGGTGAGTTTTGGCTGACCCCAGAGATTAGAAAGATATTCCACTTCATACCCATTTTCCGGGAAGAATTGATTAAAGCGACGATATTCAGTTTCATCAAAGTGTTCTTCAATCAGAACACCAATTTTACCTTTTGTTGTTGTAGTCATGATTAATCCCTGATTCGTTTTACCCTAAAATTTCATTCAGCTTACCGAAACAACCGGCTGCTTTGTTAAACCCGGCATACACACAGGTAAATAACAGCAATTCTTCAATTTCAGCTCGTGTTGCCCCTTGTTTCATCGCCATATTAACGTGGGCAGCAAAGGGACTGCCAGGGCCATTTTGTCCTTGATTCACAACATCAATTGCAATTGTAATTAGGGCTTTTGTCTTCTGGTCAATTAACGGTAAACCCCAGGCTTCACCAGCAACACGGGTACAGAAGTCTCCAAATTGAGGGTTAATACTGCTAAGTCCGGCTTGTAGGTCTGCATCGTCTAAAACAGCATTCTTGTAAGTATTGGTTTCAGTCATAATTCCTCAACAATGGTGAAGGGTAATAATCCGTGATAATTTCTCTTAAGCGGTCTGAATTAGCTTTAATAATTCTTCCGGTGCAAATACATCGCGATAGAAGGTTAATTGTTCTGTTTTCAGATAACAACCGCCCCGATGTCCACGACGCACCCAAGTTACACTTCCTTTAGCAATAGTTTCGTTGGTTTCGTCATCAACACATTTCCATTCAAATAAAGTATGTTCACCGGAAAACATCACAATTGGCCAACACATTGTTACACCGGGTTGAGCAATTAATGCCCACCAATGTTGCTCCCGCGCTTGCTGTTCTGTTAAACCAAAATAGGGGCCGTCTTGACAAAGATAGATTAAATCATCGCGATATTCTGCGGTTAGAATATCACCGCGTCCTCGTCTTAACGCTTCACAGTGAGTTGGCCACCATTCTTTATTTTCTTTTTCAATTTGTTCTAAAGTATACTCTGAATTAATAGCTGGGTTTTCTGCCTCTTTTTTTGTAATAAATTCTTCACCCATCTCGATCAGTTTCTGCTGCATTTCTTCAGAAACCTGTCCGGGTCTAGAATAGTCTGCAATCAGATCTTTGTAATAATTAGTGCGTTTTTTCATCAGACTAACTCCTTATCAACTTGTAATCATTTTGTGACCAGATGTGAAACTGATCTTGAGTTTCATTAACCGATACTCACCTGAAATTTATCCTTAGCTTTTCTGAGAAATAGATGAGAAATCAGTGACTAATTTGCCCTATACTTGAGAGTTGTTGAAGTGAAAGTGATCGAGATCATAGATGAACATGAGACGAGTAACACCGTGATATTCTTGCATCAAA
Organism: Microcoleaceae cyanobacterium; assembly: GCA_049647265.1. Lineage (GTDB taxonomy): Bacteria > Cyanobacteriota > Cyanobacteriia > Cyanobacteriales > Microcoleaceae > JAAURB01. The sequence goes on from JBARXJ010000008.1 coordinate 168,157, forward strand.
ATAATGAGGTTGAAAACCCAAATACCCGTTGACAACCCCCCGCTTGTCAAGACATTACACAAACGCTTGCTTAAGAGCAAGACGATTTCTTCTATCAAAACTATAGCTATTATCTATATATGCGATTTGAACAGATTCAATACTTTTTGGCTATTGCTGAAACCGGTAATTTTAGCCGCGCTGCTGAGCAATTACTGATTTCGCAGCCCTCCCTTTCCAGCGCCATTAGAAAGTTAGAGCGAGAATTGGGTGTTATACTGTTTGAACGGGGTGGACGACGCACTCAGCTCACTCCTCCGGGGCAAGTCTTCCTAGAAAAAGCCCAAAAAATATTAGAAGATTATGAACAACTTCGCTATCAATTGCGGGATTTTAGACAGCAACCGATATTAAGATTAGGATTAATCTCAACCCTACGTCTTGCCAGTATTTCCCCCTTAATTCATAGTTTTAGACAACAATATCCTGATGTGGTTTTGGAGCTTCGCAGTAGCCATTTTGAGGATCTCAATAGTTGGTTAGTTAATCGAGAAATTGATCTAGCCATTACCGCTTTACTCGAAGAAAAACCCAATCCTCAAACCACTTTTTCATTATTTAATCAGCCGCTACAATTAGCAGTTCCAGAAAATCATCCTTTCACTCAACAAGAAATTATCAATTTATCAGATTTAAATCATCAACCTTATATTGAACGAATTAACTGTGAATTTTGGCGTGCAGCTCCCAATTTATATGAATCTGCCGGGGTTTTTCCTAATATTATTTATCGGGCTGATTGTGAAGAATGGGTGATTTCTTTAATTCAAGCCGGATGGGGAATGAGTGTGATGCCGCAATGGCAAAATTTATCAGGAATTGTTTATTGTTCTGTTGCGGGTATTAATTTAAATCGTACGATTGGTTTAAAATGGAATGAACCAGATTCTCTTGAAGTAATTGAGCAATTTTGTTCTGTGGCAAGGCAGCAAAATTTATAGCTTTAAACACAATTTAGCATTTAAATGTTGTATCGCTAAAGTTAATTGCTTCATCTCATTTTTTGCCATATTATTGAGATCGCTAACATAAAATCAATTTTCACTCAATCTTGAAAACTGTTATTTTTTAATATCAAAAAGATATAGTTATCCGAATTGACCACAAAGATTAATTCTCTGTGGTTTCTCTATGAACTCAATAATAATGAGTATCCCTATTGAACTGCTTCTGCTGCCTCTTCTACCCAACTATCAAATTGTTGTTGATTGTTTTGCACCCAGTCTTCAGCATGGCGACGAATATCTTCTGAATCTTTTTCACCCTCATAAACTAATTTCTG
>JBARXJ010000009.1:0-2237 GCA_049647265.1 Microcoleaceae cyanobacterium
GTGTGCATCACGGCGTCTGAAAAGCCATCCTCCGGTGTGTCCTCGGCATAAGCGGACAGGAGGTCGGCCAGTTCGGTCTCGGTCGGTTCGTTACTCATCCGATGATCTCCCTGTAGGATGCAAGAGCAACGGACAAGGCGGTCCTCGCCCGCGCGACGTGCGACTTTACAGTGCCAAGTGGCAGTCCGGTGATCCGGGCGGCGTCCGCGTGGCTGTAGCCTTTGGCAAAACAGAGCAGGGCGCAAGCCCTTCGCTCCGGCGTCAGTGCCTCCATGGCGCGCTCTACGTCAAGATGCAGTCCGGTCGGTGCGGGCACGGATTGCGTGGCGTCGATACTCAGATCGGACAATCCGCGGCGACGCATTTCACGCCTGTAGTGGTCCAGAAAGGTCCGGTAGGCGATCCGAAGAAGCCAGCTGCGCGGATTGTCGATCCGGTGCAATGGCTCGGAAGACCGGAATGCCTTTATGAAGGCTTCCTGCGCCAGCTCGTCGGCAAGGGCACTATTCCGGACGAGCCGTCGCAGGAAGGTCCGTACCGCGCCCTGATGGGCACGGACGATAGGATCGAAGGCATCAGCGCGCGACACAGGCCGCGACGTCAGTCCGCGTCGCGGCGGCTAATGCCGAACCACAGCCCGACGAAAACCAGTCCCACCAGAAGCGGGAAGCTCGCGACGGCTGCGAACACGGTCGTCGCTTCGTCGTCGGGACTGATTGTACCTGTGAAGAGTGTGGCAAGAGCCACCGCGATCAGTATCAGCCCAGTACGCAAGTCTGCATGGCGCGGGCGGCGTTGCACGCCCAGCGTCTCGACGATTTCCGGGGTTATCGGATCGCCCTTGCCCGCCATTGTTTCAAGCAAGCCTATGGTCGCGGCATGGCTCTTGTGGCGATAGGCACTGACGGCCCAGACGGTTGTCGGAATGACCGCGAAGAAACCGAGCGGTACGAGAATGTCTTCCATGTATGTCTCCTTTCAGACGGGTTTCAATCAAGCTGACGACGCGACCGACTGAAATGGATGCGCGACTTCATAATATTTTGTCCTGCCGCCCTTGCTTGATTCGAAGGCAGGACCGAACCACATGGCGGGTTCATCATGGAACCGGTCGAGATCATAACACTGGGCTGCCGCCTGAATGCGTCCGAGTCGGACGCAATGGTCGCGCTTGCCCGCGATGACGGGCTGGAAAACGCGGTCATCATCAATACGTGCGCCGTAACCAATGAGGCTGTCGCGGAAAGCCGACGCCGCGTACGCAAGGCGCGACGCGACCGACCGGGCGCGACGGTCATCGTGACAGGCTGTGCCGCCCAGATCGATCCGGACGCCTTCGCAGCCCTGCCGGAAGTCGATCAGGTTCTCGGCAATCACGACAAGATGCAGCCGGGTGTCTTCGCGCCAGAGCATTTCGGGCCATCCTCGGAGCGCATTCGCGTCAACGATATCATGACGGTCCGGGACAGTGCGCCGCAATTTCTCGGCTCGGCCAATGCCTCGGAGCGCGCGCAGTCACGCACTCGGGCCTTTCTGCAGGTTCAGAACGGGTGCGACCATCGCTGCACCTTTTGCATAATTCCCTACGGTCGGGGCAATGCACGATCCGTCCCGGCGGGCGAAGTGGTCGGACATGTCCGCAATCTGGTGCGGCAGGGCTACCGCGAAGTCGTGCTGACGGGCGTGGATCTGTCGAGCTGGGGGGGCGACCTGCCGGGCGCGCCGCCTTTGGGCGATCTGGTTCGGCGTATTTTGAAACTGGTGCCGGAGCTTCCGCGGCTGCGCTTTTCCTCCATCGACCCCGCCGAGGTCGATCCGGTTCTGTTCGAACTGATCGTTTCCGAGCCACGCATCATGCCCTATCTTCACCTGGCGCTGCAGGCAGGCGACGACATGATTCTGAAGCGCATGAAGCGCCGTCACTCGCGGGACGACGTGATCATGTTGTGCGCCTCGCTGCGTGAGCGGCGACCGGACATCACATTCGGAGCGGACATGATCGCGGGCTTCCCGACGGAGGACGACATCCTGTTCGAAAACAGCCTGCGCATCGTCTCGGACATCGGCATTCCATGGCTGCACGTCTTTCCCTACTCGGCGCGCGCGGGCACGCCGGCCGCGAAGATTCCGCCAGTCGACGGCAATATCGTCAAGGTTCGCGCCAAGAGGCTGCGCGCTGAAGGCCTGGCGGTTCGGGCGGCGCATCTGGTGTCGCGCATCGGTGATCGCGATACTGC
>JBARXJ010000010.1:0-1522 GCA_049647265.1 Microcoleaceae cyanobacterium
CTTCCAAAAAGTAATGGTTGAGCCCACAAATGAGGAGGAGACTATTCAGATTCTTAACAACATCAAAGAGAAGTACGAAGAACACCATAGTGTAACATATACTGAGGCTGCTTTGAAGGCTTGTGTAACGCTTACCAGTAGGTATATTTCTGATCGACACCTTCCAGACAAAGCGATTGACGCTTTGGACGAAGTAGGGTCGCGTGTGCACATCACAAATATCAAAGTACCTGCGGAGATCATTGAAGCGGAAAAAGCGATTGAAGAAATAAAAGAAGAAAAGAACAGAGTTGTACGCAGTCAGAAGTATGAAGAAGCTGCCAAATTGCGCGATAGAGAGCGCAGCCTTATTGAAGAGCTAGAAACAGCAAAAAACAAATGGGAGGCTGAGGCCAAGAATCACCGAGTAACTGTGACAGTTGATCACGTGGAAGAAGTGGTAGCCATGATGACGGGGATCCCAATGCAGCGAATTGCAGAGAAAGAAAGTGGTCGTTTGGCCAAAATGAACGATGAACTTCATGATTCTGTCATTGGTCAAACCAGTGCCGTAGGAAAGGTGGTAAAAGCCATCCAGAGAAATAGAGCTGGACTTAAAGACCCAAACAAACCCATTGGTTCGTTCATTTTCTTAGGGCCTACAGGTGTTGGTAAAACACAATTGGCAAAAGAACTCTCGAAGTATTTATTTCACAGTGAAGATTCGCTTATCAGAATCGACATGAGTGAGTACATGGAGAAATTTGCCATAAGCAGATTGATTGGAGCACCTCCAGGATATATAGGTTATGAAGAAGGCGGACAGCTCACTGAGAAAGTAAGAAGACACGCCTACTCGATCATTCTATTGGATGAGATTGAGAAAGCACACCCAGATGTATTCAACTTGTTGTTGCAAGCGCTGGATGACGGTCAGCTTACGGATAGCCTCGGTAGAAAGATAGACTTCCGAAACACCATTTTGATCATGACTTCTAATATTGGAGCGCGTCAGCTTTCTGATTTTGGTACGGGAGTGGGATTTGGCACCAGAGCGAGAATAGAAAATGAAAACTCTGCTCAAGCTGCAGTTATTCAAAATGCTTTGAAAAAGGCCTTTGCACCTGAGTTCCTTAATCGAATTGATGATGTGGTTATTTTCAACTCACTTTCGAAAACAGATATCAATAAAATCATCGATATCGAATTGGGAAAACTCTACAGAAGGATCAACTCACTTGGCTATGAAGTAAAACTTAGTGAAGCAGCCAAAGATTTCATTGCCGAGAAAGGATACGATGAAAAGTTTGGTGCCCGACCTTTGAAGAGAGCGATTCAAAAATATGTTGAAGATCCAATGGCGGAAGAAATCATCAATTCCAATTTGGAAGAAGGTGATACCATTCACATTGGAAAGAAGAAAGACGCGGAGGAGATCAATATTCGCATCACCAAAGGCAAGAAGCCCAAGAAAGAAGAAAATTAATTCTTTATTCTAATACGTAAAAAAAGACCCACTCATACGAATGAGTGGGTCTTTTAG
>JBARXJ010000011.1:0-43507 GCA_049647265.1 Microcoleaceae cyanobacterium
GGTGGCACGCCGTATCGCACTACTCCTAATTGACGGAATTGTCCGCAAATAATAGTATGGAAACCCCAGAGAGATTTGACGGCATTTGACTACATTTGACTACATTTGCGTACAAAGTTTATTATACCATAGATCCCGATCTCAGTCTCTTGTGCATCAGTTGCAGCAAATCTTTAATGATTATACAAGATGAGTTGATCTCAAAAATATGTTAGCTTATATGTAGTCGTTATGAGTACGAGTTATAGCGTTAAGAGGTTAAGTTAATCATGGTAAAAATTGTTGGAATTAGTGGCAGTTTACGACCAGGGTCTCACAGTCAGCAGGCACTGAATATTGCAGCCCAACGGGTCGAGGCTTTGGGAGCAGAGGTGACAGTTTTAGATTTGCGATCGCTAAAATTACCGTTTTGTGATGGCGGAGATGATTTTTCTGACTATCCTGATGTGGCATTGCTACAGGAAACGGTGAAACAAGCCGACGGTGTGATACTGGCGACCCCAGAATATCATGGTAGCCTCAGTGGTGTACTGAAAAATGCCCTGGACTTGATGAGTTTTGAACATTTAGCGGGTAAAGTCAGCGGGTTAATTAGTGTTTTGGGAGGTCAGTCTAATAGTAATGCACTCAACGATATGAGAGTGATCATGAGATGGGTTCATGCTTGGGTCATCCCAGAACAAATTGCCATTGGTCAAGCTTGGCAGGCGTTTGACGGGGAGGGTAAGTTATTAGATGAAAAACTGTCACAAAGATTCGATCAATTTGCTCAAAGTTTAGTGGAAAATACAGAGCGATTACGAAAATAATTATAATATCAATTCAGAAAGGAACAAAATTGACCGAGTCAGGTAGGGGCGCATTGCAATGCGCCCGTAAGGATTTTTTATAAGTTCCCCGTTCCCTCTATACGCAAAGTTGCTCTACTTGGGGAGACCACGGCGCTTTCAAGGTGCGGACGCAGGTTCGGCTTCAGCACCTCCCCCTAGCGTAAGCCTGATTCGTAGCCATGGGCTTTAGCCCTATTGCCCGTAGGGCTATAGACCGCACTTTGTGCCGTTCCCCATTCCCCATTCCCTTCTCTATACGCCAGGTTTAAAATAAAGAGGAGAAAATGACTGATAGGAACAATAGACCATGGCGTATGTTCTTGAACTAAGTCCTGACGACAAAATCTACCTGGAAAATCAGGGTATGCAGACTGCGATAACGGCGCTGCGCCATGGCCTGGGACAGCAACAAATAGCAGGGAGTAGTATTTATACCGGAAAATGGAATACGACACCTTGTGTGTATCAGGCTTCCGAGGGTGTGGTATTTCAAGTACAAACAGAACAGAAGGAATATTATATTCAGGTTGCAGGTACTTCAATGTCTGTTCTTGGGAGACGACCTTCGGTTTTGGGTGAAGCGTTACAGCTTCAGGAAATTTTAAATTCTCCAGTGTCGGGACGGATGCCGATGAGGCCAATGCCGCCAATAAAACCGATGCCGCCGATAAAATCGATGCAGCCAATAGATATACAGATGGGTAAGATGGAAATGCAGATGGGTTTATCTTCTGCTATTACTCAGCAATTTTGCAGTCAATGTGGTGCTGCGGTTAAACCAGATGACCGCTTCTGTTCAAGCTGTGGTTATCATTTGAATTAAACCAATATAGCGTAGCATGATGATTGCTGTTTCAAGATTCTCTGTCAAGCTGGACAACTTGAGGGGGTTTGATTTTTCTTTATCCTTTGGCGTTGTGGAATTCGATGACTGAACTACGGCAAAATCTGATTACTCGGGACTGGGTGATTATTGCAACAGAACGAGCAAAAAGACCCCATGAGTTTACTCAGGCAGACACTCATTCTTGTGAAAATATTCCGGCTTATCACCCCAATTGTCCATTTTGTGTGGGTAATGAACATCTAACAGGAACTCCAGAATATTTAAGATATACAGAAGGCTCAACTCAGCCGTGGAATGTACGAGTTGTGGGGAATAAATATCCCGCTTTATCAGTCGAGGGAGAACGGCTCAGAAATGTTGCGAGTAGTTTTCGGTCTCTCTCTGGCGTTGGGTTTCATGAAGTGGTGATTGAACATCCCTATCATCACTTAACGATGGCGTTAATGTCTGTAACAGATATTACTAATATTATAAAAGTTTACCGCAAACGCTATTTAGAACTGCGTCAGGATTCCCGGATTGAAACGATTATTATCTTTAAAAATCACGGAAAAGGCGCGGGAACTTCTTTAGAACATCCTCATTCACAAATTGCTGCTTTGCCAATTGTACCCTATCAATGGCGCGATCGCATGAAAGAAGCCATTCGCCACTATGATGATACTGGAGAATGCATTTGTTGCCGCACCTTGAGTGATGAATTACAGGCACAAGAACGAATTATTTATGAAAATAAAAGTTTTGTGGCGTTTATTCCTTATGCCGCACTTTCCCCTTTTCATACTTGGATTTTCCCCCGTCGTCATGCTTCCTCTTTTGATGAAATAACACCGGAAGAAATGGTGGACTTAGCGATAACATTAAAGACGGTACTGAGTAAACTCTATTATGGATTACACAATCCAGATTATAATTATACTATTCGCTCAATTCCCACAGCAGATCAACGAACCGATTATTTCCACTGGTATATTGCAATTGTTCCTAGGGTGTCTTTAGCGGCTGGCTTTGAACTGGGAAGCGGAATGTTTATTAATACCGCTTTACCTGAAGAAAGTGCTGCGTTTCTGCGTTCGGTTGAGGGATTAACAGAGGAAAAGGTTACCCCTGCTATCCCTAAAAAAGATACATAAATTTTTAATCAATAATAACTGAATCAGACTAATATGTTACTTCATTTTTTAATCCTAAGTCATGGGATATTAACGCTAATCGATGCGGCTCCAAGCTTACCCACTGTTCGACTCAAAATCTGGCTCAGTTTTTTTGGAATAGGGGGGATCATTATTCTAGCCAGCAGTTTACTAATTCCTCGATTAATTAGCTTTGCGATTTCTCGTTTAGGCTCAACTCAAGTTCAAGAAATTTATCAACAAATTGTTTATCCGGTTCAAAATCAACTGGGTTTAATTCTGTTTTTAAGTCTTACTGATATTGCGATTTTAGTTGCACCTTTGCCGGAATGGTTAGCTGTTTTAGAAGTTCCCCTCGGATTATCAATTACTATTGCGATGAGCTGGCTAGGTTCTCGGTTATTTCGTCAGTTTTTTGATGTGTATTTCTTAAATATTGCCCTGCGAAATAAACGAAAAATAAATAGTGAACTCCTCATTGTTTTTAAGTTTTTGGCGAATGCTTCTATCATTGTAATTGTTGTTTTTATCTTTTCTCAAACCCATCATCTTAATTTAGTTGGATTATTAGCCAGTTTAGGAATTGGCGGATTAGCGGTTGCATTTGCGGCTCAAAAAACCTTAGAGCAATTATTAGGAGGAATTGTTCTGTATTTAGATCGGCCGTTTGTTGTGGATGATTATATTCATTTACCCGATAGAACCTTTGGTCGAGTCGAATCAATTGGTTGGCGTTCAACAAAAATTAGAACCTCTGGAAAAGGCAGCTTAGTGATTATTCCTAATAATATTTTAACTCAAACAACGATTGAGAACTTAACCAATGCAAAGAAGATTATTTCTTTAATTTATCTCACTTTTTATCAGGAGGTTTTAGAAGAAGAAAAGGCTTTTATTCGTCAAATTATTTTAGATAGTACTCAAGATATTTTTGGTTTAGATCACCGCATTACACAAGTTAAGTTTCAAGATATTGTCAGTGAAAAAGATAAAGTAATGGTACAGGCACAAGTTACCTTTTTTATCTTAGGTTCGGGTGAAATATCAATGGAAATTCGTAGTCAACTTCTCGAAATTGCCGGACAAAATATTAGTCAAAAACTACATGAATATGGCATCGATTTTGACTTAGAGAAAAAACAAGTTAATGTCGTCTCTCCCGTTAACGTTTGAAGAAAGAAATGCTCAATTCTACTTGGCTACAAAATCTACAAAATATTCCTTTCATTACCGAAGATACTGAAAGCTTTCTAATTGAATTAGGGATTCGATTAATTATTTTCTTCTGTTTAGCAATTCTATCTTTGCTAATTGGACGATATACCCCTAAAGTTGTAAGTATATTAATACAACGAGTTTCACCAAAGTATGGGGAAGAAATTAATCAACAGTTTATTGAACCGTTGAGTCAAGCATTCAAAATTACTGGAACTTTAATTTTACTCAATTTCTGTTTAGAGTTACTCGATAAATACGAAGTCGTCTATGATCTTTTAACTTTTATTCTCTATTCAGTAATGACAATTAGTATTGCCTGGTTAGCCTCTCGACTGGTTCGACAATTTCTCCTGGCTTATGGCATTGTAATTGTACAAAAACTAGGATGGAATGCGGATGAATTTATCTTAGTCATAGAAACGATTTGTAATATTATGATTGGCTTTATTGCCGTCATTATTTTTGCAAATAGCAATAATATTAATTTATTTGCCTTAGTTGCTGGGTTCGGTATTGGGGGTTTAGCGGTTGCATTTGCGGCGCAAAGCGTTCTAGAACAATTAATTGGAACCATTGTATTATATTTAGATCGTCCTTATGTTCCTGGAGAATATGTTCGGGTGAATTTTAATCCTCATCAAGAAGATATTTATGGTCGTATTGAGTCGATTGGTTTACGATCAACTAAGATTAGAATTGCCGCCCGTAATACTTTATTAATTGTGCCTAATTCAATTATGGCAACAAAAGATATTGAGAATATTACTCGGGGTAAAAAAGTTATGGTATTGCTTTATCTAGACTTCATGAGTCTCCTGCAAGAACAAGAAAAAGCATTAATTGAACAGGTGATTAAAGAAAGTACAGAAACTTTATTTGGTATCGATCCAGGTAGTACAAAAATAACATTATTACATCCTAAAGATAAACCGGGAACCCGCGCTAGAGTGACTTTCTTTATTCTCGGTTCTAATGAAGATTCAACTCTACTGCGGAAACGTTTACTGGAAGTTGCTAATAACAAAATTTCAAAGCAATTGGTGACTCATGGAATAGAATTTAAGATGAATGAACCGACTATTTATGTTGATTCTCCGGTTCCCATTTAATCACGACTTAACCATCCCACACCGTTCGTTTGCAGGAATTGCTTCCATCATTTTTTGAGGATTTGGAAGGTTTAATTTATTCATAAATTGAATAAAATCATTGCGGTTGCGTCCAACAAACCGGGGGTTAAATTGTTTTTCTTCCCCAATGGTTGAAACGGTTTGTCCACGATAATCATGACCCGGATACACTGAGGTTTCATCCGCTAAAGTAAATAACCCTTGCGTCACCGAATCAAATAAACTCCCCGCATTTCCATTCTGAAAATCTGTCCGTCCACAACCCCGAATAAACAACGCATCCCCCGTCAATACCCGATCTTGATTGATACGATAAGCCATGTGACTATCCGTATGTCCCGGAGTCGCGACCGCCTCAATTTTAACCTCACCTAGTGTTAAAATCTCCCCATCTTTGATGTGACGATCCGCGCAAGCCACCGCCGCATTTTCCGGGACAATTCCCTCACAACCCGTCTTTTCTCGTAGCAACCCCAAACCCGTAATATGATCCGCATGAACATGAGTTTCTAGACAAAAACTTAAGCTTAATCCTAACTCCTGAATCAAGCTTAAATCCCGTTCGACCTGTTCAACTACAGGGTCAACTAAAACCGCTGTTTGAGTCTCTAAATCAGCCATTAAATAAGTATAGGTACAAGACTCGCGATCAAATAATTGACGAAATAACATAATATTCTCTCAAACAAACTCTCCGTGTTCTAATACTCTCTGTGGTAAATTTTAATCTCTAGATCGCATCGATAAACTAATTCTTCGTAACTTTTCATTCACCTCCAAAACCCGAACTTTCACCACCTGTCCCACCTTAACAATTTGCTTTGGATCTTCAACGAAGCGATCCGCTAACTGAGAGATATGAATTAATCCATCTTGATGCACTCCCACATCCACAAACGCACCAAAATTCACCACGTTTGTAATAATTCCTTCTAATTCCATTCCCGGTTTTAAGTCAGTGACTTCTTTAATATCTTCTCTAAATTCAGCATATTGAAACTGTTCCCGTGGATCGCGTCCTGGCTTTTCTAATTCCTCAATAATATCTTTTAAAGTTGGAATTCCAACCGTATCTGTTACATATTTTTTCAAAGGAATTGAACGAAACTGATCTGCTGCCTGAGTAATACTTTTAAGTGGAATACCGATATCGGCTGCCATTGTTTTTACCACATCATAACTTTCTGGATGTACTGCTGTATTATCCAAAGGATTACTGCCCGATCGAATGCGTAAAAAACCCGCTGACTGTTGAAATGCTTTCGGCCCTAGTTTAGCCACTTTCAGTAATTCTTTACGGGTTTTAAATACTCCTTTTTCGTTGCGATAATTAATAATATTCTGAGCAATAGTTGGAGTAATTCCAGACACAAAGGTTAATAGTTCTTTCGAGGCTGTATTTAATTCTACCCCTACATAGTTAACACAACTTTCGACTGTTTCATCTAATTTTTGCTTCAATAATTTTTGGTCAACATCATGTTGATATTGTCCGACTCCAATTGATTTTGGATCAATTTTAACCAATTCTGCTAATGGATCTTGTAGCCTACGACCAATACTAATTGCACCTCGAACCGTTAAATCTAAGTCCGGAAATTCTTGTCGTGCTACATCACTGGCGGAATAAATCGAAGCACCAGATTCATTCACCATCACTTTAATTGGCTTTTGTTTTACATCAGATAAAACTTCCGTAATAAACTCATCTGTTTCTCGTCCGGCTGTACCATTTCCAATGGCAATTAGTTCAATATTATACTTTTCAATTAAGCCTTGAATTGTTTTTGCTGCGTCTTGACGTTGAGTCTTAGATTGATGGGGAAAAATCGTTTGATATTTAGAAAACTGTCCGGTTTCTGATAGAACAGCTACTTTACATCCAGTCCGAAAACCGGGATCAATTGCTAAAGTTGGCTTCATTCCGGCTGGCGCTGAGAGTAATAAATTGCGTAAATTGGCTTCAAATGTTTGAATGGATTCTATATCAGCTTCTAACTTCCGAGCCGCTCGAATATCACTGATGATTGAGTTTTTCATTAATCGATTAAAAGCATCTTTAATCAAAGCCTGATAATATTGACGAATTGTATTATTTTTACTTTTAAGAGTTTGAGATCCTAAATAGGCTAAAATATAATCTTCATCATATTCTATATCAAGCTTTACAATTCCCTCTGCTTCTCCTCGAAATAAAGCGAGTAAATTATGGGGTTTAATTTCTTCAATATAATCTCGATAATTGCGATACATTTCAAACTTAGTTGAACCCTCGGGATAATCAGATTTTATCGTTGAAACAAATACGCCATTTTCCATTAAATATTCTCGTACATATGCTCTAAATTCTGCTGTTTCTGCAATTCCTTCTGCTAAAATATCAGCCGCTCCCTGTAGTGCCTCTTCTACCGTTTTAACGCCTTTTTCTGCTGAAATATATTGAGTCGCTTCTGCCTGTAAATCGGCTTTATGAGAACTGGGATGATTTAAACCATCAATCCAATTTGCCAACGGTTCTAAGCCTTTTTCTCGCGCTGTGGTGGCACGAGTACGACGTTTCGGTTTAAAGGGAAGATAAAGATCTTCTAATTCATTTTTTTGTAAACTAGATTCTATTTTATTTTGTAATTCTTCTGTTAGTTTTCCCTGGGAGGAAATCGATTCTAAAATTGCTTTTTTTCGATCTTCTAATTCAGTTAAATAAGTAAACCGTTCTGATATATCTCGCAGTTTAACTTCATCTAAAGATCCGGTTCTTTCTTTACGATAACGCGCAATAAAAGGAATGGTTGCACCCTCTGCGAATAGTTCAAGTGTATTTTCAACTTGTTGAGGTCGTAAAGACAGTTCTTGTGCTAGGGTTTGTTGAATGTTAATCATTATTTAACTTAAATGAATAAATAAAAAAGCTAAGCTGTGCAACGCTATATTTTATCTATTATAACAATAGCGTTAAAATAGGGATAGCAATTCTCACTCGTGAGAGGCTACGCCACCGCGCTACTCGCGTTATCTGTCTGACAATAATTTAATAATGCTACAAAAATTATTATTCATTTTATCTCGCAGACTGTTAATTTATGGATTTATTTTAATCGGCGGTTATGGTATAGCTGGCTGGCTGTTGGCAGCTTTTAACGCGCCATTATCGATCTGGTTAGGAAGCCTATTCATCATTCTATATTTAGCTAGATCGGGTCAGGATGGGTTATTAATTGCAAATGCTTGGATTGTTTTAATTATATGTTTAGTAACGGTATTTAAGCGCTGGCCCCAGATATGGCCGAGTCAGATTCCTGTCAACCAGATTGCTTTATGGTCAACAATTATTGTATTATTATGGAGCCTTGGGATTGTATTAATTGTTAGTCTTGCCTTGACTTATAAAGAAATGGAATTAAGAGGTTTTAGGGCTATTCAAAGATTTATTATATTAGTGAGTTTAACTGGATTATCTTTGGGAGGGGGTGGATTATTTTTTAGTTTAAGTCAGCTTTAAGTTTTTATTGAAGATGAAATGAAAAAAGATCGACAGTTTCAAAGAATTAATAGTTTAACGCCAGAATATTATATTAATCAAATTCAGCCTAATGTTTTCGATAGTTTTAATCCCGATCAAATTCATGAAGTTAAACGGGTATTAACTCAAGCGATCCCAAAGCCTTCTCCTAAAATTGTAGATTTAAGGTTTACAGTTGATCTAATTTTATCTCGATTTTATGTTGTTGTATTTGTCGGTCAAGATCGGCGACAAGGCAGACGAAATCATTCAGTTACAAAAGCTACAAAAGTAGGAAATTTTATCGCGGCGACTTTACTTTTAATCGGTTTAAATCTATTAATTAGTACCTTTATTTTCTTATTACTTTATTTACTTAAATCAGCCGTCGGTATCAATTTATTTGAAGGTCATTTAATTGACCAAATTAAGAAGTTTTAACTAATGTAATCCCGACTGCACTCGCCATAAACTGGTGTAAATTCCTTGTTTTTCTAATAAGACTTCATGTTGACCCCATTCTACTAATTTACCTTGTTCCATCACATAAATACAATCGGCGTTTCGTACGGTAGAAAGACGGTGAGCAATGGCAATGGTTGTGCGGTTTTTTGTAATCTGTTCTAAAGAGCGTTGAATGGCGGCTTCTGTTTCATTATCCACCGCAGAAGTAGCTTCATCTAGTATCAGAATGGGAGGATTTTTTAACACGGCTCTAGCAATCGCAATTCGTTGTCGTTGTCCGCCGGAAAGTTTCTGTCCACGCTCCCCAATAATCGTATCATAACCTTGGGGTAATTCCTGAATAAATCGATGGGCTTCTGCGACTTCAGCCGCTGCAATAATCTCCGGTAATCTGGCATCAAAACTGCCATATTTAATATTTTCTGCTACAGTTCCATGAAATAGAAAAACATCCTGACTAACTAACCCAATAGCACGTCTTAAATCCTTTAATTGAATCCGATTAATTTCAATATCATCTAAAGTAATACTGCCCGATTGAATTTCATAAAGCCGTAATAAAAGTTTCACCACAGTGCTTTTCCCTGACCCCGTTGAACCGACAATAGCTATTGTTTGTCCAGCCGGAATTTTTAGGGATAAATCTTGAATAACAGGGTGACGTTCTTGATAGGCAAAGGTAATATTTTTGATTTCAATCTCTCCTCGAATCTGATTAACAGGTAAGGAAATATCACCGGGATGAATTTTGATTGGAGTATCTAATAAACTCATGACTCTACTGGTGGATGCCATGGCTCTTTGATATTGATCAAATGTCGTTCCCAGGCGCGTTAACGGCCAAAGTAAACGTTGGGTAATAAACACTAAAACACTATAACTTCCTACTGCTAATTTTCCAGAAATAGCTTGTAATCCACCGATTAATAGAGTGGCAATAAACCCAAATAAAATTAAAATCCGAATTAAAGGTATAAATGCAGAAGATAAAGTAATGGCTTTACGGTTACTTTGACGATAGGCATCACTTTGCTGTTGAATTCGATTCACTTCATAATCTTCTGCCACAAAACTTTTAATTGTAGTTATGCCGGATAAATTATTAGCCAGTTGCCCACTCAACAGACTCACTTTTTCCCGTACCTCTGCATAACGGGGTGCTAAACGCTTTTGAAATACTAAAGATCCCCAAATAATAAATGGCATCGGTAACATTGCAAATACCGCAATACTGGGAGAAATAATAAAAAATCCGCCGCCGATAATAATGACTGTGGTAATCACTTGTAAAACTTCGTTAGCACCCGTATCTAAAAATCGTTCTAACTGATTAATATCATCATTTAAAATCGACATTAAACCGCCCGTACTTCGATCTTCAAAATAAGCCGATTCTAACTCTTGTAAATGCCCATAAGTCTCAAGCCGTAACTCATGCTGAATGGTTTGGGCTAAATTGCGCCATAAAACCTCATGACCAAATTCAAAAGCGGATTCTAAACCCCAAACAATTAAGCTTAAAAGGGAGAGTAACCACAGTTGATGGACAACATTTTCAATTCCCCAATTGGCAAGAAAAGAATCTTGCTGATTGACAACAACATCGACTGCGGCACCAATTAATAGGGGCGGCATTAAATCAAAGATTTTGTTTAATACAGAACAAATTGCAGCTTGCCAGAGTTGTGTTTGATGAGGGCTAGCATAGCTGACTAATCGTTTGAGGGGGGAGGTAGATGAAGAAGGCAAAACGAATCGCAATATTATAGAGTATGTGGATAAAAATTATAACTTAAAATGGCTCATGACTCCGAATTAATTCTTTCCTATTCCGGTACAAATTCGGTTGTCACTTGACCTTGAGAATTATTACTTTGAACCACGATAGTTTCATTATCCAATTCTCCCATGGCTGTGTCTCCCCGTAAATTCAATGGGGGGTCAGTTTGACGATAAATTACATTACCGTTGGCTTCAAAGGTTTGCTGTGGAATATACCAAGTCAGTTGATCTGTATTTAATTGTGCTTGACGTTGTTGACCGACACCTAAGACATTTCCTTTGAGTTGAAAGACTTCTTTTGCTAAATCGCCATCTCCCTGGTTTGCTGTAAAAGTCACTCCTTCTTCTTGGTGAATAATCGTAATTCGTTGAGGAGAATTAACCGTTTGTTGCTGATAATTCCAGTTTAATTCTTGCCCTCCAATTTTTAATGGCGGTTCAGATATTGCAATTTGAACATTTTGTTTAAGGCTGGCGAGTTGAGTATTGAGATTGACTTCTCCCGCTTCAGCCACGGCTCGATCTGTGATAGTTTCTTCCTGATAACGATCAATTTTCAACGGTTTATCGCTGACTAAGCGATCTTCTTCCCAATACCAAATAATATGATCGGTATGTAATTTTACGACTGGATCTTTAGAACTCACAATCACCTGGTTCCAAAACTCAGCCCGTTTTTCTTTATTAAATAGCTGCGCTTCTGTGGCGGTTGCTTGGATTTTTTCATGATCTCCACTCACACCATTACGCACAATTAAAATCTCTTGTTCGACAGTCCATTCTAATTCCTCACCCCGTAACACCAAGCCATTATTCGGGTCAGTAGCGATGATTTGATCTCGTAAGACAATTCGTTTACTATCTTGATAAACTTCCCCTTTCTGGGCTTCAACTTTATACAGAAGTTTTCCATCTTGATACAATTCACCCGAGGGTTTGATCACCTCAGCAACACGTTGATCGGGGCTGTAACTCGCTTTTTCCGCCTCAACTCGCCATAGAAGTTGTCCTTTTTCATTGGCTTGTTCTAAGGTGACATCATCTAAAGTCAAGCGATCCTCATACTCTGTTTCCGGGGTTTGAGGAGTCTGGGGCGGATTTGAAATAGGCGGTGAAGGTTTTGAACAGCCAGCGGTTAACAGCAGTAAGCCTAGGGTTACCCCCACCCGCTCAGAACCCACCCAACGGATCAGCCCGATGAATAACCTAAAAGGATTATTCTGCCAAACATGAAGCTGAGGAATCGTCGTATCACGTTTCATCGGCCTGATTAACTCTCGATTTGTCCATCCATCACGCCCATACTTGACAGGGGACGATAACTATAACCAGGACTGCGAGGGGTTTTCTGAATCTCTTCTTTAATGGCTTCTAAATCAATATAGCGATCAGCAACATTAATTAAGCTATCACTGGTCATTGACCTCAGACTCACCACTTCGACTCGAACCCCTCGATAACTGGCACAGTCTACAGCATAAGCGAGATCTCCGTCCCCGCTGACAAGTACAGCAGTGTCATAAGAACCGGCTAAAGCCATCATGTCTACTGCAATTTCAACGTCGAGATTTGCTTTTTTAGACCCATCTGGAAGCTGAACCAAGTCTTTGGCAATGACGCGGTAACCATTGCGACGCATCCACAATAAAAAGCCTTGTTGCTTTTCGTTGGTACGGTCAACTCCGGTGTAGAAAAAAGAACGCAATAATCGCGATCCAGCCGTCAGGCGACACAAAAGCTTGGTGTAGTCAATCTCGATCCCCAGTTGTAATGCGGCATAAAATAGGTTGGAACCGTCAATAAAGATAGCGACTCGTCCTCGGTTTTCTAAGACTTGTTCGGGCGTAAAGATATCGCCCTGATTGATAGATTGATCGAACATGATTTTGATTCCTCATTTATTAAATTTATTTTCAAACCAGAATACAAACAGCTAACAAAAAGGTGTATCTATGATGTAAAATTGAGAGTGAGTTAAGTTGAGTAAAGATTATTAAATTAAACCTTTATTCAACCTCTATTCGCTGAAAGATGGGCTGGGGTTTACCTAATGATTGATTAGGTGGAAGTATACCCCAACTCCCATGAGTTTCATAAGCCAACTCAGTCCCAATTGTCTCTCTGTTTCTAAAGTCTAACGAAAAACCAAGCTGATGGTACACTGATCCACTAATTTCTGGAATAATGGGTGAAAGCAGGTAAGCACCCAGCCGTACAGACTCCAATACACTGTAAAGGACGAGTGCAACTAATTGATGTTCTCCTTGTTTATATAAACTCCAAGGCGCTTGCTCATCAATATATTTATTTCCCGCTTGAACCATTGTTAAAATCGCTGTACAAGCTGCGCTAAAAGCCAGATTGTCATAAGCATTACTCACGGTTTGACCAAGAGATATTCCCATTGATTTTAAAGGATGCTCTGAAGAAATATCTTCTCCTTTGCAATCGGGAATACAGCCCTGAAAATATTTATGAGCCATTTTTAACGTTCGGTTGAGTAAATTTCCCAGATCGTTGGCTAGATCCGCATTTACTGTATTAATAAATCGAGTTTCGCTAAAATCTCCATCTTGACCAAATTCGATCTCTTTGAGAAAGTAATACCGCACCGCATCTGCACCGAACCGATTGATTAAGTCCACCGGATCGAGTGTGTTTCCCAAACTCTTACCCATTTTTCGCCCTTCTTTGGTCAGAAAACCGTGTCCAAAGATACGATCTGGTAGCGGTAACTCGGCTGAGAGTAACATTGCTGGCCAGTAAATGGCATGGAAGCGGAGAATATCTTTACCAATCAAATGCAGGTTAATAGGCCACCAGTGGCTGAGAGCATTCTCTAAGGTTGGTTCTTGTTCGGGTTCGAGTAAAGCAGTAACATACCCGAGTAGAGCATCAAACCAAACATATAATGTTTGACTGGGATCGTTGGGTACAGGAAAACCCCAATCTACATTCACCCGTGAGATGGAAAAATCCTCCAAGCCACGACTGACAAAGCTTAACACTTCGTTGCGGCGGCTTTCAGGTTGAATAAACTCAGGCTGTTTCTGATACAGTGCTTCTAAATCGGTTTGATATTTAGAGAGTCGGAAAAAATAGTTTTGTTCATCCCGCCATTCTACTGCCTTATTCGTGTGAATGGGACAATATTTTTCCTCAATCAGTTCTCGTTTTTCTTTAAACTCTTCGCAGGAGACACAATACCAGCCCTGTTGCTGAGACAAATAGATATCTCCTCGTTCCCAAACTCGTTGAAAAAACGCTTTGACAATCGCCTCATGACGGGGTGCAGTCGTCCGACTAAATCGATCATACTGAATATTAAGCTGTTGCCACAGTTGCTCAAAACTATGGGCAATTTTGTCACAATGCTCTTGGGGAGATTGCCCTAAACTTTCAGCAGTTCGTTGAATTTTTTGGCCATGTTCGTCGGTTCCGGTGATTAACAGGACAGATTGTCCTTGTAAGCGCTTAAATCGAGCCATAGCATCTGCTGCCATCGTCGTGTAAGCACTACCAACATGAGGAACATCATTGACGTAGTATAAAGGGGTGGTTAAAGAAAATTTCTTTTGAGTGGGATGATTAGGCTTCATGAGCAATGGGCTGATAAATCAATTGTTTCCACAATTAATGGGAACAGCAATAATAACAATTTAGACAAAATGCCAGATGCGATCAATGAGTCATTTAGGAAAAGCGCTCAATTAATTGAGATGTTGGGTGGATGGTTGGAAGTTCCTCAGCGTCATAGGAAAAAATAACCGTAAATCCGGTTATCCCCTGACAACAGCGAGCTTTCAATGTCCTATAACAGTATTAGATTAACTGTTTCAGAGCACTCAACTATTTCCTCTTCAAAGGTTTTTTGACTGAAACAGGATAGCTTGGGAGAAAATGCACCCGTCCGCCGATCAATAATATTTCTGCGACTTTTCCAATGACGCTTGTTAAGCACTGGATGCTTGCAGTGGGTGATAGACGTGAGGGAATGACTTAGAAAATTTCATTGATTTAATTTAGCGTATATAAATATTATATTTAAAGTAAACCACAAAATTATAGTACTTTTTGAATTAAAATCAAGTGCTAGAGTAATTATCTTAAGCTTACATCCGTAAAGTTAAAGAATTAATAAATATTGGTTCTAATGCTTTAACAGCAGTTCAATCAAAAATTAGTCTTTTACAGACTCCTCGGTTTAATCGGAGATTTTCCCTATTTTTGTGACTTCAACCCCTGTCAGATCAAAGCATAATCCGGCAAAGACAAATTTAATATAGCAAGATCGCGATCGCCCCAGACCTTCTCATCAGTATTTATAATTTATGATTCTACTGGGAGAAAAGTTCTCAGCAGATCAGCTTACATCCGTTTGCAATGCAATAAGTGATTAGTTATTCTGTAGCTGAATATAACAATTTGTAATTGTTTGAGTTATATCTTTAAGCCAAGTTAAGTCAATTGATCAAATGTAAACAGAATAAAATCTCGATCAAGATTTGAGGATGCTCGATGGTATCTATAACTGATCTAAACCCGAAAAATTAGAGAGAATCGATCAATTTCTTCAATTAACCCTGTCTCTGACTCCAGACATCTATAGCCCTAAAAACTTAAAAGACTTATTTTCAGATTCAGATGTCATTGGTATTTTGCCGATGCGCGTCTCTAACTCTATTAATTCTAATATTCAAGCCTAAAAAATATTCCCCATTTTTACTCGTTGTCAAGTAGAAATGGTAACAACTTTACTATCACTCATGGGTTATCCCTAAGGCGATGGTGTTTTTTATCCCGGTAGAATCCGATCTCATTTAGACAGCTTGAGTCCCCTCAGGGGGTTAGCACTGGGTCTGTCTTTGTGGAGTATCTATATAGCCCGATCGCCAATCGACGGCTCAGTATGGCTGATTCAGGAAATCAAAGTATTGCAGAAGAGAGTCATGAAACTGGGGAAAAAACGGTCTGAATTTAAGCCAGCAAGATTCATACGCTAAAATATTAAGTTCATGAGTTTTTTCTGATGATTCACTCTGAGTTTATCCCTACCTCTTACTAACTGATGTCTTCAACTCGAACAGTACAAACTTCACAAGCTTTACTAAGGGGATTTGGAACCCGCTTATTCTTACATTATCAAAACAGAATTCCTCAAAATACGGCTGTATTGATTGTTAGCAATCATCGTAGTTTTCTCGATCCAATTTTACTCACCGCTGCAATTGGCAATCCCATTCGCTTTGCCTGCCATCATTATATGGGTGAGGTTCCCCTGTTGAGAGAAATCGTGACCACCTTGGGTGCTTTTCCTTTAAATGAGCCTTCTAATCATCCGAAATATTTCTTTCAGCAAGCCACTCAACTGCTACAACAACGACAACAAGTCGGAATCTTTCCAGAAGGAGCTGAGCCGATGGTAAAATACACTCCAGGCAATACTGTCGGAGCATTTCAGCGAGGATTTGCTCATTTAGCATTACGCGCAAATGTCGAAAATTTAGCCGTGTTACCCGTGGCGATCGCCGCCTTTGAAGAAGAGTCTATCTCCTCGATGATTCCGTTACGACTATTAAGTTGGTTTGATCCGTCTGAACCCTTATTCGATCAATCCGGTTGGCATCCTCTGGTGATTTACCGCCGTGTTAATGTCTTAATCGGTCAGCCTTATTGGATCACCCCTCAACGACAACAAGATTATCATGGCAAACAAGCCAAACAAGCTGTTTTAGAATTAACTGATTATTGTCAGACAGAGATTAGTCAACTACTTCAGAAAGGATGTATTTAATGATACTGTTTATCCGGTTTATTTGACGATCTTTTCAGAGATTAGTCAACTACTTCACAAAGGATGTATTTAATGATACTGTTTCCGTTGCAATGTTCATTTATTTACCATGCACAGACATTAGTAAATGACTTGGCAAAGGATGTATTTAATGATACTGTTTCCGTTGCTGATTTCACGCTCATTTCAAAGATTCTTGATTGACTTAAGCAATTATGTATTCTGTTATATTTTTTGCCATATTCATTTTATCACCCTTTTTCGGCAATACTAAGTTAGATTGCTCTTGATTCCGTTGCTTTACAAAAGCTTTACATAATTTTGAAGAGACTTTACATAGTAGGCTGTATTTCAGTCTGTTCTTAATGCTATTGTGAACACAAGATCAAATCCGGTCGGTTAAAACCTTCTCTTAAATGAGTATAAAACCATGTGTTATAGGACTTGTTATAACACAAACAATATTCAACCGATGCGGATTGAGTCACTTTGGGCAAAGCTGATCCTAACAACTGAATATGTTTGATTGCATCTAACTTTCAATCAAATCAAACAATAGCTTGTCCGCACAAGGCACTCCCCAATAAATCCTTATTCAATCAGGTCATCTTATGGAAAAAGCTACAAATCCTGTCATTGCTATCGGGTTGGACGCGGCTGAGCCATCACTACTGGAAAAATGGATGTCTCAAGGATACCTGAAGAATTTATCACGTCTGCGCGAACAAGGAATTTATGGACGTTTAGATAACTTTCGGGACTCCAATGTAGAAACAGCTTGGACGACATTTTCAACCGGATGCCCTCCCCAAAAAACAGGTTACTGGGCGATGATGGGGCTACAAGATGGGACTTATGATACCGAAACTCGGGCAGCTTACGACTATCAAGAATATCCCCCTTTCTTTAGCTTTGCCAAAGGCAAACGAGTCATTAGCTTTGATGTACCTCAACTGCGCTTAAATGAATCTGTTGAGGGGATGCAAGTCGGAGCTTGGGGAGCACATTCTCCTCAAATTCCCAGCGGTTCAATTCCAGAATCATTATTCCAAGACTTAATTGACAAACATGGCCCCCATCCCGGACTCCACAACGACTATGCCATTTGCTTAGATGTCAAAGGCACAATGAGGGTAGAAGAACGGTTCTTAACCGGAATTGAGCGCCGTTCTAAGATCTGCCAAGATTTAATGCAGCGTGAACCTTGGGACTTATTCTTAACAGTATTTAGTGAAACCCATGGGGGAGGACATATTTTCTGGCAATTAAGCCAGCCGGATCATCCATTATACGAAGCGTTACGCGCTAAAGTCTCCCACGATCCCCTACTGGCTATTTACCAAGCGATTGATAAAGCCATTGGAGAGATCTTAGCCAAAGCCCCAGAAAATGCCCGAGTGATTATCTTCTCAGCCCATGGCATGGGGCCTGCAACCATTGACTTACCCACGTTTCTATATTTGCCGGAATTTATGTATCGCTACAATTTCCCCGGCGAGTATGGTTTAGGTTATGGTGAGCCAGATGCTCCGGTACCACCCATGGTTACAGAAATGGAATGGAATTATTGGGAACGCCATTTGTGGGGGAGTAAGTACGATCCCAATCCGATTCGTCGCTTCTTACGAAAATCAACACCTACCCGGATCTTTAATCTAATTGAACCCTGGTTAGATAAGACAGATAAAGCTGATTTAATTTCTCCTTTTCAACTCAAACGAGAAGGCGAAAAAACGGTTCCGTGGAATCCAGGCCAATGGTACAAACCATTATGGTCAAAAATGAGAGCTTTTGCGGTTCCCAGTTTTGCCGAGGGTTATGTTCGGATCAACCTCAAAGGCCGCGAACCGAATGGACTGGTTGACCCGTCTGAATACCACGCAGTTTGTGATGATATCTGTGAAAAACTCTATCGTCTCAAAGAACCTCGCACCGGAATTCCGATGGTGACCCGCATTGTCCGAACTCGGGAAAATCCTCTCGATCGCGATCCGAAGCTACCGGATGCAGATTTAATCGTGGTTTGGCAAGATGAATTCGCCTCAGATGTGATGGAAAGTCCAGATTATGGTAAATTTGGCCCCTTACCGCCTTATCGTTCGGGTAGCCATCGTGCCAAAGGATTTTTCATGGCAACCGGCCCAGATGTTCCCGTGGATACAGACTTAACTTCAGGCCATGTCTTAGATTTAGCACCAACCATTTTAGATTGGATGGGAACTGAGGTTCCAGGACATTTGGATGGCAAACCTTTAGAGGTGTTGCAAAATCAACCCGTTAAGAGTGGAGTTTAAATGTAATTGGCTTCTTCACTGTCTGTTTTGAGTCACGGTCAAGAACTTAGAATTATAGCGCCCTAAGAATTACAATTATTTCGCTATTTTTCTCATCCTTTTTTATCTTTCGTCAACATCAGGTGCATTAGTATTTGACTTGCTAAAACTGACAGTTTTTCGTTGACCCGCTGATGGATCAACAAGCTGTTGAGGTCTATTTAACTGCATCTACCCATATTTTGCTCAAGTTATTTAACGAGAAGAAAAATGAAACAAGTCAAAGTTGGTTTTTTATCTGCCCATAACTATTTTGATCGCAATGCTTGGTCAGGGGGGGTTTATCGGATGTATCAGGCTTTGAAATCTAAAGGGTTTCAAATGGTGGATTTAGGAAACCCAGAAAAGCCAACTTCATCTTTATTCAAGAAAATCAAAAATCGTTTACAACCCAAAACGGGTTTAGGTTCCATTGGCTCTAAACAGTATATTGAAGAAAATAAAAGATTTGCCGACAAACTTCAACGTCAGCTTCAAAAAAATCCTTGCGATGTCATTTTTGCTCCGGTTGCGTCTCGGGAAGTGAACTTGCTGAACGATAATATTCCTGTCATTTATATGTCGGATGCTACACCGGAGTTAATCAAAGATACTTATAATTTGTATCCTGATGAAGCCGGCTTTATGTTAGCAGATAAACGGGAAAAATCAGCGATTTCAAAAGCGACAAAAATTGTTTATCCTTCCCAGTGGGTAGCCAATTCTGCGGTGAATTACTATCAAGCCAATCCTAACAAGATTAAAGTTGTTACCTTTGGTGCAAATATTGACCCGAATGTGATTCCCACCGTCGATCAAACCCTAGATCGGTGTAATTCAAAGCAATGTCGCCTATTATTTATTGGTAAAGATTGGCAACGAAAAGGGGGTTATATTGCGTTTGAAACGTTAGAAATTCTCAATCAAATGGGAATTGATACTGAATTAGTTTTTCTGGGTTGTATTCCTCCAAAAGGCTTTCAACATGAAAAAATGAAAGTGATTCCATTTCTGAATAAGAATATCCCAGAAGAACAACAGCAATTTAGTGAGTTGTTATTAAATTCTCACTTCTTATTATTCCCAACTCGAGCAGATTGTTCTCCATTCGTCATTTGTGAGGCGAATGCGTCGGGTTTACCCGTGATTACAACCGATGTTGGGGGCATTCCAACGATTGTTCAAAATGGTAAAAATGGCTATACATTACCCTTAGCTGCATCGGGACAAGATTACGCTAACTTAATTGCTCAAAACTTTCTTAATTCATCTCGTTATCAACAGCTTGTTTATAACGCTCGCCAAGAGTACGAGACTCGTTTAAACTGGGATAAATGGGCTCAGGATGTCTCTGAAGTAATTGAAAGCGTTTGTTCACCTGTTTACGTCAGTTGTTAGTCAGGGAATTGTTTTCTGCTCCCCTGAATGACTTTGTGAGGCAGTTCACTCGGAGTTATCAGTCCCACGCCATAATCTTGACTCTGCATCTGCAAGGGGAGGGATTTGGCGTAGGGATAAAGCGGTTGAAGTGCTGAACTAAATGTAGCTAGCCTCTAGTTTGAGAGTGGGCAGTTCGATACAATTTCTCACAAATAAATAAAACTTGCGATCGCAGATAGGAGTTGACGTTTAGTCATTAAATCTTACACAATATTAGACAAACCTCCACAGATATGTCTAATTATGCATTACAGACCTCACGAATTCGCCAAAATAGCTGGTGTGACTGTCCGAACTTTACAACGGTGGGATATATCGGGAAAGTTAATAGCCGATCGGACTTTAGGAAACCATAGAGTTTACACCCAAAAACACATCAATCAACTCAAAGGCTTGCTTTCAGACGATATTAAAAGGTCTGTGGTTGTGTATTGTCGGGTTTCATCCCCGGCTCAAAGACCCGACCTGGAAAACCAAGTCAAAGCTATGGATACTTTTTGTAATGCATCCGGTCTCAAAATTGATGAGGTAATCAAAGAGGTCGGGGGAGGGATGAACTTCAAACGAAAAAAATTCCTAAATCTCTTATTTCGGATGCTTTCCGGACAAGTCTCGATTATCATCGTTGCTCACAAGGACAGATTATGTAGATTTGCATTCGACTTAATCCTGCAATTAGCTGAGTACTCCAACTGTGAGATCATAGTCACCAATAATGAATCTCTGAGCCCTCAACAGGAGATGGTTGAAGATCTGATGGCGATTATTCACTGTTTCTCTTGTCGGCTCTATGGTTTGAGGCGTTATCTTCAACCCATTCAAGAAAATATTGACAAAAACCTCGACAATCCGGATAATTGCGCTAAAGTAGAAGGGGAAGTCCAAATTTAGGTCGAAATTCCCATGTATGCTATCAAACGAGAACTCAAAGTTAATAACAAGGAAGCCAATTGGCTAGCTCAGTGCGCAGGATTCTCCCGATTCGTCTACAATTACGGACTGGGGATTATCAAAGCATCATGGGAGTTTGATCATCTCAAAGCAAACGATTCTAAACGGTTGAATGCTATTAAAAAGGTGTTCACTAATGTCACTAAGAAAAGTACTGAGTTGGCTTGGTGTAACAAGTATCCAAGTCGTATTTACCAAAATGCATTCCGAAACTTAGCTAAAGCTTTGAGTCGTTGGCGCAACCCATTGCTTAAAGCTCAGATGCCAAAATTTAAGAAAAAGCGTCATCAATGCAGTTTCACCGTTGATGATTGCAACGGTAAGCGACTGTTGAAAGCCGGGAAACAAATCAATATCCCTACCTTGGGATGGTTTAGATTAAAGGAGGCGATCCCTTACAACTGTATTTCCCAAACATTCACGATTGCAAGAGTTGCCGGGAAGTGGTTTGTATCGTTCAAAATTGATGCAAGTCCTGTTCCTGGGATGAAACACACCCAGCAGAAAGTCGGAATAGACCTCGGAATCAAGTGCTTTGCCACATTGTCTGACCGCACCGAGATTGAAACGCCCAAATCGATTATGAAAGCGAAAACCAAGCTATCGAAGCTACAGTGGCGCAATCGCAAAAAGGTGTTAGGCAACGCTCAGACTTTGACAAAACCCAGTCAGAACGCACTGGCTTACTATGAAAGACTGAGAAAGCAACACAAGCACCTTGCAAACATTAGAGAGGATTTTTTGCAAAAGGAAACCACTCGATTAGCTCAGACTTATCAAGAAATTTTGATTGAAGACTTGAACGTATTGGGAATGTTGGCGTTGCATAAACTAGCGGAGTCTATCTCCTTGCTGGGATTCTACCGATTCAGAGAGTTGCTGAGCTACAAGCAAAAATTTCATGGATTCAAGCTCACCCTAGTAGATAGGTGGTTTCCATCATCAAAGACTTGCCACAAATGCGGACATAAACAGAATATGCCATTGAAGGAAAGGGTGTATATTTGTGGAGGTTGTGGAAATGTTGAAGACCGAGATCTCAACGCGGCAATCAACATAGAACATTGGCAAGCAAGGGTTATGTGAACACTGTCGATGGCAATCGATAATCACGCCTGTGGAGTGGAAGAAGCCGACTTCCCACGTAGAAGAAAACGAAGCAGGAATTGAACTTCAGACCGAATGTCTAGGTTTGTGTAAGATTCATGATGCAGATGCATACAGTAGTTCTAGAGATGGAATTGTTTTAACTTCTCCCACAAAGATGTTTTTTCGATAGAATTTATAAAATTGATAGGGTGCTTAATCATTAAAAGCACCCATTCGTTGGTCTACCGTTGAAACGTCTAAGGTTAAAATTTAAATGATTGTTGATATCCCACAAACCGCTTCAGCCAGCTTATCAGAAGGAATTGAATTGTTAATGGATCTAGCGCGTCAAGGAGAAATTGATCCGTGGGATGTACAAGTCATTGATGTCATTGATCGCTACCTTAGTAAACTCACCCCCGCCGCAGAAGCCACTTCAGAAAATCAATTTACAGAATTGTCTCAGTCGGGTCAAGCATTTTTATATGCAGCGATGCTCGTTTTGTTAAAGTCTGATAGTTTAACCACATTAGAAACCGATAGCAGCGAAACACAACTTGAGGGTGAGGTCGAATTTATCGAAGGAGATGATAATAACCTGATTTATCTACGTCCACAAAATTTAGAACGTCAGTTGCGTCGCCGTGCCGTTGCTAAAGTGCCTCAAAAACGACGGGTTACCCTGCCGGAACTGATCGAACAATTAAAATTAATGGCAGATGTGATAGCCGATCACAAAACTCGTCCTCGTCGTCGCCGCAATAAAATGAAATCTAAAGAAGCAGCGCAGGCGATCGCAGAACTAGCTCATCAAGAAAACTTGACGGAAGTGGCAGAAAGACTCGAACAGTTACTCAGTCAATCAGAGTTTTCATCCAATCAAGAATGGTTAGAACTTGAAGAATTATTGCAAATTTGGTGTGAAGTCATGCCAGCAGCGCCAGATCATCACAATCAGACAGAAGCCTTAGAACACTCGGATATGCAACGATCTCAGCGAGTGGGAGTATTCTGGGGATTATTGTTACTCTCGGCTCAATCGAAAGTTGAACTGGTACAGGAAGAATTTTATCAAGAAATTAAAGTTCGGACTTTACCGACTGCCAGTCCATCCTCAGTTAAAGTCCAAGCGTGAACAACAATACAAGACTAACTTTTGATGAGTCTTAGATTCCCTCGATTCAATTGCAATTCAAAGTACGCAAATATTTGCACGATTACGCGATGGGTTAAAAACGTTAAAATAAGGGAGCTTATACAGTCGTATTGAAAATACACCGCAGCGATCGCACTGACAGCCTAGACTCTGTCTATACGCCTCCAGCTCACACCTCAATTCTTCCTTGAATCTATGCTAGAACTTCATTGTCACACCACATATTCCGATGGCAGCCTGACACCGACTGAATTAGTCGCAGCAGCAGTCTCCGCAGGAGTTAAAGCGATCGCCATTACCGATCATGATACGATTGGAGCCTGGGAAGAAGCACGAACCGCCGCTCAACCCTACGGTGTAGAAATTGTCCCTGGGGTTGAACTCTCTACAGTTTATCAAGGTCGCTCGCTGCATATTCTGGGGTTCTATCCCAATAAAAATACGTTCTTAGCGCCATTAAATGAACGCTTACAGGGGCGCAAACGACGAGCCAGTCAAATTTTAGCAAAACTAGCTGAACTGGGCTATCCTGTGCAATTACCGCCGCGAGGAGAAGGCATGGCTCCGGCTCGTCCCCATATTGCGACAGCGTTAGTCAAAGCGGGCTATGTTCAGTCCACTCAAGAAGCGTTTCAGCGCTGGCTCGGGGAAGATAAACCGGCTTATGTTGGTTATGAAAAGTTTTCCGCCGCACAAGGAATTGAGCTTCTAAGAAACTGTGGTGCGGTTGCGGTGTGGGCCCATCCCTACTTATTTAGAGGGGGTTCAGTTGAAGAGGTGTTACCTCATTTAGTTGAAGCCGGACTGATGGGAATTGAAGTCTATCATCCTAGCCATAGCCCGACTCAAATTCAAGCGTTGGAACGCTTTTGTGCAGAATATGGCTTATTGAAAACTGGGGGAAGTGATTATCATGGCGGTAGGACTGCCCTTAATATGTTTAATATTCCATTAAGCTTACTCGATGGAATTAAACAAGCGGCGGCTCAAAATTAATCCCATCAGAAAAAATCCCGCCTCTATTAAGAGCATAGGACAGGAGAGCAGAGAAGACTAAAAATCCAACTAATCTAGATTAGACTCTGAAGAAGGATTTTGAATTTGCTCAGCTTCTGGACAATCCTCCGAAACTTGGAGATCGAAGTATCCTTTGGGGACTGATGCTAACTTCTGAGTCACAGCACCAATACTTTCAAGGCGTACCATCTCTTCCCATGAGCAGACTTCGTCATCTTCCTCGGTTTCATAACGTAAGGTGACTAAATCCCCTTCTATATCTAAAATGCGAGCTTTCTCGATCCAACGTTGCTGATCCCGTAGGAAGATACATACTTCACGACTGTCACAACAAAGCTGATAGATCTTGCGATGTAGCATTTTTAATTTATCCTGAGAAAATCGCTGGCTACTAGAATTTACTAATTAACTAAGCTAGCAAGAACCAATAGCCTTGCATCATAGCTTAGCTTAATTGTAACGGATTGACATCAATTTATTGATAAAGCTGATTAATTTATTGAGTCACTAAACAATCTAGATTCTTTCTAGCCGAAAATGACGAACTTAGCGCAGCCTTGGAAGCTGGCATCAAAGGCGAACGCGGAGCCTAAATTTGTGTCACCTTAAAACAGGTGATTCAGACAATCAGCCCCGCCATGTGAATCAGGGAGAACTGATTAGATATTGAGTTGGAATAAAATCCGCTACGGTATGATAATCAAGGTGTGTAGGGGGACTACCTAGTATGGTTTATGCAGAAAATATAGTACAGCCATCGCTGTTAGAGCCGGCTCGCCGGGGAGACTTTCGTGCCATTGCCCATATCATTGATAGCTATCTCAGACCTCAAGGGATTTTAGCCCGAGTCGGAGCCGATCAAAAAGGGTGCTTGCAAATCTTAGTGGAATTTCAGACTGAACCCGTTGCCGAACGCATTGTTAAGTCCATTTGTCATCTACTGTGGAAAATTAACTCTCCCACAGTCAAGGGTGTACGGGTGATGGCTCGGTTTATGGGAGAACGTGATATTCTCTGGAAACAATCAGTTCGCATCATTACCCCAGCCAATCAAGTTCAGGCTCAATCTCGAGCGGGTTCCCTCGAACAGCTAAAATTCAAAACAGCTCGATCCCTGATGATGATGGGCAGTGCGATCGCTACTTTTATCTTGGGTTGTTGGATCAGTTATTATGATGTTACGACTTTACAGACGGCTCGGCTGACACCAACAGAAGCTTACGCAATCACAGAGCCACCACAAAGGCGACCTGACACGATTCAAGCCGCCTTAGAAACGGTTCCCGTGGTTCAACACCAAGCCGTAGCACAGTCAAATGATCCGACCGTTACTTTAATGTTTGGGGGGGATGTCACCCTGTCTGACCACTTTGAAACGGTGGTGGGGGATGACTACGAATGGGCTTTCGAGAAACTCAACGAATATCGAGAAGCTGATATTGCTATGGTGAACTTAGAAAATCCCTTAACCCGTGCCACCCTAAGCCGTCCTAACAAACAATTCAACTTTAAAGCTGCTCCCGAAGCCGTACAAGTTCTGACCCACGGCGGTGTAGATATTGTTAACCTGGCGAATAATCATACAATGGATTACGAAGAACCGGGGTTAGTCGAAACCTTAGAAACCCTAGAACAAGCAGGCATTCATGCCGTCGGAGCGGGTCGAAATCTGACAGAAGCGCGTCGCCCTGAAATTATAGAAGTCAAGGGTCAGCGAATTGCATATCTGGGTTATTATGATGCCAATTTTCATGCAGCAGGAGAAGATATCGCCGGAACTAATCCGCTTCAGCATGAACATCAACAACGGGTTGCAGA
This sequence comes from Microcoleaceae cyanobacterium, assembly GCA_049647265.1. GTDB lineage: Bacteria > Cyanobacteriota > Cyanobacteriia > Cyanobacteriales > Microcoleaceae > JAAURB01. The sequence goes on from JBARXJ010000011.1 coordinate 26,482, forward strand.
AGACATTCAGGCCATTCGCGATCAAGTCGATTGGGTAATTGTCAACTATCATTGGGGCATAGAACTGTCAGAATATCCAGCCGACTGGCAAATGGAATTAGCCCACGCCACCATTGACCAAGGGGCTGACTTGGTAGTAGGACATCATCCCCATGTTTTGCAAGGGGCAGAAATTTACAAAGGAAAGCCCATTATTTATTCTTTGGGTAATTTTATCTTTGGCGGCAATAGTCGCACAGACTACGAAACAGCCGTATTGAAAGTTGCTCTCAAAGCAAGCCGTCAAATGCGGGTAGAGTTTCTCCCGGTTGAAGTGCGGCAATATCAACCTCGAGTGGTTCGGGGTCGTCAAGGAGACTATATTTTATCGAATATTAAACGACTCTCTCGGATTTTCGATCAACCGATGTATTCTCCGATGATTTTAAATCCATCGACTCCGGCAGTAGAATCTGTCAAAAATACCCCTAAAATACCATCAACCCTCGATTTGCCTCAGCTATCCCAAACTCCAGCTCAACCCAGCCCTCAAACAAATCAGATTGATAGACTCAACTCTACCACTGTACTCCCCCCTAAGCTAAAATCTATTGCGATCGCAGAATCTCAAACCCCCTCCGAACCGCAAAAACCCTTGATTCAAGATCCGTTAATTAAAGACCCAGCCATCCCCCCAAAAATTCAGCCTCAACGTTACAATGATTCTGATGAAAGGATTTCTTTTAGTGTCTCTAAACCCCAGCCTCCAGCGAAGGTTGACCCTAGTCCTAATTTACCCCAGACAGAAAAATCCTCTCGGCTACCGATTGAGTTGCCCTGGTTTATATCATCCCCTGTGCAGCAAACTCGCCCTGCTCAATAGCCAAAACTTGTTTAGCGTCTGAAACATACTTAATATATTGATTAAAATTTACTGTGTTTGCAATTGAATTAGAACAGAAACAATACAAAACCTACCTGCTTTCGGATCAGACGGCTCAGTCTTGTCTAGAGGTTGTGCCAGAACGAGGCGCAATAGTGACTCGTTGGCAAGTTCAAGGCCAAGAAATTCTATATCTTGACCAACAGCGATTTGCGAACCCCGATTTAAGCGTGCGGGGAGGCATTCCGATTTTATTTCCCATTTGTGGAAATTTACCCAATGATATATTCTCCTATCAAGGGCGACAGTATCGTATCAAACAACATGGGTTTGCTCGAAATTTACCTTGGACAGTGACGGAGCAAAACACAGAGGACAAGGCGGCAATTACCCTAACCCTGACGAGTAACGATCAAACTCGAGAAGTCTATCCCTTTGATTTTAAACTGGAGTTTACCTACACGCTGAAGGGGAATGACTTAGAAATTTTTCAGCGGTTTACCAATTTTAGCGGAACCCTCGACGACTCGATACCAGCGCGTGTGATGCCATTTTCAACCGGACTTCATCCTTATTTTTTGACTCACGATAAAACCCAACTGCGGTTTGATATTCCTGGAATTCAATATCGAGATCAAAAGACTCAAAAATTCCACGATTTTAGCGGAACCTTTGATGCCGATGCTGAGGAGATTGACGGCATTTTTAGCGATTTAACCGGTTTAGCAACCCTCGCTTATGATAATCAGCGTCAGTTACGGGTGGCGATGAGTTATAGTGCTGCTTACGCTAACGTGGTGTATTGGACAGTCAAAGGAAAAGACTATTATTGTTTAGAGCCTTGGACTGCACCCCGTAACGCTCTCAACAGCGACCAACAGTTGATTTATCTTAAGCCGCTTGAGAGTTGCGAAATGTTAGTTCATCTCAATGCAACATTTTTTGAGTAAAACACTTCCCTTTTCTAAAATCTTGTGCTATAGTTATAAACTGTTGCACAAAATAAACGGGTCGCTAACTCAATGGTAGAGTACTCGGCTTTTAACCGATTAGTTCTGGGTTCGAGTCCCAGGCGACCCATATTTTATAGCGCTACGCGCGGTCATTGGTCATAAGTGCTGGCGCACAGGCGCTTGCCTTCGTTATTTGTGATTCGCGTTAATCACACCAGGCTTTACCTATTTCATATAAGATCGATGATCAATAAGAGTTGTGTCTCAATTGTTTTTATACGGGGTTCTACGTTAAGATCTGAAGTGTTAAGAAATATTTTTGGAATCTTGAACTAATTTTTAAAATTAATCTTCCGAATTTAAATCTCTACATTGCTTTTAATTCAGGAGAAGTTTTTATGTCAATATATCTAAATATCTATCCGTTATTTTACCATACATAGCTCATTTTGTAGCTTTATAATTGCCGTTACAATCACTGACTAAAAAAGACCTAGTGAAATATCTCAAAGCTCTAGGAGTGAAATAATCAGCAATTTTGAGCCTTTTTTGACTACAACTTTTCTCCGACTCCAAAATCTGAAGCTTCGCAAAATTAACAAAAATCAGATTTTAAAGTAGAGCAGATGTGCCAGGAGCTGACCTACGAGAAGCCAATTTAACAGGCGTTAGCTTAAAAATGACCAAATGAGAGGGAGCTAACTTAAAGGGAGCTTATTTGAACAAATCAGAACTTCTAGCCGTAGAAATCAATAGATCTCTCCAACTCACTAACTTGGGGCAGAGTCGCCTCATGAGAATTTAACAATTAATCAGGAAAAATAACCTTAATGTCGATCGCCAAAAAAACAGCTTTAGTTTACTGTGAAAATCAATTGGGTTTAATGGACGGTAAAACTGCAGCAGGATTAGTTAGACACTCAGAAACTTATAATATTGTAGGAGTCATTGATAGTTCCTTAGCGGGAAAAGATGCAGGAGAAGAGTTAGATCATAAAAAAAACAATATTCCTATTTTTGCTAATTTACAATCAGCATTAGATAACTTATCAGATATTCCTCATTGCTATATCTATGGCAAAGCTCCCTTAGATGCCACCTTATCCATTGCAGAAAGAGCCTTAATTTTGGAAGCCATGAGCAAAGGCATGGATATCATTAATGGTCTTCATCAGTTCTTTTCTGAAGATCCTGAATTTATTGAAGTCGCTAATCAATGGGGAGTTGAAATCAAAGATATTAGAAAACCTCCCCAATTAAAAGATCTTCATGTTTTTACGGGTCAAATTGCGAAAGTGACTGTTCCTGTCATTGCCATTTTGGGTACTGATTGCGCTTGTGGAAAAATGACAACCGCAGTGGAATTAAACAAAGCTTTAAATAATTTAGGAATTAAATCAGTGCTGGTGGCAACAGGTCAAACAGCAATCATGCAAGGGGCGAAATATGGTGTTTCTATCGACGCGCTAGTATCTCAATTTGTGATAGGAGAAATAGAAAACGCTGTTGTTCAAGCCTTCGAGCAAGAAAATCCTGATATTATTTTAGTAGAAGGACAAAGTTCGGTTTCTCATCCTGCTTTCATGAGTTCTGTAGGCATTTTAAAAGGATGTATCCCCGATGGAATTATTTTACAACATCCTCCTAGCCGGAAATTCCGTTGTGATTTTCCTCTTTTACCAATGCCGAATATAGTGAGTGAAATTAAGCTGATTCAAGCAATATCTCAATCTCAGGTCATTGCGATCGCCATCAGCCACGAAAATATGATCGAAACAGAAATTCAAAAGACTATCAAAGACTACGAAGAACGTCTTTTATTACCCACCATAGATGTCTTAACCTATGGTTGTGACAAACTAATCCATGCTTTGGGTAATCTTTTTCCTACTCTCAATCGGCAGAAGCAAAGCAATTCTCAGATACGTCCCGTGTTAACAACAGGGTGAACGTTAAAAGCTATCATAAAAATAGATTGGGGTTTATGCCCAGAATCGAAATAACCTTATCCAAAATACAGCATAATGCTCGGATATTATGCGAACTTTATGGAAAACAAGGTATTTCTTTGATGGGAGTTTCTAAGGCAGTATTGGGAGAGCCTTTAATTGCCGAAGCAATGATTCGAGGCGGGGTCAAGTTTATTGCCGACTCTCGGTTAGAAAATATTCAAAGGATGAAAAATGCTAGAATATCGGCTCAATTTGTCTTACTCCGTACCGCCCCAAGTCAAGCAGAATCAGTTGTTGAAGATGTCGATATTAGCCTAAATACAGAGATTGAAACTCTGGAGAAACTTAACTATTATGCCTCTTTGCAAAATAAAATTCATCAAATAATTTTAATGGTGGAAATGGGCGACTTGCGAGAAGGAATACTTCCTCACGATCTTTTCCTGTTCATTGAAAAAGTTCTTTACTTACCTCATCTCAAAATTATCGGGATCGGTTGTAATTTGGCTTGTTATGGAGGCATTAAACCCGACAATCAAAAAATGCAGCAACTATCAGCATTAACGGATGCTATAGAACAGAAATTTGACCTTAACTTATCGATAACTTCTGGGGGAAACTCGGCTAATTATGAATGGTATAAATCGACTCGGCAGATGGGACGAATTAATAATCTGCGAATTGGAGAATCAATTCTTTTAGGTTGTGGAACTGTTAACCGACAAGCTATTCCGCAATTACATACTAATGCCTTTAAATTAATTGCTGAGATAATTGAATCAAAAGTAAAGCCTTCTCTTCCTTTTGGAGAAATTGGACAAGATGCTTTTGGAAATATCCCCGTATTCAAAAATCGCGGTACACATCAAAGAGCAATTATTGCTTTAGGCAAGCAAGACACTCTCATCTCTGGTTTAAGTCCAGATTGCGATCTAGAAATATTAGGTTCAAGTAGCGATCATCTCGTTCTCGATAGCCAAAAATCCGCTCTAATAGTGGGAGAAGGAGTAAATTTTAACCTAGATTACGGCAGCCTTTTGACTGCTATGACTTCCCCTTTTATCAAAAAGCAATTTATTAACTAAAAACTTAAGACAATAATAAAAATGAGCAAAACATCCCAAAATCCTGCAATTCAAGAAAAATCAATAGAATAATTTGTATTAATTATTGATCTTAGATAAAACAAATATCTTTTCAGATGGATTAAGAGTAATAGTCGATTTGTGCCTAGTTATTTAGAGAGTTTTCATGATAGAATAATGGCAAATAAACTTGAAGATGTTCTATCCAAATACAAAATAAAAAATGAAATGGAAAATAATAAATCACTGATTGACACGAAAATTCAAGCATTAAAGATTAAGCAGGGCGATCGCATTATTGCCTATTTTAAAAACAGAATGCAGATTTGCACGGTAAAATCAATCTCTAATAGCGATCAAACTAACATAACACTATTGGTATTTCCGGGCAAACATTATCGCTATTTAAGCTCAGGTACTATTCGGTTTAAGCCAGAAGCTTTAGTGGATTTAGTTGACTAGTTTTTTTCTTATAGCAGGCTGAAAATATGAGTCAAAATTCGCGTTTTAAAGCGAGTTAAATTTCTCTAAATTTTATAGAGTTTACGGATTTGCCTACGTTGCCATTAATAACTCAATATTGGTATTAGAATATTTAACAAATTTTGGTGTTTTATGGCTGATGAATGAAATCGAGATAAACAAACATCAAACCTATTAATATAAGGGTTTGAAAATCGGTATTTGCAGGATAGCAAACAGAAAGTTGATTCGTCGTTTATTGGCTACTATTTATTTTGGCGATCGCCAATCCCTTAGCGATCGCGGTCAAGAAATTTACAAAAAGTTAAGTATTTGTATTTATGAGACTGCTCTTTCCAATTTTTTTGAAGTAACAGAAGGTAAAGCGATCGCTGAAGCTCAGAATATTATCGCTCTAAAGCCAGAAAAAGTAAGAATGGAATGATTCGATTCTAATCTGCCAACTTATGTTTACAATTGTAAAGCGAAGCCAGTCACTTTGAGATGAGATCTTCTTAAAGATAATTATGAGTTATAATTAGATATGTTTAAATAATTTATGCTTGTAAAACTGAAAGTATAAAAAGTTAAAAAAACATCAAAATAAAATTCATCCTTGCAAAAGGAGGTACGATTATGACTGCGCAAAATGCTGCTCGAATCTATAAAAAGGTAGAGAAAGCCCACGCTCAACAAGAAAGACAGAAAGCCAAGAAAGATCCAGAAGCTTTCATTCTTCTGGCTAAAGCGAGAGGCTATACCTTTACAGTCGAAGATTTAGACACTCAACTCAGTCAATTGTCTGATGAGGAGGTAGCAGGTATTTTTAATCCAGGTACTGGACAAAGGCGACATTTGTTTCCGAAATAAAAGAATTGCAGAGATCGCTGCTTAGGTAGTGATCTCGTGGTGCAATTCAGTTAGAAATTGCTCTTTAGCTTTTAAGTATTTTAAGCAGAAAGCTAAGATAACTTAGTTTTTTGCCTATTTCTAACCAGTGCTATCAATCTATACTTAATCTGTCCAACTCGCTCACAGATTATTCAAAATTTCACTCTAAAGTTAGAGTAAAAGGTTACTCGTTGAGAAGTACCCTTAATTAGGAGATGAATAAAATCGAAAGCGATCAAAGGAATTGCAAGTGCTTAATTGAATCGCAAAAATACAAATATTCGAGGAATTTTTATGTCTTCTTTTAATCAGGGAGTTCTTGTCACAATTGTATGCGAATCCGTACTAAAGGATCGTCTAATCAAAATATTAATGACATTAGATATTTCGGGCTATACAATTGTTCAAGTAAAAGGTGCAGGTAGTCATGGTAGACGCACGGGAGATGTAGCGGGTTACAACACTAATATTGAAGTAAAAACTATTGTTTCATCAGAAGTGTCTGATCAATTGCTGGAAAAATTGCAGCAGTTTCCTGAAACTTATGCCTTAATTGCCTTCCGACACAATGTAGAAGGTTTATTTAATTAGACATTCTTTGGTGTGAGGACAAGATGGCTGTGACAGAAAATAAGCAGATTGAAGGAGAGGTTAAAAAGAAAAATTGGGGGCGATCCTGATTAGGTTATCGCCATTTTAGGACAAGCACGGAGCGCGATCGCGGTGGTCCAAGTTTTATAGTTGTATTGTTCCAGTTGAAAGCGCTATCTTTCGTTACCATAAAATATTATTGCAAGCAAGTTTTTAAATAAAATGTTATACTTGTAATATGAACAAACTAAATACTAACCATACCATCACCCTTAAAAAAGATAAGGTAGTAGCGCATCATATTAGTGATGGAAGAGAATTAATCCCTGCTGAGATACAAGCCAGCACACCAGAATAAATTAAACAATGCCAGAATAAATCCTTAGAAGGCGGGTATGTCATGGATGATGAAGGAATCATCAATAACTATACGACTAAACCTGATATGTACATGGCGAACTATCCCTCAGCAAAACAGCAAAAGCGCTTCATTGCACTCATTTAATAGGAATTTAATTTAGGAATCATTATGGGAGACAAAAAAAGAGGCAACAGAGAAGCCAAAAAGCCCAAACAACAATCAGATGGGACTAAAAAGCAAAAGAAAGATCCTAAAAGACATGATGAAGCGCCGACTTAATAGTGATTTATTGATCGCAGTCCAAGAGAAATTCGTAGCGTCGATCAAAATGTCGATCGCTATGAATATTTGCCCATAATTATTTAAAACTTTGGAAAGTAAAAATTGAACAACCAATTTTCCCTGAGCAATAAGCTGTTAACACCTGCCATCTTGTTAGGATTGATCGTCTTAATTGGGTTTAATAGCTTTGTCATTCTCAATCCTGGTCAGGCGGGAGTAATCAGCATTTTAGGAAAAGCTAGAGATGGAGTATTGTTGGAGGGAATTCATTTCAAACCACCTTTGGTTTCTGCGGTGGATGTTTACGATCTGACCGTGCAAAAATTTGAAGTACCAGCGCAAAGTTCGACTAAAGATCTTCAAGATTTATCGGCTCGTTTTGCAATTAACTTTCGCCTCGATCCAATCCAAGTAGTAGAAATCCGTAGGAAACAAGGAACATTAGCAAATATTGTTTCCAATATCATTGCCCCTCAAACTCAGGAATCTTTTAAAATTGCTGCTGCTAGAAGAACAGTAGAAGAAGCAATCACCAAAAGAAATGAACTGAAACAGGATTTCGATGATGCTCTTAGCGAGCGTTTAGATAAATATGGAATTATTGTCCTCGATACTAGTGTTGTAGATTTAGACTTTTCTCCTGAGTTTGCTAAAGCAGTAGAAGAAAAACAAATCGCTGAACAAAGATCTAAACGAGCTGTTTATGTAGCTCAAGAAGCAGAACAAACGGCACAGGCGGATATTAACCGCGCTACGGGTAAAGCAGAAGCTCAGAGGTTACTCGCTGAAACCCTCAAAGCTGAAGGTGGTCAACTCGTGTTGCAAAAAGAGGCAATTCAAGCCTGGCGAGAAGGGGGTTCTCAAATGCCTAAGGTCTTAGTCATGGGGGGAACAGAGCAAGCTGGAGTTCCTTTTTTGTTTAATCTTGGCAATGTTGAACAGTGAGGCTATAGATTCTGAGGACAACTGAGTGAATCTTACTGCTACCAGATATTCAGGTTTGATAGAAATGAAGATTTCAAGTAAAATATATCAATCTAAATGTAAGTTGCAATGCATATAAGGCGTTAGTTTTCCGCGAAATTAATGAAAGCAATTCTGGTTTTTGATATTGACGGGGTGTTACGAGATGTAGGCCGATCTTATCGACGGGCGATCGCAGATACAGTTGAATATTATACGAGTAACGCTTATCGCCCGACAATGGAGGATATTGATAGGCTCAAATCTGAAGGGGTTTGGAATAATGATTGGGAAGCCTCACAAGAGTTAATTTATTGGTATTTTGAAGGACAAAACCAAACCCGAGATCAACTAGACAAACCCCACCCAGCTCATCATCAAACAGTTAGACAAGTGTGCTATTGAAATCGTCGGCAGTAACCAGGCTAACGTCAACGCCATTGAGAGTGGCTAGAACTTGCTCACCCAACTTAACGACTGTGGCATTTGCTGTCGGTTCAATGGTTAATTGTTCAAAGGTTAACCCTTCTTCAAGAACAATCATATCTTCCCCATCGGTAAAGTCTGTGATGATATTAGAACTTAGACCGGAAGTCAGAACAAATTGATCTTCTCCGACACCACCTGTAACGGTATTGTTACCCATTCCACCCACTAACAGGTCATCACCTTGACCGCCATAGAGTTCATCATCTCCATCACCGCCGTTAATTCGGTCGTTACCTGGGTTGCCATTCAGCCAGTCATTACCCGCATTCCCCCAGACGTAGTCATTGCCATTACCCGCTTGAACGGTGTCATTGCCTTGACCACCGTAGACCAAATCACTGCCATCTTGAGCAACAATTAAGTCCGACCCTTGATAGCCAAAGATTTGTTCACTTAGATTTCCACCTTCGAGGTTATCATCTTCTGGAGTACCTGCAATGATGTTGGTATCACCTGTGCCAGAGAATGGCGGGGATGACTGTAACCCAAAGTTAGCAGCCAGTTCATTGCTACCCCGACGCAACAGATCCGAGTCAAAGTGACGGTTGTAGATTTCCCCATAGTTCCCCACAGCTTTAATAATATTTACTGCGAAATCATTGGATAAACCCAAAGACTCACCGATATTACCTTCTAACCCGAGGAATTGACGCAAGGCAGAACTGACATCATTATCAGCGATATCATCGGTATTGTTAGCGATAATCTGATCAATGTTTTCGGAGGTAATACCATATTCTTCAGCTTGAACTAAAGTATGAGTTACCCAGCGAACTATATCAGCCCATTCGGATTGATTTTCATCGGTAATGAGTGCTAACGGTTCTTTAGATAACACATCATCCAAGAGTTGATGTTCTTCAGGATTAGATAACGTCGGAATACGGGCGCTGAGAATGGTCATGTCCGTCGAAACTGCATCAATGTCACCCGCTTCATAAGCAGAAAACAGTTCATCGTTGCTGCTATAAGTGACCGGAGTAAACGTACCCCCCAATTCACCCACGCTGTCTTGCAGGTTTTGTAAGGCTGTTGCCCCTTCTAATACCCCAATACGACGACCATTGAGGGAAGGTAACATATCAATACCGCTACCCATTTTAACCAGAATTCCTTGTCCGGTATAGAGATAGGTGGGACTGTAATCAATTCCTAGACTGGCATCCCGCACCAGGTTATGAGTAATTCCCATGGCGGAGACATCCACAACCCCATTAGCCGTATTGGCGAAACTATCAGTAAAGGATTGAGTTTGAATCTCTAGTTTACTGGCATCACCGAAGATAGCAGCAGCGATCGCCCGCCCTAAATCGACATCAAAGCCAACATATTCACCATCGTCTTGCTGTACCGCAAAACCGGGGTTGTTAGCAGGGCCAGCTAGTCCCAACTTGACAGCACCCCGTTCTAACACTTCTGCCAGTAAGTTGCGGTTATCGTTATCAATGGTTTCGCCATCAATCTCGCTACCGGAGAAGGGAGGAGAATAGAGTAAGCCGCCATCTGTCCATAATAGATTTTGGTTGCGGTCTAACTCAGGGAAGTGACGCTGATGGATTTCAGCAGAATTACCGACCTGTTGAATTACTTGTACTGCGAAGTCATTTTCTAAGCCCAGAGCCTCACCTAAGTTACCCTCTAACCCCAGGAAACGCCGAATTTCAGGAGCGGAGTCATTATTTTCATTTTCGTCTGTATTTGCCTCAATTAGTGAGTAGATGTTTTGAGAGTCAATGCCGAATTCTTCTGCTTGGACGGGGACATAATTGACCCAACGTACCACATCTGCCCATTGAGAGTCATTTTCCGGTAAAGCCAAGGAGATAGGTTCTTTAGAGAATTCCACCTCTAACAGACGGTGGTTTGCTGAGTCCGGTAGACTATCGAGATGATCCAGAATTAGAGTGCGATCGCTAGAATAGGCATCAATTAACCCTTGGTCATAGGCAGCAATCAACTCTTCGGCTGTAGAAAACTGTTGCGGTGTAAATTCAATTCCCTCAGTACCCAGTTGACTGTATAAATTCTCTAATGCAGTTGTGCCTTCCAACACCCCAATGGTACGACCGTTGAGGTCTAAAATACTGTCAATACCGCTATCGTTACGAACCACAATGGCTTGATAGTCGTAGAAGTAAGTGGGACTGAAGTCAATATCGAGTGCAGCATCCCGTCCTAAGGTTAGAGTCGAACGTCGGGCTGCCAGGTCTACGCTGCCATCAGCGACAAAGCTAACTGCTTCGTCAAAGGAAGTATTAACTGTTTCGACTTTGCTAGCATCTCCAAACAAGGCAGCAGCGAGGGTACGGGCAAATTCTAAATCAAATGCTGAACCCAAATCTGAAGTTGCAACCGTAATTTGACCCCGTTGGATAATCTCATCGAGGATAGTCGTTTCTGGGTTATCGACTAAATTGATATCCGGTACACGAGGGGTAATATTAGCAGAAAGAACCGCGACATTCTCAACTTCTGGGCGGGTGGGTTCGCTAACAATTTCTACAATTTCAGATAAGTCGGCAAAATGGTTATAGGTTTGACCGTTATTTTGAATTAAGGCAAGTTCTTCATCTTGGAAATAGAGAGTTCCAGCAACAAAGCTAAAGTCTTCCAGGGATGTGGTATTAAACCCAGTTTCAAAGACTTGGATTTTATCCCCTTGAGTCGGGTCAAAGTCGAGGATGAGGTCGCCGCCTTCGGCTGCAACATTGAAGAAGAACACATCAGCACCCTCACCGCCGTTGAATAGGTCAACTCCTTGACCCCCCATGAGGATATCGTTTCCAGACCCTCCTATTAACCAGTCGTTGTCTTGGTTACCTTTGAGGAAGTCATTACCATTACCGCCTTTGATGACATCGTTGCCTTCATTGCCTTGCAGATAGTCATCACCAGAGTCTCCGTGGAGTTGGTCAGAACCTTCGTGACCTTCAATAATGTCATTGTCTGCGCCGCCAGCAATAATATCATCTCCCTTGTTGCCGTGGAGAACATCAGCCCCGAAGTTCCCCTCAATGTTGTCATTGCCTTTACCACCGAAAACTATATCTTTACCAGCAGCCCCCATCAAATCATCATTTCCGGCTTGTCCGAAGACCATATCATCCCCGTAATGACCAGAGATTTCATCCTCTCCCATTTCACCGATGAGACTATCATCACCAAAGGTTCCAGTTTGACTGCTTCCAGTTTCTGTATTGTTGGCTATCGCTTCATCGTTATCCGTAATATCGAGAACCGCACTTTGCGCCATTGGGTCAAGGACAAAGCCATCCCCAACATACCGGAGGTTTATCGTAATACTTTCTGGGCGTTCAGCAATGTCATCATCTAACATCGTTAAATCAATGACAGCTTCGGTTTCACCCGGTGCAACGATAATTTCGCCAAATTGACCGTTCTCTGACTCATAATCTTGCCCCAGAGTAGCTGTACCGGAGAGGGTATAGAGGATTTTTAAGCCTTGTGCCGGAGCCGCTTCACCCAGACTGATGATGAACTGTCCGTTACTATTTTCTCCCTCTGTAACTGTTGTGTTAGTGTTGCCATCTCCTTTGGGGGATGTCTCACTGGTGATGTTGTCATCAATTGTGGCTGTGTTACTAGCAGTAACTGTTACGGTACGGTTTTCATTCAGGGCATATTCTACGAGGAAAGTATCGCTATTGAGTAAATCTTGGAGTTGAGTTTGCGCCTCCGAGGGAGTAATTTCTCCTTCGACCAGTTGGGCAGTAACTTCCGGTAACTGGCTGTAAACTGCTTGTTTGATGGGGTTAATGGTAGGTAGAACATCGGATACAGAGTGAGATAAGGCATCTTCAACTAACTCATCGACTAACAGGTTACTTTCAGCAACTAATTCACTCACAGCAGCAATGACTTCACTATTGACAGAGAGATTAAGTTGTTGGCTTAACTGAGTTAAGAGAGTTTGCAGGTCGTTAGTTTGGCTGAGGTCAAAGCTGTTAACGGTTTGCAGAACTTCACCGATACCGATAATTACTTGAATTTGAGCATCGGCTTCTTGATAACCTGCGGCTTCGAGGAAACTTGTACCGTTAATAAACAGATTCATGATCTTGATATGACCGGAAGCAATATCAATCCCGCTAGTATCGCTTTCTCCAACTGCGGCGTAGGGGTCAAAATTGTCTAACGGTTGAGATAGGGAAGCTAGAGAAAATCCTGAGATTCTGTTGAGTAAAGTTTCGACTTGTTCAGCTTCTATTCCCTGACCCGATAATACTGCTTTGAGGGTGGTCAGTGGAGTGGTAGTTATTGATTCTCCTGTGGCACTCATTTGAGAAATTAGAGGAATCGTTCCCGGTAGTCCAGTAGTCGTATCAATCCCGCCAACAACAACAACTTGCGCTTCAGCCCCATCAAGCTGTCCGTCTCTGTTGCTATCCAACTCTTCGATATCGTAAGGCAGACTATATTCTCCGTTAGTGTCGGTGGTGGTTTGGGTTTCTCCCTCGTCAAGTTGGAAGTTACCGTTGGTATCAATAAAGGCTGTGGCATTGGCTAAGGGGCCGTTGGCAGCACTTCCGTCCTGTTTTTGTTCGTAGGTAATCAGTTCTACTCCAGTGACAATTTTTTTGCTATTGTCACGCTTGTCTGTAATTTCCTTACCCGTTGAGGTCTCAGTAATGGTGTAGTTGTCTTTGGTTCCAGATAAGACTAGGATATCGCTACCGTTTCCACCATCAATGGTATCGCTACCTTGACCTGGCTTGAGAATATCATCACCGTCGCCACCGTACATGACATCATTACTAGCCCCACCATCGAGCAAATCATTGCCATCCTTTCCAAAGAGAGAGTCTGCACCCTCTCCCCCTTTGATGAGATCGTTGCCACTCATTCCATCAAGAGAGTCATCGCCATCTCCGCCATCAATAAAATCATTGCCGCTGTATGCTTTAACAGTGTCATTGCCACTACCACCAGAGAAGACATCTTTACCGTTATGACCTTCAAGATAATCGTTGCCATCTCCACCTGCTAGTACATTCTCACCAGAATTACTATCAACAATTAGCCGATCATCTCCATCTCCACCAATCAAAGTGTCATTACCGCTACCGCTGTAGAGCGTATCGTTGCCGTCTCCACCATCAAGAAGGTCGTTACCATCTCCACCATCGAGGCGGTCGTTTTGATTGCCTCCACGTAGCTCATCGTTGCCATCTCCACCATCAAGAAGGTCGTTGCCATTTCCACCCTCAAGTTTGTCGCTTCCTCGCTGACCATAGAGATAGTCATCATCATCTCCACCGATGAGATAATCATCTCCAGATTCGCTTGGGAAGTCTGGAGAAGCACCATAGAGAGTATCAGAACCCGAACCTCCTTCTAGCAAGTCGTTTCCGTCATCACCATGCAGCCGATCATTTCCCTCGTGACCCTGTAAATTGTCATCACCACCATGACCGTAGAGTGAGTCATTATCTCCTTGACCCAGTAACTGATCGTTGCCATTCCCACCTTCGAGCCAATCCCGACCAGTCCAGCCATGTAGGCGATCATTTCCATCACCACCTAGTAGGGTATCATTTCCTCCGTGACCATATAGATCGTCGTCACCTCCCTGACCATCAAAGCGGTCATTTCCATCACCACCACTTTTTTTATTGTTTCCATCGTTAAGACCATCACCAAAAATGTTATCCAAAGTATTACCGATACTCTGAACAAAATTATTGAAATACCCTTTGATGGAATTCCATGTGTTTTCAGCGAGATTAACGGCAAATTGAGAAGCATTAGATGCGAGGTCTGTAATATCATTAAAGACTTCAGCGCCGATATTTGCTAACTCATTAAATGTCTCAAAAACTCCACCCAAGCCTAATTCATCGGCTATGGATTCAATCAAATCCCCAATGCTCGATAGCTTTTCTAGGGAGAATTCAAAATCACCCAATGAGCTAGTACCACTGATTGTTGAACCTGTGAGTGTACCATCAGAAATAATTGTCAGATTGGCACCGAGCTCACCGAATAATGGAATGTCAAGGGATATACCCCCGTTAAATGTGAACACATCATCTTTAATGGTGATACTGGAGTTGGCTAGTTCTTGACCAAAGAGTTTGAGGGTTCCTCCAATTTCAATGTCATCGGAACCTTGGACATCAATTTTGGCATTATCGATTGCAATAATATTGAATAAGTCCAGTTTTCCTTCAACAAGAAATTGATTGTCATCAATGTTTATTCGAGCATTTGCGACTTCATAACCGAGAATTTCTAGCGAAGCCGATCCACTTGCATCTCCAGCTTGAATGTCAACGATGAGATCATTAACATCTAACTCTATAACACCCAAATCTAAATTAAATTTTTGCAGCTCAAACCGACTGGGTGTAATGTCAAAATTAACTGTAGCAACATCTTTATCAAAGATCTTAAGTTGTCCATAGCCACTAGCCGCTGTATTCTCTATGTCAACAATCAGATCATTAACATCTAACTCTACAACACCAAGATCTAAATCAAAGTCTTTTAGCTCAAACCGACTGGGTGTAATGTTAAAATCAACTTTAGCAATATCTTTACCCAAGATTTCCAGTCGTCCATCACCGCTGAAAGAACTATTATTAATATCTTTGGTATCTATAACCAGATCAAGGTTAAGCTCATCATCATTTGCATCAGCTCCGGCAATTTTTAGAAATCCAAAGTCAATATTTTTAAGAGATAAAGAACCCTCAAATTTACTGAAGTCTGTTTCCGCACCAAGCTGTAATTCTGCTTCAGCTCCCCAAGCTGTTACTTTAGCATTGATTCCAAAACCTTCTTCTAAAGTTTTTCCTGCAATTTCTACTCCCTCAAAAGGTACAAACTGTATCAGTGGTAGTTTTTCCTCCCTGTCTCCATCTCCATCTTTATCGTCTTCATCTTTTAAGGAGTCTGCTTGAATGTCAATAATGTCATCCAGAAATTCAAAAGTATCGGTCAGAACATTGTCAGAGGCTCCTTCTCCGAAGATAAAGGGGTTAACCGGCCCAGATATTAACTGCACCAAACTAACAGGTTCATTCAGAGTCAACACCAAGGCTATCTTATCTGGGTCAGTCAGATCGACATTGAAAGCTGTATCAATATCAATCGTTCCATACTTTAAATCTCCACGGATACCCAAGTTATCTAAACCTGATGGTCCGATACCGGCTTGAATTCCAAAGTCTCGCAATGCTACCCCTTTCAATCCAAAAGGATTTGTCCATGCTTGATTTGAACCTGTATCCAAAGCAAATTGTGCATTGAGCGAAGACGGTTCTACAGATAACCCACCCATCAATAATAATTCTGGCTCATTAGCTTGAGAAGGATCGTAATCTTTCAGTTTGAGTGTGCCATCAATACCAATTTCAGGTGTTGCTCCATCTATCTTTAGATCCAGTCCAATTTGACTCAGAGTAACAGTAAAGTCACCTTTTCCTTCTCCAATTAAATTCCAGTTTGTCTCGGCATTAGCGGCAATATTGACTTGATCGCCGACCTGTAAATCAGCATCTAATTTTAGAATTTTTAACTCGTCCCGGAAAAACTCAGAAACGATATCATTCCCTTCTTTAAAGTTAAATTCTCCTGAAAAGTTGAATCCTTCGACGAACTCTTTCAGCTCTTTGTCAGTATAGTTTGCTGCAATAAATGTTAAATCTTCAAAGCTGACATCTTGCAGCTCATCAAGAGAAACAAGAGAACCCAGTGATAGATCCTCACCAATTTTGTATTCAAGTTTTACATCGGAATCTTTGCCAAACTGCAAACTGACACGATCTGGATTTTCACCCTCGCCAATTTCAGTTGCAAGTGTTAATTTTTTATCAGTGAATGAGTAACCAAGCTCAGGTTTAAAGATTATTTTTGTATCACCTAAAACATCTTTGACTGCATTATTTATCGCATCATTAATTGCGTCTACAGGTGTATCAATACTAGCAATTTCTAACAAATCTATAGTAAATTGTTCAGAAGATTTGAGAGAAAACTCATCTTGAGAAATCGCTAAATCAAACTGACCAATGCCTTCGAGGGCATTTTTGATATCATTATTGAGATTAACACCAGCAGCCGTCGCTAAACTGCCAATAAATTCTCCCGCCGCAAAATCTTTGACCTCAATC
>JBARXJ010000012.1:0-148111 GCA_049647265.1 Microcoleaceae cyanobacterium
CCTCCTTAGGTTTCCCCCTACCCCCCTTACTAAGGGGGGACTGAGGGGGGATGGGGGACGGAAGGGGGATATCTTCGGGGGGACTGAGGGGGGATTCAACCCTGTTCTAAGAGCGCGTAGCGCTATAACAAACAACTCATCACTCATAATCCATACAACAATTTTGCATAAGTTCGGTTGAGGGGCGACATATGTTGAGTTTGAAAGGGCAGAAATTTTCAAAAGTGCGATTGACAAGGGTTGTTGGCAACAATTAACATTTGTGATCCTGAGGATCACCCACTCCCGACAGCCGGGCGCGAGAGTCGAAGCCATTAGAGATTCGATAAAGATTTGGGTAGGATATCTTAAAGAGATAATAAAAGTAGTGCAAGCCTAGGCTTTCGTCGATTTGCTTTTATATTACAGTTTAATTTTATTGTTCACAAACACATATTATATCTACCAAAATGCAAACATTCTGGATTGTCTGGTTAGGGCAAGTTGTTTCAACACTCGGCACAAAAGTTACAGAATTCTCCCTCGGAGTATGGGCTTATCAGACAACCGGATCGGTTACCCAGTTTGCACTGATTCTGGTTTTTAGCTATTTACCGAACTTTCTAATTTCTCCGTTTGCAGGCGCGTTAGTTGATCGCTGGAATCGTCGCTGGGCAATGATCCTGAGTGATTCTGTGACCGGACTAACGGGTTTAAGTTTAATGGTTTTGGTTGCCACAGGCAATCTAGAAATCTGGCATATTTATATCAGTGTTTCTGTTAGTTCTTTAGCCAAAGCGTTTCAATGGCCGGCTTATCTTGCTTCCATTCCCCAATTAGTCCCGCGCCAAAATCTCAGCCGAGTTAACGGTATGGTGCAAATTTCTCGGGGACTTGCCAGTATTCTCGGGCCAATTATCGCTGGATTTTTAATTGAAATTATTCAAATTCAAGGGGTATTACTGATTGATGCCGGGACATATTTGGTGGCATTATTAACCCTATTTAGTGTTCGCTTTCCGGCTGTTTCCCATGATAAACCGCAACGGCAACTGGTTAAACTCAGTCAACTTTGGCAAGAAACCGTCCTCGGTTGGAATTACGTGATTCAACGTCCTGGCTTACATCGACTGATTTTATTTTTTAGCGTGACTTACCTCACCGAAGGAATGGTTCAAGTGTTATTCTGGCCGTTAGTATTAAGCTTTGGCTCAGAATCTCAACTCGGTATTGTACTGTCAATTAGTGGCTGTGGAATGTTACTGGGGAGTGTGATTGTCAGTACTTGGGGAGGCTTTAAACGACGAATTTATGGGGTATTATTTTTAGTCGGTTGGCAGGGATTATGCCTTTGTTTAGGAGGCTTTCAACCCTCTTTAACGATTGCAGCCATTGGCGGATTTGGCTATCTATTTGCCCTACCCATTATTGTCAGTTGCAACCATACCATTTGGCAATGTAAAGTTCCTCTAGAGTTACAAGGACGAGTCTTTGCCTTACAAAATCAAATTGAGAAAGCCATCCTTATTTTAACTCAACTCAGTATCGGCCCGTTAGTTGAAAGAGTATTTGAACCGTTATTGATGCCTGATGGTTTACTTGCTGATAGCGTCGGGCAGTTAATTGGAATTGGGGAAGGAAGAGGGAGTGCCTTTTTACTAATTTTAGTTGGCATTACTAACGTCTGCGCTGCTGCTATTGGTTATAATACCCCTCGCTTACGACGAGTTGAAAAAGAAATTCCTGATGCAATTGTTAGCTAGAATGCTATGAGTTATAGCAGTTTATAAATTGTATAGATGGTGCGTCTGTCGGACGCACCCTACAGTCTATTCTATTTTTATCCATTACCATCGTCTATGGCATTAGATTTTTGATATCGTTTTTCTTGCCCGATCCTGTAAAAATTAACCGCATTCGTCATTCCTAAAGCTCGCTCATACTCAATCCCTTCGTCTTGTTCTAAACGGGTTTTCACCTTTTTTCGTAAATCTGACACCACTTTACCTTTGGTTAATCGGGCTTGATTCCAGTCTAATATCGGAGAAGGATAATCCTTTGAGTTTTCAACTTTTCCAGACAAGATTTGGCGATCGCTAATATTTTTTAATTCCAATACCCAATCTCGGACAAACTCAAGATTAGGATCTTTTTCTTGTAGATTTTTAGTAGGATTATAAATCCGAAAAGTAGGAGATAAAGGATTCGTTACTCCCGCTTGTGCCTGCCATTGCCAATGGTTAATTGCAATATCTCCATCGACTAAATAGTTCATAAAATGACGTGCGCCATGATGCCAAGATACCCCACAAATAACCGTAAGAAAATTAGCACACATTGAGCGCATCCGAAAGTTCATCCAACCCGCTGCTTTGAGCTGTCGCATACTGGCATCAACTAATGGAAAACCTGTTTTTCCTTCTTGCCAAGCTTGAAAATATGCTAACTTTTCGCCAGTTAATTCATCCGCGCAATACCATTGATCGAATTCTGGATAATAATTTTGATAGGCTAATTCCGGGAAATAATAAAGTCGTTGCATCGCACTCTCGCGCCAACGCAGGCGATCGCGAAATGATTTTAAGGAAAATTGTGCCTTTTGATTTTTGACTAATTCACTCGCTCTGGCTTTTGTATTTTGATAAACTTGTCGAGTAGATAACGTGCCAAAAGCCAAATGAGGAGATAAGTGAGAAGTCCCGCCTAAAGTTGAAAGCTGTGGACGTGAGACTTTCCAATGATAACCCCAATATCTCGATTTTAACCAAGAATTGAGTATTGTTTGAGCAACAGTTTCTCCGCCTGTAAATAATAAATTTTCTTGACGACTGGGGTTATATTTTTTGTCCAATTCTTCAATTGTTAGCTGAGGTAAATCTAAATCAATCTCAGGCGTGTTAATTTGTTTAGGGGTTGGGTGTAATGGCTGTCGTAAATAAGTATAATATTCATCTCTCCACTCTTGCCTGTTATCGCCTTCTAGCTGTAAAAAATTATTCAAACCCAAATAATAATCTAATCCTAACTCCTGATAAAATTGAATAATCGTATCATCCCGCTTTATGCCATATTCAACCTGAATATCATGATTAAATAGTAGCCGAGGACGATAGTCCTGTTGTAAAAGTTGAGAGGTTAAAGCTTTAAGAATTTCTAAAGAATTTCCCTCAAATAGATACAGACGACTTCCCAGCGCTTCGAGAGATTTATTAAGATCAGCCAGAGACTCAAATAGAAATTTAACTCGCATCGGACTGATCTCAGGTTGCTGATAAAACCAGGGATCAATAATGAAGCAAGGAAGAATTTCTTCACCCCGAGCTATAGCGTTAGCCACGATATCATTATCTGCTAAACGGAGATCGCGACGAAACCAGATAATTTGCATTATTAAGAGAAGATAGAATAATCTTTTCTTTAACTGTAGCGCAAGAATCGCTTAATGAAGAACTCGCTTATCAGTCTGATTTCCCTAATATAATATTCGGTTTTCCTCAATGCTTTTATCTGAAATCTGAATTATAAATCTTTATAGATCTTTTATCACTTTTTTAACTTTAGCGCTCTCTCTTGACAGATAGCACCCGAGAAGAGTATGTATTTTTTATACGGAATATAGATGTCTCAAAATTGAGTTAATTTCGTTTAATCTCTCCCCAATCTAATTCAGGATGCTCAGCGATAAACTTTTTCATAATCTGAATATATCCTAAAAGACAGTGATAAATTTTATGCCAGTTTTCGGATTCTGAGACAAACTCATATAAATCTCGTTTGAGTAAAAAACCCGCTCCAGAATTAAGGTGGAATGTACTATATTCGCGACTTTTTGTAAACTTTAAAGAATGATTATGAATCAAATGAATAAATTTTTCATAGGTATTACTTTTTTTATCAGAAAAACATTGAGCAATAATTTCGGGTTCTTTTTCAAAGTTAAACCCTACTAAAATTTCGATATAATTCTTTCCTTGAGGATGACTATGTTTCCAAAGCGCATAACGATAGAAAGAATTCACTTGATCGACACTAGATGGATTACCAAAAGCAGTTGTAAAATGAGGCTTAATTGAATTCAAACAATCTTCCATCTTCGTTAGAGTTGAACGAAATAATCGCATCGCTTTAAGATTATCATAATTAAAATCTGGAATTGTATGTAGATGACACCTTTCTAGAAAATCTAAGAATTCATAAATGATTGACTGCTGAGGTAATAATTCATCTAAGCGTACAGAAGTCATCAGGAATACATAAATATCTTTCCAGCGAAACTGATAAAATTGATCGGTTTTTAACGGCCTATATTCTTCTGGAATTCTTAAATGTTCGTACTTTGTACAATACCTCAGAAATACATTTTTATAATGACCTGAATAACTATTTAAAATTTGAGCATATCGAGGTAAATGGCTAGCTTGATTGACTCCTAAACTACTTTCTAAGAAACATAAAGAGTCTTGATTTTCAAAAACTAAATCTGCTCGACAATAAAACTCTTGCTTATTTGCCATTTTATAATAGTTTCTGGTTTTCAGTCTAAAGTTTGAACCACTAATTTTTAAGACACGATTGACAAATGTATCAAGCAAGGATTGATTTGAGGATAAAATCCCTCCTAAAACTTCTGTGGTAAAGTCCTTTAAAGGAACAGTTGAATCATGTAGGCTGAGGAGTTTAACAAATAAGTTAGTTTTCATTAAATCAGTAGCTCATTTCTGTTTAGGAGTGCTCCCCCAAGTTAAGCGGGAAGAAAATTAAATTTTCTTTAGCTTCATGCTTTCCTTACAGCATACAAGAAACTTGTCTCTAAAAGCTATATAATTGTGAATTATATAATTAAACGATAGGGTAGCTTCAGAGATGAAAACAAGTTATCTACAACTTGCTGTCAGAAAATATACGACTTGTCTCAATGGAATTAGAATCCTTATCCAAGGCGTAGCAGATGTTACTGAAGTTCAAATGAATTTTGAAGTATGACAAAAAATTATTCAGGATAGCTAAAATAAAGTCCCTCAAGCTTAATTTAATAAGTATATCTTCTATCGGCGCTGATACAATTATATTCAAAAATGATTAATAAAAGCGATTATCACCTATTTTAATCTAATATCTTGAATTAATCGAGAAATACACCTGTTATCCTGATTTATACTCAAACTTACTCTTCCTTAACTTCATGGAGTTATATTTTTCTCTTTTCCCTCTCCTCTCAGTAAAACTCAACCGATTTATCCCCCTCTCACCAGATGCATCATTAAACTGAGTAATATTATTATAAACTGCATTCGCTAGATACATGATTGGTAGTAAAATTAGTCAAAATACAACTTAGGATTATATGCTTAATTCTTGAGGAGAATAACCTGTTTATATGTTTATTGAAATTAGTGTAGCTGGCGTATGATACTATATTCACTATCCTGTGCATTCCTCAATCAAGGATTTAGTTTAGAATGCAACAACTTCAAACCATTTCACCGCTAGTTTATTTAACGGCTTCATTTGTTCTATTTCACCCTCTGCAAGTCACAGCACAAATAATTCCTGATAATAGCTTAGGCAGCGAAAGTTCAGTGGTTGTGCCGAATGTTGATATTAACAATATTAATAGCGACAGAATTGACGGCGGCGCTATTCGCGGGTCTAACTTATTTCATAGTTTCCAAGAATTTAATATTGATAATGGACGCGGTGCTTATTTTTCTAATTATGAAAATATCAGTAATATTCTCACTCGTGTAACGGGAAATAATCTTTCTAATATATTAGGAACTTTAGGCGTACTCGGAAATGCTAATTTATTTTTAATTAATCCCAATGGTATTGTATTCGGGCCGAATGCCAGGTTAGATGTAGGTGGTTCATTTTTTGCTTCAACTGCCGATAGTATTTTATTTGAAAACAGTATTGAATTTGCAGCATCCAATCCCGACGCACCGCCATTATTAACGATTAATATTCCCATCGGCTTAAACTTTCGAGAAAATCCAGGAAGTATTGTAAATAAAGCGACTTTAATTACAACAGAAGACGGCAATTTATTACGAGATAACAACGGCTTTCTAATTCCACAAGGTTTAAATGTACCTCAAAATCAAACCTTAGGATTAATTGGCGGAAACGTTATATTTGATAACGGCGTTGCTATTTCTCCCGGCAGTAATATTGAAATTGGCGGATTATCTGAATCCGGAATAGTAGAATTAAACACCGTAGGGGCGAATAGCAGTTCGCCCATTCTTCAGTTTCCCAGTAATATTCAACAAGCCAATATTGCATTAACGAATAATTCTCAAATTAATATTCGTGCAGATGATGGCGGAGATATTAATATTAATGCAGGTAATTTTGAAATGTCAGGCGGCAGTGTAATTCGTGGGGGAATAGATGAATTTTTAGGTTCTCCAGATGCACAAGTAGGAATAATCAATATTAATGCACAAAATACTGTTTCTTTAACTGAAGATAGTTTTATTTCTAATGTAGTAAGTACGGATAGTCTTGGGAAAGCGGGCGAAATTAACGTAACTGCTAATTTAGTTTCGCTAAGTGGTGGTTCTTTTCTCGGCACTCAAAGCTTTGGACAAGGAAATGCCGGAAATATTACAATCGAAACGCCACAGCTACAAATGACAGATGGATCACAAATTGTTGCTGTAAATTTCGGACAAGGTAATGCTGGAAATGTCACAATTCAAGCATCTGATTCGGTTCAATTGGTCAATGGAGATATCTTCAGCAATGTTACTGAAAATACAACAGGTAATGCAGGAAATATTACAATTGAAACGCCACAGCTACAAATGACAGATGGATCACAAATTAATGTTTCAACTTTGGGTGAAGGCAATGGGGGAATGATTACAGTCAAAGCTGAAAATATTGATGTTAGTGGAAGTACTGTCTCACCAGCAGGAGAAGACATTTACTCAGCTTTCTTTGCTCGATCTGGTGCGTCCGGAAATGCAGGTACTATTATTATTGAAGCTCAACAGCTTAGAATCACTGATGGTGCATCTGTCTCTGTTGCAGCCGATGATACAGGAGATGCAGGCACGATTATTGTTAGAGCAAATGACATAGAGTTAGCGGATGGACGAGATCCTCAGAATCGTTCTCTGTTGGATGCTAGTGTAAAACCTGAGAGAAGAGAAGACAGTGGTAGTGGCACCGGAAGTGGTGGCAGTGTAATTATAGAGGCAGAACGTTTAGTTTTACGCAATGGAGGACGCATAGAAGCTCGTACAGCCAATGGAATAGGGGAGTCAGGACAAGTTTCTATTTTTGCTTCTGAATCTGTAGAATTGAGTGGAATAGCCCCTGATGGCGGTTTTGGCGGTACTATACTCACAAACACTACAGGTACTGCAAATGCAGGAGATATTACTATCATCACTCCAACTCTGTCGGTTCGAGGCCGATCCGGTATTGTTGCTGATAGCGATGAAAATTCAACTGGAAACGCAGGAGATATCAGAATACTGGCGACTGACTCTGCAGAAATTATCGGTCTAGGTCTAGGTATTGATGAACCGACTATTCTTGTTAGCTCTGGCACCATAGGTGCAGGTGAGGGGGGAAACATCACCATTGAAACAGGAAGACTGACAATTGCTGAAGGTGTATTGCTTTCCACTGGTGCTGACAATGGTTCTAGTGGCAACGCAGGTAACATCAGCCTCATTGCGGGTGAAGAAGTCGTCATTAATGATAGTAGCTTGCTAGCAAAAACCAATAGCACTGGCAGGGGTGGAGGGATTGCAATCAGCGCGGAACGATTAGTTTTTAATAACGCTTTTGTATCAGCCGGCTCGTTCGGGCTAGATCAACAGAACACTTCAGGGGGAGGAGATGCGGGCAACATTGACATTTTCGCTTCAGAATCTGTCGAACTCAGTGATAGTGTAATTTTTGCTAATACCGAGACAACGGGTAATGCGGGTAATGTTACGATTCAAACAGAAACTTTACGGTTTTTGGATGGATCTTTGATTATTGTAGCTTCATTTTTACCCGATCAACCGAATACTCCAGCAGGAGGAGATGCAGGTAATATTGACATTTTCGCTTCAGAATCTGTTGAACTCAGTGATAGTGCAATTTTTGCTAACACCGAGACAACGGGTAATGCGGGTAACGTAACGTTTCAAACAGATACTTTACGTGTAATGTCTGGATCTAGAGTTACTGTAAATTCTAATTCTTCAGGTATTCCTGGAAATATTGATATCACAGCCACATCAACACTTTTAGAAAATCAGTCTTTTCTACGTGCTAATTCTGAAGCGGGTCAAGGGGGAAATATTAGACTTAAATCTAATGATGTTCGTTTATTAAATGGTAGCGGAATTTTTGCAATAGGGAGCGAAAGCGGCGAAACCTTTGATGGAAACATCGAAATTGATGCAGATTTATTAGTGTTGCTGAATAGAAGTGCAATTCTGACAAATGCATCCAGTCCTAGCGGTGGTAGCAATATTAATATTCAACCTTTTAACGATTCTAATATTGTGATTATTCAATCTAACGATAGTGTAATTTTTGCAGCAGGCAATTTAACGATTGATTCTTTTGTAACCTTTCAACCCGTTGATGTTCCTGAAGTTGCTGTTACAAACCCGAATGATTTAATTGCACAAGAATTCTGTCGGCAACGGGGAGCAAGTGCATTTACAATTACTGGACGCGGCGGTATTGCTGTTAGTCCTAATGATAAAGCAGACGGCAATCAAATTAATGTTGATTTAGTTGAACCTGTTCTCACACAACCTCAAAATACATCTCAACAACGTTCGGAAATAGATCAAAGTCAGCCTATTTCTAGCCTCGATATTATTCCGGCGCGAGGATGGATACGGGATGAAAACGGAGATATAATTTTAGTCAGTTACGACCCGACAAAAACAGGTATTCAACGTCAGCAAAACAATTCACATCCTTGTCAAAATATTGATTAAAAAATAGAGCAATAAAATTAATGATTGATTTTTATAATAATTCCTGAGTAACCGATGAAACCTAATTCTATCTCATGGACACCCTTACACGCTCAACTCCATCAAATTTTGCGATCGCGTCAACTTCTACCGAAAAAGAAATCTATATTAGTAGCCGTTTCTGGGGGGCAAGATTCATTATGTTTAATACAAATACTATTAGATTTACAACCGAAATGGGGATGGAATTTAGCCATTGCTCATTGCGATCATGGTTGGCGTAGTGATTCAGAAGCGAATGCAAATTATATTAAAAATTTAGCTGAAACTTGGCAAATCCCTTTTTATCTTTTAACCGCTTCTGACTTGGATAAAAGCGAAGCAGCGGCGCGAAAATGGCGTTATCAAGCTTTAGCAGAAGTGGCTCAAAACCATCAATATACTGATGTAGTAACCGGTCATACAAAAAGCGATCGCGCTGAAACATTACTGTATAATTTAATTCGGGGAAGTGGAGCGGATGGACTGCAAGCCTTGAGTTGGCAACGTCCGTTAAAATTGCAGGGAAAAACCGTTGCAACTTTAGTTCGACCTTTATTAGAAATGACGCGATCGCAAACGGGAGAATTTTGTCAACAACGACAAATTAAAATATGGGAAGATAGTACAAACTCTGATTTAAATTATGCAAGAAATCGAATTCGTCAAGAATTAATTCCTTATTTACAAACTCATTTTAACCCTCAAGTTGAACAGGCACTGGCGCAAACGGTTGAACTATTACAAGCTGATGTAGACTATTTAGAACAACAAACAGAAAGCCTTTATCAGCAAGCTGTTTCTGTTGAACCGATAAGAATTAATCGTATAACTTTACGTTCAGCGCCTCAGACTTTACAACGTCGAGTTATGCGAAAAATTTTAATTCAAATCTTACCCAAAGCGCCAAATTTTGATCAAATTGAAAAGTTAACGGCTTTAATATCAGCGCCAAACCGTTCTCAAACCGATCCCTTTCCGGGGGGTGCGATCGCGCTGGTCGATCAAGATTGGATTATATTAAGTTAGTTGTTGGTTATGAGTGATTTGTGATTCGTTGGCGTTGCTGATGCTGACGCTATTGACCTTGTTATCGTGTTCCCGCAAACGGTTCCGCTCCCTGCCTTGATAAACATTACCGATTAAGGCACCCAACACCTCTGGGTCTATGGCTCGGTATTTTTGCCAGATTTTCCCGGCTTGAATAGCCTCTACAAAAGCCTCTAAATCCTTTCCTTCACTTAACAGAGCCATAGAACCACAACCCAGAGAATCAGCTTGATTCAGTTGTGTTTGTTTGGTCTAATACCTGGCTCATACAGCCGAGCGCGATCGCGCTCACTGTGACAACACTGAGAAATATTACTCCTATTCGCAGCCTTTTATTAGCTTACTTTTGTTGTGCTTCCCTGGCTTGGGATGCTTGTAGAGCTTCTGTCTTTACTTAGTCTAATAGCCGTTTTTGTTCTTCCATAGCTTGTATTGGGCGATCGCGCTCTTGAATACTCTGGTGAATAAATTTTCGGCGGATTGGTTTTTTTTCTTCGGGTTCAAGTTTACTAAATTTATCATCCCCATAGCGGGTTAATACCCCAGAAACTTGACAAATCAAGCAGTTATAGCCTCAAATCAAGACGGAAAGAGGCTTTTAGCTTAAAAGGGTAGAAATTCAGAAATGACAGCTTATGATTTTTAAGTATTGGGTAGCTCACCCCATGAGGTAGAACGCAATGAGATTAGTACCATTATTTCCTGTCTTAGCTTCACTGTTTATTAGTCTTATCGGTTTTCCCCTGAAGCAGGTTTCAGGGGCAACAGCCTATGATATTGTCTGTGAATTTAAATATCAAATCGGAGATAACCCCTGGGTTTGGGCTGAATCTAGCGGAACCACATTGATGAAGGCTCGAAAAAGTCGTAAGCGTGATATTGAATATCTCAAGAAAAAAGCCAATGAAGCTGGGTTATCCTTTCAGGCTGTCTCACTTTTTTGTGAAGATCCTTGGGGCGGTGATTGGGACAGATTGGGTGATTAATTACTCGCGCGCGAATCACTTGTATTGCACTCAAAATAGCTTGTAACTCCCAGTTGCAGATCAAAAATTTGAGTAAAAATAGAAGTATTGCTGTTGATACTTGCTCACAATGGAATGTAAACTTTGCCAGCGGGAAATGGAGCGATTGACGGTTCATCATCTCATTCCCCGACAAGCCACTAAACGTAAAAAGGTTAAACCCAGTCCGACGATTGACATTTGTTCAGCCTGCCATCGTCAAATTCATGCTTTATTTGATAACAAATATTTAGCAAATCATCTGAATACTGTAGAAAAGCTTAAAAGTGAACCCAAAATGCAGAAGTTTTTGAGTTGGATTAGTAAACAGCAAAGTGACAAAAAGGTTAAGGTGCGCCCTACGCGGTAACTTTTCAAGATTGAAAGCTCTCTGTTATTACAGAACAAGGGTTGTAGCAATCCTATCTTCTTAAACCACAATAAATACAACAAGGTGATACAGAAATCTTTTACTGTTTACTCGTCCGCACCTGACAAATTTCACAGATCGAATACAGCGATTGATGGAATTCTCCATGGGAGCAAGCGGTAAAACGTTCAACGCCTGAAATCAGAAACTTCAGGCGAATAATTGCGACCGGGTCAGAAGCGATACGCAAAAACAATCCGATTAGTTGATGGCACTACCAACGCTGTCAGCGACACCTTTGAGAGCGGCAATACCTTGTTCGACACTGGCCCAAAGTCCCATGTCGGGTTCAGTTCCTGCAATTTCTCGGGTACCGACAAAATAAAGCACGCCTTTAAGAACTTCTTGATGAGCGCGGTTTTCAAAGTTAACTTTGTTCAGAGATTTGATCGCATCTTGCAGTGAGTCATCCATTGTCTGAGCAACTTTATGAATAACCAAACCCGTCATAGTCTGTTGGTGTTTAAGTAGTTCGTACTGGAAGAACTTATCATAAGTAGTGAGTTCCGAACCATTCATCATCTGAGAGATTTTGTCGGCGTGCTGTTTGGTAATCTCACGGGGTTCAACGCTTAAGCCAGATTCAGCAATAGATGTGTCAATATTTTTTAAGTTTTCGCGATCGCTATCGAGGATTTTCGCGACTCTTTCTTGAATCGTTTCATCATCTGTGAGGCTCATTAATTTTTGAGCGCAATCAATCAAAACACTTTGAATCAGTTTTAGATCTGCTAGTTTGGAAGCGAGGTTAGTAGTGTCAGTCATCGGAATTTTACTTGAGTTTATTAATAGCTAATTTGAAAAAAGAAGCTATTGTTATGATTTGCGAAAATTGCTAATTTCTCCTCTACCTTACGAAAGATTGTTTGCTTAGCACAGCGAGTCTATCTCTTAAGGCGCGAGTCAGGCTTTTTTGTGACTATCATAGGGCATAACTTACCCGATGTTGGTGCTTGCTCTTTACCGATTCAAGATGGGCGTAATAAAGCCAGAAGCTGTCATCAGAGTACCAAAGAACTGAAAGCACTGCCATACTTACTTTAACAGCCTTTAACAGCACTTCTTCACACAAGTTAATGCAGTGTCGATTAATATGAGTGTGGCAACTTTTTCACCGTGTTGTCGCGTTCACAGATATCTCACCGAATTTAATGAATAAATTCTACTTTAGCAAGAGTGACAAAAAAGGGTTAAACTTCTAATTAAGTTTCCGTTTGAGCAATTGTCGCAGTTCTTCCTGTTGTTCGACTGAACCTGCCAACAGCATTCCTAGTTTCCCGACTAGTACACTACCCCAATTAACGACGATCACTCCTATACCCGTTGCGGGGTTATATTCTAAATCTTCGAGATCGATTTCATCGAGAGAGCGATATTTGGTCTTAAAATTGTCGCTACACCAACTATTAATCTTCAGCTTACGAGCAATTCCTGTAGGGTAAGAAGCGCCATTAAAACGAGGATTGCATTCAATCGCAAAATAATCTACATTATCACTACTTTCAACTACGGCTACATCGAACGCAAAAATTCCCTTCATGCCTTTTTCAGCCATCCACTTCGCCATCGGATCGACTAATTCCCAGGGCTGATATGCCGTCGGGTAACGATTACCTTGGTGAGCAAAGCCGTCTAATATTTGCTCTGTAGCAGCTAATGGTTTGACTTGATCTAATTCAACCTGATATTGAAGGTTAAGAAATTTAGTCGCCGTCACCTCTTGCTGTAGCTGAAGATGAATGTCATCATTTAACTGAGTTAACGCCTGATGCAATTCTTCTGAGTCAGCACAACGATATATTCCTACTCCATCTACCGATACCGCCGGCTTGAGATAGCAAGGATAGGGAACATTGTCGTACTTTTTTAGCTGAGTTTTATTTTCCGCACACAAAGTCCGTGGCACTTTCACATCTAACTCTTGAGCCAGACGAATAAAATTGTTTTTAGAATTGATAAACTCGACTACATTTTGCCAATCTTGATTTTGATTGCGAAACCAGTCATCATCTTCACTATCTTCGTGAATCGCATCACCAAAAATAAATACTGAAGGTTGGTAGTCAGGATAATCCTTCAAGCGATCAAAAGAAACATCCCAAATTGGATTTTGACTATAATTTAAGCGGGTTCTATCGTAATGAGCTGTAATTGCTTGCCACTGGGGTTTTAAATCTGGATGTAACTGAATCAGATCGTCAGGCTCCGTCATTCCAAGTACCCTACCAGAATACAGATAATTACCCAACACCGCATCGTGAGTACAGTGCATAATGTCGTGGTTGAAAATTCTGTTCCCAGTCATGTTTAACTCAAGCTCAACATTTATAGAATGACTGTTTAAACTTCTCTCAAATATAGCCTTATAACTGTATCAAAATATACATTTTTTAAAACTTGTTTAGGATAAGCAATAAGGTGGTGTTCTGAGTGAAAATTATAATCAATAACTATATTAAGAGTTGAATTTATTGCTCATTCTAGCCATACGCGGGATTCTACCACGATTACAAGTTTAATCCCGGCAGTTCAACGAAGTATTGATCGTCATATCCAGTATTTTGAGGAATTACTGACTGAATATCAATCCAAAGACCCGGTAATAGATAAGTAAATATACACAAAGAAATAATTCTTTATATTTTCTTAAGAAAAAGGGTTTGACCCCTCACGGCAAATCATATATAGTATGTTAGGTAGATGCACCCTGATGGTAGGGAGAGTTGCAGTCGCAACTCTCCTTTTTTAATTAAAAATTTTGATCGACTTCAATATTGCGTGATTGCCTTCGAGTATTGTTTAGCCAACAGTCTCGAGGCTTGAGCTGCTTTGACGGCATTTCAGTTAACAGACTGAACTTAGCTGACAGATTGCAAATCTCGAGCACGAAGTCCCGGAGCATAAGCCTCAATGACTTTTCCTGTATGGACACAAGTCACCATAAGATAATCACAGGCTCGACACTGAGTACGAGTTTGTTCTGCTGAGTAAATCCGTTCAGATAATGAACCACAGTTAGGACATCGAACAATTTGTTTAGTAACCATTAGAATTTTCTAAATTTTAAATCAGCGTGTTAAAGGTCGTAATTGAAAACTTTGATTAATCTGAGCCAGTACAACTTAATCTTTACTTGCCCTATTATTTGGTCATATTTTTAAGTAACTTATTTTTTATCGTAACAGTTGACTTAGCTCAATAAATCATTCTTTTAGCAGATAAACTTGATCCCCGGTTATAAAAAGCGATTAATTAACGATTTCATTAAATAATATAGCATATTTTTAAAGAAAAAGAGAGTCTTTTGGACAGAGCTTTGATTAAGATTTAACAAAAACTTAAGCTTTTGGGCAACCTGAGTCTGCTACAAATCTTAATTAAAATCTATCTTCTCATTCAGGAGTGTGAATGGTTTGTACTGAATGTTTGTATTCACTCCCCTTCCCCTCTCTATGATATTTAGTTGAAATTACCTATAATTAATCTTAAAATTGCCAAATTTCACTCTGCTCTATCGAATCGTTATGAAAAAAATTCAGGCTTTCATCGTCTTGTTCTCAGCAATAGTCATTACAACTCATTTGCTTTCTGAAACTGCCAGGGCGGAAGGATGTTTGTACTCCAACGAAAGATCTCAATGGCCGGGTTTCACGAGGCCTTTATCGGGTTCTGACCCTTTGACTGAAACTAATTTTCTAGAGTCTCGAGAAGCCACCATAGCTAGTGCTGCCGTGATTGCTGGTTTATTTGGACTAAATGCGTTATTTCGCCAGTACAAAGCCAAACAAACCGCTTCAACTGAACCCGATGAGCAGGCTGTGGAGGAGCCAGAAACTACAGCAGAGACTACGCCCGAGCCTGAGATTGAATTAGAGAAAACACCAGACAACGGTGAGGAGGCAGTCGCTGAAGCTGAAGCAGTTTCAATAGAAGTCCCAGAAGAAGTCACCGAGTCAACAGATACCGAAGAAAAAAAAGAAGTTGTTGCTGTTGAAGTTACTAAGTCAACCGATACTGAAGAAAAAAAAGAAGTTGTTGCTGTTGAAGTTACCAAGTCTAATGATACTGAAGGAAAACAAGAAGTGGTTGCTGTTGTCAATTAATCATTTTTCCTTGAATCATGAGTATAATATGTTGATCAAAATTTTGACTTTAATCTTTCTCTTTTTATTTTTTTCAGGATTTATGCATTCAAAATCTGATCTTAAAGCGTTAGTTGAAAGACAAGCAAAAGCCTGGGAACAAGGAGATGTTTCTACGATTGTTCGGGATTTTGCACCGAATGCCACTTTTAAGGCAGCAAGTTATACATTTGAAGGGATAGACGCGATTGAGAAAACAGCTACAGATTTTTTTAAAGAATTTACTGACGTTAAAATCACAATTAAACGGATCATTATTGAGGAAAATAAAGGGGCTGTTGAGTGGGACTGGAGCGACCGATCAAAAGAAACAAATCAGCTTTCTGAAGCCGAAGATGCTATTATTTTTGAAGTTCAAGATGACGGTAAAATTATCTACTGGCGAGAATATATTGAGAAGATCAGTTAAAGTGTATTGATTGATTTTCGAGACGTATAATTGATCGAGTAGCAAACATTAAATTAGGTTGCCAAAGCATGATTTTTCTGTTAGCTGAGTAAAGATTTTACTGCCAACTTCAATCAATTTTATGAATAGTATAAACTTAAATATAGCAATTCATTTATCAGATCGCAGAAGCTGAGATCGGAATAATTATGTACTTTGATCGAAGAAATAAACTGCTTTATTAGATCGTCATGATTCCGAGATTATTTAAAGCAAGTCCTGGAAGGGCGAGGGCTGTGGTATTATCTGTCAATATTCCTTGAGTCATTAATCATAATATAGTTGTTGTTAACAAGGAACTTTTTCCGAAGTTGTGGACTATATTTTTCATATAAATATTTTTATTATTAAAGTGTTTTGTAGAATTAATCCTATTGAAACTTGTGTAATTATTTTTTATTTTTTCTATCACTTGAATACACTCCTCAAAACCTCAAATTGTCTGTATATTTGTTAATAATCAACAACAGACCCGTATCAATTTACCATAACTGTTCGCTAACCGCGACCGCACCATCAACTACACTATAGTCAAGCCTGACGATTATTCACTAAAATTATATACGATCAATATATAAGTTGAAAAACTAAACAAAAAATTAGTTTAAACCCAAATTATTGAGACTTTGTGTTATTGCCTTAACTCTCTCAATCCCTCTCAAATCCATATCGTTGACATACAGGGTTAAACACTCAACCCGATGTTGCTCTCAGTCAAACCTCGACAAGCTGTTAATGATGGTACGACTCTTAAAGTTAATCGCCAGCTACAAAACCCGCCAGCTACAACTCTGTACAAACTAGATAGAATCTGGATTAAAGTCAAGTCAAAACGAATCATATCACAAATCTAAAAGCTCATCCTCCTCATCCTCCTCATTGTTTTCAACCAAATCTGTTTGAATTCCCATAACATTTAACCAGGTTAATTTTGCGGTTTGTAGTTCTTGTTGAGTGAGGGGAAAATAATTCACAGTTTCTATCATTTCATTAACATTAGTCAGATAATAATTAACAAATCGACTGACTGAGGATTTATTTTGCATGACGCTTGCATCTGTATATAAGTAAAGCTTTCGAGGGAAAAGATAACTACCATTACTTAGGGTTTTCGCATTCACCTCAACACCATTAATTTTCAAAGCTTTTAACGCTTGACCTTGGCTTTTATAAAAGGAATAGCTAAAAAATGCAACGCCATATCTCGATGCGCTCAAGCCTTGGGCTAACGGTTCATCGTAAAATGCAACTTGAGTATTAGGAGCCGTGAGAACAGGATTTTTATCCCCTGAAAACACAACATCTACTAATAGATCTAAAGTGGAAGAAACAGGCCCCGATACAAACCGTTCAATGGGTAAATTCGGCCAGTTAGAATTAATATCAGACCATTTTTCTGTTGAAAATATAGCGGTTAATTGCTCTAATGTGGCATTGTGAATAAACGGATTTTTCTGATTGACGACAATCACTAAAGCATCATTCCCAATCACAAATTCAACCAATTGACGACCTTGCGCTTGACAGGTTGCTTTCTCTGCTTCACTCATGGGTCGGGAAGTGGTGACAATATCAATATCTTCACGCTGACAAAACAGTCTGATCCCTGAACCTGTACCAGTGGCATCGATATCAATCTGACCCGAAAAACCTTGTTTAACAAAGTCGTCATAGATGCGTTGGTTCAAAGCAGCCAGACCTGTACTGCCGACAATTCTAATATTATCGGCTCGAACGTCCAGCGGTTTGACCTTAGGTAGTTCAATTAGAGTTGATGTGGCAGTCAGTGGCTGAGGGTCGGCTGATGCAATTTCTTGAGACTCTACAGGTAATGCTTCGGGGACCTCGATAGCGTTAATAAATTGTACATGAGGGTCGTTTTTACGACTCTGTGTAATATTTGAATTATTTTGAGTACAGGCGCTCAGGGTCAATACAAATAGGATTAAAATTGTCCGTTGCCATGACAGGATCATCATATTTTTCCTCATACTCTACGGTTACTCTGGGTTTTATTCTATGTCTGAGTCTGTGTCTGTATCTTCTGGAATATTCGGGAACTTTTCTAAGGAAAGAACATCAATTAAACTTTTCTTTTTCTTCTTACCATTTTGGCTTGCAACTGCAATGGTATCGACTCCTTGTGCCAGTTGCACTGCTTTTTTACGTTCCTCAATAAACTGATTCATTTCGACAGCAAAGCGAGGATTGGTATCAATCATTGTTTTAGCCGTGAGATGATTAATCACGATGACTGTGACATCACTGACGGCAGTTGCAGAAACCGGACTCAGTTCCCCAGGAAGTAATGCCATCTCTCCGAAAAATTCACCATCGGCCACCAAATCTACCTGCTTTTCTTCGTTTCGAGCATCCTCAACCGTCAAAACCACGCTACCGTTTTGGAGAATATATAAACCTTCATCTGGTTCTCCGGCTCGGATAATTTGTTCTCCATTGGCATAATATCGCAGTTTCACTTCTTCCGATAACTGCTGAATCATTTGTGGATTGAGTGTGGTTAAATAAGGCAGCGATCGCAAAAATGTCAGCATCTGTTGTTGAGGATTTTGCTGGCGTTGAGGAAGGCCATTGATTTTATATTGAACGGAAATGGGGTAAGGTATCTCAAGGCTATAGCGTTTGGCGGCGTAAAATATCCGATTTGTCAGCTTAGCTGTTACCCCAAATTTTTTTTCTGGGATACATTTAAACCAGAATGCATAGTTAATCGCCGAGTCATCGTAAGAATCTACAATTGGGAAAGGACCTTCTAGAAAAGGAATGCCTTTAGCTGCTTCTTCCAACATCGCGATCACCTGACTGGGGGGATGGTCGTAACTAAAGCCGACTTGAACATTACCCCAGATCTTACTTCCACCCCGGGCATAATTGGTAATTGTTGATTTTGCTAAAGTTCCGTTAGGAATGACGATGTCATATCCAAAGCCGGTATTAGAAATCGTCACTGCCCGCCAGTTGAGATCGCTGACTCGGCCTTGAGTCCCCCCGACTTCGATCCAGTCTCCCACTTTAAACGGACTAGAAAACAGCAATAGAAACCCAGACACCAAGTTACTGAGGGTATCTTGTAGGGCTAAAGCAATCACCAATGACCCCACCCCTAGGGCTTGGATAATTCCGCCTAAGTCAATTTGCCAGGTATTAGTGATCAGTTGACCCAACAGCAGTAAGATCACAGCCGCCCGCGCCGCTTGGAAAAATAGGTTGGGAATTTGCAGTTGAAACGAACCCGGTTTGGGTTCATTGGGAGTGAGAACAGCGTTAACCAAGGTCAGCAGGGTGACAATGGCAGCCAGCCAAAACCCCGTTTGAACTAAACGAACCGAAAGTTCTGTATTACTCAGTTTCAGTAACTGCTGCATTACCACCAATACCGCCACCAATGGCAAAATATAGCGGCGCAGATTTCTCACCACAGGGGTTAAAGCGCTACCGCGTTTTTCAAAGACGGCAAGACATTCCCCTAACAACAATGCCAGCAGGGGTACACCAAAGATCAGGATGAACGACCAAATGATAAGTGATTGATCCATAATTTTTATTATTAGTTATTGGTTAGCGCGTTATTGGTTATTAGTTTTGCCCCCAATTCAGGGGGACGAGCGAGAATTGGGGAGTAAGCACAAACAACAGAGAACAAACAATAAAGAACAAATAACGATTAATTAATTCTCAACCTGTGCCGG
The DNA here is from genome assembly GCA_049647265.1 of Microcoleaceae cyanobacterium. Taxonomy (GTDB): domain Bacteria; phylum Cyanobacteriota; class Cyanobacteriia; order Cyanobacteriales; family Microcoleaceae; genus JAAURB01. The sequence continues at coordinate 19,745 of JBARXJ010000012.1, forward strand.
AGTTTTAACCGGGGTTTTCACTTCAGCCGTGGCTGATTTCATCACGCCACTCAGCAGGGCATAAGCTTCTATCCAAGCCGCTTTAACTTCCGGGGTAAACTTCGGCCCCAGTTGCTTTTGCAGGGCATAAATCAGAGATTCTCCCACCGGGTCATAGTCTTCTGGCTTCACGCCATAACCGGCATGACGACGACCTAAATCTTGTACAGTAGACAAAATATCTTTGAGATTGGTCAAACCGTTAACTGCAATTTGTAGGGTACTCATCAACTGTTGCCGTTGGCTATCCATGTTGGTGTGAAACATCGGCTTGAAGGAAGGACAAATCTCAAACAGGTGATCGTAAAAGACTTTAGCGGTTTGATCTGTTCTGCTGAGTAACTGAGTAAATGAGGTTTGTACCAAGCTAACTTGCTCAGAAAATACGCTGGTTTCTGGGATCAGTTGCCAGGTTTGTACAACTCCCACGTCCTCAATTTCAAGGATGCGGGAAGGAATAAAGGTATGTTCGGAGTGCAAGCGATCGTAGACTGATTGACTGACGATAATACTATTAGAACCGATTGGATTATTGATAGAAGCAATAGAAATCACAGTGGCAATCGTTGAACCCCAAAGGTTGTATATGAACTTTTGGCTGCCGATAATCCCTGCATTAATCGAGCCGCTATGAATCCCCATTCGCAGCTTTAAATTAACCCCGTATTTGCTATTGATTTGGGGAATCACTTCTAGCATTTGAAAAGCACAGTTTACGGTACGTTCTGTTTGATCCAAATAGGCTTTGGATAAACCACAGACCGCCATATAATTAGAACCCATCGTATTTTGTTTTTCTAGCTCATATTCTTCAGCAATCGTATCAAATTCATCTACAAGTTGATTGAAAATTTCTGCGGTTTTACTGGGGGGAAATTCTGTGGTTAGTTCAGACAAGCCAATAATTCGAGCATATAATACGGTTGCTTGCTGAATTTGGCTAGCAGCCTGTTTGTCACCTTGTTTGACTCGTCCAATTACAGCCGGGGGTAAGATATTCTCTAGCAATGTGTCATTTTGCTGTTCTTTTTCTAGCAAACGTTGATCTTGAGTTGAGAGGTCGTCAGCCATTTTATTAAAGGCTTGTCCGAGTTCGTTAAATTCATCTTTAGAATCAATCTTAACTCGGACATCGTGATTTCCCTGACTCACCTGCCGCGATCCTTCTAGCAATGTATTTAGGGGTTTGAGAAAGCGCTTTGCTAATAAACTTGCTAGCCAAGTGAGTAATAAAATTACAACCGCCATCAACACCAGCAAAAATGCTTGCAAATGATACAAGGGTTGATAGGCTTCCCATTGATCAATTTCTGAGAGAATTCCCCAACGCAGTCCTTCTATGCTCAGAGGCGCATAAGAACTCAATACCGGAACACCGCGATAATCTTCAACTTCTCTAGTGGCTATAGTTCCGTTAATGGCTGCTTGTGCTGCTTCAGTTTCGACCGGTTGCAACAAAACAGGACTATCGAAACGCCGAATGAGTTGAAGGGTTTGAGGGGAAACTCCAACTGATGCAAGCTGATTATAATAAGCTTCGGGTTGTTCAATTTGGAAGCGAGAAGCAGACCGCATCAGCAAATCTTGTCCCACTAGATAAACTTCTCCAGTTTGACCCAAGTTTTCACTTTCCCAGTCTTGATTTGCAGTTGTGATCTGATTGATCCCATCAACAGAAAGTTGCACCACGATAATTCCGACTTGAAAAGAACCGTTGTAAATGGGCGCTGCTAATAACATCATGGGAACCCCATAAGAAGGGGTGTAAGGCTGAAAATCTTCAACCTGTACAAAACCCTGACTGGGATTATTTCGGACTTGATCAATAATGGTTTTGAGGCTACTGAGACGATAAGGACCTCGATTTAAGTTGGTGGCGTAATCTGTTTTTTTAGCCACAGAATAGATGATTTCTCCACTATCAAAATCAATTAGATATAGATCTTCATAGCCAAACTTATTAATTAAATTCCGAAAAAGCGGATGGTATTTGGCATGAAATCGGCTATATTCACTACCATCCTCAGCATCATCCCATTTATCTTTTTGACCAATGGGCAATACATTATTGGCAATGTAATGATATTGTAAATATTGACTGCCTTGGCTGCTGGGGCGGTAGTTTTCATATTCTGGTGTTCCGCCAATATTTTCTGTTAACCGAGGGAAAAATGATTCCTGATAAAAAAATTCAAGTTTTTCGGCAACGTCTGGAGTAATAAACTGACTTTGCAGGTCTCTAAAACCCGAGCCAAATTCTACCATTGCCGAAACCACCATCTGATCTTCACTCAGAGTCGCCACATGATTTCGGCGGGTTTCGAAAAAAGTCTCAATTTCGTTTTGTTTGGCAATTCTAGCATTGGTTAAACTATCATACTTCCGCGTTCGGAACATCGAACGAGTCTGTAACCAACCCAAAACTCCAACAATTAAAAGCGATCCTAAACTTACCCCTAAGATGATTCCGGTGACTCTGGATTTGACGGTAAATTGATTGGTCTTCCAAATCCCTCGGTTTGCCTGCATCCTGCCCATTCAGCTTAATCTCCTTCTTTGAGTTATTCGTATGATTTAATCGGTTTGATGACTGCAATCAGTATTCCCATTAACTGATCCATTCAGACAACGCTTGTTATATTCCAATAGTGAAAACTGTAAAACTAAGCTTTTCTTTAGATTCTGATATAACCTTCATTTAATTAATCGTATAAAAAGGCACTATTCTTAACAAGGAGAGGTTGACAGAATCTTATTACTCTTTATTATTAAGACAAAATTTTAATTTTGCAAGGGCTTTTACAAAAGTTTTTGAACTTAGATAAAATTAGATAAAAAATGCACTCATCTGCGAATCCGTTTGCGGGGTCATGGGGTAGCACTCCATCTGCTGTATTTTTGGCTGTATCCTTGATAAACAGAGGATTACGTCGATTTAGAACCCCGTCATCATTGACGTAAATGCATAAATAGCAAAATTTGTCAATTCATAAAGTTATTGACTTAAGGAGTTAAAGTTCGTATATCTTGCAAAGAGAATTTTTTATCAAAATTTTAGAGTTGACAGACGTAATATTTATACCTTAATTTAATCAGGATTAATCTTTTATTAAGCGACTACGGAGAAGAAAATATTTCTGATGATGAAGTTGAAGTCCGATTAATCTTTGACACAAAACGAGATCGCTACGGAGATCTCACCGAAGTGAAGTCAATTAACCCCCTATGTCTTCGTCAATGGATGAATATTAGTTAGCCCAAGGTTAACCCAATTTATCGCAGCTATTTTTACATTGAGTTTAAAGAGCAAGATCTCGCTTCAGCAGATATAGCGCTACGGGCGCAACAAAACTGAAGAATTGGTTGAGATGGGTGTCCCGCGAGAAGAGATTATATGAGGATTACAACCGCTTTTCAAACGAAAATACACCCAATATGGCATCGCTTAAAATCGGAATGATGTGCGGACAAGACCTGCCCAAACATCATCATTACTCGCGTCATGATCGGGATCAAATACGACAAAGAAACCCGGTGTAATGGTAATATGATCTGACAAAGGAAAACGATAATGGGCTTCCAATAACAGTGAGGTATCTTTATCTTCTAAGCCCGTTTCACTATCGGTGAGTTTAGGCGGCATTCCAAAAATTAAACCAACCACATCCCCTTCTTTTAATAAGTCTTGAAAAGCCATGGTTGCTGCCCAACTCCAAATATCAGCATTATCCCCTTCTGAAAAACCTTCTTTGGCTTCTGCTAGTGCATAAGCGCCCCATCCCCCTAACTGAAACTGTGATGTAATATCCCAATAAGCGGTAATCCCAAATCTTTCAGCAGTCGTTGCGTTTCTGCCAAAGGGACGGTTAGACAGAGGACTACCAATACCCTCAGTTAATAATACATCTTTAGCTGGATCATAAGTATGAGTATAAGTGAAACTCACGCCCCAATCTTGATTATCTCCGATATTTAGTTGAGTCGTTAAACCAAACGTACCGTTAAATAAGCCATTTTGACTCGTTGCATCTGCTCCATTACGGGAATAATACCCCATTTCAAAACTAGCAAAATCACTAAATTGATAGCGACCGGCAATTAATTGTTTACCGCGACTGGTCGGATAAACCAGGAAGTTATAAGCGCTAAAAAATGTTAACGCCCCTGTAGCGGATGAAGCAAACAGAGGATTTTGAATCTGAATATAATCATCAATTGCCGTATCCTTCACCCCAATAAGAAAGTTAAATTTATCCCCCACTGGAAACCGATAGTTAATATCAGAAATTGTAAATCCACTATTATTATTTCCAGCATAGTTAAGGGTTGCCATGCCTCGACCACCAGAAACTCCTTGATTAATATTGCGGGCTTCTATTCTGACTCTGAGGCGATCTTCACCGGAAAAACTGGTATCAAAAATTAAGCGGGTACGATGATTAAAAGTAGGATTATCGCGGAAAGTGGTTTGGGGCGCTTCGTTTTCTACATCATTTAAACCACTTTGTAAACTGAAAACAACTTCTCCCAGTAGTTTAGTGGTGGTAGAAAATTGATTAGATTCAAGTTCAGCCGTCCGGGCTTCCAATGCAGTGACTCTTCCTCGTAAACTGGCAATTTCTGCGGCGAATTCTTCTTGTAATCGTTGTAAAATGAGTAAGTCTTCACGGGTGAGGAGATTAGCCGTTGAAGCACTAATTAACTCATTAACTCGTTCTAAACAAGCATTCACCCCAGCAGCAAATTCATAACGAGTTAAGGCGCGATTTCCTTTATAAGTTCCGTCTGGATAACCGGCAATACATCCATAACGTTCGACTAAAGATTGTAAGGCTTGAAATGCCCAATCTGTCGGTTGCACATCGGATAATTGAGAAACAGAAGTGACCTGAGACTTTTTCTGGCGACGACGGCGAGTTAAATCTTGTGAATATTGACGGATTTGTTCAAGATCATTAACGGTTTCAACTGAGGTATTAGAGACCTCTTGAGCCATAGTGAAATTACTAAATAAGCCTTGACTGATTAAAAATAATAATGTCGTCGGAAGTAATAGATTGATCGGTTTTTTAGCTTGTGTTTTTTTGTGAAGATTATGTGAATCAAAATTATTATTTAAATCGTCTTTTTTTATAGTTGCCATGATGAATGTACACTCCTTACACCTTCTAATAGTTTTTCTGTTTGACTGCAATTAGCAACAGAAGTGGGATTAATATAGCATAATTTTTGAGAACGCTATCCCCAAATTAATAATCTTTACTCTTGTAATAAAAAAACAAAGTGTAAGTACCATGATTTTTATTATTTGTCAATTCATAGAGTTATTCATTTTAAGGGTTTAAGTTAGTCACTTTATTTTTTAACGACCTTAAGAGTGCTAAAGATAAAATATATAGTCTCTTGAACAAGAACTTTCATAACCTTTCTGAAGCTATATTTATACTGTTAAATATTGTTTGCGTGAGCCAGATCATTGTATCAATAGAGGTGACCTGAGACAAATTATCTGATCCGGACAGGAAATAGAAACGGCAGCCGAGCGTTACCTTTCAACATACCTTGAGTCATTAACCATAAAAAGGTTATTACTAATAAGGGATTTTGTCAGTTTATGTTTTGATGATTAAAGTCTTTTTTAGAAGAAACTGTATGGCAATTAATTTGAGTTATTTTCATGTTTTCCAACACTTGAATACACTCCTCAGACTCTAAAATTGTCTGTTCACGAGTTGACAATCAACTGCAGACTAATATCAATTTACCATAACTGTCTCGTGAAGTAACTCTCGCGCATTGAGAGGCTTCGCTAACGCAGCATGAGCTAGATGATAGTAAAGTCTATAAACATATCAATAAAATTTATTTTTGTCAATCACTAACCCATCAAAGTCAACAAAAAATTAGGCTAAAACCAGTCTAATTAATTTTATATAACTGCCCAATATAAATAAAATAAAAAGATTTATTGTAGTTGAAACAAAAGTGTGATATGTAGTAGATTGTTGTATGTCTACCTGAGGAATAAAATCATTGGAAAACTTCTGGGTTTCTCTACAAAACATTAATTATGCTAATATTCCCCTCACGCAAATTATCTTAGTCGTTTTAGTACTAATCGTTACCTCAATATTGCGGCGGATTGTCCCAAGATTAGTTGCTAAAAGTCTTGATCGTTTGGTCTCCAAAACAGGAAGGCAACTGGGGGATGAACTTCTTAGCGTCGTCAAAGTCTGTACCAGTTTAGTATTACTGATTGCTGGATTTTGGGTTATCAAGGTCATTTTGTCAGGTTATTTGAGTGATGATGCCAGTGAGGCGATCTATAAGGTTCTTAATCTGTCTGTCATCTTTGTCATTGCCTATTTTATCTATCGAACTGCATCTTTGTTTGGTAGAATTATGGTAGATACAGTCTTCCATACTGATACAGAACTCGACGATCTATTAAGATTATTTGTTCCCAAAGTCTTTCAGGCGATCGCCATTTTTCTGTTGGTTCTTAAGGGGGCTGAATTATTTCTCGGTGCTTCCGCTGCTGCCCTGGTTGGTATTTTAGGGGGTGCAGGGATTACCTTGGGTTTATTACTCAAGGACATGATTTATGACTGGTTTTGTACGGTTATTATCTATACCGATAACCTTTATAAAGAAGGAGATTGGCTATTTGTTTCGGGACTCTCTGGTTTTGTAAAAGTTGTTAGTATTGGTTTTAGAAGTACAACTTTATTACTGACCAGTTATGGATCAGTCACGAAAATTCCTAACTCTAAAATGATTACGGGGATTGTCGAAAACTGGTCTCAGGAAACAGATGGTGTATTAATGTGGGGAATTAACTGGGATCTTAAAATTGATGGGATTTCTGCTAGTCAAACCGCTAGAATTTGTGATGGCATTAAAGCACTGATTCCGACGGTTAAAGGATTAGCCCCAAAAAATTTAGTCAGGTTTAGTAAAATTGAAGGCAATGCTCGTGTGATTAATCTTCGGGCGTTTGTTGACGATCCTAACCTATACTTCGATGCAGAGAAAGACCTCAATCTTCAAATTCTACAGCTTTTAGAACAAGAAGGGATTGATACACTTCATGTTGAACTTAGAACTGAACCCGAAACCTACAAAAAAAACATGAAAGCACTACAAAACTAATTAGAATAGGCTACAGCTTTTTCAGGGGGTTAATCGTATTAACCCCTTTGTGAGTTCAATAGAATGAATCAGTAGATAGGAACAATCTCATTAGTCACAAGCTTGTTTGTTTGTCAATCTATAAAATACAGCTATATGTATTTGAGCCAGTTTGAGAGTTGACAACCCAAAATTTCATGCTATAGTTGAGCCGTCAAGAATAGTAAGTCGTAAATTTTTCACTAGGTCGGTAGACAGGGTTCCCAGTCATAGACTTTCACAGCTTAAGTATTCCTTGTAGTCATTGAACTTAATTGAGTTTTGTTAATGAAACGAATTCTCTTATCTAGTCAGGAAATAGAAGCAGCAGCACAACAGTATGGAACGCCCTCATATCTGTATAATCTTAATAAGATTGACCGTCAGGTGAGCAAGCTTCAAGAATACCTACCCACTAATTTTAGTGTTTTCTATACTCTCAAAGCCAACAGTAATTTAACCCTCTGTCATCGGATCGCTCAACAAGGCTGTGGTGCTGACATCAGTTCAACCGGAGAATTAAGAGTAGCAATAAAAGCCGGATTTTCACCTGACAAGATTGTATTTACAGGGCCGGGAAAAACAAATTCAGAATTAACAGCAGCCCTAGAAGCAGGGATTGATACAATTGCATTAGAATCCGTTAATGAAGCCCGGCGGTTAAATGGTTTAGCAGAAAAACTGGGTAAAACGCAAAATGTTTTAATTCGGATAAATCCTTTTTACAGAACGAATCAAAGTTGCGAAATTAGCCAGAAAAATAGTCAGTGTGGTATCGATAGCGCTAACAATTCTCAACCGAAAGCAACCATACAAACCATTGCCGCAAGTGCCAGTAAGTTTGGGATAGATGAAACAGGATCAGAAGAAGTAATTAAAGAAATTAATACTCTTAGTCATCTGAATTTAACGGGAATTCATATCTTTACGGAAAGCAATGTTTTAGATTACAAACAACTGCTAGCCGCTTGGCAAAATACAATTGCGATCGCTAACCGTCTCAATGATAGTGGTTATTCAATTTCAAAGATTGATTTTGGCGGTGGTATTGGCATTCCTTATAATTGGGTGGATGATGAATTCGATATTGAATCTTTTGGTCAAGAATTACAACAAGTTTTCGATCAAAATCCTTACCCTTATGAATGTATGATTGAAATGGGGCGATATATCGTCGGGGAAGCCGGATGTTATTTAATGGAAGTTGTTGATATTAAACAGTCTCTTGGTCAAACATTTATCATTGTCGATGGCGGTGTTCATCAAATGTTAAGAACTTCCATGAAAAAAGCCAGTCGATATATGGAAGTTTTGGGTAACAGTAATAGCAAAACTCAGAAAGTAATGATAGGCGGTAAATTACCGACACCGCTAGATATTATGGTAGAAGATGTTGATGTTCCAGAAGATATTGAAATCGGCGATCGCATTGTGATTTATAATTGCGGTGCTTATGGATTTAATCACAGTTTGACTAATTTTGCCTTACATCCTTATCCGGCTGAAATAGCTTACAGTGATGGAGAAATACAACTGATTCGTGAGCGTGGAAATATTGAAGACTTCTTGATCAATCAAAAATTACCCTCGACCGTCAATAGAGATAGTATAGATTACGAAGTCTACATCTAACGAGTCACTAAATAAACATTAAGTAAATACTGATCAAAAAAGGAATCATATACAGATGAATGTAGTAACACATCAAATTCAAACAACTCGTCCTTTGACACCAGAGCAGATCGCCGAATACCATGAGAATGGATTTGTGATTATTCGAGGGTTCTTTGAACCACAAGAAATTGAACCTATAAGAATTGCCTGTGAAAACGATCCAGCAATACGCGGACAAGAAACAGAATTCGCCGACGCTCAAGGGAATATTAGTAGGATAGCTCACTGGACTGAGTTAGGAAATTCCTTGCTAGGAGTAATTCCTCGCTTAGCAAGAGTTGTTGATGCTTCGGAGACCCTATTAGGAGGAGAGTGCTATCATTGGCATTCAAAACTGGTACAAAAACTTCCCCAAGACCAAGGTCATTTCGGATGGCATCAACTTTTTGGAGGAGTATATACGGAAGGATGTCTATTTCCTGATTTATCGGCTTGTTTAATCGCGATCACAGACAATACGAGAGAAAATGGTTGTCTTCAAGTGATCAAAAAATCCCACTTAATGGGTCGGATCGAAACCGCTTATGTTGGAGAGGCTCGCCTATGTAACCTAGAAAGAATGGAAAAAATTATAGAACGCTTAGAAGTAGTACATTGTGAAATGGAAGCGGGGGATGCTGTCTGGACTCATGCTAATACTATCCATGCTTCAAAAGGTAACAATACAGATAAACCTCGAATCAATTTAATTTGTCATCACAATGCAGTCTGGAATGAACCATATAAAAGAGAAGGTATCCACCACCGTCCTTATGTTTTCTTACAAAAGTTACCCGACTCCACAATTTTAGAAAATAAATACCAAGGAGTATTTGAAAATCAAAATTTCTTAGGTAAGGAACATGGATATCAGCAAATAATCAGAAAAAAAGACCTGAAATAAATTATTGTAACTAGAAATCAGTAGTTATTCTTGGAGTTAACTTCATCATCTTGAAAGGTTGGGTGAAAAATATAACTATCAAGTATAACTACACACAAAAAACTAAAATTGAAAAAAATCAAAGCTGGAAGATAAAAAATGACGCAAGTTGGTTTTACCTCTCTGACTGAGGGAACAAAAGAAGATTTTGTGATGCTGTATGCTTTAGCTGACGAAGCAGTAAAAGATGTTCCAGAGCGGATTTTAAAATCTTTAGAACCTTTAAAAACTTCGTTTGATGGTTATCAAGTGACTCGTTACGAACATTCCCTACAAGCAGCCACAAGAGCTTATCGCAATGGAGAGGATGATGAGATAGTTATAGCTGCATTACTTCATGATGTCGGCGATTTGTTAGCGCCTCATAATCATGGTGAAATGGCAGCAGCAATTCTTAAACCTTATGTATCAGAAAAAACTTGCTGGATTGTGAGACATCATTCTTTATTTCTAAAATATTATTATGCTCATTATATGGGAGATAATCGCTATGCTAGAGAAAAATATCGAGATCATCCCTACTATCAAGCAGCCATAGATTTTTGTCATCATTACGACCAGAATAGCTTTGATCCTAATTATGATTCTTTTTCCTTAGAATTCTTTGAACCCATCGTTCAAAAAGTGTTTGCTCAACCCAAACCTCAATATCAATTTGTGCCTTCTCAACAAAAATAATCAATTACATAGATAGACATGAGCACCCTAGAACAAATAAAACCAAAAACAAAGATTGTGGCGCTTTGGGCTGCTCCTCGTTGTGTATCAACAGCTTTTGAAAAAACCTTTTCTCAGCGTTTAGATACACAAATTGTCCATGAACCTTTTTGTGATGTTTATTACTTTAGTCAATGGCGGATTTCAAATCGGTTTGGCGATTGTGAAGAACTCCATAATTATAGCAGTACTGAAGCTCTAAAAAAGATTTCATCACCGAAAAGTCCTTTAGTTTTTGTGAAAGATCATGCTAATCAGATATTACCCTATGTTAACCAGCAATTTTTTTCAGGTTTAACTAATACGTTTATTATTCGTTCTCCTCAGGAAGTTCTTGCTTCTTGGTATCGAGCTAACGAATACCCTTCGGAAGAAGAATTAGGCTTTATTGCAATAGACAAACTTGTGCAAATTGTAGTTGATCAATTAGGACAAAAGCCAATTGTTGTCGATGCAAATCGCTTTCGGAATCAACCTGAAGAAATACTCAAACTTTATTGTCAAAGTATTGGAGTTGAGTTTAATCCTAAAATGCTCAGTTGGCAGACAGGTCAATTACAAAATTGGAGCGATCGCGAAGCCGAATTTCATGCCAAATGGCACAGTACTTTAGAAAAAAGTCAAGGAATTATACCTCCAACTGCAGAAAAAATGGAAATTCGTAAGCAAGATTTAGAAATGCTGGAAAGAGCTACAAATATATACATGAAACTTCAGGAGTTTTCACTTTAATCTAGATATTGATTGAGAAGCAATGCTCTATCGAATTCTTGTCACGGCTCTTATTCCCCCAGAATCAAAAGAAAAAATTCCTGATTATTTTGAGTTGGACTGTTTCCTGGAAAAACGTCCCATGAAATATCAAGAGCTATTCAGTAAAGTGAAACACAATGACTATGATGCGATGCTATGCGCCTATGAAGATAAAATTGATGAATCTTTACTTGAAGTAGTCGGTAAACGGCTGAAAATTATTGCAGTAATGAGTAACGGTATAGAAAATATCGATCTCAAAGCCTGTCAAAATTATGGTATTAAAGTCACTAATGTACCAGGAGTAACGACAGATGCCATTGCCGATTATACTCTAGCTCTTCTGTTAATGGGTATTAGACGCATTGACCAAAGTCTTCAACAGAGTCATCATCAAATCACACCCTATTATTTATGGAATTTACAAGGCTTTGCTCTATCACAATTGACAATTGGTATTGTTGGCATGGGTCAAATTGGTAGTGCAATTGCTCAGCGTTTAGTAGGATTTGAACCTCGAATTCTCTATTATTCTCGCAAACGAAAAATCAAAGTAGAACATCAGTATCTACTGAAATATACCAGTTTTGAGCAATTACTGGCTGAATCCGACGCGGTTATTGTCTGTTGCTCCCTAAATAAATCTAGTCAAAATCTGTTTAAACTACAAACATTTAAGCAGATGAAATTATCAGCTATTTTTATTAATATTGCTAGAGGAGAAATCTGTAATCATCAAGATTTATACACAGCCCTGAAAGAGGGTTTAATTAGTCTGGCGTTGTTAGATGTAACGGAGCCTGAACCCTTGCCAAAAACTCATCCTCTAGTTCAAATTAATAATTGTTTAATTTTTCCCCATATTGCTACGAATACTCAAGATAGTCGTATTAAAATTTGTAATATTGCTATTAAAGAAATCTGCCAAGTGTTAAAATAATTCAGTTCAAATATTAGGAGAAGATTATGTCTGCACTAGCAAGTAGTTTAAATCAAACTATTGTGAAGTTAACCCCAGGAACAGACGAACTTAAAATTGAATGGGAAGATGGATATCGCAGTCAATTTCATTATGTTTGGCTGAGAGATAATTGTCCCCAAACTCCTCGTGTTAACTGTCAACGTACAATCGATCCTTTAACATTACCAGCCAACCCTTATCCTGAAAAAGTTAGTCTAAATCAGGAACAAAATATTGAAATTGTCTGGGCAAATGAGGATCATATCAGCCAATTTGATCCCTTTTGGTTACGTCAAAATTGTTATTCTAATGACTCACATTCCATAGCTTGGCAACCCAAGTTATGGGGTTCAGAAAAAGCCACATCAATTACCACAGCAAACTACACTGATGTTTTCCAAAACAAAGCTTTATTAAAAGACTGGTTAGAGTCAGTGCGCGATCAAGGAATTGCTATACTACAAAATGTTCCCACAGAACCCGGTCAAATTGTAGAAGTTGCGTCTCAGTTAGGCTGTGTGCGTCAAACTTATTGGGGAAAATGTAACGATGTTAAATCGGTAGCAAATCCTAAAACTGATGCATGGACAAATTTAGGAATTGTACCCCATACTGATTTATCTACTTTTGCTTCTCCTCCTGCATATTTACTATTTCACTATTTAAAAACCAGCGATCAAGGTGGAGAAAATGCTCTCATAGATGGCTTTAAAATTGCAGAAGTATTACGACAGCAAGCCCCTGAAAAGTTTAAACTTCTGTCTACTTTACCCGTACAGTTTCGCTTTCAGCACACTGATGCTGATTTAATTGGAGAAGGAGAAATTATCCATCTTAACTGTGACGGTGAAGTCAAGTCTATTCGCTGTTCTCCCCGCGCAATTCAGCCATTTAAGTTTCCCCCAGAGTTCATTAAACCTTATTATGATGCTTATCGTACCTTTGTGGAAATGTGCAACAGCGATGAATATAGAGTTTTAATCAAGTTTAATCCAGGAGATTTACTCATTTTAGATAACCATCGAGTATTACATGGACGGACTAAATATGTTGGAGAGCGCTTTATCCAAACTGTTTATATCGAACGCACAGAATTACTGAGTCAACTATCTGTAATTAGTCGCTAAAAAATACTAAAGAAATCATGAAACTTCAGGTAAATTCTCCAATAGAAGCGACAAGTTCGACCCAAAATACGTTTATTGAGATAGCGGGTAAACGGTTTCACTATATTTGGTTACGGGAAAATTGTCCCAGTTGCCGCTATGCCGCCCCTTACCAACAACTCTACGATCCAAATATTAGCGATCGCCCGGAAAAACCCCAACCCTTATCCGTTGAATTAAACGAGGATACCCTCATTATTGACTGGGATGAAACCCCAGCTCATCGTAGCGTCTTTTCTATCGAATGGTTACTGCAAAATGCTTACGATCCCCAACCACAAACAGAGTCAGATGATACAATTTTATGGGATAACGCTCAACTGAATTTACACTCGCCTCAAGTCTATAATATTCAAACAATTGAAGATCCAAATATTTGGATGAATCAATTATTTAGTTTAGGGTTTGTAGTATTAGAAAATATTCCTCCCGATGAGCTAGAATCTTTCCTCTCATCAATTGGGCCGATTTATAACGTTGATTATGGCACAATCTTTTCTTTAGAAACCCAAGCGAAGAAACCTGATACTTTACCCGCTCGTGATGGATGTGGTTTACCCCCTCATAACGATCTCAGTTACTGGGGAGGACATCGTTTAGTACAGTTTCTTTATTGTGTTAAAAATGAAACTTCAGGGGGCGATTCTACAGTAGTAGATGGATTTCGTGTCGCTAAAGATTTTCGTCAAGATCATCCCAAATATTTTCAATTATTGCAACAAACTCCTGTACAATATTGGTTAGTTGATTACCATCATCACTACCGTTTTTGTAACACAGCGCCTATCATTGAATGCGATCAAAACGGCAACTTAAAAACAGTTCGTTTTAGCAAGCGCAACTGTAGACCCTATTTGCCTTTCAACCAGCTAGAAGAGTTTTATCAAGCCTATCATACTTTCTTTGGCTATCTCAAAAGCCCCGATTATCAATATCAATTTCGCCTTCAATCTCATAGCTGTTTACTGTTCCAAAACTTCAGAATATTACACGGTAGAACAGCCTTTGATCCATCTACAGGTAATAGAAAGTTGAATTCTGGTTATTTAGACTGGAACTTCTTTATGGGTCGCAGAAACTTTCAATACCAAGAACTTTAATTACTCAGGAAAATAACATGAAAATTGCTTATATTAAACCTAGTTTTCCTAATGAAAAAAGAGTGGGTTTATTGCCGAAACATTTACCGGAATGTAGTTCAGAAGATGAACGCAGATTTGAACAAGGCTACGGCGAAAACTTAGATATTCCTGATGAAAATTACGGAGAAGCGGGGGGTTATTCGAGGGAAAGTTTATTTGCTTGGGCGGATGTAATTTACTGTATTAAAGTTCCTCAACCTCAGGACTATCAATACTTTAAAGAAAATCAAACTTTGACGGGTTGGGTTCATCCTCTAGGTTCAGGTGAACATTTTATGGAACACTGTGCTACACCCAAAAATATTTCTGTTTTTGATATCACAAATCGGATTTCAATTCGTCATCATCAAGGAAAATCAGAGGTTTTAAATGTTCCGAGAGATATCACTCGAAAAAATAGTGTTTTAGCCGGATATGCCTCAACAATGCAAGCGATTATGCTGCGAGGTGGTATTCTAATAGATAAGAAAGTTGCTGTGTTTGGAACAGGTAATGTAGCTTATGGAGCCATGAAATATCTCGCTGAAAAAGGCATCGATCCTTTGTTACGTAGAAGAAGTAATATTGAATTATTGCAACAAGAATTTAGGAGTTATGATATCTTCATTAATGGAGTCGAAATTGATGAAGGAGAGCAGCCAATTGTTACCCAAGAAATGCTGGATTCAATGAAGCCTGGAGCTTGGGTAATTGATGTAGCCGCAGATGCCGGAAGAGCGATTGAAGGCACAAAATACACTTCAATTGATAATCCAACTTACACTGATGAGAAAGGACATACTTTTTATGTGGTGAATAACTCCCCATCTTTACTGTATCGAGAAAGTAGTGAGGCTGTTAGTGAAGGTTATGCCAAATATTTTTGGGCTAAACCAATGAGTTATTGGCTGAGTAATTATTGTGTTGCCAATAAAAGCTTATCTCTAACTTGCTAGCTAGAAATCACCCATAGCTAGGCTTTGACAATAGTTCAGTTAAAGCCTAGAGTTTAGATGTATTTAAAAGTTCTCTTTTTGTTTCTAGTGATTAACCTTGGTTTCGTTTATGATTCACATAGCTCCGAAGAACATTATTAATTGAGGATTGATAGCCCTTTCCTTGACTTTTAAACCAGTCTAAAATATCACTATCTAAACGAATAGAAATTAGCTTTTTAGTAACAGGTTTAACGATTTCTGCATTTTCCCAAAACTGATCGTCTAGCTCAGGGATATCTGAAGTATCAATCGCAGAGTCAGGGATCTTTTGGATTTCTTTAAGTCGCTTGGGTGAGATATTCATAATACTTTTTCCTTTCTAATGATGCCTAAATTAATTCTAATCACTGGCGTAAGTCGGGGCTTAGGGCGAGCAATGACCGAATCTTTTATCCAACTTGGACACACTGTTATCGGTTGCGCCCGTAACACCGAAATGATCGCTCAACTACAAAAACAGTTTCCTCAGCCTCATCATTTTACTGCTATTGATGTGACTAATGACCCACAAGTTAAAGCTTGGAGTCAGAATATTCTGGCTGAATATAACCCCCCTGATATTATTATAAATAGTGCTGCAATTCCTCATCAACGTCTACCATTATGGGAAATTGAAACGGAAGAATTTGATCGGGTAATTGATGTCAATATTAAAGGAGTTGCTAATATGATTCGTCATTTTCTTCCGGCAATGGTGGCACGAAAACAGGGTGTTATTGTCAATTTTAGCGCGGGTTGGGGTCGTTATACTGCCGCTAATGCTGCCCCTTATTGTGCTAGTAAATGGGCAATTGAAGGGTTAACAGGCGCTTTAGCCCAGGAGTTACCAACAGGAATGGCTGCGGTTTCTCTGTGGCCTGGAACGATTCATACTGATACTTTAGAATATATTTATGGTCAAGAAAAAGCCAGCAATTATATCTCTCCCCAAGACTGGGCATTAATTGCTGTTCCGTTTTTACTTCAGATTGGAGCAACCGATAATGGCAAACCGTTATCTATTCCTACGGGCTAATTTTTATAAGGTTTAAATCTTTGAAATAATCATCGATTATTCAGCTATTATCAAATTAAGGTTTCATTAAAATGACTCAGACTGATTATCAAATTCGTTTTCCAGAAAGCGGTAGTGATTTAAGAAATGAAGAGTATTTTTTTCTAGCTCAAGATGGCAGTGAGAAAACATTTACTCTGCAAAATTATGCTGAAATTTATCAAATCCCTTTACTTTATGAAAAATTTTGCATCAAGGCTTGTTATCAATCCCCAGAAACCTTAGCAATGTTATTAGTGAGTCAACTAATTCAAGCTAAAATAGATATTGAATCATTAATTATTTTAGATATTGCAGCAGGTAGTGGATTATTTGGTAAAAATATTGCTAAATACGGTGTTAAATCTATTGTTGGTGTAGATATTATTCCTGAAGCAGCTCAAGCGGCTCAAAGAGATTATCCGGGTGTTTATGAAAAATATTATATAGAAGATTTAACAAACATTAGCCCCACTGCACAACAAGAATTAGACAACCGAGGATTTAATTGTTTAGTCTGTTGCTCGTCTCTGAGTTGTCATTTTCCTATTCAAGGTTTCATTAATTCATTTAATATGATTGAGCCTGATGGATGGATTGCTTTTAATGTTAATACTTATATCTTAGAAGACCTTGAGAATACAGAATCTTTTGAATATAAAAAAGCGGCTGAGTTTGGTCAACTGTATCATCAAATGGTCAAAGCAGGGATTTTAGAAGTGACTCAAAAGCATTATTATTTACATCGATATTTAACCAATGGAAAAGCGTTAGATTACGTAGCTATAACGGCAAGAAAGCGAGGTAATATCCCGGAGAATTGGGCATAATTTTATAGATTCAGTGAAGTTATTGGTTTGCTGAATCAAAAGAATAACTTCAGTTGATATCATATTGCTACAATCGAGATAGTAGTTTTTCATAATCAGTATGAGATCCTACCCAAAACCAAATCACTGTATTCTCCTGCAAAACTCCAACTACTCGATAACTTTTATTAATTCGAGTTGAATAAATGGGTAACTGTGGATGAACTTTTTTAAAGCGTAGACTGGGATGTCTTGGATTTTGCTTAAATTGACGATATGCCTGCCGAGTTTGCTCCTGAATTGGATTAGGCAAA
Organism: Microcoleaceae cyanobacterium; assembly: GCA_049647265.1. Classification (GTDB taxonomy): domain Bacteria; phylum Cyanobacteriota; class Cyanobacteriia; order Cyanobacteriales; family Microcoleaceae; genus JAAURB01. The sequence continues at coordinate 37,422 of JBARXJ010000012.1, forward strand.
TTTGCAAACGCTTGACGAAACTCAGCAGTGATACGTGAATTCACAACATCTCTGGGTTTAATTCCTCAGTTTTACCTAAACGATATTCAGCAATAGCAAGAGATGCTAATAAAGCTAATTTATCTTGAGATTGAGCAAATGCAGCATCCCATTTTATCTCATCTTCAAGTTCTTCTAGAATCATAGCAGCGATCGCATCTTGCTCTTGATCGCTCAGAGTTTTTAACTTAGCAATTGCAACTTCAAGTAAGTCAGTCATAAGTTAACTAGGTTGACTTTACAATTCAATTAAGGGTATCCTTTTTAATTATAGTGAAATCTGGCAAAATTGAGTATTTTTTTTCTATACTGCCGGATTTTAAAACAAATTTAAAATATAAGATGAATGCAGTCGATTTAAAATTCATTATCGAAAATCGATTTATTGTTTCTGAGCATGATAAAGTCACTCAATTAACACCAACTCTACTAAAGAATTTAGAGGCTATAGAATGGGAATTACGAGACTACAGTTATATGATTTTAAGTTCTTGGATTTGGGGATGGTACGATTGCACCTATTATAATAACGAAGAACTATTGCAGCTTGGTGAGCGTGCTAAATCCAATATTAAAATAGGTTTAGGAGAGGGAGAAAGTGATGGGGTGTTTTTACGAACTTATTCTATACTTCTTCTTAATGATTTAACTGATTATGATCGCTTGCCTCCTTATTTAGAAGAAAAAGAAATTCGCGTTGACGGAGTCTTGCGTTAGCAGTATCGCCTGGAACTTTACTTAACGTATTTAGAAAAAGAACAGGATTTAAGAGGTTATGTTTCTCCTGAGAAAGGATGGGCGCATGGCATCGCTCATGTAGCTGATTCATTAGGGATTATTAGCAGAAGTTCCTATCTCAATCCTTCTGATTTAATCCAATTATTAAATGCAATTTCAAGTCAACTTAGACAGCCCGTATCCTCAGTTTATATGCATTCAGAAGAAGAACGATGCTTCGCGATATGCTGTCAGTATTTGTCAACAAAATATTCTCACAATTGAACAAATTAGTACTTGGATAAAACAATTAATTGAACCGGATCGCCGTCGCCCTCAGGGTCGTTTTGTTTGGGATGACTTTGAGAAGCATCCTTGGCGAAAAATCCTCACCGATCCGATAGAAAAACTGTGTGCTTATCGAAATATACAAAATTTTCTTCGTGCCTTTTATTTCCAGTGGAAACACCAAAACAATAGAGTAGATATTAAAGATTTAGTGCAGCAAGAAATTGATCGGGCGATCGCAATTTATCGATACAGGTTTTTACCCATCAGAACAGGGTTTCTTTCTTGACCCATGAATATCACGAACCAAACACTGACAAAACTCAACAAAGTCATCGCTTTACGATAAACTCATAGAGGATAAACTCCAATCCGGCCTGAGGTCTTTGGCTCCTCGCAGATAGAGATGATAAACAGTTTGGTGATGAGCCGGCAAATTAACGTAAGCCATGAAGCGGATACAGCGTTCTAAACTGCCCTGAACATACATTTGCTGCACATCCAACAAAGGAACATTATCCCAGTTGGGACGTTGCCTTGCGATCGCGGCGGGATAAATGACATCGAGATCTCGAGTCACTGAGAACGTCATACTAATGAGTTGTTCAGGATGAAGTTGATTTTGGGTTTCAAACGCTTCTAATAACTCCATCACTGCTTCTGTCACAGCTTCCACCGAATTTTCGGTGACTGTAGTTGCGCCACGAATTGCCTGAACTCGCCACTCCACAAACCATCCTCCAGTCTTTACAAGGGTCAGTTACAAGGAAAATGAATCTACCAATTTCCTCGGTTTCTTTTCCACTTTAACTTAGGGTCGATATAGCCACAATGGCAAACCGCTAGTTGCTAGCTCAAATTCTAGCCAATTTTGCGCCGCAGTTAAGGCGGAAGTGTTGAAGTTATTACTAAGAACTCGGTTCACTAAAGATTTCGGCTTTTCTAAGGTACAGCATTCTGTTTTATCTGGATCAAGCCCCACTAACTCAGCCGTCCAGCGTCGGGCTTCTTCTTCGGTTCCGAGGCGATCTACCACGCCTAATTGTACGGCTTGTTCCCCCGTAAAGATGCGACCATCGGCAAAGGCTCTGACAGCTTCGACATCAAGCTGACGGGCTTCTGCTACAGTATTCACAAACTGTTGATAACTGGTATCAATCAATTCTTGTAAGATTTGTTGTTCAGGATCGCTGAGTTCTCGGTCAAACGCCAAAATATCTTTGTAGGGGCCAGATTTAATCACTTTAAACGAAACACCGACTTTATCTAACAGGCGTTCGATATTGTTGCCTCGTAGGATCACCCCAATACTACCTGTAATCGTACCGGGATTAGCTACGATATGTTGTGCGCCCATGGCAATATACACCCCGCCAGAGGCTGAGATATTCCCAAAACTGGCAACAATTTTGACTTTATCCTGTAAATGCTTTAATGCTGTATAAATTTCTTGGGAGTCGGCAACAGTTCCCCCGGGGCTATCAATCCGCAACAACAGCGCCGGAAACTTACGTTCTTCAACGGTTTTGAGGGCTTCTAATACCTGTTTACGAGTGTCACTCGCGATCGCCCCTGCAATCTCAATCCGGGCAATTTGTTTCTTATACTTCGGTTTAAACGGCCAAATCATAGATTTTGTAATTTTGTTGTTTGTTATTTGTTCTTCGTGGCAACAGCAGTTCTGGGTTGGAAGTACTCTTGCCAATGACATAAGACAAATGACTACAACCTTCCTCAACTTCCTAGACGTTTTAACCGCGAGACAGTAAAATACATTAACATTTTAACAAAAATTAATAATCATTTATCTTTTATTTAAATTAGACGGTTTAGCTTTAGTTGGAGAAGATTGTATGCAGCTTAAATGGAGTGAAACTCAACTCCCTTGGAAACTGATTATTTTAATCTCGCCCTTTTTCCTGTGGGGGACAGCGATGGTGGCGATGAAAGGCGTAATTCCCCAAACCACTCCTTTTTTCCTCGCCGGAGTCCGTTTAGTCCCCGCCGGCTTTCTGGTATTACTCTACACTTCTATTCGGGGACATTCTCTACCGAAAACCTGGAAAGCTTGGTTTTGGATTGGTCTATTTGCTTTAATCGATGGAACCTTATTTCAAGGGTTTTTAGCCGCTGGACTGGCCCGGACAGATGCAGGTTTGGGGTCTGTGATGATTGATTCTCAGCCCCTAGCAGTGGCGTTACTCTCATTATGGCTGTTTCAAGATAAAGTCGGGTTTTGGGGCTGGCTGGGGCTAGGAATCGGCGTTGGTGGCATTAGTTTAATTGGCTTACCGGATGCTTGGATTTTAAGTGGATTTAACTTAGATGCAATTGAGTTCTCTTTCGCGAATCTATTTCAAAATGGAGAATGGTTAATGCTACTGGCTGCCCTGTCTATGGCAGTGGGTACTGTTTTAGTGCGTTGGGTGTGTAAACACGTTGACCCAGTGGTGGGGACAGGATGGCACATGATCCTTGGGGGACTGCCTTTGTTTGCCCTCTCGGCAGGATTAGAATCAGAACAATGGCAAAGTATTGATTTTGCAGGTTGGATGGCATTAGCTTACTCTACCATTTTCGGCACTGCGATCGCTTATGGTGTATTCTTTTATCTCGCCTCAAAAGGATCTCTCACCAGTTTAAGTTCTCTAACCTTCCTCACCCCTGTTTTTGCCTTACTATTTGGCAATTTATTTTTGGGAGAAGTTCTCAGTCCGCTACAATCATTGGGAGTCAGTTTAACTTTAGTCAGTATCTACCTGGTTAATCAACGGCAAGTTATAGCTGAAAAGTTAGGATGGAAGCCGCTTGACCCCAGTCTGCCTCAAGACTGATTCTGTAGAAGCAAAAAAATATTAATATTCCTGTGATGGTTATTGTTAAAACACAAAAAACCAAACATTAACGAGTGAGTTGACGATAAGGATAGATTTAAGATGAGAATAGGGTCAAATTATTTGGGTGATGGACGTTGTGAGTTTACCGTTTGGGCACCGCTACGGCAACAAGTCACGCTGCAAGTTTGGACACCAGAAGAACGCTTAGTTCCGATGGAGAAAAGAACAGATGGACATTGGCAAATCATTCTAGATGATATTCCTGGCGGGAGTCGTTATCAATATGTCCTGGATGGTGAACTTCATCGTCCTGATCCTGCTTCTCATTATCAACCTGAAGATGTTCATAAACCATCAGTCGTCGTCAATCATGATTTATTTAAGTGGAATGATAGCAACTGGAAAAGTATCCCGCTAGAAGATTTAATTATATACGAACTTCATGTGGGTACGTTTACACCAGAAGGAACGTTTGAAGCGATTATTAATCGAATTCCGCAACTGTTAGAATTAGGAATTAATGCGATTGAATTAATGCCGTTATCTCAGTTTCCAGGGAGTCGAAATTGGGGATATGATGGGGTTTATTTGTATGGCGTACAATCGTCTTATGGGGGGCCAGAAGGCTTAAAATACTTGGTAGATGCTTGCCATCAGCAAGGGATGGCTGTGGTCAAAGATATTGTTTATAATCACTTCGGGCCAGAAGGAAATTATACCTCAGATTTCGGGCCGTATTTTACCGGGAAATACAATACGCCTTGGGGTAAAGCGATTAATTATGATGATGGTTATTGTCCAGGAGTGCGGAATTTCTTTATTGAAAATGCCCTTTACTGGTTTAGAGAATATCATATTGATGCATTACGACTTGATGCCATTCATGCCATTTATGATTTTGGGGCCAGACACTTTTTAGCAGAGTTAGCCCATGAGGTAGAAGCGTTATCCCAACAACTGGGTAGAAAGCTTACTTTAATTGCAGAAAGTGATTTAAATGATGTTCGAGTCATTGATCCAAAAGAAAAGGGCGGTCATGGTATTGATGCCCAATGGAGTGATGATTTTCACCATAGTGTTCATGCCCTATTAACCGGAGAAAAAACCGGATATTATCAAGACTTTGGGGAATGTTATCACTTAGAAAAAGTCCTCCGAGAAGGCTTTGCTTATTCCTGGAATTATTCAGAAGATAGAAAGCGTTTTCATGGTAGTTATGGGGGAGACTGTCCGCCGTCTCAATTTGTCGTTTGTAGCCAAAATCACGACCAAGTGGGAAATCGGATGTTAGGCGATCGCTTAACAACATTAGTCTCATTTGAAGCGTTAAAGTTAGCAGCAGCAACCACGATCCTTTCTCCTTATGTTCCGATGTTATTTATGGGAGAAGAATATGGAGAAGAAGCGCCGTTTCTTTACTTTATTAGCCATAGCGATCCCGATTTAGTAGAGGCGGTTAGAAAAGGACGAAAAGCAGAGTTTGAAGCCTTCCATGCAGCCGGAGAACCGCCAGACGCGCAAGACCCTGAAACCTTTAAAAAATCTATATTAAATTGGGAGAAAAGAACAGAAGGAAAACATCATATTTTATGGAATTGGTATCAAAAACTGATTCAACTCCGCCGTCAAATTCCCGCGTTAAAACAGCTTAAACGTGAAGGTTTAGTCGTGGAAAGTATAGAATCAGAGAAAACAATTATTCTACAGAGAAGTTATCAGGAAAGTCGGGTTTTCTATCTGCTGAACTTTAATGAAAAACCCTCTATAGTCTCCACTCCGTCTATCAGCGGTACTTGGCAAAAACGGCTAGATTCTTCCGAGACTCAGTGGATGGGAACAGGTTCTTCTTTACCGGAAACATTAAGTGAACCCCAGCAACTGACTTTAGCACCCCAAAGTTGCGTACTTTACGAAAAAGCAGACAACTGATACTCTATACTTGAGTGAGAAAGAGGGTTAATGATATTAGGTTAATAGCAAATTATAGAAAGAATCCTATTCTGAAGGCTTGGACAAAGATCCAAGATTAAGCTATCCCGAAAGGCATCTATCCCTCTTTCTTTTGTCATAAGTTGTGAAGCGTTTCAATGGAGATTCATAGATGCATTAGAAGCAAATTAATTACCCAATCCAGAAGACAATATAAGAAATACAAGAAATATACAACATCTGTTATTTAAGTGAAATTGACTTGATGTAGATGAAATCACTAAAACTATTGCCATAAATTGTGATAATATCAATTTCATTAGTCAGATTTCGTTTTCAAGATATTTAAACCCTTTAATTTATTCAAGTAAAACTGATGAGAATTCCTGTTGCGACTTACCGAATTCAATTTAATCCCGATTTTGGCTTTGATGCAGCCAATAGAATCGTATCCTATCTCGAAGAGTTAGGGATTTCAGACTTATATGCTTCTCCGATTTTTAAAGCTAGAGTTGGCAGTATGCATGGGTATGATGTGGTCGATCCGAATCAACTCAACCCAGAATTAGGAAGCGGTGAAGACTTTGATCTGTTAGTCGAAGAACTACATCAGCGAGAGATGGGATGGGTTCAGGATATTGTTCCGAATCATATGGCTTATGATAGTCAAAATAAGCTATTGATGGATATCTTAGAATATGGAGAAGATTCTGAGTATTTTAGTTTTTTTGAAATTAACTGGGAACACCCTTACGAAGATACTCGGGGACGGGTTTTAACACCATTACTCGGAGATTTTTATGGAAATTGCTTAGAAAATGGAGAATTAAAATTATCCTATGAGGAAGAGGGTCTAAGTGTTAAATATTATGGTTTTAAAGTTCCGATAAAAGTAGAATCATATGGTGAGTTTATTAGCCATAACTTAGAAGAACTATCACAAAAACTCGGAAAGAGAAATCCCGACGTAATTAAATTATTGGGTGTTTTATATATTATCAAAAGTATTCCAACAGAGACCTCAAGGCAACAGCGAAGAGATCAAGCGCTATTTGTTAAAGGTTTACTATGGGAACTGTATCGAGATAATCCTGAAATCCAGAAGTTTATTGATAATAATATTGAGTATTTTAATGGCAAACCCGGCAACCCAGAAAGCTTTAATCCCTTAGACCATTTATTACAAAATCAAAACTTTCGCTTATCTTTTTGGAAGGTCGGCGCAGAAGAACTCAATTACCGTCGATTCTTCACGGTGAATGAACTCATTTGTGTTCGTGTAGAAGATCATCAAGTCTTTGAAAGAACTCATAATTTAATTAGCCAGCTTGTTAAATCGGGTCAGTTTACAGGCTTAAGAATCGATCATATTGATGGTTTATTTAATCCCATTCAGTATTTATATTGGCTACGGAATAAGGTCAAAGATGTTTATATCACCGTCGAAAAGATTTTAGAATTAGAGGAAGAACTACCGCCGAATTGGCCGATTCAAGGAACCTCTGGCTATGAATATTTAAATTATGCAAATGGGGCATTTTGTCAAAGTCAAAACGAAGATCGATTCAATCGAATTTATCGAGATGTTTCTGGCTTAACCGCCTCTTATGAAGAACTGGCGATTGAGAAAAAACGGTTAATTGCCAATAAAGGTTTAGCAGGAGATGCGGACAATTTAGCGTTATTACTGAAGCGAATTTCTGGTCAATATCGCTATGGCCGCGACTTTACGATGTTGGGCTTAAAAACCGCCATTATGGAAGTTTTGGTTCGTTTTCCGGTGTATCGAACTTACATTAATGAAGATGGAGTGAGTAAAGAAGATCGCATTTATGCCCAGCAAGCTATTAAAGGGGCGAAGAAAGCATTACCCGAACTTTTAAATGAGTTGAATTTAATTGAAAAGCTGCTTTTACTGGATTATGATGATGGCATGAGTGAGGAAGACCGTCAACTTTGGCTGTTATTTGTAATGAAGTTTCAGCAGTTTTCGAGTCCATTAACGGCTAAAGGAATTGAAGATACTCTCTTCTATGTTTATAACCGCTTCTTATCTCTAAATGAAGTGGGGGGATCTCCGCAACATTTCGGTATTACCGCAGAAGATTTTCATCACTTTAATCAAAAACGCTTAGAAACTTGGCCCCATGCCATGAATGCCAGTTCGACTCACGATACCAAACGCAGTGAAGATCTACGGGCGCGTTTAAATGTAATTTCTGAATTACCCGATGAGTGGGAAACTCAGGTCAGAAACTGGATTCAACTCAACCGAGAACATAAAATTGAAGAAGAAACACGCTTTATCCCCGATGGTAATGATGAGTATTTTCTTTATCAAACTTTAGTGGGGGCTTATCCTTTTCTTGAAGAAGAATATCCCACATTTATTGAACGAATTAAAGAGTATGTTGTTAAAGCGGTTCGAGAAGCTAAAGTTCATACAGCTTGGCTGCGTCCGGATACCGCTTATGAAGAAGGATTTGTAACTTTTGTAGATAAAATTCTTCAGCCAACTGAGGACAATGAATTTTTGCAATCTTTACAACAATTCCAAGGAAAAATTGCATTTTATGGCATTTTTAATTCTCTGTCTCAAACATTGCTGAAACTAACAACCCCAGGCTTACCGGATATTTACCAGGGGACAGAATTATGGGATTTAAGCTTAGTTGACCCCGATAACCGCCGACCCGTTGATTTTGAACAGCGCCTCTCATTTCTGCAAGAAATTCAACGACGGTCTAAAACAGGGATGCAGAGTTTAATTGATGATTTAGTCGCAACCCGCGAAGATGGACGGTTAAAACTATTCTTAATTGCGCGGGTGTTGGAAGGACGCAAACAATATATTGATGTCTTTCAACAGGGTTCTTATCAACCTTTGAAAGTTACAGGCCAATATGCGAATCATATTATCGCGTTTGCACGCACCTACGAACAAACAACCATCATTGTTGTTGCACCTCGTTTTCTCACCGCCGTCATAGAGTTTGATCAATTTCCCCAGGGAGAACAAGTCTGGGGCGATACTGCCATTGAATTACCATCCGAGTCTGACTCAACTTGGCATGAAATGATTACAGACCAAACCTTATCTGCGGGCAACTCGATCAATGTAGGTCAGGCGTTAACCAGTTTTCCAACTGCATTAATCATTAACCAAAACCCTAACCCGAGTTAAGCAGTAAAAAATCAGGCTGATTATCACAACGCAAAAGACGGAGATAGCGTGATTCCTCCGTCTTAACCTTAGTTTTTCTTAAAATCTTAAGATCGTTTCCGCTGGCGCTGACTCACCCCTGCGTCTGCTGGAAATCCAATCATCGGGATGACTTGATCAATACGTTCTTGCTCAAGCTGTTTGACTTCGGTATAGTCCATCCAGTGAATACAATCGACTGGGCAAGTATCAATTGCTTCTTGGATAGTTTCCTCTGAGTCGCCGTCTTGACGAAACACTCGCGATCGCCCATAGTCTGGTTCAATATAAAAGGTATTACGGGCAACGTGAGCACAGTGTTTACAGCCAATACAAGTGGGTTCATCGACATAAACCCCTTGTTGACGCAAAGCGCCCCCCAGTTCTGGCTCGAGTCCTGAACGCTGCTGTGCATCCCGCAAAACCCCACCGAGTTCTGGCTCTAAACCGGAACGCTCAGAATGAGGATTTGTTGATGATGCAAACTCATGAGACATTATGCACTCCAGCGTTGAACCACTAGGCGAATGGAACCATCTTTATTTTGTTGCTGTTCAGTGACTTGAAAGCCTTGCTGAGCAGTGGTGTTGACTACAGTATGGTAGGCATAGCGTTGGGTAATTTGGCTCAAGAACCGATCAACAGGAACCGCTTGTTGCCAGAATTGTAAGTCAGACACCAGTTCATATTCCTGGCCATTCCAGGTGAAGCCGATGTCATAACCGTTTTGTTGTTCAATACTAATTTCTGCCGTAGTTGTTTGCCCTTGATAACCACGAACAGGGCTCGATCCGGACTTCCAATCAATTCCGAGATCGCTTAAAGCAGCTTTTAAAGAAGTCAGATTGCGAATTTGGGTTTTAACTTGACTAAAGTGTGACATAATCGCAGATTTTGAATCAATTGAGTGAAATTTAAAGGAGATTGTGTTACCAATCGCTATAGCCCACATGAGTGGTTTCAGAATTGGATTGGTGTTGAGATTGGGCGAAGTATTCAGAAGTGGTCTCCTGAGTTAGAACAACACCCAGTTCGGCTTCAATTGCCGCTGTCACCTCGGCACAAGAGCGACCGACAATGCCCGTCACTTTTTCCTGTACACGACCGTCTGGATAGATGACAAACTCTAAGGTTTCCATAGGATTTGTTGGATGTTAGAAGATGTTCAGGTTTGCGAGCAACTCCCCTAAGAGAGAATTTCGATCCCCTGAAGTGACCGATGAAGTTAGAACTTGATCCCTTGACTCGTCTATTAATTTTGACGAATCGATCAGGAACGAGTTATAACTTTACAGAAGTTATTAATATTGTAAGCAAGCACATTAATCATACGTTAAGTTTCGCGTACATCTGCAATGGAGTCAAGCTGAATTGTTAGCAATTTCTGTTTTCACAGGGTTTGAAGCCATACTCGCAAAGTCTCAACGGCTTGAAGTTTAGAATCAAGGGCTTGTGTCAATCGCCAGAATCAGTCACAATTGTATATAACAATTTACTTTTTTTAACGGCCTGATACTATATATCAAGGTTTACCGTATAAACTTTACATTTAAAATATAGATTTAGATTGCTATGACAGCACTCGTCCCCACTCGCCCAGCCTCAGTTACTCAAAATTCAGTGATTTCACAGCCAACCTTGAGGGTTATTGCACTGGGAGATAGCTTAGTCTATGGTTATGGAGATCCAGAAGCAGGGGGTTGGGTTGAACAACTCAGAAGGCGCTGGATGAGTGTTGAGAGTCCCGGTCATGTCTTGTACAATTTAGGGGTGCGAGGAAATCGAACCCTTCAAGTTTTAGATCGACTCGAACAGGAATTTCGTCATCGCGGAGAACTACGAAACCGTCTCCCAGATTTAATCATTTTATCTGTCGGTGTGAATGATTCTGCCCAAGTACAATCTCCTCAGGGACGGAATTACACAGATTTTGAACAGTTTCAAATTCAGATTAATACCCTTCTTGATCGGGCGCAACAACTTTGTCCGGTATTATTTGTCGGCATGATCCCGGTTGATGAAACCAAAATGCCTTTTCATGGCTGTTTATATTACAATCACCAAAGCCAATCTCAATACAAAGAAGTGACTCGACTCGCTTGTTTAGACCGACAAATTCCCTATTTAGATTTGTTTCAACTGTGGTTAAATCGAGGAAGTGATTGGTGGCAGTCGCGTTTAACTTCTGATGGATTACATCCCAATTCACTGGGATATCGCTCTATTTTACAAGATGTTTCTAGCTGGCAACCCTTGATCGAAAAAACACAATCCTAGAATTTTAGAGATTAAAAACTGAATCAATTTTAACGGATAGTCATTCTCTCTCTATTTTGTCATTCACAATAATTTAGAATGGCGATGGTTTTGTGAATCAATATAAAATTTAAAACTCAATCTTGAGTTAGACTCCAAAAAGATTTGTGAGGTGATAGCATAGAGAGCAGTTATTAACCCTGAAACTTACTCAGGCTGTTGCCGATGTGAATGAAACCTTTGTAGTGTAGCGCCCTAGGCAGTGGTGAGGAAAAAGCTAGTTATCATGACTGTAGCCATTTCAACTTTTACACTAATATTGAACATCACCGGGTATTGTGCAACATCAGATGTTTATTTACTATTCCTAATCACTATAAAAAGATAATTTTGTGATGTATTAGTTTGAAAAATAAATCCTTTATATTCATATCCAATGAATGATGCTAAACCAGAAAATTCAACAGTTTAAAAAATATAGCTTACCCTTAGATCGCTTGTCAGTTTTATTAATGGGAATTTTAACTGTTTTAATTGGATTCCTAATTTTAAGTGGCGATCACACAGCTCCGAGGGTGAGAGAATTTAGCTGGAATAAACAACAAATTAGTGCTGAAGATCGAGCCTTTAGCATGATGTTTAGTCGGCCAATGAATCAAGAAAGTGTTGAACAAAACCTACGAATCGATCCCCCTTTACCGGGTAAATTCAGTTGGGCAGGACGGCGAATGGTTTACACTTTATTACAGCCTGCTCCGTATGGTACACCATTTAGTATTCAATTACAAGGTGCAACAGATCGTTTATATCAAGATTCAGTTGGGCGAGAAATTCAACCCTTTACCGGCTATTTTCGCACACGCGATCGGGCATTCGTTTATATTGGCGTAGAAGGGGAAGAAGAAGGACGGTTAATGTTAGTCAACCTCAGTCAAGATCCTCAACCTTTACCCTTAACACCGCCTGAATTAGTCGTGAGTGAATTTGAACCTTATCCCCAAGGCGATCGCGTCTTATTTTCTGCTGTGATGCGCTCAGAATCACTCACTGGAAAGTTTGATCCACAACTCTATACTGTCACCACTGGCTTAAGTTCTAATCTGTTGGAAAATCGAAATCAATCGACTCAGCAAGCCGGAGTTGCGAAGTTATTATTAAACAATAAAAAATATCGAAATTTAAAATTTGATTTATCTCCAAATGGTGAAACTATTGTGGTTCAAAGAGTGAATAAAAATGATTCTTTAGATGCCAGTCCCTGGCTGATTGAATCCGGCAAGTCAGCCAAATCCTTAAAATTAGAAGGGGGAGATTTTGTCATCGGGCCAGATAGCGAGTCTTTAATTATTGCTCAAGGGCCGGACTTATCGACTATTTTACCGTTAGAACCCGAAGCTGAACCGTTAGAATTTTTACCGAAATATGGTCAGGTGCTGAGCTTTACCGATGATGGTTCGACGGCTGCCATGATTAAATTTAATTCGGATGGAACTCGCTCTTTATTTGTGGTTAATAATTTAGGAGAAGAACGAGAAGTTTATCGATCTCCTGCTTTTGGTAATATTATCAGTGCTGATTTTGACCCCTCCGGAAAGATATTATATTGTTTATTAACGGAACTTTTAGACAGTACAGAGGAGTATCAAGAGCAACCTTTTATTGCAGCACTAGATGTCAATTCGGGTGAGATTACGCCTCTTGTAATTTTACCGAATCAGCAGGAAATTAACCTCAGTTTATCTCCAGATGGTTTAGCGTTATTGTTTGATCAAACCGTGACCCAAATTACAGAAGGAGGCAATATAGATCTAATGCCACAAACTCAAGCAGGAGATACAATTACAACCAGTCGGCTGTGGATTTTACCGCTAGACTTACCTGAGGATAATTCCCCAATTGAATTACAACCAGAAGAACTGCCCTTCTTAGGATATAATCCCTATTGGCTCCCTTAAAATATTAATATTGTTTCAACGTTAAATTTTATGATTTTAGCAGATATATCCAGTAGCTTAATCGATCAGTTTGGCGAAATTGTTGTTCAACCTGAACCGAATGTTTGGCAAGTAGAAGGTGAAAATTTTCGTTTACTGGTCTTACTTTCAGAAGATAAAACCTGGCTCAGAATTTTAGTTCCCATTGCGCCTCTCCAAGAAGCAGAACCGATTCTAACTCAACTCTTAGAAGCCAATTTTGATGTGACTCAATCGACTCGTTATGCGGTGCATCAAAATGTAGTTTGGGGAGTGTTTCAGTATTATTTTTCAAGTTTAACTGAATCCGATTTTACAGAGGCAATTACAACCTTAATTTCATTACATCAACAAGGGTTTTCTGAGTTTTTCAATCAGTTAATTGAAGGCCGTATTCGTCAAGTGATTCAAATGGCAAAGCGTCAAGGACAATCCATGGAAGCCACGATGCAAACCTTAGAACGGTTTTATGCTGAAGGCATCATGGGAGAAATGCAAGAAGGTTCGGCGGCCCAAGAAAAAACCCTCGAGGCTTGGCGAGGACAATTAGAACGGTTATGGCCGGAAGTCGAGTAATATCTAACAGGGACAGATTTCAAAGACACGACCACTCAGGGAGACACTGAAGATGAGCGGAACAGCAGAAGAATCACTCTCCTGATGGCCTGTAGCACGCTTCGTGCCAGTTAAGCGTTATTTATCTAATCATCAACAATAAACAACCCATGACAATTATTGATATTCTCAAACAAGATTACCAACGTTTTCCTGATAATCAAACCTATAGTGTTTATGCAGAAGATGTGTATTTTAAAGATCCATTGAATGAATTTAATGGAGTTGAACGTTATCGAAAAATGATCGGTTTTATCAGTCAATGGTTTATTAATGTTCAGATGGATTTACACGAAATTTCTCAGTCTGAGAATATGATAAAAACTCGTTGGACTTTAAACTGGACTGCGCCTGTTCCTTGGAAGCCTCGGATGTCTATTCCGGGTTGGAGTGAACTCAAATTAAATTCAGCCGGACTGGTTTGTGCTCATATTGACTATTGGAATTGTTCTCGCTTAGATGTAGTGAAGCAATTGTTTATGATGAGTTAATGTGACTTTCGGCTAACGCTGATAATTTATATTCAAAAAGCAGCACAATACAATCAGGACTGTTGCAACAACTCCCCGCCATAATTAATGATTCGTTATTGATTGTTATACAATTCGATAAATTTAAAGCCAGACCTTTGGTAAGGGCTTAGGAGAGATATCAAGCGCCTGAGATTTTAACAAAGAATAAACAACAAAAGACTAATGATTTGTAAGACACACAATTTATTGACATCCATATCGTGTTTGGTGAGTTCACAACTTGTATCGGTTTCTACGAAATTGATTCACTAAATCCGTTAGCATTAAATTTAGACGACTAAATTTTGTATGGAACATTCATGCGTTTAGAGCAGTTGCAATCTTTTTTAAATGTTGCCGAAACCGGTAGTTTTCAGCAAGCTGCTCGTCAGTGTGGTGTGACTCAATCTACCATTAGCCGACAGATACAAGCATTAGAAACTGAAGTGGGTTTGCCGCTGTTTCATCGTTCTACCCAAGCGAAGTTAACCGTCGGAGGAGAACGACTATGGCCTTATGCCCGTAAAATTTGTCAGGCTTGGCAAAACGCTCAAGTTGAGTTAGAAGATCTCTTAGCTGGAAAACAGCCAGAACTCTGTGTGGCGGCAGTTCACTCGATTTGTTCGAGTTATTTACCCCCCGTATTGCAGCGCTTTTGCCGCGTCTATCCAGATATTCAACTGCGGGTCACTTCCCTCGGTAGCGATCGCGCTTTAAAAGTTTTAAAAGATGGCTTGGTAGATATAGCCATTGTGATGAATAATTCCAATTTAACCACAAACAGTGAGTTGCTAGTAGATGTATTATATGAAGAATCGATTGAAGTGTTGATGGCACAGGATCATCCTCTCAGTCGCTATACTCAAGTGCCTTGGACAGAATTGGTTCGTTATCCCCAGGTTGTCTTTAAAGAAGGGTACGGGATGCGACGTTTATTGCAAGAACAGTTTATCCAAGCTGGAGTCCCCCTCAAAGCTGCGTTAGAATTAAATACTCTCGATGCCTTTCGGGGAGTGGTGCGTCAGGGAGAACTGATTGCATTATTACCCCACTCTGCCTTAATTGAAACACAGACAGACTCGACTTTAACCATTCGGGCGATCGCACCGTTTACTCATTCTGCCAACCGCAATTCATCCAATGGGTTAAACGCAACGTCTAGTTTAACTCGAGAAGTCGTAGTGGCGACAACTTCAGATCGGATGCAAATTCCACCGCTTGAGTACTTTTGGAAACTGGTTCATCAGTACATTCCCCCTGAATTAGATGTCGGCTTTGAAACCATCAACCCCAGACGATTAATCAGTTAAAACATCTCTTGTAACTGAACCCAATCAGATGAATCAACTCACTAATACTGAAACATTAATACCATGAGCGATCGATTTCGGGAACTTCTCAAGAAAGTGGGTAGTGGTCCCCATACAGGTCAAAGCCTCAACCGTGAAGAGGCTCGTGATGCCTTAGGCATGATGCTACAACAGGAAGCCACTCCGGCTCAAATTGGGGCGTTTTTAATCGCCCACCGAATTAAACGTCCGACAGGGGCAGAATTAGCCGGGATGTTGGATGTTTACGACGAACTCGGCCCCCATTTAACTGCACCTTCGACCCCAACGATTGTCCTAGGATGTCCCTATGATGGTCGTTCTCGAACCGCTCCAGTTACCCCCTTAACCGCCCTAATTTTAGCCACAGCAGGTGTTTCAGTGGTCTTACATGGGGGGGATCGAATGCCAACAAAAGAAGGCATTCCCCTGATTGAAATTTGGCAAAATTTAGGAATTGATTGGGATCGATTGTCTTTAGAACAAGTCCAACAGGTTTTAAATCAAGCAGGTATCGGATTTATTTATTTACCGACTCATTTTCCCCTGGCTACCGCTTTAGTTTCCTATCGGCGACAGATTGGTAAACGCCCCCCAATATCAACAATGGAGTTAATTTGGTCCCCTTGTTTAGGGGATGTTACGGTTGCGGCAGGATATGTTCATCCGCCAACTGAAGGGATGTTTCAAGACGCTTTAAGTTTGCGAGGAATCTCTAATTATATTACTGTCAAGGGATTAGAAGGAAGTTGTGATTTACCGCGCGATCGCACCTGTATTATTGGCGCATATCAACCTCATTTTCTTGCCGATGATACAATAAATGGCTTAGAACGCTTACTCCTTCATCCCACAGATTATGGTTTAGCAAATTCAGAAATTCCTTTAACTTCCACATCCGATCTGATCGATCAAATTAAATCTGTATTGGCTGGTGAAGAGAACGAAATGATGAAAGCGGCTATTTGGAATGGCGGATTTTATTTGTGGCGAATGGGGGCTTGTTCTGACTTAAATTTAGGCTTATTGAAAGCTAAAAATTTATTAACTTCAGGGGCAGTTACTGAGAAATTTAACCAACTTTCTCGTATGACTCAAGATCTAACTAACCTATTTCAGCAAACCCATTAATTACGGGGAGACAGTTCAATTTCCCAGCCTGGTAAGCCCCACCAAATACCGCGTTCTCCGGGTTCTATCCAATAGTCCAGTCGTTGAATTTCTCCCGCTTCAAAAATCACTCTTGGAAACTTAGGATAGTCGATATCGGCTGTTTCGGTGTAGTCTTCTCCTAAAAAATTCATATTAACTTTCAGTCCCTCTTCCACCCCAACCGTTTCTGTTCCCACACCCTCAATCATCGCATCATCATAACTAAAAGATCCGCTGAAAGTATTTCCGGATAGCGATCCTTCAGTCACAACCACCGTAAAATCATAAGTCACAGGGGCTGCCTGAACCGCAGGAAGTTCAATTGCAACCATTGTCAGCATCACAGTCGAGAACGTTGCCAGGTACTGTTGAATCATTAATAATCGTGCTATCTCCTGATATATCCGCAATCCACACTCAAAACAGGGAGAGTTTAAATTCCGTATCGCGCTTTTAACGACTATAGCGGTTCGCCACAGGTTCTTGCAAGAGGAGTCTGCTTGGTAGCGCGACGACTGGCAACTAGGATCAAACTAACAGCAGAAAACGGTGTAACCTTCACTGAGTCTAGCGTTGTCAGTTTTCAAAGCCTATAAAAGATTAATTTCTCATCATTTTATATGAATTTTTATATGAATCTATCAGTATTTTCTCAGGGGAAACTCAGAAAAATATCTGTTAATCAATTGTGGCACAAACAAATAAAACCATTTGTTTAAAGATTAGATTTGTTCAACAACTCAAGGCATTTGAAAACTAAAATCACTCTTCATTGTGAATAGGAGTCCGGTTTTACCCTGAATTTTTTCAATATTTATCGCACAGCAAATTAATGTTTTGCCTGTAACACTTGTTCATTATTTTTCATCACAAGGAGCTTAAACAATGACCACTCAAACTGTTACCATTAGCATCGAAAATCTTGCCCCTGAAAACGGTACATTTATCACCCCGTTATGGTTTGGTTTTCATGACGGTACATTTGATACTTACGATCGCGGTCGTCCTGCAACTCCTGGTTTAGAAAGTTTAGCAGAAGATGGATCAACCGATCTCATTTCCACAGAATTTGACTTAGCAGGCTTTGGAACGGTTCAAGGCACAATTCTCGGTACAGACGGCACTCCTGGCCCCATTGATCCCGGTGAAACTGCAACATTTACAGTTGAATTAGATTTAAGCGATCCTGAAAGTGCCTTTTTTAATTATGCCGCAATGATCATTCCCAGTAATGACTTTTTCATTGCCAATGGAAACGAACGGGCCCATCAAATTATCGATGAAGACGGTAACTTTATCGGGGCTGATTTTGTTATTGCCGGAAGTAGTATTCTGGATGCAGGTACAGAAGTCAATGATGAATTACCAGAAAATACAGCCTTTTTCGGACAACAAACTCCCGATACAGGAGTAGATGAAAATGGGGTTGTTCAAATTGCAGAGGGATTTATTCCCGGCGGAAATATTCTCAGTTCTGATGAATTTTTTAATGCAGATTTTACCGCACCAGATTATCAAGCCGCAAGAATTCAAGTCTTTCTGAACGAACCCGTTAATTTATCTTCTACATTAACTGGAGATCAAGAAGTACCTGAACCTACAGGTTCAACAGCAACAGGTACATCTGTTTTAACCCTGAATGAAGCAGGAGATGCTTTAGAATATGATCTAACAGTTTCTGGCTTAGACTTCTGGCAATTATTGGGAACAGAACCCCAAACTCCTGACACCGCAGATGATGTCACCCGCATTCATATTCATAATGCTGAAACAGGAGTCAATGGCGATGTTGCTTTCGGTTTATTTGACTTAGTTGCCCCCGCAGCAGGTGGTCAAGATGCAGATGATTTAACAGTGGTTGATAATGGCGATGGTTCTGTTACATTATCCGGCATTTGGGAAGAAACAGATCCGGCGTTAATTCCTTTAAGTACATTTGTCGATGAAATTAGGGATGCCGAAGTCGGTGAAGATGTGGACTTATATTGGAATGTTCACACAGAAGGGTTCCCAGGCGGTGAAATTCGCGGACAATTGATCATTAATGATCCCTTAGCAGGGGATGATGAAGTTGTGGGGACAGAAGCCAACGAAACCTTATCTGGCGGCAATGGTAATGATACTGTAGCTGGGGGTTTGGGCGACGATCTGATTGAAGGTAACAACGGTGATGATGTGTTAAGAGGTGACCTCAACAGCCGTTCTCCGGGGGGTTCCAATGGAGGCGATGACACCCTGTTAGGCGGCGCAGGAAACGACCGTTTAGGGGGTAAAGGCGGAAACGATCAATTATTCGGTGAAGCAGGCAATGATAGCCTCTGGGGTGACGTTGGAGATGATTTACTCGATGGCGGAGAAGGAGATGATCAACTGTTTGGTGGCCCTGGGGCGGATCAATTTGTGCTGGCGGCAGGAAATGGAACCGACTCTATTGAAGACTTTGAGGTGGGTGTAGATTTACTTTTCCTCGATAGCCTTACTGTTGAAGCGTTAAACCTGACTCAAAATGGTAGCAATGTTGAGATTAGTGTACTGGATACGACCGAAGTATTAGCAACGGTTGCCGGGGTAGACGTAAACGATCTCTCTGCCAGTTTCGTGTAAGTTCACATCATGTTGTAGAGGCGTTACAGGTAGCGTCTCTACCGAATTATAAATCAGCCAAACATCATATCATTGAGCCAATTGCATCGATTAATTGTTTTAAAATAATCCTCCTGTTACCCCGTGATTCTACGGATTAAATTTTTATTTTTCTAGATATAACTGTATATAAATTAATCGAAAAACGTGATATTTATCACGAGAGGAAGTGAAGGCAAGTCACCACAATATTAAGCCTTAAGTCACTTCAAGACTCTGTTAACTTCACATTAAAAAGTGATTTGAGTCGCCCATATTGCCTATTTTTTTACCGATAATGAAAATATGAACAACGGAACTGAAACAAAAGATGTCTAACGCAGTTCCATATCTAAAACCGCTCATCAATTAAACGAGCATCTCTAGCGCACAATCAACAACGAATTTATTAAACGTTACTTAACTTCACCACAGATTATGACGAATACTACTGACTTTACCAACCTAGTTGAAACTGTAGTCTCTGATTTGCTCGATAGCGGAAATATTTTCACTGCTTATACCTCTGTTACAGAATTAGATTTAGAACAAATACTCACCGATTTAACAGGTAGCACAATTGATGATTTAGCAACCGATGTCAGCAATGCTGGGGTAGATGCCAATACGATTTCAGAGTTTGAAGGGGTGTTCTCCGATTTCTCCGGAACAATTTCCGATCTCTTAAGTAATGTCAGCTTAGACTTCAACCTACTCAACTATCAAAGTGGAAATAATACCCTGACGGGCAATGATGATAATAATATTATCGTCAGTATTGACACCGTTGATAGCAGTCTTTCCGGTGATGATGGCGCTGATGTATTAGTGACCATTGGAGAAGCAGATAATACTGTTAGCGGGGGTAATGATGGTGATTTTATCGCTAATTTAGGCACGGGAAATAGTAGCCTCAGTGGTGATAGTGGCGCAGATACTATTGTTAATATTGGCACCGGGAATAATACCCTCAATGGCGGCAATGATAGCGATTTACTCGTCAATGTTGGCACAGGAAGTAATACCCTCAACGGTGGCAATGGTAACGATATTCTGATTAACTACGGTAGTGGCGCGGCACTCAACGGCGGTAATGGTAACGATATTCTCATCGGTGGCAGTGGTGAAGATACTTTAACGGGTGGTAATGGTAACGATATTCTCACCGGGGGAGAGGGTGCTGATACCTTCCAATTCTCTGCTGAGTCTTCTTTTAATTTCAGTTGGTCGAAGTTCTCATTTGATTGGGATTGGGAAACCTCAGGCAGCGATACCCTGACTGATTTTAATCCCGATGAAGATATCATTCAGATTGATATTACCGAACCTTCGGCACGGCTTTCTCAGTTTTTCGGATCGCCTTCAACCGATCTCAGCTTCAATTCTTCAACCAGTGAACTTTCCCTTGATGGTAATGTAATTGCCACTTTAGATGGTGTGACTAACTTTAACGTCAATAATGTTGAGTTGGTTTAATCTCATTCTGCGATCTGCCCAGCCTGACTGAACCTTGATCAAATCTTACAGTACACCTTCAGAAACGAGAAAATATGGCGACTTTCATTTCCAACTCCACCTTCAACTTTAGCTTCAATTCTCCTGATGAAGACAGTAGCGGAGAAACCCAGGATACGAGTGACGGTGCAACAGACAGTTCAGATGACGCTGAAGACTCTTCTGACAATATCAGTGGCAACTCGCCTTCGATCAGTTTGAATTCTTCTGGTAATTTTTCTATCGATTTTACAGGCATGGGTTCAGCCGGAAACATTACTATCACCAACACCAATTTGGATAGTGATGAACATCAAGGTAACAGTAGTCTAATTCTCGGAAGTGCCGAAGCCGATATTCTCACTGGTACAACTGACGATGAATGGATCGACGGTTATGCAGGAGATGATACTTTAACAGGGGGGGGTGGCAGCGATCAATTTGTATTAGCTTCAGGGAATGGTTCTGATATCATTACAGACTTTGAGGATGGTCAAGATATATTGGTACTCGATGGTTTGACATTCGATCAGTTAACTATTGAAGCCGCTAGTGGGGGAACCGTAGTTCTGTTTGGTGAAGAAGTTTTGGTGACCCTTGAAGGGATTGATTCTGACTTAATTACAGGCGATGACTTTGTCAATTTGCTCTAATTTCATCTAGAATTCATGTCAACCAGAGGTACGGTATTGCCGTACCTTTTTTAACATCTTTTCAGCATCAGGCTTCTGGGGGTAATACACCATTGAGAAAAATATCCGCCAGTCCTTCGGCCATATCCTGCATTGCCAACGGAGACGCACCGGGAGACATTAACGTATCATAACTAAACCCCGCCACGGCAAACATCCCTAAGAAAACTTGCGCGACTAACCGAGGATTCATCCGCCGATAAACCCCTTTATCCATCGCCGTTTGAAAGAAAGCTTCAGCCACATCTGTCATTTTTGCAATCACTTCTGACTGAATGCGATCGCGTAATTCTGGGTGAAACTGTGCCTCGAGAAAACAAACCCGCAATAAATCCCCGTTTTCACGTAAATTCAGCATTCGTTTTCGCATCACCTGGGCCACCGCTTTATAACTGCCCATTTCGCTTAATTCTGTCAACAGATCGGTTAAGATCTCAATCCATCCTTCGGTTGCCACTTCGATCAAAATCGCCTTTTTATTGGGAAAATGACGAAAGACCGTTCCTTCAGCCACTCCAGCCTTATGGGCTAAATCTTTAGTTGTGGTGGCATCATAACCTTTACGGGCGAATAATTGCCGCGCTGCCTGTAAAATCCGCTTCGAGGTATCCGTTTCAGTGGCTAGGGGTTGCGTTCGCATTCTCATGATTTTATCTTCATCCTATAACCGATTTAGCCGTATTGAGCAACGCCACCGATAAAAGCTGGATCTATCCTTCGGCGATGGCTTGTTGTCTGTGTCCAGGGTGTGAACTCTCTTAGCGTAACATCTGTACTCTCAAGCACAGTGCTAAGATAAATAACAAAAACTGTCAACTTCATCCGCAATACATAACCGCAAAGAATCCTAGAGGCGCTACACTGTGAAAGTTAGAAAGTCTTTAGTAGATGAGAATTGACCCTATGTCTGTTCCGACCCCACACGAGTCATTTGGTGCGAACTTGCAGCCAACTGCACAGCAATTTGATGTCATTGTCATTGGTTCTGGGATTGGAGGATTAGTCACCGCAACCCAACTCGCTGCCAAAGGTGCTAGTGTGTTGGTGTTAGAGAGTTATATTGTTCCGGGTGGTAGTTCTGCTTACTTTGAACGAGAAGGCTATCGCTTTGATGTCGGTGCTTCTATGATATTCGGCTTTGGCCAAAAAGGCACAACTAATTTACTCACCCGTGCTTTAGATGCCGTCAATGTCAGTATCGAAACCCTCCCCGATCCGGTTCAAATTCATTATCATTTGCCGGATGATCTTGAACTTAAAGTTTATCGAGAATATGAACAGTTTCTGCAAGAACTGATAACACGTTTTCCTCATGAAGCTAAAGGGATTCGGCAATTTTATGATGAATGCTGGAAAGTTTTCAATAGCCTCAATTCGATAGAATTATTATCTCTAGAAGAACCTCGCTATCTGACTCGTGTTTTCTTCCAAAATCCAGGAGCGTGTTTAAGCTTACTAAAATATATCGCTCAAAATGTTGGGGAAGTGGCACAGCGTTATATTAGCGACCCTAAACTGCTCAAATTTATTGATATGGAGTGCTACTGTTGGTCGGTAGTTCCAGCCGATTTAACACCCATGATTAATGCTGGAATGGTATTTTCAGATCGCCATTATGGCGGGATTAATTACCCGAAAGGAGGTGTGGGTCAAATTGCCTTAAAGCTGGTTGAAGGCTTAGAAAAAATGGGTGGTAAAATTCAGTATAAAGCCAGAGTTAAACAAATTTTACTGGAAAACGGTAAAGCCGTCGGAGTCGAATTAGTGGATGGTACAATTTACCGGGCTAGAAAAGTTGTTTCTAATGCGACTCGTTGGGATACATTTGGTAAGTTAATTTCACCCGATCACATTCCCAGTTCTGAGAAGAAATGGCGAGAACGTTATCAAAAATCCCCGAGTTTTTTAAGTTTACATTTAGGTTTAGATGCTAAAGTTTTACCGCCCGGTACAGAATGTCATCATATTGTATTAGAAGATTGGGAGAAAATGGAAGAACCCGAAGGAACTATTTTTGTTTCTATTCCGACCCTACTCGATCCAGATTTAGCCCCAGAAGGTTATCATATTATCCATACATTTACGCCGAGTTGGATGAAGCAATGGCAAGGGATATCAGAAACTGAATATGAAGCCAAAAAAGAAGCAGCAGCCTGGAAAATTGTAGATCGTTTAGAGAAGATTTTTCCCGGTTTAGATGCGGGGTTAGATTATATGGAAGTGGGAACTGCGCGATCGCATCGGCGCTTTTTAAACCGAGAAGATGGCTCTTATGGCCCCATTCCCCAGCGTAAATTAAAAGGGTTATTAGGAATGCCTTTTAACCGCACTGCCATTCCAGAATTGTATTGTGTTGGGGATAGTACATTTCCCGGACAAGGACTCAATGCGGTGGCATTTTCTGGCTTTGCTTGCGCTCACCGAATTGCAACGGACTTAAAGTTATCATAAGTTGCTTTACTTCTCTAAAAAATAAAGCAGAATATAGATATTATGGCTTCTTAAATAACTTAAAGTGAGTCGTCATTTCGCCGAATTTTTATTAGTAAAACGGGTTAGAATAGTGAATCAATTCGCTCCGTTCTAACCCATCTTTGCGATTAAATTTAATTCAATTTTAAAGCATTGACAGGAACTTCATCCCAAGATTCAACTGTTCTTAATCGGGCAACCCAACCTTGTTGAATTTGTTGTGGGGTTAAATTACTTTTAAAAGATTCATGACAGGCTTGTGCTTGCTCTTCGTTATAACAAGCGATACAAGAATAGAGTAACCCTGCTGGATCGAGTTGTTCGTTTACCCAAATTTTCATAATTTCTTAATTTTATAATCTCGTTCCGGATGACGTTCTTATTGTATCAGGATTTGTCTTGACCCAGTTGAGTTAATGCTGTTTCTGTGACGCGGCAAATTTTCCATTCTTCTAAAATATTCGCCCCAATACTACGATAAAAATCAATTGCCGGTTGATTCCAATCTAAAACACTCCATTCTAACCGTCCACAATTGCGAGTCACAGCAAGTTTAGCCACCGCAGTAATTAAAGCTTTTCCAATCCCTTTTCTGCGATAGTCTGGTAAGACAAATAAATCCTCTAAATAAATTCCCGGTTGAGTTAAAAAGGTAGAATAGTTATGAAAAAATAATGCAAATCCTACGGTTTTTGAGTCAATTTCAGCTAGAATCACTTCCGCATAAGCACGTTCACCAAATAGATGTTGTTTGAGTTTTTCTGGACTCCCCACCACTTGATGAGACAGCTTTTCATATTCAGCTAATGCTAGAATTAAATTAAAAATCGTTTCTACATCTTCTATTGTTGCTGAGCGTAAATTCGCAGTAGATTTATTCGCAATCATAATTGTTCATTACTCGTTATTAGTTATGGGTTCCTCGTCTGCACGGGGACAAGTATTTATTGTATATTTCAAAAACTCTTAATTAATTTTAGGACAACTGACTCTTAATAATTTATCACAAAAAACGAATAACAAAAAACAAATAAAAAATTAAGACTTAATCCACCCTTTCAAGCTTTCAGCTACATGAGAACGACGTAGTTTTCGCATGGCTTTGGCTTGGATTTGACGCACTCTTTCTCGAGATAAATTTAATGAGCGACTGACTTCTTCCAGAGTCCGAGGAATACCTGTTGCTAAACCATAACGGAGCGCTAAAACATCCTGTTCTTGTGGATTCAGTACCGATTTGAGTACATTGAGTAAATCTTGACGCATCATCATCTCACCCATTTGTACCTCAGGAGAATGCATTTCATTATCTTCTAATAAATCCATCAATTCCGAATTTTCTTCTGATCCAACACGATGATTTAAAGATAAAGATTTGCGGCGAACTTGCTGTAATAAACGCAGTTGAGGAACTGACACAGAAAGGGCTTCTGCTAACTCCGTTTCTGTCGGTTTACGTCCTTGCGATCGCACTACATCTCGATAAGCGCCTTGCAATTTATTTAACTGTTCAATCACATGAATTGGCAACCGAATTGTTCTGCCTTGATTGGCAATGGTTCGAGTAATACCTTGACGAATCCACCAATAAGCATAAGTTGAAAATTTATATCCTTTATCTGGATCAAATTTCTCCGCCGCGCGATTTAATCCCAGCGCCCCTTCTTGAATTAAATCTAAAAAAGGAACCCCTCTATTGAGATAACGCTTAGCAATTGAAACCACTAACCGTAAGTTAGAACTAATCATTCGATTTTTGGCTTCATTGCCTTGATGAAGTTGAGTTTGTAACTCTGTTTGCGTCAATTGAGCGGCACGCGCCCATTCTGCTAAAGTAGGGACACGATCAAGTTGAGTGGTTAGTTGGGTTTGTAATTCTTCTAAGATAACAAGGGTTTGAATTTGACGCGCTAATTGAATTTCTTCATGGGGTTTCAGCAATGGATAACGAGCCATTCCTTTAAATAAGGCTGCCACAGCATCGTCAACGCTCTTTAAGGTTTCTTGCGCTGATGTTACGGTTGAGTTATCCATTGGAAAGTCCTCCTATTGTAGAACTGAAGCCTGTTTCAGTATTGGGATAGTGATTCAATAACGCTTACCGTTTTTCAGCGGTTTTTTGATCAACGCTGGAAAATATAGTGCATTAAAGTTTATCTTCTATCCAACATTATAGTATGCTTAGCTAAAAACCACAGGATATCACGGGCAAGCCGAAGGTGAATCACTCCCAATAAAACCGATGAGGAAATGATTAAGATTTAAGCAAAAGCAATGATTTTTTATTAATGACTGTTTTTACAAAAAATTTAAGGCAATAAAAGCTCAGTTCATCAATTATATTTTAAATTATTATTTCATATCAATTTGCTTGACTTTAGGAACAGCAAAGCCAAAATCTGTCGGCGCAATGGGTTTAATATAGGGATCGTGTCCTCCTACTTGATTGCTACGAAGTAACCATAAAGAAGCACCCAACTGTAAGAAAATCATCGCTAATTGATCGTTTGTCCAGCGAGGAAGTAATGTTCGCCAACTGGATAAAATCATCCATAATGTTTTCCAGGGCGTTTCAACCGGAAATCCACCTAAAGTAGGCTGATTATAGCGCCAGTCCGATCTCACTTTTCCCATCGGAGTCAGATAGTTTTCTAAACTTCCTAATAAATTACCCAATTGAATAAAGCGTTGGGTTTGTTCGTGGTGGGGATTTTCTCGTAACCATTTGACAATTAATGGGTTTAATTCAAACTGTGCTGTCATTCGTCGTAATGCGGTATAAAGGGCTTGGCTAGAGTCTTGTACACAGGAATTAATCGGACTAACAAATGTTGTGCCTGTGCCATCTCCAATGCGGTATCGAGCCGCCATTACATCCAATTCTTGAATCACATAAGATAAGGGCGAAAATTGAATGCCATTAAAGTTATAATCTTCAGTTAAAGGTGAAAATTTAACAATAATATCGCTAGTCGGACGTGAACCTAACCAGCCCCATTGTCGATCTCCTAAATACCGTTCCCAATCCAATATTCCGGCAATAATTCCATCTGGATTATGGGTATAAATTTGACGATATTCTATTTCAAATCGCAGTTGTTCTGTTAAAGCATCTCGCACTACTTTAGCAATGCCGAAAGCAAAGTGACCGAAAAAGATTCCTAAAGGAGAAAGCTCTGCTTTTTTGCCGCCAATTCCCCCATACATATGCATGACTAAACCGCGATCGCCTTCTTGCCATTGAGAAGTTTGAAAGGTTAATTTTTCGTCTTTTTCCCAGGGATTTAATTGTATAGAGTAAGCTTTTCCTTGGTTTTTAACGATATTATCCCAATAATGATAATTAATATAATTAATGGTTTCTTTTTGACCGTGAATTACCCGATTTGGAGACAAAGAGAAGAAGTTGTAGGGTGCGATTGCTTGTACCACAAACTGACCATTAATATTTTTTGCCCCGTAAATATACCAGCCTTGTTCATTCAAAGGAGAGGATGTAATGCCTTGATTATAAGAAGGAAGCACTCCGTCTCGATTAGAAATTACAGAAGGAATATAAACTGTTTCTTGTTCTCCCTCAAATCGTTGAGTGTGACGACAATAATGACGAACTAAAAAGAGATCTCCTCCTAAAAATTGAACAATTTTAACGAATGCGTAAAATCGCCCTCGAATTTGAATCGGTTCTTGTTGAATATAAAGGGTAGGGGGATGCAATCCATTCTCTTTTATACGGACAGGTTCAGGCAGTTTAACAATAACATCATCATAGGGATGTGCCCCAGCCAAAGATTCTAACGGATCGACGTTTAACCAATGATTAATCCGTTCTGGATGAATATTTCCTTGTTGCTGACTCACGCGGGCTTGATCGTTAAATTCAACGGTTTTAGTGACCAGTTCAACGTAGAGTTGAATATCGGTTTTATTCTCCCAACATAAGTGAACAATCTGTCCAATCCGATGTTGATTGGCTGCATCGGTATGATAAATTTCAAATAATACCCCCTGAAGCTGTTGACGTTGTTCTGGCTGAGGTAAAATTAACCGACCCATCCAAGTCCCAACAGGTTGATAATATCGTAAATTAATCGATTGATTTAATGGATAATAATCCAGTTGATTAAATAATGCCGCTTGGTATCGTTCGTAGTTACTAACCGTTTGAAAATCATTAGGATTAAGCCCAGTAATTTCCCAGTTTTTAACTAAAATTGCAGTGATAATATCAACTGTTTGCTGTAAGGCTGTTCGTCCATCTGATAATACTTTTCCCTCTCCCATCAATCCATTTAGACCATTATGACCCACTGGCCCTAAAGAAATAAAACTAATTTTACCGCGACGTTTTGCACAATTCCAATTCGATAAAATCATCATCGCCCACCGTCCCGGAAACATAATCGGCCCCAGGCGTTCAATGGGGTCTTTATTACCGACTAAATGATAGAGACGTTCAACTTGTAGAGTGCCGATATTACCACTCATCACCCCTGCTAAAGAAATCACTTCTATCGGGGCTTGTAGGGCGTGTTTAAGGAATGAAACAGCCCCCATTGACATTTGCCCACCCCCACTATAGCCAATTAATGTAACTGGAATTTGACTGCCCTTCGGATAACCAAAACTGATTAAACTATCTAATAAAACTTGGGCTAACGCTTGATTTTGAATCGGGCCGTAACGGGGATCGGCAGCAATTGCAACCGCAAAAATATTACGAAGATTAATAATTAAACTGATCGGATGACTGGGATTCCGTTGGGCTAATGATGCTACAATTTTCCATAAAAATGTAAAATAAGGATTGGCACTAACGGGTTGATTATTAATTGAATAGGGCATAATTCCCTTGACAATTAAAACATCATCGGGTGTGGCTTCCGCTAATTCATTCAGTAACCGTTCAACCCGAGGCAGATAAGTAAATGATCCTTGATTAACTCCATCTAAATAAATCACATAACGAGAAACAGAACTGGGATCGCTAACGGGTTGTACAGCCGTGCCTTTGTATTGTAAAGGTTCAGCTTCATACCAACCTGCCCACCAGGTTAAAGCTTCTAACGGTGTGAGTAAGATTGAACAAAATAAAGCAATAAAACTAACACTTGCTAAGTCAATAATCAGTCGTAAAGTTTTAGTCAGGGCTTGATACCAAACGGTTAAGCCATTTTGCCCAATTGAAAAAATAACAATTAGAAGAAATGCCAATAATCCTAATACTAAGAGTCGCACACCCGATAGAGATTGTCGGATTTGATTTTTTGAGGTTTTGGCTTCAATCCAAATCTCGTTACTCACCGCATTAACGCTGAGGAGATTCCCTTGCATTAGGATTTTTTCAAGTTCTTTTTTATCCGTAACTAAAGTGGTTCCCGCCACTAAATTTTTTAGCCATTTTCCTACTGCTATAATCGGACGACCAATCGTTCGTTGGAGGGCTTGTAAAACCACCCAACCGATGCCCGCACAAGCAAATGCTCCCCAGGCATTTAAGTCAGTTAGGATCTGCAAGCTCATAATTTCAGCCAGCAATGCCCATAAGGATAATAAAATAGAAATGGGAATACCAAAATAAGGTAAAGCCACTAAAAAACCTAACATTAATGGCGCATAACTTAATCCTAAAGTTCGGAAAACTGTGGGATAATCTAAATTAGAATTAAAGAAAAAATTAGCACTAAATCCAATACTTCCCGCCCAAAAGATATAGCTAAATACAAATAAGATGGCGGCAATTCCTAAACTGAGAACAAATCGAAAGGGCTGAACGCGATTGAGAAACAGAACAATACATTGTCCAATCGCCTGTGCTAAGCCGGCAATGAGAACAACAACGAGTGCAACTTGGTTACCTTGGGGTAAGCTATTAATCCAGTTAAATACATCTGCATTTAAGGTGAGTGCCCCCCAGACTAAATTCCAAAATTGATTCAGGGCTGTTTCCATTGTGGATATCTACTTTTATAATGTGTCACGGGTCGTTAGCGGATCAAACTTCATCATTTATTATTATTCCCAGAATAGTTAAAATTTTAACTTTTAGGGGTCAATAAAATATGACCCGTGATTCTATCTGTTATCTTTCTACTTCACCCTCTCTTTCTAAGGCAAACTGAATCAGTTGATCGACTAATTCCGGAAAAGAAATACCGCTGGCTTGCCACAGTTGAGGATACATACTGGTTGCTGTAAAACCAGGAAGGGTATTGATTTCATTGATAAAAATTTCCCCAGTTTTTTCAACGTAGAAAAAGTCAACTCGGGCTAAACCGGCGGCATCGACAGCCAAAAATGCTTCAACGGCTTGCTCTTTAATTTTACGGGCGATCGCCTCATCAATATTAGCCGGAATAATCCAATCGGCTTTCCCTTCTGTATATTTGGTTTCATAATCATAAAAATCACTGTCGTAAGTAATCTCTCCCACCACAGAAGCTTTCGGATAATCATTACCGAGTACAGCACATTCGACTTCCCTCGCTTCAACGCCAGCCTCAACAATAATGCGTCGATCATAACTGGCCGCGTTGTCTAAAGCGGTTTCTAATTCTGAGCGCGATCGCACTTTGACAATTCCAACCGATGACCCTAAATTAGCGGGTTTAACAAAGCAAGGATAGCCTAATTCGGCTTCGAGTTGATCGCAGAGTTTAGGAAAAACACAACCATTTGACCAAATTTGAGACCGCGTTACGGCTTGATACTTGACTTGAGGGAGTCCCGCTTGGGAAAAAATCATTTTCATGGCAATTTTATCCATTCCCATGGCTGACCCGAGTACCCCCGACCCAACAAATGGCTGTTGCATTAGGGTCAATAATCCTTGTATTGTCCCATCTTCTCCGTTTGGCCCGTGTAAAATAGGGAACCATACATCAATCTCAGCAACATCAGTTGGGTCTGGAATTAATCCGGCTTGATGGGATGAAGTTGAAGCATTGGCTTCTGGTATCGTCAGCGGTTCACCAGAGGCTAAGACTTGCCCCGACGGATTTTGGCTTTGCCAAACCCCATCTTTTTGAATATAAACCGGGACAACTGTATATTTGTTGGAATTGTTCCCTTCGGATAAAGCTTTTGCGATCGCTTGGGCTGAACGGATAGACACCTCATGTTCTCCAGAACGTCCTCCGAACAGAAGACCGACCTGTATCTTATTCATACAACTTTAATTACTGCACGCTATTTTGATTACTATATCAGACCGGATGAGGAAACCGGATGATTTATGATTGCTCAGTTGTGATTTCAACGCTTCAGAAGATTTTCGCATATCTCCTAAAAATTTATTTCACGATTCTGCGTATATTCAACTATATTTTATGGTTTTTAGTAATTATTAACAACCAACAATAACTTTTTCCGGTATTTTTTATTAAAAATATTTAAGTGATTTCACAGATGCTGAAATCTGTTTTAATTATTATAATCCTACTATTGTCGTTCAAAATTAACAGTGTTAGACTAGATCATAAGCTAGCTAATAATCGTTTAAATAGTATTAAATAGTTATATTATTTTGTACTATTTTCAAGCATTGTTACAGTTAACAAATCATTTGTTTATACAAACAAAATATCTTTGAATGTATAAACAACTTTACAGTATCAAAAAATATTGATTATGAGCGAACATCAACAATCAATTCCTTAATTTTAATATGTTAATCATATTAAATGAATGACCCATCGATTTTGTCTGTAAACTGTCTTGAAGCGACGGAAAGCAAAACTTAAAGAAAAACTTAATATTTCAGGTGTGCTAGAGCTTGAGAGCGAAACTTGTTAATCCACGAGATTTCCAATTTGACAGGGGTATTTATTAGAGTCAGATCAAGGAATGGATTTCCTAAAGTCTGAGGGTGAGTTAATTGAAGCACTACACTTACAATTCATACTCAACAAGGTTGTGAGGTCAAATCAGAGGTAAGTCCATGAAAACAAAAAAACTCTATCAACAAGGTTTAACGAAAGCGAAAAAAGGCAATTATCGAGGCGCATTAAATGATCTCAATCAAGTCATTGATCAAGATCCCCAATATGCAACAGCTTACAGTAATCGAGGATTATTGTATTATTATCTCAGAGACTATAAGAAAGCCGTCAAAGATTTAGATCGGGCATTACGAATTAATCCGAAGCTACCGGAAGCTTATTTAAATCGAGGGAATGCTTGGCGACATTTAGGAGAAACTCAAAGAGCTATTCAAGATTTGAACAAAGCACTGCGGCTCAATTCTAACAGTGATGTGACCTATAACAACTTAGGATTAGCAGTGGCGCAAATGGGAGAGTATGAAACAGCAATTGACTATTACAACCAAGCGTTAAAACTGAATCATAAAAACTATAAAACTTACTATAATCGAGGGCGTGCTTATTATCTGCTGGGAAAAAAACTAGAGGCGATTAAAGATTTTAACCAAACACTCAATTTAAGTCCAAACTATGTTAAAGCATTTCTGAATCTAGGACTCTGTTATGCTCAGCTTGGAGAAAATGAGCACGCTTTGAGTAGTTACAATCGGGCAATACAGCTCGATCCTTATAATGTCTATGCTTATTACAATCGAGGGTGTGCTTACTACAATTTAAAGCAAATGCAAGCCGCGATCGCTGAGTTTGACCATGCCATTGAGCTTGACCCCAATTATATTAAAGCTTACTTAAATCGTGGCTTAGCTCGCTATAAAATGGGAGATCAAACGGGTGCTAATAAAGATTTTTATCATGTGATGTGTGTCAATGCAGATGCCTACGTCTATTATCAAGCCCAACGCAGCACGTCCTGTAACCAAACCTACTCTAAAAATGCGCCTCAAGTCGAAGTTAATCAAAAAGGAGAATATTTCTACACAACATTTTTAAATGGAATGTGGGATACAGCCGATTTAGATCAACGAGAATCTATGATTTGTGAAGCTGAGTTTATCGATCATTAAAGACTTCTAAGTCTGAGCGGGTCGTCCTAAAGTGGTAATATAAAGCACAGCTTCATCGGCAGGAATGCCTAAGACATCATTGACATGATCGTCAAAAAAGCCACCAATGCCACTCACGCCCAGGCGCATCCGGATTGCTGCCAAATTCAGGCGCTGACCTAAATGACCCGCATCCATATGTAGATAACGATAAACGCGATCGCCATATTTTGCCACGGCTTTTTTCAAGTCGGCGGTATGAAACACCAAAGCAGCGGCATCTCGTCCTAACGGTTGCCCCAGACAGAGATAATGCAGTTCTCGCCGGAAGTTTTTAAAGCGAATTTGTCTTAATTCTTGGGCTTTGGGGGCATAGTAATAACAGCCTTCTTCTAAACCATCCACACCAGAAACGGCAATAAAGGTTTCGATTAAACTTAAATCAAAATAATCCGGCGCACCATCTAATTCTTGATGAATATAATGATGGGGTTGATAAGTAAAATCCAGCACCGAGAGTAATTCATTTAAACTCAGATTGGCCCCTGTATAAGCCCGAGTTGAACGACGTTTAATGATGGTTTGACTCAAGCCTTCTCGACTGCCCCAGTCAATCGAGGGATTCACGGTAGAGACTTTAGTACAGAAGGGAAAGTTATATTTATCTTCTGGTGTATCATCGGTATGAATCGATTCCCAAGCCGGCACTGCATCGGGGTCATTATCCAGTTGGGTGGTGGCGTGTAAATAGGACAGCAAATCCCCATCAGGTAAAATGGGATAATTTGTTTGAGTCGAAGAGGGCAAAACAGTCGGCAACGGAGGCAAATTTTGTTCTAATTCTAGAGTATCTGCGAGGGCGGCAACGGTGGTCGCGCCTTCCCAACTGGGGTCGAGGTAAAGGAGTTGATTCAACCCCGCATCTGCAAACCCGCCAATTAAGCAAGGACGGTAATCATTTAAGGCAGCAGCTAGCTCTAAATTCCCCAGCAAGTGTCCTGTATCGAGAAAAATGCGACGATAAGCTCGATCTTGATAGCGCCAAGCAGAACGGAAAAATACAGCGGTGATGGCGATCGCTAACTTTGTACTTTCTAAAGCAGGATGCCAAAAACAGGCTTGTTGAAGTTGTGGCCAGACATGACTATCCCAAAATTGAACCAGGGAATGAGTCATCGATTGATAATTATATAAACCCGGCGGTAAAGCAGTTGTTCCTCTGGAGATTAAATAGACTTCGGCTGGATACAGTCCCCCGGCAGAAGGGGAGGTTCTCAGGTAGTGAATGCC
Organism: Microcoleaceae cyanobacterium; assembly: GCA_049647265.1. Classification (GTDB taxonomy): domain Bacteria; phylum Cyanobacteriota; class Cyanobacteriia; order Cyanobacteriales; family Microcoleaceae; genus JAAURB01. The sequence continues at coordinate 71,766 of JBARXJ010000012.1, forward strand.
TGAGGTAGTCGGAAGTTTAGCGGTTAAACCATAGGTGTGAAGCAGTAAGTCAGAGAGTCGTTGGAGTTGTTGAGTTTTGGGGTCGGTGGATAAAGCAACGGATGTGTCCCTCAAATAAGGTTTGAGGTCTAAAACAGACCCCAGCTTATATTCTTTAAAGGGTAGGGGTTGCTGTGACCAGTCCAGGGGTTGACTTTTGCCGGCAATCGTTTTCGGGTTATATTTAGTGCGTTCATGGAAATGTTGGGCAATTGAAAGAGAAGAATATTCCATAATCAATGAAGTGAATTCAAGATCAACAATAAACTGATCGATGGATGATGTTGGAGAAGAAAACCGATCGCGGCATACGAGGGATACAATTGGGAATTTTAGATTTACTGGCGACTACTGCCACAAAAATAATTTGACCAACCGTGATGCGATCCAGTTCTTCTATCTTAATCAAAGAAACACCAAAGATGCGACTGACTCAATCAGAATTTAATTTTTAGTGATTAAAATCATTCAATGTCCTACTAATTTATCCCGCAATTGTTTAATGCGATCGCGTAACTGGGCGGCTTCTTCAAATTCTAACTGTTGGGCTGCTTGTTTCATTTGTTTTTCGAGCTGATTAATTAAGGTGGGAATTTCTTCTAAGGGTAAATCATCTGCGGGTAAAGTTGGGGTTTCAAGCTGTTGAGCATTGAGTCTGCGAGACACATCTAAAAATTCTAAAATTGCATTGCTAGCCTGCTTGACAATCGGCTGTGGTGTAATCCCATGTTCTTCATTATAAGCCATCTGAATTTGACGGCGGCGTTCGGTTTCATCTATCGCTTTCAGCATACTGTCGGTTAGATTATCTGCATATAAAATCGCTTGTCCGTGAATATTTCGAGCAGCACGGCCAATGGTTTGGATTAAAGAACGTTCTGTGCGTAAGAAACCTTCTTTATCGGCATCTAAAATTGCTACTAAAGAAACTTGAGGTAAATCTAATCCTTCTCTGAGCAAGTTAACGCCGACTAATACATCAAACTCGCCTTGCTGCAACGCTTGAATAATTTCTATTCGTTCAATCGATTTGATTTCTGAGTGTAAGTATCGAATTTTAACAGAACGTTCTTGTAAATACTCAGTTAAATCTTCCGCCATCCGTTTGGTTAATGTGGTGACTAAGACTCGTTCCTCTCTTTCAACTCGTCGTTGAATTTCATTTAATAAATCATCCACTTGCCCTTCTGTAGGACGAACAAATACTTCCGGATCGATAACGCCTGTGGGTCGGATAATTTGTTCTATGACTTGATGATCGGATTGTTCAATTTCCCAGTTTCCGGGAGTGGCTGAAACAAAAATACATTGATTCACTTTTTGCCAAAATTCTTCCGCTTTTAACGGTCGGTTATCCGCCGCACTCGGAAGACGAAATCCATGTTCAATTAATACCCGTTTGCGAGATTGATCCCCATTATACATCCCTCGAATTTGAGGCACAGTGACATGAGATTCATCCACGACTAATAACCAATCATTGGGAAAATAATCAATTAAACAGTCCGGTGGATCTCCGGCCTCGCGTCCGGCTAAATGACGAGAATAGTTTTCTACGCCATTACAATACCCCACTTCTTGGAGTAATTCTAAATCATATAATGTTCTTTGCTTTAAGCGTTGCGCTTCTAAGAGTTTCCCGGCTTTTTCTAATTCATTTAATTGTTGATCTAATTCGAGGCGAATGGCTTCAATTGCTGCTTCTAACTGGTCTGTGGGGGTGACAAAGTGACGCGCCGGATAAATACTTAAAGCATCTACACTTTGCAAAACATGACCGGTTACCGGATCAACATAGCGAATGGCATCAATTTCATCCCCGAAAAATTCAACGCGAATAATTCGATCTTCATAAGCTGGCCCTATTTCTAAAACATCCCCTTTTACCCTAAATCTTCCGCGAGTTAATTCCACATCATTTCGGCTATATTGAACCGTGGCTAAGCTTCTTAAAATTTGCCGTTGGTCGATTTCTTCTCCGACTCGTAATGGAATAGAAGCTTTCAGATATTCAGCCGGCATTCCTAAACCATAAATACAGCTAATAGAAGCGACAACAATCACATCTCGCCGTTCAAATAAAGACCGGGTGGCGGAGTGACGCAGCATATCGATTTCATCATTAATTGAAGCCGTTTTTTCAATATAAGTATCTGTCACCGGAATATAAGCTTCGGGTTGATAATAATCATAATAACTAATAAAATATTCTACCGCGTTGTCCGGAAAAAATGTCCGGAGTTCATTACAAAGTTGAGCGGCTAAAGTTTTATTATGCGCTAAGACTAAAGCAGGTCTGCCCACTTTTTCAATAGTTGAGGCAATGGTAAAGGTTTTACCCGTTCCTGTCGCGCCGAGGAGTGTAGCAAACTGATGATTAGTTTCTACACTTTCAATCAACTGATTGATGGCTTTGGGCTGATCTCCCATCGGTTGAAAAGGTGCGTTCAGTTGAAATGGAGTCATTGTTAAACGTTTAATTTAATCTAAAAGTCTTAATGTATTATTATAAAATAATATCATATTTTTAGTTATTTTTCAGGTTTCTATTTCAGATGAAAAGCAAAATAAATCAAACGGATTCTAATCAATTTTTTCTAGGTTGTGCCGTTTGGGCGTATAAAAACTGGGTGGGCGATCTCTTCCCCACAGGAAGTCGTCCAACTGACTTTTTGTCATTGTATAGTCACCGATTTACCACCGTTGAGGGTAATACTACATTTTATGCAATTCCAGATACAAAAACCATCCATCGTTGGAAAGATCAAACCCCCGATGACTTTAAATTTTGCTTAAAATTTCCCCGTAGTATCACCCATCAAGGGCTATTGCAGCCTCAAATTTCAGCAGCGTTGAAGTTTATCGAAAAAATGCAAAGTTTAGAGACTCGCCTCGGCCCCTTTTTCGCCCAGTTACCCCCCAGCTATTCTCCTGATGTTAAGGAAGATTTAAGTCAATTTCTCGAGGCGATATCCGTTAAAAATATTCAACTAACTTTAGAAGTTCGTCATCCGGACTGGTTTAAAGACCCCCATAAAACTGCTTTAAATCAATATTTGAAAGAACTAGGAATTGGACGGGTACTGTTAGATACTCGCCCTGTTTATTTAGGAGAAGACGACCCGCAACTACAGTCAGAACGCCGTAAACCTAAGCTTCCTGTTCAGTTTGATCTCACATCTTCTTTCACACTTATTCGGTTTATTTCTCATCCGACTTTATCTGTAAACCAACCTTTTTTAGAAGAATGGGCTACACAAATCAATCAGTGGTTATCAGCAGGAACACAAGTTTATTTCTTTGTTCATTGTCCGGTTGAAGATCATTCACCTCGAACCGCCCGCCATTTTCAAACACTCTTAGAACAGCAAAATATTCCCGTTCCGCCTCTGCCTTGGAACTTAATTGATACACCACCCAATCAGTTAAATTTGTGGTGATATCATTCTAAGGTTTATCTGTTGAAATATCTATCCGGCGCGTATTCTTTGCCCCCTAAATCCCCAAACTTTGGGGGACTGTGATAAATAGGGATTTAGGAGACAACAGTTTAACGTTTTTTACGCAACCCAATACCGAACGTAACAACGCTAAATAAAGCTAAAATAGAAGTAGGTTCTGGAACACTCGCAATACTGAGAGTATTAATTCCAATTGCCCGATTATCTTCGGAACTACTGAATACTAAACGTGAGATATTGGCAGTATCACTTTGTATGCCTAAAAACACAGCAGAGTTATCTAAATTAAGAGAAGAAGTTCCATCAACAGAGAACGTTCCGAGTAAGTTATCTCCGGCATCAAAGGCTGAAATAAAAGCTTCAAATGCTAAAGTATCATCCACAGCTAATTGAGTTCCTGCCCCTTTAACGGGGGTATCAAAAGTAATGGTAATGGGGCCAGGATTCCCTAATGCAGGCACAAATGGCCCCGGTTGGGGCGGTTCAAATCCTGTAAATAGAATGAAATCACCGTCGGCAAAGTTAGTGGGAATTCCTGTAGGCGGAAAGCCCGTTTGGAAGACAAAGGGAGGAGTAATAGATGGCGAACTTGCTGAAGGAATATCAACAGTAATAGCAAGATTATCATCAGAAACAGCCGAAAATGTGTTAGGTAAAAAAGCAGTTGGATCAAAATTAAAAGGATCAAAAACTTTGCCTAAACTTGACCAATCTAATTGATCGTTGCCGCCCAGTTCAGTCCGTTCTGTAATCAATGTAACCGCAATTGCCGGTAGAGAAAGGGTAATAAGTGAAGCCGTTAAGACTAGACTGGTACTAGCTGTTGATAATATTTTTATCAGGCGATGACAGGATAAAGTCGTCATAACAAGTGTTGGTAAAATGTGAATTAATCCAAGCTATTCTATGAGAAGAATAAGGCTTAAAATACACAATACAAATAAATAATCCGGATAAACAAGTAGCTTTTGTAAAGCTTTAGCGACTTGGTGTAAAGCTTAGATAAAAGAGTAAATAATTTTATATTTATATTAATTATTATAAACAAGATGGGTGAGAAAATCCTGAATTATTTTTGACTTCAACTGAACAGGAATGTTCAATTTTTCCTGAACCTTTGCTAATATTTCCTTGAACAATATTCCCACTGCCACCTGAACTCGCTTTGGCAATAATATCCCCACCCACAGTATTATTTAAAATTTTGACGTTTTCCATTTTATAAGGTTGATTGTTTGTATCTGCAACGACAAAAATATCAGCATTATTAGTCGTCAGTTGATTATTTTCTATTCTAGCATTCTTAATATCTTGAACTTTGTAAAGCCCGATGTAACCATTTCCTTGATTATTTTGAATCACAACACCATTAACTTTAGTTCCGCCACAACACTCTTGAATTAAAATTCCTTCTCCATCAACACTGAGGTATTTTGTCTCGGCTATTTTATGTCGATAAACCTGATAATCATTCCCTTCTACTAACACGTTATAACCCGACCAATCAATTGCCCGATTTTCTAAAGTTACCGCCCCTGTTGCTTCTCTTAACCCCGTTGGATGTAGCCACCATTGTTTATTTGCTTGATCTCGAACTTGATTATCTTTAATAATTAATCCTTCTCCTGAGGCATGAATTCCAACTCGCATCGTATGATAAACCCAATTATCTCGAATGACAATTCCTTTACGAAATAATCCCGGTTCTGTTTGAGGCGTTGCAGCTAGTTTAAATCCACCATTTTTACCTGAACGATTAACAGAAATACCATAATGATTAGTATAGTTAAATATAGCTTTTTTTCCGTCTCTATAAGTTATCACAGATTTCTTATCGCTGGTTTTTAGTTTATATCCGGGTTGTTCAAAGTTATCTGTAGTTTTGTCATTAATCCGGTTATTTGCAATGAGTACATTCTGAAATGCTGCTACTTTAATATTAGTTGCAAACCGATCACTATGACGTTGCCAAGGATTTTGAAAAGATGTATCAGGCACTTTAGGATCGGGTTTTGCGACATTATTACTCCGAATACCAAAAACAATAATATTTTTATTTTGATGAGTATCCATATCTCCAACGAATCCAATTCTCGCCCGATTAATATCTAAATTAACTAAACCGATATTGCTATCCTTATTTGGATTTTTTGTTGTAATTTTTTTAAAGGCTGTGTCGTTTGGTGTTCCATTTCCTGATAACTTAGGTTCGTATTTTGGAAACACTAATTTTGAAGTCGGCGAATAATCTGAAGATTTCGCACTTTTACTTTTAGGAGTTTCTCCTCGCAAGACTACACCATCTTTTAATTGAATACTTTCATTAAATCGATAGGTTCCTGCCGGAAAATAAACGACACCACCGCCATTATTCGATGCCGCATCTCTGGCTTTGTTAAATTGATCGACTAAAGTTGTACCTTGAAAATCATTAATATTATAAACACAATTCCAGCGAATTTTATTTGTCCAAGAATAGGCTTCTTTACTATAAAAATCAGCAATAATATTATCAGTTTCACCCCCGCTAGGACTGCCACAATTCCCCCTAGTATTCTGAGACAGGGAAACAGAAGAAGATAGAGAAACCCTATTAGAGGGGTTATTCGCGACGGAAATATCCGGCTGAGATAGTTGCATAAAGGCATATCCCGCCGTTACTATCCCCAATAAAGCAATTGTTCCGAGAAATAATATTAAGAATTTTTTCATTCGATCCTGCATTCTGTTGGGACTGATCAAAACTTTGTATTAATACTCATTATACTAAAGGATATTAATTCGGCAAATTTTATTATTTTGATTCAATTTTCAGGAAATTTCAGATTGACAGTGTAGCTATACTGGAATTAAAACTCATGAACTAAATTGAATCATGAAACGTTTTCTCAACATTCTCTTCCATACAATCTTTTGGTTTTGGAATTTTACGTTTCTATTTGCCGTCTATATCGGATTATTACCACTGATTGGTGTATTTCTGATACAAGACACCTTATCGGGTTTAGTTCCCTTAGATTTTTTCTTGACGTTTATTGGATTAATTGCGATTCCAACTGTTTCTACAATTATCGGAATTCGTTGGTTTCGTCGGCAGCCCCGCCAACTACTACGGTTATTTTATGGCGTTGAAGCCCCGTTATTTTTACTGTGTTTAGTGCGGTTATTTTTGATCCGAGAAATGACCTCTGCCAGTCTATTTGCTTTAACGACAGGCTTTCTTTGCATAGCTGCATTTTTTGGAGATATTATCATTGAACGCCAAAATTTAACTGCATCTGAACCGCCTCAATATCATCATGTAATTCATGATCTCAGAGTGATTATTTCTCCCCTAATGTTCTTAACGGGACTCTATGTGGGAACTCTTCTACTCTTCTTTGCAATTCCGCTGGCTGGTAATATTATCATCGGATTCTTTCAATTTCATTGGCTAAGAGAATTAAGCTGGATTTTTAACGGCAGTTTAGAAAATATATTCTGGTCAATTGTCGGCATAAGTTTACTAACTTTTAGTGTAACTCTCTTTCTATTCATGCCTTCAGCGTTGGCAAGTTTATATATCCATTCGAGTTGGCAAACTTTCAAACAATCAACTACACAATTTAGCCGCAAACGGGTATTACAAGTTGGAGTTGCTACAGTCACAGCTTGGGTAATTCTTCTGGTTTCAGTTCAACAACAGCCTCAAGCCAAAGCTTTTCAACTGTTAGAAAAAAATGGAATTACAAGTAACGAACGCCAGGAATTACTCGATCAGTCTGACTTGATTCAAAAAGGATTAGTCAACGCTTACTTATCCAGTTATCGTTATCTTAGTCCAGCAAACAAAAGTAATCAAATTAAGAGTCTTTATCGTTCTACTTTTGGTCTGCCAAAGGGAATCAATCAATTTTTACAGGATCGGTTCAATAACCTGATTTCTCCTTTTTTATATCAAGGTTCTCGCAGTGATGCTGATAAAGCAGAGAAACTGTATGCTGAGTTTTTTGATGTTCCTATTCAAAAAGGAGAACAAAAAGCGATTCTTCATGCCATACAATCTACCGCAGATCGAGATCAAGCAAAAGCTGGATTATTGAATATTGGACAGGAAAAAGTATGGCTGCGATCGCAAGAAATTAATATCACAGAACACGGTGATTTTGCTGATGTAGAACTTTACGAGATTTATGATAATAAAACCACGGATGTTGAGGAAATATTGTACTACTTTTCTCTGCCAGAAAGTGCCGTTATTACTGGTATTTGGTTAGGAGATACAGGTAATTTAGAAAGCCGATTTCCGTTTCAAGTTTCTCCTCGTGGCGCTGCCCAAAAAGTCTATACTTCTCAAGTTCGACGAGTGAATCCAGTCGATCCAGCGTTATTAGAACAGGTTGGCCCCCGGCAATATCGTTTACGGGCATTTCCTGTCCCACCCCCTTTAACGCCATGGGAAAAGCGACAAGAAATTCAACGTCCGACGGAGATGCATTTATGGTTAACTTATCAGGTAATGCGTCAAGATAAAAGTTGGCTACTGCCTCAACTTACCGAAAAACGGAATATCTTTTGGACGAAACAAACAAAGCGTGTTTATAACGGTAAAACAGTTAAAGGAGATAACAAAAACTGGCTGCCTGCATCATTACCCGCAACGAAAACAGAAGCTAAAACCACCCATACTGTGAGTTTTAATCAGGGTAACCGTATTATTGCCCAACCTTTAATCAATCAAAAACCTATCTTACCCAGCGGCAAACGATTTGCGGTGATTTTGGATACATCTCGCAGTATGGCTGCCCAACGTCAGTCTGTGATAGATACTTTTGAATGGCTAAAAAAACAGGGATTTGCAGACTCTGAGATTAACAATAATGATGCTGATTTATATCTCAGCGCAACGGGTGATGCCTTGCCGCAACGAATTGATCAAATTAGCGAATTTCAGCCTAAAAATATCACCTTTTATGGCACATTACAGCCAGAGGAAATGTTACAACAATTCCAACAGCTAAAAGCAGATACAACCTACGATGGGATTTTTATCTTAACCGATGAAGGTAGTTATGAATTAGCGAAAGATTTACCTGATATTCCGACTCCTGCTTCCCCACTTTGGATGGTACATTTTGGCAAAACTTCTCCGGCTTATGAAGATGGCTTGCTGACAGCAATTCAAAAGAGTCAGGGTGGCGTAGCCAATAGTATGGCTGAAGTTTTACAACGGATGGGATTACAAAATCAGTTGGGAGAAACGGCAATTAATGTTGTAGATGGTTATGTATGGCTGTCTCAAAATACAACAGAAACAGCAATTTCAAACGATGAATTAATGCCAATTGCTGCCCGTCAATGGGTGCAAAAACTAAGTCGTGAGATGGATTTACAGCAGTTAGATCAACTCGATGCGATTCATGCAATTGCAAAAACTAACAAAATTGTTACGCCTTATTCTTCGATGATTGTGTTAGTCAATGATGAACAACGGCAAGCTTTAAAAGAGGCTGAAGCCGCAGCAGATCGGTTTGATCGAACGGTTGAAAATGGCAAAGAAGATTTGACTCAACCCAATAACCCTTTAAACGCAAGTGTTCCTGAACCGGGGTTAGTGATCGGTTTAATTGGTATCGGTTTTCTGTTGTTAATTCCTCGTCAAAAAATCCGAATTAATCGATAATATTGGGTTAAAATTATTTATTATTCTGTAGGGTGTGTCTATAACGCACCCTATTACTTTTATTTTTTGTAGAATAGTAACGAGTTCAATTTAACTGAATAAACCAATACCCGCTTGATTAAATTCTTCTACCGTTTTTTCCGAAAGTTCATGGGTTGTCATTGCCTTTAAAATCCCAAAAGGTAAAGTTAAATGATAAGCTCCTGCGGCTATTGTTGCTGCTGCTTCTTCTGGGGATTTAATACTCGCTGCCAGGATTTTTGTATCGCTTCCGGCTAAGACTTCTGCCATCTGTTTAACTAACCCAATACCATCCCCTAAAAGACGAGTTGCTCTATTCACATAAGCAATGGCATATTTAGCGCCTGCTTGCTGGGCTACAGCCGCTTGAGCCGCACTATAAATCGCCGTCACAGAGCAATTAATTTTTGGAGATAAATGAGCTAAAACTTTAAAACCCAGTTCAGTTGCGGGAATTTTTAATACTGTTTGTTTTCCTAATAAATTAAAGGCAGCTTCACCTTCAACCACCATCTCATCAAAGTCTGAAGCCGTTAGTTGATAATAAATTTCTCCCGTGAAAATCTCTTTAAGCTGAGTCAGAGTTTCTTGAGCCGATAAATTATTTTTTGCGAGTAATGTTGGATTAGTGGTAACACCATTCACCCAGCCCCATTGGCAAACCTCAGCCGCTTCTGCTATAATTGCTGAATCTAGATAAAGCGCCATTCTATGTCCTATTGATTGAGTCCAGCTTTTAGTTTATCAGATGTCGCTTCATTCACATTTCTCTTTTGTTGAGACTGGAAGAGATCCTATTCAATTAAAAAAAGTAATCTAAAACATAATTTGATAGGTTAATTTAATTTTTATCAAGATTGGACTTCTGATGATTTCAGGATAAGCTAAGATAATAGAACATCGAGCGGGCTGATTGATTCATTATATTAAATCAGGATACGCTCATCCCATTTAATGAGAGATATAACTTATCATTTTTATCTGAGTAGATTATTTTAAAATGAAGAACGTAATTCTATTTGATTTTGACGGCACATTAGCCGATACATTTGAAGCATTGGTCAATATTACAAATAGGCTAGCAGAAGAATATGGTTATCCTCCAGTGAACCAATCGGAAATCGATCAACTCAAAAACTTAAGTTCTTGGCAAATTATCAAAAAATCAGGTATCTCTATTTTCCAGCTTCCTTTTTTACTTCGACGGATTCGCTCTGAACTGCATAATCAACTAGAATATATTGAGATTTTTCCAGGCATTAAAGATGCTTTATTCCAGTTAAAAAATAATGGTTATTCTTTATATGTATTAACCTCTAATTCCACAGAAAATGTTAATATATTTATGCAGGAAAATCAGATTTTAGAGCTATTTTCAGGAATTTATAGTAGTTCAAACTTGTTTGGTAAGCATCGAAAAATCAGAGCGATTTTAAAGCAAGAGAGAATCAAACCTCACCAAGCAGTTTATGTCGGGGATGAAACTCGAGATATTATGGCAGCCAAGAAAGCCAATATCAAAGCGATCGCTGTCAGTTGGGGATTTAACAATTCAGAGGTACTTTCTCATCATAATCCCGACGTATTAATTCATTCTCCTGAGCAGCTAGCCGCAGCGGTTCAAGAGCAGTTGATACAAAAATCTATAAAACCATTTCCAAGACTAATCTTTAACTCTCTTCGCGATTAAGCGCAGTAATAACAGCTTGTTGACTCACATTTTTATAAACTGTTTCTAAATATTGCATCACGGTTTCACGAGTAATTGAAGAAGAGCTTAAGGGAATTGTACCTAAAATGTCTAATACCGTTTCTTGAGTGGGAGGCGGTACAATCACAACTAAAGAAGATTCTAATTTTTCTGAATAATCCCAAAACCGATCAATTTTTATTTCGCTTTGAGATATAGTAGAAACAGATTCTTTTTTAATGGATTGAAGTTGCGTTTCTTCTGCTTTTCCTTGTGATCGTAATTGCCGTAATTCAGCTAAAATTTGTGTTTTAGTTCGTCCTCGCAGTTGAAATAAAACAAACGGATCTTCACTAAAGCGATCGCCTAACATATAATAAACTGCACCAATATGTTTACAGGGATTGGCTTTATCTGGACAACTACAACGGGAATGAACCTCTTCTAATGAAAAAGGAAACAATCGTAACCCATTACGGGCAAAAACTTCTTCAATATTATCAGGCATTTCTCCGGCTAAAAGTTTAGCTGAAAATAATGCTTTTTGGGATAACGTTTCGATCACATAATGCCATTCTTCATCATTAAACGTATCCAATCCTAAAGAAACTTGATAGGGTTCGGGTTGAGTTCCTTGTACTTGTGCATTAACTTTTTGGTCTTTAAATTCAATACTGAGTACATTTCCCTGACGCGCATAATTACGCGCCCGTTCTAAGCGTTTTTTAAAGCGATATCGATTGAGAATATCTAGCCATTGTTGAGACCACCATTCTCGATCTGTGGGTAAAGTTTCTGTCATGACTTTATTTTATTTTATTTTTTACTATAGCCCTTATCTTTAAGCGACCGAATATAAACTTGAAGCCAACCTGACAGAATTTTACCGTAAAACTGTAAGAAAATTCATTATCACAGTTTCATGCTTAATATCCAACTTAAAATTGTTCAAAGGGTAAATCCGCGATTTGTGCATCGGTCAGTGGCTCACCGCCGTACTGGTCATACATCCAAGCCAAAGCTCCTGTTAGCCCTGCATTGTAGTCCAAAGCAACTTCATTACGCCGATAGTCAGAACGATCATCAATATAGTCATGATCGTCGGTAGAAGCTGGCCCCCCAACGAGGGCACCGTAGAGAATATATTGATTCGGATCCCTTTGCTCATCACCGCTCCAATTCCAATCAGTTGCTCCAGATGCAGCCCGGTGATGCGGTTGTTGAGGATAGTTCTCCCCAAACCCAACCATGTAACTGGAATTTCTGGGATTATCACCCAAGATATAGTCAATCTGCTGTTGAGCAAACTGATCGTATTGTTGGGCTTTGGTTTGATCAAGGTTGTATTCTGTGAGATAGTCACTGTAAATGCTGGCAATAAAAGCAGTATTGGCTGCATACCGTAAAGAACCCCATCCACCCAGAAAAGCCAAACCGCCCTCAGTATACTCAATCCCAGAACCTGTATCATCACTCCAATAATCTAACCATTCTTCCACCCGAACACGATAGCGGGCGTTGTCATCAGAGCCTGTTGTGGCTTCAGCCAGGAGAACTGCCGAACCATAGGATTTATTGTCCCAATTATGAGTCCAGGTGCTGAGACCTTGGGCGTACTCCTTGGCATCATCCAAGTAAGAGGTTTCCCCTGTCGCTTTATACAACCAGTTTGCCGCCCAGGAGAGTTCATCAACATAATCATAAGACCTGTAGTCCCGAGCGTCTTCATAGATAGAATCTGAATATTTTCCAGGATTGTGTTTGGCAAATTCATACAACTGTCGAGCATTCTCGAGCAGTTCGTCAGCATATTGACTGTCTTCAGAACGCCAAACCATTGAAGCAGAAGCCAGTGCAGCCGCTGATTCTCCTGCTATATCAGCCCCAGGATGTTGCTCGTCAACTTTGAAGATGGGCCGCTCCATGGTCATATTTTCCGGAGGTCCCCAGGAATTGTGATCCGCACGGGCTTCACCCACCTGTGTATACAATGCTTTGGTTTCCCCATTTTCACTGACGTGAGTTTTGAGAATATAGTCTGTTCCCCATTTAATCGCATCTAATACTTCATCAAATTGACCACTGTCTCGATAGGCATCCTCATATTCAATGGCTCCCCAACTTAATAGGGTCATCGATGATGTCATTGGCAAACCAAATTTGACATGATCCCCAGCATCATAGTAACCACCGCTTAGATCAATTTCAGGGACCCCATTAACAACATCATCAAAATCACCATCTTGGTTGACATCTCCATCCCATACAGCAGAATCTACTCGCCAAGGCGTTCGATTATCTGCGGGTAATTCACCGGAGCGTTGCGCTTCATAGAATAAGAACGACTTTTGTAACGCCTCACCATAGTTAAATTGTCTAGTTAGATCGCTATCAACAAAGTCTAAATATTCTATCTCAACATTAAACCTGGCAATGCTGCCGCCACCTGCACCAAATCCATTATTTGAACCATTTGGGTTATAGAATAATAGATTATTAGAACTGTTAAATACAATCAGTGCATGGCTGCTTCTGGCTGAGGCGATTGAATCAACAGTCGCAAACTCACTGGCGTTTAACGTTCTTCCAACGATGTCCTCAACCAGGATTTTATCCAGCCCCGGTTCAAAGTCTTTGATGATATCTAAGCCTCCAGCATTTCCCGGAGGAATATCAAATTCAAATAGATCTGCTCCCGCACCGCCTGTAACAATATCGCGACCCAATCCTCCTATTAAGGTATCGTCACCACCCCCACCATTAATCCTGTCATTATCTTCTTGCCCTAAAACGAGATCGTTACCATTTCCACCACTGAGGATATCGTTTCCTGTGCTGCCAACAACAGAATCATTTCCGCCTTGTCCATAGACCGTATCTTCTCCGGAGGAGCCATTCACATAATCATGCCCTGAACCTCCTTTAATCAAATCGTTGCCAGCACCCCCAACAACGATATCGTTGTGACCTTGCCCCAAAAGAATATCGTCACCAGCGCCACCCTCAACAAAGTCTTTACCGTTACCCGCAGTAATTGAATCTTGCTGATCAGTTCCAATTAGATTATCATTGCCTGTTGTGCCTGTGATGATGTTATAGAAACTCGTTGTCATTTTTCTTTTTATGATTAATGAATAGTCGATTGATTAGACAAAAAAAAATGATGGGTTTGGCTGTATTAATCTTTCAAATCAAGCCAAGTGTAAGAGGTTCTAAAGAATTGCGATCCAATAATCAGTAGAAAATTCAATCAGATTTGATTGGCACTATAATAGAAGACATCAAAAAATACTAAGCTAGCAATGACTTGTAGCAAGATTTGTCTTTGATGACGATAAAAATTTTGATAATATTGCAGCAAAGCATAGACCACTATCAAAGAAACAAGCAGCTCGTATTGTTTCAATGAGATAGAGTTATACGTCTAATCTATAGCTAGCTTTTGCTCTGCGTTCTACTATGCCATGCCTTTTATCTATTGCCATGATAAAATTATCCCTAAGAAGTTGTATATAATGACAAAATCTCAGTTATTTTATAAAAGCAATCTATAAAAATCCACAAAGCTTAGAAAAAGCTATCAAAATTTATTTCTATGTTTGAAGTGCTACACCCTTGAAAAGCAATTCTATCGAACACTCCAAATGAATACTGAATGACATCACAACATTAACAGCAATGTAAGGATAGCAAAGCTATGCAATTCATTCTCTCCGACAATACAGTTCAACAGAGAATTATTTCTGAGTATGCAGTGCTATAGTGCGCGCGTGGAATTGACCTGTATTGCGCCAAACAACACAGTCAATTAACAGATATTCTTGTTGAAAATATTGAGATCATGGGTGAACTTTTTACCTCGATCTTTATCACTTGTACTGGAGGAAAGAACTTCAACAATAACTTGAGGATATTGAATGAATTAGCACCCATTGAGATATTTAGGATTGCAACTAACGATTATATTCAGATAAAAGTCAGCATCTTCAACCTTACTTTTTAGAATAACATATAATAATTTTCCTGACAAGCTCTATAGCGCTACGTACCTTTAGAATTGGGAACAGCAGTTAGACCCAGGGAATTTTACATCTGCCCTGCGCTGCGCGCGTACTCGTGTGAAAGAATAGGGAACAAGCACGCCTGAGAAATAGACTGTGAGACGGTTGATACCCAACAGCACGCTTGCCTAACAGGATATAAAAATGTTTTAATTAACCTGCGTAGTGCTATGGTATGAAGTCAAAACTTATTCTAAAATAATATTTTCTTAGAGTAATTCAAATTGTTTGAAGTTTCTAATTTTCATCTTCTAAAGATTTAATCCCATCACAAAGATTCCGATCTTCCTCATCAACTTCTGGGTTATTTTTCAGGTAACTACGAATGCGATCGCAAGCAACAGAAAGTGGATATTTGTAGTTTTCTGGTGTTCTCCATAATCGTGCTGTTTCGTCTTGAGAGGCCGTGAGAATTGTTTTACCATCATTGCTGAATTGTGAGCTATAGACTATGCCTTGGTGACCTTTAAGCACAGCCAATAGTTGACCTTCTCTTGTCCAGACTCGTACTGTTTTATCAACGGATGCGCTAGCAATGAGTTCATCGTCCAAACTAAACTGGGCGTTCACAACTATTCCTTGATGTCCCTGCAGGTTTAAGAGGAAGTTACCTTGAATATCCCAAATTTTAACGATTTTATCTTTAGAAGCTGTTAAAACAAATTGCCCATCTGAGCTTGAGTCTACACTGTAAACTCGATCTTGATGACCCTTAAATTCAGTTAATGGCTGGCCTTGAAAATTCCATAGATATGCGGTCTTGTCATAGGAAGCAGTCAGAATCAAATCACGATTTAAAACGAATTGAGCATTCGTGACCCGGCCTCGATGACCGCTAAGTTCTGCTAATACATCACCTTTCAGATTCCAAATTCTAGCTGTTGTGTAAATTTTTGTATGTGCTAAGAATTGTAATTGGGTCACAAGCAGCTTGAAAATCTGTACGAAATGCGACAACCACATCCCTAGCTTCAGTATTAGACATCAATTCTGCTAATGCCTGAATTCCTTTTCTAACGGATTTACCCTGAGCGGCAGGGGCAAATGGTAGTCTCTGTGCTGAAGTTTGATCTGATGATGGAAAGTGATAATGGTGGTTGATCGTTGTTTTATTAAGATCTCGACCAACCACATCTCCGATGACACTAACATCATCTTGAAATCCGACTCCTACATCAATTGATTTATTATTATCATCAATTTCAAATAAAAGCCGATGACCCAAACGACTATACAGAGCGGGTACTGTAATGTCATATCGCTCTGCCAAGCCAGTTGTTGCTTGTTGCCCTGCAATATCGACTGCTCCTAGTTGCCGAAGTCGAGGGTAAAAACCTTGAGCCAGGGCTATTGCTGTTTTAACACTGACTTGATGGCTCATCGCCACAACCGCTGGCATTGCTAACTTTTGAACAAAGCTCTGAGTCAGTTTCCCCAAAGGAGAACCGCTAGAACAACTACAGAGAAAAGTCAGATAGGGTAAACTATCCTTACTTCCCAAATGCTGAAACTCTTGAATCAAATCTCGATCCATTACAGGTTCAACTTGCTTGTTGTCGTTACTCAGATAGAGAACTGTTCTTCCCTTGATGACTCTGCCATGGCAGACAATGTGTAAAAGCGTATAAGCTGGATCAATCAGCAAAACTGAGTTGTCGGCACAGTTGATTGAGGGTGGGTGCGCCCGCTGCATCTTCAATATCATGAGCGAGGATATCACAGGGAATCTCTCCCAAAGCTTGCCGTAACCCTGAAACAGTTGTCGCCACATCAAAGGAGCTTAGAGAATAATAATGTTCTCGGTCTTCTGGATTGGCAACCACCACTAATGCTCGTAGATCTAATTGATGAATGGTTGGATAATTTCGGTCAAGGTTACTGGTGGGAATGTATTGAGAAAACGGTAAACGCTGATTGAGTGCTAAATATTCCCAAGACTGGTCAATCGGGACACACAATCGTTCCCAATGTAAGGTTTTCAACCAGTCAGACTCCTCTGCATTTACTGATAATAAGACACGCATCAACTTTTGGCTTCTGGTAAATGCTTCTCGGAAAGCATCCAAAAGTTCACCTTGAAATAAAGCTTGACCCAAAAAAGTTCCATAGTCTTTCGGTCGATGTTGCAGCATTGACAACTGTTGCTGAGCATCCTGACTCAACTGCAATATTCCATTTTTCTCAATTGGTAATTTGTCCTGATCTTGAAATTTGATGAGAACTGGCCACTGTCTTAAGTTCCGTTGAGATTGTATGGAAATTTCAAAAATAGACATGATCCAGGCGTTGAGACAAGCAATAGTTAGTAAAAGTATAGTCAAATATAGACAGACTGCATTCAATTTCAGAAATGCCCTTCACTTTTACTTTGAGAGATTAATTCTCAAGCGGGTGAACTACGCACCTCTCTATCCCATAGCGGTCAAATGCATTTGGGAATGCTTTTTGTAAAATATTGTAGGAACCATTCACATCTGCCTGAAAAAGAAATCCCTGCTGTGTTCGATATAAACCTCTCTTAACTCTTTTTCCTGAAAATACAGGCTTTTCAGTTAGTTTTCCGTACACCGGAATCGGATCTTGATTCAAAAAACTAGCAGCAGAGGTATAGGATTCTTCCTGAATAATCACGCCAATGCCGACTAATTGACATTTATAAGTAATCATCTCAATCAATCGAGAGTGGGGAATGGTAACAAATGATTGATTATTGACTTTCCCTAAGTTGACTCCTTGTTTCCAACCCGGATTTTTACCAATCACTAAAGTCGTTATTTTTTGATCAACTAAGAGATTAACTAGATAACGACTAGAGCGGTGAAGATAATTATCTATCTTATTATGGCGACATCGGGTTAAACGGCTGATTCGCCTCGAACTTTTTGCAGTGCCTTTCAGCAGAGATTTTAACTGAGCTAGACGTTTGTTGTAAAATTGATTTAGGCTTTTTAAGGGTCTGCCATTAATCAACAAGCGGTGCGACCCCGGCGAGGTTTCCTCGCCTAGGGAACGCGCACCAAGAGAAGGAGTAAAATCCGGTTGATTTGAAGTGACAGCCATCAAATTATCTACACCTAAATCTATTGCTGCTATATGAGCCGTTGGAGTTAAGAACTCTTCAGGTTTTTCATAAATCACCTCGATTACATAACAATCAGATTTCGGAACGATTCTTACTTCTACCTCTGCTGAAGCCACTCGAGTGGGAAACTCTATTCCCGTCCCTGATAATTTAATTAATCCTTGTCTTCGAGCTACTTTGCTAATGGCTTGGATCGTATAAACTAGCAGATTTCTTCCCTTTTTCTTATCTTTATACTTGGGGATTCTAGGTCTTGCTAAAAATTTATCGGGATGTTTTTTAAACTCAGAATTACCCTGAAAGAAAGATTTCCAGTTTCTGTCTAATCCTCTTAAGACTTGCTGTGAAACTTTCGCTGGCATTGCTTGATAGGACTCGGTCTGTTTCATCAATGATGCCATTTGGTTATAACTGAGATAGCCATGACCATAGAGCCAGTTTTGACGGATGATATAATTAGCTAAGTTATAAAGGTTTTTGGACTGCCATGATAAATGATCGATCTCCGCCCAAAATCGATGTCCTCTCTTGATAATATGTCTTTCAGCCAGCTTCATCAATGCCCGACCTCGATTTTAACTCTGCTATAATATGTTCAGTTTTTCGTTTGGATCTTCTTAATCCATAAATTCGAGAGCAAAAAGAAGTAATAATCGCTATTAAATCTTCCATTAACTCATCAATAATATCCTCGCTTTGATTGACAATCTCGACTTCTTTATCTAGTTCTTTTAACAAAATTTCTAGATAATTTGTGCCAAATCTTGCTAAGCGGTCTTTGTGTTCGACAATCAGAACATTATAGTTGGGGTCAACTAGAATCTTACCCAATTGTTTCCGATTATCGTTTAAACCACTGCCAATCTCTTTGACTACTTTATAGATTTTGTAACCTCTGGCAATTGCATAATCTTTTAACCGTTCAGCTTGTCTATCTAAATTATCTTTGTTTTCTGCACTCGACACTCTTGCATAAATGCAAGCTATCACATCAGGTTTAGAATTGTACTCATCGGTGATGATAATTGTACCACTCGGCAATTGATAACCTGTTAAATTCCCTTGTTTCCACCACCTCCAGGCTGTTCGATAACTTATTCCTACTTTTTTGGCATAGTCTGAAAGTTTCATGTCTATAGATTAACATGAATGACTATATTTGACTATATTTGTGTTTAAACTTTACAATACTGAATGAGTCGGAGTCTAAAACCCTCTAGCGAATGAAAAACTTCCCCCATACTTATTGGAGCCGGATTAATCCTATTATCTCAAATTATTTGGTAATGTCCAATTAATAAGTTGTGAACGATATTTACTCATCTTCATCAATAATAGAACTACGATCTAAAATTAATAAATTCCTTAATTGATCGGTATCGAGTTGCGTTAACCAATCTTCACCGCCGCCGACAACTTGTTCTGCTAACGCTTTTTTACTTTCAATTAAATCATGAATTTTTTCTTCTAAAGTGCCTGTACAAACAAATTTATGAACTTGAACATTGCGAGTTTGACCAATTCTAAATACCCGATCTGTTGCCTGGTTTTCAACGGCTGGGTTCCACCATCTATCAAAGTGAAACACATGATTAGCGCGGGTTAAGTTTAATCCAACTCCTCCAGCTTTTAAAGATAAGATAAAAATCGGCGGTCCTTGGGGATCGTGTTGAAATTGATCGACCATTTCTTCTCGTTTATTTTTACGAGTTGCACCATATAAAAATAGCACTTTTCGATTCAGTTGCTGTTCTAAATACGGTTGTAATAACTTTCCCCACTCTGCAAATTGAGTAAAAATTAATGCGCGATCGCCTTCATCAATCACTTCTTCTAACATCTCATTTAAGCGTTTGAGTTTGCCTGAATGTTGCACAGAAAGAGATTTTTTTGAACTTGTTTTTGATGCTTTTCCATTTAATAAAATCGGATGATTACAAAGCTGTTTTAATTTGGTTAATAATGCCAATATCATCCCCCGCCGTTGAATGCCTTCTGCTGAGTCAATTTCTGCTAAAGATTGATCGACAAATTGTTGATATAAACTTGCTTGTTCCGTTGATAAGGCACAAAAAACAGCATTTTCTTGTTTTTCCGGTAAATCTTGAATAATGTCTTTATCGGTCTTCAGACGGCGTAAAATAAACGGTTGTACTAATGAACGTAATGTTTGCAAAGAATCTGTATCCCCATATTTTTCAATAGGAATAGCAAACCGACGTTGAAAGAATTGTTTTTGTCCTAAATAACCCGGATTTAAAAATTCCATAATAGACCATAATTCGGATAGGCGATTTTCTACTGGAGTTCCGGTTAAAGCAATTTTAAAATCTGCTTCTAAATTCCGAATAGCTTTTGATTGTTTCGCATCAGGATTTTTAATATTCTGGGCTTCATCTAATACAATCCCTTGCCAATTTACACTTTTAATATCTTTTTCATCTCGATAAGATAAAGCATAACTGGTAACAATTATATCTTGCTTTTCAGCCATTTGAGTGAGTTTCTTACCTTTTTCCCGTTTATCACCATGATGAACTTTAACCTTTAAACTGGGGCTAAATCGTTTTACTTCCCGTTCCCAGTTTCCTAAAACTGAAGTCGGACATACTAATAAAATCGGACGTTCTAAAGATTTCTGTTCTTTTAAATAGAGTAAAAATGCAATCAGTTGAATCGTTTTCCCTAAACCCATATCATCGGCTAAACAAGCGCCTAAACCCCATTGTTCAAGGAATGATAACCAACTCACCCCACGGGCTTGATACGGTCTTAATTCTCCCTTAAAATTCGCCGGAGTTGTAATCGGTTCAAGGGCTTGATTTTGAGTTAAAGTATTGAGTAAATCTTCTAATTTTCCGCCCGCTTCAAATTGCACAACGGGCAATTTTTCAATCATTTGACTATCACCCGTTGACAGCCGTAAAGCATCTTCTAAAGTTAATGTCATTTTATCTTTACGACTTTCAAAAAAAGCTTTTGCTGCCCGAATATCAGAGGCGCGTAACTCTACCCATTCTCCGTTAATTTCAACTAAAGGACTTTCTTTCGCAACCAACTTTTCAAACTCTGATTTTGATAAGGTTTGTCCGCCAATTGATAATTGCCACTTAAAGTTTAATAAACTTTCTAATCCTAAACTCATACTTTTTTTCGAGCGCGATGCTGTTGCACTTAAACTCAGTCCTAAACGATTAGCAAAGCCTTGATTATCAGCTAATCCTGGCGGTAAAATTGCTCCTAAACCATTCTCATTAAATCGCCAAACAATTTGTTTAATAAATTCATAAGCCTGAGTTGGGTTTAAAACACACATTTGCGGACAAGCTTGCTCAAGACTATTTTCTAAAGCCGGATACAATTTAGCCGCTAAACCTAATCCTTTGAGTAACGTTTCTTGCGGCTTCCTAACCGTTTTACCTTGATAATCAAATGCTTCTACTGGATGATTCCACACTGTTTGAGCATCAATAATACAGTCTGGATTATCAATCGCTTGTAAACAATAATCTAATTTCCATTCTTTCGATTGAGCCGCTGGCGGATTCAGTTTAAATCCAGCCCGAAACAAGTTTTGTTCAGATAAAGATTGTTGTAGCGGCTCTACCCAAGTTTTTAACCTATTTTCTAATATTTCATACTCTGATAATGATTCAGATAGGGGAGCCGTTTCAACCGATAAATGATGCAACCAAGTATTAATATGAGGTTCTAAGGCGGCTGGATTTGTAACGACAGTTCTTTCTGCAACTTCTGCAACAGATCTAACTTGTACATCGATCATTGCGCCGAGAAAATCTTGCAATAATTCCTGAGGAGAATAGGGTATATCAACGGCAATTGTATTAATATGATTATCCTGATACATCCGACACGCTAATGGCATTTTTTGTGCCATTTGTAGTAACCGTGCTTGATCGATTGCGCTATCTAATAAGGGTTGCCAATGCGCCCGAAACCCTTGATTAGATACAGGTTCTAAACTAGGTAAAAACTTACCCCGTGCTAATAAATCGATACTCCAGCGATGAATATGTGACCAAAATTTTAAATCCGATCCAAAATAAGAATTAGCCGGATCTAAAGAATTTAAAGGTAAACTTTGTAAAAATTGAAAGGTTTCTTGAGGAGTTAAACTAAAACCTGTAACTTGCCAAGGATGAAGAGAAATAGAATAATTTGAATTGTCATCAACCGCCATCGTTTCGCCGTAAATCGGATAAATAGACGTGGATGTGATTTCAGTCGGTAAGCCGATAATATCAGTGGTTTGAGGGGGTTGATGGGGCGCTAGATGATGAATCTGTTGAGTCAACTGTTGCCAAAGGGTATCAGGCGGCAAAGCGTAGGGATAAGCAGTGACTTCAGTGGCGGCTTGCCAATCTTGCGGCAGGGTTCGACACCATGCATCCCCCCAGATGATAAAATCGCAACGGTGGGGTTGAATTCGCCAATTTCCGTGTAAAACTGCCATTAAAATATTATCCCTAAGACTGCAAAATTGAGAGGATTAATTCCCCCCAATCTTCAATCAGACAGATTAAGCTGATTGAGTATAATCTGTATATGGTAGCTGATTCAGTGAGTGAATTGGGTCTAGATTTACTCGGAGAGGAGTTTAAACTTCGGCGCTTGCAAACGTGAACCGATTGTGCTAGCCTCAACAGGCTGACTCCAAAGAAACCCTTGCGCCCTTCCACACCCTAAAGCGATGAGTACATCTAATTGTTCAGGAGTCTCAACCCCTTCAGCCACAGCGGCAACTTCTAAATTCTCGGCTAAATTGATAATGGCACGAACCACTTTTAGACTCTCTGAAGTCTGATTAATTTGATGAATAAAAGAGCGATCAATCTTTAAATTTTCTATCTTTAAATGATGTAAATAGCTTAGAGAAGAGCAGCCCGTACCAAAATCATCAATGCTAACGCTAATATTATATCCCCTCAGCCATTCTAAATTCTTGACTGCAATAGTCGATGGTGTCATAAACCCATATTCAGTAATTTCTAAAACCAGATATTGATGATCAATTTTTGTTTCTATGATAATGGATTCTAAATATTCAATGAAATCTGCTTGTCCGAGTTGCTGAGCGGATAAATTAACGTGTAACTTAAATTCAGAGGGCAGTATATTTTTATCTTGCCAAGCTTTCAGTTGATAACAGGCTTGCCGGATAATATAACGATCCAGCATAATGATTAACCCGGTTTCTTCGGCGATGGGAATAAATGCATCAGGATCAATAATCCCTTGAGTCGGATGTAGCCATCTAACCAATGCTTCTATCCCAATCATCAAGTTATTTTCTAGTGATATAATAGGTTGATAAACTAGGATAAAGTTTTGACGATCAATCGCTTGGATCAACTCATTTTTAACCTGAAAGAAAGATAATGCCCGCTCATACATTTCTGCATTAAAGATTTGAATTTTTCCGATTCCCTGAATAATGGCTTGTTGTAAAGCGGCATGAGCATCTCGGAGTAAATGAATAGGCTGTTGGTGATTTTTATCCGATAAAACAATACCAATATTAATTTGGATATGAATTGTATACTCATTAATCTGAAAAGGCAGTGATATTTCTTGTTGAAGCTGTTCTGCAAAAAATATAACCATCTCTTTATCCAGTGCTTCTTCAATCAAGATAGCAAATGTATCTTCATCATAAAGAGCCAGCCAACCCCCTGATTCTAAAGATCCCTCTAAACGGCGAGCAATCGAGACGATTAATTGATCGATGGCACGATGACCTAAAGAACTGTTAATAACTTGTAGTTGATTACACTTTAATAATATTAGCGCCAACGGTCGAAGCTGATTAAAACTAAAGGCTTGTTTAACCCTTTGAATCAGTGAATTTCGATTGGGTAAACTGGTTAAATGATCGTGGGTTGCCATGTGTAGCATCTCTTCTTGCACCCGTAACCGCTCACCTATTTCTTGCTCTAACTGAGCCGTGCGCTGAATCACTCGTTTTTCTAATTCAGTATTGAGTTGTTTAACCTGGGCTTGAGCTTGGCGTAGTTGGAGATGATTATTCACCCGAGCTAACAATTCTTCGACTTGAAAGGGTTTAGAAATATAATCGACTCCACCCAGCGTGAAACCCTTTACTTTATCCTCAACTTGATCTAAAGCACTGAGAAAGATAATCGGAATATCTCGTGTTTCAGGATTAACTTTAAGCTGTTGGCAAACTTCAAAGCCATCTATCTCTGGCATTTTAATATCTAATAAAATGATATCCGGTTGAGCCGCTTTTGCCACCCGCAGCGCCATCTTGCCGTTGAGAACACAACGCACTTTATAGCCTTGTTGAGTTAAAATTTTAGATAAGAATTCTAGATTTTCTGGAAGATCATCGACAACTAAGAGATCGCCTAAATGAGATAAATTGGTCGCAGATGAGGTACTTTGTGTCATGATGATATTTTCTACTTAAAGATAAAAACTGACTATCATTTAGCTCAATATAGAACACATCAGTAGATTCTATCCCACTGAAACGATTAAATATTATTCATGAAGACGGATTGATGATTCTGCTAATTCTTCAATCAGCTCATAACGAAATCTCTTAACCCAATCTTGTATAATTTGAGTGATATCCGCCTCATCAGCGCTACGTTCTTCCATCAGTTGCCCAATCCACTCGGCATCAGCTAGACGAGCCGCTTCATGCAGTTGAACTAACCAAGCTTTAGGGACTTGAGAGAGTCGTGAAGCCGTCAGTTGTGGCATATCATTTTGAGTTTGAGGGCGATCGCGAACGGATTGCTGATCATAAATATACTTTATACCAAGATATTGGCGTAGCTTGTCGCAAATCACCTGTTCTTGAAACGGTTTATGCACAAAGTCATCACATCCGGCGGATAAAACAATTTGTTTTTCTTGTTCGAGAGCGCTTGCTGTTAGTGCGATAATAGCAGGAGCCTGTCCTTTAAGGTGACGACGAATCTGTTGAGTTGCTTCATAACCATCCATCACCGGCATTCGCATATCCATCCAAATTAAATGAGGCTGCCAACTCTCAAAGATGTTAACCGCTTCTTTTCCATTAATTGCTTCTCGTACCTGCTCAAATCCCAAAGACTTTAATAATTCCACCAATAACACTCGACTTTCCCATTGGTCCTCTACCACTAAAATTCGGTAACTGGGTTGATTTGAAGCTAAATGAACAACAGATAAGGGTGACTCAGCCTCTGGGAGGTTAAGAGATTCGGTTAAAGTAACGGGAATATAAAATTGAAAAATACTGCCTTTTCCTAAAGTACTTTCAACCTTAATGTCTCCACCAAACATTTTAATATAACTCTGAGTAATACTAAGTCCTAATCCCGTTCCCGCGTGATATTTTTGAGTGGATTCGACTTGATAAAACGGATCAAATAGTTTTTGTAGTTGCTCCGGCGCAATCCCACAGCCTGTATCTTCTACTGCAAAATAAAGAGTATCATCCCCCCAAACTCGTAGAGTAATACTTCCGATTTGAGTACACTTAATCGCATTACTCAGTAAATTAATCAAGATTTGTCGTAATTTAGCTTGATCGGTTTCAATCCATCGAGGTAAATTTGAAGTTAACTTAAATTCTAATATTAATCCCTTCTCTTGAGCTAAAGATTGAAACATGGCTTCTAGCGATCGCAGTAATTGATGCAAGTCACAACAATCAGGATGAAATATTACCTTACCTGCCTCTATTTTTGCCATATCCAGAACATCATTAATTAATGAGAGTAAGTGATTCCCACTATTTTGAATAATGTCTAAATATTCCGCCGACTCTTGCTGAAATTGTTCGGGATTATACTTTAGAGTCCGTTGCATCACTTGAGCAAATCCCAGAATGGCATTCAGCGGCGTACGCAATTCATGGCTCATATTCGCGAGAAATTGACTTTTAACTTGATTGGCTTTCTCGGCTGCTTTTTTTGCTGTTTCTAGATCAATATTTTTCTGAGCGAGTGCAACTTCTGAACGCTTCCGATCTGTAATATCTGTACCAATAGAAAGAATTTCAACCAGCTCACCAGCTTCATCAAAAATGGGTTTATTTGCCCAATTCACCCAAACCCGTTCTCCATCTTGGCGAATATTTTCATTTTCATTAATGATAAAAGCATTGGGTTGCTGACAAATTTGCTGCATCAAAGCCTGTAAATCTTGTCCGGAAGAATCCCATTCGGGAACAATTGTATCCATTATAGACTGTCCCAAAATATCTGTTTCTAGCCCACAGAAAAATTCTGCACCATATTGATTGATAAAAACAATATTCCCTTGGGTATCCCAACGTAAAATAATACAATTTGCTGTTTGAACTAAATCACGATATTGCTTTTCTCGCTCCTGTAAAGCCACCTCCATTTGCATCCGTTCTGTCAGATCTAAAATTACACCAAATAAACGGATCACTTGGTGATTATCATTCAGAATAACTTCTATACGAGACTCCACATAGCGAATCTCTCCACTCGGACGAATCAGCCTAAATTCGTGAGAATCAGGTATTTTTTCAATTAATGATAGATTAATTTGTTGAACAAAACTCTCTCGATCCTCTGGATGAATCATCCTGACTAAATCATCATAAGAAGGTGTATTAAGCTCAGGTTCTAGACCAAAAATCCGATACAGTTCTTCAGACCAAGTCATTGCTTGAGTCAGAACATTAAAATCCCAACTCCCCACATGAGCCACCCGCTGAGCCGCTGACAGATTGGCCTCACTTTGACGTAACTGTTCCGACTGTTGCTGAGGCTGGGTAACATCTTTAACCATAGTGTTATTCTGCTAACTCTTTCCTAATTTTAGCAAGGTACTTTTTAGCTAAAAAAAGTATTCTCTATGGAATAATTTGAGTATAAAAGTATTAAAAAGATCAAAATTTAACAAACATACCCCCCAGAGGGCGATCGCTACTGTAGGGGCGCATTGCATGCGCCCGGAGCGCAAGTCTGCAAGTCAGTATTCACGCTGACTCAGTCTTGACGTTACATGTCAATCTGTACAGGAAAGATAATTACCCTGTTCTCCGTTCCCCGTTGCCCGTTCCCCGTTGCCAGATCCGCTGTTGCCTCGATCGCGATCGCTAAACCAAATCAGGAAACACTTGTTGAACCGCAGGATGCACCAGTTGATGATTGGCAACATTTAATCCCTTGGCTAAAGTTGGATTTAACTCTAACGCTTTCATTCCAGATTCAGCCAGTTGCAGGACATAAGGTAACGTACTATTATTCAAGGCTTGAGTCGCTGTCCACGGCACCGCACCCGGCATATTGGGTACGCCATAATGAACCACACCCGCTTCGACATAAGTTGGCTGAGTATGGGAGGTGGGATGTAACGTTTCGACACAACCCCCTTGATCGACTGCAACATCAACAATTACAGAACGGGGACGCATTTTCGCGACTAAATCCTTTGAGACTAAAGTCGGTGCTTTGCGTCCCAAAATTAAAACCGCACCAATTAACAAATCAGCATCCGGAACTAGGGTTTCAACTAGAGAAGAAGTGCTATAGAGCAGTTCAACTCTCGAACCAAAGAGAGTTTCCAAATATCCCAGGCGATCGACGTTGATGTCTAAAATTTGGACTTGAGCACCTAATCCAACCGCCATACGAGCCGCTTCTGTGCCAACCACACCCCCGCCTAAAATGACAACTTTACCAGGCTTTACACCCGGCACTCCCCCCAGGAGAACCCCTCGCCCCCCTTGTTGTCGTTCAAGAAAACGAGCACCAAATTGCACAGATAAGCGACCCGCAATAATACTCATGGGGGTTAAAAGCGGTAATCGACCATCAGGGAGTTCTACAGTCTCGTAGGCGATCGCTTTGACTCCGCTATGAATTAAGTGTTCTGTCAGTTTGCGATCGGCGGCCAAGTGCAGATAGGTAAACAGCAGTTGATCTTTTTGCATCAGAGAATATTCAGAGGCTAGGGGTTCTTTGACTTTTACAACCAGTTCTTGATGCCACGCTTGCTGTGGAGAAGAGACAATCTCAGCACCTGAGTGTTGATAGTCTTCATCCGTAAAGCCGGCACCAATACCTGCGCCCGTTTCAACGCAAACGGTGTGACCTTTCTCTGTGCAAACTCTGACACTACTGGGAGTTAATCCCACTCGAAATTCTTGATCTTTGATTTCTTTGGGAACACCAATATCCATTGCGCGAGCCTCACATTCTGTATCGTTGCTAATTCTTGATTATTGTAGAGAATTGATCGACTCAGATATAGATTACAGGGAACAAAAAAGAGGTATAGTCATTTGTTATTCGTTACGGTTTATTCGTTATGGGTTGAAAGAATGCAGATGTAGAAGACCCCGAAAAGATCGCCATCGCAGCCTTACACCCGACTAATAACCCAGGACAAATGATCCCCTCTCCCCTTGTCTCCCCCTAGACATCTGAAATCTTTCCTGTAGAATCAGAACAAAAATTAACGAATGTAAACTTGTTATTTTGAATTGTGGAGGATAGACCCATTACACTCACGCTCAGTTCGTCAAATCTCTCTAGTGCATCCGATGCCACACAGCCTCTGCTTGAAGTTGAAGGCGGTTCCCCCTTACAGGGAGAAGTCAGAATCAGTGGTGCAAAGAATGCGGCTTTAGTTATTATTGCCGGAGCCTTACTATGTTCAGAAGATTGTCGCTTACGAAATGTTCCCAATTTAGTTGATGTGGTTCGGATGAGCCAAGTGATTGCTGCTTTGGGGGTAGACCTCAAGCCCAGTGGTGATACCCTTGAAATTAATGCGGCTCAAATTACTGAATCCGAAGCCCCTTATGAATTGGTCAGTCAGTTACGGGCAAGCTTTTTCATTATCGGCCCCCTACTGGCTCGTTTAGGGGTGGCAAAAGTCCCTTTACCGGGTGGATGTGCGATTGGGGCAAGACCGGTTAATCTGCACGTTCAGGGACTCAGAGCGATGGGTGCAGAAGTCTATATTGAGCATGGTGTGGTTCATGCAGCAGTCCCTGGACAAAATCCTCGGCTGAAAGGGGCAAGAATTTACTTAGATTATCCCAGTGTCGGGGCAACAGAAACCTTAATGATGGCTGCAACCTTAGCAGAAGGGGAAACCATTATTGAAAATGCGGCTCAAGAACCGGAAGTTGTAGATTTAGCCAATTTCTGCTGTTCCATGGGAGCGAAAATCAAAGGCGCAGGCACCAATACTTTGATTATTTCCGGTGTGGAAAAAATGCATTCTACCGATTACTGGATTATCCCAGATCGGATTGAAGCCGGAACGTTTCTGATTGGCAGTGCCATCACTCGTTCTGAAATGAGTCTGTTCCCTGTGATTCCTGACCATTTAACCGCTGCTATTTCTAAATTACGAAAAATTGGGGTTGAAATTACTTCCCCCGATCGAGATCGTTTACTGGTACGTCCCGGTGAGCGTCACATTGCCACCGATCTTGAAACCTTACCCTATCCCGGTTTTCCGACTGATTTACAAGCGCCGATGATGGCCCTACTCACCCTGTGTGAAGGTAGTAGCCTGGTGACGGAAACGGTGTTTGAAAATCGCTTACATCATGTGCCGGAATTGGTGCGGATGGGGGCTGATATTCGGGTGAAAGGCAATACGGCTGTGGTTACTGGGGTTCCGTTTTTATCGGGCGCACCCGTTGCTGGGTCTGACTTACGGGCATCGGCCGCGATGGTTTTAGCAGCATTAGCCGCAGAAGGTACGAGTACTATTCAAGGACTCCAACATTTAGACCGAGGCTATGAACAATTTGAGCAAAAATTACAAAAATTGGGGGCGAAGATTAAGCGCGTTCAATCTCAACTCACCACCCCCGCGAGCTAAAGTCCACTCAGTGGGTTAAAAAAGCTTTAAACTAATGAGAAGATAAGGTGTTAGTGATGAGTGGCTGTTTTATCCTCCGATGCACCCATAACTAACACTTTGTCTGAGTGACCTCAAACTGCACTGATATGACTTTTTCTCGAACTGATTTAGTGGGTTTAAAAGCGGATCACTTCCGCCATCCCTTAGATGGGCAAGCGACTCGTACGCTTAAACAAATTCCGGGTTTAGATTTGTTGATTCGACAGTTTCTCGGGACGGTTGGAGAACAGTTTTTTTATTTAGAAAATATTGCTTCCGGAATTTTGGTGAGTGAGAAACAATTACCGGATTTGCATCAACTGTTAATTGAAGCCTGTCAAACGTTAGATTTAGAACCGCCGCAGCTTTATGTGCGTCAAAATCCGGTTCCCAATGCCTACACATTTGCCATGCGCGGAAAACAGCCCTTTATTGTGCTGCATACGTCTTTAATTGATTTATTAACTCCAGCAGAAATTCAAGCGGTGATCGCTCATGAATTAGGGCATTTGAAGTGCGAACATGGAGTTTATTTAACGGTTGCTAATTTACTGGTTTTAGCTGCCGGACAATTATCTACAGTTGGTACATTATTGGTGCAAGGATTACAATCTCAGATTTTAGAGTGGGTTCGTTGTGCTGAGTTTACTTGCGATCGCGCGGCATTGTTGGCAACCCAAGATCCCAGAGTTGTGATGTCTGTGTTGATGAAGTTATCCGGCGGATCGCCTCGGTTATCGTCTCAACTCAATCTGGATGCGTTTCTTGAACAAGCCCGTGCTTACGATCAAATGAGTCAAACCGAAATTGGCGAACTGCTGAAGGAAGCTCAAACGGCTCAACTGACCCATCCTTTACCTGTTCTACGGGCGCGAGAAGTGGATCGCTGGGCTAGCAGTCCAAATTATCAAAAGTTGTTGCAAGGAGAAAGAATGGTGTATAATAGTAAAGTTGAAAACACCCCGGGCGGGTGGCGAAATTGGTAGACGCACCACACTCAAAATGTGGCGGCTTCGGCTGTGAGGGTTCGAGTCCCTCCCTGCCCATCTTAGTTAGACAATGGTATCAATCCACCAGAAAGTGATTGGCTTCCAGGTCGTTTCTCAGTCGAGGATAATGGACTGGGTGAATCGATAACCATCCTTGTTGATTTTGAATCAAACCGGCTCGCTTTAAGACTTGTACCTGAGTGGTAACCGGGCTTTCCCCGACAGCAGCTAACGTCGTTTCATTGCCCAAACTCAATGCCAGTTGCTTTAATGTTAGATTACCATGTAATCCGATAGAAAACAGCAGATAACGTTCTTCTTTGGTGAGCTGAGGCAATTTCGGAAGCGTGACTCGTGCCAGTACAATCGGTTGAGAACTACTTTCTGCTGAAACATGGGCATCAGGTGTGTTTTCCAAATCCTCCGCATCTTGTTGCTGTAGAGAATGGAGCCAAAGCTGTGCTACAGTTGGAGCGGTTCCGAGAGAAACTTTTGCCAGACGCTTGAAATACTGACGTTCTGCAATACATTCCCAGGGTGAATCTTCGAGATCTTCGTCATCATCATCTTCTTCGTCATCATCATCAAAATCAAAATCAAAATTTAGTTTTTCCCTCACCGGTTCTAACCAATGCTTAATTTCCACAGGTTCCAAAGCCGGTAACGATAGAGTATTTTCAAAATATGTACTCCACTGATACACACGATTAAGATAATGCCACATCCAATCATTACACCCAATCAACCAAAACTGAGATTGGTCTTTGAATAAGGTATGTTGTAACCATTCGACTCCATCTAAACCATAAAGACAACGCAAAAAGCACCAACTTAAATCCGGAATGATTTGTAACTGAGGTTGAGTCGGATTAGTTTCAGGCGGATGAATTTGATCTTGTAATTCGCTCAAGATAGTCGAATAATCCAGTGGTCGATGAGACCAAGATAAAGGATGAACTTTAAGCGATGGATCAATTTTGCCAGAAGCCAGGGTTTGCTCCAGTAAAGTACTGATATTTTCTATCGGATGACACAACACAACTAAACAGTTACGGTCACTCCCCTGTTGCCATTTCTCTAATTGTTCGTTTAGCTTGGTGGCGATCGCTTCGATGTGGGGTTGCGGATGATCCAGTTGAAATAGATGATCCTCGATTGGACGGCGTTGTTCTGGGGATAAAGGATCGAGGTTTGAGTCGGTGAGTTTGGCTTCTAACTCGTTGGCTTGTTCTTTGATTTGTTCTTGAGCTTTAGGAAACCAATTTTTAACCCGTTTGACCAGATTCGGAATTTTCATGGGCGTGAGACACCTTGAAGTTTAGCGTGAGATAGAAAGATTAGGAGACAGTAGCCACTCATTCAACTAACTACCTACCCTTTATCGCCGATGAATTGAAAATGAGTAACAGTCAAATTTTTTATAACTTTAACCTTTTTCTGTTACAAATGCATACTATTGCTTTTTTGTCAATTCTGCTCTCAATGAGAATTTTTCATTAGTCGTCTTTCTTGATCTTCTCACTGTTACTCTCACTCACTGAGATCAGGACAGAATGAACGAAAACACAGGATCTAGATAAAAATTCTCAGAGTAGTTTCTGTTTATGGATACTATTCGGTGCAATTTTAGCCTATGCTCTAGATTGTATAAAATTTCAACTAAACTGTCAACCCTTGTAAATGCGTACAATCAGCCTTTAAAATATTTCTTCATCATGTCATCAAAGCTTGACAGGTATATTGATTTTTAATCACTTTGCTAATAATGATTTAATTTTATTTATTAAAAAGTAGACATGAGTGAGTCGGATAGTACACAATTCGATCACACTCACAGAATTATCGATTAATCCCAATTTCCCTTAACATTGCTAAATGCTGCTGTACAGGGGCTAACGTATTGGCTGTAATCATACCGCTGGCAGCCACGGCAGGCAGTCCAATACCCGGAAAGATCGAATCTCCACAACAGTAAAATCCAGGTATTGGAGTTGATGGCCCCGGAAATAATCCGTCCCCTGCCCGAATCGCTGGGCCATAGCTACCTCGATGACGACGCAGAAATCGTTCATGGGTTAAAGGCGTTCCCACGCTAGTGACTTCACACCGTTGACGAATATCAGGAATAATCCGTTCTAACGCTTGCCACATCACTGCTGCACGTTTCTGTTTTTGCTGATGATATTCCGGACTTTGGCGATCTAACCCTTGCCATAAATCATAGGGTTCGTTGCCTGGAGTATAAACATGAATCACGTGTTTTCCGGCTGGGGCTAAACTCGCATCTAAAACAGAAGGAATCGAAACCAGGACAACATTCTGCGGCGCGGTTACCCCAACACTCCAATCATTCACCACGATGTAATGACAAGCTAAATCAGACGGTAAATTTGTCCCGTCAATGCCTAAATGTAGATGCATGAAACTATCACATTCTGGGGTAGATTGCCGTTGAGTGCGCCATTGCTGTGATACCGCTTGTTTTGGCAACAACTTCAAGGTATCCCAAACCGAGGCATTAGAAATCACAGCCTGACTGGCTTCAATCACAGTCCCGTCTCGTAACTCTACCCCAACCGCCCGGTTATTTTTGACTCGGACTTGTTTGACATGGGCATTTAGCCGTAACTGTCCGCCGTGTCGTTGCAGTCCTCTCACCAACGCCTCAACTAAAGCAGCACTGCCTCCGATAGGATAATCTAACGTTACGCCTGGACGATACCAGTCCGCAAACATAAACGCCACTTCTGCCGCACTAATACCATCTGCCGGGACTCCAGCTAAGAGAAAACAGAGTAAATCTAACCAATTGCGAATAAAGGGATCTTGAATAACTTTATTCATAATTTGGCTAAAGGGGCCAGTGAGTTGGAAGACATCTTTGGCGTGTTGTAGCAAAGATGGGGCAAACTGAGCTAAAGTAGCGATCGCCCCGAAATCAAACCGTACAGCAGCGGGCGGAAGCGCAATTGCGGCTTGCTTTAAAGGTTGCATCACCTGTTGTAATTCTCGCCATTGTTTAACCGCCCGATCTCCTCTAAATTGGGCTAAAATCTGACAAAATTGATCCGCGCCAACAGAAGTGTTAAAATCTCCCTCAGGTAAACGACAGCCCCAAGTGTCATAGGTTTTACAAGGCAGTTCTTCTCCAATTGCATCTAGAACTTGTCGTAACGGATTGGCTGAAGGACTGTAGGATAATCCTGAATACAGTGACGGCCCTGAATCAAATTTAAATCCCTGACGTTCAAACCCATGGGCAGCCCCCCCTGCAATGTTATGGCTTTCACAAATTGTGACTTGATAGCCATATTTAGCCAGTAACGCCCCGCAACATAATCCACCGATTCCACTGCCGATGATAACGATATCTGAGATTGATTTTGCCTGACTCACCTGATCATCCTCATGACAGTTCTACAATAATACTTGTTTGAAATTATACTATTCTCAATACTCAATAAAAAAGGCTGATAAAATTATAACGATGAAGACGACTTATAAAAGACAAAATCCCATGAAAAAATCATTTCCTCAATCTCTCCTCTCTCTCCTGTTAGTTTTAGTTATTACTATTGCCAGCACAACGATTAGTTTTGTCGGATTGATTCAACCCGTTTTTGCCCAGCCATATTCCCCGACATTCATGGCTGCCTTATTTTCATTTTCCGGATCTCGCCCCGATAATTTGGGAGTAGAAAACGGACATTTACAACCCTGTCCGGAATCTCCGAATTGTGTTTCTAGTCAGAGTTTAGATGAAGAGCATCAAATTGATCCTTTAAATTATCAAGCCACCCCAGAAGAGACATTTGATCGGCTAAAAATGGTAATCGAAACGATGAATAATGCCGAAATTATTACAGAAAATAATTCTTATCTTTATGCCGAATTTACAACGCCTATATTAGGGTTTGTTGATGATGTCGAATTTTATCTCGACTCCGATCAAAACTTAATTCAAGTTCGTTCTGCTTCTCGGTTAGGAGAATCGGATTTAGGGGTAAATCGACGACGGATAGAAACCATTCGAGCGATGTTTGAATCGTAATTTAAACCCATTTTAAAGTTAAACGGTTGCTTCGGAATTGGCTTTCGGCCAGAGATAAATTCCACCGGAAATTAGGGTTAAAGCAACAGAAATCCAAAATAAAATTATAGTGGGTAATTCCCAGACGGCGGGTAATGGCGCAATTAAAAAACAAATCGCAAAAATTTGAACGACAGTTTTGAGTTTGCCCCAAATATTAGCACCTGAAATTTTAGTTTGACTAACCCGCCATCCAGCCACTGTTAATTCTCGGGCTAAAATTAGGAAAACACCCCAAGCAGGAATTGTTCCCAATTGAATTAAAGCTAGTAACGGTGCCAGTACTAATAATTTATCCACTAACGGATCGAGAAACTTACCTAAATCTGTGACTTGGTTCAGTTTTCGGGCTAAATAACCATCTAACCAGTCGGTTGAAGCCGCGATCGCAAACAAAACAACGCTAATCCAACAATGAGTCGGAGTCGGATTATACAAAAAATATAACAAAAACGGAACAACAGAAAGACGAGAAAAAGTAATCAGGTTTGGTAAGTTCATGGTTTTGATCGGATGGTCAAGGTCTGCAACAAAGATATTTTCTGTAAAATGTGTCCAGGTATGTTAACCTACTCAGAAATTACGATCTGAAAAATCGGAAGTCAAATTTTAGGTTTAACCTATTAGTTGATTGTAGAGTGAACCTTTTCTTCTGTAATCAGAGTCAAACAGATTGTTGAAGATTGCCATTGCGATAGGCTAACTCCCTTGCTAGACAGATCACGCCGGGTCAATGTACATTCGTCCGTTTACATCGTGTTATCCCCATTTTTGAGAGTCAAAAAATGATCAAGTCATTCATTCGTATTGGCGTGGTGCTAGGGCTGTTAAGTAGCCATATGTTCCTTAGCCCTAGTTTACCCTCTCGTGTCCTCGGTAATTCCCTTTTCGGAACCGCTCCGGCTATTGCCCTTACTGAACAGGAAATCTTAGACAAATTAAAAGGTGTCCCTGTCTTTACGGTCACGGACCCGAATGGTGCGCCGTTAGTCGCCACAGTCCCCCAAGACGGAAGTGAAGCCTCCTCTGTTGCCGGGGTATTTATTAGCCGTCAGGATGCCATAAATTTCGTCAATAACCTGAAGCAAAACAATCCTGAGTTGGCAAATGCTGTACAAGTGACAATTGTTTCGCTCGGGGAAGTGTATCAAATGAGCCAGCAAGCCCGCAGCAATCCAGACGAACTTCAATTTGCTTATGTTCCAGGCCAACAACAGGTCAACTCAGCCAAAGCATTACTCAATCAAGATAATTTTCAAGGCGTGCCGCTATTTATTGCTCGGCAAAAGACAGAAGAAGGTGGCTACCTAACGATACAACAAGGTGAGAACCAAATTGTGCCAACATTCTTCAACAAAGAAGATTTGCAAGGACTGTTGGAGAATTTTAAAGCTCAGCAGCCGGACTTAATTCAGTCGGTTGAAATTGAAGTCGTCTCTTTAGAGGGTTTACTGGAGGCATTAAGAACTGATAATGATGCAAATCAGTTTTTTGACCGAATTCAATTAATCCCACCTCGGGAAACGATTGAATTTATTAATCAGCAACAGCCAGGAAATTAATTAGGGGGAGTCATTCGTTATTTGTTATCTATCCCGAAGTCTCCATCATTGATTCAACGTTGAGAGTAATGAAATTCTCATCATTAAGCAGAAGGTGAATGACCCACAACCAATAGCGAATGACAAACCCGTCATGATAAATGAGCAAGTTGAAGCCAGAGAACTACAAAAATGGTATCAGCAGGCAAAAGCTGCGGCAAGAACAGCCGAAATTGATTTATTTGAGATTCATTGGCTTTTGCAGGAACTCTCAGATGTAGACCCCTTAAAGTTGCGCTTAGGGTCATTGTCATCTGAGGCGACTGTTCAGCTTAAACAACCCTGGTCTGAAATTACTCAACTGTGGCAACAGCGATTAGAACAACGGGTTCCGATTCAATATCTAGTTGGTCGAACCCATTGGCGTTATTTTACCTTAAAAGTTGCCCCAGGAGTACTGATTCCCCGACCCGAAACTGAATTAATCATTGAAATTGCTGTTTCAGCCACCCAAACTAATCCTCAACTCAGACAAGGAAATTGGGTCGATCTCGGAACGGGTAGCGGTGCAATTGCCCTAGGATTAGCAGAAGTGTTTCCAATCGCTACAATTCATGCTGTTGATTATAGTACCGAGGCGATCGCGATCGCGGGGAGTAATGCTTTACAGTTACAGTTAGAAAACAGAATAAATTTCTATTCTGGGTCATGGTGGCAACCTTTAACAACATTGCAAGGAAAATGTAGCGGTATGGTTTCTAATCCCCCCTATATTCCGAGTACAATGATAACTACCCTGCAACCCGAAGTCGCGTTACACGAACCTCATTTAGCCTTAGACGGCGGCGAAGATGGTTTAGATGCGATTCGTCATTTAGTAGAAACAGCACCCCTATACTTGAAATCTGGCGGGGTTTGGCTCATTGAAATGATGGCAGGACAAGGGGAACAAGTTAGGTCATTATTGCATCAACAAGGAAGTTACACTCAAATTCAGATAATGTCTGATTTAGCTGGATTAGATCGATTTGTTTTAGCGTATAAGAAATGAAAGGTTCGATTAACGAGTTAGTCACAGCAGCAATATCTGGGCAAACGGTAATTAGCTTTCCCACAGATACAGTTCCCGCTTTAGCAGTTCGTCCCGACAAGGCAGCACTAATTTTTGAGGTTAAACAACGTTCTCAAGATAAACCGTTAATTTTAATGGGGGCAACGCCAGACTCTCTCTGGCCTTATGTTATGGGAATGGATCAAGAGAGAAATATTTGGCAACAAGTCGCTGAGCAATATTGGCCGGGAGCATTAACTTTAGTCTTACCTGCTTCAGAAAAAGTTTCCCACGCCATGAACCCAACGAACCCGACAACTCTAGGTATTCGCGTACCTGATAGTACAATAGCACAGGAAATTCTACGACAAACAGGCCCCTTGGCAACCACCAGCGCGAATTTATCGGGTTATCCTCCACTACTGAGTCTGACAGAAATTGACCAACAATTTCCTATGGTATTGACTTTAGCATCCGTTCAATCTTCATCGAACACAACTCCATCAGCTATTCCTTCTACTGTGGTTCAATGGCATGATGATCGATGGAATATTCTACGTCAGGGAGCAGTCAAGTTAGAATTTGAAGCATAAGATTAGATGGGATGTAAATAAGCTGATGGGCGGGACAGAATTTGTTTATCTAGCAGTAGGCTTGGGACTGGGTTTTGCCAGTCAATTTTTTATCAAGAAATCTAGATCTAAGTCGGTTAAAATTGAACCTTTGCCAGACATCCCTGTAGAACACAGCGATCAAACGGAGCAACTCAGACAGCTTTCAAAACAGCTTCAGCAGACCCAACTGGCTTATCGAATGGCATCAGAACTGTGCCAATTTAAAGCGGGGTTTTTAGCGAGAACCTCTCATGAATTACGTTCTCCGATTAACAGCATGATTGGCACGATACAACTGATTTTAGCAGATTTGTGTGAAAGTCCAGAAGAAGAACGAGAATTTTTACAACAGGCCTATGATTCTGCATTAAAAATGATAGGGGTTTTAGATGAAATTATCCAAGTCGCCAAGACGGAACATGGCACAGAAACTCTAAAATTAAAACCGATACAACTGAGTAAAGTATTTGAAGAGTTGAAACAATTAACTCATTTACAAGCGGCTAACCGGAGTATTCGCCTACACATTGAAACGCCCGATCCTAATCTTTATGTCATAGCAGATACAGCCAGATTACGCCAAGTTTTAGTCAGTTTAGTCGATAATGCGATCGCGCAAATGGAACGAGGAAAAGTACAAGTTTCAATTCATCCTGAACCCGAATCTAAATCTGTTCATATTTGGATTGACGATCAACGTCCTGTCAGTGCTTGGAGTGAATCATGGGATTTAATTCAATCGACTTTATCCAAAAATCATGATTCTAAAACGATACAAAAAACAGATATTATCCATCAAGAAGAGATTGAACTTTCTCCAGGAATGCGATTATTAATGAATCAAACACTCTTAAGTTCAATGAATGGTAAGTTAGAGATATTAGCCGTTCCTACAGAAGCAGAACATTCTCAATTTACCCGTACTCAATGTTCTATTCCTCTCGCTTCTTCAATCACCAAGTAATATATAGAAATCAGAAATGATTTGTTAGTATTTAGGAGACACGCCTGTCACGCCCGTCAGAATTTCTAATTAGTTTGCTGAATTCTCTTGACTATTCCCTACTGCCTATTTGCCTATTGCCTCATAAATGATATTTTTTTACAACGAAGAAGTCTTGCGATATTATTTCACGACTTCATTATTAATGATTGAGTTGAGATAATGAATTCAATTTCGGATGATTTTATCAAACTCAGCCCGATTAGAATTGATTGAAATAAAACAGAACTGGGTTGATGATTCACCCTTAGTTTAATATTGTGTAAAATTTCTGCTGAAGCTGCTTTACAGAGAACACAGACCTCAAGAAACCCATAGATTATCATTTTCATCCGTAAGATAGAGATTAAGCCATCAGCGATAAATCCGGTTCAAGATTCAGCTACCATGAAGTAAAAACCATTTGTTAAACGCAACAAGGCATAAATACTCATGGCTGTTAAAGATGAGAAACCGAGATTTCCAAGAAATCTCCCTATCGGGAATATATTATTTTGGTTAGGCGGCTTACTGCTGATTGTTAATATCTTCCTACCCGGTTTATTTGGTGAAAGTATCCCGCAAGTTCCTTATAGTTTATTTATTGACCAAGTCGAAGATGGTAATGTAACTCAAGCTTATATTGGTCAAGATCAAATTCGTTACCAACTTAAAAGCGAAACAAATTCTGAAGAAGCGGGGCAGATTTTATCAACAACTCCTATCTTTGATCTCGATTTACCGAAGCGTTTAGAAGAGAAAGGGGTTCAATTTGCTGCCGCCCCACCGCCTCGGAATACCTGGTTTACAACCCTGTTAAGTTGGGTAATTCCTCCCTTAATTTTTGTAGGGATTTGGATTGGTGTCGGTCGATTCTTACAAAGTCGCGGTGGCGGTTTGGGTGGCCCTCAAGGCGCACTTTCTATTAGTAAAAGTCGGGCAAAAGTTTATGTTGAAAACGAAGCGACAAAAGTCACGTTTGATGATGTTGCTGGGGTAGAAGAAGCCAAAACTGAACTCGAAGAAGTCGTCGAATTTCTCAAAGACCCCAAACGTTACACTAATATTGGGGCGCGTATTCCTCGGGGTGTCTTACTGGTCGGGCCACCTGGAACCGGG
The DNA here is from genome assembly GCA_049647265.1 of Microcoleaceae cyanobacterium. GTDB lineage: Bacteria > Cyanobacteriota > Cyanobacteriia > Cyanobacteriales > Microcoleaceae > JAAURB01. Next base: position 112,045 of record JBARXJ010000012.1, read on the forward strand.
AAAACCTTATTGGCAAAAGCCGTAGCGGGAGAAGCAGGAGTCGCATTCTTTAGTATATCCGGTTCAGAATTCGTTGAACTGTTTGTCGGGGCTGGGGCCGCCCGTGTGCGAGACTTATTTGAACAAGCCAAGAAAAAAGCCCCCTGTATCATCTTTATCGATGAATTGGATGCCATTGGTAAATCTCGCGCCGGGAATGGGTTTTATGGCGGTAATGACGAACGAGAACAAACCCTTAACCAGTTATTGACCGAAATGGATGGGTTTGCAGCCGGAGATGCCACAGTCATTGTCTTAGCCGCAACTAACCGCCCCGAAAGTTTAGATGCAGCCTTATTACGTCCGGGACGGTTTGACCGACAAGTATTGGTGGATAGACCCGACTTATCCGGACGCTTAGAAATCCTAGAAATATACGCCCAGAAGGTAAAATTAGGCAGCGATGTAGACCTGAAAGCCACTGCAACTCGGACTCCTGGATTTTCTGGGGCAGACTTAGCTAACCTGGTGAATGAAGCGGCGTTACTAGCTGCCCGCAATAAACGAGAAACCGTTTCTCAAGCCGACTTTTCCGAGGCCATTGAACGGGTTGTGGCAGGGTTAGAGAAGAAATCACGGGTACTCAACGAAAAAGAAAAGACCATTGTTGCTTATCACGAAGTCGGTCATGCTTTAGTTGGGGCTAGCATGGGGGCACCGGAAAAAATTGCTAAAATTTCGATTGTACCTCGTGGGATGGCAGCCTTAGGCTATACCTTACAATTGCCCACAGAAGACCGTTTCTTGCTGAGTGCCGAAGAAATTCAAGCGGAAATTGCTACATTACTCGGAGGACGTTCGGCTGAGGAAATTGTCTTTGGTAGTATTACCACAGGCGCTGCTAATGACTTGCAACGGGCAACGGACTTAGCGGAAAGAATGGTCACCATGTATGGGATGAGTCAAGTATTGGGGCCGTTAGCCTATGAAAAAGGTCAACAAAACAGCTTTTTAGGGGAGAATATGATGATGAATCCTCGCCGTAATGTCAGTGATGAAACGGCTAAAGCGATTGACCAAGAAGTGAAAGATATTGTGGAAAAAGCCCATGAAAAAGCTTTGGATATCCTTAAAACTCACCGGGATTTATTAGAAGAAATTGCTCAAAAAATTCTCGATCAAGAGGTGATTGAAGGCAAAGAATTACAAAATCTTCTGAATCAGGTCAGGTCAGGACAGCCCGCACCCGAACCTTCGTTAAATTAGGATTATTCTAATTTCAAATATCCTCAAACCATGAGTGGTGCGTGACTGTCACGCACCCTACTCAATTAGGATTATTCTCAATTCAAATATAGCAATCCGTTTTCAGTTGTAAGAAAATCTTTTCGTCCTAGCGGTGCGCCCCTACTCCCTTCTTCCTACTCCTGACTCGGTGACTCCTGACTCCTTAAGAAATAACTCCTAAATTCTCACAAATCATTTCTTATTGCTATATTATCAAAGTGGTGCGTTGAGTAATGCACCCTACACCTTAATTAAATCCGAATACTACCGCCATCGAATAAAGGAACTGTCATTGAGAACTTCTCACCATAGGTTAACTTTTGTTCTTGCAAAATCCCCAGGGCGATTTGTTCTCCTAACCGAATCGACTCAATATAATCTGTGAAATAGTGAACGCCAGCCCAGTTCCGACCAATGGCAATATTAGAAGCAAGTTTGTTTAATTCTCCTTCTACTGTTAATTTTTGAGGACAATTTGCAGGTTCTAAATATTCACCGGATGCATGGGCTTGATAACAGAACGGTAACTGCGCCCCATGATCAAAAAAGGCTTTGAGAATGGTCACACAAGCCCCGGCTACCGTCCCGTGACCTGCCCCATAAGCGGGATGCATGGGAGACCCTTCTGCAAATGCCATGGGTAACAAGAAAGAACGTGAATAACCACAATTTTGATCGGTTTTACGATCTTCAAACTGTTGATTTTGTTTATGATTATGTAGGGCAATCTCTTTCAATAAATCTTCCCCTAAACCCTCGACTAAAGTTTCCATGACTTCGATATTTTGGCGATCGCGATTTGCATAACGATGAACCCATCCCCCCACGGCTTCTGGACGTAAACGGCGATGAACATTAAACTTTTGATATCGAACTGCTTTTAACGCCCGAGTTGCCACTTCTGTTAATAGCGTCAAAATGTGGGGCGGGCCAAACTGGGCAAACCCTTGTTGTTTATCTTGATAGTCGGGTTGTTGGAAGGGAATACCGGGGTCAAAATCAATTCCTAATCCTAGTAAAATAAAGCAGGCATTGAGATAAGCTTGATACAAGGCATCGTAATGAACATAGCTGGCCAAATCTCGCGGTGTCGTCATAAACCGATAAGCAGGACTCTCACTATAGGTTTCTAAGCCACCCACATTCGCCCCATTCTGCACATCCACCCAGGCTTCCCAAGTGGTCATATAATCTTTGTAAGGTTCAGCGACTCGAACTTTTTGGTTAATTTGAATCGAACCATACTGAATTAAACCTGCTTTGTAGTCGTGAATTTTGCCCAGTCCTGGGGTTCCCACTAACAAAAATTGAGAAATATACGGCCCCATTTCATCGCCGGGTGTAATGCCTCGGAATACCGTCTGAGGAGTGAATGGTTGTCGTAACCGAGATTCTTCTGCGGCAGAGAGTTGGCGTAAGTCGGGGGATTTTATCCAAGGAGTATTATTCAAGCGGTTAATGACCGTATTGATATCCGAAAGATTGTTAAATTGGGAAAACGGCACATCCCGCAATAACGCCATGGAATAGACTTCCATCATTTCTGTGACCAACTCCTGACTGTCGAGAGTCGGCGCAGGAGGCATCGTTACCGCTTGGGCATCTGGCCCTTGTAAACTAAAGGTTAAACCTGCCCCTTGACTTTCCCAAGCCCGAACTTTTACCTTCTGTTGTTGGGCTATTTGAGATTGCCATATGGGTTGTTTGACCCCATCTTGTCCATCCGGGCCTAATGGCGTATCTTTAAAGTCTTGAGTTTCTCCAGAATCAATTCCCCGAATAAACTGTTGATAATCTGCCGCAGAAACAATTAAACCAGTTTTGACATCGTGGGGTAAGCCTTTGGTAAAGTTTGCCAGATGAGTCGGTTGATTCTCGGCGTTACTGTTACGATAGCGATATTCTTCGTTATTATTAATATGATGAGGATGAAGACGTTGACTGGCAGCAGTAGCCGCATCTTGACGAATCCGCAGTGCTTCTAAGCGACGATTATTCATAGTTGAGTGCAAATAAATAGGATCAGATGTGATTTGGAAATGAACGCTAAAGAATAATAAATCCTCTAGATTTCATCTCAATTTATCTAGATCCTATCTACCCGATTCTCTTTTTTAACAGTCCCTTATTTTGATGTCACTCATTTAAACGACAGGATTTAATGGTGAGGTTAATATCGATATTCATCCGATAGGAACACCCAATGATTTAATATTTGATCAATCATCAACAACCTTTGGTAACATATTACCTGAACCGCGAACAACGGGTAATACAGGATAGTAAACAATGAAGCTGTTAGATTCTAAGGGCCGCTTATTCGGTAAAATCAGTATTTTGGATGTGGCGGCAGGATTAGTGATTTTGTTGGTGGTGGTGGGAATCTTCTTTTATCCCAGTACCTCTGGGTCAGTCGCACAAGTTGGAGTCACCACAAAACCCGTTGAGGTAGATATTATTGCGTTAGGCTTGAAAGGTCGTAACCCCGAAGAATTGTTAAAAGCAGGGGAAAAAACCAATTTAATTATTCGTAATCAACCCTATGGTCAGGTGGAAATTACAGCAGTAGAAATGATCCCTCGAACCATTCCTGTCACTCAACCGGATGGTTCTGTTAAGGCGTTACCTGACCCTACATCTGACCAAATTTTTAGTAATAATATTCTACTAACCATTGAAGGTCAAGGTCAAATTACAGATAATGGCCCGGTACTGGGAAATATTAAAATTAAAACGGGAACAACTGTTGAACTTGAGGGAAAAAACTATAACTTTAATGCCAGTGTGATTGAGGTTCGGGTGCAAGATTAGTTGCAATTAAAACAGCGGTGCGACCGGGCGTGATTTCTAATCACCTAAGGAACGCGCACCAAGAAGGGGTTGAATATTAGCTAAATCTAAAATTTTAGGAATTAAATCTTCTCGTTTAACCGCCATCATATGCACCCCACGACACATTTGACGGGCTACTTTGACTTGTTCAGCGGCAATGAGTAACCCTTCTTCTAAGGGATTTTTGGCTGTTTCTAACCGTTCAATAATATGATCGGGAATATTCACGCCTGGAACATACTTATTAATAAAGCGGGCATTTTTAGCAGATTTTAATAAGAAAATTCCAGCTAAAATCGGTTTATCAGTTGTTGAACCGAGTTGAGTCATGAATTTATCGAGCAGTTCAAAATCCGTAATCATTTGACTTTGAAAAAATTCTGATCCGGCTGCGAGTTTTTGTTCAAATCGTCGCTGTAACCCGGACCAACTGCGGCACTGAGGATCGATTGCTGCGCCTGCAAATAGCGTCGTTTGACCCTGAGGTAAAGATTTTTCATTCCAATCTACACCTTGATTCAGTTTACGAATAGCTTTTAATAAACGAACCGATTCTAAGTCAAAAACAGACTTTGCATCCGGATAATCTCCGGCTTTAACCGGGTCACCCGTGAGGGCTAAAATATTACGAATTCCTAAAGCATCTGCTCCCATTAAATCCCCTTGTAAGCCAATGCGGTTGCGATCGCGACAGGCTACTTGACAAATGGGTTCTAATCCATGATTGTTTAAAATCATACAAGCTGCAATTGAACTCATACCCAACACAGCACGACTGCCATCGGTCACATTAATCCCATGAACACGACCTTTGAGGGTTTTGGCTTTTTCAATCATATCAGTTGGATCGGCACCTTTAGGGGGCGCGACTTCGGCTGTAATAATAAATTCTCCTGGGGTTAGACAAGCAGTACGAAAACGGTTCATGGATTAATTTAAGATTGATGAAGGAGCAGTTCTAGTTGTCTCAATTGATGAGAAATTGAGTGACAAGCAGTCTGTAACAGATGGAAGATAATATATATGTTACTTTTAAAGTATAAAGCCAAAAAGGTCTTTGATAACAATACAACATCTCGATCCCTGTAACCTAACAAGAGATGGGATTGATACATCCGGAGAGACTCTACCCTCAAGCACAGCATAGTACTAAAGTTGTAGCAAAAACAATTACTAAAAATACCTTGAGCTGAGTCAGTACTATTGTTTGAGGGATTTAATCAATTTTTTAAAAGCCCTGACTTATGTCATATTTTACTTCATTTTCACTAACTTTGGCACAGCTACTGGCTCAAACTGGCTCAGAATCTTTGAATGAGAAAGTTGAGCTGATTTCAGAAGTCACCCTGCCTAAAGTGATTAAAGCAGTTATCGTGATTATTGTGACCTATTGGGGAAGTGCAACGGTTGAGAAAATTCTCAATTGGTTTTCTGAGCGGGTTGCTTTACGATTTCGTTTAACGGTTAAACAATCTTTGCCCTTTTGGCGTGCTTTCTTACTCATCGTTGCATTAACTTTCTTGAGCGGTTTATTCTTAAACCTTTCTCCTAGTAATTTAATTGCCGTGACGGGTACAGTTGCGGTTGCCTTAGGTTTTGCTTTTAAAGATTATGCCAGTTCTATCATTGCTGGAATGATTGCTTTATTTGAACGTCCTTATCAAGTTGGCGATCGCGTCACGGTTGGTAAGCATTATGGTGAAATTATTAACTATGGTTTAAGGGGAATTCGCATCAGAACCGCTGATGATAATATTATCTCAATTCCCCATAATAAAATTTGGACTGAAGCCATTTCTAATGCAAACGACGGCGCTCTAGAAGCACAAGTTGTTACAGATTTCTACTTCGCTCATCGAATCAATGTAGAAAAAGTCATACAAATTTTGTATCGTGTTGCTTACACCAGTAAATACACCCAGCTTAAACAACCCATTGCAGTGATTATGGATGAAAAACCCTGGGGAACTCATTTTAAACTTAAATGTTACCCCATCGATGCTAGAGATGAATTTGTCTATAAAACTGACTTAATTCGACGAGCAAAACAAGCCTTTCTTCAGCTAAATTTAGAGTATCCTAGCTTCGCTAGCCGAGACTTAGAATCCATTGAATAATATCTAACTTATTTCTTCTCTTTGTGTTCTTTGTATGTTTGTGGTTGAGACTCCACTTCACTCTCAAAAAACTTATTCTCCAAATCTGCCCGGCGCATTCTGAGTTGAATTTCCTCTAGCAATTTACGATTAACTGCCATTAAATCTGCCACTAACGCTAAAATCCATAACTGAAACCCAATCAACATCAAAATAGCTGCTAAAATTAAACTGGGAATTCTTGTCCGTTCTGTTCCGAGTAAAAAATAAATTAACCAACGAATTCCGAGTAGAAATCCAGCCGAAAATGGAATCATACCTAAGAGTAAAAATGACCGCATCGGCTTATAGGTCATAAAAATTCTCACGATTGTAAAAACCGAACGTTTTACATAAGCCGGAATACTTTTAACTAAACGCGATCGCCTTAATTGAGGATTAATTCTAATCGGCACATAAGTAATCGCAATTCCCTTTTGTCCGGCTTGAATAATCGTTTCTAAAGTATAAGTATAATCATTAAAAACATTCAACTGTAGAGCTGCATTTCGACTCATTGCCCGAAACCCACTCGGTGCATCTGGAATTTTCGTATTACTGGCAATTCTTACCACCCAACTCCCCAATTTTTGCAGCGCTTTTTTAATCGGAGAAAAGTGACGAATTTGACTAATGGGTCGCGCCCCGACAACAATTTCTGCTTGAGCCAGTAAAATCGGTTGAATTAAATAAGGAATATCTTCTGCACAATACTGATTATCCGCATCCGTGTTAACAATGATATCTGCACCCGCCTTTAAGCTAGCTTCTAAACCCGCCATAAAAGCCTTTGCTAAACCCTGATTTCTTGAAAACTTAATGATGTGATCGACACCGTATTCTTTAGCAATGGCTACAGTTTGATCGTGACTACCATCATCAATTACTAACCATTCAACAATATCAATTCCAGGAATTGTGCGGGGTAATGCGGCTAAGGTTACGCCTAAAGTTTGTTCTTCATTGTAACAGGGGATTTGGATAATCAGTTTAGACAAATTGACTTACTCCTGCAACGCTTTTAACACCGTTTCATGAATCATGCCATTACTCACAATTACACCTCGGTTGTCATTCATCTTACTATTAGAAGCAAAATCTAGCGGCTTGCCATACATATCTGAGACTTTTCCGCCTGCTTCTTCAACAACAATCGCCCCAGCGGCATGATCCCAAATATTCTCACGATAATCAGGATATTTTGGCGAAGGTAAACGCAGGTACAAAGCCGCTTGTCCAGACGCAACCGCGCCGTATTTGGCTTGAGAGTCCATCCGCACTGAAGGGGAAGTAATCCCAACCGCTTGGGCGATTTTATTCTGCCGATCTTGATCGCCATGACCCGACTCGACACTTTCAACAAAGCGCATATTAGCCGTATCCGAGGCTTCAACTACTTTGATCGTGGTTTGTTCACCCGTGGCAAACGGCATCATGGTTGCCCCTTCTCCTCGCACTGCCACAAATAACATACCCGGTTCTTGGTTATCTACCGGATAAGCCGGACAGCCTAATATCCCAAATTTAACTTCTCCATCTTCAATTAAAGCTAGAGCAATGGCATATTGATCTTTTCGTAAAAAGCCTTTTGTACCATCAATCGGATCGAGCGTCCAAAACCGCTTAGCGATTTTACCATTTCCCCGATCGATCCAGTTTGTTACTTGTTCGGCTGTGGCATCGGGTAAAACACCTTGAACATACTTTGTGACTTTCGCCAGGTTTTCTGCCATTTCGGGCTGACGCAGTTCGGTGGCATCTTCTTCGCCGACAATCGGATCGTCGGGAAACGCTTCTCCTAAGGCTTTGCAAATAATCGCCTGAGAACCATAGTCAGCGACAGTCACAGGACTTTTATCCCCTTTTTCCATAGCGGGGGGAATTTGTTGGCGGACTTGTTCGCACAGTTTGGCGGCGGCGAGGGTGGCATCAATGGCAACTTGTTTTTCGCGATCGTAAGCCATAAAAACTCCTGCTATGATCATTTTTACGATTTGTATAAACTTGTTTTAAGCTCTATTCCCATCCAAAGCAATATTGACAGATGCAATAAATCGCAAGAAAAAGAGTCAAACAGTAATTTATACAAAAAGTATCTTTTTGAGTATAGCCTTTGAAGGTACTGGTTCGTTGTGGTAGTAGTTTGAGTTATGTGTTTTACCCTCAAGTTGTATAGAGATAGCCGTCCTTGACCCAAAGCCCAAGGCTGGTTACAATCATCAACAAAGATACACATTCGTGGCTTTGCTGATTCAATCATGTTTCTTACCAACTGCATTTTGTGTGATGTTAAGATTTTAATAGAGCTTGTTTCGTCTTCAAGGACAAGATCAAGTGCTTGGGAAGAACTGTCATAGTTTATTTTGCTTGCGCGAGTGAGTCAGACATATATTTCTATTCCCTGTGGCTGAGAAATTATAAACTTTAAGAGAATATCATATGAGTGAGTATAAGCATTTATGTTCGCAAGCTCGCTGTATCGTAGAGTGCAGCCACAAGCTTGATGTTTAATCATTAATCTATTAATTCGAGTCTTGAATCGTTTAAGACTAAACTACGCTATATAACAAATAGTGTTTATTTCTCATATCACAGTGGCGAAATCAGGAATTATACAGATCGAATTGAGCGATCAATCAACAATTACACAAGATTTGGAGACAATAGAATGAGTTCTCTTGTAACAGTTATTCAAATGGATCATTATTCTAATTTAAGATCTCATCAATTTATTAACTATTTTGAGCCAGATGAAGCAGAGAAGCTGTGTGCTGTTGCAGAGATAAAAGCTTATTCTAATCAATCAACAATTTTTGAAGAAGGAGATTATCCCGATAGCTTATACTTAGTTTTAAAAGGTGAAGTTAATTTTATTAAACAAATTGAATCCGGTCAATATCAAACTGTTGCAACTGCAAAAAAGAATGATTATTTCGGAGAATTTGGGGTATTAGATGGTCAGCCAAGGAGTGCGAAAGCGGTTGCCATTGGAGAAATAACCCTAGCTAAAATTTCCCGTCACCATCTCTTAGAAACCTTAAAGAACGCTAAAGGAAGTGTGGCTTTAAAGTTATTTGAAACCATGAGTCAACATTTAAGGCAAACTACCAATCAATATGTAAATCAGGTAGCTCATAAAGAAAAAATGGAAATGATTGGTGAAATGGTCAATACAATTATACATGATTTTAGAAGTCCATTTACCGGAATTCAGCTTGCTAGTGCCATGATGAAAGAGACTCATCCTGATGAGGATACTCAAGAATGGTGCGATCTGATTACCATGCAAATTCAACGGATGTTGAGTATGGCAGAGGAAGTATTGGAATTTTCTAAAGGTAGTGCTGTTGTAAATATAAAATCTGTACGCTTGATTGATGTTATCAGACAATTTGAAAAGCTGAATCGAATTTATTTTAAATCGAGTCAAGTTAATTTTTCTGAGGAAATTGATTCAAATATTGTGATTAAAGCAGATGAGAATAAGCTGATTCGTGTGATTCAAAACTTAGTAACAAATGCGATTGAAGCATTTAATAAACCCGGCGGAAAAATTCATATTAAAGCAGTTAAATATAAAAATTCAGCGAAAATTACAATTCAAGATAACGGCCCTGGGATTCCTGAAGCCATTCAAGATCATCTATTTGAAGCTTTTGTTACTTATGGTAAACGTAGCGGCACAGGACTCGGAACCGCGATTGTTAAATCTATTATTGAAGCTCATAATGGAGAAATTAAGTTTATCTCTACTCCTCACCAAGGCACAACGTTTAAAATTCTTTTGCCTTTAGCTGAATCTAGCGGCTTACAATCTACCTCCTCAGAAACCATTCAAATTCATTAAGATTAGAGGGAATTGGGGATGTTGCTGTTTGTTTTGCGCTGCCGTAGCTGTAGAACAATTACGACAGCGATGGTGTCAAAGATCAGTTATCCTAGGCGAGCTTGTCATACCAATCATGTAAATTGATGGTATTGGGATCGTACTTCACAGACTGGACTAGCTTTTGTTCTGCATCTTTGTCATCCTTAGTTTTATCGATATCATAAACACTCCAGGTCAATTCATTCGGGGTAAATTCAGCAACAGCGTAGCCATTAATACGCGGCTCAAGATGCTCGATATGGGGACTGAAAGCCTTGATTACATTACCCAGCGTATGTTTACTTAAAGATACCCCACTCGCAGCAGCACTTGCTGCACCTGCAACCGCATCAACTGCACTCCCCGCTATATTCTCAACCACATCTGGAGTAACAGCGCTCGCCGCCCATTTAAAAGCCCCAAACACAGACGAGCCGACAGAGGTGGCTGTATTCACCACTGTTGATGGAGCATTGTAGAAAAAGTCATCTACTGAACCGCCTTTTTTCTTCACCCAAGCTTCCAATCCTGGAGGAAGCCCCTCTGCCAGTCCTGGGGCTGTGACTGAAGGGGTCATGAATTCGACTCCCACCAGTTTGGGATAACTCCAATTCATCGAGTTATTTACCAAATCAAGAGGATTCCAACTCCATTGATTTTCAAACGGATCGAAGTCTTCTTCAAAGCTGGTTTTCAGATACGAGATCAGCGAAGTGTGCATATCTCCTGTAAACACCACAAAACGACTGGCTTCTTTGTTTTTATGACTATCTTTGATCCGCTGTAAAATTTCATACCGCTCCGCTTTGAAGCCATGCCAATCGTCATGAGCCTGCATTTCAACCACATCAGAGGTGGCAAGTAGGGTCTGGTTTCCCCACAACTGCCAATCAGCCTGAGATTGGGTGATACCGTTAACTAACCACTCTTTCTGATCTTTGCCTAGCATACTCCACTTCCAGTCTTTGGGGGCTTCTTCACCACTGTCGTTTTTGCAGAGTTGCTCGACAAGCTTAACTAGATCAGTATCTGGATTTGCCGCTTTCGCCTTCTTGAGCGCTTCTAGCATCTGCTTGTTACAGAGTTGCTCGACAAGCTTAACTAGATCAGTATCTGGATTTGCTGCTTTGGCCTCCTGGAGCATTTGTGGTATTTGCTCCTTGCGGAATTGTTTGACCAGCTCAACCGTATCAGCATTTGGATTATCTGCTTTAGCATCGGTGAGTTTTTCCAACATTTTGTTGTTATTGCTGGTATTTTTCCATGTCAGTGGGTTATAGTACGTCCCTTCCTCACCTTCCGGGCGATCGCGATAGGTACGGCTATCAGTTAAAAATAAATCAACTAATCTACCAAATTTAAACTCTCTATATAGCTTATAATGCTCTCCCCGTTCTCCCCCCTCTGCCGCCGATATCTTTTTCCAACGGGCAGGAACATATTCTGTCCAGGCTTGCATGGCATTGCTGTAGAGCTTATTCATCTCTTCATTTGCCTTTACTGTACCCTGGGGATATTTTTGATAAATACCATGGTCAGGATGAGCACCGAGGGCATTGTTGTTATAGTCCCAATAGGCATCATCAGCTATTTCGTGGTCATCGAGTATAATAATCCACGTATGTTTTTCCATGGCAGACTGAAGGGCCGGGTCTTCTCGATATTTCCGGTATATTTGGCGAAAATCCCGTAAAGATGTAGCTCTCGATCCTTTATGCGGATCGTCGGGAACAAATTCTTTATCTTGGAGTTTGATATCAGTACGATAAATCTCGCCATAGCCTTCGGGATACTGAGGATATTCATAAGCAAAGTCCCCTAGGTGAATGACAAAATGTACATTCTCATCGGCTAAACGATGGAAAGCATTAAAATAGCCAGAGCTGTAATCATTACACGTTAGGACTGCTAAACGAAGGAAATTGAAATCGGGGCCATTCTCTGCGGGTAAGGTTCTGCATCGTCCCGTCCGGCTGTAGGTATCTTTGTACTTGAAGCGATAGTAATAGATGTGATTTGCTTCTAGATGTCCTTCCTCAGCGAGGTCTATCTGTACTGTATAATCTCGCTCAGGACTAAATTGAGCAGCGGGTACTTCGCCTGAAACAATGGTTTGATTGAACTCCTCATCACTTGAAACCTCATACTCTAAAGGAAGCGTTTCGTCATAAACATCTGGGTTAACTCGAGTCCAAAGAATGACACCGTTTTCTGTCGGGTCTCCAGAAGCAACGGATAAAGGGAATACCTTGTCTGGGTCAAGCGTATTGCTAAGAGTCGTTGTGGGTTGCTCATTCATCTTGATTTCTCCAGAAGATCTTAGGTATTGATATCAGGGTGCTGAGTAATATCCCACTATATGATTTGAGGACAAAATCCGGCAATAACATTTCTTATAGTTTGGATATTTTGTCACATCTCGTTACTGCGATGACTTTCAGTGACTTTATAACCCGTCTATATTTTTGATAAATTCTCCGTTTGATTGGGCAATATGCTATACAAACAACTGTTGACTCAACCAACACAGTAGCATTGCAGATTCAATCCCTACCAGAAGATGTTGTTTACTTAATTGCCGCCAGTGAGGTGATTGACTCGTTGGCAGCGGTGGTGCGAGAATTAGCGGAAAATGCCCTTGATGCTGGGGCGACTCGGATTATTATATCTTTGTGGCCAGAACAATGGCGAGTGATGGTGGCCGATAATGGCGCGGGGATGAACTTAGAAAACCTGCAACAGGCGGCAACTCCTCACAGTACCAGTAAAATTAACACTATTGCCGATCTGTCTAAAATTACCAGTTTAGGCTTTCGCGGAGAAGCGCTTCACAGTTTGGCACAGTTGGCAGAATTAGAGATTCTCAGTCGTCCGAGTCATGATTGTGGCTGGCAAGTTCGGTATAATCAACAGGGAGAAGTGTTAAGCACAGAAGCTGTGGCGATCGCGCCTGGAACAGTAGTTAACGTTTCTAATTTGTTTAGAGATTGGGATGTCCGTCGTCAAGCCTCTCCCGGTACAACTCAACAATTACGCGGCGTACAACAAATTGTTCAACAAATGGCATTGTGTCATCCGGGTATCACCTGGCAAATTCGACGCGGCAAAACGCCTTGGCTGAATATTCATCCCGGTCAAACCTCTCAAACGATTTTACCCCAATTTGTACGAGGATTACGGGGAAGCGATCTACATCATAAACGCTTAAAAATTGAGGATGAAACGGAGGCAATTTCTCAACAGATCGAATTAGTATTAGGATTACCCGATCGCTGTCATCGCGGTAAGCCAGATTGGATTAAAATAGGGGTGAATGGTCGGATTGTTCAATCTTCTGAAATAGAACAAACTTTGTTATCTGGATTATCTCGCACTTGTCCGCGCGATCGCTATCCGATTTGTTTTGTTCATTTACAGGTTTCCCCCAATCAAATAGACTGGAATCGTCACCCTACAAAGGCAGAGGTTTATTTACGTCGTCTTCAGTTTTGGCAAGAACAAATTCAAATTGCCATTAACCAAATCTTACAACTTAATTCTGAAAATGATATTGCTCAAAGCGATCGCGTGCAACAGTTTCTAAAAGTTTCAGAAGCAAAAGGTCAATATCATACTTCTAATTGCGATCAAGATAAATCTGCATCTGATGTAATAGATCAAGCCCAGAATATCACATCTAATGTGATCGAATTAATTGCGATCGCACAAGTTCATCAAATGTATATTGTCGCGGAACATCCAGGAGGGTTGTGGTTAGTCGAACAACACATTGCCCATGAACGAGTCTTATATGAACAACTTTGCGACCATTGGCAGCCCGTTACATTACCTTCACCGATTATTTTACAACAACTTAAAGCCGATCAACTCGAACAATTACAACGCCTGCAACTCGAAATAGAACCTTTTGGTGAGGGACTTTGGGCCGTTCGTAGCGCCCCGGAATTATTGGCAAAACGTCCAGACTGTAATGAAGCTTTAGTTGAACTGAGTTTAGCCGGAGATATTCAAGCAGCGGTTGTGGCAACTGCCTGCCGTAGTGCGATTCGTAATGGTACAGCTTTGAGTTTAGCTGAAATGCAAACCTTACTCAATCAATGGATACGCACACGTCACCCCCGCACTTGTCCCCATGGTAGACCAATCTATCTAAGATTAGATGAATCTTCCTTATCTCGTTTTTTCCGTCGTCATTGGGTGATTGGCAAGAGTCACGGGATATAGCGCTGTCGAAACTGATAGCCTAGAAGGAGATATATTGTTCACCGTAACCCTAGCATGAAAACTCGTCGCACCCGTTCCCAAGAACGCATTCTGACCCAACTGAAGCAACTGAAGCGAGCAGTATCTGCTCAGGAATTATATCTGAAATTACGGGAGAATGAACAATCTATCGGACTGGCAACGGTTTACCGAGGACTGGATGCATTGAAGCGAGAAGGACTGGTTCATGTTCGCACCTTACCCAGTGGGGAGTCGATGTATAGTTCGATGCAACAGGACGAACATCACCTGACTTGTGTTGAGTGTGGCGTGTCTATTCCTCTCGAACAATGTCCCGTCCATCACCTCGAAAGCTTACTACAACAGTCTCATCACTTTAAAATTTATTATCACACTTTAGAGTTTTTTGGGTTATGTGAAAACTGCGCCATCAGTCAGGCTGAATAAAAATAATTAGAAAAGTTGTGTTTTTTATTCGGATTTTATCTCTATAATCTAAATAATCTGATTAACTTCAAGGGTTAAGGATTGATTAATCCAATACCTAAAAATGTGATTGACATCACATGATAGATTGTACTGCCCTAGAATACTAATTGTATTGGGAGGTTAACAGGATACTTTTTAACCACTTTTTGATATGGATGTGGAGGTGACATCTCAAAATTTTTTATATCTTTCTAAATTTAGTCCGGGAATATAGCGCCTGAAATAGAATGAATGATTAGGCTGAATTGATTAATTAATGGGTGAGGAAATCAATATAATGCAGCAGTGGAAAAGACAGGTTAGACAATCCTTAAAATATATTTTTTTATTAGGAATTATTTTTTCTATCGCTGGACTCCTTCTATTTAGTCCGATGGTAACTCAAGCCAATTTAGAAGGAGAATTAAAACAAAATACAGCGCCTGTTATTTTAGATGGCAGAACACTCTTTAAAGTCAATAGTTCAGTTGAACTGACAGCTCAGGAGCGAGCTAATATTATTAACGATCGCCTACAGAAAGCAGTAGAATCACAAGAAGAGATTGAGGTTGAGATTAGTCAAATCGGTCAACTCCCTGTTTTGACTCTTAACAATCAACAATTAGTAACAATTATTGATCGAGATGCTCCTGATTCACAATCTACAATAGAACAAGCTGATATCTGGCGAAATGCAATTCAAACGGCAGTTGAACAAGCACAAAAAGAACGGAGTTTCAGCTTCCTCAAAATAGCATTTATTAATTCTTGTGTTGTTATCATTTTAGCACTATCGGGTCACTGTCTACTACAACGGATTTGGTCTACTTCTATTCGTCGTCTGGTTAAAAAGTTATTAGCAAAGTATCCGTCTGTTAATGAACCTCAAACCTCTCCAATAATAGAATCTCAGCCTCACGCTCTCAATTATATTTCAACAGATAAAGTTAAACATCGCCAAAACTTAGAACCCATCATTTTAGGTTCAACCTTAACCCTAGCTCGAAGTCTACTTTGGTTAGTAACCCTTCTGTATGTTACTGAGCAATTTCCCAGTACTCGACACCTAAAATCTCAAGTCATTGAAGCGCTTAACTCTACTTTTACAACTGATATTATTACCCTCGGTAATGAATCCTATTCTCTTCCAGATTTACTGATTTTAGCAGTATTAATTTGGGGTTTATTTATATTAGCAAAAGCTTTTTCCGATTTACTCCAATCCCGCATTTTAGGGGTGACTGGTATGAGCCGTTCTGCTCAAGAAATGGTCTCTATTGTTGTCAGATATAGCTTTATTTTTATTGGGATTATTGTATTACTTCAAGTTTGGGGTTTAGACTTAAGTTCATTAACAATTCTAGCCAGTGCATTGGGGGTTGGGATTGGATTTGGCTTTCAAGATATTGCTAAGAATTTTGGTAGCGGTTTAGTACTATTATTAGAGCGTCCCATACAAGTGGGTGACTTTATTGAACTTGGGGAATATCAAGGCATTGTTGAGCGAGTGGGTGCGCGTAGTACACTGATTAAAACCCTTGATGGCATCTCAATTATTATTCCAAATTCTCGATTTTTAGAAGAAGAATTAGTCAATTGGGATCATGATAGTCCTGTTTCGGGTTTACGTTTGCCAATTGGTGTGGCGTATGGATCTGATATTGAAGCGGTACGAACAGCCTTAACAGACATTACTAAAGCCAATCCTGATATTTTACCAAAGCCTGCACCTCAAGTTTTATTTAAAGGGTTTGGCGATAGTTCTCTTGATTTTGAATTGCGAGTTTGGACTTCTAAACCCAGCAAACAAATGATTATTAAAAGTAATCTTTTTTTTCAAATTGAAGCCATTCTACGCAAGCGAAATATCGAAATTCCTTTTCCTCAGCGAGATTTACACGTGCGAGGAACAATGCCTATTGAATTATCCCCCGAACTTCAAGCTTTACTGATGCAGTTTTTAAGTCAACAGAAATCAGAACAAAATGGCAATGTTAAATCTGATGAATTAAATTAATAGCGGGTTGTTAGTTATTTATCCAAAGTCATTTATTCTTGATTTTAGATAACATTATGCTTTAAGAAACAAGAGTTAGAATGACAAATAACTAACAACAAATCATTAAATCGTTGAGGTTTGTTCAGGATCTAAATTAAATAATAACTGCAACGTTTGCATGGCATGACGACGCGCTTCAATATCCTGTTGCGCTCGTAATTGTACCATAGGATCGTGTAGAATTTTATTCACAATCCCCCTTGTTAATGCCTCAATCACTTCTTGATGTTTATCAGCAAATTCAGAGCCTAAACGAGAGAGGGCTTTTTCTAATTCTTGTTCTCGAATGCCTTCAATTTTTTCTCGTAAACAACTAATCGTCGGAACCGTTTCTAAACTGCGCCACCACACCTCAAACGCTTCGACTTCTTCTTCTAATAGCACCTCTGCTTCTTCTGCCATCCGCCGCCGGCTTTCATGATTTTGAGCGACAACTTCTTTCAAATCATCCACATTAAAGCAGTCAATCTGCTCTAATTCGAGTACATCTGCGGCAACATTTCGGGGAACAGAAATATCGACAATAGTTAATTTTTGATTGACTGCAATATTTTCTGCTAAAATCGCCTTATTCAGAATCGGTTCTGTGGCTCCAGTACTGGTAAAAACAATATCACATTGAGTGATAATGGATAGCATTTCTGGCAGTAAGTGTAACTTTAATTCTGCATCGGGAAACTGTCGCGCTAATTCTTCGGAACGTTTATTGGAACGATTGATAATAGAAATATCGCTTGAGCCTTTTGAAATTAAATGCTGAACCAATAAGCGAGACATTTTTCCCGCCCCAATAATGGCTACCTTATAATCACATAAATTATGCAGTTTCATCTGCACTAATTCAACGGCTGCTGAACTAATCGAAACCGCCCCTGTACCAATATTGGTTTCTGTTCTAACTCGTTTTCCGGCGGTAATGGCTTGCTTAAATAAACGATTGAGGAGGCGACTAATTCCTTTGTATTGTTGACCTAATTTATGGGTTTGTTTAACCTGGGATAAAATTTGACCTTCTCCCAACACTAAACTATCTAAACCGGCTGCGACTCGCATCAAATGCATCACAGCATCGTTGTGTAATAAGGTGAATAAATGAGGACGCAAATAGTGCAACGGAAGCTGACTAGATTCAGCTAAAAATTGTACAACTTCCCGCACACCGGGTTGGGCTTCTGTGGTGACAACGTAAACTTCTAGACGATTACAGGTACTTAAAATACCGACTTCTTCAATATGAGGATAACCGAGTAATTGTTGAATTGCTGATTCAATTTGATCCTCTGGAATACTGAGTTTTTCACGAACATCAACCGGTGCCGTTTTGTGGCTTAAACCAATGACTGCAATATTCATAAAACTTGGATTTGTTATGGTTGGATTGGTGAATAGTTTTTGAGTTTTCCAACAAAGACTTTAACTAAAATAAATGGGGAAGGGGAGAAAATACAGTTTCAATCAGTAGTTTTTGTCCCCCATTCCCAATCAGTGTATTTAATGGAGTTGCAGATTCTTCGGCTGCCCAGACATATGAATGGTATCAACAAAGCGAGCAGTTTTTGATTGAGAAGAAATTACCAAACTATGAGTCCGTGCGCCACCTTTAAAGAAACGAACCCCTTGCATTAAAGTACCGGGAGTAATTCCAGAAGCAGCAAACAGAACGGTATCACCAGAAGCCAGTTCTTCTGCACTGTAAACTTTATCTGGATCGTTAATTCCCATTTCTGTCAAACGGGCCAGGTTGCTTTCTTTACTTTCTCCGATTAAACCGGTTTTAACAATTTCAGGATCATAAATCAGTTGTCCTTGGAAATGACCCCCTAAGCAGCGCATAGCCGCCGCAGAAATCACCCCTTCAGGAGCCGCACCAATTCCCATGAGCGCGTGAATATTAGTACCTGCAAAGCCACAGGACAGCGCTGCTGAAACATCACCATCACTAATGAGACGAACCCGCGCCCCAGCAGAGCGAATTTCGTTAATCAGATCTTTGTGACGGGGACGATCCATCACCACCACGACCAAGTCTTCAATGGCGCGGCTCATGCAATCTGAGATGATTTTCAGGTTTTCAGTAGCCGACTTGTTGATATCAACATGATTTTTAGCCACTGCCGGAGCCGCCAGCTTTTTCATGTAAAAATCAGGGGCTGCGAATAATCCGCCTTTCTCGGAGATCGCTAAAACAGCCATTGAGCCATTTTGACCATAGGCGACTAAGTTGGTTCCTTCACAAGGATCGACCGCAATATCAATCTCAATCAGTTGGTCAGGATCGCAAACTTGGTTGGCATTCTCTTGAGTACAGATGCCCACTTCTTCACCGATGTAGAGCATCGGAGCATCATCGCGCTCCCCTTCACCGATGACAATACGACCCCGCATATGAATCTGATTCATCCGTTCGCGCATGGCTTCTACAGCCACTTGATCGGCGGTGTTTTTCTCACCTTTACCCATCCAGCGCGCCGAGGCGATCGCCGCTTGTTCGACCACCTCGATAATTTCTAATCCAATTACATTATCCACGAATTCTATCCTCCCTACATCTGAAAGTAACCGATTTGATCGAACGGTACTCCCAGTGTTCAAGTCTATCAGAGGGCGGTATATCCTTGTAGTTCAACAGGGGTTGGTTTGTGTTAAGTTTTGCATCTTTATCAGGAAACGGGGAACGGGGAGCGGGTTTTTAGGAGGCAACGGGCACGGGCGGTACTACAGAATCATTAAAAATCCTGAATACTGACGGGCGTGTTTATCGAAGAATTTGAGACATATAATCTGCCCATAACTGCGCGGCATCGGCGCTACTGCCATTGGTTGGAGTATTATCATCATTGCCTAACCAAACCCCAGTGACCAAGCGTTGACTGGGAACATAACCAATAAACCATAAATCCACATTATCATCGGTTGTCCCGGTTTTTCCGGCTTCTTCTAATCCTAAAAAAGCATTTTGACCGGTACCATTACGAATAACACGCTGCAACATTTGGGTCATTGTTTGAGACACTAATGGCGGTAAAAGTTGTGCAGGATTTGGATTTTCTCGATCATAAGAATAAATCACTCGACAGGTTTCGCGATCGCCTTGATTGGTACAATCGCTACTATCCAAAATTCGACGAATAGCATGGGGTTTGTTTAAAACGCCATTATTAGCCAGTGTACTAAAGGCTCCGGTCATTTCTAACAGGGTAACTTCACTTTGCCCGAGAACCAAGCCAGGGACTGGATTCAGTTCAGAATCAACCCCTAAGCGCCTCGCCATCTGTACAACTCGATCTAATCCCACTTGCTGAGCAATTCGCAGAGCTGTTACATTCTCAGATAATGCCAATCCTTGATACATATCAATCTCGCCTGTGGTGCGATCGCATCCCCGAAAGCTTTGCCCTTGCCAAGTCAACGGACTACAGCTATACGCTTGACCTGGAGGAATCCCTTGATTCAAAGCAGCGGCGTATGTAAAAATTTTAAACGTCGATCCAGGTTGACGCAAAGCGCTTACCGCCCGGTTAAATTGGCTTTGTTGATAGTCCGTTCCCCCCACTAAAGCTAAAATTTCTCCTGTGCGGGTATTGAGGGTGACCAGTCCTCCTTGAGAAAATCCCACCTGTTGACCTGTGGTATTCACCGTATTTTGTAGAGCGTTTTCGGCTTGAGTTTGTAGCCCCTGACTTAAACTCGTTTCTACAATTAGATTGCCTTCTCTCACCAGTTGCTGCCCTAATAATTGCTCTATTTCAACAAAAACGTAATCATAAAAATAGGGCGCGGTGGTACTTTGTAAAAGTTCTCTGGCTTTCGGATTAATTTCAATCCGGGAACGTCTAGCAGTGTCGGCTTGTTCTCGGTTAATCATGCCGAGTCCTAACATTCTCTCAATCACGCGATCGCGATATTCCACCGCAAGCTGATAGTTTTGAATCGGATTAAATGTGTTCGGAGCGGGTAAAATACCGACTAAAGTGGCGGCTTCTGAGAGGGTTAAATCTGTGGCTGATTTAGCAAAGTAAAATTGTGCTGCATCTTCAAACCCATATAAATCTAATCCTAAATAAACCCGATTTAAATACGTTAGTAATAGCTCATTTTTATTGTAAAGAGTTTCTAATTTGAGGGCAACAATGGCTTCTCTGAGTTTACGTCCGGCAGAGTCATCAGTGCCAACATAATCTCGAAAAATACTACGGGCTAACTGTTGCGATAAAGTACTACCACCTTCTCGAATTTCACCCCCTCGGAGGTTAGTAATGAGTGCCCGTAATGTGCCGACGGGATCGATACCTAAATGCCAATAAAAACGGCTATCTTCTGAAGCGAGAACGGCATCGGGTAAAAAGGATGAAACAGCCCCTAAACTATCGATATTGCGGTCATTAACTTCTTGACTAAAGGCTTGACTGGTATTGGGACGTAGGGGAGTATTATTATTATCGTAAACGCTAACAGGGCGGTTGGTTTGGGGGGGTAATGGACGGACAGAGAATTTTTGCCATTCCAGTAAAGTTAAGGCTGTAGCAATGGCGCTGATACTGCAAAACCCAAGGAAGCTATATTGAGCGATTTTTTTGTATAAGGTCGGCGGATCGATATATTGTAACCGTACCCCATTTGCTAGTTCAGGGGGGCCTAAAGTGATAATATCGTTGTGACGCAGTGGGAATTTTTTGACGCGCCGACGACCATGATAAACGCCGTTGGTAGAGTCTTCATCTCTGAGGACAAAAACGCCGGATCGTTTTGGGGTTTGCCGAATGAGACAGACATGAACCTGACTCACGACTGGGTTTCGCACCACGATATCACAAGATTTAGAAGATCGTCCGAGAATGTAGCGATCGCCCAATAATGGATAAATATCAGCTTTATCCCCATCCGCATTCTGTACCCAAACTTCTGGGACTTTAGCATTGGGTTTCAGCAAGAGTCGAGAAAAGTTAACCCTTGCATGTAGAGTCTGAACGACTTGGGTGAGGGTACTCAGGATTGTTTTTGGCTTTTGCGGGGGCTTGGTTGAGGACATATTTTGATGTCAGCGGCGGCTCACACAACGTCTCTCCTCATTTTAGCTTTCAAATCGTTTTAAGATCGTTTCAATTCATTCTGTTCTGAGGATCGGGGACGGGGTGGGGGGGTGCGAAAAATAGTGATCAGCAGACAAATAATACCGAGATTTATTGAAACATCAGCGAGGTTAAACACCGGAAAGCGGATGAGGCGAAAGTCGAGAAAGTCTACAACATGACCTGCTATAAATCTATCTATACCGTTGCCTAAGGCTCCGCCTAAAATTAAACCATATCCCAGTTGTTCAACGCGATCGCCACGTGGCCCAAACCAAGCCATTGCCATTAAAGCTAAACTCACAATTAAGGATAACCAGCGTAACCAATATACGCCACCATTACTAAATAAACTAAAGGCTGCCCCAGTATTGACAACATAGGTAAAATGAAATACATCTGGCACAATGGGTAAAGTCTCAGGGGGAACCGTGAGTTCAAAGGTTTGAACCACCCAAAATTTTGTCAGATGATCGAAAATGAGGCTAATGATCGCAGCGATCCAAAATATCGGATTTCGTTTAAAACGCATGAAAGCAGACTTTGAATAATAGTTTATTTTACAGTAGTTTTTAGTTTTTAGTTTTTAGTTTTTAGTTTTTAGTTTTTAGTTTTTAGTTTTTAGTTTTTAGTTTTTAGTGTTTAGTTTTTAGTTTTTAGTTTTTGGTGATGATCTCCCTCTTTCCCTCTTTCCCTCTTCCCTATCGCCCTCTTTCCCTTCTTAATAAAATAAAATTCCTCTTAAAATATAAGACAATACTGTGATGGCGCAGGCAACTCCCAGTTGTCCAGGAAAGGGATAAAAAGAATATTGATCGATGGCTTCTAAAATTGAGAAATTATAAATTTGACCACCATTAAAAACGCCGTATATAGTCAAATAAAAGATACCTGCTGTATGAACTGTTAGTAATCCACAACAGCAACTAAACGCAAATAATTCTAGTTTAGGGGAGGCTTTAAATGCCAGATATCCACAGATCCAACCGCCCGGAATAAATCCAAGTAAATAGCCAAAAGTCGGTTCAGTTAAATAGTCTATCCCTCCCCCTTGTGAGAAGATGGGCAATAGTGTTAATCCCAAAACTAAATAGGCAATTTGAGACATAGCCGCTGCATTTTTTCCCCCCATACAGCCCACGAGTAAAACTGCCCCTATTTGATAGGTGACTCCCAGAGAATAAACTTGAACTCCCTTTTGTTCCCATAGCCAAGATGGATCGGCAACAGAGGCTTCTATAAACGTGCCACCAATTGTTAGAAGAACGCCAATAATTGCCCATAAAAATTCAAACGGAAGTGTCATTGTTTTTTGGTCATTCATTCTTAGAGGCAATCTTGCAATCTTACAATCTTGCAATAGTAACAAGTTAGAATCATCAGCTATTTATCAAGTACCCTGTATAGCAGCTTTATGGATTTTTAAGCACTATATATAGAGTGAAGAAAAATATAGATGACGATTGCGCTTGAACAGGGGAGTTAGCGTGAGAATACCTCAAAGGCTATCAGCTTATAGCTATAAGCTTACAACGAACAGGCGATTTGATAAATAACACACACCCTTAACTTGTCACCATTGGGCAATAGGCACTCCTTAGGGTTGATTTCCCTCGTCTTAAAAGTCTCCTTGTCTCCCCTCTCCTCACACTCCGGGAATTGGGGCTTCACCGCCTTGTAAACCCAAAGAAGCTAACATCTCATGATCTTTCTCTGGAGGTTGACCCATTGTGGTTAAATAGTGTCCAATTAACATGGCGTTAATTCCTGATTTTAACCCTAGGTTTTGTAACTCGCCCATCACTGCTTCCCGGCCGCCAGCATAGCGGAGAATTTGCTGTGGTAAAATTAACCGGAAAATGGCGATCGCTTTCAAGGCTTCATAAGGATCGATTTTCGTTTGTTCACCCAGAGGTGTTCCCTCACGGGGGTTGAGGAGGTTAATGGGAACAGACTCTACTTCTAATTCTCGTAATGCTAGGGCTAAGTCTACCCGATCTTCCCAGGTTTCTCCCATGCCGATAATACCACCTGTACAGGCTTGAATCCCAGCGGCTTTGAGGTTCTTAACGGTATCCACTCGATCTTGCCAAGTATGAGTGGTGACGATATTAGAATAAAATCGTTCTGAGGCTTCTAAGTTATGGTTATAGCGCGTAACTCCTGCTTCTGCCAACGCCTGGGCTTGTTCTGAGGTCACTTCCCCTAAAGCGCAACAGGGTTTAATATCAGTTTCAGCAATAATACGGCGAACAGTTGCAAGTATTTGTTCAAATTCAGTTGACTTAGGGCTATTGTATTTTATTCCCCGGCCTTGAGATACCAAACAAAAGCGTTTTGCCCCGGCTTCGTCTGCGGCTTTAGCTTGGGCCAGAATATCTTCAGCAGACTTTAACCCATAAGTGGGGGAGTTTTCACCTGGATGATGAGCCGACTGGGAACAAAAGCCACAGTTTTCGGAACAATTCCCCGATTTTACATTGACGATACTACATAAATCAACAGTATTGCCACAACAGGCTTGACGAACTTTATCCGCTGCTGCACACAACTGTAGGATATTATCAGTCCCTTCAATTGTTGTTAAGGCGATCGCTTCTGTCCGGGTAATAGATCCACCTGCTATAATCCGTTCAACCCACTGATCGAGTTGAGTGGGTAACAGTTCAGATGCAGTAGATACACCCGAATTTTGCTGCTGAGTTTGAGTGTTTGACGGTGCTTGAACCACAATTAGCCCTTGTATCACTTCTATATCGAAATTTTGTTATTTTAACATCATTGGTTCATCTTCTCTCATTTTTTCTTAAAACTTTTTGAGTGACACTCCATTAATATCAGTTAAAAATGACGTTTTATTGATTTTATCATTAAGATATATTCTTGTTCATCTGACTTTAAGGCGAAATGACGATGTCTATCAGTCCCGTTGAACCCAACTCAATCGATATTAGTCATATTGTTACCGAAGACGATACGCCTGTGGATAATTTTTTATCTGCTAAATTACAGCGTTTATTGGTTGAAATCCTGTATAGTTCTGAATCTGAATTAACCATTAGAAAGCCTTTTTTATCCGATGCTAATGTAGGGATTTTTTATAGCATCCATCAACCGCCGCTAGTCCCTGATGTATTTTTATCTCTAGATGTTGAAGTTCCACCGGATTTTAAACTAAATAAAAATCAGAATTGTTTTGTTTAGAAAAGTGGAAATTTTCCTGATGTAGTGATTGAGATTATTTCTAATAAAGAAGGGAATGAATTAGGGACGAAGTTAGAAAAATATGCCCGAATGGGTGTGATTTACTATGTGGTCTTTGATCCTTTGCAGCAGTTATAAGAAAATTTATTATAGATTTTTGAATTAGTTTTAGGACGTTATCATCCTCTAGAAAATACTACAGTTAAAACGCAAAATGAGGACAGAAAATTACTCTATTGGTTAGAAGAAGTCAGTATTGGTTTAACGTTATGGGAAGGGGAATATGAAGGAAAACAAGAAACCTGGTTAAGGTGGTGTGATGCTAAGGGTATTGTAATTATAACGGGATATGAACGGGCAGAACAAGAACGAATCCGGGCAGAAAAAGCTGAACAACAAATCCAACAGTTAGAACAGGAGAAACAACAGATGATTTCTCAGTTATTAAAGTTGGGTTTAACAGTCGAACAAATAGCAAATACTTTAAATTTATCAGTAGAAAAAATTCATGATTTTATTGATTAAAATTAGCCAAAAGTTGAGCAATTTCATATTAAATTAAAATAATAGATAAGGATTGATTCAGCCAGGCTATCAAATTATATTTAGCAATTAAAGCCCCATCAATTATCTCAGATTCTTGATAAAATCTTGATTGACTACAACAATTTTAGTTGATATTGTAGCAAAATTAACAGAATTTCATCACGATATCAGACTTCATTTTCAGCATTTTATCAACTGATTGTAGTCTCAACAGGTAAAAATATTGTCTCTAATATTTATAAGTTTATTTTGATGAGTTGGGGGTATATCAATTATTTATCAAAGATTTAATTAATTCAGTTATATCTTTTTTATATTTATTTTTAACTTAATTGGAAATTCATGTCAGGAAATATTTATACTCAGTAGTGTAAGTGACTAATCTTGCAGTTAGTTTTAATAAAAATAAAGTCTATTCTGAATACAGCATCATTAATAATCCGTCTACAGTTTAAATTCTTTGTCGTGGGCTAAGGTCTATGGAATGTCTCTGCATGAGTATCAGTAATCCCACCACGGTAAATATGGGTCAAGCGCCAGACAATTATAGAATCCTTAACCTTCCCTTTACCTTTATTTGCGACTAAAAGGTTATCCTCAAAAGTAATTAACCTTATTTACAACAAAAGTTACACAAAACATGGTTTTTCCTATGCCACGACCGGCTTCTTCTCGTGCCTTAACTGGATTATCTGCAATCTTACTGAGTCTGAGTGTTGTAGCTTGTGGTGGTGGTACTCCAACAGCGACAACGGATACCGCAGAAACTAGTACAACAGCTTCATCGGGTGCGGCAATTGATTTAGTATTAAATGAACAAGTCAGTTTAGTTGGGGCGGGTGCATCTTTCCCAGCACCTCTCTATCAACGTTGGTTTCAAGATGTCAGTACCGGGACTCAGAATTTACAGGTAGACTATCAGTCTGTGGGAAGTGGTGCTGGAATTGAACGCTTTACTCAAGGACTGGTAGACTTTGGTGCGAGTGATGTTGCGATGAGTGATGAAGAAATTGCAGCGGTTGAGAGAGGGGTTAATTTACTGCCGATGACAGCCGGAAGTATTGTTTTAACTTACAATTTACCAGAAGCACCGGAATTAAATTTATCTCGGGACGTATATGTCGATATTTTATTGGGCAATATCACTAACTGGAATGATGAGAGAATTGCCGCTGATAACCCTGATGTAACGTTACCTGATTTACCCATTACTGTAGTTTACCGTTCTGATGGGAGTGGAACAACTGGGGTATTTACAAAACATTTAAGCGCCATTAGTGAAGCGTGGAATAGTAGCGTTGGAGAAGGAAAAACGGTACAATGGCCGGTGGGAGTAGGTGCGCCCAAAAATGATGGGGTAACAGCTCAAGTTCAACAAACCCCTGGGGCAATTGGTTATGTTGAATATGGTTTTGCTAATAGTGCTGGCTTACCGATGGCATCATTACAAAACCAAGCGGGTAACTTTATCAAACCGAGCGCAGAAGCCGCATCAGCCACGCTTGATGCAGTCGTATTACCTGAAAATCTACGGGCTTTCATTACTGACCCAGAAGGCGATCAGTCTTACCCGATTGTAACCTACACTTGGTTATTAACTTACGACAGCTATGATGATCCTGAAAAAGCCAAAGCGTTAGAAGCAACTATTGAATACGCTTTAACTGAAGGGCAAACCCTCAGCGGAGAATTAGGTTATATTCCTTTACCGCCGAGTGTGGTGCAAAAAGTTGCGGCTGAAGCTGATAAAATTAGCCCAGATTATCAGATCAACGTTCAATAGTCTAAACGTTCCCAATTTAACAATGCAAGATTGAAAGTTTATCGCTTTTTATTTTGCATTTTTAACCCATAATAAAACTCGTTTTTCTTATCCTAAATATGGCTGCACCCACCCAAGATTTTAGAGACGGAATTCCCCAGTCTCGTTCTAATACTGAACGTAAAATTGATAGTAGTTTTATTTGGATTACTCAGATTTTTGCTTGGGGCATTATTGCGATTTTAATATTAATAGCGCTGCCCATTGCAGTGCAAGCGTTTGAAGCATTCAAAGAATTTGGTATCGGCTTTTTATTTAACAGCGCCTGGAACCCGGTTGAGAGTGAATATGGCGCTTTTCCCATGATTTATGGAACATTAGTCAGTTCTTTTATTGCATTACTGTTTGCCGTGCCTTTAGGGTTAGGAACTGCTATTTTTCTGAGTGAAGATTTCTTACCGGAATTTGTTCGGACAATCTTATCTTTCCTGGTTTCACTGCTGGCTGCTATTCCCAGTGTGGTTTATGGGTTGTGGGGAATTTTTGTATTAATTCCATTCCTGCGACCGATTCAAATGTTTTTCTTCAAAACTTTAGGCTGGATTCCTTTATTTGGAACCCCTCCAGTCGGCCCTGGAATGTTCCCCGCCGGGGTGATTTTAGCGATTATGATTTTACCCATTATAACCGCGATCGCCCGCGACTCTCTTGCTAGTTTACCCCCTGAATTACGCCAAGCCTCTCTCGGTTTAGGGGCAAGTCGTTGGGTCACTATTTTTCGGGTATTAATTCCAGCGGCATTTTCTGGCATTGTTGGGGGCATTATGTTAGGACTGGGTCGGGCAATGGGAGAAACCATGGCGGCGACGATGATTATTGGGAATTCGACGCGGTTAAATTTATCTCTATTTGCCCCAGCCAATACCATTGCTTCCTTAATGGCAAACCAATTTGCCGAAGCCTCGGGTTTACAAGTTTCAGCCTTAATGTATGCCGGACTCGTCTTATTTTTATTAACCCTACTGGTGAATATTTTAGCGCAGTGGATTGTGGGTCAAGTGCAAGCCAAATATCAATAGGTTTTTATCGTTGCCGTTGTTTTAATTGAGTTTATTTATAGTCGATTATGTCAAATATGGGTCAACCTTTACCACAACCTATCACCCGAAGTTTAGTTCGCGATCGCTCTCGTCCCCGTGAATTGTTTAATCTGATCATGACGGGAATTTCTGGGTTTTGTATTGCCATTACCCTCATCCCCTTGTTTGCTGTTTTAATTTATGTCTTAATTAAAGGAGCGTCTCGACTCAATCTAGATTTATTTACTCAGTTACCCCCCGCTGCCGGCCAAACTACGGGTGGAATTGCTAGCGCTATTTTGGGAACAATGATGGTCGTGGCTGTAGCAACTCTGATTTCGGTTCCCTTTGGGGTGTTAGCGGCTGTATTTCTCTCCGAATTTGGCAATGGTAAAGCCGCAAATTGGATTCGGTTTGCCACCAATGTTCTCAGTGGAGTTCCTTCTATTATTGCCGGGATTTTTGCCTATAGTTTAATTGTCTTAGTTACAGGTCAGTTTTCTGTCATTGCTGGGGCAGTAGCGTTATCGGTCTTAATGTTACCGACGATTGTACGGACAACAGATGAAGCGTTGCAAATTGTACCTCAAGAAATTCGTTGGGCTTCAGTGGGTGTGGGGGCTTCTAACTATCAAACAGTCTTACAAGTTGTCCTTCCTGCCGCAATGCCAGCCATTTTAACCGGGGTAACCTTAGCCGTAGCGCGGGCAGCGGGAGAAACAGCCCCTTTACTGTTCACCGTCGTTTATACCAATAGTTGGCCACGAGGTTTATTTGCCCCAACTTTACCCTCTTTAGCTTATTTAGTATACGAGTTTGCCCGAGGTTTTGATAAAGTTCTGCAAGAATACGCTTGGGCAGCTTCGTTAGTGTTAGTATTGCTGGTTTTAATTGCCAGTATTATCGCCCGTTGGGCAACTCGTCAGCAGAATTTCTAACAGTTACCACACCCAATTATTCACCCATCCACCCTTTTATCTACTCTCAATAATGGAAGTTCAACCGATGATGGATTCTAGTTTCCACTCCAAACCAAAGACTGAAGCTGTTCTAACGGCAGAAAATCTGGATGTCTTTTATGGTAATTTCAAGGCAGTTCGAGGAGTCTCTCTAGAAATTCCCAAAAATCAAGTCACAGCATTTATCGGGCCGTCGGGTTGTGGGAAAAGTACAATCTTACGATGCTTTAACCGCTTAAATGATTTGATTCCTATTTTTAAACTCGATGGGGCAGTTTATTATCATGGTAAAAACTTGTATGACCCCGATGTTGACCCAGTAGAAGTACGGCGACGCATCGGGATGGTGTTTCAAAAACCCAATCCTTTCCCTAAAACCATTTACGATAATATCGCCTACGGTGTACGAGTCAATGGCATGGCGAAATCTAAAGCCGATATGGATGAAATTGTAGAGCGATCGCTCAAGCAAGCGGTATTATGGGATGAAGTCAAGGATAAATTAGGAGAAAGTGGTTTTGCACTCTCAGGCGGTCAACAACAACGCTTGTGTATTGCCCGAGCGATTGCAGTCAACCCAGATGTCGTCTTGATGGATGAACCCTGCGCTTCCCTTGACCCCATCTCAACTTTAGCCATCGAGGATTTAATCCACGAACTCAAAGAGAATTATACAATTATTATTGTGACTCACAATATGCAGCAGGCCACTCGGGTGGCGGATGTGACTGCTTTTTACAATGCCAAGGCAGCAGAAAGTGGTAAACGTTTCGGGTATTTAGTGGAGTTTGATGAGACTCAAACCATCTTCCAAAATCCGGCTGAAGAAGCAACCCAACAATATGTTAGTGGTCGGTTTGGTTAACAAGTAAGGCAAGTCGGCAAGTCGGCAATAGACTTGAGGGTGTAGGATGTAGGATTTATTCTCTTTGCCTGATACCACACCCTAGCAACGACTCATGATTAACAATAAATGATTAATCTGTCAAGCTTGCTTCATCCATTGTCTGAGGATATTATCTTTTACCATCCCTTGACGCAAAACCTCAACCAAATACTCCTGGGCTTCTTCCAAGCTAAGACCCTTAACCTGTTCTTGTAGAACTTGTAACTTGAACTGTTGTTCTAAACTTAAGTTTCCGGGAGTTCGCATCCTTTTGTCCTCCTATACAATTCCTGTGTGCATGACCAGCAGATGCATCGCTGGTATGTGTGTACTCTTTTTATCTTCTATATGTAAATTATCGTAACAAAGGCTTGACAATCTGTCCATCATGCACATTTAGACACTAATTTATTTTGCAAAAGTTTATATTTGCCAGGGTATTTTTATCATAAAGAGAGAAATACTGATGAATCCTCTGTCGAAAGTGGTTAATTTCAGAGTGATTGATCGTCCGTTGTTGGTTATCGGTTGTTGTAGAGAAGTCAGCACTCTGATCTAGTAACAGCTTGTAGGCTTGCGAACCGGTTCGATGATCCCACTAAAAGTCAATGACAAACGACAAATCATAAATTAACAAATCATAAACTGCATCTCCCCAGAGCCTCAGTTCTAGGCTAGACTGGCTAAGTTAGTTCAATATAAAGTTGGTTTTAATCTAAAAGTAGGCATTTGTTGTATGGGCGGGAGTTTTAATCGATTTATTAAACGATCTAGTTTTTTCGTGACCAGTTTTGCGATACTACTACCGCAAGGCTACGCCAACGCGCAGATTACGGCAATGGCTCAGGCCATGTCTCAACCGAAGGCAGAGTTTAATTTACCCAAACCCAATAAATCCGATCGAGTCCTATCTTTTCAGCCGATAACAAACTTTGATTTATCACTTCAACCGAGAGAAAATCAGCCCTTATCAACCTCTGATTGTGTTAAATTCGCTTGTTTTCAACTCACACAAACCCCCACTCCCCCCACTCCGTCTGAAATTAACCCTATACCTGACCCCAACCGAGATCGATTAATTCAACCCGACCCCCAACCGCCTCAACCCGAACCCCCTCAAGAGCAGGAAATAGAACCAACACCCCCGCCGACTCCCGCTCTACCACCCGATAACACACCCATCCCAATTACCACCATTGAAGTGGTGGGCAGTTCAATTTTGACCCCAGAAGAAATTACGTCTATTGTTAGCCCTTTAGAAGGGCGCTCCGTGACGTTACAGGAGTTACAAGAAGCCGCAGATAATATTACAGAAATTTATTTAGAACAGGGTTACATTACTTCAAGAGCAATTGTCCCGGAACAAACCATTAATGACGGCGTGGTAACCATTCAGGTAATTGAAGGAACCTTAGAAGAAATTGAAATAGAAGGAACCCAACGCCTGAACCCTGAGTATATTCGTTCTCGAGTCCGACTGGGAGCAGGTCAACCTTTGAGTACGCCCCGTTTAGAAAACCAACTGCGCCTATTGCGGGTTAATCCTTTATTTGAAACGGTAGAGGCTAGTCTCAGGGCAGGCACAGAAGAAGGTGAGAGTATCTTAATTGTGCGGGTTATCGAAGCTGATGCGTTTCAAGTCGGTTTTAGTAGCGATAACTATTCTCCGCCTAGTATTGGTTCAGAACGGTTAGGAATTAATTTACGTCACCTGAATTTAACGGGAAATGGGGATTTAGTATTTGTCTCTTACAATACTACTCGTTTAATTACCGATGGCGAGTCGGATGTGGTGGATTTTCTCTATAGTTTTCCGATTAATGCCATGAATGGTACGATTCAGTTGCGAATTCCTCCCTATCGGAGTCGGATTGTTCAGGAAGACTTTGAAGATCTTAATATTGAAAGCCAATCTCAGCGCTATGAATTGAGTTATCGTCAACCCCTGTTGCGTACACCAGCAGAAGAATTTGCTTTGTCGTTGGGGTTTACTTACCAAGACAGTGATATCTCCTTCGATGCAGAGGAGGAATTTGAGTTTGCAGGAGCCACTCGCACCAATGTGTTTAAGTTCGGACAGGAATATGTCCGCCGAGATCCTCGAGGGGCGTGGGCATTGCGATCGCAATTTAGCTTAGGAGTGGATATCTTAGATGCCACTACGAATGATTCTGGCCCCAGTGCTGGATTTTTAAGTTGGTTGGGTCAAGTGCAGCGGGTACAACGCTTAAGCAGTCGTCATTTACTCATTGCCCAAGGCGAACTTCAACTGGCTGCCGATCCTTTATTTGCCTCCCAACAGTTTGTCTTAGGAGGGGCGTTATCGTTGCGGGGTTATCGGCAAAATGTCCGGGCTGCAGATAATGGTTTTCGCATCTCTGTTGAAGATCGCATTACTTTATTACAAAATGAAATCGGCTTACCAACGTTACAGTTAGCGCCATTTGTCGAATTTGGCAAAGTTTGGAATCATCGAGAGAATCCTAATATACTTTTAGATCAAACATTTTTAATCGGCACAGGTTTAGGAGTATTATGGCAGCCTGTACCAGATTTAAATATTCGCGTTGATTATGGATTACCGTTAGTTGACCTCGAAGATAAAGGAAATAACCTTCAAGATCACGGGGTGTATTTTAGTATTAATTTTACACCCTTTTAAACTAAGAACACATTCTCCTGAATATTGCTAATGGAAGAATTATTGAGAATGACATCGGCTAAGGTTGTATCTTCTATATCTGGCGCTAATACAGAGAACAATTGATCGTTTTCATAATAAAAGCGATCGCCATCCCGCAGCCGAGTAAATTGGTCGAGTAAAATCACCTGAAATGTTTCTCCCACTAAGCCACCATTAACATGATCTTCGGCTAATCCTCCCACCCATAAATCCACTTGATCGATACTTCCATAAGCGGCTTCTAAATCTGCTTGTACTTCAGGATCGGAGGAAATATCGGCAAAATTTGTAATGGGATCTAAGCCTAATTCTTCCCGAACTTCAGTATAACTGGCAATACCATGATCTCGTCCTCGCTGAATATTTAAAGAGGTTAAATCAAAGCCACCATTACCCGGTTGACCAAACAAGAAATTACGCACATCATCAATCACCATTGCATCAATTTCTTGCGCTGCTTGAGAGGCTAAACCTGACAATAAATCATCCACTCCTCCAGTTGTCACTAAGTCAGGATTAAAGAAGGAATCTCTTAATGCTAAACCCTCTGAAGTTCCATTTTGCAATGTAGAGGATAACATTGTATGTCCGAAACGAAATGCTGCTGTAGAAAATTCATTGCTAATCTCAATATTAACAGTTTCATCATATCCAGAATAATTTTCTAATGTATTATTTCCGAATAATAACGGTAAAAATTCGTTATAGGTAATGGCTTGAATTTCTGCTCCTACAATTCGACGTGCCGCTTCATAAATAAAGTCACCTCGACTGAGTCCTGATTCCTCAAATAAATCAACCAATTCAGCATCATTTTCATCTAAACGTTGACCCATTTCTTCGGCTAAGCGATTATGTTCTCGCACAAATAAGCTATGGGTTGCGGTTAATCCTACTTGCTCATTAGCACGGATATCTCCGCCTAAAAAGAGCTGATTTGCAGGTCGATTAAATGGATCGTCATTCTCTAAACCTTCTGTATTAAAGGGGAGCAAAATTTCTCCGTTATCTGCAAGACTTGTTTCTAAGCGTCCAGTACCATCCAAAGTTCTTAACGCTTCTGCTCGTTCTTGATCGGAACCGTAAACATTTGAACCATCAATATAAGCGGTAATCTCATTAATTTGTTCTCTAGGATTAGAAACAGAAGTTCCTGTGGAAGAATCAAAAATTGAACGAGTCAAATCAATCTCTTGATTGCCTGTATTTGTAGGATCAAACTCCGCATCGCCGGCAGGAACTAAAATATTAAATGCTTCACCAGAAGTGGCAGGCGTTAAGTCTAAATCATGATCTAAAAATTGTCCCCATTGCCAAAACCAATCACTGACTCCAGCAGAGTTAAGAATTGATTCTGATTGATCAAAAACTATATTACTAATCTCTCTTGGACTCGGTAAAACAGACGTATCGCCCCCACGTGGTTCTGAAATACTGTCCTCGTAGGCAACAGGAGTCAGACGAGAAAGTTGAGTTTCTGGAGTTCCCCAGTCTGGGTTATTTGGGTTATTCTCAGCACCATTAATTGTACGAAATTCTACTAAAAGCGTATTATTTCCCACTCCTGCGGATAATGAACCATTAATTTCAGAAAGATTATCAGTGACGACAACAGAAATATTAGATTCAGCACTACTATTGTCACCAATTGCTGTGACATCAAAGTTAAGATTGGCTAAATTACCATCAATATCTACGGTACTATCAAAGTTCAAATCCATTGATTGATTAAGATCAACTGTATCATCAATATCTGTATTGAGTTCGGTTTCAACATTAATATCGGTATTCTTTGTAACTTCAAGCATTTTTTTCTCCTAATTATGATCCGGTTTATTAGTCAGTCAATTATTCATTGATATTTTTTCTATATGCTTGTAGCTGTTCTATAGAAATCATGAATAAAAACCGACTTGATTTTGATCTAAATTTCGGCGTGAAATCGTCTAATTTTTTGGGGTATTTGACTCAGGGGTTTTAATTGGAATCTGCTTAGATTAGCAGCTTATATTCAAAAGAAATGACATCATTATCCAAGCTGTTAACTATCTGGCTTCATCTCTATTTATTTGTTTCTTTTCCAAGCTTACATAGTTCTCAACATCGGTAACTTATGCAAAAAATCTCTAAACTATACTGAAGATAAGCAGCATAATTTATCAGCAACGTCTATAGTTACGGAAGTTACGACTAGATCGTTCTCCGAATTGATGAACGATGTTATTCTATTAAATAGAAGCTCGAATACTTATCTTGAGCTGATAATTTTATCCTATCATTACCCACTTTAAAATAAATTGCCAAATTGCCATATTATTTAGAGTTATTCAGAATCATCTATTTCAATATATGTATTTAAAGTCAATTAATATTTTGCAAAGCGATTAACGATTAAATAGTTATCACTGGGTTTGCTATGAATCAGAGTATTATGATTAATTTGAGTAAAAGTCGAAAGAAAAAGTATTAATTTGCAATCGTAAATGAGTAAATATACTTCTTTTTAGGAATCAATCAAACTATCAATACCAGATATTTGACTCATCATAAATTGATTAATTCTTTCTGTGCTTACGGTGAGTTTAACGAGAATGAGAACAAACCGCGTTATTGCCTTGAAGACACTGCACCCGATTTTATGTTCGCGATCGCGTAAACTTATGTTTTAACAGAGACACTCCATCCAAAAACCGTTCTTATGACTGAATCAAGTTATCCCATGCTGTAAACTGAATCTATGGCAATCTGCTGAGGAGAACATCATTCTGCCGACTGCTGCTTGTATGATTGTCGGAGAGCGAAAAAAAAAATTTGAGAAAAGGGTTGACAACGATGGGTTGATGATGCATAATTAGTAATTGTGCAAGGGAAAGAAACACAAGAGCTGACCCAAGCGCTCAAGAAAGTATTTTAAAGCTTTCCTGGTGCTGATGGCTTAGTGGAACCACACCGATCCATCCCGAACTCGGATGTGAAACGCTAAAACGGCAAAGATACTTGGTGGGTAGCCGCCTGGGAAAATAGCTA
>JBARXJ010000013.1:0-18531 GCA_049647265.1 Microcoleaceae cyanobacterium
TAGAGATTTTTAGACAGCCAACAGAGTCGGTCTATTTCACCGAAAAACCGATGTTGGGGTTGGATAATATGTCTTTCTACTAATCTCATTGCTCTCTTGTAAGTAATGAGTCAATCATTTGACAAGATTGGTGATTCTAATTGTATGCTTAGTTTTTACATAGTTTTCTCAATTTTTATCCTACCATTAAAGTGGTGGCACGCCGTATCGCACTACTCCTAATTGACGGAATTGTCCGCAAATAATAGTATGGAAACCCCAGAGAGATTTGACGGCATTTGACTACATTTGACTACATTTGCGTACAAAGTTTATGATACTCAGTTGTAGAAATACAATTAACTAAGCAATGACGCTACAAACCAGTTCCCCTCGGTTATTAACTCAATTTGACCTGAGTGATGATCTCAAATTAAAAAATCGAGTGGTAATGGCACCCATGACCCGCGCGCGGGCAGGGACAGAACGGATGCCGAATGAATTAATGGCTGAGTATTATCGTCAGCGTAGCAATGCGGGTTTAATTATTACCGAAGCCACAACCATTTCAGAAATGGCGAATGGCTGGGAACAAACCCCTGGAATTTATACTGAAGAACAGGCGATCGCTTGGAAACAAGTCGTTGAAGCGGTTCATGCAGAAGGCACACCGATTTTTCTACAATTGTGGCATTGTGGACGGGCTTCTCACAGTAGCTTTCATCCTAACGGTGAATTACCCGTCGCCCCTTCCGCGATTCCAATTGATGGGGATTACATTCATACACCCAACGGTAAGCAGCCCTACGAAACCCCTAGAGCGATCGAAACAGAAGAAATTCCGCAAATTGTCGAAAACTACCGCAAAGCCGCTGAATGGGCAAAAATGGCGGGATTCGATGGGGTAGAAATTCATGCAGCCAATGGCTATTTAATTGATACATTCTTACAGTCTAAAACGAATCATCGGAGCGATCGCTATGGCGGCAGTTTAGAAAATCGCTATCAGTTTCTTAAAGAAATTGTCGAAGCCATTCTGACTGTTTTACCTGCCGATAAAGTTGGAGTGCGTTTATCTCCCAACGGCAATTACAATAGTATGGGTTCACCCGATTATCGAGAAACCTTTATCTATATCGCTGAGAAATTAGATCAATATGATTTAGCCTATTTACACTTGTTAGATGGTTTAGCGTTTGGTTTTCATGAATTGGGAGAACCGATGACATTAGCCGAGTTTCGTCCAATATTTCAGCGTCCTATAATTGGTAATTGTGGTTACAATCAAGAAAGCGCAGAAGCCGCGATAGAAGCCGATGATGCTGACTTAATTGCATTTGGCCGACCCTATATTACTAATCCAGATTTAGTGGATCGTTTCGCCAATGACTGGCCGTTAAATCCTCCCCCAGAAACCAAAATCTGGTATTCTTTTACCGCAGAAGGATATACTGATTTTCCCGCTTATTCTCAAGCATAGACAACCAACAATTAATTCTAAGCAATTATCC
Source organism: Microcoleaceae cyanobacterium (assembly GCA_049647265.1). Classification (GTDB taxonomy): domain Bacteria; phylum Cyanobacteriota; class Cyanobacteriia; order Cyanobacteriales; family Microcoleaceae; genus JAAURB01. The sequence continues at coordinate 1,491 of JBARXJ010000013.1, forward strand.
TCCTCAGACTATTTTAACTATAATTAAAGAGGAGGATTAGTGATTGATTTATAATGCCGGAACTAACTTTAATAATGGTAATGCTAATCGACTTCCTAGAATAACTTGAGAAATAGCGACGATTTCAGGAGAATAAAGAACAGGCACTAACTCAGGACAAAGTGAGATAGCGATCACAAGAAGCGTATAGAATGCAACAGCACTAATTGCGGTTCGCTTAACTGATGTTTGGAGCAGAGAAAAGAACTCGTTGATATCCATTTCACCATCAGATAATTCGACTAACTGAACTGTTGTTTCTACAAGCGCATCAATTAATACCGCAGTCGCAGTAGCCTTTAAGCCTAACTTTGCAATAGTCGTACTATTTTGAATAACACTTTCTGTTGCATTATGGATACGGCTCAGGAATAGATCATAACGAGTTGTATTTTTAGCTCCCCGTGCCATATTTTGAGTTCCTAACTCCCAAAATATATTATCTGAATGATTGCCACCTCCATTGGCTTTGCTTTGAATATGACTGCCATGCTTATTTTTGAGCCAAGTCTTAACTTTTTGTTGATTACTTTCCATTAATACAGAACCAGGAATCTTTTTAAATAGTTTAAATGCTTCTAAATTAGAGCGTAATTTTTCTCCTCTTCTTACACCTGCATACTTGGCTTTTCTGGCTATAGCAGGCATCTCTTTAAGTAGTTCAGTAAAATCTTTTGGAACATCTTTTAAAGAGTTTATGACGGTTTCCTCGGAAACTGAAGCACCGATAACTAAGCTGAGTAAATCAATTTCATCAAAAATATCCTTGGTTTTTTTATAAGCTTTCTTTGTTGAGCTTTTACTCTTTTTCAAGAGTTGTTCTGAGCGAGATAAAATGTTATATCTTAGAGATTGTATATTTTGATAGCGATAGATTAAATATTCATGAACTTGCTCTGTTTTCTCCGCTATTTTATCTGAAGAAAAATCTACTTTATTAACCAGGGGAAAAGCATTAGCTGGAGGTGTTTGTACAATAAAAAGGTTACAGATGAGGCTGATAATCAGAATTCTTCTTAACACAATTGCTATCGGTATAGAACAAAGCGCACAAACGCCAAGGATACATCGTTCACCTCAGCATAACACTATGTATACTTTCTAATTTTTACTAATAAATCAGGAATTAAGATATAAAAGTTAACAAATGACGGAATTATTTCCCCATTTGTCGCTTCAACTCATCTAAATCAGCTTCGGCTTCCCAACTTTTAAATTGCTGTTCTAATGGGTCGCCCGCACTACCAAAACTATTATAATTTGCGGTTTGCTTCCAATCGGGAATATCCCAAGAAGATTGAGTTTGAGCGCGATTTTGAGTCCGGGCGGCTTCTGCCTCCTGGGCTTTTACTTTAACTTCCTGACGGCGTTGTTTAACCTGTTTGTACAGTTGCTTGGATTGTTCGATGCGTTCTTTCACCCCTTGCATCTGTCCCCAGCGCTGATTCCCCTGACGCAATAATGCCGCCTCCCGTTCCTCCGCCGCCTGGGCTAAATCAGGACGGTTAGCGGCCTTGGCTTTTGCCACCCGTTCATGCCAACGTTGGATATCTTGGGCAATACTTAGAATTTCATCCTGTAGGCGCTTTTCTTGCCGCTGTAAATCCGCAATTAATCGCAAGGTGTCTGTTTCTTGTTCTCGCAGTTGTTCTTCGAGTGCTTGCAACTCCAAATGAGGATTATCCTTGAGGAACTCCTCTAAGCGAGTTTCTAAGAAGCGACTGAAATCATCGAATAAGCCCATATTTCACATCCGAACACTGCATTAGAACTGTTGGCCAACAAAAATTGTCCGCACTTCACCATTGCGCCGCATCACTGCTTCTTGATTGGCAACTTCTACCAGTGTCCAACCACTGCCTGCGATATTTTCACCAATATAAATCCGACGAGGGACACCATCGACTTCAAATAAGGCAGCAGAGCGCTCCCCGAGTTCTAAAATCCCGACTAATGTATGAATGATAGCGGGCTCAGGATTGGCTGAGATAGCAGATGCTTGAGTTTGTGGGGCAGGTGTAGATGGAGGGATAGAAACGGCGGGGATAGATTCGGGAGCAGGGAGAGCTTGAGGAATTGGTGCAGCCGCTACAGGAGCTGTTTCTGCTTCTGTCGTCTGCGGGGTAGCCGAAACGGTTGTAGACTCCTCTTGGGGTGATTCCGTTGTTTCTGGGGTGGTTTCTGGGGTTGCTTCTGCGACGTTCTGCTCTGTTGCCGGAGCATTTGCTACCGTTGAAGACGAACCTGAAGTTTGTCCGCCGGGTGTGGGGGTTTGAACTTGAGCTTGGGGAGATTGTTGTAGTTGAGTATTGAGGGCATTCATTACCCGGTTTGATAATGAGGCCATTTCCCGCGAGGCTGATTCTACCGTATTGGCAACGCGATTAATCGATTGAATCAAACTGTTTGTATCTGTGGCTGTTGTCGGGCTACTGGTGGGAGTTCCAGGCACAGGCAGCGCGGGTAAGGTGGCGTTGGGTGCAGGGAGTGGCGGAACGAGTGGTAAAGTGGGTACCGCAACAGCTCGCTTTTGGATAGCATTTAGCGATCGCCCGACATAACCCGCAAATTCAGCATCAGCCGGATTGATCGGTTTAACAGTGGTTTCTGGACTAACTGCCACTGGGGCTGGCGCAAATAACCGACTAAAGCCTCCTCGGGTTGCCACCCATAAACCTAAGGTAATCACCAAAGAAGTAAAAGCGGCTCCGAGTAGCCATCGATCTAAAGAAGAATTAGCTGTATCTGCACTCTCCACACGAACGACTTCTGGATCAATTGCCCGGTCTGAAGGATTGATGGCCGATGTTTCTGTTTCAGGTAATACAATGGTTGGGACTTGAATTGACTTAAGAGAGACAAATTCAGGCTGAACCGCTTTGCTGGGAAGTTTTGCTCCCCCGTCTAATACTCGTTCTACATCAGTAAATAAATCTTCAATTAACCGATCCGCATAATCTTCTACAACAATTGGTTGATTCGGATTTTGTGATTCTGATTGGGCAGGTGTGGGTGGATTTGTTCCGTTAGTCACCATTTCGTAATTTCTCTCCAGTCGTCGTGTAACCTCAATTGCAGATTATACCGCCACTCAAGCTTTAAATAGTGTAACGCCTTGACGCTTTAATATTGATTAAATTTTAATATTATTTTTGTGGATCATGGGTTATGTGTTGAGGGTGTAGGCATTTTGGGTGAGCGGATAGGCAAAAAATATTTAACTTTTCTTACCCCACTCCCTCATCCCTACCCCCTCATCCCTACTCTCCCACAGAGAAGAAACTGACATGATAAGGGTAACCTTTCCAAGGATGAACCTGAATTTCTTTAATTAAGGTTTTGCCACTCCAAGATAGATCCGCGACGTTGAGTTGAACGACGGTTTTGTTTTCCACCGCTTTTTTCATCAAAGTTTCTAAAGCTTTAGCCGGGATCGTTAACTGAACCGAGTTGGTTCCATCATGGCCATAAAGAGCCGCAGGAATTAAACCTTGACGACGCAAAGCATTGGGCTTTGTACCTTCTTCGCGTTGATTGCATTCGACTGTGATTTCCATTTTTTACTATCTTGCTTTAATTGAATAAACTTAATTGGCAAATTTAGCCCGATCTGAGTGTTCCGTCAGATCAGCGCGATCGCCCTCGTCACATTAGATCTCAAGAAACAATCTGGTCAGTTTCTGATTCCGATGACTGGGCAACAGGCACAATCTATTATCGTACCAAAACTTATTAAAATAAAAAAGTTGCACAAATCAGTAAAGTTGTGCTATCGTTAGTGACTGTGTTTGATAAACACTTCTGGGGGCGTGGCGGAATGGTAGACGCTACGGACTTAGTAAACTGGGCCTTGAGGTGAGAAATCCTTCAAGTGACGGCTCTCAAATTCAGGGAAACCTAAATCTGATTACAGACAAGGCAATCCTGAGCCAAGCCAAACAATAGACAACGCTTAGAAGTAAAAGTCTTCTAGGGATTGTCAAATTGTGCGGAAGGTGCAGAGACTCGACGGGAGCTACCCTAACGTTTAAGGCGAGGGTAAAGGGAGAGTCCAATTCTCAAAGCCAAAATTCAGCTCAGAGTTTCGGCAACAGCGAAAGTTGTGAGAGGATGAAAATCCGTTGACCTTAACAGTCGTGTGGGTTCAAGTCCCACCGCCCCCATCTACTTTTTCGTCAGACTCTGGCTATCTGTGTACTTCTATTTTTGTCCTCACCTCAAAACAAAACTAAGATGGTGAATGCCAAAATCAAGGAGTACCCAGCGTGCCAACTAAAAAGAGTACTAAGAAGAAAGACAATAGCGCCAAATTAGGCTTTGAAGAGACATTATGGCAAGCTGCCGATAAACTTAGAGGACATTTAGACGCAGCCGAATATAAACACGTTGTTTTAGGCTTAATTTTCCTCAAATATATCTCGGATGCCTTTATCGAACTCTACGACACACTCGTAGCCGATGAATACGCCGACCCAGAAGACCGAGACGAATATTTAGCAGAAAATATATTTTACGTTCCTAAACAGGCGCGGTGGTCATTTCTCCAAGCCAACGCCAAGCAACCCGAAATTGGTCAGCGAATAGACGAAGGAATGACTATCCTTGAGCAAGAAAACCCATCTTTAAAAGGGGTTCTGCCTAAAGATTATGGTAAACCTTCCCTGGATAAACGGCTACTGGGAGAACTGATTGATTTAGTCGGCACTATTGGCTTAGGAGACGAACAAAGCCGTTCACAAGATATTCTAGGGCGAGTCTATGAATATTTCCTCGGTCAATTTGCCAGTGCAGAAGGCAAAAACGGCGGACAATTTTATACCCCTCGCTGTGTTGTACAGCTTTTAGTCGAAATGCTAGAACCCTACAAAGGCCGTGTCTATGACCCCTGTTGCGGTTCAGGGGGAATGTTTGTCCAGTCTGAGAAGTTTGTTCTGGCCCACGGTGGACGCATCGGAGATCTCTCAATATACGGTCAAGAATCTAACCCGACGACCTGGAAACTGTGTAAAATGAATCTGGCAATTCGCGGTATAGAAGGTAACCTGGGAACTCGTAATGCAGACTCATTCCACAACGACCAACACAAAACCCTAAAAGCCGACTTTATCCTAGCAAATCCTCCCTTTAATATAAGTGATTGGGGCGGCGATCGCCTGCGAGAAGATATCCGCTGGCAATATGGTATTCCACCCAAAGGCAACGCTAACTATGCCTGGATGCAACAGATTATCTCACACCTTGCCCCTTCTGGGTTAGCGGGGTTTGTCCTAGCGAATGGTTCGATGAGTTCAAATCAATCGGGTGAAGGAGAGATTCGTAAAAGTATTATAGATGCAGATTTAATTGATTGTATGGTTGCCCTTCCCGGTCAGTTATTCTACAACACCCAAATTCCGGCTTGTTTATGGTTTCTTGCTAAAAGTAAGAAGAATGGTCAGTTTAGAAACCGCCGAGGCGAAACCTTATTTATCGATGCCAGAAAATTAGGGAATTTAATTGATAGAGTTCATCGCGAATTAACCGATGAAGAAGTTAAGCGTATTGCCGATACTTATCATGCTTGGCGCAATGGCAAAGAATACGAGGATATCCCCGGTTTTTGTAAAAGTGCCACATTAGAAGATATTCAAACTCACGGTTATGTTCTCACGCCAGGACGATATGTGGGGGCAGAAGAACTAGAAGAAGATGATGAACCATTCGAGGAGAAGATGCAGCGGTTAACTATTACGTTGCATGAACAGTTCAAAGAAAGTGCCAAACTAGAAACAGCCATTCGAGAAAACTTAAGGAGTTTAGGTTTATGAGTCTGACATTAGAAGAATTAATCGAACAAGCAGAACAACTCAGTATCCCAGAACAATTACAATTAATTAGCCGTATTGCTGAGAATTTAAGCCATTCAGATCTCCCTGTTGCAGTTAAGAAATATAGTATGACTGACTTTCGGGGAATTGCCTCAAATCAACTGTCCGGGGTTGATGCTCAAAATTGGGTTACTGAACTTCGCCATAACTGGCAGGAAAGAGAGCAAGGATTTAAATGAATACTAAATTATAGTTATGCAAAAAATGCCTTTTCTATGGAAGCAAAAATCTATTGGTGATTTGCTAGAAGCAATAATAGACTACAGAGGTAAAACGCCTCCAAAAGCACCTTTTGGAATTCCTACTATTACAGCAGCAAATATAAAAAATGGACGTATTGATTTAAGTTCTGTTTCTTATGTATCTCAAGAAACCTATGATAAATGGATTACAAGAGGGCTACCAAAACCAGGTGATATTATTATTACAACTGAAGCACCAGTAGGAGAAGTCGCTTCTCTTCCTGACGATCAAACTTATCTAATTACCCGTAGAGTAATGGCTCTTCGAGGAAAGAATGGTACTTTAGATAATCGGTTTCTTAAATACTCTTTACTAGATCCACGTACCCTTGCTCGATTACTACAAGCAACAAGAGGCTCAACAGTTCCCAGAGTATTAAAAACTGATATTACTAATTTTATAATAAATCTTCCCCCACTTCCTGAACAAAAAGCGATCGCGCACATTCTCGGTACTCTTGATGATAAAATCGAACTGAATAATAAAATGAACCAAACATTAGAAGCGATCGCACAAGCTATTTTTAAGTCATGGTTTGTAGATTTCGATCCAGTTCGCGCTAAAATGGATGGTCAGCAACCTGTGGGAATGGATGCCGCCACAGCCGAACTTTTCCCTGATTATTTTGAGGATTCAGAGTTAGGGAAGATTCCGAAAGGTTGGGAGGTAAGAAAGCTAGGAGAAATCGCTGAAAATAAGTCTAGAAAATTTGATTTTATTCAGAATCAAAATGTTGTATTTATCAATACGGGAGATGTTTTAGAAGGTCGATTTTTACATTCAAATATAAAAAATAAAAATGAATTACCAGGTCAGGCAAAAAAGGCTATCTGTAATGGCGATATTTTAATAAGTGAAATTCGCCCAGGCAACAAACGTTATGCAATCGTTGACTTTGATTCTAGTAATTATGTTGTATCAACTAAATTTATGGTCATTTGTTCACTTAATCAGCTAGAAACAAAACTACTTTATCGAATATTGGTTAGTGATGAAACTTTAGCAGAATTTCAGATGATTGCTGAATCCAGATCTGGAACTTTTCCTCAAATTACTTTTGATTCAATTAGTTATTTTCCGATAATTTGCCCACCTAAAATATTACAAAAGATATTCTTACAGATTATTAACCCTTTGGAAAAAAGAATTAAGTCCAATGAATTAGAATCAAAAACTCTCTCAAATCTCCGTGATACCCTCTTGCCTAAACTGATGTCAGGAGAAATTAGAGTAGCTGAGGCAGAGAAACAGGTGGAAAATGTGCTTTAATTGCGGATTTTTCGATAATCAAGGGGAAGAATAATATAGTACACCCCTCCTCTTTGTTATCCCCAGTGGCAGCCATTACTGAATCTGTTGTAGAAGACGCAACTCTAATCTGGTTACAAGAACTCGATTACACTGTCTTAAATGGCGGTGAAATTGCCCCTGATACCCCCACGTCAGAACGGCAAACCTACGGCGACACGGTGCTGGTAGAGCGCTTACAAACAGCTTTAGAACGGATCAATCCCGATATTCCTCAAACGGCTATTGAAGAAGCGATTAAAAAGGTGATTCGCACAGAAAGCCCTAATTTATTTGAAAATAACCGTCGTTTTCATAAGTTTATCACCGATGGAATAGATGTTGAATACCGGAGTGATGAGGGCAGGAAAATTTATGACAAGGTGTGGTTAATTGATTTTGATCATGTTGATAATAACGACTGGTTAGCGGTTAACCAATTTACCGTTATTGAAAATAAAAATAACCGTCGTCCGGATATAGTGATATTTATCAATGGTTTACCTATTGCTGTCATAGAGTTAAAAAATCCCACTGAAGAAAACGCCACAATTAAGGGAGCATTTAATCAGCTTCAAACTTATAAAAAAGACATTCCTTCTCTATTTAATTGTAATGAAATATTAGTAATTTCTGATGGTACAGAAGCCAGAGTCGGGACACTGACGGCAAATTGGGAATGGTTTATGCCCTGGCGAACTATTGATGGGGAAACGTTAGCGCCGAGGAAACAACCCGAACTTGAGGTGATGATTAAAGGGGTATTTGAACGAAATAGACTATTGGATATTCTGCGCTATTTTATTGTGTTTGAAGTAGACGGAGATAATATTACTAAAAAGATGGCAGGCTATCATCAATATCACGCGGTTAATAAAGCGATGGCTTCGACGGTTTCGGCGACTGCTGAAGCGGGAGATAAAAAAGTTGGGGTGGTTTGGCATACCCAGGGTAGCGGTAAAAGTTTAACGATGACATTTTATGCTGGAAAAATAGTGCAACATCCCGCCTTAAATAATCCAACATTAGTTGTTTTAACCGATAGAAATGATTTAGACAATCAACTGTTTTCTACCTTTGCAAATAGTGCAGATTTACTAAGGCAAAATCCAGTCCAAGCAGAAAACCGGGAACATTTACGGCAACTGTTACAAGTGGCATCTGGGGGTATTGTTTTTACCACGATACAAAAGTTTGCCCCCACCCCAGGTGAAGCTTACCCCACTCTTTCACAACGTCGTAACATTATTTTTATTGCGGATGAAGCCCACCGCAGCCAATATGGGTTAGATGCGAAAGTTATACAAAAACAAGATAGCGACGAGTCTTATATTACTCATGGCTTTGCTAAATATCTCCGGGATGCTTTACCTGCTGCTTCTTTTATTGGGTTTACCGGAACTCCGATAGAATTGAATGATAAAAGTACTGCTGCTATCTTTGGAGAATATATTGATATGTACGATATCCAGCAAGCGGTAGAAGATGGGGCAACGGTAAAAATCTATTACGAAGGCAGACTAGCAAAAATTGAACTTAACGAAAGCGAAAGACCTTATATTGACGCAGACTTTGAGGAAGTTACCGAAACAGAAGAAACCTCAACGAAGGAAAAACTCAAGAGTAAATGGGCGCGACTAGAAGCGTTGGTGGGTTCAGAAAAACGTATCCAGCAAATCGCTAAAGATATTGTCACACACTTTGATAATCGTCTAGCCAGTATTGACGGCAAAGGAATGATCGTTTGTATGAGTCGTCGTATTTGTGTTGATCTCTACGAAGCTATTATTCAATTACGCCCCCAATGGCATGATGAAGAAGATGATAAAGGCGCAATTAAAGTTGTGATGACGGGTAACGCGGCTGATGAAGAAAGAATGCAACCCCACATCCGCAATAAAAGCCGCAGAAAGGCGTTAGCAACGCGATTTAAAGATTATAATTCTGAGCTAAAATTGGTGATTGTACGGGATATGTGGTTAACTGGGTTTGATGCCCCATGTCTGCATACTCTCTACGTTGATAAACCGATGCAGGGTCATAACCTGATGCAGGCGATCGCCCGTGTGAACCGTGTATTTAAGGATAAACCGGGCGGACTGGTGGTGGATTACCTGGGGATTGCAGACCCGTTAAAAGATGCCCTCAAGGCTTACACAAAAGGGGATCAGAAAGAAACTGGGATTCCGACAGCGATCGCGTTAGAACTGATGCAGGAGAAGTACGAAACGGTTAAACGGATGTATGATGGTTTTGATTATCACCGCTTTTTTACGGGTTCTGCTACTGGGCGTGTTTCGATCATTCCTGAAGCAATGGATTTTATCTTAGGGCAAGAAGACGGCAAAACCCGTTATGTTAAAGCAGTCACTGAACTAAACAAAGGGTTTGCGTTGGTCAGTAGTACTGATGAGGCAATTGCAATTCGAGATGAAGTCGGATTTTTTCAAGCAATTAAAGTTGCGTTAGTTAAACATACCACGAATAGCGAAAAAAGCCCTGAAGATTTAGATGTAGCCGTTAAACAGATTGTTTCTAATGCGGTAGCTTCCGATCAAGTCGTTGATATTTTCTCTGCTGCTGGACTGAATACCCCCAATATTGCGATTTTAAGCGATGAATTTTTAGCAGAAGTTCGAGACTTACCGCAGAAAAACCTAGCTTTAGAGGTATTGAAAAAGTTACTAAATGATCAAATAAAAACGCGCTCCCGAACTAATTTAATTCAATCTCGCAGCTTCAAAGAAATGTTAGAAAAGACGGTTTTAAACTATCAAAATAGAGGAATTGAAACTGCACAAGTTATTCATGAATTAATCGAACTGGCACAAGAAATACGCGCCGCCCAAGCGAGGGGAGAAAATTTAGGACTCACAGATGATGAGGTAGGGTTTTATGATGCTCTTGAAGTGAATGATAGTGCAGTTCAGGTGTTAGGAGATGATACCCTCAAACAAATAGCGCAAGAATTAGTTAAAGCAATTAAGCGCAATGCTACGATTGATTGGACACAGAAAGAAAGTGTTAGAGCAAAACTCAAAGTAACCGTTAAACGACTGCTGCGAAAATATGGCTATCCTCCTGAAAAACAGGAGAAAGCGACCCAAACCGTACTACAACAAGCCGAATTATTATGTAAAGAATGGGCAGCGTAATCGTACAATATCATATGGATTATCAATGGATTCTGTCGGAGATGAATACCGCTTTTAAAGTTTTCGTACTTTTCGTTTTTCTCTTTTCAACAGAGGCGCTGGCAAGGTAAAGAGCTGAGAAGATGTTCGCGCCTCAGGTTCATTAAATTGCTTCAGGTTGCAGTGTTAAGGTTTCTACTGTTGCAATTGCGGCTTGCTGAATTTGTCGCAGATCGCGATCGCTCATTTGACTATGAATAGGAAAACAAAGTAGAGAATTCCAAATGCGTTCAGTCACAGGTAAGTGATAGCGATCGCGGAATAAATCTAAACAATGTAACGCGGGGTTAAAATAAGAGCGACATTCTATTCCATGGTGACGTAAAGTATCAATCGCGGTTTGCAAACCAAACTGTTCTGCTGCGGGATATAATACCCCTAAGTTTTGGAAGTTGGAATTAACCCCAGGCGGCACTTGTTGCGGAATGAATGCACCGTAACAGGACTGGCTAAAGAAGGAACGCAATTGTTGAGCATAATTACGTCGCTGTTGTAGCGCTTGGGGAAGCTGACGTAAGACGTGCCGTCCAGTAGCAGCCCGCAATTCATCCATTTTGGCATTCATTCCCAGGGTAGAACGTCGCAAATCATAACTTGCAATACCATGGTTGCGCTGTTGACGCACTTTTTGCAGGAGATCTAAGTCTGCACCCACCAATGCGCCGCCTTCAACGGCAGGTAAGACTTTTGTGGCATGGAAGCTAAACATCTGTAACCGAGGTTGAGTTTGGATGCGCTGGCTATGAACTTCTGTCCCAAACCCATGACAGTTATCATAAACAATCTCAGCGCCGACGGTTTGACAGAGTCCATCAATGGCGGCTAAATCTGGCGCGACACCAAATACATTCACAGGGATAACATAAGCAATATTATCCTGTTGTTCTAAGATTTCAGCTAAAGCGGTGGGCGACATCGTAAACGTATGAGGATCGATATCACAAAATACAGGTTCTAACCCGGCTGCGACGACGGAATTAAGCGTAGCAATGAAGGTATAAGAGGGTAATACAGCTTTGCCTTTGCGACCTAAGACTTGAAGTCCTAAGGTTAAAGCATTTGCACCACTATTGACAACGACTACATCTGGTACATTTAAATACTCAGCCAGTTCTTGTTCAAAGGCGCGCAGATGAGGGCCGCCATTGGTGGCTTGACCCGTTGCCAGAGATTTATAAAATGATTGCAGTAATATAGCATCTGGGGCGATATGAGGCTTCACCATAGGAATAACGGGCTGTATAACGGGCGTTGAAGCCGAGAGAGAGTGAATGGATGTATTCTCAGCTAACAGTCCCCAGTGGTCTAATGTTCGGCGTAAACCGTCCTCGAGTTTAACTTTTGCCTGGAAATTCAGAATCTGGGTTAATTTGGATACATCTGGTATCCGCATCGGGATTTCTTCAAACCCTTGACCGAAAAATTCTGTGCCAACAACGTCCACTGTCCCGGCTTTGTGTCCAGAGAGACGAATCATCATTGCTGCCAACTCTCGGATGGTAATTGCTTCAGGACAACCAATATTAACCGCAGAATGAACATACGAACAGTCTCGACTCAATTCTAATGCCAGTCGTGCCGTTGCTTCTGCTGCATCATCGACATAACATAAGGTTCGGACGGCATAACCGCCATCGACTAAGGTTAAGGGTTTTTCATCACGGATACAACCCAAGAATTTACTAATGACTCGTCCTTTACCGGGAGTATCCAGTTGAGGGCCATAAATATTAAAATAGCGCACCGCAGCAGCCGTCAGACCTAAGCGTCCTAAGGCATAGGCGTAATGTTCTCCGGCGGTTTTAGAAATGGCATAACTCCAACGATGATTACGCGAAGATCCGTAGTGGCGATCGCTATCTTCTGTTAAAATACCCCCATTGAGTCCGTAGGTTTCGCTACTGCTGGCAATCAGAACCGGACGGTTATGTTTTAAACAACTCATCAACACATTACGGGTTCCCAAGATATTAACATCCAGGACTTCATGAGGACGTTGAACGTATTCATCGACTCCCACTAACGCTGCCAGGTGAATGACTCGACCACAGCGACTTATCCAGGTCTCGATTAATTCAGCGTCTAGAATATCTCCAGTGACTTGATGAACTTGATGATCGATATCTGCTAACTTATCTGGGGTTTGCTTATCTAAACATACAACGGTTTGACCTACACTTAATAGATAGCGAGCGATCGCACTACCCATGAAGCCGAAACCGCCTGTAATCAACACATCAAATTCACTCATGGTGTTTTTTTTGTATTCGTCTGTTAACGAATAGTTTTCCCAAATTGAGCAATATTAATTTCAAGTTGATTGATATTTTTCCGCTACCAAAAACACTTGATAGCAAGTTTGCTTCAGTTTTCCCCTAAGATTGACTGCTGCAACGGTCTAATTTTACTGTGACTCTCAATCTAAAACATAGCAGTACAACAGAGGTTTAGCAGATAAATTTTGTCTTCAAAAATATTCCTATCTTGATGTTTTATCCCGGTCATTCAACCGAATATTGTTATAGCAATATAATCTGAGTTGTCAAACCATCTCTTTTTTGAGGCACTTTTGGAAGTGAGCAAATCGGCACTCTTGCTATAGGCAATAGTTGATTTTCTGACTCGCAGACTCGCGCTCCTCGCAGACTCGCGCTCCTCGCTGACTCGCGCTCCTCGCTGACTCGCGCTCCTCGCTGACTCGCTGACTCCTAAATACTGACAAATCATTTCTTATTGCTATATGATTTAATTTGTTCAATCCAAGCTTGAATACCTTTTCTCGTGGGTTGACCACTGGCTGTAAATGTCCAAATATCCCGTTTATGTTGAGGGCCGTAACTAATATGAATTGGTCGATCTGAACCATAAAAATATAAAGAATCAAAGGGTAATTTTTGATTGATAATCCACTCCACTAATTGATCGCTTTGTAAATCTTGAATCCGAAAATCACAGGCAGCGCCTAAACGTTGACAATAAAACTGACCATTTTTTTTAATTTCATGAGCCATATGTTGATCGAGGTGGGGAGCAACACGCCCATTTTTTAACCCAGTGACAGGATCTTTTTTTTCTAAATATCGTTTTAAATCTGTTGAACAAAATCCATAGGTGAGTTGAAACCGTTCATAACCAAAATGATTAATAATTGGATCAATAATTTGTTGATTTAAAGCAATAATTGCAGTGACGCTCGCTTCATTCTGGGGAAAGGGATTAATCTGATCAGCATATTTTTGATAAGTTTGAGTACAAGTGCAAAAGGTCTGCAAATTTAAGTATTTTCCGAGTTGAGTATTTTTTGATATCATCTCAATTCCTCTTAAACTGATTTTGAGTTTGCTTGTATCCCCGGAAATTGCCACAATTGAGACAGGGGTTTATGAAGCTTCAACGTGGAAGAGATTAAAACGTACTATAAACAGTTGAACCTAGAGCCAGGAGCCTCCTCAGAGGAGGTGAAGCAGGCTTATCGAAATTTAGCGTTCTTGTGGCATCCTGACCGTTATCCTCAGGATTCTCAACAACAAGTTCAAGCCGAGCAAAAGTTTAAGGAAATTAATCATGCTTACGACCAACTCCGTATTTTTATGAGCCAGCCTCAATCTTCGGTTGACTTTTCTACCCCAGTGAAACCCACCCCTAAACCCCCTCCGAATCGTGGCTTTTACAAGGGTTCTGCTAGTGCTTCAACCCCATATTATACCTATACTCGTACCCCAACTCCTGTTCAACCGACCCAAGCTGAGGTTCCCTGGCAATGGCTGGTGAGTGTGTTTCTCTGTTATGGTTTGGTGGGCTGGATGTTAGCCTTTGTTTCAATTCCCGGTTGGGCTTGGGTGTTTACCTGGATGGCCTGGATTGCGATCGCGATTTCTGCGGCCAGTGGGTCAGAGTCTCAACATTCCTGGCTATTGGCGTTAATTTTTGCAGGCAGTATTGCCGGTTGGTTTGCGGGTCATCAAGTAGGAGGATTAATCACCGCTGTGGTTTGGGCGTTTGTCGGCGGGGCATTAGGGGCGATCGCCGGGTCTGAAGCCCGTTCTGGGACGGTGATGTGGGTGTTTACTGTGGGGGGAGTCTGTGCCATTGCGGGGTTAGTGGCTGGGACTCGCACAGGAAATGGATTAGGCGCGCTAACAGGGGGGTTTTTAGGGGCCGTTGTTGGGGTGAGTCTGGGGGTGATCTCGGATGCGGCGTTTAACAACAGACGTAAAATCGGGGCGGGTGGCGTTTTTGGGTTTGGATTAGGGGCGTGGGTTGGAGCCTGGAGCGGAGCCGGTTCACAAGCTGTCCTGCGAGCCATTGAGCGGGCGGGTTCAGACGTTATCATTGGGGCATGGGGTGCGATCGCGATTGTGGCCGGAGTGATTTCTCAGATGGTATTGGCAGAGAAACTCAGGGAATATATGAATGAACTTTATACGTTTATTATCCTCGCCACCGTGTCTGGAATTGGATTAGGTTTAGGATGGTGGTTTGGGGCTTAAAATTCAAGTGAAGAAATGTCCGGCTACTGGATAAAATAACGGCAAGAATAATTAACCGCCTTTGTACCCTCGAAGTCAGTCAATCAGTATGCAACTGGATGTAGGTCAATTCTTTCGAGCGTCTAACCCCGCTAAAACCCTTAACATCGGAACAGATGAGGATCGACAATATTATATTGATTTTTCTTCGGTACGAGGGGGAAAATTGATCAAACAAATTGCTCGAACGATTACAATTCTCTCACCAGATGTTCCCACTTGTCAACTGTTTACAGGTCATATTGGTTCGGGAAAATCAACTGAATTACTGCGTTTGAAAGCCGAACTTGAACAGAGTAAATTTCATGTGATTTATTTTGAATCTAGCCGGGATTTAAATATGGCTGATGTTGAGGTGACGGATATTTTATTGGCAATTATACGTCAGGTGAGTGAGAGTATTGAATCTGTGGGAATTGAGTTAAATCTCAAAGCGTTTCAAGCCATTTTGTGGGATGTGATTCAGGTTTCTCATAATAAAATGGATCTCTCAGCGGTGAATGGTTCTCAAGTTCATCATTCCTCTTTTTATTGGAGTGAATCTTTATCTGTCGCGGAATTAATTCAGCAAATTACGAAGCAAGCCCAAAATAGTCGAGAAATTCGAGCCTTATTACGACAATATTTAGAACCGCGAACCAGTGATATTTTAGAAATTATTAACCGAGAGATGATTGCGCCCTTTGTTCAACAAGTGAAACAACAAGGTTATGCTGGGGTTGTGATTATTATTGATAATTTAGATCGAATTATTAGTTCTCAAACCGTTTCAGGACGTTCTCAACCGGAGTATTTATTTATTGATCGAGGAAATCAACTGAATCAACTGGCTTGTCATGTGGTTTATACCATTCCTTTAGCTTTAATTTTTTCTAATGATTTAGGACAACTAACCAATCAATTTGGCGGCGATCCGAAAACCTTACCTATGGTTCCTGTAAAACTACAAAATAGTCAACCCTGTGAACCCGGAATTGATTTATTAAGACAACTGATTTTAACCCGTGCGTTTCCCAGTATTAATCAAAATAATTATCATGATTTAGTTACAGATATTTTCGATCATTTGGATACTTTAGATCGGCTTTGTTTGATTAGTGGCGGTCATGTTCGCAGTTTATTGGTCTTACTTTATAGCTGTTTACAAAAAGAAGATCCACCGATTTCTCGAGATATTTTAGAAGAGGTAATTTTACAGCGTCGATCTCAGCTATTACTGGCAATTGAACCGGAAGAATGGCTGATGTTAAGTCAAGTAGCAAAAACAAAAAAGTTGAATGGCTTAACAGATTCTAAAATATTACTACAAAGTCTTTGGGTCTTTGAATATCGTTATCGCCGAGAATATTGGTTTGATGTGAATCCTATTTTAAAAGAGGCAGATGAATTTATTGATTGAACGTGAGGCGCTTAGAACCTCCCCTCACCCCTCCTACAAGCAGGGCGATCGCGAATAACATCTTAGCAGAGTAACAATCATATTAGGGATTTTCTTGCCCCTCTCCTATCAGGAGAGGGGTTGCGGTGCGACCAGAAGTGCTTTTCAAGCAGCCTTAGCGTAAGCCATGCGCGAAGCGCTATAGGAACGCGCACCAAGACAGGGGAGAGGTCGGTCTTAAATTCGTCGAAATTCAATCATCAAGGCTGACATTGAGGAAACTGTCGTTGTTGTCGATTTATTCCTGTTTTTGTCGGATCATAACTAACTAAAATTACATCTCCGTTTTCATCTCTTATCCAACCTCGCGCCGGGACAATATCTAACCCCTCGACTTCCCTCGACACCGCTCGGGACAAGTCGCTCGGGGTGACACTATAAATAGCTTGATTATCGTTAATTTCAGAAGGTTGTTGAGATGTATTTTGAGGTGGCGTTATAACA
>JBARXJ010000014.1:0-29667 GCA_049647265.1 Microcoleaceae cyanobacterium
TTTCCTGGTGCTGATGGCTTAGTGGAACCACACCGATCCATCCCGAACTCGGATGTGAAACGCTAAAACGGCAAAGATACTTGGTGGGTAGCCGCCTGGGAAAATAGCTAAGTGCCAGGTTAATAACAACTAAGACTTCTCTCCTATGATAATTGGGGGGAAGTTTTAGTATGTGTGTAGAGACGTTCGATGGAATGTCTTTAGTTCCCAGATAAGTTTCTTAAAAAGATGAGTTCTATTTTACCCCCTTGGATTGTTCTCGATCCCCTATTACAACAATGGTTAGTTGAAGATATTGGACGTGGCGATCGCACAACAGATAGTTTATTCTCAGCAGCCTCAGAAATGGGGACAGCGGAATGGATCGTTAAACAACCAGGAGTTGTTGCGGGTTTACCCGTAGCCGCGAGAGTGTTTCAATTACTCAATCCCTCCGTTAAATGGATCTCAGTGGTTTCTGATGGGACTGAATGCGAAGCCGGAATAGCGATCGCTAGAATTAAAGGGCCAATGAACGCTTTGTTAACCGGGGAACGAGTTGCCTTAAATCTCGTGATGAGACTGAGTGGAATTGCCACCTCAACTTATCAGTATACCAGCGCGATCGCAGATTTACCCACCCAACTCGTCGATACCCGCAAAACCACACCCGGACTGAGACTACTGGAAAAATACGCCACTTTAGTTGGGGGTGGAAAAAATCATCGGATGGGACTCGATGACGCAGTGATGATTAAAGATAATCATATTGTAGCAGCAGGTGGAATTGCAGAGGCGATCGCTCTTATTCGCGCGGTTATTCCTTATCCATTGACAATAGAAGTGGAAACCGAAACATTAGAACAAGTTCAAACGGCATTAGAACACAATGCTGATATTATTATGTTAGATAATATGGCAATTGAGGAAATGAAAAAAGCCGTTTCTTTGATTCGTCAATATAATCCTTTAATTAAAATTGAAGCTTCTGGTAATATTACTCTAGAAACGATTCGCGCCGTTGCAGAAACGGGAGTCGATTATATTTCGACAAGTGCCACCATTACCCGTTCAACTTGGTTAGATATTAGTATGAGAATGGGATAGTTTGAGGAGTCAGGAGTCACGCCCGGAGCGCGAGTCTGGTAGGGGCGCATTGCAATGCGCCCGTACAGGAGTTAGATAAATCAACAGCTTTCTCGAAGTTTTAAAGATTTAATAGTTTGGCAAAAAGCACATCAGTTTAATTCTAGTAAAAGATTTGCAATATGCTGAAACTAAAGAATTGACTATACTTTTATAAGAAGTGAGTAAAATTCTTGAAGCTTATTCCAATAGTATTGAGCGAAAAAGAAACTCCTGAATACTGACTCGCCGAATACTGACTCCTCAAGATTGACATTGAGGAAACTGTCGCTGTTGCCGATTAATTTCTGTTGTTGTGGGATCATAACTGACTAAAATAATGTCTCCGTTTTCATCTCTTATCCATCCTCGCGCTGGAACAATATCAAGGCTAGAAATAGGCAGACTTTGATCTATTTCCGAACGTTGTTGAGATGTATTTTGAGGTTGTGTGAGAACAGGTTCAACTAAATCAACATTAATTTGATTGCCGTCTGCTTTATCATTAGGACTAACAGCAATACCGCCACGTCCTGTGATTGTAAATGCACTCGCTCCCCGTTGCCGACAGAATTCTTGTGCAATTAAATCATTTGGGTTTGTAACAGCAACTTCAGGAACATCAACGGGTTGAAAGGTTACAGAAGAATCAATCGTTAAATTTCCGGCTGCAAAAATTACACTATCGTTAGATTGGATAATCACAACATTATCATCATCTAAAGGTTGAATATTAATATTACTACCACCACTGGGACTGGATGCATTTGTCAGAATTGCACTTCTATTTAGCAACACTAATAAATCTGCATCAATTTCGATATTACCGTCGAATGTTTCACCGCTTTCGCTCCCTATTGCAAAAATTCCACTACCATTAAACAAGCGAATGTCATTTGATTGAAGTCTAACGCTCCCCCCTTGACCTGCTTCAGAATTAGCATTGAGAAAAGACTGATTTTCTAAAAGTGTTGATGTGGCTGTGATGTCGATACTTCCAGGAATTCCTGAAGAATCAGAATCTACAAAAATTCTAGATCCAGACATTACACGTAAAGTATCTGTTTGAAACGTTACGTTACCCGCATTACCCGTTGTATCGGTGCTAGCAAAAATTCCACTGTCACTGAGTTCAACTAATTCAGAGGCAAAAATATCAACATTACCGGCATCTCCTCCTGCTGGAGTATTCTGTTGATCGGGTAAAGACGAACTTACAAATATTAAAGATCCATCTAAAACCCGTAAAGTCTCTGTTTGAATGGTCACGTTACCCGCATCACCCGTTGTATCGGTGAAAGCAGCAATTCCACTGTCAATGAGTTCAACAGAGTTAGAAGCAAAAACATTAACGTTACCCGCATCACCCGTTGTATCGGTGAAAGCAGCAATTCCACTGTCAATGAGTTCAACAGAGTCAGAAGCAAAAATATTAATGTTGCCCGCATCTCCTCCCACCGGGATATTCTGTTCAACAAGCAAAAACGAGCCGGTTGATACAGAAGCATTATTAAAAACTAATCGTTCCGCGCTGATTGTAATCCCTCCACCTCTGCCAGTGCTATTGGTTGATGCTAGCAAGCTACTATCATTAATAACGACTTCTTCACTAGCAATAACACTGATATTACCTGCGTTGCCACTAGCAGCATTCTCAGCACTGGTTCTTAACCCACCATCAACAATTGTTAGTCTTCCTGTTTCAATGGTGATGTTTCCCCCGTTGCCTGCACCATCGGTGCTAGAGTCAAGGGAGGCATTATTACCATCAATACCCAGACCGATAATTTCTACAGACTCAGTTGCCCGTATTCTGATATTCCCTGCGTTTCCGGTTGCATTTACATTGCTGATAGTAAGTATATCGGAGTTGTCTCGAACCGAAAATGATGGAGTGATGATTGTAATATCTCCTGCATCTGCAGTGCCTGTAGTGTTTGTGAGTATAATAGCGCCAAAACCGCCATCAGGGGCTATTCCACTCAATTCTACAGATTCAGTTGCAAAAATAGAAACTTGTCCTGACTCCCCTATTCCATTGGCTGTACGAGCTTCTATGCGTCCTCCATTGCGTAAAACTAAACGTTCTGCTTCTACAATTACACTGCCACCACTTCCGGTGCCACTACCACTGTCTTCTCTTCTGTCAGGTTTTACACTAGCATCCAACAGAGAACGATTCTGAGGATCTCGTCCATCCGCTAACTCTATGTCATTTGCTCTAACAATAATCGTGCCTGCATCTCCTGTACTATCTGCTGCAACAGTAACTACTGCACCATCAGTTAGTCTAAGCCTTTGAGCTTCAATAATGACAGTCCCTGCATTTCCGGACGCTCTAGAGCCAGCCAAGAAACCAGAGTTAACACTCAGTCCATCTGCTAAGAAAAGACTTCCACTAACATCAATATTTCCAGCTTTGACTGTAATCATTCCTCCATTGCCTTCACCCTCAGTTGCAGCAACAATTTGTGCACCATCTGTCATTTGTAACTGTGGCGTTTCAATCGTAATATTACCAGCATTACCTGTTGTATTTTCAGTAACACTGCTGAAGATACCTCCATCGACCAATTGAACCGCATCAGATGCTTGAATTGTGACATTTCCAGCATTTCCCTGTCCGAAATTTGCAGCAACAATTTGTGCACCATCAGTTATTTGTAACTGTAGCGTTTCAATTGTAATGTTACCTGCATTCCCTTTTGCAAAAGTAGTTGTAACTAATAATGATTCACCTGTCATTAATAATGAATCTACAGTAATATTAATATCACCTGCATTTCCTTGCCCAAAAGTTTGAGTACCAAGAAAAGAACCACCACTTATCAGTACCGAATTAGCAGTTACATTAATTTCTCCAGGCTGTCCAATGCCATCAGTGTTAATAACATTAGAAATAAAACTATCTTCAGTTAAAGAAACAGTATCTTGTGCATTAATATTAATTATCCCGACTTGTGCATCTGGAGAACCTAAAAATTCATCTATTCCAGCGCGAATAATACTGCCGCCTGACATTTCAAAATTACCTGCATTAATATTAATATCTCCGCCATCATCTGCACGAATATTTATTTGTGATTCATTCGTTAATGCAATATTGGCTTGTTGAATATTACTAGGAAACTGAAGAACGGGCGTATTGCCATTCGCCCCTACGGTGTTTAATTCAACTATTCCCGGTTCAGATAATCCGCCAATTTCAATATTACTGCCGGGAGAAATCGCAACGCCGTTATCAAATCTAACGTTTCCGCCAATTAATCCTAAGGTTTGATTTTGAGGTACATTTAAGCCTTGAGGAGTTAGAAAACCGTTATTATCTCGTAATGGATTCCCGTCTTCTGTTGTGGTTAAAGCTGCTTGATTGATAATACTGCCTGGATTTTCTCGAAAGTTTAACCCAATCGGAATATTAATCGTTAATAATGGCGGCGCGTCTGGATTGGATGCGGCAAATTCTACGCTATTTTCAAATAAAATACTATCGGCAGTTGAGGCAAAAAATGAACCGCCCACATCTAAGCGTGCATTCGGCCCGAATACAATACCGTTGGGATTAATTAAAAATAAGTTAGCATTGCCTAAAACGCCTAATGTTCCGAGTATATTAGAAAGATTATTTCCCGTTACACGAGTTAGAATATTAGTAATATTTCCAGGATTAGAAAAATACGCACCTCTGCCATTATCAATATTAAATTCTTGAAAACTATGAAATAAGTTAGATCCGCGAATTGCGCCGCCGTCTATTCTGTCGCTATTAATACCGTTAATATCAACGTTAGGCACAACTATAGAATTTTCATTACCTAAACTGTTGTCGGGAATAATTTGTGCAGTTGCTAAAAGCGGTTGAAATATACAACAAAATGAGGTAGCTAAAGAGACGAAGGTAGATAGGGTTTGAAGTCGCTGCATTTTTTAACACCCGGTTTGATTTTGCAGGTCTATTGGCTGTCTCCTGGCTAGGAGTTAAGCTATAAAAATTTTATCATCTCAACTGCCCTTTTAGACAAGCCTAAAGTATTTTTATTATTCGGAATTTTAACAAGACTTAAACCTATAATAATTAAACCTATTTAATTACGCTGATAACGCATTCCGGGTAACTGAGAAACTAATCCTAATAATTCTAACTGTAATAAACCACTAGAAACCGTTGCTGTATCTAATTTAGCTTGTTCTACAATAGCGTCAAATGGCATCGGTTTAGGAGGAATTAAATTTAAAACAGTTGCTAACTGCGGTTCTAACTGAGGTGTTTGCGGTAGCGGTTCGGGCGTTGATTCTTCTAAATATAATTGTTGAGAAGGTTCAATATCTAGAGGGGGAATGTCACCGAGTTGTTCGAGTAATTCTTCTAAATTTACCGGAATTATTCCTGCGCCGCCATTGATGAGTTTTAAACAACCCATTGACTGTTCATCATCTAAACGTCCGGGTAAAACATACACATCTCGACCAAATTCATTAGCAATATTGGCAGTAATTGATGCACCTGATTTTAACCCTGCTTCCATCACAAAAATAGCGCGACTTAATCCGGCAACAATACGATTTCGGACAGGAAAATGACGAGAATTCGGTTGAGTTCCGGCAGGATATTCACTTAAAATTAAGCCGTTTTCTACTATCTGTTGAGACAATTGTTCATTTTTTTTAGGATAAATAACATCGACTCCAGTCCCAAATACAGCGACAGTTCTTTTTCCTATTTGTAAACAGCTACGATGTGCTTCTGTATCAATTCCGGCAGCCATTCCTGAGACGATAGTAAACCCGCGTTTAGCTAGAGTAAACGTGATTTTGCGAGTCCAACGACGACCATATTCTGTAGAATGTCGAGTCCCAACAATAGCAACCGTGGGGGTAATGCCTTGATTTTCCTGGAGTTGGGGAATACCGCGATAATATAATACGGGCGGCGGCGTGGGAATTTCTAATAGTAAGCGAGGATATTCTGCATCAGCAGGAGTCCAAAACTGAGGATTTTTAGCGGCGTGTTGTTGGATAAATTCAACTGTATTAAATTGAGACCGTTGTTGAACCACTTTTTCTACAGTTTGTTTACCAAACCCTTCGACTTGTTGTAAAGCCGAAGCTGAAGCCGTCCAAGCCTCTTTTAAACAACCAAATTGTTGTTGCAGTCGTTGCAGAGAAATTGGCCCTATTCCGGAAATTCGTGACCAACAAACCCAATAATCTCGTTCTTGCAGCAAGGCTTAAACTCCTACTTAATTCTGGTTTTTAGTATACCCAGACGCTTCAGTTTGACAGGCGGTTAATTCAACTAATGTTTGTGCCGCTTCTTTGGCTGCATCGTTAAATGGCAATAAAACTAAATCTGCGCCTTCTTGTTTCAAAATTTGTTTTTCTTGAACACTATGACTGGTTAAGGCAATTTTTCCTTGAAATTGAAGCTGTTTTAAGGTTCGTAATAATGCTAGTCCTACCCTTTCTCCGGGAAGCGTACTCACGACCCATTTTGCTGTATTTAAAGGGAGTGTTGCGGCAAATTCGGGGTCTTCTGCATCTCCATAAAACGCTAATATTCCTTGTTTTCGCCAACTCTGAACCAATTCTGGGTCAAAATCAATTCCTACAATTGAAAAGGGTTGTTGAGACAAATATTGTAATAAATTACCGCCATATCTGCCTAAACCAAATACAATAATATCGACTTGAGTATGACTAAAAAGCGTCAGTTCATCTTGTTGTTTTTTAAAAGTAGAATTGAGACGATTAATCCAAGATAAATAAGGAGATAAAAAATCATAAAGCCGATGGGAATCAATAATCATATAAGTTGAGACTGCCATTGTAATTATCCCAATTAGGGTAATCAAACCTAATATTTCTTCGTTAATTTGTCCTAAACTCACCCCTAAAGTTGCAAGAATCAGAGAAAATTCACTGATTTGACCTAAAGATAAACTGGTAATAACGCTAGTATATTTGTGGTATCCCATTAATCCGACTAAAGCCATCACCATTAGGGGTTTTCCAATTAGTACAAACGCAGATAAAATCAGTGCGGGTAAGATTTTATCCCCTAAATGAGCCACATCAATATGAACACCTAAATCGATAAAGAAAAACAATAAAAGAAAATCTCGTAAACTCACTAAACGCGCCCCTAAATCTGTACGATAGGGTGTGGCAGCGAGGGAAACACCTGCAAGAAATGCCCCGACTTCTTGACTAAATCCTAGGCCGTCTCCGACTGCGGCTAATGCAACAGCCCAAGAAATTGCAAAGATTAATAATAATTCGGTAGATTGGGCTAAAGCGGGTAATAATTTAGGGAATATATAGCGCGTTATTAAGGCAACACAAGCCAGAAAAAGACTGCCTTTTAATAAAACAATAGCCACCTCTTTTCCTAATCCTTGATTAGTGCTTTCTGTAAAGGCACTTAAGGCAATCATCACCAAGACAACAACAATATCTTGAACAATTAGAATTCCCAAGGCAATTCTGCCGTGTAAAGCATCAATTTCTCGTCGATCTGATAAGAGTTTAACAATGATAATCGTACTCGAAAATGTTAAAGAAATTCCGATATAAAATGCTGATATTGAATTTAATCCTAATGCAATTGCAATTAAATATCCTAAACTTCCTGTGATTAAAATTTGTCCAATTCCTGTGGTTAATGC
This sequence comes from Microcoleaceae cyanobacterium, assembly GCA_049647265.1. Classification (GTDB taxonomy): domain Bacteria; phylum Cyanobacteriota; class Cyanobacteriia; order Cyanobacteriales; family Microcoleaceae; genus JAAURB01. The sequence continues at coordinate 7,770 of JBARXJ010000014.1, forward strand.
AACTGGCCCTACTGCTTGAATTTCATGGGGATCGAGTTTTAATCCGACAACAAATAATAGTAAAGCAATCCCTAATTCTGCAAAAAGTTCTAATGATTCACCTGCATTCACTACATTAATACCAGCAGGCCCGATTAAAATACCCACAATAATAAAAGCAATAATTAGCGGTTGTCGCAGTCGTAATGCTAGGAAAGCAACTCCGGTGGCGATCGCCAAAATTAGGGCAACTTCATAAAAGATATTACTAAAATCAATCATCGTTACCCCGCTGAATTAATTGCTGCTATTATAGCGATCATAATAATCACAGATTAATCATAGCTTTATTTTTTGGGTTTTTTGACACAAATCAATATTTATTCATAATTAAGTATTGTCTCAAAAGACTGGATCGGATTGATTTTGAGTTAACCAAGTAATTGCCGTTTCTATCCACTCATCAGCCGTTTTTTCTGGTTTTTCAGGATATTCTTGAGTAATTGCTTTTAATACTTGCATCACTTCAGAAGCAGTATATCCCAAAGCCAGTAATGTCATTTCAATATCTTCTTGAATTTCAGCAGTTAAACCCGGCGTTGATGTCGTTAATAACCCGATTTTTTGTCGCCATTGAGACAATTTTGTTTTTAATTCTAATGTAATTCGTTCGGCTGTTTTTTTACCCACACCCGGCGTTTGGATTAAAATTCGAGTGTTTTCATTTACAATAGCTTGTACTAAATCTTGTAATCCCAAGGTATCTAATAATGCAATAGCTAACTGAGTACCAATTCCACTCACACTAATTAACTGTCGAAATAAATCTCGTTCTGCTAAACTAAAAAAACCATACAAAACCAGTTGATCTTCTCGCACTTGTAAATGAGTAAATACTTGAACGATTTCTCCAACTGCTGGAAGCTGAGAGACCATTCGCGGCACAATTTGTAACTCGTAACCGATATTATTAACATTCAAAACTAAAATCACTCTGGGGGAATTCTGTTTATAAATTCCAACCACTTTTCCTTGTAAAAAATTGAACATTAATTGACTAAACTCTGTTAAAATAGATAAAAATAGGAATTATACATGGGGATTTATTAGTATGGGATCGCCCATCAATCGACTATTGTCATGGCTACCTCAACTTAATCCCCAAGTTTGGATTTTAGCATTAGGTCGCTTACTCTCTCAAATTGGTTCAGGATTTACCTTATTTTATGCACCCATTTTCTTTGTTAATCAAGTCGGATTATCTGCCACAGCCGTCGGTATTGGTATCGGTAGTGGTCAAATTTCTGGGATTATCGGGCGAATTTTAGGGGGATCTTTTTCTGACTCTCCTCAATGGGGAAGACGACGAACTTTAATTTTATCTGCTATTATTTCGGCGGTTGCTTCTTTTGTTTTAGCCTCAGCACAAGACTTTTTCACGGTTGTCTTAGGAAATTTAATTTTAGGTTTAGGAATAGGCTTATATTGGCCCTCAACGGAAGCCGTGATTGCTGATTTGACAGTGGGAAAACAACGAAGCGAAGCTTATGCCATATCCCGTTTAGCTGACAATATTGGATTACAAATTGGGATTATTTTAGCGGGAATATTAATTGCAACTACATCAGCCTATCGGCTACTATTTGTCGTTAATGCAATTTCTTTTGTTGTATATGCAGGAGTTATTTTTGTCGGAATTAAAGAAACAAATCAGTCCATCGACAAAAAATCATCACCTAAAAAAATAAAGTTAATCGAAAGCTGGAAAAAAGCACTGAGTGATAAAATATTATTAAGCTTTGTCGCGGTTAATATTCTGTTTACGCTGTATATTTCTCAAGTACACACGGCACTTCCACTCTATTTAAATAACTACGTTAAACCTCAGCTTTCGCCGACGACAATTAGTGGTTTATTTACAGCGCATATTACCATTTCTGTCCTATTTCAATTGCCTGTAGCCCGTTTACTCAGTCGCTGGAGTCATCCCACTGCTTTAATGATTTCTTCCAGTATTTGGGGAATCGGATTTGTGTTAATTTTCTTAATGGGAATCGCTCGAGAAAATATCTTAGTTTATGCTATCCTAGCATTAGGAATATTGGCGATCGCCATCATTAGTTATACCCCGGCAGCCAGTGCATTAGTTGCAGATCTTGCCCCCGAATCTTTGAGAGGAACTTACCTTGCCATTAATGCTCAATGTTGGGCAATTGGGTATTTAATTGGGCCGCCTTTAGGAGGCTGGGTATTGGATCAAAACTCACAAATTGTCTATTATTATTGGTTATTTCTTGCCCTCAGTATTATTCTGGGAATCTCCATTTTATATTCTTTGAATAAAAAAATGCAAACCGATCAACTTTAGTAAATTAGGTTAAAAAAATGGGACGACAAGCAAAGTTAAAAAAACAACGTAAACAAGCTCAAAATCATCCGGTTACTCACTCAACAGAATCACAAGAAGAGAATAACCCTCAAGCATTTGTTAAACATTTAGAAAAAGAAGGTTATTCTTTAAAAGAAACTCAAAAAAGTCCAGAAATTCCGGATAACTCAGTTAAACCCCAAATTTAAAATAAGCTAAAAATGGCAGAGTTAAAAGCACTAATCTTTGATGTAGACGGTACAATTGCGAACACCGAAGAAGAGGGTCATCGAGTCGCATTTAACCAAGCGTTTGCGGAAGCAGGATATGATTGGAATTGGTCTGTTGATTTTTATGGTGAATTACTCAAAATTGGTGGGGGAGAAGAACGAATTTATCACTATTTAAATCAATATCAATCTCAACTCAAATCACAAACTAATTTAGAAGAATTAGCCAACGATTTACACTTAATTAAAAATCAATATTATCAAGAAAGATTAGATACAGGATTAATAGAATTACGCATCGGAGTCAAACGGCTCATGATGGCAGCCAGAGAACAAGGAATCACCTTAGCAATTGCCACTACTAGCGCTGTTCCGAACGTGATGGCATTACTCGAAAAAAAACTCGACCCTGACTGGTTTGAAGTCATTGGTGCGGGGGATATGGTGTCTGAGAAAAAACCCGCACCAGATGTTTATCATTATGTGTTAAATCATTTAGAAATAGAACCACAAAACTGTGTTGTATTTGAAGATACAAATCAAGGGTTAACCGCTGCTTCTGAATTGAATTTAACCACAATTATTACAGTAAATGATTATACGAAAAATCAAGACTTTTCTGCCGCTACCGCAGTAATTAGTCATTTAGGTGAACCCAAAAATCCCATGACAGTAATATCCGGAGATATAACCGGGGAATATGTAACAATAGAAAGTTTAAAACCCTTATTGTAACGTTTTTTCAGTTTTAACCAACGTCCAGCCTTGAACAGTTTCTATCGCTTCAGTTGGCTTAATTTGTAGTTGATTAAATGTATCACGATCTAATAGTAAATAAGCATTTTTAGATCCTTGCCAATACTGCTGTAATTCCTCGAAATCTCGGGGTTGAACTTTGCGATCGCTATAAAAATTCAAAGACGGACGAGAGGTCGGATGAGACGTATAAACTTTAGCATTCACAGGCGTATGGGTTTGAATTAACTCCGCCACGGGTTTAACTGGATAATCTTCTGCTAATTCCCAAACCCAATGAGTAGACGTACAAAATAAAAACAGAGAAACATATAATCCCCAGATTAAAATAATGATAAACTGCCGATCTTTTTGTATCATTAGAAAAGCAGAACTTGTTAGGGTTAAAGAAATGGCAGTAACGGTTAGTTTTAACGGTAAATTGACCCCACTTACCGGAATTAAAGGAATTAAATTATTCAGATAAAAACAAGCCACCCAACTGACTCCGGCTAAAACCGCAAACAGGGGCCAAAGTTTATCCGGCAGAGGAGAGATCATATCAGGGTAATGATCGAGTTTAATAGACCAACGTCCCGTTTCGCGATCGCCTTCTCGCCACACTTCCGTAATATAAGTCCCTACTGCCAAAGCAAACGCCGGATAAATGGGTAACACATACCAAGGCAACTTTGTACTCATGGCTGAGATGGCTAACCCATAAACCCCAGTCCAAACAAGAATTAATTTACCCCAACTAAAATGACGATTTTGCCAACTAAAATATAGTCCGGGTATCCAAAAGATCAACCAAGGTAAAGAATACTTTAAAATCTCAAATAAATAGTAAAAAGGATTTCCTTGATTATTTCCAACGGGTTGCCAAATACGGCGTAAAGATTGACTGAATAAATTTGTGGTTATAAACGCTTCACCTTGATCGAACCATTGGGCAAAATACCAATATAAAACCGGAACACAACCTAAACTAATTCCTAACCAGAAAAAACGAGATTTTAATAAACGCGGCGTATCCCATAATAAAAAGAATATCGCGATCGCACCTAATAATAGTCCTAAAATGACTCCCTTCGTTAAACACAAAAAACCAAACGCTAAACCACTGCCCAAGGCATATCGTAAATCTCGCCGCGATCGCAACACACACCCCATCATTAGTATCATTAAAAACAATACCGTTCCATCCAACATCGCTAAGCGTCCATGACGAACCACAGGCAGCAACGTTAGATAAACTAAAGCAGAGAAAATCGCAGGAGTCCGCTGATAAAATAATTCTAATCCCAGCCAGTATAAAATTGGAACCGATGCCGCCGTCAGAAATGCCGAGGGAAGCCGGGCAGTCATTTCTTCTATTCCCCAAAGATTGTACATCCAGGAAATTAATAGATGAACTAAAGGCGGTTTATTCAGATACGGAACACCATGTAACGTTGGATGTAGCCAGTTGGCTTTTCCCTCGGCAATTTCCCGGGCTACTTGGGCAACAATTCCCTCATCCCAGTCTCGTAAGGGAAGGTTTCCCAGGGCAACACAGAAGAGTAATAGGGCGGCTAAAAATAAGCCAATTCCCCACAGTTGGTTGATTGAGACAGGGTGAATTTGAGTTTGATGTTTCGGACTACCAGGGGTAAACACAAGACGAGACATAAATCAGCTAAGTAATGGATTTAACTTAACTCATTGTCGGATATATTCTGAGGAACTACATCACCCTCGTCAAGCTTGAGTCTTAACTTCCCAACTTATATCAAGTAATGAAGCAGGATATGAGATTTTTTGATCTTACGGGCGTGTAGAGATGTTCCATCTAACGTCTCTACGCCCATACAAGATTGAGTATTCAACCGGATTTGATATTAGAGAGTAAACCCTTCGGTGACATTCGTGAAATTACTGCCCGCAGCCGGCCCTCCTCCGACGACATAAACCACATCATCAATCGTGCCAAAACCGGCTCCATGACGGGGTGTCGGGATTGAAGGTAAGGTTCTCCAAGTGTCTGTGGCGGGGTTGTATTCCTCGTTTTGCTCAAACGAAGTCCCCCCAACACCTGCTTCACCCCCTATCACCTGAATCCGATTATTCAGCGTACCCACACTCAAGGCGCGTCGTCCCGTCGGCATCGGTGTACCGAAACTCCACAAATTACTAACCGGATCGTAAATCTCGATCGTGTTGAGAGTATCATTTTCCACAAAACCGTCACTATTACGAGTGCGACCGCCAAAGACATAGAGCATATCGTCAACCACCGCACTACCGGGGTTATCTCGCCGCGTTTGCAAATCTGTCCCACTACTCCACTGACCCGTTACCGGATCAAAGATTTCCACGGTATCCACAGAAGCCCCATTTGCCCCTAAACCGCCGATTACATAAATTTCACCATTAAGCACCTGTGCTGTTGCGCCACCCCGTGGCGTGGGCATATCAGTCAGGGTAGACCAAGAAGCAGTATCTGGATCAAATACAGCAGCATTGTCCACCGCACCCGAGAAAGGCGCTGTCGATCCACCAAATACATAAAGATCACCGTTAAAAGAAACCACCGCCGGATTTTCGACTGCTGCTCCCGGTAAGTTGGGTGCTGTACTCCAAACGTCATCTGTCTCATCAAAAGGATCGCCTGGATCATAAACAGAGACCGTACTAACGTGAGTGTTGGCGTTTTTCCCACCGACCAAATATAGCTTGCCATCGACAACAGCACTACCGGGATCTAAAATATCTGCGGGTACAGGGGGCAAGTCTTCCCGCCAAGTTCCAATCGGTTCTAATATGGTGATGCGATTACCATTAAATTCACCCACAAAGATCGATCCATTTGGCCCCATTGCTAAGGGGAGTGGATCGACAAACCCAGCGCTAAGCGTGCTGGAATCATTGACCGATAAACCATTTGAGGATAATTCAATCCGGGTAATATTGTCGCCTTGGGAGAAGTTATTGATTAATAGATCGCCTTGGAGTTCGCCAAAAAAGTTATCTGCGGTATATTCAATAATGCCATTAGCAGAGCGATTGACACCTAAGTTGAAAAAGGGCTGATCGTAATTCGGATGACCCGGAGGAGTATTGCTGTTGTTGAACCCTTGGAAGCTACCATCTTTGAATACCACTTCATCCAGGTAAGGGTTGGGATGACCGTAGTAACCCCCTTGAACAATCCGGTTTAACGGATCAATTTGTTTACCGGGGTTATCAACGGGGACTTGACCAAACAGGGTGGTAATATTGCGGTCTGTGGGATCGCCTAAGCGAGGAACAGGCGGAACTGTTCCGGTTACCCCTAAGCCGTTATCTGGGGCGTAAAGATTGCCGTTGCTGTGGAATACCCCATCATAAGTGTTACGCAGTCCGCTGGCATAAATCTCAACATCACTGCTGGTGCGAGTATAGAATTGTTCGACAAATTCACCAATATTCGAGCCTGTCGTACCGTTAAAGTTGGGATCTTTGACATCAGCTACTAAGACCGCCGCCGACAGCACTTGTTCTGGGCGATCGCCAAATTCTGTGGGTTCATTGTTCGCCGAACCCGCCCCAGTGTTACCCCCCTGCCAAATATAAAGACGACCATCGGGGCCAAAGTCAATGTTATTGGTAGCATGGTTGGCGATCGCACGGGGTAATTGTGTAATCACGTCCTCTTTTTGGCTAAACCCAGGGCCAGAAAGACGGGAAATTTTACCGGAGTTCAAAGCGCCATTACTGACCGCACCGTTAGAATGGGCCACCCAGAGGGTCACGTCGTTTGCAGTAGAATCAGGGTCAACCGCCAGTCCGAGGGTCAGGCGACCTGCTCCTTCACTATTGGGGATGGTGTCAATCAATTCTGAGGTAAAGCTGCGGGTATCTGGGTCAAGGGTGAAAGCAAAGATATCCCCGAACAACGTGGCAACATACAGACGGCCATCGGGGCCGACATCCATCGCTGTGGGATTATTCACCGGGACAGACCAGCGATCAAACGGTAAGGGATCGCCCAATACCCCCCCATCCGACTCAGTCACTGAGAATTCCTCAAAGCTATAGACTTGAGAAGCCGCTGAGTTACGATTTGTGGCAAAAATACCGCCAAAACTACGAGTGGCAATTTCTGGGTTAATTCCGGCTTGGTCAAAACTAAACCATTCTTGAGGAATTTGGGTAAAGGTCGCCACGTTCTGTTCAGTACCATTATCCAAAATATAACGAGCAGCTACAGTTTGAGTCTCTGGGTCAATAAACAGGTTGAGGGCAACTGAGTTAGGATTGTCTGGAATATCAACAATTGTGCTTTGAACGGGGATACCGTCCTGTTCCATCAAGGCTTGTAGTTGATAGTCACCCGGTGTGGGAGAAATCACCACCAATTTGATATAGTTATCTTCACTACTACCCGATCCCCCATCTAATGCTTGACCAAACCACAGTCCAGCTTGAGAAAAGCCGCCGGCTGCTGTGGGTAAATTTACTAAAGTTGTATCGAGGTTAATGGCTTGACTGGGGACATTTAACCCGACTCCGAGGGCATTATCCTGACTGTTGTTGTCGTCAAATTGAATGCCCGCAGTTGTGGTGATTTGCAGTACGCCATTGGTGACATCAAGTTTTTCTGGCCAATAGCCGACGATAGAGTTGAGGGGAGGGTTAGGATTTCCAGCATTAGAAGCTGGATCGACCATGGTAAACCCAATATCGTCCCCATTTTGGTCACTCAATCCCCCATCAGCACCATCGAAGTTAAAAATACGATCTCCCTCAACTCGCACATCTGTACAAGGCAGGGTTGAGATGGGGATACAGCTATCCCCTGAACTTGTTGGGCCAGCCACTTCCAGCCAGTCAAAGTTAGCGCCACTACTACCAATTGCCGTCAGTCGTATTGTATTGTTTCCTGGATTCAATTCCACCGACTCAGTGACTAAATCCCAAGTACTCCAACCGCCAGTAGCGGGAAAGTTAAGACTGGCTAGTTCTGTGACACCATTAATATTGAGTTCTAAGGGACGGTTGGGACTGCTAGAAGACCCATTAGCATAGCGCCAACTTAAGTCATAGGTTCCACCATTGCCTCCATCTACTGTCCACTCAATATAATCGCCCGTTAGATTTTGATAGTCCGCGTAGCCTGTCCCTTGCGATCCTCTTCCTGACAACACAACAGGCCCCATGAGGGTGGCATCTTCTGCTTGGTAGGTCGTTGAAACAATGGCAGCGAAATCATTGTCAAGAATGGTGGCAACACCCACGCTACTACTATTATCAACAATGCCTTCCTCAATATCACCAACACGCAGTTCAACTGACTCGGTATTTTCGGGTATATCATCGTCGATCAGTCTTGTCCGAATCTTGGTTAAACCTGTGGCAAAGCCAGTCGGAATTGCTGCATTGCGATTGGGTATCCTTCGCCAGGTACGACCGCCATCATTACTAAATTCAAAGTCTCGATCGTCAAAGTCAATTGCGTACGTATCCCTATCATTGATAACTTCTAGGTTTTCCTCCTCCAACTCAATCGCCTGAGGGCGATCAATGCTAACTTCTAGGTTTTCCTCCTCAAGGTCAATTTCGCGATCGTCCTCGACTAATAAATCCCCAATAGAGCCACCCTTGGCGCTTCTGCCTCTGGCTTCTAGCTTCAATATCGTTCGTCGGCCACTCGAAGAAGAAAGTCCCACATCCCAGACGATGTATTCATCCTCTCCTTCGGTTACCGTTGTATCTGAAATGACGACATTAATCGGTTGGCGGCGATTATCATTGTCTTCAATAAACCCTGTACCGATATCTGTTAAATCTAGGTTAGGGGGAGGATTACCGGATAAGACCTCGTTGATCCTGAGGCTCATGGTTTCAGGTGTAAAGCCTTCTGCCGCGCGATCGTCATTAATTTCAATCCGAACCAGTAAAGCTTGTTGACCGAAGCCAAAGCTTACTGCATTGTTTTCGGCAGGTAACCAAGTTTCCCCTTGATCGAGACTAAATTCAAAATTTTGATCGGCAAAATCAATCGGGTTATTTCCTCGACTGCGATTAAATTCGTTTCTTGGTCCTCCCCTGGCTGTACCCTCTTCTGTGCCTAATTCTAATGTTAAAAGTTGGCTCAAGGGTAAAGATTCAGAAAGACTTAAATTAAAGACTAAATATTGATCCAGTCCTTCAACTGCTGTCGCGTTTGATATAGTAACCATGGTAGACAATGTTTATGGGATTTACTCGTCTCATAACTTATTAGTACTCATTAAATATTGAATTGAGTGTAAACATTTTTTAACTGTATAACTCTCTTTTATTACTTTGAGAAAGTTCAATTGATTTATGTCATTTCATCACAAATTAAAGGTGTTTATTCAGTTTTAAAGCATATAAGGTCTGTTATTTATATCGCAATTTATTTATGATTCGTGAAAAGTCTAAAAACCTATGATTGGTCTGGAATGACTTCTTAAGATTGCCTACAGCAAGAGTGCCTATAGTGCCTTTTTCAACAATATTTTTCACACAACGCAAATGGGATTGCTATACACCACCATATTTGTATCTCGATACAGTATGATAGCCACCCCAATCATCTCTGCTGAGATCTAAATTGAACTAATCTATTTTTCTCTGAAGCGTCCTAATACTCTCTGTGGTTTTCTCACCAGTTGATCCTTTTTTTGACCCTCACAGAGTCTCTGAAAATACTAAATCCTGAGACTGACCATGGGCCTTTTCTTGCTGTGTTTCAATATCAACGGGTCGATTCATAATATAACCCGAATTGTCCGGACTCACTTGACAGCCTTTGGGATTGGATTGGTTGAAAGACAGGGCGCTGACACAAATACCTAAAAATATGGTGATGCTGATGCAGTGAATATGAAACGAACTAAATGGGCGATTCATAATGATACTCAGTAATAGATTGATTAATGCCGTACATCTAATCTAGCTATTTTCACGGAGAACCACCATAAAAAAATCAGGGTTTTACAAAAAATTTAATAGATTTGCGTAAAATTACCGAATTACTTTAGTTTTTATGTCAATCATCCAGTTGATGAGTATATTAGATTACAATAAAAATATGTAAAATTACTGAACTTTTGTTTTTTATAATACATCGTTTATTAGATAAAATCTGTATATTATATCAGTTGTATAGACAGGATAGAACAAAAATGTCATAATTATTTTCAGACAAGATAGAGAGCAGTTCAATCATGTCGAAAAAGCAAAGATATCCCCATTTAGTGGGGTCAAAATGGACGGCTTGTCAGAAAACCTGGGGCTGGCGACATTTTCAAGTCGTCAACCGGAAGAATCAAGATCAGTGGGTATTTGCGGAATTAGTCTCATCGTGCGATCCCAATGTGCGATTTTGGTTAAATGCCAAACAACTCAAAGATCGGTCTTTATGGCAACCGGGATGGCAATCGACTCAAGAATTAGAAGAAATAGAATAAGTTAACACATCCATTCTCCTTGGGCTATTTTAACCACATTACCACCTACATTCACTTCAATTTTCTCTGCTTTTTTAGCGGCTTTTAAAAAGAGTAAAGAAGGACGATTGATTTCATAACCTTGTTCAACTTTGATCTCAATTTCATCTGAATTAAAATAGTTATTTTGAATTAGATATCCCGCTAAACAGCCATTCGCACTACCAGTAGCCGGATCTTCTGGAATACCAAGGGCAGGCGCAAACATCCGGGCGCTAAGCTGATTTTCAGGATTATAAGGTTCAGAGGAAAAGATTAGAATTTCTGTTGCATTTGTTGTTTGAATTAATTCTTCATATCGTTCTAAATTAACTTTTGCACTTTTTAGTGCTTGCAGACTATTTAAAGGAACAATAATAAAAGGCATACCTGTTGATACTTCTTGAATGGGAAAGCGTTGATCAATATCAGCCGGGTTTAAATTGAGGACTGATACAATAGTTTCTACATCTAAAGTCTGATAAAATTCAGGCGGATTTTGCCGCATCCACAACACTTTTCCTGTGTCTTCTGTCTCTGTCCAGGTAACCGGAATTTGACCCACACCTAAATTTAAGATGACTTTTTCAACATTTTTTTGAATAATTTCTTGTTGAATAATGTAAGCCGTTCCCAGTGTTGGATGTCCGGCAAAGGGAAGTTCTTTTGCTGGGGTAAAAATTCGCACATCATATCCGCCATCTTGCAGCGTCGTTGAGGGGATAAATGTGGTTTCAGAATAGTTGATTTCTTGGGCGATCGCCAGCATTTCACCATCAGACAGAGAACTGACACCTTCTCCTAAGAAAACAGCCAATTGATTTCCAGCATATTTATCTTCTGCAAAGACATCAACAATATAAAATTTCATCAGTGTTATTTAGGGGGTAGAGTTAGCGAGTCAGGCAGCGAATAGCTTCTAAGAGTCCTCTAGCTTTATTCAGGGTTTCAATATATTCTTTTTCGGGATCAGAATCAGCCACTAACCCCGCCCCAGCTTGGACACTCACGGCATATTGACCCGGTTGAGTCGGTTGAACAATCATAGTTCTAATGGTAATGGCGCTATTGAGTTGTCCGTCAAAATCATATTGACCATAAACCCCCGAATAGGGGCCACGACGGCAGGGTTCTAACTCATGAATGATCTCCATTGCGCGAATTTTTGGGGCACCACTGACAGTTCCGGCCGGGAAACAGGCTTTTAATAAGTCCCAAGCGGTTTGACCTGTTGCTAATTCTCCCACAACATTACTCACAATATGCATCACATGAGAGTAACGTTCAATTACCATTAATTCATCAACGGTTACAGTTCCGCTTTCACAGACTCGTCCTAAGTCATTTCGGCCTAAGTCTACTAACATCACGTGTTCGGCGATTTCTTTAGGATCGGCGAGTAATTCTGTGGCGAAAGCGTCGTCTTCTGCGACAGTTTGACCACGGGGACGGGTTCCGGCAATAGGGCGTAATGTCGCAATGGTTTTTCCGGTTTCTGTGGTTTCGGCTTTTACCATCACTTCCGGACTCGAACCAATCATTTGCCAATTGCCGAAGTTAAAATAAGCCATGTAGGGGGAAGGATTAATTAACCGCAGAGAACGATACAATTCAAAGGGTTCTCGATTATATTCGGCCGTCAGTCGCTGGGAAAGAACGACTTGAAAGATGTCTCCGGCTTTAATGTATTCCTTGGCTTTAACAACGTTGGCACAAAACTGTTCTTGAGATAGGTTACTGGTGTAGTTAACAGGGGCAGATGTCCGGTCGTTTGGGTTGGGAGGAGTCCATTCTAAAAAGGGGGTGTGAACCGATAAAGCAGAAGAAAGCTTATCGAGAAGTTGAGTCACGCGATCGCAAGCTTGCTGATAAGCCGTTTCAACATCAGTATGTCGCAAGTCAGCGTAGGCGATCGCCCAAATTTTTCGTTTAACTTGATCAAACACGAGTAAATGATCCACCTGCATCCACAACCCATCGGGTAAGTCTTCTGGAGTGGGAGGGGTAACTGGAACCCTCGGTTCTATCCACCGGATTAATTCATATCCCCAAAATCCAAATAACCCACCAATTCCCGGCGGTAGTTGGGGTAATTTCACAGGTTGATAGGGGGCGAGGCAGTTGGCTAAGGTAACAAACGGATCGCCTTCGTATTGTTGGGTTGAACCATCTCGAAAGGTTTGGGTCGTGAGTTGGCCCCTTGCTTCTAAAGTCCAAACTGGATCGCAGCCTAAAAAACTATAGCGTCCGAGTTTTTCTCCCCCTTCAACTGATTCTAGGAGAAAACTATAAGGCTGACCCGCACAAATTCGATACCATGCTGAAACGGGGGTATCTAAATCAGCCACCCACTCTTGATAAACAGGGATGAAATTACCTTGGGTTGCTAGTTGAGTAAATTGAGAAAACTCGGGAAACATGATCGGATAACCAACATGAATAAAGGATGAAAGAATATCAACAACTCCTTCATCCTTTGCACACTAACACAGTGATGCCAAATTTTAATGATATTTGATCGCCAATGTTAAACTTCGTAAGTCGCTTTGCCTGTGAATTTCACTTTAGCAGGATCAACGTTATCACCAATCTTGTGGTCAACCGCGTTAACGATTTCACGACCTTCGTTAACTTTTTCCGGGAAAACACCATCGTTCGGATGAAGATACTGTGTTTCTCCATTGGGGAAAACCCGATAAATTTTGAAGTCCTCAAGCCGAGGCTTAAATTTAGTCCGCAATTGTGCACCTAAAGCCAAACATTGTTCTTTACGCGCCAAATACAGCAGGTTTTCTCCTTCATTCATAATGGCTGCGCCACCGGTTGGCATTTCAAACACCTGCTCTTTTGGACTGGTCCAAGTGATGGCATACTTTTCTTCAACAATTGCTTTTGATAGTAACCCACCGGTGCTTCCTCCAAAGATCGGAGCTGATCCTGTCAGTTCTTCTGCCATAAGATTTCACTCATAAGGTTTTTACGGGATCGTATCACTGATAGAGGCTGAGTTTATTACTGTTGTAAGAAACCGTTACAAGAAAAGTCCACATTGGCTATTCGTTGCGGGTCATTTGTTGTTCTTCGTGGCAACAGCTTAGTATATGACCCATGACTCCGAATCAGCTTATCCATCCCTACGACTGATCCAGTAACTGGCTCATCTGTTTGAGAGAAACTAAGGTATTGGCACAGATAATTCCTGATGCCGCAACAGCGGGTACGCCAATGCCGGGTAAAGTGCTATCTCCGACACGATATAGTCCTTGAATTGGCGTATGACAATTGGGAAACATCCCTTGACCTGCGGCAATCGCTGGCCCGTAAGTACCTTGATAGCGCCTGAGAAACCGAGCATGGGTTAAAGGAGTCCCAATTAATTCTACAGTAATCCTTTGCCGGATATCTGGGATAATTTTTTCTAAGGCGCGATAAAGAGATTGCGATCGCTGTTGTTTACGCTGTTCATAAGATGAGCAATTTTCCCAGCCTTCATAGGGTTCGAGGGTATAGGCATGAACCACATGATGTCCGGGCGGTGCTAAATTTGCATCCCAAACCGAAGGAATAGATATCATGCAAGTGTTACCGGGAACAGTAATATCTGTTTGATCGTCATGCACCACGACGTGATGACCCGTTAAGCCTTCGAGTCCGTCGCCACGAATCCCCAGATGTAAATGCATGAAGCTGTCTACAGCAGGCGTTTTTAAAGCTTGAATGCGGTAAGATTCGGGTAAATCTTGGGGTTGTAATAATTGGGTAAATGTATCCCAAACTGTAGCGTTAGAAATCACAATCGGGGCGTGTAACGTTTCGCCATTACGGAGTTGGACTCCTTTAACTTGATTATTTTCAACTAAAATTTGTTCGACATGAGCACCCAGACGGAGTTGCCCTCCCCAGCGTTTTAAGCCTCGGACTAACGCTTCTACAATAGCTGGACTACCTCCAACAGGATAATCAATTACAGAATGGGTTCGTTCACCCAACATAAAAGCCACTTCCGGGGCAATGGTGCCATCGGCTTTGAGTCCTGAGAGTAAGAAGCATTCTAAATCAATCAGTCGCCTCACCCAAGGATCGCGCACCTCTTGATCTGCAATTTTACCAACAGATGCATTCAATTCTCCGATTTGCGGGAACAATTTGAGCAGGGAGAGTCCGTAACGTCCCATCAGGAACGGCAGGAGTTGCCAATCTGCTCGTAATGCTGTTGTGGGAATGTCTCTCAGCCCATCGTACAGCCTCAGTAGCCGTTGTTCAAACCGATATAGATCCTGGCTACCGGTTTGGGTAAATTGAGCCACAGCGGCGCGATATTGGGCGCTATTGCCATAGACGGGTAGAACACCATCCGGAAAGTGATAATGTCCCAACGGATCATAAGGAATCGTCTGAAGAGACTCTCCTAACAAGTCGAACACCTGTCTCAGGGGATTAAGGCTTTGAGAATCTGCCAGTCCACAAAAAAATGATGGCCCTGTATCAAAATGAAATCCGTTGCGCCGAAAACCATGAGCAGTGCCCCCAGGGGTGGTGTGGCTTTCGAGCAGGAGGACACGTTTTTGATAACGAGCCAGAAGTGCTGCTGCGACTAAACCACCGATGCCACTGCCTACAACCAGAATATCCCACTGATACATCGATTTTAGATTTCAATAGATTTTAGATTATATTCTCTTAAATTTTATTGTAGGAGTGGACAATATTCGATCAGATCATTGGATCTCTAAATGGATAAAACTATAGATTCATCTATTTTGACAATTCCTATTTCTATGAAGATTCTCACAGAGGATTACAACCTGAGAAAATCAGGTTATCCTAGAAATTAGATTCGTTAATTCAGTCCAGTTTATTTACTGAATTAAAAATCAGGGTGCTTTGACTTAAAATATAAACCATGTGCTATTTTTCTGATTTTCTACAGCCTCCTGTCTTAGAACTTCCGAGTATTTTCGGATGATATGGGTATCTTTTCTGAACAGTAGTTTCAGTGATTTAACGGAGATGCGAAGTATTGAATTAACGATTATTTTTTTTCAGAGATTAAATATAGCTTTTGGTCGTTATAAACTTAATCAATACTGAGTATAATAATTCTCATCTTTCAATCTTAAAAATATCAGGAGGCTCAAATGTCAGTTACATCTATTCTTAATGAGGTGGTTCAAAATCTAGAAAATAGTCCGAATTTGATTCGGATTAAAAAAGTGATGTTCTGTGCTTGCAAAGGTAAGTGGGAAAATGATCGGACAAAACTACACAATATTTCTGTTGAAACATTGGTAAAAGAACTGTACTGGAAAACTCAAGATATTGATAAGTTATATAAAATATTTGATAAAATATTATCTAAAATCAATAAAAAAACAGAATATAGCTTAGTTGTTGATGTGATATTAAAGCAAGTTAGTAAGCTTTATTTAGAAGCCAATGAAGCCAAAAAGGAAAATACTGATATTCCTTGGTTAGTTAATTCTGCTGCTCTAGTTCAGGAGACAAATCAGCGCATTGAAAAGCAGCCTATATTGAGTGAAGAGCTGGGAAATCTATTTGATGTTCGTTTTAAATTGATGCAGCACAGTAATCCTTTGAAGGTTAAAATTTTAATTTTCTCAGCAATAGAACGGGAATTTAATTTTAGCAGCCAGGATTGGTTACAGCTTCGATCTATTAGTCTAGATCAGCTTTTACAAGATTTAGTCAAAACGTTTCCTCAGTTGCCAGCTTTAGAAGCACATCTAACAAAAGTATCGTCTTATCTAGATAAATCAGATGAGATGTTACAAGTGGTCACTGTTATTTTAGAGTCTATTAAACCGTTATATCAAAAGGATCATTTAATCAGTAGTTTATCTCAAAAAGCAGTAACAGAACAACCAGTCAAAGTCAAAGTTAGTTCCTCAGAAAAAAGTCTGAACCGGGAAAAACAACGTCAACCGGCCTTGGCTAGCAAGCCATCCATTAATCGGGCAATTTATCAAAGTTTTCAGCATTCCAATTTAAGTGAGATTGAAACCTTACATTTGATGGAAGTAGAAAACAATGAGCAGTTTCAGTCATTTCCGAATCCTGATTTGAAGCTCAATAATGAATTGATAGATATTGATAGCGATCTACTTTCAGCTTGTTCTGAAGTGTCACACGCCAGTTCAGATCACAGCTTCCATTCTAACCAAGAAGCCCTCGACGCTATCTTTCAGCTAGAAGATGAAATTGTTAAACACATTCATCAAAGTATTTCGTTTACGATGAGTCATATGAAAACTTTGTTAAAGGATTTAGAAGTTGAGATTGACAGTCAGCTACAAGATTACCCCGGTGAAGTCAGAGCCATGACAAAATATAAAGCGTTGAAAAAATTCATGCGTCATTTTCAACATCAGGTGATGGAGTTTGATCAAACATTAACGATTCCGGATACAACCGATCATAGTGCTGAGAATAATGAGACAGTGGTTGAAAGTTCTACTTCTAACTGTTCTCAACCCCAAAATCAAAATCATGTGATGGAGTTAGCTAAGCAAGGAAATTGTCACGCGATTACCAACTTAATTAATCAATCTTTGAATCCTCGGGGAATTAACACATTAGCTAAAGTTCGTAATGGCTGTTTGCATGTATTTTTAGAATCAGAACCCGTATCTACAAAAGAAGCAACTGCTCAGTTTGTCCATAAAAAGCTGATTTTTTTAAAGATTAAGTCGATTCAAAGTATTAAAATTTATGGACGACAAACAGGGCATAAAGCAATTGTCTGGGCACAAGAGTTTGCCTACAATCACGTCTAAGGAAAAGTGACATGGATGAGACTATGCTTTTAGAAAAATATCAAACGGGTGAGAAAAATTTTCAGGGAATTAATTTAAGAAACGCTGAATTGAGTTATGCTGACTTGATTGCTGCGAATTTAAGTCGCGCGGATCTTCAAGGTACAAGTTTGATTTTGGCTTATCTCAATGAGGTTAATTTTTGTAGAACGAATTTGATGAATGCTAAATTATGCGGGGCAAACCTCAATAAAGCCAATTTGAATGGTGCTAATCTTAGTGATGCTGATTTACAGGGGGCAATGTTACAGGGGGCTGATTTTCGCAAAGCCAATCTGGCTTTAGCCATTCTAATAGATACCAATCTCATTCAGGCTGATTTACGGGGTGTTAACTTGCAAGGGGCAGACTTACGAGGTGCTTGTTTACGGGGGGCAAATTTGCGTTATGAACGGAGAATTTACGATAGTGTCAATTTGCGGGGGGCAGATTTACGGGGGACTGATTTGCAGGGAGTTAATCTCACGGGGGCAGATTTAACCAAGGCTAATTTAAGTGGGGCTAATTTAAGTGAAGCAGTGCTAAGAGGTGCGATTTTAACCCATGCTAATCTGACCAATGCCAATCTTCAGTCGGCATTTTTGACAGAGGTAGACTTAAGTGAAGCCAATTTAGTTGGGGCTAATTTGAAGAAGGTTAAATTAGAGCGGGCAGTTTTAACGAATGCTCAATTACCCAGTGTTGAATTGTGTGATGCGATTCTACCGGATGCTAAACTAAGTCATGCTAATTTAGCCCATGCTGATTTGAGTCGAGTTAATTTAGTTCGGGCTGATTTAACTCGCACAGACTTAAATTCAGCGCATTTGACCCAAGCAGATTTAACCGATGCAACTCTCGCGCGGACTAATCTACGAAATGCAAATCTGAGTTATGCTTATTTGACCCGAGTCGAGTTGAGTAGTGCGAGTATTGTTGGGGTTCAACTCTACGGCGCGATTATGCCAAACGGTGAAATTCATGATTAGTTGGCTATCAACTGTATCTATGAGAAGGCTGTTTCTGTAATAGAAGACTCTATTTCCTGAAACTGAATCACATCCTGACGTGGGTCAACGTGAGTGACTTTGACCGTAAACATTTCGCCTAAAGGCATTGCTCGATTTAATCGAATGGGAAGTTCTAATCCTAATTCTTCGAGCATTAATAATCCTAAGCGAATATCTTCTCGCAACCAACGCAACAAAATTGCTTGCCAAACTTGCTGTCCTTGACGGCGAAGATACTCTAAACTCCAATATCGATTGGTTTCCCGTTCGATGCGTGAGGCTTCTTTTACTGCTGGCCCTAAGCTCATCACCATCTCTTGCATTTGTTCAGTGGAAAAAGGTAGATCGTCTCCTCTTAAGTGAGCTTTAATCTGAAAATGAGTTAATAAATCACTGTAGCGGCGAATAGGAGAGGTAACTTGAGTATAGGTATCTAGCGCTAAACTAGCATGACGAGCCGGAGTGAGTGCCACTTCACTACGAGGCATATAACGGCGCATTGCACAGGAGCGCACGGCACCTGCGGGTAACTGCATGAGTTCTTCTTGAGGCGGTAAATCTGGTTGCGGTTGACTCCGATAGGGTAAAGCCAAATTATGAGCCTGACCATATCGAGCAGCAACTTCTCCAGTCAGAATCATCATCTCTGCTACCATTTGCCGGGAGGGAGAATCATCTAAAACTTTGATAATGATTTCATCCCCGTCCACTTTGATAGAAGATTCGGGCATATATATACTAATTGCGCCTTGAGCATCCCGCCACTGTTTTCGTTGTTTGGCGAGTTTCGCCAATTCTTCTATCTCGGGTTCGGCTTGAATGCCCAGTTGCAGCATTTCATCGACATCATCGTAGGTGAGGCGATAAGTCGGTTTAATTAAACTCGCGTGAATACTATAATCCTTGACACCTCCCTCGTCATCTAGAAGAACACCAAAACTTAAAGCACAACAAACCTGTCCCTGAATTAAACTCATTGGCCCTGTTGCCAATTCAGAGGGGAACATGGGAATCATCCCGGTTGGTAGATAAACTGTTGTTGTTCGTCGTCTGGCTTCTAGATCGAGTTGATCTCCGGGTAAAAGCAGGCGAGTGGGGTCAGCAATATGAATCCAAATCCGTTTCTCACCACTGTCTAAATATTCAAGGCTGAGGCCATCATCAATTTCACGGGTACTCTCATCATCAATGGTATAAACCTTGAGAGCAGTGAGATCTAAACGGTTGACATCTCGATCCGGTGGAGGAGAATTTAGGCAAGTATGTGCCACTTCAAGTACCTGGGTGGAAAATTCTATCGGAATTTGAGCGCGACGCAGAGATAAATTCTCATGCACGCTCCAAAGGCTTAGATCAACCAGTAACTGGAAGGCGGAGAGTGCAGTTTGAGGACGATCTAACTCGGCAAGGGTCTCTAAAGCTAAGTTAATATTCGATCCTTCCTCAGCGTATAGTGCAAACCGTTCAATTGCATCCAAACGATTGCGATCGCTCAATTGCCATTCTACCGCTTCACCTGCTAAGCAGCGCTGCACCCGATCCCAAAACGCCTGGGTTTCTTGCTGACGCTGTTGCTCAACCTGTTGCTGATGTTGAATCTCAGCCACTTGGTTGGGAGAGCGAGGTTCGTAGCGATCGCCTTTTTGCTTGAAGTAAAGCTTATCATTGGCCAGTAAGAGGTGACTGGCATAACAAAGTTGAGGTGTGCTTTCTGAGAAGAGTAACTGAGCCATCTCAGCCGGATCAACCGTTTCCCCATCTTCGACTAGTATTTCCCAAGCCACCTCTAGACTAGATGGATCTAAGTAGAGCTGCAACTCTTGATAAAATTCAGAGATATCTGAAGATTTATATCCTGAAGCAACGGTATAAGTAATCTGGCGAGGATGGACAGTATGAGTGTTGCCTTGCTCGTCAATAACAATCCAATGTTTCTTACCTTCCGGACGATCCGCCACGGCAAGACGACGCTCTCCATGCAATCTAAATTCGATTAAAGTTCCCTTTTCCACCGATACTATTAGCCTTCTCGATTAACAAAAGGCAGCATAGCTAGAATTCTAGCGCGCTTGATTGCTTTTGTCAGGTCTCGTTGCTGTTTACACGTTAAACCTGTAATCCGACGGGGCAAGATTTTACCCCGTTCTGTAATAAACTTACGTAACAATTCAGTATTTTTGTAATCAATCGGAATTTTTGGATCAATTGGAGAAACTTGACGACGAAAATAACTCATAGCAAAATAATTCCTTTTCTAATTTTAATATATATGAACAACTACTTAATTTCTTTATGAACTGTATGTTGATTGCAGTGAGGGCAATATTTTTTCAGTTCTAAACGTGCAGTAGTATTACGACGATTTTTGGTGGTTGTGTATCTAGAGACTCCGTTTGAGCGCTTATCAGGATTTGTGCGGCACTCAGTACATTCTAAAGTAACAACTATCCTTACTCCTTTTGCCATGGGTATATACCTATCTACTTATTAATAAAGCACAAACATTAATTATTGCACGTATGAATTTATTTTGTCAATTTTATGAATTAATTTTTGCAACTTTAGCTGAAGGGAGTAACCTCGGTTACAACCTACAACAACGGTTCGACTAAGCCTATCATGTATCGTCTGAGAAGATCGATTTGTATCAAATAAAGTCACTCCACTGTCAATTACTAATGGTACAGTCCAGAATAAAATGCCTGCATTTCCTGACCACAAATGAGTCATTGCAATCATGGGAAAAATTACTGCAATTCCTAGCAGTCCTTCCCGTTTCAATAAGCCTATAATATCTGGTGTCTTCTGAAATTGAGTATCAATCACTTTAAGATTTAATGTCCATCGACCCAAACTTTGCCCTTTATTTTTAACAACGATAATAACCCGTAAGAATAACCAAAATAAAAGACATGAGAATAATTTAACCAACCCGTTTGAGAACATCAGAGTATTTGTGCAATGAATCACAAAAACATCGATAATCATGCGCAGCAAAACGCTGCCACATTGAGACTTGGGGAAAGTTACAAGAAGTTAAGTCATTATCATCTTTGATGCATTACTGCACCTAAATTGGATTAATTATATTCATATTTTACCTGAATTCAAATCAAAACCACCTCCTGTAATGTGTAGAAGGTGGTTTTAGAAGTAATCAAACATTGAAGACTGCATAGAGTCGAGTCAAAGAGAAGGTCAAGCCCTCGGTCTATTAGTGTGCCTTGGCTACATACATTGCTGCACTTCCACCTAGCACCTATCAACGGGTAATCTGCCCGTGACC
>JBARXJ010000015.1:0-311007 GCA_049647265.1 Microcoleaceae cyanobacterium
ACCCTGATTGAGTCCTGGATTTAATAATCCGGGGCTATTTTTTTTGCCATGAAATTCACGCTTTAAGTGAGGCGTTTCTGCGGAGAAATATTCCCAGTTAGCTTACACGTCATTATACCTAACTGAATAATTCCAAAACATTTTTATAAATCTTCCGGAATCGTTAACCCTTTCTCCGAGAATATAAATAGTAGATGCACCCTGATTGAGTCCTGGATAAAATTATCTGGGGCTATTTTTTTTTGGAGAATTTTAACAAATCGTTCCTGATATCAGTGCTTTTCTCTGTAGTGAGAAAAAATGGTACACATACCCTATATATTGTCCTAGAGGAATACTCTAGGGCATTTTCTTAAACATTGTTTAAGAATTACAGGTAGAAAGACCCTGGTTAAAGCCTTATTCTGATTTTAATGTCGATGCCTTCAAGACAGCTTCTTTGATTGCTCAGAAGAAACCACATCAGGCAAAGAACGATTAGTTATATATAACCATAGCAGCCCTAATAGTCCTAACGCAATACCAATCAGGCTAACAATTTGTGCAATTCTTAGTGGCCCAAACATCAGGCTATCCATTCTTAATGCTTCTATCCAAATCCGACCACTACTGTAAACCAGCATATAAACTAGAAATATTGTCCCTGGTTTTAGGGGTGACTTACCTTTGAGTCCTCGGAAAAACAGGGTTAACAGTAAAATAAATATTCCGACATTCCATAAAGACTCGTATAAAAAAGTGGGATGAAAGTATTCATAACTCATTAGTCCTGGGGGACGGTTTTGAGGGGGAATGTAGAGTTTCCAGGGTAAGTCTGTTGGCTTACCAAAGGCTTCTGAGTTGAAGAAATTACCCCAGCGTCCAATGGCTTGACCTAAAATCAATGAAGGTGCCACCACATCGGCCAGTTGCCAAAAGGAAACCTTTTGAAGTTTAGCAAAAATCAGGACGGCTAATATTCCACCTAAAATTGCGCCGTGAATGGCGATACCCCCTTGCCAAATGGCTAAAATGCGGCTGGGGTCTTGGGCATATTTTTCCCATTCAAAGGCAACATAATATAATCTAGCCCCAGGAATTGCCCCTAATACTAACCATATGGCTAAATCTCCTACTAAGTCTGGGTCGAGGTGACGACGTTTTGCCAAATATTGAGATAACGTTACCCCAATTAATAAGGCTGAAGCAATGAGTAAACCATACCAACGCAAGGCTATCGGCCCAATCTCGAAAATTATTGGCCCAGGAGAGGCAAATTGGAAGGCAAACTGCAAACCTGCAATTTCCATAATGATTTAAATTAGATGAATAACAGTCAGTTCTGTTTTTTATGTTACCGGATGGATGAAAATTGTAAACAACGAGGATTTAGTCAATGATTTAATTCTGAATATTTTGAGTTTCATCCCCTGACAATGCAAAAATAATTTAATTAAACCTCACTGATTGATTTTACTATAATTAGCAAGAATTGTTTTTAGATGAGTAATTACAATATCGGTTTGTTCTAACATTGCCATATGTCCGCAATTCGGAATTTCGATAACATTATCTTTTCCTTGTTGAGACAGCCAATGAAACTTTGCCAGATGATAAACATACTGCAATTCCATCACTTTATCCTGTTTTCCCGCTAAAAAATAAACGGGTTGTTGGAGTTGAGAAACGACTTCGGGTAAACGTTTGACTTCTGCTTCTGTGGTAGAATCCAATAAGCTTTTCAAAGCTGCATCCGGGTTAGCGGCGATAAAATCAACGATACGTTGACGACCCCAGGAACGTTGCAGAGGACGGGAAACTTGAGTCCGAGTAAATAGCAAATCTAAACCGGGAATCCGGCTTAACCAAGGAGGACGGAACTTAACAATTTGTTCACCAGCGGCGCGAAATCGCTTGAATTCGGCTTCTAAATAAATCCCGCCTCCGGCATTAATACACACCACCCCTTGTACCCGTTGAGGCTGTTTTTGTGCCGCTAACAACGCAATCGTTCCCCCGAGAGAATGTCCCACTAACCACACCGAAGATAAGTTGAGTTTTTCAAGTAACAGCAAAATATCTTCAGCATAAGCCGCTGGGGTATAATCCTGCTGAGATGAGGTTTGATTTTGGCGAAGTTGAGACTGTCCAAATCCCCGTAAATCATAGGATAAACATTGATAATCTGAAGATAAACCCGCCATCACCGGTTGCCAATACTGCCGACTTAACAACCACCCATGAATAAAAACAAGTGTGGGGGAAGCCGACACCGGCTGAGTGAGTTGATAAATCTGTTGAATCCCGTTAATATCAATTGATTTCATACGCTAATCCACATCTAAATCTAAGTTAATCCTCCGCCTGTCAGCGTTGAAAGCATCATGAGTGATTGATTACGAATAATTAATAATAAATCAAAAAGGACAAATGTGATTAATTCACGTCTTACTGTTCATTTCTCCCTGTACCTCAACCCCTCAGCTAAACTGCCTAATAACTTATCCCTTGTCGAATTGACTCCTAAATGCTACCAATATAGGGATAAACCTCTATTTTTAAACCCGATTTAAACCATGGAAGAATTTCTGAAAAATATCTCTCGCTATCCTCGCTATTTAATTTCCTTTTCATTGGGTATCTTCTTTTTCTTATTTGAGCAACTCAGACCCTTTTTGAAACGCCCTGTTACCGCAATTGCATTGGTCGGTTTAGTGGGTGGCACACTTGCCTTTACGTTTTTTACTTTACGGGCTATGTTTGGATTAAGTCCAGTCTAGTTGGTGGCAACTGGCAATTTTAATATCTTTTAGAGTCGAATTCTTGTACAATCAAGATGCCGGCTCTTCCTAATTTCACATCAATCAATATCGGTTCATATGAATATTGTCACTATTATTGGATTACTGGCAGGAAGCTTAACAACAATCGCGTTTCTTCCTCAGGTGATTAAAACTTGGAAAACCAAATCAACAAAGGATGTTTCTTTGACAATGTTTCTGACATTTTGTACGGGTGTCAGCTTATGGATTGTTTACGGATTTTTAGAAAAAGACTTACCCGTGTTAATGGCAAATATTGTAACGTTTCTTCTGGCTTCAATCATTCTGGGATTTAAGCTAAAATATAAATAAATTATTGAAATACAATCAGAGTGAATTCTTCTATCTTTAACGCTGAACGTTTGCTATTTACTCCCGCGACTCCTGATATTGATGCAATTCCTATCATTTTTGCATTTCCCAATGAGTATACGGTGGGGATTACTAGCTTAGGATATCAGATTGTCTGGGCAACATTAGCACTGCGTTCTGATGTTAAAGTCAGTCGATTATTTACAGATATTTCAGAACCGATTCCAGCTTCTCCTGAACTCGTTGGGTTTTCGATTTCTTGGGAATTAGATTATGTCAATTTATTAGAACGATTAGAGTTTATACAAATTCCCATACGCGCCAATCATCGCAGTGAAGAACATCCGTTAATCTTTGGTGGGGGGCCAGTTCTCACCGCAAATCCTGAACCTTTTGCTGATTTTTTTGATGTAATTTTATTAGGAGATGGCGAGAATTTATTAGGAGATTTTATTGAGGCTTATAAAACAGTTCGCGGACAAACTCGTCAAACTCAACTCAAAAAATTATCAACAATTCCCGGTATTTATATTCCCAGTTTATATCAGGTGGATTATGAAAGTCCAACTGGGAGAATTAAAAGTATTGAACCCATCGATATTGATATCCCGCCACAAGTAGAAAAACAAACCTATCGTGGCAATACATTATCCGCTTCAACGGTCGTCACTGAAAAAGCCGCCTGGGAAAATATTTTCATGGTAGAAGTGGTGCGTAGCTGCCCAGAAATGTGTCGTTTTTGCTTAGCCAGTTATCTCACATTACCATTTAGAACAGCTAGTTTAGAAGGTTCATTAATTCCGGCAATAGAGAAAGGTTTAACAGTAACAAATCGCTTGGGTTTATTGGGGGCATCTGTAACTCAACATCCCGAATTTAATGATTTATTAGATTATATTAATCAACCCAAATATGATGAGGTTCGACTCAGTTTAGCTTCAGTTAGAACCAATACCGTCACAGAAAAGTTAGCAAAAACTTTAGCCAATCGAGATACCAGAAGTATTACAATTGCTGTCGAAAGTGGCAGCGATCGCCTGAGAAAAATTGTTAATAAAAAGCTAGAAAACGAAGAAATTATTCAAGCTGCCGTTAATGCAAAAGCCGGAGGATTAAAAGCCTTAAAACTGTATGGTATGGTGGGAATTCCAGGAGAAGAATCTGAAGATATTACTGCCACAATTGAGATGATGACTGCGATTAAAAAAGCAGCACCGGGCTTAAAATTGACCTTAGGCTGTAGTACTTTTGTGCCTAAATCTCATACCCCGTTTCAATGGTTTGGCGTGAATAAACAGGCAGATAAACGCTTAAAACTACTGGAAAAACAGCTTCGATCTCAAGGGATAGATTTTCGTCCCGAAAGTTATAAATGGTCTGTGATTCAAACTTTAATATCTAGAGGCGATCGCCGTTTGTCTCATCTATTAGAATTAGTGCGAAATTATGGCGAATCATTAGGCAGTTATAAACGGGCTTTTAAACAACTCAAAGGTCAATTACCGCCCTTAGAATTCTATGTTCATCAAGATTGGGAACTGGATCAAATTTTACCTTGGCATCATTTACTCGGCCCCCTTCCCATTCTTACAATTAAAAAACATTTAGCCGACTCAACTCAGTATTTTCACCGAACTAACTCTCAGGATAAAGCAGTATAATAGAGCTAATAACAGAGAATTAGAGGCAGCTATTTTCTTCTTTGTTATACAGAGAGCGATCTAAAACTGAATGCTATCAAGAGTTATTTTGCTCCCTGATGGGTGAAGAAAAATTATGCTGAATTTAGGAAAATATAACTTACTTGGACTACAAGTGAATGCGATTGATTATGAAGCCGCAACTGCACAAATTATCAAAGCAGCTAAAAATAATCAAACGTTTCTAGTCGCAGCCCAACCCGTCCATGGCGTAATGACCTCTGTTTTAAATCAAAAATATCGTTATCGTCTGAATCAATTTGATCTCGTTTGTCCAGATGGTCAACCCGTACGCTGGGCATTAAACCTACTCTATCAAACCCAGATGAAAGATCGGGTTTACGGGCCGACTTTAACCCTAAAAGTTTGTCAAAAAGCAGCAGAAACTGGGGTTAGTATTTTCCTGTATGGTTCTAAACCTGAAGTTTTAAATAAACTGCAAAATAATCTAAAAATAAAATATCCTAATTTAAAAATTGCTGGGGTAATTTCTCCACCGTTTCGTCCTCTCAGCATAGAAGAAGAACAACGCTATATCGAAGAAATTCGTCAATCCAACGCGGGTATTTTGTTAGTAGGATTGGGTTGTCCGCGTCAAGAACATTGGGCGTATG
This sequence comes from Microcoleaceae cyanobacterium, assembly GCA_049647265.1. Taxonomy (GTDB): domain Bacteria; phylum Cyanobacteriota; class Cyanobacteriia; order Cyanobacteriales; family Microcoleaceae; genus JAAURB01. The sequence goes on from JBARXJ010000015.1 coordinate 5,428, forward strand.
AACATCGACACCAGCTTAATTGCGCCATACTCTGCGTCGGAGCAGCTTTTGACTTTCATGCTGGAAATATTCCTCAGGCCCCCCCATGGATGCAGCGAGGCGGCTTAGAATGGTTGTTTCGTTTCTTTCAAGAACCTTTTAGACTTTGGAAACGTTACGTTTTACTCAATCCCCTCTATCTGATTTTACTACTCTTACAAACTCTAAAAGTTCTGCCTGTGCAAAAATGGGCGCGAATACAACGCTATTGATCTGACTCATCCTCAGAAGAATTAGCCTTTCCAACGCCAAGCTGTTTTTTTGATTTTTTTAGTTGTTTCCACAGGAACTTAATTTGTTGATAAGCTTCCTCGGCTGAAATTTTACCATTAGTTTCTAATGCACAAATATAGCTTGCCCGTTGAGCAAATTCCTGTAAATTGGCATTAAATGCTAAATTTTCTGGGGTAAATTCTCCTCTATAGGAACTACGGGGATAGAGGAACTCATCACGGTCATTCATCATTTATCCTTTAATTAATAAGTAGATGTCAATTTTCGCCAAATGTCAATTATTATCTAATAGATAACTATTATCTCATCCTAACCCACTTTTACTTTTGAAGTAGGATACATTGCAGCCTATGGCTTGGGGGTTTTCTAATGAATTCTACCCTTGTCAGCAAAGGGGGTTGTCGTTTATACTGATGCAAAGATAGCTCGAAAAATTAAGTTATAAGATAGTTAGATCAGATCAGTTGTGCCGCATACAATAGAATCGAGCGAATCGAGTTATTATATTCTACCGAAACCCTGAAATATTACTGAGTGTCAGTGTATAAAATATTACGGTGTATTTAGGCATTGCCATTTGCCTAAAATCAACTAAAGTATAATACATCCGATATCCCATTTGCTCAGTTTCTAGAAAACCCAAAAAATAACGATGTTAACTTCAACAACGAACAATCTTAAGTATGATAGTTTGGCGTTATTACGCCAGTATCACCGGACACCCTGTAATCAAATTCGTAATCAAATTGTTCAGCTTAATATCGGGCTAGTTCGTAAAGAAGTGCATCACTGGGTCAAACAATGCACCGAAAGTTACGAAGACTTGATGCAAGTGGGTTGTATTGGCTTAATTCGCGCCATTGAACGGTTTGATCTCTCTCGTGGCAGTGCTTTTAGTACCTTTGCAGTGCCTTATATTCGAGGTGAAATTCAACATTACCTTAGGGATAAAAGCCCTTCAGTCCGGTTACCCCGGCAATGGGTAGACTTGCAACGGCAAGCAATGGATGCCACCCAACAGCTTCAAATTCAACTCAACCGCCGTCCAACAGATACAGAAATTGCAGAATATCTTAAGATCTCAGTCGAAGAATGGCATCAAGTCAAACTAGCCCGCCAGAACCGTTCTTTGCTGAGTTTAGATGCCCCCGTTCAAGACCAAGATGCCGATGCCAGTTGTTTAGGGGAATTGGTTCCTGACCCGCGTTATCGCAGCTTTCAACTCGCACAAGAAGATCAAATCCGTTTACAACAAGCCTTAGCTCGTTTAGAAGAAGGAACTCGTCGAGTCCTTGAATTTGTATTTTTACATGATTTGACTCAAAAAGAAACTGCCGAACGGATGGGTATTAGCGCCGTTACGGTTTCTCGTCGTGTTAAACGAGGCTTAACATCTCTCAAAGGGTTAATGAACGGTTCAGAAGATATCGATTAAATCAGGCTATCCGAAATTAAGTCAAGTGAGAGTGAAGAAAAATAGTATATTTGTCTATCCTAAAGTATCAGATTCTGTCGGAGTCATGACAATATATCTTCACTTAATCGCTTAACTCAAATTGGAGAATGATTTATGGGTTTATTCGAGAGTATTCGAGGTCAATTTATTGATGTTATCGAATGGATTGATCCAAGTCACGATACAATTGTTTATCGGTTTGAACGCCATAATAACGAAATCAAACAAGGTGCTAGGTTAACTGTTCGTCCGGGTCAACAAGCAATATTTGTCAATGAAGGACAAATTGCGGATGTATTTGAGCCGGGAATGTATACCCTCAATACTGAAAACCTTCCCATTCTCAGCACCTTAAAAGCATGGCCCTATGGCTTTAATTCTCCCTTCAAAGCAGAAGTTTATTTCGTTAGTACAAAAACCTTTACCAATTTAAAATGGGGAACGGCAAACCCTATTATTGTTAGAGATGCAGACTTTGGCGCTGTTAGAGTTAGAGCCTACGGAAATTATAGTATTCATGTTACCAACCCCGCTAATTTATTACAACAACTCGTCAGTACAGATGGGCTATTTCAAGTTAATGAAATTCAAGATCATTTGCGTAACCGTATCGTAACTGCTTTTGCCAGTTGGCTCGGAAAATCTAAAATCCCATTACTAGATTTTGCCGCATATTATAGCGAATTAGGAGAACAAGTTCGTCAGGGAATTCAAACCGAAATAGCCAGTTTAGGACTACAATTAACCGGACTATTAATTGAAAATGTATCTGTTCCGCCCAACGTTGAAGAAGCCATTGATAAACGCGCTTCTATCGGAATTTTAAATAATATCCCACAATATAGCCAATATCAAATGGCAAATGCGATAGAACAGTCGGCTCAAAACCCCGCTGGTGGTAATGTTGGCTTAGAATTTGGTATGGGGATGGCAATGGCGCAACAATTTACCCAAGCAAACGCCCCGCAACCGCAGCAACCTGCACCCCCACCACCTCCGACAACGACTCAATGGTACATGACTCGTAACGGTCAGTCAGTCGGGCCATTTACCCCAGAACAACTACAGCAGCAAGGGTTAACGCCTCAAACTATGGTATGGCGGACGGGTATGAATGAATGGATGAATGTATCTCAAATACCAGAACTTGCCGGGATGGTTCAACCGCCTGCACCGCCTACACCGTCTGCACCGCCGCCTATCCCGCAACCCCCTGAATTAACCCAGAAAGCAGAATGGTATCTATTTCGCAGTGGTCAACCCACCGGGCCGTATACCCTGGATGAATTGCGACAACCTGACCTTAGGCTTTCAGGCAGAACTAATGTCCGTAAAGAAGGAGAAACGGAATGGCAGCGGGCGCGATATATTCCGGAGTTGAGTGAGGTTTTAGCAATATTGGAGAGTGGAGAGTAGGGAGTTGCTTGCTGGTATATGATTTTCAAATTTAACGAAATTGTTTCAATTTGAGATTTAGTAAGGAAACCAAAATGCTATTGGGGGAGCTTCCCCAAACCCCCACCTCAGGACGTTACGACCTCCCCGAACCCCTGCCGTGAGGGTGAAAATCTTAATTTTATCAAAGCTATAACTGGCGTTTAAGTAAAAAATAGCTGTTTTCTCAATTATTTGACAAGATTCTCAAAATCATATCCACAGGCTCAAGGTAGTGCGGGAAAAAATAACGTTGCGAAATGAATAACAAATGATAAATAACGAACAACTAACCAACAGTGTTCAACATCTTGCTTGTTCCGGTTGCGGTGCGCCGTTGACTTTTGACCCCCAGACAGGGCGGCTCAAGTGTGGATATTGTGGCGGTGAAGAAGCGATTCCAGAAGCACCCAGAGCGGTGCAAGAACAGTCCTACAACGGACAATTCCACTATGATTCGAGTCGGTTGGCTCCCCTCTCGGAAACGGCGGTAGAAGTTAAATGTAATGGCTGTGGGGCGGATATTTTGTTTCCCTCAATTCAAACAGCCGGAGAATGTCCGTTTTGTGCCACACCGTTATTAACTGAACCAACAAAAGCCAGTCCAACGGTTATTCCTGAAGGGGTTATTCCGTTTAAATTTGATGAGAAACAAGCGAAACAGCATATTCAGAAATGGATAAGTAGTCGTTGGTTTGCCCCTTCAGCGTTGAAACAACTGGCGCAACAGGAGAAATTACAAGGGGTTTATTTACCGTTTTGGACGTATGATGCTGAGACAGTGAGTCAGTATCGCGGTCAACGGGGCGAATACTATTACGAAACAGAGACGTATACTGTTACGGTAACAGATGAGGATGGTAATACCTCGGAAGAAGAAAGGACTCGGGAAGTTCGCCATACGCACTGGTATTCTGCGTCGGGTTGGGTACAACGAGGGTTTGATGATATCTTAATTTCGGCGACAACTGCCGTGTGTCAAAGTCGTTTGGATGCGTTAGAACCTTGGGGTTTAGAAAAGTTACAACCGTATCATCCTTCCTATTTAGCGGGTTTTGAAGCCCAGCGTCCGCAAGTGTCTTTAGAGGATGGGTTTGACACGGCGAAAGATATGATGAAACCGGATATTTATTGTGCAGTGCGTCGCGATATTGGCGGAGATGAACAACGCATTCATCAGGTCAATACAGAATATAATCAGGTCACGTTTAAGCTAATTTTATTACCCGTTTGGCTCAGTTGTTATCGCTATCGAAATCAACAATATCAGGTAATGGTGAATGCTCAAACGGGAGAAGTTCAAGGAGAACGTCCTTATAGTTATTGGAAGATTGGTAGTACAATTGTCAGTGTCATTGTGGCGATCGCCAGTGCTGTAATTTTACCAGAAATTAATTGGAATCAGTTTAGAGAGTTTCGCCCACCTCAACCCAATCAACCCACAGTTATTACGCCATCTTCTCCACCGCCGCCACCGCCAACAATGGATGATATTTGGAGAGAAGCAGTTAATTCTGCAACGAAAGCAGCCAATTTAGCGCAAACAGCCGAAACTCAACAACAATGGAATCGAGTGGCGTTACAATGGCAAGAAGCAATTAATTTAATGAAAGCAGTTCCGGTTTCCGATCCGAATTATACAACGGCTCAACAAAAAGTAATAGAATATCAGAAGTATTTAGAAGTGGCGCAACAACAGGCGGCAAGTTTTTAGGGAAAGTTATATTAATCACAGAGAGAAAACTATATGAAAGCTGAAGAATTTGATAAAAAGTTTGATGATAATAAAATATTAACGTTAGGTGCGATAAATTGGAAACTGACCTCTCCCTAGCCCTCTCCTACCCACCCCTAGCCCCTCCCAGGAGGGGAGAGGGAAATTGTGTCCCTAAGGGACTATTTATTAATTGAGAAGGGCAAGAAAATCCTTAATTTTCCATTAACCTGTCAAGGTGTTTCTCTGGTTCCCCTCCTTGTAGGAGGGGTTAGGGGAGGTTAACAGAGGTTTGATTATTTTCACGTATCATTAATTCTCCTCAACCGCTGACTGTTTTGCCCAAAGCGTTAAGATTTTAGTCAGAAACTCTACCCGACATTCATCTGAGGTACAAAACTCAATAGCATGATGGGCTTTTCTCCAATTACCTAATTCAGCTTGAGTCTCAGCAATAGCTGTTAATGCCCTGGCTTTTTCACGTGGATGATCAATTGTCTCAACAACTGATAAAGCTTCAGATAGCAGTTGACTTGCCTTGGTGTTGTCCTCGAGTTGATCAATAGCTTCAGCAATAGCCCTTAACACCGAGACTTTATCATATAATTTATGAATTATCATAGCAACAGATATTGCTTCAGACAGCAATTTCTCAGCCTTGGTGTTGTCTCCCAGTTGGATATAAGCTTCAGCAATAGCCGTTAAGGCGTCAGCATAAGATGAAGTATAAATTGTATCAGCAATGGTTAAAGCTTCAGACAGCAATTTCTCAGCCTTGGTGTTGTCTCCCAGTTGGATATAAGCTTCAGCAATACCGCTTAACGCCAAGACTTTGTATAAACCATCAGTTGTTTCAGCAATGGTTAAAGCTTCAGACAGCAGTTTATCTGCCTCAGTTTTGTCCTCTAGTTGGACAATCGTTTCAGCAATATAATCTAGCATCCCGACTTGACCAAGAAGTCTCAACTCAAAGACTTTCTCAGATGTATCAGGTCTCTCAGCAATGGTTAAAGCTTCAGATAGCAATTTCCCAGCCTCGGTGTTGTCTCCCTGTTGAACATATGCTTCAGCAATATCTGTTAACGTCGAGGCTTTGGTAGATGAATTATCAATCGTCTCAACAACTGCCAAAACTTCTGACAGCAGTTTCCTAGATTCTGTGTTGTCCTCCAGTCGAATATAGGCTTCAGCAATCGCCCTTAACACCGAGGCTTTATCATATGAACCTCGAATATCCTGTTGATCAATTTTCAATGCTTTGTCAACTTGCCCATCCTTTGCTAAAGCAATTGCTATGTCTGCTGCACAATATCGTTGATTTTTACGAATACATGGAACTTTTCGACTCAACTGCACCAACTCTCGTCGGGTTTGCCAGATAATTCTCTGTGGACTAAACCACCATAATCCCCCTATTAATATGGGTAACGATACTGCCAATACTATTGGTAATTTGCTATAAATACTACTCCGTAAACGCATAAATTACCCCCTGTAAAGACTCTGAATCTTTACATCAGTTCTGTCTGCCTCTATTCCTGAAAAAAGATTACTGAATTAACCAAATTGATCGCGATTTACGAAAGATTATTCAATATACGTACCCAGAGTTAAAGGTTTGGGGACAAAATCATAAATGCTAAAAATCCATTAAAATAGAGACTCAATCACCTTCGAGGAATAGCCTGTGACCCCCTCAATAGCCGACCAACTCCTAAACACTATCTCAACTTATCGCAACAACGTTGATTATCTCGAACTGCGTTTACAACAAAGCGAAGCCAGTACTATTTCTTTTCGTGGCCCCCAACTGGACGCGGTTAACCGTAGTTTTTCCCTAGCTGGGGGTATTCGGGCCTGTCACAAGGGGGGATGGAGTTTTGTTACCTTCAATGGTTTAGAAGAACTCAACAGTCGCATTGAAGAAGCCATTTCTCAAGCCCATTTAGTCGGCAGTGACACTACACAACTCGCAGAAATTAAACCGATTACCGATGATGTAAAAGTTGAATTAGGACGCGATCCACGCGGTATTTCTTTACAGGAAAAACGGGATTTAGTCGAAGCTTACAATCAAATATTATTGGATTTTGACCCTCGGATTCAAACCACTTCTGTGAGTTATAGCGATCGCTTTAAAACCACCTATTTTGTCAATTCTCTCGGCAGTTGTATTACCCAAGAACGGTTAGATTTAAATGGAAGATTTGGGGCGATCGCGCGGGCGGATGGTACAGTTCGTCAAGGGTTCGAGTCGGTTGCTTCCCGCAATGATTATAACGATTTGGTCGGGATTGAAAATCGGGTTAAAGGAGCAGCAGAACGGGCTGTCCGGCAGTTAGAAGCCCAATCTGTTAAAGGGGGAGAATATACGGTTATTTTAGATCCGTATTTGGCGGGGGTGTTTATTCATGAAGCATTTGGTCATCTTTCAGAAGCCGATTTTGTTTATGAAAATCCTCGGATGCAGGAATTATTACAACTCGGAAAACCGATGGCAATTGAACAGTTAAATGTGATTGATGATGCCACTCTCGAAGGTTTACCCGGTTCAATAAAATATGATGATGAAGGTGTACCCGCTCAACGCAAATATCTGATTAAAGACGGAGTCCTGACTCAGCGCCTCCACAACCGCGAAACCGCAGGCAAAATGAAAGAAACCCCTACAGGCAATGCACGGGCGTTAGGAGCCACATATCCGCCGATTATTCGCATGACCAATACAGCCATTGAAGCAGGCGATCGCACCTTTGAAGAAATGATCGCCGATGTGGAAGAAGGGGTTTATGCGGTGCGGATGTTAGGAGGCCAGACGAATGGCGAAATGTTTACTTTTGCTGCCGCTGAAGGCTATATGATCCGTAATGGTAAAATCGCTGAAGCGGTGAGTGATGTGACGTTAAGCGGTAATGTCTTCCAAACCCTCAAGGATATTGATGCGGTGGGTAGTGACTTACTTTACACCGGGGGCGGTTGCGGAAAAGGGGGTCAAATGCCGTTACCGGTGAGTGTTGGGGGGCCTCATGTCCGGATTCAAAATGTGGTTATTGGAGGCCGTTAGTCGCAGGTGAACTACTCATCGCAGTCGCGCGAGAGCTTCCTATCCAGAAACTTGCGAGATAGTAGATTTCTTGCGTCCTCTGCTATCTCGTCTTACAGTTTGGCAATAGGCGGCATCCCCGGTTCCCGAGGTCGATAATATACGCAGGCCTTCCTCTCTGATATTGATTGCGGCGTTAATATCTCTGTCGTGCTTAGTACCACAATTAGAACATTTCCATTGCCTTATATCAAGTGGAAGGCTTTTGACTTGATTGAGACAAACATGACAGGTTTTGGAGCTTGGAAAGAATCTATCAACTTCAAGATAAACTTTCCCATCCCACTCAGCCTTGTATTTCAACATGGTGCACAATTGTCCCCACCCAACTTGGCTAATCGCTTTAGCAAGACAGTGATTCTTTACCATACCTTTAATATTAAGATTTTCTACACAGATTACTTGGTTTTCGTTGACTATCCTGCGTGATAGTTTGTGCAAAAAATCTTCTCGGCAACGAGTGATTTTATTGTGTACTCCTGCTACCTGCTTCCGAGTTTTATTGCGGTTATTAGACCCTTTTAGTCTTCTAGATAAACGCTTTTGTTTCTGTTTTAGGTGACGTTCATGTTTGTTTATCCATTTAGGATTATCAAACTTAGAACCGTCAGAAGTAATAGCAAAATAGGTCAGACCTAAATCTATGCCAACAGCCTTACCCTGACTTGACTTTCTAGGGCAATCTTGAGCCGTTTCAATCAAGACAGAAGCAAAGTACTGTCCTTTACAGTTCATTGACACTGTAACGGTCTTAACTTTACCTTCAACAAGTCGATGAATTTTGGCATCAACTACGCCCATCTTGGGAAACTTGATGCCATTTTTCAGTACAGAAACGTTTTGAGGATATTGAATAGATTGTTTATGGTGTTTAGACTTGAACTGAGGAAAAGATGCTCTTTTTTCAAAGAAGTTGATAAATGCTCTAGAAAGGTTGAGGGCTACTACTTGTAAGCATTGAGAGTAAGGCTCTTTCATCCATTCATGCAACCGCTTAAGCTGGGTTATTTCTTTTTGAATTGCGAATCGACTTAATCCCTTGCCTGTAGCTTTATAAGTTTCGTTAGTAAGGTTTAGAGCGTAATTCCAAGCAAATCTACAGCAACCAAAGCTTTGAGCTAAGTGTTGCCGTTGTTCCTTTGTGGGATAGATTCGGTACTTAGTCGCTTTTAGCATTACCATAAAAACTTTACATGATAATATTATAACACAAATAAATCGATTCGCTTACATCCCTTCACGGGACGAGAGGGATTTCTCGCTCACTTCAGTTAAAAGCTTGTTCATAGTAACGCGCGATCGCACAGGTTGCGCCAACTTCCCATCTCACCCCCGCACAGTTCTCACCTACGAGATTGAGGCGGGGGGCATATTTTAATTTAAATATCCTGCCGTCTACAAAATCTTTTCGAGTCCATAAATTAAGCTTTTCAACTCTAATACTTTACGAACCGATAACAATACACCGGGCATAAAACTAGAGCGATCTGTTGTATCGTGACGTAAGGTATAAAGCTGACCAGCCGAACCAAATAAGACTTCTTGATGGGCAATTAAACCGGGTAAACGCACACTATGAATCCGAATTTGTTCATCTGCGTTTGCGCCTCTTGCCCCTGCAATATTCTCTGTTTCTTCAACACTGGCCGGATTATAAGTTTTTCCCATTTCCGCTAACATCTGAGCCGTTTTAATCGCGGTTCCGCTGGGGGCATCTGCTTTTTGGTTATGATGTAATTCGATAATTTCAACGTGATCGAAATATTTGGAAGCGGTAACGGCGGCTTGTTGTAACAAGATGATTCCAATGGAAAAATTAGGAATAATCAAACATCCAATACTGGCTTTTTCTGAAAACTCTGCTAAGTCTTGAATTTGTTCTGCACTTAACCCCGTTGTCCCCACTACAGGACGGACTCCGTAGGCGATCGCCGCTCGAATACTATCATAAATTGAATCAGGATGGGTAAAGTCTACCATCACAGGAAGCTGTTTTTCAGCCGCCGCCATCACTAACGTCCCTTCTCGATCTGAAGTAATGGGTACTTCTAACGGTTCAATCCCGGCTAATTCCCCCGCATCGATATCTATACAGTTCGGATTGTTATCAATTGCCCCAATTAGGGTCATATCCGGGGCGGTGGCGATCGCTTTGACCACTTCACGCCCCATTTTACCCCCTGCGCCGTTGACAATGACGGGTATCGGCTGATTTGCCATGACTCAATTCTGCGCTCCGTTATGAATGCTTCAATGTATTACCATAACCTGTGGTGGTATTTTACAGCTAATCTGTTGCTGGCTTGCTACAAGTGAATCATCCTTTGCTGCATAATTTAAGAATTATTCAATAAATCCGCAGCCAATAAATCCTGAAAAGGGAGTATTTGCGCGGTACAGTATAAAGCAATTCATGCTACGCTATTGAGACTAGAATGCTGCGTTAGTCAGGATATAGCATAACCTGACTCCTCAGTGCCTGATTCAATCCCTCCAATTGATCTCTAGAACCATTTTTCAGTGATTAAGATGAAACAACCATTGCAGGTTGCCCGGTGCTTGATGCAATCTAAAAAAATTTTGTTATTAGCTGGGCTAATTGGTGTGAGTATTGCTTCACTCGGCGGCGCACAACGATTAGTTCGCGCTTATGAACCTCAGGAAACATCTGTTGCATCTGCCTTAGATTGGTCGGGTGCTTCATTTCCGGTAGAAGACTTTCAAGAATACACTTCCCCGTTTGGTTACCGTTCCAGCGGCTTTCATTATGGCCTAGATCTGGCTGCACCCCAGGGGAGTTACATTCGTAACTGGTGGGCTGGTAAAGTCGTTGAAGTTTGGGAAGATGGTCGGTGTGGCACCGGTATTGCCATCGATTCTGGCCGCTGGACTCATATTTACTGTCATGTTCAGGGGCGGGTTTCCAAAGATAGTCACGGCGCATATTTTGTTGATCGTCAGGGCGGTTTAGTGCTGCGAGAGGGTCAAATGATTGAAGCGGGGACCCGAATTGCTCGAGTCGGGATGACAGGACGAACCACAGGCCCTCATCTTCACTGGGGGCTTAAATATGATGGTCGTTGGGTCGATCCAGGTCGGGTATTAATTGCAATGTACAATCAACAAAATCAACGATATTCACAACGATCTACGCGATAAGAAAAGTCGATATTTTTATATTTGATTATGCAGGATGGATGCATCCTGTTTTTTTAGTCATTCGTTCTTTGTTGTTGGTTGTTTGCAAGTCGGGTCTAGTTGAGAGACGAATGACGACTCACCAATGACGGCGCGTAGCGCTATAATTTTTTTATTCAACTTGTTGTTGGAACCATGAAACCACTCCAACCCGTAATTGATGCATTAGAAAATAAAGATTTCCGCACAGCGGCTAAATTGCTGAAGCAGCTACAAAAGCAGTCTCCTGATGATCCATGGGTACAGTTTTATATTGGGCGTTGGTATGAAGCCACGGAGAAGTTTTCATCGGCTGAAAAAGTCTATCGTAAATTGTTACAACAAGCGACAAATCCTAAAATTACCACATCTGCACGGCAAGGTTTACAACGGATTGAAACTATCGAACAAAATCAACGACTTGCTGCAATTGACCAAGCGAAAATAGAGACACAAAATAATGAACCGGGGCTGTTAATTTTAGAACCTATTCCTCCAGAAAAGAAAGCAGAAGCGGCGCAAAAAGTAGCCAGAATGTTGAAGATGGATGCTTATACTACCCGTATGCAATTACAAAGTCGAGGATGGCGACTGTATCGTACAGGAGAGATAGCAGAATTACAGGTTTATGGTGAAGAAATGCGTTCCTATGGAATTCCTGTATTTTGGGTTACTCTGAATCAAGTTCAAAAGATTAATGTATTTCGAGTCCAATATTTCAAATCTTTAACCCCTCAACCGACTGTTGTCTGTCAAAATTATCAAGATCAACTGGGTGAAATTACGTTTGATTGGTCAGAAGTTTCTCAACGAATTGATGGATTATTACCTATATTTAGTGAAGCGTTAGATTATGATCCCCGTCGTTCTCGCACTGAACGTTTTCGCCATAAACAAATGACTCAAGATCACGCTAATATTTGTGATTTACATCTACCTCAGCGAGGTTCTATTCTACGATTTTACGATCAAGTGTATGACTTTCAGCAAGGAATTGATTTTAATTTTGCAGCCGAAACAACAACCACAACTCGGATGAATTGGAGTCATTTAATTGATGTATTTAACCGGAATTTAAAAGGCGTTAAAATCTGGTCAGAATTTACAGCCTTTGCTGAAACGACTTTAGATTATACTCAGCTTTTAGGTCATCTTCCAACTTATGTTAATGTTTCAAATCAAGAAGCGACGCTTTGGGAGTCGGCTTTTCAGCTTTATAGTGCGTTAGTCTTTCTGAAAACTGAGGAAAAATAAGAAATTCTCCCCTTCATAAAAGAGGAGAAAAACAGAATTAAATTAAATTAATTAAACTCAATTAACGACGACCCACGTCACGCGCCATATCTTTAAACATTTTCAAACTTGGCCCCGGACGACGACGACTGCCGTTAGATTTGGGCAGTAAATAATCTGTCGAAAATGTCATTCCTTCCGGCGTTTTTTGAATAGAATTTAGCGGAGGAAGTTCTTTTTGAGGTGCAGGCTTTTCAATTGTAGACTCTGTTAAATCCGGCTCAGGAGGATTGGTTTTTGGTTGATCTGATTTTTTTGTTTTAGCTTTCGCCGCATTAGCTTCTTTCTTGGCGATATTAGTTTCGTCTACATTTTTTGCTTCTCTTCCTGATGTTTCCGTAACTTTATCCGCCGCATCAAGTACTTTTCCTGTCGCTTTAGCTGCTTTGTCTGGTGCTTCGTCTGCTACTTTCTTCGCAGTTTCTGTCACTTTTTCTGCAACGTCACTGACGGTTTCTGTTATTTTTTCAACAACTTTATTGTCTTTTATATCATCAAATTCTAAAAAATATTCAGACTTTTTAGACCCAAAAATCTTATTTATAATATTCGCCATAACTATAAACTCCGTTGATTTTTATTTAAAATTGTGCAGCTTTTGTTTCACCTTATTCTATTAAAATTAGAAGCAGGAGCAAAATTTGTCTACATTTTTTAACAAAAATTAACATAAAATAAGAGTAATTGGGCGAAATTAATCACTTTTCTCTATCAAACTGAATAGGTCTTTGCACTTATTTACAAAACTCTCAGAATCGTCTAAGCCTTTGATTGTTATATTCAGAAATTGGCTAAAAGCCTGATTTTAGCGTCTATCCAAGCAGCCTACTTGAAGGGGTTGAGGCTGAGGTTCACCAGAGACACCCGTTCATAATTCCTGTAACCATAGGTTAACCCAAAAACTACAATAGGAGTTAGACGATTTTCGGATCGATTTTCCTTTATCCTATAACTCTGAGTATTGATACGTTAACCATTATGTCTTTTTCTCCTAAGTTTCTCACAGGTGATGAAATTCGGCAAAAATTTCTCAACTTTTATGCTGAACGAAATCATAAAATTATGCCAAGTGGATCGCTTGTTCCTGAAGATCCAACCGTCCTATTAACTATCGCTGGGATGTTACCCTTTAAGCCGATCTTTTTAGGGCAAAAACCCCGTGAAGTTCCTCGCGCTACCACTTCTCAGAAATGTATCCGAACCAACGATATTGAAAACGTCGGACGAACTGCCCGTCACCATACATTTTTTGAAATGTTAGGTAATTTTAGCTTTGGGGATTATTTTAAACAACAGGCTATTAGTTGGGGTTGGGAACTCTCTACAGAAGTATTTGGTTTACCGCCAGAACGTTTAATTGTTAGCGTGTTTAAAGATGATGATGAAGCCTTTAATATCTGGCGCGATAACATTGGTATTCCCGCCCACCGCATCCAACGCATGGGAGAAGCAGATAACTTTTGGAAATCTGGCCCCACTGGCCCTTGTGGCCCCTGTTCAGAAATTTATTATGATTTTCATCCGGAATTAGGGGATAAAAATATTGACTTAGAAGATGATACGCGGTTTATCGAGTTTTATAACTTGGTTTTCATGCAATATAACCGTGATGCCGATGGCAATTTAACTCCGTTACAAAATCAAAATATTGATACGGGAATGGGGTTAGAACGGATGGCGCAAATCTTACAACAAGTGCCGAATAATTATGAAACGGATCTGATTTTTCCGATTATTAAAACCGCTGCTGAAATTGCCGGAATTGATTATAGTAAAAGTGACGATAAAACCCAAGTTTCACTGAAAGTGATTGGCGATCATGTGCGGGCTGTGGTTCATTTAATTACGGATGGGGTAACGGCTTCTAATATTGGTCGAGGTTATGTCTTACGCCGCCTCATTCGTCGTGTGGTTCGTCATGGACGGTTAATTGGAATAGAAGGTGAATTTACCACAAAAGTTGCTGAAACTGCGATCAATCTTTCTGAAGCAGTTTATCCGAATGTTAGACAACGAGAAGCAGTGATAATAGCAGAATTACAACGGGAAGAATCTCGCTTCCTTGAAACCTTAGAACGGGGTGAGAAACTGTTAGCAGAAATGATGGAAAAAGTTTTAAGTCAAGATGAGTCAATCCCCCCTCAGTCCCCCCTTCAAAAGGGGGGAGGTGTGATATCAGGAAAAGATGCATTTATTTTATATGATACTTATGGTTTTCCGCTGGAATTAACCCAAGAAATTGCCGAAGAACAGGGTTTAACCGTGGATGCTGAGGGCTTTGAAACGGAGATGGAAGAACAACGTCGCCGTTCTAAAGATGCCCATGAAACGATAGATTTAACCGCTCAAGGCAGTTTAGATAAATTAGCAGGATCAATTCTTCCTACGGCATTTTTAGGGCATACAGAACCGTTATCAGAGGCGGTTATTGCTGCTATTTTAGTAGGTGGAAAATCGGTAGAGTCGGCTGAAGCCGGAACAGAAGTTCAGATAGTTTTAGATCAAACGCCATTTTATGCAGAGTCTGGCGGACAAATTGGCGATCGCGGTTATTTAGTGGTTGATGATACGATTGTCCGGATTGAAGATGTACAAAAAGAATCGAATATTTTCATTCATATTGGATATATTGAACGGGGAATATTATCAACGGGAATGACCGTCAATGCCCGCATAGATCGCGCTTGTCGTCGTCGCGCCCAAGCTAATCATACCGCAACCCATTTATTGCAAGCCGCGTTACGTTCTATTGTTGATTCTAACATCTCGCAAGCGGGTTCAATGGTGTCTTTTGATCGGTTGCGGTTTGACTTTAATTGTCCTCGTAATTTAACCGCAGAAGAACTACAAGAAGTGGAGGATAAAGTGAATAGTTGGATCGCTGAAGCACATCCGGCAATTGTCGCAGAAATGCCCATAGAAGAAGCCAAAGCAAAAGGTGCGATCGCTATGTTTGGTGAGAAGTATAGTGATGTCGTTCGGGTAGTAGATTATCCGGGGGTTTCGATGGAATTATGCGGCGGAACTCATGTAGGAAATACAGCCGAAATAGGCTTATTTAAGATTATCTCAGAAACCGGAATTTCATCAGGAATTCGACGCATAGAAGCAGTAGCAGGACAGTCTGTTTTAGACTATTTAAATGTGCGAGATAATGTGGTGAAAGAATTAAGCGATCGCTTTAAAGCAAAACCGGAAGAATTACCGGATCGCATTACTAATTTGCAAACTGAGTTAAAAAATACTCAGAAACAATTAGACGCGGCTAAAGCAGAAATAGCGATCGCAAAATCCGATCAATTATTAGCAGAAGCTGAAACTGTTGGCGAGTTTAAAATTATCGTCGCAGAGTTGGAAAATGCTGATGCAAATTCCCTCACGACTGCTGCTGAAAGGTTGCAACAAAAGTTAGGTGAAGCAGCGGTTATATTGGGATCTTCTCCTGCCGAAGGTAAAGTCAGTTTAGTGGCGGCATTTAGTCCGAAAGTTCATAAGGAGAAGAAATTACAAGCCGGAAAATTCATCGGCAGTATCGCTAAAATTTGCGGCGGTGGCGGCGGTGGACGACCGAATTTAGCCCAAGCTGGCGGACGCGATCCGAGTAAGTTAAAAGAGGCATTAGAGAGTGCAAAATCTCAGTTAATTGAGGCGTTAGGGTAGTTTATCGGGGTGGGCATTGCCCACCTTACTATTTAAAATATAATGAGGATAAATATGTCTTCAACTGTGAAAATATTGTATGACAAAGAAGGAGATTTTCTCGAAGTCACTTTTTCAGATAAACCCGGTTATATGAGAGAAACAGATAATGATGCAATTATGGAACGAGTCGATCGAGATGGAAATTTGTTAGGTTTTTCTGTATTAGCGGTGAGTCGTCTTTCAACCGATCGGCCATTAATTGCAGAGTTAGTTGCTAGTGTTAAAGACTCAAAGAATAAATAGTAATTTTAAGGATGATCTTGATTAAAAATAATTTGTAATTATGGACGAGCAAATTTATTCAGTTCTTCAACCAGTAAATGTACTGTTGTGGAAGGATTATCTATTGCAGGCTGAGGCGGGTTATATTGTTCTAAAAGCTTCTTAGCATTTTTAATCGCTTGCAGTTGTAATCTTTCTAAATACTCATACATATTACTATCATTTTTCTGATATTGCTGATTTTTCTTAATCAAATTTGCTTTTATAAGTTTTTCAGTAAGTTCTTTTTGATATTCTTTGCGAGACATTGCTGTGTCACGATAGTCAAAATGTAGAATATACCAAATCTCAAAAGCTTCGTTAGAATAAGCAACTTTAATATTATTTTTTTTAGCAATATCTAAAGCTTGATTAAATTGTTCTTTTGAAAATGAGTTTTTATCAAAAACACACCATACTTGATCATAGTCTCCATCATCTTCTTTTAACTTAATGGCTTCTTTAACCAAATTTACTGTATTTTCTCCTATGCCTCTAATATCTAGTTCTACTACATTTTTAGGTACACGAAAATGCTTAAAATAATTCGGTTCAGTTTTACTCCCTTCACACACAATTAAAAATCGCTGTATTTTATCTCTAGAATTTACTGTTCTATTTTTATAGGCGCGAGATTTTCTTCTATTGTTATTTTTAGAAGATTTAGGATTCATTATTTTCTGACTTAATAACTTGACTTAAATCTCCAATGAAGGGAATAGCGCCATATCTACCTTTAATATAATCATTTTCACTGATATCATCATTATCGATTTTATACTCCACTAAAGAATATAAATCTGTAGCGCCTTGTCTATCTTTTTCTGTAAACCATATTTGATCTCTTCTAAAGATTTTATCTGTCAGTAAATTAGTGTCATGAGTCATAAAAATAAGTTGTGCATTATTTGTATTAGTTATTTTAGAATTAAATAAATCAATAATAGTTCGCGTAATTAATGGATGGAGTCTTGCATCTAATTCATCAATGACTAATACTTCTCCTTGTCTTAGGGTTTCTAAAATTGGGCCAGTGAAAGCAAATAACTTTTGTGTTCCATCTGACTCATTTCTATCTAAATCAAACTTTTCTATGGAAACAACTTTACCTTTAGAATCATATTTTTCGTGAAATGTATTAATATCATGAGTTCTTGATTTTAATATTACAGAATTAACAAATAACTGTATTACTCTTTCTGGAAAACTAGGTAATTCTTCTGAAACTAGCTTTCTAGCTTTTACATCAATATTATCTATTCCTAAATCAAGCTTTTGAATTAACTGAATAATGTCAGAGCTATTTTTCTCAAAATATGTAATTGTGTATGTCTTATATACTTCACTATCTCTATTAAATAGAACATTGAGCTTTTTATCAAAAAAAAATAAACTTTTCCGAGATATTTCTCCATTAAACTGAGCAACAACAGAAAGAAAAAGAGCATTATTTCTAGTTTTACTAAAAATACTATCTCCTTCATTAAAACCTTTATTGATTTTGATTTTATCTTTTTTTCTTTCAAAGAGCTTAAATTCTTTTATTTTAGGGACATGAAATAACCATTCAGAGACTACCTGCTTTCTATTAACTTCAAATCCATATCGATATATTCTATTATCTTCTAAAAAAACAATTTCAAAAAAAGAAGGTTTATTCTCAGTCTCAGTGCTTAATCTGAAAATTTCGACATTAATTGAGTCTGTAATTTGTGTTTCTCGTGATGAATTCAGCACAAACCATCGCATAAAATGAATGGCTTTTACTAAATTACTTTTGCCACTGGCATTTGCGCCATAAACCGCAGCACTTTTTAATAAAGTTAACTCTTCATCAACGTGAATTAGATTATTTTCATCTAGCTTATTATTTAATGATGCTTCATTTGCAGCCACCATACTAAAAGTGACTTTGTCTTTAAAAGATAAGTAATTAGCCACGCTGAATTCTATCAGCATAATACTCAAAAAATAATAATTAAAACTTATAACTTAAGATATAATCGAAAGTTTTATCTAAATTATACCCTGTTGTGTATACTTATACAACTCATCTAGCTTCATAGCTTACTTAAAAATATATTCTAAATTGTTAATGAGTTCTAGAATTAGTCAAACAAAAAGATAATACTTAAATAGAGTGTGATTAAATCATTGGACAGACTGATTCTCATCTATAGACTTATAATAAACTAATAAACTCATCCTAATAGTACTTGATGAAAATTTTAATAGTTGAAGATGACCCGATGATGCAACTAGGGTTAGAACAAATCTTATCCAAAAAGTCTAATTTAACAATCATTGGAATAGCTGAAGATGGCTATATGGGGGTTGAAATGGCACTGCAACAACAACCAGATATAGTGTTAATGGATATTGGTTTACCTCGCCTTGATGGTATCGAAGCAACCCAGCGAATTAAGCAAGCAGCGCCTGATATTCGGGTGGTGATGTTAACCTCTCATAGTGCGGAAACAGAGGTTGTTGCAGCGTTATCCAGTGGTGCAGATGCTTATTGTATTAAGGGAAAGAACACAGATCGGATCTTTTCTGCTATTCAAGCGGCTTACGAGGGAGCCACTTATCTTGATCCACAAATTGCTCGGTTAGTAGTAGATCGTTTACAACCTTCAATATCATCTCATCCACCCATTCAAACCAATTTATCTGAACGAGAAATGCAAGTTTTAAACTTATTAGTCGAAGGTAAAAGTAATCCTCAAATTGCCAAAGAATTGTATTTAAGTCCGAATACAATTAAAGTTCACGTTCGGGGAATTATGAATAAATTAACAGTTGACGATCGCGTACAGGCGGCGGTAGTCGCGTTACGATCTGGACTGGTTCAGTAACTATTTTAATATCAGATAAAAAAAGAGACATTCTCAATAGAACATCTCTGTGAAACAGTTAACAGATCGCTAAATTATTCTGTTACGAAGAATTTACTATTCCAATTCAGAGGGGGGTAAAATGACTGCGTCAATGGCATGAATAACACCGTTGCTTGCTAGAATATCGGCTTGAGTCACAGTTGCATCGTTGATCATGACTGCTTGAGTCGTTTCATCAACCTGAATATTGATCGCTTCACCTTGAACTGTTTCTACTGCACCTGGTGCAATTTCAGTGGACAGGACTTGAGTCGGTACAACGTGGTAAGTTAACAGCTTAACTAACTGATCTTTGTTTTCGGGCTTGAGTAACTCTTCAACAGTTCCTTCGGGTAACGCAGCGAAGGCTTCGTCTGTGGGAGCAAATACGGTGTAAGGACCATCTCCAGAAAGAACTTCTGCTAAGTCTGCGGCACTGAGTGCTGCAACTAAAGTGCTGAATGTATCGTCTTGGCTAGCAACTCCAACAATTGTGTCTACTGCGGCATCGTTAGCGACAGGAGTTGCAGCGGTGTCTGCATCCAGTGTAGGCGCTTCAGCAGTGGTTGTATCGGG
Organism: Microcoleaceae cyanobacterium; assembly: GCA_049647265.1. GTDB lineage: Bacteria > Cyanobacteriota > Cyanobacteriia > Cyanobacteriales > Microcoleaceae > JAAURB01. The sequence goes on from JBARXJ010000015.1 coordinate 25,293, forward strand.
TGTTTCTACAGCTTGCTCTTCAGTTGTCGTATTTTCAGCGGTAGGAGTCGTACCACCACAAGCAGCTAAGAAGGAAACAGCTCCTACAGCGGTGAGTAGAACAAAAGCTTTTTTGGTAATTACAGAGATGTTAGTCATATCAGCTTGTAAAACAAATTAACGAGAGAATAACAAATTGTTTCTCGATTTGCGGTAATTATAACAAATTCTAAACAAATGTCAAGCTTAAATTTTCATAAAGTGTGGTACAATAATTTATTTTGATATTGCCATCTATCCATAGGTATAAATCATTATTTGTCTGGGCGTAAGATTGAGAACCAATTGAGCATAAACTATAAACCTGTAACTCAACTGATCTCGATCAATGAAGATTCAAGGAACCACTAAATTATTGGGTGTGATCGGTTATCCTGTGGAACATTCCCTATCTCCGGTAATGCACAATGCAGCGATCGCTCATTTAGGAGAAGATTACGTTTATCTGCCCTTACGCATTTCTCCAAACGACTTAAGTACTGCCTTAGAAGGCTTTGCTGCAATGGGTGTGCGAGGGTTTAGTATTACCATCCCTCACAAACAGGCCATTATTCCCCTATTATCAGAAGTCTCTACCGTGGCTCAGTCCGTGGGGGCGGTGAATACAGTTTGGTCTAAACCCGACGGTTGGGGGGGAACAAATACCGATGTTGTGGGATTTATTGCTCCGTTACAAGCTTATGAGGTGGACTGGAATTCAAAGAAAGTCGTCATTTTAGGTAATGGCGGCGCTGCTCGAGCTGTAGTGGCTGGATGTGCTCAATTAGGTTTAGGTGAAATTCATGTCGTCGGGCGTAACGCTGAAAAATTAGCCCAGTTTCAAACCAGTTGGTTAGAGTCTCCGATGGCAGTTTGTCTAAAAATCCATCTTTGGGAGGAATTATCAACTTTAATGGCAGAAACTGATTTATTAGTTAATACAACCCCAGTGGGTATGTTTCCCCATGGCGATCGCTCTCCCGTTGACGAGAGGGTGATGGATCAGCTTCGACCCGCTACAATTGTTTATGATTTAATATATCGCCCCAGTCCGACTCAATTTCTTAAGTTTGCGGAGCTGCGAGGCGCGATCGCCATTGATGGGTTAGAAATGTTAGTCCAACAAGGGGCAGCAGCGTTAGAAATCTGGTTAAAGCAACCTGTCCCCGTTGAGGTGATGCGCGAGGCTTTACAACAGCAGCTTTAAAATCAAAAAGGAGAAACTCGGGGACGAGGTAAGAGGGAGAAGAGGAGAGGAGGAGAGGAGGAGAGGAGGTACTTTAGGTCATGGAGAAAAATCCAATCCTACACCCTACACCCTATTTTTTTCGGTTTCCTCTAACTTAGAGTGATGAATAAGAGGTACTTTTTAACTTTTGTTCACGGAATTTAATATGGAAAGTAACCCCTTGATAATTTCGCTGAAGCTCTATAGTTCCTTGTAGTTGTTTAATTAAAAGTCGCACTAATGTTAAGCCTAAAGATGTAGATGTTTCCCAATTAAACCCCTCAGGAAAACCTATTCCGTTATCTTGAATCATCAGGTTATATCTCTGAAGACTATCCTGTTTTAGAACTATTTTAATTTCTCCGATGAGCTGATGAGTAAAAGCATATTTTATTGTATTTGTGACTAATTCATTGATAATCATACCGCAAGGAATTGCGGTTTCAATATTGAGGTAAATTTCATCCATATCAAACTTCAGTTCAATCTGAGCAGAACTATCGCTACAAAAATAAAATAAACTACTAACGAGCTGTCTAATATAGTCTCTACAATTAATCTGCGAAAGGGTTTGAGATTGATAGAGTTGTTCATGGACTAAAGCAATACTATGAACTCTATTTTTACTATTCTCAAAAACTTCAATAACTTTCGGATCATTAAATAATTTTGACTGTAAACTGAGTAAACTAATAATCACATTAAGATTATTTTTAACGCGATGATGTACTTCTTTTAATAACGTTTCTTTTTCATGAAGAGAAATCTTAAGCTGTTCATTACTGAGTCGGAGTTGAGCGGCACGCTGATCGACTAAAGTTTCTAGTTTCTGATTAAGCTGTTGCAGTGCCATTTCCGTCGTCACTCGTTGTTTAACTTCTGTTTGTAAACGATGATTTTGTTGTTCTAATGTTTGAGTTAATGCACGTAATTGTAAATGAACTCGAACTCGGGCTAAAAGCTCCTCTTTTTGAATGGGTTTTGTAATATAATCAACAGCTCCTAGTTGAAACCCCATAACTTTATTTTGCATCTCAGATAATGCCGTCATAAAAATAATCGGAATATCTCGAGTTTCTTGATCTTGCTTGAGTTGACGACAGGTTTCAAAGCCATCAATATCAGGCATAATCACATCGAGTAAAATTAAATCAGGATGGGTATATTTTGCACGCATTAATCCACTTTTACCCGTACCAGAGACTGAAATAGTTAAACCAAATTCTTCTAGAAAATTAACCGCGATCGCTAAGTTGGCGGGATTATCATCAATCACTAATATTTTCGAGTTCTCTAAATTTAATGGATTACTCATCTTAAAAGCAATAGGTTTATCTATTTAACATTGCGGTAAATATAACGGCTGTATCGCTACATATACATTCCAAAATGCTCGGGTAATCAGCTAGGAATATTATCTATCTCTACACCTTACCACCGACTTTCTACCTTCACCAGTTATCAATCATGAATTTCTTTAACAAAATAAGCCTCGCACAACGAATATTATGCGAGGAAAATGACATCTTTTTAAAGTCCCATTAACTCTTTCAAAGTCTAATTCAAGCTGATAGGATTAAACTAATCAGTGAGCTGGATGAGGGGGGGTAAGAGTCGGTGCGTCATGAGCGACTTTACCATTTTGATAGTTGGCACTCTGACTAGAGTCTTGACTAGAACCCTGACGGGGTAATATTAATCCATAGCCGCCATGGTGCATGCGCTTGTAAATCACATTCATTTCACCGGTTTGTGAGTTACAGAACATATAGAAGTCATGATCGATCAGTTGAAGCTGTTCTAGGGCATCTTGAACCGTCATGGGTGGCATCGAGAAATATTTGGTTCGGACAACTTCCTCGGGTAATTCTGGAGTACGGTTGCCGATGAGATCTTCGACTAAAGGTTGATCCTCTACCACTTCACTCATTTTGGGTGGATGAGGATGCTTCTGAGAGCGTTTCTCCTTGTATTTGCGTAGTTGACGAGAAATTTTATCTGCAACTAAGTCAATGCTGGCATAAAGATTTTCGCTACTCTCTTGAGCTCGAATCACCGTACCATTGGCATAAATGGTAACTTCTGCAGTTTGTTTAGGATTGATCCGAGGGTTCCGTGCAATTGACAAATGAACATCTACTTCCGTTGTCAGTTGTTGGTAATGATTAACCGCCTTTGTAATTTTCTGATGCACGTACTCACGAATTGCATCTGTAATTTCAAGATTTTTACCCTGGATTACAAGCTTCATATAGCTTCCTCCCGCTTCTGATATGGGCTTAAATTAACCTTAACACTTTAGGTTTGCGATACTTGAACCCTTCAAAATCTGTTACATTTTTTTAGAGTTCGTGATAATAATTTCCGCTTATTCTGTCAACTGACTTGTAATTACCTCAAGAATCTTGAACGTTTTTGAAGGTGATTTATCTTTTGAACTAAGCCGGAATACCTTATATTTTAGTACAAATCATGGGTTTAATCTCTCTGACAACCGCCGAGTCGGACTTTTGTTGCAAAATTTATCATTTAGGACAAATTTCTTATCAAACGGCTTGGCAATGGCAACGCTTGCTGGTAGATCAACGCCGTCAGCAACCTGAATTAGAAGATCTCGTCCTATTGCTGGAACATCCGCCGGTCTATACCCTGGGGCAGGGATCAGATGAAAAGTTCCTCAAGTTTGATCCTCACAACAGTAATTATGAACTGCATCGCATTGAACGAGGGGGAGAAGTCACGTATCATTGTCCTGGACAATTAGTTGGGTATCCGATTTTAAATTTACGTCGTTATCGCCAAGATTTACATTGGTATTTACGACAATTGGAAGAAGTGATTATTCAAACTTTAGCCATTTATGGACTTGAAGGCAGACGAATTTCGGGTTTAACTGGGGTTTGGGTGAATGATACCAAAGTGGCTGCAATTGGAATTAAGGTCAGTCGTTGGATTACTTTTCATGGTTTTGCACTGAATGTTTGTCCTGATTTAAGTGGTTTTGAACGAATTGTTCCTTGTGGAATAACAGATAAATCAGTGGGTAAATTAAGCGATTTTATCCCAGATTTAACCGTCGAGATAGTGAGAGAAACAATTGTCAGTGTTTTTGCTAAAGTATTTAATATTAATTGTGTTTTAGGTCAGGTTCAAGATAATCCTTTGTTTTCTCAAATCGTTTAATCATTGATCAATCATATTTTGCTTAATATCTTATAGATTAATTATGGATAAAAATCACAATGTACTGGATAACGGTTAATTATCACTCAACTCAATTGATTCAGAAGTTAATCCACTCTATCTCTATCCAGCACCAGACCGATAATCGATTGATTATTATCAATAATTCTCCGCAAGATGCCTCAATTTATCAGTTAAAATCTGACTTTATTATGATTCTGGATGCGCCCGGTAATTTAGGATTTGGAGGGGGATGTAATATTGGATTAAACTGGGTGTATAAACAGGATAAAAATGCAATCGTTTGGTTAATTAATCCAGATACTCAACTTCCTCAGAATGCTATTTCAAATGCCATTAATATCACCCGTCAATATCCCCATTTATCGATCATTGGAACATTAGTCGAACAAGCCGATCAAAGTATTGGGTTAGGCGGGGGACTATTTAATCCGAAAACAGGCGAAATTTTACCTCAAATTTATCGCGAGTTATGCCATGATCAATCATTAATTGCAATAGATTGGGTGAGTGGTTGTAGTATGATACTAAACTTACGTCATTTCACAACTTGCCCGCAATTTGATATAGATTATTTTTTATATTATGAAGATTTTGACTTTTGTCTGCGTTATCGTCAACAGGGTCATCAACTTGCTATTACACCGAATATTAAAATCTTTCATCAATCTTCATCCATTACCAATCAATATCCTCGTCTAAAATTAGAATCTCAAATTTATAGCTATCTCCTCAGCTTAGAAAAATATGCCAGTCCAGCCGCCTTTTTATATCGCTTGATTAGAATTAGCTTAGTTTCATTAATCTTTATCTTAATCAATCCTCAAATAAGTCTACCTAAATTAAAAGGTGTCATTCGTTACTGGAAGCGGATTTTATACTCATGAAGATTGAAGTCATTTAGAGAATATGTTAAACTGACAATATATAAACTGTAAGTTGTATTAATTTCGAGATTTTATAGCGATCGCGTTTCTGTGCTGACAACTATATTTATTCTCAGCTTAGGTATCAGTCCATTCCTGATTTATCTCAGGTATAGGCGAGAGTGGGAAAGCCAAGCCAGACAACAACTTCAAACGGCGAGTGCATCCCAAGCATTCACCCGCTGGCAACGACCCAATTTACCGCCGGATGCAGAATATATCGAAGGCGTTGGGTATTTAATTGGTGATATTACTTGTCGATATAATGCACGTTCTTCTTATATCCGTTGTGCTGTCAATCCTGAAGGGCCTTGTAAAGATTGTCGTTTTTATGAATCAAAAGAAGAAGACTATTGATAACTAAATCAGTATGAAAAAGAAAACTCAATATAGTCTGATCGGTTTATTAATTCTATTTTCTTTGATCTTAACGACAGGTTATACTCATTTAGAATTAGCCGCTTTAACCGGACTAATTTTAGCTTTAATCTCTAAAGGAATGCGTCGTCGTCGTTTACGCTAACTTCATCAATACATCCAAACTATGACCCAAAACTTGATAAACTTGCCGCTGTTCAAATAACAATAATAAATCTGAATTCACCTTGTTATTCAGGGCTTCTTGTCGTAAAATCTTAATAGCTGTAATTGTGGGTAACCCCTGTTTATAAGGGCGATCGCCAGCAGTTAAGGCATCGTAAATATCTGCAATTGCCATCATTTGTGCTTGCAACGGGATTTCATCTTGATTTAATCCCAAAGGATAACCCGTCCCATCTAGCTTTTCATGGTGTCCCGCAGCGATCGCTGGGACTTGTTGTAAATGAGTGGTCCAAGGAATACGCTTGAGAAACTCATAGGTATGACTGACATGAGACTCCATCACGATTCGTTCTTCTGCGGTAAGATTACCTCGTAATACCTGTAATTGTTGTAATTCTTCTGGGGTAATAAGCGGCTTCAATTCACCATCAATATCACGATAAATAAACTGAGATAACTCAATTAATTCAGCAAACGGTTCTTGATCGAGGACTTGAGGTTCATTAGCAATTTGCAATAAATTCCAATACTCACTCAGACGGCGAATAACCTGGTTAAAATGAATATCAAGCTGTTCGGTTTGTTGACAAAGGGGACAGTCTTCTGTCAAACGATGATCGTGGCTTGAGGCTTGTAATAATAGCTTATATTTTGCTTCAATTTTTTCTAATTCTAATCCCCGTTTTGCCAAAGCGAAACGATGACGAATAATTTCGAGTTGTTCACCGTATAGCTTTTTCGACTTTCTTAGCACCGCTTCGGGGACACCAATTTTACCAAAATCATGTAATAATGCCGCGTATCGTAACTCTTTACGGTGGCTTTTATCGAAATAATAATCTCTTAAAACTCCACTATTAATCTGATTAACTTCTTCACACAGTCGAACGCTTAATTCTGCAACTCTTTCAGAATGACCCGATGTACAAGGATCGCGTTGTTCAATCACTTGAACAGAAGCCTTGACAAATCCTTCAAACAGATATTCAATGCTATCTTCAAGTTGATTTCGTTCAATCGAAACAGCCGCTTGAGAAGCCAGCGATCGCAAAATTCGTTCTTCCCATTCAGAAAACGCTAAAGTCGAGGCTAAAGTATTCTCTGGAGTCAGAACCGTATTCTTGTCAATTTTACGGTTAATTAATTGCAGAACCCCCAAAATTTCCCCTTGCAGATTTGGCATCGGTAAGATTAATACCGACCGGGTTCGATAAGAAATCATCCGATCAAAGCTACAATCTAGCCGATAAGGTTGATCGATAGGAAGATTATAAGCATCTGACAAATTTAACGTTTCTCCCGTCAGTGCCACATAACCTGCTAAACTTTTATCTGTAAGAGGAATAGAAAACTCACGAAACGATAAATCAGGAATTGAGGCGTTTTGAGCTGCTTTAAATAGTAACCTCGGCACTTGATCCCGACGATCAACAAGATAAACGCTGCCGGCATCACTGTTGGTAATCTCTCGACTTTTGGTCAAGATTAAATTTAACAGGGTTCCTAAATCTTGAGTGCCGGACAACGCTGCACCAATTTCTAAGAGTTGTTCTATTAACTCTGTTTGTTCAGTTAACGCTTGTTGAAACTCGCGACGTTCACACACCATAACTGGAGTTAACTCATCTTATGAATGCATTGTAGCGCAAGCCAGTAAAACTACTGACATTAAACCAATAATTTGTCCATTGCTTTAAGATATGTCTGATAAACTTAAGTCTATTAGTATCGCCATTGTCTGCGGAACAGCCCTGCTTGCCGTTTGGAGTTTTATTGAACCATTTGTAATTAATACCGAAGTTGAAACCGCCAATATTCCCAATCTTCCGCCAGCCTGGGACGGCCAGCAAGTGGCACAAATTACAGATTTTCAAATAGGACTGTGGGGAGATAATCGATCAACCGCCCGTCGTAGTGTCGCTAAAATCATTGAAGCCAAACCGGCTGCGGCGTTAATTAGCGGAGATTTTTTATATCATCCCGGTCAGAATATCGAACCAGAAGTTGAAGCGGCGGTTGAAATCGTTCGTCCTTTAGTCGAAGCCGGTATTCCCACTTATGCGGTTTTGGGTAATCATGATTATGGCATGAGTAGTCGGTCTGCCGCGCCAGAAACTGAAAACGCCCAACGGATCGAGACGGCGTTAGAAGCAGCTGGAATTGAAGTGTTAGAAAATGAGTCTGTACAACTGCGTTTACCTGAGAGTAACGAATTAATATACCTAGTGGGTGTTGGTTCTTTGTGGGCAAAGCGGGATAATGTAGAGCTTGCTTTAAGTACAGTACCGAGTGATAGCCCTAGAATTGCAATGATGCATAATCCCGACACCTTTGAGCAATTTCCCGCCAATTCCGCCCCCTTGGCTGTTGCGGGACATACCCACGGGGGACAAGTACGAGTTCCTGGTTTGCCCCAATGGTCATGGTTACAGTTCACTCAAAAAGATAAAGTCTATGCCGATGGTTGGGCAAAAGGGTATGGTGAAGCGGGGAACCAACTGTATGTTAATCCGGGTATTGGCATGAGTTATGCCCCCATTCGCTTATTCTGTCCTCCTGAATTAACATTCTTTACCCTGAGGGCTGATTAATTTAATAGATGAACATTCAATCTTTACCGATTAATATTAGTATTTTTGCGATCGCTGCGATTATCATTGCCGTGGTTGGCATCCGCATGGCAAAAGTCACCGATGAATTAGCTGATAAAACCGGCTGGGGACAAGCCATTGTTGGGGCTGTTTTTCTGGGGGGAAGTACTTCTTTATCCGGAATTGTGACCTCGGTTACCGCCGCCGCTGGGGGACATTCAGAACTTGCGGTCAGTAATGCTGTCGGCGGAATTGCGGCCCAAACTGCGTTCCTTGCCATTGCGGATATTTCCTATCGTAAAGCCAATCTTGAACACGCCGCCGCTTCTATTGCTAATTTAGTTCAGGGGACATTGTTGATGTCTCTATTAGCAATTCCTTTGCTAGCCGCAGCCAGTCCCCAGGTGAGTTTATTTGGCATTCATCCCGCCACAGTGATTTTAATTGTTGCCTATTTGTTTGGCCTGCGTTTGGTCTCTCAAGCCCAGGAAAACGAAATGTGGTCACCCCGTCAAACCCAATTAACCCACGTTGAAGAGACACCCGCCGAAAAGAGTGATGCTAGCAGCAGTGGCTTAGGTTTACTTTGGGTCAAGTTCGTCATCTATGCTTTATTGGTATCCGGTTCGGGTTATTTAATTGCCAATTCCGGCTTAGAAATTGCCTCAGCTACAGGCATCTCAGAATCCGTTGTTGGGGGCTTATTCACCGCCATATCCACCTCTTTACCCGAACTCGTCACAACTGTCGCCGCAGTCCGTCGCGGGGCGTTAACCTTGGCTGTTGGGGGTATTATTGGCGGTAACTGTTTTGATTTGCTGTTGCTGGCGTTTTCGGATATTGCTTATCGTCAAGGTTCAATTTATGGGGCGATTGAAAATCATCAAATTTTTGTTATGGCATTAACCATTTTAATGGTGGGTACATTATTGTTAGGGTTATTACAGCGAGAAGAAAAAGGGATTGGTAATATCGGGTTTGAAAGCGTGTTAATTTTAGTGCTTTATCTGGGCGGAGTGGGTTTATTATTTGTTTCCTAAATCATTAAGTTAAGCCAACTATCATTTCCTCATCCTCTCTCCAATAGCAAGGGTTTGACACTCCCTCGTCCTATAAGGACGGGGATTCTTCTCTCTTCGACTCAAGTTGCTGATACAGGTGAATCACCTATAACAGTAGCGCTTAAATCTCCAGAAGCGTAACTTCCGACGTGCCCCGTCGTACGATAGGCAGAATTCAGAATATTAATAGCTGCATTATAATCTCTGTCTAGCTCACATCCACACTCACAAATATGAGTTCGAGTACTTAGAGACTTTTTAACTACCGCACCACAATTAGAACATTCTTGACTTGTATAGGCTGGATTTACAGCTACTGTTACCTTGCCAAACTTATTACCAAAATATTCTAACCATGTTCTGAATTGATACCAACCTGCATCATTAATTGATTTAGCCAGACAATGATTTTTAACTAAATTCCTCACTCTCAAATCTTCGTAGGCTACCATATCGTTAGATAGAATTACGCAACGCGCTAATTTGAGAGCGTGTTCTTTACGTTGCCTACTTATTTTGAGATGTTCTCGTCCTAATCGATTAATTGCTTTTAAACGGTTGGCACTGCCAATATGTTTACGAGAAACTCTACGTTGATGAAATTTCAACCGTTTCTCACCTTGCCTGTAGAACTTAGGGTTCGGTTCACTATATCCATCACTATCAGTATAGAATTGTTTCAAACCGACATCTAATCCTACATTATGTTTTGTCGGTCTGGCATCAATTTTCACATCTACACTAATACAGAACTGGCAATAGTAACCATCTGCACGTCTGACTAATCTAACTCGCTTAATCTTTTCAACTGGGTAAAAGGCTAAATTCCAAGTTCCAACTAACTTAAGCTTCCCAATCCCTTTCTTATCGATAAATTCAATATGTTTAGGATCTAAAAGCTTCCAGCCACTCGTCTTATACTCAACAGAACGACTTCTCTTTTTGAACTTTGGATAGCCTGTCTTGGAAAATCGCTTCATTTGGGGAGACCCCAAGACCGCGTTTTCCGCTTTCTTGCCGGGGATATTCCTTTTACAGTTTTCAAAAAAACGAGCAATAGCTGACCAGCACCGTTCTACAGAGGCTTGACAAGCATGAGAGTTTAGATCGCGGGCAAAAGGATACATAGCTCGAAGTTCAGTGTTGTAACGATACAACTCTTTTCTTCCAAGCCCACGATTATCCATCCAATATCTTAGGCATGAATTACGAATGAACTGAGCTGTTAATATCGCTTCATCTATTGCTTGATATTGATGTGGCTTCCCTTTTACCTTGAATTCGTAAACAATCATTGACGCTCGTTTGACTGGCGTATACTATTAGCTTATCAGGCGTAGCAGGTTTATGCAAGGATACTTAGGTTAATCGTCCTGGAAGGACGAGGCTTGTTCGCGTAGCGTCTCCGCTGCGGAGAAAACCTGCCTTCTTTGGTCAAAAGTGGCAAGCCATTTGTTAAGTTATATAACAAGGCTCGTAGATTAACTTGATCTACAACTTTTACGTTCACCCTACACAAAATTAAAAGATGCCATCACCCGTTGGACATACCTTAGCTGGAATTTGTGGATTTTATCTCGTGTATCCTCAAATCCCTAAACCTCAGAAAATCGCAGCCTTACTCACGGCTATTTTTGTTGCCAACGCCCCTGATTTAGATATTTTTGCCGGACTAATTTTACATCAAGATCCTAGTATTTTGCATCGACAAGCGACTCATAGTTTCATTGTGGCCATTGTTTTGGGTTGTTTAATTGCTGGGATTATTCATCTTCTCAAGATTAAAAATGCCAATTGGATTGGATTGTGGTTTGCCGGATTATATGCCAGTCATATTTTCTTAGATTTACTCGTCGCTGATGGCGGATTTCCCTACGGACTGCAAGCATTCTGGCCGTTTTCACAGGATTACTTTATTTCACCTTTGACTATTTTTAATGGCTTTGACTATGCTACAGAGGGTTTAACAATGATACAGTCAATGATGACATTTAATAATTTAATCGGTACTCTAAAAGAATTTGCTATCTTAGCGCCAATCGCTTGGTTATCTTGGGGGTTTGGGATGAAATCGCTTAACGAAGGAAGAAGGAAGAAAGAAGAAGGAAGATGTTGAACAAACCCCATTAATACATTTTGAGGATTTGATAAAAAAAGAGTTTATATTGATCGCGTCAGAATCAATATACCCAGTCGTTCTCAACTCGGGTTAATCTTGTCAATCAAGACTCAAAAAGGGTGCATCTCAACCTGAATTATACACCCTACAACTGGGTAAAATAATTAGGAATTATTGGATTGTAATTCATCTAATTGTGCTAACACTTCATCACTATGAATAATCGGCCGCACACCGAGAAATCTAGCTTTTAAAATACCATTGGGATCGACAATAAAAGTATGTCGCATCGAGTAAGGTTTTAGCCAAGATCCATACTGTTTACTCACACTACCATCTGTATCCGCTAGTAAAGGAAACTTTAATCCCTCCGCATCACAAAATTCCGCATGAGAATCAATATCATCGGCGCTAATCCCTAAAATTTGTGTATTTCGATCTAAATATTTAGGTAAATCCTGCTGAAACCGACGGGCTTCTATGGTACAACCCGAGGTAAAATCTTTCGGATAAAAATACACAACTACCCATTGTCCCTGATAATCATTTAAAGCAATTTCTCCATCTCCTGTATTGGTTGGTAAGGTAAAATTAGGAGCAGGTTGATTTAACGGGGGTAACTTCCCACCCAATGCTAAAGCAGCATCGGTAAACTGAAGATTAAACAGGGCAATACAAGCAATTAAGCAAAGACGAATGAAGAAGCGACGGGAGATCATTAATCAATTATTAGAACTATAGCAGTACAACATTAGTGTAAAAACGTTACATGTAACGTCTCTACGGGTATAGTTTACATAATTTTAACCCCAACGCGATCGCCATCAGTATTAATCCCCCAGTCAATCGTGTTTAAATGGTTGCTTCAACCCCTCCAGCGGGTAACCCCACCACTTCCCCTTTCAACATCCGCTGGGCGGCTTCCAGGAGTTGTTCTTCTAAATAAGGCTTGGTGAAATAGCCTCTTGCCCCCAATTGATACGCCATTTGACGGTGACGGTCAGCGCCACGAGAAGTTAACATGGCGATTGGAAGTTCTGCCACCTGTGCATCTTTTTGCATCCGAGATAGCAGTTCTAAACCATCCATGCGCGGCATTTCAATATCACAGAAGACTAAATCACAAGGTAAGCCAGATTTAAGTTTTTCCCAAGCTTCTTTACCATCGCGGGCTTCTTCAACTCGATAACCGGATTTTTCAAAGGTGATGGATAATAGCGATCGCACAGTAATTGAATCATCCACAATTAATACCGTCGGTTCAGTCTTTTGTTCTATGGGTGGTTCTGGGAGAGAATCTCCAGCATCCCAAATCTTACTGCGGAAGTCTCGGCGAATCCGACCCATTGCCAAATCAATTAATTCTAGAACATCCGCGATTCCCACAATCTGTCCATCCCCCAAAACCGTTGCCCCAGCAATGCCTACGGGTTTTGGCACAGGCCCTTCGAGTTGTTTAATCACAATTTCTTGTTCAACTAACACTTGATCGACCTGTACCGCCAGATAGTTTCCAGACGAACGCAGGACAATCACTGAAATCATATCTTCGTCTGTATTCGTTCCGTAGACATTACCCCGACCCAAATGGCGGTTATAGGTGAGTAAATCTCGCAGATGTCGGAAGGGTAATTTCGATCCGCGCCATTCTAGGGTTTGTTGGTCACCATCAATGATTTGAATCTGATCTTTGGGAACATCAATCATATCTTCTACCCCATCCATCGGAAATGCAATCCGGGCGCGATCGCTAATACAACATAACGCCCGTGAAATACTCATATTCAGGGGCAGACGAATTGTAAAGGTTGTGCCTTTACCCAAGGTAGAATCTGTGGTTATCGTACCCCGCACTTCCATTAAACTGGTGCGGACCACATCCATCCCCACACCCCGGCCAGCATACTCATCGGCTTGGTCTTTCATACTAAAGCCGGGATGGAACAGCAAATCATAGATGTCGATACTAGACATTAAATTCGCTTGTTCTGGGGTAATCAAATTTTTCCGTAACGCTTTTGCCTTCACCTTTTCCGTATCAATTCCCGCCCCATCATCAGACACTGCAATTACCGTTTGGTTCCCTTGGTGGAACACCTTCATCATAATTCGACCCGTTGGGGGTTTCCCAGCCGCTTGACGGACTTCTGTGGTTTCAATACCGTGGGTAATGGCATTATTCACCAAATGAATCAGTGGGTCATGAAGTTTACCCAGCAACATTTTGTCAATCAGCGTATCTCGGCCTTCGACATACAACTCAGCTTGCTTACCACATTTAATCGAAATATCTCGCACCGGACGTTTCAGCCGATCCGCCTCTTGAGAAAACGGTTCCATCCGTGCCTTGGTTAAGCCTTCGCGTAATTGAGTCGTAACTTGGCGTAACTGCCGAGAGACTTGATCGGCTTCTTCGACTAAAAATTCAATATCAGCCGCTGACTCTCGGACGCGCACCACCAACTCAATAATCTCTTGAGACAGCGTATGGAACGGCGTAAACCGGTCTAATTCTGTCGATTCAAACTCCAACTCATCATGGCGATTTTGGCTGTCTGTGAGGGCAGGTTGAGCAGGCCACGGAGACGGTTTACGATTCGACAGTAAAGAAATTTCTAACAGACTTCGCTCATAAAAGTCCTGCATCCGCTGACCGACATCACTGAGTAGAGAGACTTGATCGAGTAAATTATCTAAGAACTGCCGCATCCGTTCTTGGTCTTGTTCTAAACTGTTGCGGTTGACAACCAATTCCCCCATTAAGTTACTGAGATTATCCAATTGCTTGACCGGGACTTTAGCAATCGGTTCGTAAATGGGGGCTGAGCGCTTCGGAGTCGGCCGCAGCATTGCCGCAGATCGATTGCCCCCGGGAGAGTCCTCAAGCAGCTTTTCTAACTCTTTAAATTCATCTTCTTCGCTGGTTTCACCCGCTGAGGTCGATTGATTTTCTGAGTCGGTTTCATTCAGAAGCTGATCGAGGTTAGCAAATAAATCTAAGTCTTCATCATTACCATTTGATAATGCCTGATTTGGCTGTTCGGAGAGGGATTCGTCCTGATTGAGTAAAGCGTCTAAATCGGTAAAATCGGCTTCTGTTGATTCAGATGTACCATTGAGAGACGTTTCATCAGGGGTATCTTCCTCCTCGATCTCCATAGTAAACAAATCCTCAAACGCGGTACTCATATCCGGTTGACTCATTTCTTCTTCTTGATAGTTATCGAACAATTCATGATACAGATCATCACTGGTATCATTGAGCTGCGTGACTTCCTCGGCGGTATCCTCTGTATCCTGTGTATCCTCTGTATCGGAATAAGTCGTCGGTTGTTCAAAGTCTGTAAACAGATCTTCAAAACTCATTTCTTCTGTGGCTGGAGTAGAATTTGTCACCTCAGTCGTTACATCTAAGTCGGTTGATAGACTGCTTTGAGACTGACCAATATTAAGCAAATCATCAAATTCATCTAGACCCGTTTCTTCATTAACTGAGGTGGGCTGAGATGCTGATTTTCGTTGAGCCGGTTGGGAACGCTGCGGTTGAGGTCCACGGGCTGAACGGCGGGATTTAGCAGTTGTCTCCACCTCTTCAAGCTGCTCGAATAAATCTAGGAAATCTCGATCTGAATTGTCGCTATTTTGAGCGCCTAACGATTGAGTTTGATCTAAGTTTTCAATTAAAGTTTCTTCTTGCCAACTTTCTTCAATTGGACTTTCACCGTCAAATAAATCCGCTAAACTTTTAAGTTCTTCTGGTGGAATTTGAGGCCCACGAGATTGAGTATGCTCAAAGACTTCATCAGGAATAAATGAAGATTCAGAATCTAGATCAGCGTCTAAATTTTGTGACTCTAATTTAATCGCTAACTCGCTCTCAATCTCAGACTCTGCCCCGGATGTTTCAGACTCTAATAACTCTAATAGTGAGAGTTCTTCAGAATCTAAATCCTGTGTCGTCGCTTCTGGGGATGTCGTTGGAATCGAAGGCAGGAGTTGTGTTAGATCTTCACCCACAACAATTTCATGATCTCGATTTTCAAGGATCAGTTCTTGAGCCTGTTTAATGGCTTTAATAATAATCGGTGCTAGAACCTGATAGGTATTTCCCAGATTAGCGATTACTTGTTCAATCGTATTAATAAATATCACCCAGTTGGGCAGATCAAACGTTTCTCCGGCTCCACTAAGACTCTGACAAATATCTTGAAGTGTGGAGCGATTCTGCTGATCTTCGGGTTGCTTAAATTGTTGTAACATCTCCCGTAAATAATCGGGGACATCACTGCGGAAAAAGAGTTCTTGGGCGCTATTTTCTGAAGTGGGTTTCGGTACAGATAAGGTCGCCACCACAGCCACAGGAGCCGGAGATACACTGGCGGCGGGATGTCCTGTTGGGAAAGTTAATTCCGTTACCGTGACATCATTTTGCTGAGCCAGTTGACCAATATGGTATTTTAGAGCTTCAAAAACAGGTTCAACTTCTTGTAGTAAGGTTTGGGCTGCTTCATCGGTTAAGCCATAAGGCCCTGAAAGACTATCAATCAAGGCTTGCAACGTGTCAAAGATTTGTAGAAATAATGACTCTAACTGTTGGTCAACCCGAACCGCACATTTATCTCGAATTTTCTCTAAAATTTTGAAACTGTCTTCTAGGCGGTGGGAGGTTTGCTGAATACTATTTAATCCCAACATTGCCGCGCCCCCTTTAACGGAGTGGGCAGCACGATACACTTCATACAGCAGTTCGGGATCTTCAATTGTCGATTGCAAATTCAGCAAACCTTGCTCAATTGTATTGAGGTGATCTTTAGCTTCCTCAATAAAATAACCCAGTATCCGTTGTTGTTGTTCTGCTTGCATAATTCGTTATTGGTTATGAGTTATGAGTCATTAGTCATTAGTTATTGGTGATTAGTTTTGGATTTAAAACTACTAACATACAACAAATGACGAATAACGGAAAACGAATGACAAATCCTCACTGTCGTTCTGAGGGATCGACACGGAACCGTTCTACAGAGGTGAGTAGGTCGCGAGCCACCCCCACTAGATTACTTAAGGCACTCGACACCCGATGGGCTTCTTGAGAGGTTTCTTGAGCGCTATGTTCGACGGCTTGCATTACCTGAGCCACAGCCCGAGCGGTTTCATTTTGTTCGACTGTATCAGCGGTAATCGAGCGCACTAATACATCAATTCTATTCGTTACTTGAATGATATCATCTAGCGATCGCTTGGCATCTTCAGCCAGGCGGGTTCCTTCAATCACCTGTTGGTTTCCTTCTTCCATTGCCATCATTACAGAACTGGTTTGGCTCTGAATTTGCATCACAATTTGTTCAATTTCTTTTAAGGATTTCGCAGAACGATCTGCTAACTGTCGAACTTCATCGGCTACAATGGCAAAACCCCGTCCAGCCTCCCCAGCCCGTGCCGCTTCAATACTGGCGTTTAACGCGAGTAAGTTGGTTCTTGAGGCAATCTGAGAAATAATCGCCACAATTTTAGAAATTTCTTGAGAAGATTCCGCCAAACGCTTGACATCTCGGGTCGTTTCTGCAACAGTTTCGCGAATTTTCAAAATCCCTGCCACGGTCATTTCTACAGACTCTCCCCCCTTAGTCGCCACAGCCGCAGCAGAGCGGGCCACTTCTTCGGCTTCTCGGGCACAGTCTGCAACCCGTTGAATCGCATCTGTTAGGACTTGTACTGAATTAAGAGTGGCAGCCAGTTCTTCTGCTTGTCGGAGGGCATCCCCTGCCACATCTTTAGCAAACATGGAGCTATCGGTTGCCCCTTTACTCACCTGACGAGCGGCGTGTTTGACCTGTACCACAATTTCTCGTAGGTTTTGAATGGTGAGGTTAAACGAGTCTGCGACCGCTCCCAATACGTCAGCGGTGACTTCTGCCGTGACCGTTAAATCTCCTCGGGCTGCACCTTCTACATCATCGAGGAGGCGAATCACTTGACGTTGTAGATTTTCTTTGGCTTCTTCCTGCTCTTCTGCTTTGCGTTGAGCTTCTATGGTAGTCGTTTCAATAAACTGAGCCATTTGATTAAACCGGGTAGACATTTGACCCAGTTCATCGGCCGCATAAACTGTTGAGCGAGCTTTCAAGTTATTCTTTGTAATGGCATCAAACTGAAACTGCAAGTCATCAGAGGCTTTCACCATCTGTTTTGAAGTCAAACGCCCCATAAATAGAGCGGCACTAAAACTACTGAGACCCGCAACGGCAGTCATAATCCAGCCTGTGGTTCGCAGGTAGCTGACCACATCATTGCGTCGATCATAAACCGCAGTTTGAGTGGCAATATTGGTAGCCAGTGCCACACTAATTAAGCTAGCAATCCCCGCTCCAATGGCGGTATAGAAGAACTTGGTTCTGATGGGAGCATTTTCTAGAAAAGCCAGGGGCCCTTGTTCGACAGAAATCGTTGTTTCTACCGCATCTTCAGTTTGGGGTGTAAAGGTGGTAACGGCCTCTTTATCGAGAGAGAGCGACCCGAACAACTCACCACTGCCAATCGATGAGCTATCGTTCTCAATGGCGCTGCTGGTGGTCGTTGCCACAAAGTTACTATCAACTTCTTCATCAAATTCTGTACTTTCCCCCAGAAAAGCAGAAGTATCATTAGCAGACACTTCAAAATCTGGGATATCTCCTAAGTCATCAAACTCTTCAAACCCGTCTAAAAAGTCATCCGCGTCTGTCGGGGGTGGAGCCATAGAGTCTTCTTCTTCATCGTAAGCACTTGAGTCATCGTACCCATTAGAAAAGTCCACAACAGACATAGAATTATCATTTTCGGAAGTTTCTGAGTCTAAAGGATCGACCTCAAAGCCTTCTGAAAATTCATCCATTGGAAAGGCAAATGTCTCATCGGAGGAATAATCTGACATCTCATCTGAGTCCGAATCGGCTTCGGACATTGCCGCTGAACTGCCTGTGATTAAAGTTTCTGCTTCAACGGAGGAAAAATCAGCATCGGCTCCCTCTGTGTCATAATCTGTGACCCTGCCATTGCCATTCATATAGCCAAGATCTTCTGTGGATTGAAAATCAAATTCTTCTGAGTCCGACTCATCAACGGTCGCGAAAATATCGTCAAAATCGTCGTTAAATTCTTCTACGGCGAGTTCTCCGGTGGTGGGTTCGTCTATATCGGTTTGCAGAGGTTCACCCCCGTGAGCAGCCATCGGTAGAGGCTGCATCGATGAGTCGGACTGATGAGCCTCAGCCGTTTCTGTGGGCATCTCAAACAAATCATCCAAATCTTCAAAATCTGCGGTTGAAGCTATCTGTTGAGTCTCAAAAGCCTCCATCTCATCTGTTTCTAAAGCTTCGTTAAACAGATCGCCTGAGAGTAAATCACTTTCATCAAGATCGTCATTCACAATGGCTTCATCCCCCAAGGCAAATGGATCTTCATCAAAATCCATCGGCTCAGATTCGTTTTCTAATTCGGATTGATTCTCTTTTGTGGCTGAGAGTTGAGAGTCAAAGGGATTATCTAATTGGGAGTCTAACCCCTGAGACTCCATGGCATATTGCTCAAGATCAGTTTCTGATTCTGCTATTTCGAGTCCGAAGTCCGACTCAACTATTTCAGGGTTAATCTCGGGTTGAGTTAAACCCGAAGTCGTTGAGCTAAAGTTGTCCTCAAAATCCGACGCTTCAAAATTAGGCTGAGATAAATCAACCGTTTCTAAATCTAGATCCTGCTCTAGTTCTTCTAGGGTAATATCAGATTGAGATAATTCTAATGCATCAAAATCCTTCAAATCTGTGTCAACACTGACTAATTCTGAATCAAACTCAGAGTCTGCCTCTGTAAATGTACCCGCCTCAGGCTGAGTGAAATCGTCATCAAAAGTTTCTGAGTCGAGCATGGGAAACGATTCAACTGATTCTAAATCCGAATCTTCCAGTCCTGAATTGTTTTGATCTGCGTTCGTCTCAACTGCCGTTTCAGCAGCATCCATCAAGTCACTGGTGGTACTATCATTCAGCAGTGCAGAGCTATCGGTGGAGACAAAATGACTTGTCTCTGTAATGGCAGCTTCAGCTTGTTCGAGTAACTCAGCGTTATCTGTCAGACTCAGTACCGCACTGTACTGTTCTTGAGCCACGTCATATTGTTGTAAGCCATACCCATAGATATGACCACAGAGTAGACGGGCAGATGGATCTTCAGGATAATGTTCAATTAACGTGTAAATTAAACCCGCCGCCTCTTCAAAGTTTCCTTGAGTATAGGCGGTCTCTGCCTGTTGATATTCTTGCAGAAAGTCTGCACTCGCTGGCATTGCTTATTTCCCCCTCTTCAATATTTCAGGTTGTTAAAGTGTAAGACTTAAAAATTAAAACTAATGTTGATGTTTAGTTTAGATATTACCAATGATATTTCCGGGCTGGAATGCTTCGGAGCTCATCGACGACGGATGTCGATTTGACTGCAATCTCAGGTGGTGCACAATTTTAGAAGGTCGGGAGGATGCTGCTCGAGAAACGATATTGATATTACAATTTGATATTGATCAAGTGTCCCGTTAAGCGGCCCACCGAGCTGAACGTAGAATGGCGATCTGATCCAGTAGCCGTAGGCATTGATCGCTTTCTTCGCCAATTTGCCATTCTCCCTTAATAAAAGGAGCCATGCTATCTGGAACTTGAGTAGACATATGCATTTTCTCTAGATCTAGCCAAGCCATATCATTAATTGCCTTAACCGCTAATCCTAGGATTGTATCCTGATCCTCAACCGCAATCACGGGAATTTCAGTTCGATCTGTATCTAAAGGCGTTAAGTCCCCTAAAAACTGACCCAAATCAGCCACCCAAATGACTCTTCCTCTGAGATTAAGAGTGCCGAGCAGTAATGGAGAGACATTGGGAATGGGTGTGATTCGATCAGGTGATTGAGACAGAACTTCTTTAATGCCCATTGCGGGTAGAGCAAATTCATAGCCTGATGAGACATAGAACCGCAGGTGGGGTTCTCCCTCAGGAGTTTCAAGTTCCTGAAACTCTGGGCTATCAGGGCCTTGTCCGGTTAAAAAATCTGGATTTCCGACCATCATCAACCTCACCCTTATCCTCTAAGTAACTGCTTCACCGTCCCCACCAATTCTGTCGGTTGAAAGGGTTTAGCAATGTAGGCATCTGCCCCCTGTTTCATGCCCCAATACCGATCAAACTCTTCGCCTTTAGAAGAGCACATGACAATGGAAATTTTCTTGGTTTTGGGATCAGATTTAAGCCGTCGGCACAGCTCATAACCATTCATCCGAGGCATCACAATATCCAGTACAACCAACTGAGGCCATTGCGATTGTGTCTGTATCTTTTCTATTGCCTCTACTCCATCGCAGGCTACCAGAACCTGCAAACCACTGTCTTTCAGGAGATTAGAAATCATCTCCCGCTGGGTTACACTATCTTCTACTACCATAACTGTACTCATATGCTCTGGCTAACTGACTGAATGACTGACTGCAAGCTAAACTTACCGGATTTTAACTTTCAAAAGAAAATGTTCAACCCTATTTACCCCGCTCAATAGTAACGAATACCAGCGCACTGGGGTGGTCGGTCACAGACAGGATGATAACGACAATGGAAATAACTCTAATATATTAATGTTTCATTCAAGTATACCCAAATTATCTCCAGATTGATTAAGCGCTCATCAGAGTCTGACGATCGCGCTATTGATTGATAGAGTGATCGAGTTCATCGGCGAGGAGTCGTTCTGAGGGAGGGTGGTGCGGATTGCCTAGCCCCACATAGGATTCAACTAAGGTCAGCAGTTCATTTTCCCCAAACGGTTTGGTTAGATAGTTCGTTGCTTGTACCATGCGAGCTTTGAGCCGATCGATAAAACCGTCAATTCCGGTTAACATCACAATGGGAGTTTGACAAAAGATGGTTGAACTTCGTAGCATGGCACAAATTTCATAACCATTCAGTTCAGGCATAGCGATGTCACACAAAATTAAATCCGGTTTGAGTTGGAAGACTAAACCCAAAGCTTTTAGGGGGTTACTGATACCGGTGGCTTCGTAGCCGTTTTGATTGAGGATCAATTCAACCGTTTCTCGAATCACAATATCATCATCAATACAGACAATTCGAGGGACACGAGTCCGAACAGAGAGGACTTCAGATCCATCAGCACTGGTTGGGGTATCTCGGTTCAGTAATTGCACCAGTCCCTGTTGGACAAAGGGATACATTGCTTTTGTAACCGTGACAATATCTCGATTGAGATAGCGGGCAATCTGACGCAGCGATGTCGTGCCATCAGCCCAACGATTTAGGGTTTCAAAGGCATGAGCCCCCACCGTTTGCCGTAACTTTTCGGGATTGGGAATCAGGGGACATTGGTTAGGAGATTGAACGTGAGGATTAAAGGTTTTCCAAGTTTGTACTTGCTTAACAATCTTTTTCAGCAGTCCGTCAATTTCAAGAGTTGTCAGTTGAGGGGCTAAAGGTGCGCCCATCTCAAAAATAAATGAACCACTGTGTAAACTCAGCAGATCAAACAAAGTCTCCCGTACCATGCCATGAATAATGGTTCGCCCTTGAGCGGGTGTAATCACTTTTTGCTCGAGCAGAAACCACAAATAGCCATATTCTGGAGCATTGACTGTGGCAATAGCAGCGGCTTCTAGTTGATCTAGAGCGGTATCAACTTCGTAGCGGTGTAAATAATCCCGCAGTCGCGACAAATTATTTTCACTTTCGCCTGCATAAATAATTCGACCGTTGAAACAAAAAACTAACCAGCATTTCCCAGCAAAACGGTCCGAAGATCCACCTCTGTGATTATTGGTCACTGGGCTATAAGCCTCCACCATCAATTCTCCGGTTCGCTGACCGAGTTCGAGCAATTGTAAAATGCTACGGATATCAATTTCACTCAAAGAGCCTTGCATGTAGCAAGTGACCTCCTGATCACAGTATAAGTGCTATTCATATACATCCTCTCACACCAACTTCTATCTAAAGGGGGCGGATTTTACCCGTTTGGCACGTTGCCCAGAGTCATTGATCAAACTTCTTAACCCGATTCGAGGCTTACAATATTGAGGAATTTAACCATGAGTCCATTGTTCATCATGTGATGAAAATTTAATATGACTCGAGTAGAGTCTTGTTCAACTTTGTACACCTGATCGGCTTGCTGGGGTAAAATGTTTGTCAACAGATCAATGCCAAGGTCGAACACGGATGTAAGACTATTATGATGGAATTAAGGCAGATCCGATCAAATACCTGACGAGGATAATCACCGTGCTGTATTTAGCAGAAGTACAAAAGCAGAGAAGTGGTTTTGGCTTGGGCGGGGCTAAAGCTGAACTCAAATTATTGGCCTGTCAGCGAGGTGAAAATCAATGGAGCGCTGTATCAGGTGATGAGTTGGTCGTGGCTGATGATGCTAACTCTTTTAAAGATGGAGCATTAGTCCTAGTTGATCTGAGTGCGAGTAAACAAGTACAGCGTATTCAAGAAGCGGCTCGTCAGCTCGTCTTAATTCTCCAAGATTTCTCTCGACAAAGTGATAAAACCAAACGACAAGAAGAAGAAATTGAACAGTGGAAGGAGTCTTTAACTTATCAAAGTCAAGAACTGAACCGTCGCGAGATGGAACTCGAAGCTCGCCAAGAACAACTGGTTCAACTCGAAGCTGAATTAGAGCAACTCGATCAGCAGCGGCAAGAGGTGGAAACGGCTCAAGCAGAAGGAAATCGGCTTCAGCAAGAGCTCGAACAAGCCCGTCAAGAGATTGAGACAGCCAAAGCTGAGCTACAACAACAAATGCAAGCGCTTCAAGCGCAGCAGGCCGATTTACAAGCCAATCAAGGACTCTCAGAAGAACAAATTCAAGTCCTTCAGGAATTGTTACAGCGATCTGATCCCCAAATCGCAACCGAGCCGATTGAGCATCAACTGCAACAGATACTGCAACAGATTTCTGATAGCCAAGAACTGATCGATCAACATTGGCAACAGCTTATACAGCAGCAACAAACCCTTAATCAAGTTCAAAATGAAATTGAGGAGCGTTCTCAACAGATTCAATCCCAGTGGCGGGAATGGGATCAAACTCAAAAAGAACTGATTCAAACCGCAACTAAATTACAAGCTGAACAAACGGGCCTGCAAGCCAAGCAAGATGTGGCAAATGTTTGGCAAACTCAATTGCAAAGCCGTCAACAGCTTATACAACAGCTTGAACAACTTGCGGCGAAATCGGATGATTCGAGTGGGGTCAGTGTAATGGTTAATATTGCCGCCCTCGAAGCAATGCCGGTTAATCAGTTGCAAACTGAGGTAGAAAAGTTACAGCAAGAATGGGATCGACTGTTTCGGATGGTTAAAGAACAGGAAGAAGAACTGAAGTCAAAACAAGAAGAAATTGACGAGATTCAACAGAAAATTCCTTCTGTAGCAGACCATGAACGCTCTAATTTACAGTCTGAACTCACTGATGAGCAAGATGCTTATCAAATGTTGAATGAAACTTTAGTCGGTCAACGACGCACCCTGAGGGAACGGGAAGAAAGAATGCAGCAACATCAGGCGGTTCTGTTTCGGCGGCAGGGGACTCCGGCAGATGCGACTCAGAATGGTTTGGTGAGCTTTAAGTCTGTTATTGCTCAACTCAATACCCAACAATCTCAGCAATCTCAACAATATGACACCCTAACAGCAGAGATTGGGCAATTACAAACCGCCATGACTCAAACCCAAGAAGAACTTGAACGTCAAACTCATCAACAACAAGAAAAGCGCCAGCGGATTCGCTCAGATGAATACAGTTTACGGGAGCATTATCAGTCTTTGGCACGACTTCAAGGTCAGGTGAGTCTTCATCAAGAGCTACTACAACCGCTCAAAGATCAACTCAAAGACCTCAACAAACAGCTTGAACAAACTGAAAATGATTACAATCAACTCACGGAGGCGGCAGGACAACAAGCTCAAACGATGGCAGAACTAAAAACCACTCTCGATCGCTTAGTTTCAAGTTAACTCTGCTACTTCTGGTATTTCTAAGGTCACTTCTGCTTGGGGGTCTGCGGGTAAACAAATTAGGTTGTCACCTTGAGTATAAATTAACCCTTGTTGTCTGAGTTTTCCCATCAACCGAGTTACTGTGACTCGGGTTGAACCGATGGCACTCCCAATCTGAGAGTGAGTTAATGGCCAGGGTAAACAGTAGCCCCGAAACTCTTCTGTTCCCATTGGCCCGACATAATATTCTCCGTATTCTTCGATCAGTAAGGTAATAAACCCAAATAAGCGATCTATTGTCCGGCGTTGCCCTAATGTACTCAGCCACAATAACTTCCGTTGATGCTGATAGCGAAACGCATCTAAGACTTCTCGGCGGAAATGGGGCCAATTGTCTAAATCTTCCCAGTACATCCATAGGACACTAGTATCATCTGCATGGGCATAAGCCTGAAGAGAAAACGGAGACTGAGCCACTAATTCAAACGGTTGACCCGCGCCCACAAACCCTAAAAAGGCTTCGTCTAAATTTCTAGATGCTGCTTTAGGATCAACTTGAGAGGTGACGGCGCTCAGTTGAGCACTACCCACCAGCCTCACAGCCCCCCGCTGTACTAAATAGAGCAAACCCGGTCGGGCAGGAATCCGTTCGTCTTTATTAAAACTACGACAGCGGTAATGTTCCTGCGCCCAGTCAATAATCCGTTGCCAGGTCAGAAAAGGTCGATTACGATCTGGAGAAATTGAAGGTAATTCCATAGAAAAATATTGAGAAACTAAATTTATATCCGGATGACCACTGACTGAATCAAGTCAAGTTGATTTGGGAGTTACACTGACCCATTGATTCACTCATCAGTATAAGCTACATTTTATACTTGGCTGTTGTCAGGGTGACCTACTGCTCTAATGTAACAAAAAACACATCTGTTTGACGACCCTAGGAGCCAGGTAATTCATGATTGATTGTGTAAAAAAGACTGATTTTTTGCTGAACTCGATCCGGAGTTAGTCACTATGGTTGCAGATATTTTCACCCTCAAAGATCGCTTGATATATCATATCAGGCAATGCTTACAGGGATTTTTCTCTCATCCGGTAATTCCAGAGCCTCAGATAGGACTTCATTTACTTCGGGGTCAGTATCCCATCACCTATCAATCGGCGATCGCCCACCGTCTCACTACCCAATTTAACCAACCTGCAATAACAATTGCAACACAGATCGTGGATCAAATTCAAAGTAAAAGCACGGAGTTTTTTGTGTTTCCAAACTTACTCAAATTGGGTGGCGATCAAGCTCATATTACCTCAAACACTATGCCCTCGGGTATGATTCTCTTAGAATTGACGGATACGGGTGTGGCAAATTGGCTACACTATATGACTAATATTTCGGCTGCACCCGGAAAAAGTAGGCCTCGAGCTGATTTTCCCAACGATTTATTTGATATACAATATAGCCATGCTAGGTGTTGCTCTTTACTGCGACGTGCTCATCAGGATGGCTTAATTACACTGACATCCCCACATCAAACCTTGACACAGCCGAACGGGCAGTGGTGTACTCCTCATCCACTTCCTTGGCTCACCTTAGCCCAGCAGTTACAGTTAACCCATACTGCTGAACATCTATTGATCGCTCAGTTAATCATGACGATGGATTGCTATAGTCTAGCTGCCCCGCCGCCGAACTGGACACAACTGGCTCATGATCTGAGTCGAGCATTTCAACAGTTTTATCAGTCTTGTCAAATATGGGGCGCAGTCAAACAACAAACCCCTCTACTGGCTCAAACTCGTTTGGGGTTAGTCTGGATCACTCAAAAACTATTGTGCTCAATTTTACAAGAGCAGTTAAATATTATTGCTCCTTTTGAACTTTAGCAATTCATTGCTCGTCATGGGTCGTTCGTTATTTGCGATTAGAAGTGGTTAGGGTGTAATGTGTAGGGTTTGCTCATTTCCCATTCCTTCCAACAAGCCAGAATAGATGATACATGATAGAGGACAAATTACCAATAACGAATAACCCTCTGCAACTGTGTCCCATTTTTCGATAAAATGCTAGGAGACCGTTCTTTATCACGTTATTTATTTAAGAGCTGAGTGTGCCAAATCCGAACCGTAAACCTATCCTACTTGACTTTGAAAAGCCCCTGGCTGAGTTGACCTCCCGAATTGATCAAATTCGTCAACTCGCAGAAGAAAATGGGGTAGATGTCTCGGATCAAATTCATCAGCTTGAAACCCGCGCGACTCAACTGCGGCAAGAAATCTTTAGTACCTTGTCCCCAGCTCAGCGCCTGCAACTGGCTCGTCATCCTCGTCGTCCGAGTACTTTAGACTATATCCAAGCGATGAGTGATGAGTGGTTTGAGTTACATGGCGATCGCAGTGGCTCAGATGATCCCGCTTTAGTCGGAGGGGTTGCCCGGCTCAATGGACAGCCTGTTGTGATGCTGGGTCATCAAAAAGGACGAGATACGAAGGATAATGTGGCTCGTAATTTTGGCATGGCAGCGCCTGGGGGCTATCGTAAAGCCATGCGGTTAATGGAACACGCCAATCGCTTCAATATGCCAATTTTGACATTTATTGACACTCCAGGGGCTTGGGCTGGGGTTGAAGCGGAGAAACTGGGGCAAGGGGAAGCGATCGCCTATAACCTGAGAGAAATGTTTCACTTGGATGTGCCAATCATTTGTACCGTGATCGGAGAAGGCGGATCGGGTGGTGCATTGGGTGTTGGTGTGGGAGAGCGGTTGTTAATGTTGGAATATTCGGTCTATACTGTTGCTTCCCCAGAAGCCTGTGCTGCCATTCTCTGGAAAGATGCCCGTCAAGCGCCGCAGGCGGCTACAGCGTTAAAAATTACAGCCCCAGATTTAAAACAACTTAATATTATTGATCAAATCATTCCAGAACCGGAAGGAGGGGCACATCTGCATCCGTTACAGGCTGGAGAACTGCTGAAACAAGCCTTGCTCGAAAATTTAAAACAACTTAATCCCCTCAGCAGTCAACAGCGGCGTGAATTGCGATATCAAAAATTTCGTCACATCGGTCAGTTTACTGAAGCATCTTCCGAGTCAACGGTACACCGGACGTAAAGTCGGCTGAGGGGGTGAGCGCTACACCAGATGTGTTCATCCCTATATCCCACGCCCTGCGTACTCACGTAACAACGGGGTCAAAATCTGAAAAATCTGCAATATTTCTTCATGTATTGTCACTCAAAATTTCGAGATAAATCCAGTGGGTTAGGAAATTTAGTCAAACCATCTTGTCATCTGATTCAGAACGTGAGGTGATATAATGACGTAAGTAACAAATCTTTACATTTTTTCTCAGAATTTACTCATTACGGATTTGCTACAGTTGTTCTCATTGTTAACAAGCTTTCAATATTGTCAATGACTACTCCCATAGAACGAGTCGCGCTGATTACGGGTGCAAGTAGTGGGATTGGTAAAGCAACAGCTCTAGCGTTTGCTCAAGCTGGGATTAACGTTGCCTTAGTGAGTCGCTCACCGGGTCCTCTCGAGGAAGTCGCAGCAACTGCAAGGGCATCAGGAGTCAAAGCAACTGCTTATACCTTTGACTTATGCCAAATCAACAAAATCCCCAAGCAAATTGATGAAATTGTCGCCGATTTTGGTGCAATTAATATTCTGGTTAATAACGCTGGAATGGGTTATACCGCTCCTCTAGTCGATACGACTTTATCAGATTGGCAACGAATTATCGATCTTAATCTCACCAGTGTTTTTGAATGTACTAAAGCGGTACTACCAGGAATGCGTCAGCAGGGGAGTGGATCAATTATTAATGTTGTGTCCATTGCCGGGCAGCAAGTATTTCCCAACTGGGGTGCTTACTGCGTCAGTAAATTTGGTCTGATGGCACTTTCTAAAGCATTTGCCACAGAAGAACGAGCCAATGGAATTCGTGTCTGTGCCATTTGCCCTGGATCGGTCAATACGCCGATTTGGGATACAGAAACAGTCAACGCTGACTTTGACCGCTCAGCCATGTTAACCCCGGAAATCGTCGCACAGTCGATTCTTCATGCGGTACAACTGCCGAATCATGCTGTGATTGAAGAACTGACTCTGATGCCCAATGCTGGAACCTTTTAAAGTTCTAGACCCAGTCCACTTTGTTTTGTTTCAACACTTATCAATTTTTTATTATGACTACTGCTTCTTCGGGTAACTCCAATACATCTAGCTTATCGAATGGAAATGTAACCAAATCTAACCCCATCTCAACTCGACCTGACCGAGCCACTTCACCCAGCTCTAGTCAATCTCAAAAGCAGAATATGATTGAAGTCAGCGACGAAGACATGATGGATGCGGTTCATACATTATTACGCGGTGTTGGAGAAGATCCCGAACGAGAAGGATTACTAAAAACTCCCAAGCGAGTGGCTGAAGCAATGCGGTTTCTTACCAGTGGCTATAGCCAGTCTTTGGAAGATTTAGTCAATAATGCCATCTTTGACGAAGGTCATGAAGAGATGGTGTTAGTGCGAGATATCAACTTATTCAGCCTTTGCGAACATCATATGCTCCCCTTTATGGGTAAAGCGCACGTTGCTTATATTCCGAACCAAAAAGTGATCGGATTGAGTAAACTGGCCCGTGTGGTCGAAATGTATTCTCGGCGACTACAAGTTCAAGAACGCCTGACTCGCCAAATAGCAGAAGCCATTCAAACCGTTTTAGAACCTCAAGGGGTTGCGGTGGTGGTGGAAGCTAGCCATATGTGTATGGTGATGCGAGGCGTACAAAAACCCGGTTCTTGGACAGTTACCAGTGCGATGTTAGGCGCATTCCAAGATGACCAGAAAACCCGTGAAGAATTTCTTAACTTAATTCGTCATCAACCCAGTTTCTTCTAAATTTTGCACTGTTGAAGTGGAGGCGTTATCAACATGGGTAGCGTCTCTGTGTCACGGTTTATCTAGGCAGAACATGATCGAGTTGGAATTGTAACCCTGGAAATAGGGGTGATACAATTGGCTGCCCTAATCGATATTGCTGCTGGCTATATTCATCACCATCAAGTTGACAAACAGTAAAAGTAGGTTGCTTTGGTTTACCAATAAAAGCCACTCCACCTAATCCTCGAAAATCAACAATCCAATATTCAGGGATACCCAAGAGGGCGTACTCTTCTACTTTCCGAGCATAATCAGTTTCCCAATTTGTACTAACTACCTCTACCACCAGTTTAATCGAACGACCTAGGGTAATGACAGGTTCTCGCTGCCACAGCGGTTCGCTACTTAATACAGTTTCATCCAATACAACAATATCAGGACGACGAGCCGTGGCAATATCAGCAAAGGGCTGAATTAAGCAAGTCCGAGGAATAAACCAAGGCAATTGAGCATTCATAATTGCAATCCCAATTTGAGTTGCCAGTTTACCCCCGACAGCTTCATGGGGGCCGGTGGGTTGCATATCAATTAATTCTCCATCAGCCAGTTCATAACGGGGACTATCCTGATACTTTTCAATAAATTCATGGACGCTAAGGTATTTTGTCGATGTGTAGGTCATGATCAAAAAGCGATATTTCTCATCATTGCTTTAAATTAAAATTTGCGGAATTTTGGATTAATCATAGCCTAAACTCATTCACCCTATGATCAACACTGGCGTATGCTCCTCAACTTAGGCTAAGGTGATGTTTGGGAGAGAGGGAAAGTTATTTGTTTTCTTGTTTTAGGCGGTTAACCGCTTGCCTGCAATCACGAATAACCCATTGTGAACCCTTCCCTAATCACCCCTGCACAATTGACACTAAAGTTTGATTATGACTCAACCGATTAAGTTTGGGACAGATGGTTGGCGAGGCGTGATCGCGGATAGTTTTACCTTTGATCGCGTTGCAATAGTTGCCCCCCTAGCGGCTCAAGTATTAGAGGATGCTTACGGCAAAGAGGCAAAAAGCCGTACTGTGATTGTTGGATATGACCGACGCTTTTTAGCTGAAGAATTTGCTCAATGTGCAGCAGAGGCGATTCAGAAAGCCGGATATGATGTGTTATTGAGCGAAACCTACGCGCCGACTCCTGCGTTTAGTTTAGTTGCCCATCAACAGCAAACTTTGGGGGCAATTGTGATGACGGCTAGTCATAATCCGGGGAAATACTTAGGCTTAAAAGTTAAAGGTGCATTTGGCGGATCGGTCAGTCCTGAGGTGACTAAAAAAATTGAAGCGTTAGTCGATCAAGGCGCACCTCAAGCCGAAACATCGGGTAAATTAGAATCGTTTGATCCCTGGCCGAGTTATTGTGAAACCCTCAAATCTAAAGTGGATTTAGAAGCGATTCAAGGGGCAATTAATAGTGGTCAATTAACGGTTTTTGCTGATGTTATGCATGGGGCGGCAGCCGGGGGATTGGCAAGGATTTTAGGGGATCAAGTGATTGAGATTAATAGCGATCGCGATCCTTTGTTTGGTGGCGGCGCACCGGAACCTTTACCCAAGTATATCCCTGAATTATTTCGTCAAATTAAAAGCCATAAAAAGAGTGGCGAAGGGTTAACGGTTGGATTGGTATTTGATGGCGATAGCGATCGCATTGCGGCGGTTGATGGGGACGGAAATTTCTTAAGTTCTCAAATTTTAATTCCAATTTTTATGGAACATTTAGCGACGCGCCGGGGTTTAACGGGAGAAATTGTTAAAACTGTGAGTGGATCGGATTTGATTCCTCGAATTGCTAAATTATACGATTTATCTTTATACGAAACACCGATTGGTTATAAATATATTGCGGATCGGATGTTATCTTCAGATGTACTAATTGGTGGCGAAGAATCAGGCGGTATTGGCTATGGGATTCATATCCCAGAACGGGATGCGTTATTATCGGCTTTATTCCTATTAGAAGCAGTCGTTAAATCTGGAGAAGATCTTAGCGCCATTTATAGCCGTTTACAACAAGAAGTTGGCTTTACTTCAGCTTACGATCGGATAGATTTACCCCTAGCAAATATGGAAGTGCGAGGGCGTTTACTGCAACAACTACAAGATCATCCCATTCAAGAAATTGACGGACAAAAAGTGGTAGATTGTTTGACTGTAGATGGCTACAAATTCCGATGTGCTGATGATCGGTGGTTACTGATTCGTTTTAGTGGGACTGAACCCGTTTTGCGACTGTATTGTGAAGCAAGGGATCTTAAAACAGTGCATCAAACCTTATCTTGGGCTAAAGATTGGGCAACACAAGTAACATGATCAAAACGTTAGTGGTGGCAACGGGAAACCCCGGCAAACTGGAAGAGATGCAGGCTTATCTGTCAGAGTTTGACATACAACTGCAACTCAAGCCCCCAGAAATTGAGGTAGAGGAGACCGGAACAACGTTTTTGGAAAATGCTGCACTGAAGGCGGTTATCGTGGCTCAGAAGACCGAACAATGGGCAATCGCGGATGATTCTGGTTTAGTAGTAGATGCTTTGGAGGGTGCGCCCGGTCTCTATTCGGCTCGTTATGGTTCGACAGATACAGAACGAATTAAAAGGGTGTTACGAGAGTTAGGAGACAACCCTAACCGCCGCGCCAAATTTGTCTGTGCGATCGCTCTAGCGCGTCCAGATGGTTCTATTGCCTTGCAAGTGGAAGGACATTGTCCAGGAGAAATTCTTACCACTCCCCGAGGTGAAGGTGGCTTTGGTTATGATCCGATTTTTTATGTTCCGGCTGAGCAAAAAACCTTTGCTCAACTGTCACGGTCACGAAAACACGCGATCTCTCATCGGGGAGAGGCTTTTAAACAGTTACTGCCTCAATTCAAACAATTGTTGAATCAATAACATATAAGGAGTTCAGAAGTTGCAGGCTTAAACCATCAGCTAACCCCTCGAACTCCTCAGTTTAAATCGCTTCTTGGTCTCGTTCTCCTGTACGAATGCGGACAATTTCATTCACAGGAGAGATGAAGATTTTACCATCGCCAATTTCTCCTGTTCGAGAAGCAGCAACGACTTTGTCAATCACCATATCTGCTTGGTCGTCTTCAACCACAATTTCAATTTTGAGTTTTTGTAAGAACTCAACAGTGTACTCAGACCCTCGATAACGTTCAGTTTGTCCTTTTTGACGACCAAATCCTCTGACCTCAGAGACAGTCATCCCGACGATCCCTGCATTCACCAGGGCAATTTTGACTTCATCAAGTTTGAACGGCCGGATAATTGCTTCAATCTTTTTCAAAAGTTTCACTCCTAACGCTTATCATCGTATGACTTCGCCACAAAGCGTGACACCAGATTGATATCACCGCTCAGCCAGACTAATTTGTAGTGTATGATACATTTATCTGTAAGGTTACTTCAATGGTATAACAATAGTGGCAACTGATAACAGACATTGCAAAATCAATATGGGATCTGGCAATTGTAAAGTGTTGTTAAAACTAGCCAATTTGGAAACCCATCAACTTTCTTGAAATATAGAATAAAGTCTTTATAGAATTTAAAAAATATATTGATAGTACCGAGAGAGGAACTCCTGTGCAACAAAAAACTAAAGTCGCTTCTAAACGTGCTAGCGGTGCATTTGCGTTGATTGATAGTTTGATTCGTCATGGCGTAGAACATATTTTTGGCTATCCCGGCGGTGCAATTTTACCGATTTATGATGCTCTATACCAAGCAGAAGCCACTGGAGAAATCCAACATATTTTAGTGCGCCACGAACAGGGCGCAAGTCATGCAGCCGATGGCTATGCCCGCGCCACAGGGCGAGTGGGAGTGTGCTTTGGTACATCAGGCCCTGGAGCCACAAATTTAGTCACAGGGATTGCCACAGCCCACATGGATTCAATTCCAATGGTTGTGGTGACAGGACAAGTTCCTCGCCCAGCCATTGGGACAGATGCATTCCAAGAAACAGATATTTTTGGGATTACATTGCCAATTGTTAAACACTCTTATGTGGTGCGCGATCCAAGGGATATGGGACGCATTGTGGCAGAAGCGTTTCATATTGCTAGTAGTGGTCGCCCTGGGCCTGTATTGATTGATATCCCCAAAGATGTGGGCGTAGAAGAATTTGATTATGTTCCCGTCAACCCAGGAGAAATTACCTTACCCGGATATCGCCCCACCTTCAAAGGTCATCTGCGGCAAATTAATCAAGCGATTAAATTGTTACAAGAGGCAGAACGTCCTTTATTGTATGTCGGTGGAGGCGCGATCGCAGCCGGGGCACACGCTGAAATTAAACAATTAGCAGAACATTTTAATATTCCGGTCACCACAACCTTAATGGGTAAAGGATCAATTGACGAACATCATCCTTTAGCGTTGGGAATGTTGGGAATGCATGGCACGGCTTATGCTAACTTCTCTGTGAGTGAATGTGATTTATTGGTTGCGGTTGGATCGCGGTTTGACGATCGCGTGACTGGAAAGCTGGATGAATTCGCCTCCCGCGCGAAAGTGATTCATATTGATATCGATCCAGCCGAAGTCGGTAAAAATCGCATTCCTCAAGTTCCCATTGTTGGGGATGTAAAGCAAGTCTTAGCAGACTTATTACAACGTTGCCGAGAGTTAGGAGATAAAACCGACTCTAATCAGACAAAAGCTTGGTTAGAACGAATTAATCGTTGGCGAGAAGACTATCCGTTACAAGTGCCTCAATACCCCGATCAACTCTCTCCTCAAGAAGTGATTGTGGCACTAACTGAGATGGCTCCGGAGGCCTACTATACAACGGATGTGGGTCAGCATCAAATGTGGGCTGCTCAATTCCTCAAAAATGGGCCGCGTCGGTGGATTTCTAGCGCCGGATTAGGCACAATGGGCTTTGGTATTCCAGCGGCGATGGGGGCAAAAGTAGCCTTACCGGACGATCAAGTGATTTGTATTGCTGGGGATGCCAGTGTACAGATGAATATTCAGGAGTTAGGGACTTTAGCGCAGTATGGCATTGCAGCCAAAACCGTGATTATTAACAACGGTTGGCAAGGGATGGTGCGCCAATGGCAACAAGCGTTTTTTGGTGAACGTTATTCCTCTTCTAATATGGAAATGGGAATGCCGGACTTTGTTAAGCTTGCCGAAGCTTATGGAGTTAAGGGAATGCAAATCACACACCGAGACGATCTCAAAGATGCGATCGCCGAAATGTTAGCCCATGATGGCCCAGTCTTGATGAATGTGGTGGTTCACCGAGAAGAAAACTGTTATCCCATGATCGCGCCGGGTAAGAATAATGCTCAAATGTTAGGATTGCCTGAACGCAAACAGTTAGAAAAGGCAGCAGAATTGGTTTATTGCAGTAGTTGCAACACGAAAAATGTCGCTAGCAGTAACTTCTGTCATGAATGCGGCACTAAGCTTTAAGCAGTGTGATTTAGCCTCTTTTGCTTCTTTTTTAGACAGTGAGAGGGGCTAAAAAATTAAGTCATTCAAATCACAGATTGATGAATGCTTTATAAAAAAATTTTAGTTCAAACGCTTAAATTACTACATCTTAGTATTCTAATTTTTGTGATTTTAGGAGGATTTTCTCCTAATTTATTCCTCTGTAAAATTCACTTAATTTTAATTCCTTTAATGATTTTGCAGTGGCAACTCAATCAAGGAACTTGTATTTTAACGAATATCGAAAATGCTTTAGAAGATACTTCTCCAGAAAAACAACAACAGCAAGGTCAATTTATTAAAAGTCTTCTCAGCCGCTGCTTTAATCCGCTCCCGTCCGATCAAACGATTAAAATAGGAATTTATAGTATAATTCTTATGGCTTGGTCAATTTCTGCGATCCGAGTTTTCATCATAAAATCTAGTAATTTCGTATAGAAAGCCTATTATTAAAGCGTCAGAACAGTTTAAGTTCAGCTAAAAGCTAATTAATTCCTGAGCTATGCATGATTATAATATTGATGAAAATATTGCTATCTAAATCCCATTAAATTTATGGCTAATAAAAAATTCCCGCTGCACTCAACGGGAAATATAACATATCGATCAATTATAATTATTGATTGGCTTGAGCTTCTTTAATTGCCGCAAAAAATAGAAAGATTCCTAATGGAATACTTAATCCTAAAATCACTGTTGTAATCAGTCCCCCTAACTGAGGGTCACCCGAAGATAACTCGAAGACTGAACCCACAGCGGCGATGCCTGCAATGCATGAACCCCCTAAAAATAAACCGCTTTTTGGAGTACCGACCATTGTTTTTCTATTCCTTAAGTTGATAATTTATTTCATTCGTCGAACCGCTTTAGGGGAAAACTTATGCTTTGCGAGTTCTTCATTTAAAGCTAATTGATTTTCCACCCGGTCTACAAATAATACTCCACTGAGGTGATCCATTTCATGTTGAATTGCACGGGAGAGTAATTCATTCGCTTTGATGGTGCGAGGACGGCCATTTTCATCTTTAAATGAAACCTCGATTGCTTCTGGACGAACTACATCCATGTATACCCCAGGAATACTCAAACAGCCTTCTTGAAACGGAGAAAGATCTGAACTATATTTCTTAATTACAGGATTAATTAAAATTAACGGTGGAGTCGTGGCGTTGTCGGGTTCACAATCAATCACAATTACCTGTTTATGAACCCCGACTTGCGGTGCGGCTAAACCAATCCCATCTGCACTATACATCGTTTGCAGCATTTCTCGCACCAATTTGCGGGTTTCATCATCGACTCTCGACACTCGCTTAGCTGGTTGTCGTAAAACGCGATCGCCAAGATAATGAATCTCAAAAGGAGGATTTTCTAACTTTTGTTTTTCTACAACAATCTGACTTGCCATGAAATAATTACTCGCTTGTCTTGACTATTTTGGGGGATTTTAGTTTTTATACCTAGTCTTTATGTTAATAGATCTTCACCTCAATCAGCTACTGAGGCTTGACATACTCCCGACGCTGAATCACAGATTACAGCGCGGGATTCTCACGCATTTGTGATTCTTGATTCAGCGACACCACTTACTGTTTCAAGTTGCCCATCTACAGCAGAGGTAGTAGTCTCCTCAAGCGTTCCCGATACATCGGAGGTTCCTGAATGCCCTTCAGTACCTTTTATTTCATTCCACTCAGTTCCTAGAATGTTTAAGCCCTTCTTTAAGATGTTCAATGCTGCATTCGTATCCCGACAGATTTCTGTCTTACACTGAGGACAGCGATGAGTTCTAGTAGAAAGTGATTTTTTCACTCGATGACCACAATTTGAGCAATCTTGAGAAGTGTAGTTAGGGGCAACAGCTATCACTGTCTTGTCCCAAACTTTCCCAAAATAGTCTAACCATTGAGTGAATTGATACCACGAAGCGTCACAAATAGACTTTGCGAGGCTATGATTCTTGACCATGTTTTGTATCTTCAGGTCTTCATACACCACGACATCGTTAGATGCCACTACGCACCGAGCTAACTTAACTGCCCAGTCTTTACGTTGGCGTTGAACCTTCAAATGAGCTTTTGAGAGTCTAATTCTGGCTTTGTGGTAGTTATTTGATTGGGGTTTGGCTCCCCTGATAAACTTTCTCGATAGTCGCCGTTGTAGCTTCTTAATTCGCTTTTCAGCCCGTCTTAAATACTTAGGATATATAGCTACATTGTCGTTTTGGTCTTTATAGAAATACTTCAGACCTAAATCAATACCTACTACATTTCCTGTATAATTTCCCATTTCTTTGCGAGTGGCATCGAAACAGAATTGAGCATAATAACCATCGGCTCGTCTCACCACTCTGACTCGATTAATTTTAAGTCTGAATAAGTCCTCTCTAGTCTGATGATTACAGAATAAAGAGAATTTACCCGCCTTGAATCCATCGGTGAAGTTAATAGTTAAACAGTCCTCTGACAGTTTCCAACCTGAGGTTTTATACTCAACCGAACGAGAATGCTTTTTGAACTGAGGATAACCTTTCTGTTTGACTCCTTCTCTACAACGACGATAGAAGCTAGAGATAGAATTCCAAGCTCTTTCTGCCGATGCTTGACGTGCCATTGAGTTTAGTTTCTTAGCGAAAGCAAACTCACGGGCTAGTTCTTTGCACAGCAGGGATAGACGAGCCTTATTTACATCTGACTCATTACGCCATAATCTAACTGCTTTATTTCTAATGAATTGAGCAGTCCTTATCGCTTCATCTAAGGCTTGATACTGTGCCGTAGACCCGTTTAATAGCTTGGCTTCTCTGACTATCATGCTTTTATTTTACCATGAACAAACTTGGATAAACGCAAATCCTGCATTCTTTGTTTGTTGGTCGCAATTCATGAGGCTGTTCTGTTGGCGGGTTCCCCGACATAAAGAAACTGCCATCTCAACACCAAACTAGCGTTATGGTGTGAGCCTTCTTGCTCCATTCAGGTAAATAAGGCTTGTAACTGAGACGGAAGGCAACGCATAATTTTACCGGTTTTACGATCAACAGGCACTAAAGTTACAGTAGCGGTGGCAAAAGTTTGTTGAGTATCAAGAGATTCTATTTTATACTCCCACTGAATCCGTAGCTTCGGCGGAGAAGAAATACGGCAGCAAACCCTGACATCCATTCCCATCGTTACAGACTGATGATAGCGGATGGATAACTCCACCACGGGTAAATCACAACCCATTGCCACTAAGTCACGGTAATGCAGTCCAGCCAAGCGTAACCACTCGACTCGCGCCTCTTCCATCCAGTTAAGATAAGTCCCATGCCAGACCACCCCAGCATAATCAGTGTGATGAGGGAAAGCATGAACCGGGTAATATAGCCAGCCATCGGGGGTGAGAGTCGATGCAGAATGGCTTTGAGACGGTTGACTAGAAGACACGTTACTAATTGTTTTAAAACGCTACATTTCTACAAATTATCTGTCAGATATCCAGCTTATGCTGAATACAAGAGACATTTTCAACCTTTTCGTCAGCTTATCACTGACACCTAACAAACGTCTATATAAATCGGATTGAATTAATTGAAGAAAGATGATCAATAAAATTTTAGTTGCTGTTGCGGGTCGCGGCTTATGTGAGCAGATGTTGAATATGCTGATTGACTTGCCTCCATTTCAACAAGCTTCTGTTACGGTTCTTCATGTTGTACCGCCTCAAGCGTCAGCCGATGGCATGGCTGAAAAATTAGAAGAAGGCGGAAAAATTTTAGCTAAGGCAGTCCAGTCTTTAAAAATTGACCCGAATAAAGTCAATCCTCGCCTCAAACAAGGGGATGCGAAGGATATTGTCTGTCAAGTGGCAGATGAGGAACAGGCTGAGTTGATTATTATGGGATCTCGGGGACTGCAAGGACTGCGGGCAATTCTGGAAAACTCCGTCAGTCAATATGTGTTTCAGCTAACTTCTCATCCGATGCTGTTGGTTAAAGATGGAACCTATGTGAAAAAACTCCGACAGATTATGGTTGCCCTTGACCCCTCTGAAGACTCTCAGCAATGCCTAGAAATGGCAATTTCAATGGTGAAGGATTTAGCAGGGGGTGAACTGATTTTAGCCCACGTTAACAAGGATTTACGCGGCGGTGGGACAGAAGATTATTCCAGTAATGCTGAATCTGACCCAGTTTTAGCTTCAGCCGCAGCAGAGGCCAAACGGATGGGAATTAAGTATCGCTGCGTGAGTGGAGTGGGTAAGCCGGGGCCAGAGATTTGTAAGATTGCCGAAGAGGTGAATGCTGACTTACTGATTTTAGGATCTCCAGATCGACGGCCGACGGTAGCAAAAAGTTTAGTGGATTTAGATAAACTGCTTGGCGGCTCGTTATCAGATTATATTCGTGTCCATGCCGAATGCCCCGTATTATTAGCGCGTACGACCCTATCCTAAAACAAAACAATATAAAAAAGTGCCAGCACTTTTCGTGAATTATGGCACTTTTTTGTGAATCTTAAACAGTGAAAGAATGAGGTTTAATTTTATTCGGTTCCTTCTCGGGTTTGAATATAAAGAATTAAAAGAAAAACCGCAGGCACTAATATAAATAACAGTGTTGCCACAAACCCTAGATTGTTAACTTCCATGATTATTTACCCTTTAATGAATGTATCAAATCTTGCTGAACCTAGCATATCATGATTATTGACCAACGGTAACAGCCGGCTCCGTCGTTGTAGGGCGGCAGTTACTGTTACAAATCTATTTCATGATCGAAGCTTAACGCTGTTAACCTTGAATGCGATCGCGTGTTTTTCCTTTAATGGCATTCTTCTCTAAAAACTCAATAATTTTCCCCGGTACATCAATTTGAGTCGTTTTCTCAATTCCTTCGAGTCCCGGAGAAGAATTCACCTCCATTACCACAGGGCCATGATTGGAGCGAAGTAAATCCACCCCTGCCACCTTTAGACCCATCGCTTTAGCCGCGCGCATCGCAGTAGACCGTTCTTCCGGGGTTAATTTTGCCACCACAGCGCTACCGCCCCGGTGTAAATTAGAACGAAATTCCCCTTCAGCCCCCTGACGTTTCATGGCAGCAACGACGCGATCGCCCACGACAAAACATCGTAAATCTGCCCCGCCTGCTTCCTTGATAAATTCCTGCACTAAAATATTAGCGTTTAAGCCGCGAAAGGCTTCAATCACAGACTTTGCCGCTTGATAGGTTTCCGTTAACACCACTCCAATTCCTTGAGTTCCTTCCAAGAGTTTGATTACCAACGGTGCCCCACCGACGACATTAATCAGACCGTCTATATCTTTGGTAGAATGGGCAAAACCCGTCACCGGTAAACCAATCCCTTCTCGGGCCAAGAGTTGTAAGCAGCGCAATTTGTCCCGCGATCGAGAAATGGCCTGAGACTCATTGGCGGGAAACACTCCCATCATCTCAAACTGTCGTACTACCGCAGTCCCATAGAATGTATTGGATGCACCGATCCGAGGAATAATGGCATCGACCCCTTCTAGCGGCTTTCCACCGTAAATGACTTGAGGTTTATGAGAAGTAATATTCATGTAACAACGGAGGTAGTTAATCACCTGGATTTCGTGACCCCGTTCTTCTCCTGCTTCTCGCAGTCTTCGGGTAGAATAAAGGTTTGGATCTTGCGATAGGATAGCAATTTTCATGTTGTGTAAATTCTTGTAATATTGAGCGGTTGGGGTTTTATTGGAAAGACGGCTTCTCTAATTTCTGCCGGGTCTGAATTTCTATTGCTTCAAATTATAGGATTCCCCCCTAATTTCAAGAGGAATTAAAATTACAATTGGATAGACTTTGATCGCCGATTACAAGTGCGATCTTAACCCAGCGATCTCAATTTTATCTCAGGAATGATCCGAACTGAATTTTTAGTAAAATTTATTTATCTTTTTTGCCAGATATTCAAACCCTAAAGTCCATCCAAAAAGTTAACTATTTCAGTTTCCTATTTCTGCTTATTTAAGTTCGAGGGTTTGCCAGACTTCTTGCATCAATTCAGTCAATCCAATTTGTGCTACAGCAGAAATGAGAAAGACTGGAGTTGAAGTGATCTGACGGAATTGGGTAATCAGTTGTTGAATCTCATCGCTATCAAGATCGACAGCATCTACCTTATTTAAAGCCACAATTTGAGGACGTTCTTTTAGTCCTTGTCCATAGGCTTCTAACTCATGTTGAATCGTATAATAATTCGCAATCGGATCGACATCTGTAATATCAATCAAATGCAATAAAACTCGCGTTCTTTCGATATGGCGGAGAAAATCATATCCCAAACCTACACCCTCATGCGCCCCCGCAATTAAACCCGGAATATCAGCAAAAACGGTTCCGTCTCCGGTGGGTTTTCGCACCACTCCTAAATTAGGAATTAAGGTCGTAAAAGGATAATCTGCAACCTTTGGTTTAGCAGAAGATAAAGATGAAATCAAAGTCGATTTTCCGGCATTGGGTAAACCAATAATCCCTACTTCTGCAATTAACTTTAACTCCAGTCTTAACCGTCGTTGTTCCCCTTCTAACCCCGGTAAAGAATATTCCGGGGCGCGATTTTTATTACTGAGAAAATGACGATTTCCTAACCCCCCTTTCCCTCCTTTAGCAGCACAAAATTGATCTCCAGGCAAGACTAAATCTGCTAATAATTCTTGGGTAGCAACGTCATAAATTGCCGTCCCACAAGGAACATTTAAAATCCAATCTTTCCCCGTTGCCCCCGTCATATTTTTAGGGCCGCCTTTTTGACCATCTTCTGCTTTAAATAAATGCCGATATTTGAAGTCGAGGAGGGTTTGTAGGTGATCGACCGCGACTAAAATCACCGATCCACCATTGCCTCCATTCCCTCCAGCAGGGCCGCCTGCCGGGACATACTTTTCTCTGCGAAAAGCCACCATGCCATCGCCACCTTTGCCGGCTTCGACTTCAATTTCAACTTGATCAATAAACTGCATTAGGGTATAGATTTTGAGTCATTAAAAATGCATGACACTTTTAATTTTGAATGATTTAAGAACGTTGAAAATAGAAATATGTGGCCATCGGCGCAACAGTTGCAACGACCAAGATAATGACGACAACAATAGTCGAAGTTTGGTCGTCGGTTTCTTCGGCAGTTTTAAACGTTCCTTCCACTTGAATATTATCTCTCACTTGAGGTGGGCCAGGATCGTTTTGACCGGATAATACAGCAACTAAGCGATCTGCGGCATCCACAAACGCTTCATTATAGCGATTTCCGTCCCGTAACGGCACTTGTAAGGTCTCGTTTGCCACACTTTCGGCGATTTCATCAGATAGCAGGGTATGGGCTGTAACTCCTGTATGAATGGCGCTATTATTGGTGAGGATATCGAGTAATAAAATCGTTTGGTTAGCGCCTGCTTCGGCTGTGGGATACCATTTTTCAAACAGTTGATCGACAAAGCTTTGAACCGTCTCACCATAGTCTAAACGGCGAATGGTGACAAAGCGAATGCTGTTACCGGTTTGCTCTGTTAGCTTAGAAATAGTACTGTTAATGCGTCCTTCTGTGACTCGACTGAGAACATCGCCATCGTCTACAATCCGAGT
Source organism: Microcoleaceae cyanobacterium (assembly GCA_049647265.1). GTDB lineage: Bacteria > Cyanobacteriota > Cyanobacteriia > Cyanobacteriales > Microcoleaceae > JAAURB01. The sequence continues at coordinate 68,020 of JBARXJ010000015.1, forward strand.
GGGATCATCCGGGGATAAATCAGGCATTTGATACACCCCTGTAGCTTGGACGGGGGTTGCCCACAGTTGGGTTGCCAGAATCACAGAGAAAATCGGTAAAATAATATTCAGCAGAAGGGTTCTGCCTTGTTTAAATCGCTGCATCATTAGATTTATCAATAGAGAAGAGATAGGCATTCCTAAAATTTACTATACAGCCAAGTGACAGCAAAACATATAGCGCTACGCGCGGTTGGAATAGGCAAGTAGCCAATATGGGTATTGGTAACTACTGACTACTGACTACTGACTACTTACTCCTTACTTATCGACCAAAACCTTTACCTCGGCTTTCTGATGACAAACACAGGCAATGTTCAAGTTGACTACGCAACTCGTCGTGATCTAAATCTTGACCAATTAACACCACTTGATTTTTCTTTTCCCCTTTCCATTCATCATCATCAATCGAAAATCGCTTACCGCTGAGATGGAAAATATGACGTTTTGGACTTTCATCAAACCACATAATTCCTTTTGCGCGGAAAATATTACTAGAAAGTTGATTATCCAAGAAATATTGGAATTTTCTTAAAGAAAAAGGTTTATCACTTTCAAAGGATAGTGAAGTAAACCCATCATTTTCTAAATGGTGAGAGTGATGTTCATGTTCATGGTGATGATGTTCATGTTCGTGGTCATGATGATGATGTTCATGTTCATGTTCATGATCGTGATGATGATGTTCATGATCCGATCCCTGTTCTTCTGACTGAAAATATTTATCAGATTCAAACAATCCTACACTTAAAATTAAGGGTAAAGATGCTTTAGATTGTGTCGTGCGAAGAATCCGGGCATCGTTTTTCATATCCCGAATGCGGACTTCTAAACTATCTACATCCGCTTCATCGACTAAGTCGGTTTTATTCAGAATAATAATATCGCCATATTGAATTTGCCCGAGTGCCGCTTCGGAGTTAAATAAATCTAAGCTAAAGTTAGCACAATCAACTAGAGTGACAATAGAATCTAAGCGAGTCATATCCCTTAATTCTGTCCCTAAAAAGGTTAACGCCACAGGCAGTGGATCTGCTAAACCTGTGGTTTCAACAATCATATAATCAATCTTTTCGGAACGCTCCAATACTTTGTAAACTGCATTAATTAAGTCTTCATTAATCGTGCAGCAGACACAACCATTACTCAGTTCCACCATAGTATTATCTTCATCGGTGGCAACAATTAATTCATTATCAATGCCAATTTCGCCAAATTCATTCACCAAAACAGCGGTTTTTACTCCGTCCTGGTTCGATAAAATATGATTTAATAAGGTGGTTTTACCACTACCGAGAAAACCAGTAATAATTGTCACCGGTAAACCCCGTTTGGGGTCAGCCATTGTAGACTCAGGGTTAGAAGTAGCAACAGATGTCATAAGTCAACGCTTAAAAATATAATGGACTTAAAAGGGTTTGTCCTTTAGTTTATCGCAAGAATTCAGTAGTCACCGAGTCAGTAGTCACCGAGTCAGCGAGTCAGGAGTCAGTAGTCACCGAGTCAGCGAGTCAGTAGTCACCGAGTCAGGAGTCAGTAAAGATAATTATCCCGTTACCCGTTCCCCGTTACCCGCTCCAACAGCACTAATTGCGATGATTGTTCACATAACGAATTCTTGCCCCTGCCCATTGTAATTTTTCTCGCAGGGTTTGGTAATAAGAATAATTTTCTCGCAAAATAATAAATCGGGCTTGACAGTCGGCTTGGCGGACATCCACCCGTTGCCCTGGCCAAACAGAAGTGGCTAATACCCCATCCATCCAGAGTTTAGTTTCATGTTCCGCATCGGCTAACGGCCACACACTGACAACAGATCCTGAGGGTAACACAATCGGGCGACTGGAAAGACTCAACGGGCAAATCGGAGCAACAATCAACCCTTCCATGCCTGGATGCATAATTGGCCCGCTGGCAGAAGCATTATAACAGGTTGAACCCGTGGGCGTACTGACAATCAATCCATCCCCTTGATATTGATCCACCACTTCCCCATCGACTTCCATTTCTAAAATTGAAGTGGGCATCCGATAGGCTGAAGCGGGTTTAACACAAAACTCATTCAACGCCAAAAAGATATCACTTTCCGGGCTTAAATTGGTGCGGTTGCCTTCAAACGTTGCGGCTTGTACCATCATCCGCTGTTGGACGGCATAACGATCTTCAAACAGGCGGTTAACCACTGCTTTTGTATCCTCAACATCTTCAAAAGACTCCGTCAGAAATCCTAAATGTCCCCCCACATTTGCCGCTAACATCGGAATGCCTTCCGGGGCTAAATGACGGGCAGCCGCTAAAGCAGTCCCATCTCCCCCTAAAACAATCGCTAAATCAATCGGCACATTACTCGAAGCTAAAAAAACAGGATAGGGATTATCTTTCGGCCCAGACGGCCCCATCAATACCCGACAACCCCGGCTTTCAAATGCTTGGGCATATTCTTCTGCCCAGTGCCGACTCTGGGGATCTCTAGCCTTATGGGCAATAATCACCTGTTTAATATCCACCGCAATCTTCCGTGAAATCTTTACCTGTTATTGTGATGCATTATTGTTAATTCCTGGGGAATCCTGATCTCCATCAGCATCTACTCTCGAAGAAAATTTTGACACATGAAGCGCTCTTTCAAAGCATTTCTTAACTTTTTCCTTAAACCCAGTTGTCCCCTATGTTCCCGTCCGGCTGAGATTTGCTTTTGTGATGATTGTCAAACCCAACTTACGGAGTGTCAATTTTCCCCTGGACTGCTCTGGACAAAGGGAATTCCGGTGTTTATTTGGGGACGCTACGAGGGAGCCTTAAAACAAGCGATCGCAAAATTAAAATATCATGATTGTCCTGAAATTGCTCAGCCTCTAGGAGAATCTCTGGCTAGATCGTGGGTAAATACAGCCGAGTCTACCTTAAATCAGTTGGTTGTGGTTCCGATACCGATGTTTGCTGCCAAACAAAAAAAACGGGGATATAATCAAGCTGAATTAATTGCCCGTAGTTTTTGTCGGGTGACGGGTTTACCTCTTAAGGCAAATGGCTTAAAACGAATTCGCGCTACAACCGCACAACATCAACTATCGACTACACAACGTCATCATAATTTAAAGGGGGCGTTTGCTGTGGGGCGAGATTTTCAACGGCGGACTCGTGGTTATTCTGTAATTTTAGTTGATGATATTTTTACGTCTGGGGCCACTGTTAAAGGGGCAATTCAAACCTTAAAACGGGTAAAAATTCCGGTTGCAGGAGTTGTGGCGATCGCAACTACTCGTCAGCCATTATCCAGCAAGCCACAGAAGAGAGTTGAGAGACACCGATGATCAGGTGATGGGGAGACTTGAACAGGGACATCGACTCAACAGCAACAGAACAAAGAACGAAGAAAGAAGAACGAAGAATAAAGAACGACTTGCGCTAATAATGTTAATAAATGTTAAATTGTAAAACAAGAATATGTTATTGTCACCTGTGGGGTAGAGAACTTAACAAGTCTTATGTTACATCAACCGATTTCTAACGACCATACGCTCTCTGAGTCATTCTATCAAGCGCTGATTCATCATTTCATTGACCATTTAACCCCTAGCATTCAAGCCTTGCTTGAGAATTGTTATTTTGGGATTGCGCCGAATTCAGCAAATATTAAAACCTTTTTTGTTGTGGCAGCCGATGTCTCTACTGCCGATCAATTGATTCAAGAGAAAAGTCAGATTCTGCACAGAATGAATACCCTGATGGTTGGAATTGGACAGTTAGCCATTTGTATTAGTCCCTCTGACAATCCGACTGAAACAGCCCTGTGTCATTCTTCTGTTCAGCCTCAGTCGGATCGGAGTTTACCGCAGTATATGATGTGTCAGATTTTTGATCTGAGTCAAGCGTCTTAAACCCTATGGACTGTCTTTGAGGGTATTAACAGAATTGACTGGATTAGCCGAATTCACTACGTTAGCATTACTAGGGTGATGTTGAGCAGCAGATAGAGGGGTAGGGGTTTGACGACGGGTTACCACATCTCGAACTCGATAAATGGGTCGATTCTGTGACTCGTGGTAGGTTCGCATTAATAATTCAGCCAACAAACCAAAACAGAATAGTTGAATCCCGGTCAGGGTTAACAGCACAGAAAAGTTCAGTAAAGGACGATTGCCAATGGCTTCTCCAAGAACATATTTTGCAAAGGTTAAGTAACCCCCAAACATAATTCCGAGTAGTAATGAAATTAAACCCAGAAAACCAAAAACGTGCATGGGTCGAGTTAGGAATTTTTTGATAAAGGAGATGGTTAGCAAGTCCATCACCACTCGGAAAGTTCGATCTAAGCCATATTTACTCTGACCATACTGACGTTCGTGATGGCCAACTTCAATTTCTGTAATCCGTGCCCCTTCAATTGCTGCTAAAGCCGGCAAAAAGCGGTGAAGTTCACCATATAATTTCATATCTGCCGCGACATCTGCCCGATACGCTTTGAGGGAACAACCATAATCATGGAGTTTAACATCCGTCATTTTTCCAATCAACCGATTGGCAATTTTAGAGGGCAAAACTCGGGTCCAATGATCCTGTCGCTTGTAGCGCCAACCGCTAACGACATCGTATCCTTCATTCAACTTATCCAGCAGCTTAGGAATATCGGCCGGATCGTTTTGCAAGTCCCCATCTAAAGTGACAATTACCTCACCCATGGCATGATTAAATCCGGCTGCCATTGCTGGAGTTTGACCATAGTTGCGACGCAGAATAATTGCTTTGAGATAAGGACGTTGAGCCGCTTCTTGTCTCAACAATTCAGTCGATCCATCTGAAGATCCATCATCAACACAAATCAATTCATAGCTTAAACCCGTTTGTTCTAAACTTTCATGGATTTTATTGAGCAGTTTCGGTACGCTTTCTACCTCGTTATAAATAGGAACCACAACTGAAACTTGAGGCTTCCCGGACAGCTCAGTTGGAGAAGAGATCATTTGATCAATTTGAGAAGTATTCATGTGATTTTGAGAAAGTTTATAAATGACTCATTCATCAAAGTCTAGGAAGATGAATGTCAAAATAGGTAGGTTCCAATTTTCAATGCATCACACTGAGAATTGAGAAAATTGATCTGCTCGCAAGAGATTAGAGTGCGCTGATTGGTTTAGGATTTTTGATGCACGTTAGCCTTTATCCCTTAGTTTACTGTAACCTTTCCAATTATTCTAGAATTTACTGGATTTGTTGTCAGGTTCCTTGATACGATCAACCGAGTCATATCTTGACTTCGAGATGTATTGCTCCAATCCATTGATTGACTTAAGTTAAGAGCCTCTCAAAGGCTCAACTGATGGTGTATCTGTATCAGAACGAACTAAAAACACTTTCACTGGGTCAAACTCTAAACTTTTAAAAGTTTTCTGCTCTTCTAGAGTGAAATTGTCCCCTGCTAAGGTTTCAAAGACATTTTCAATTCCGTCTTGATCCTTACAAAATACCCAACAAACCAGCCATAAACGGGATTCAATTGGGGAAATAGAACCTAACTCTTGTTGAATGTAAGCCGGTGAAAGTGGATCGGCACTGGGTTTGTTGATGGGATACAATGGGGCATCGCCTTGATAATACCGAGGCAAGGATTGGTCAAAAAATCGTTCAACGGAATAATAAACAATCACATCTTCAGGCTGTTGATTTTGCTGAATAAACTCAGCCACCCCTTGCCAATCATTACGGTATAAAGTGGTGTAATAATCTTTCAAACCGCCACTGACTGCAATTAAATAAGCTGCAACAACTGCTATTGCTACAGGTTTGCGCCAGTTCCAAATCACCATAAAACCCCCGGCGACTAAAATCAAAAAGTAGGGGGCAATAAACATCAAATAGCGAGGAAACCAAATCGAACCTTTCAGATAGGATAAAACAAAAGTGGCGATCGCCGGGATAAACGCCCAGGCTATTAACCAGAGTAATTGTTCTGAGGAATGCTTTGTGAAGACAGCAATCACTGTTAACCCCAGTAGTCCACACAGTAAGGCAGTAAACCCGGCATAAAAGAGTAACGTTATCCCTTGGGTGGCAAACAGACTATTGATTAAAGATCCATCTCCTAATTCCCCTTTTCCCAGGAAAATTTGATTAGACTTCAGTAAATACCGCAGTGGCCAGTAGACCACAAACTGAGTAATCATGCCCACCACTTGCAGGATGCCCGGCTTAGAATAATCCCCCACTTGACTTGACATGAAGTCCTGGGAAACCCCACCAAAAGTCAGCGCCCAAAATGGCGGTAAGAAAAACAAGCCTGTAACCGTAAACCCCGCCGCCCAGGCAAACAGCGTCTGGAATTTCTGGCGATATTTCCAACAAACAATTAGTAAATCCGGCAGTACAATTAGAACGGTATTAACATTCGTCACTAATAGAGCTGTGCGGGCTATACTCCAAGTCGCTAGGGTGGGAAATGTGGGACGTTGTAGGGCATAACTCATCGCCAATGTCCCTGCCAAACTCAAAAAACTCACTAAGGTATACATGCGAATTTCTTGAGAGTGATTGATAAACAGTGGTGACAATGCCATAATTAAGGCTGCAATCTGTCCAGTTGCCTCTCCCACCAAGCGGCGGCCCAGTTGATAGGTGAGGAAAACACTGGCAATGCCTAAGATGACAGAAAGTCCCCGCAACCAAACATCACTGGTTCCGAGTTGCATCCACCCCGCTAACAGCAAGAAATAAAAGGGACGAACATAAGGTAACGTCAATATATCATTAAGACGCTCCGCATCCCAGATACTCAGCATTTCATCAATCCAAAGGCTTTCTGTACCCAGTTGATAGAGCCGTAATATCGTTGCTAGTAACACAATCACCCCAAGGGGTAGCCAAGACGGAATTTGAATGGTTTTGATAGCTATCTGTCTTTGATTCATAATTGAAAATCCGACTGGAAAGATCGAGAGCGAAAGGAGAAACTACAAGTTAATCAGTTGTCCAAATTTCTTGATGCATCCGATAAGCGCGCGCTAGAGGCTAACATTCAATATTTTATACCTTTCATATTATGATCTTAAAAGATAATCCGCACCCATTAGCCGTTTACCAATCAATAACATATTGTCAACTGTAGCCGCCAGTATTTGAATCTGTTATAGCTTTTTTTGGGGTGAGGAGGATATGTAAAACGGAGATAGTTTCTGAAGGACTGATGATTTGTATAGTGCTTCTGTGCTCATCCGAAAATATAGCTTTTAATCAACATTTGTATCCGATCTGCTGCCCAAATTAACATAAATTCAGAGGTTGGAAGCAAATTTTACAATTGCTTTAAATACCTACGGTGATGATTAAAGATTCCGTAAAACTACTGTGATATTAAATTTGAAATGTTACAACTTAATAAGGTGAAATTTCTATAATTTTTACAACAAAAATTATCATTCTGGGTGCTGTCTACGTAAAAATCACTGCAATCATCGGAGAATTAGTATGGCAGCAGAGCGCATAGAAGCAGAAAACATGACCCTCAATAGCGGTTATGTGATTAAAACAAGAGATTTTGCAAGTAACAGTCAACACATTCATCTGACAGAGTTAACCGGCAAGGCAACCACTACTTTTAACGGCACTGATGGAACCTACAATGTGGCTCTGGCTTACCACGATACATCCAATGGACAGGCAACGATTCAACTTACCATTGGTAACAATGATCCGGTTAACCTCACTTTAGATCAAGATTTATCTAGCCTGCGACCTTCTGAGCAAAATCTGGTTCAACCCGTTATCTTCCAGGGACTCGAAATTAATCCAGGGGATGAAATAGAAATTGCTGCTTCTATGGATGGAACAGAAACAGCAGCTATTGATTTTCTGGAGTTTACCCCTGTCGCTGTTGATACCACTGCTCCTACCGCCACTCTAAGCGCAACTAACTTTAATACTGAGCTTGACAGCACAGAGGCTTACACCTTTACGGTAACGTTCACCGATGATACAGCGGTTGATGTCTCTACATTAAATACTGCGATCGCAGTTCAAGATCAAGGCGGTAATAATCAAACTGTTACCTTGGTGGGAAATTATACAAATGCTTCTCAAATTGTCGCAACTTATCAGTTAGATGCACCTGGCGGCAGTTGGGATCTTAATGAAGCCGGAAGTTATACTGTGCTTGCAGCCAATACAGTTACTGATACTAATGGCAAACCATTAGCGGGTGGGACGCTGGGTAGTTTTGAAGTTGAAGTTGAGTCCAATATTCCCTTAGTAGACGTTAAAGTCGAAGCAGAAGACTTTCAGCTTGGGGGAAATTACAGTGTTGATGACAATAATGGTAATGGTTATGGGGCCGCATCCAATGGAAAAGTCATTGGGATTGATTTTTTAGGGGGGGGAGATGAAACCGGGACAGCCGACTATACTTTTACTGACGCAAGCGGTATATACAATATCGTTGTCACCTATTTTGATGAAAGTGATGGTGAAGGTAGTTTAACCGCCAGTTTAGCTGGAAATCAACTAGACAGTTGGACATTTGATCAAGATTTAGGCAATAACAAAGTCGGCGAAAATAACAAAGTTGAGCGGGTTGTCGCTCAAGATACTATTGTTAATACCGGAGATATTTTTTCTTTAACCGGACAACGTGAAACCGGAGAATCGACCCGTGTTGATTTTGTTGAGTTTATTCCCGCTGAAGATGATAACACCGATCCTGACCCTGTAATTAGTGGCGAAACCATTAGTTTTAGTCAATCAAGCCGTCCCCTGTTAGCCCGACTCGATGAAGATTTTGCCATTGAGTTAGACTATGGTCGAGATTTTAAATTGATGCCATTAGGGGATTCAATTACAGAAGGAAAAGAAGATAATACTCAAGACGAAGAAGATCGCGAAGGCTATCGGCGTTATCTCTACCAAGATTTAACAGAAATTGGTTTAGATGTTGATTTTGTCGGGTCTGAGTCCAATGGTTTGAATAATGACTTTGACAAAGATCATCAAGGACATCCTGGCTGGAAAGTCCAAGAAATTAATGATGGCCGCAATGGTGAGGGCGGCGTTGATGATTGGATACCCGCTGCTGAGCCGGATATTGTCCTCCTCAAGATAGGAACTAACAACGGTGGCAGCAATGGTACTAATATTGCCGGTAAGTTAGATGACTTGGTTGAAGATATCTTTGATATTAACTCGTTTGACGGTCATTTAATTGTTTCAACCGCAGCACCCATTCATCCTGATAGTATTTACTATGATAGTCGTTCGGGTAATATTGATGATTACAATGATTTGATTCCCGGCATTGTCAACAATTACAACGCAATTGGGGAAGAAATTTCTTTCGTTGATATCCGCTCCGGAGACAATCCTATCACTGAAGATGATATGAGTCCGCCTTCGGTAGATAATGGTTTGCATCCCACGGCTGCCGGCTATGAAAAGATGGCAAGCTCTTACTATGAGGCGGTGTTAGAAGCTTCTGGAACCAAAACCGATTTTAACAATATTAGCAATATCGTCGGCTCGGATTTTGATGATCTGATTGTGGGTAATAATAACGCTAACGAGATTCTCGGCGGTGAAGGAGATGACGAACTCACCGGTGGCGGCGGTGCGGATCAGTTTATCTATACTAAGTTAGCAGATGGTCGCGATACACTGACTGATTTTGATCCGACAGAAGGGGATCTCTTCCAAATTAACGCCAGTGGTTTTGTCGGCAGCGGTTTAGAAGCTGGGACTGCTCTCAGTGATGGTACTGCATCACCCACAGGGGTATTTGTCAGCGGTATCAATCCTCAAGCGGTGGGTAGTAGTGCTAACGTCCTCTATAACACCAGTACAGGTATTCTGAGTTTGGATATTGACGGGGTAGGTGTTCAAGCGCCTACAGAATTAGCGCTTCTACAAGGCGCTCCCAATTTAACCGTTAATCAGTTTGAGATTGCCTAATTTTAATCCTGCCTTTCCCCTCTTTCTCTATGATTGATAGGGAAATCTTCGAGAGAGAAATAAAGAAGACGGGTTCAAGTAGAGACGTAGTAAGGACGTACCATGCTACGTTTCTAACTGTTGTCTAACAAACGAATAAATTCTAAGGGTAAACCATCCGTATCTGCAATAAAAGCAACTTCGTATACCTGAGAACCAATCATTTGTTGAGTCGGTTTCAGCAAGATTTTTAACGATTGATATAAATCTGGATTGTCTGTGGTTAACGTTTGAAATTGGCCTTGTAATGTTTCAAGCCAACTGGGTAAATCTGGAGTACTTTTGGTTAAATCAAAAGATAAGTGATAATATCCCACATACTGCTCATCTCCAAATGCATCTGGGGCTGGTTTAGGTTGGGGAATTTCGATCAGTTCAATTCTGCCTAACTCCCCCTGCATCCAACAGGCTAAGGTATATCCCGTGGTAAAACGTTCGCAGACACTAAACCCTAACTGTTCGTAGAAAGCGATCGCCCGATGGATATTTGCGGTACGAATAGAAACATGATGCATCATGATTGTTTAGCACCTCATCAGAACGCTACAAATGGCACAAGCGGGCTAAAACCGAGGAAAATAAGGATAGCGCACAGGTGCGCCCTGTTCTTTTTCTAAATCAAAATTAATCACATCCCAGCAGGGTTCATCTTTGGGATCGGGGCTAAATTCTACAGGTAAGCCGTATAATTTAGGTTGATTTTTGTCCGCCGCACTCCGCCAAGAGGCACAAGGATCGAGATAGGCGCTGATTAAATCTTGATAACGTTGGGCAATAATCACTCGAGTTGCCCGATAACCCTGAGTATGTAAGCGATCCAGGGCTTCGTGAATTTCAAAGCGAATGCCATCAGGGTGAGTGTGTTGTCGATACCATTCTTCCTCCCATTGTCGCCAATGCCGTCCTGACTGCAAATGAACCAGATCTTTTGTTTTCGGATCGGCTTCAAATGCCCCATGACGGGGACAGAGATAGGTATCTGTCAAAGTCAATGCCTGAATTTTCTGGCGACAATGGGGACAGTGAATTTCAGGGCCAAAGATTGGATACTGCAAAGCAGAATTCATACTCACAATTTTAAAATTGAGATCGCACCGGAGCTTGTAGACTTCTATTATAACCGGGAATAACATATCCCTTTTTCTTCTAGTTCAATTTCATGAGTCACAAGAATTTATCTACTCCATCAAACCACTCTTACTGGCCAGCAGTCGATCTATCTTTAGCCGCGTTTGTTGCCCCAAATGCCACGGTTATGGGTCAGGTAGAACTCAGTCAGGGGGTTAGTGTTTGGTATAGTGCTGTGGTGCGAGGAGATGTAGAAAAAATTATTATTGGAGTCTGTAGTAATATTCAGGATGGGGCTATTTTGCACGGCGATCCGGGTAAACCTACAATCTTAGAGGATTATGTGACGGTGGGTCATCGGGCTGTGATTCATTCGGCCCATATTGAACGGGGTAGTTTGATTGGTATTGGGGCAGTGATCCTAGATGGGGTAAGGGTTGGGGCGGGTTGTATTGTTGGGGCTGGGGCGGTGGTGACGAAAGATATTCCGCCTCGTACTTTGGTTGCAGGAGTGCCTGCTAAACCCCGCCGAGACATCTCAGACACTGAAGCGGCAGAGTTAATTGAACACGCTAAACGGTATCAAAAATTAGCTTTAGTTCATGCGGGTAACGGCACAGATATTGGTTTTGACCAAACTGATTAATCAAATGATCAGTATTGTTAAGAATAGATGACTTGTTATTTATTGTGGGTTATTTGAAGAACGTGGGAAGTGATATTTCTCTGTTCTCAAACAATCACTAATAACAGAATGATTAATTCATGGGCAGTTCAATACTAAATGTTGTACCGCCTGCTGAATTAGAAAGACAATTGAGTTTTCCTTTATGTTTTTCTACAATAATTTGATAACTCATATACATCCCTAATCCTGTTCCTTTTCCGACTTGCTTAGTGGTAAAGAAAGGATCGAATATTTTTTTCTGAATTTCTGGTTCAATGCCTTTTCCATTATCAGAAATCTGAATAACTACCCAAGGTTTATCCTCACTGAGTACTGTTGTTTGGATTGTAATTGCCGGTAATTTTGATGAGTCTAACTGCTCTATTGTCCTGTTTTCTTCTAAAGCATCAATTCCATTATTAATAATATTCATAAAAACTTGATTCAGTTCTGCGGGATAACAGCTCAACTGATTAATTTTTCCATATTCTTTAATCACTTGAATCTCGGATAAATCCTCTTGAGATTGTAAGCGGTGATGGAGAAGACTTAAAGTATTATCTAAACATTCATGAATATCTACATCTTTATTTGCTGCTTCATCCAGACGTGAAAAACTGCGTAAAGAAGTTACAATTTCCTTGATTCTTTTTGCTCCACTCTGCATAGAATCCATTAATTGTAAAAAGTCTGATTGTAGAAAATCTAAGTCAATTTCATCAATCATCGCTTTAATTTCATCTGGTGGATTGGGAATAAGTTCCTGATAGAGTTGCAGAAGTTCTAATAATTCTTGAGCATATTCCTGAGCCGGAAAAAGATTACCATAAATAAAATTAACGGGATTATTCACTTCATGAGCAATTCCAGCGACTAATTGACCCAAAGATGACATTTTTTCACTTTGAATCATTTGTAATTGAGTCATTTGAAACTGCTCTAAGAGTTCTTGAAGCTGTTGAGATTTTTCCCGTTGTTTTGCCTCTGATTCTACTAACTTCGCATTTTGTTTCTTCAATTGCTGTTGCAACTGATTAATCGATAAATGATTTTTAACTCGTGCTAAGACTTCTTCGACTTGAAACGGTTTATTAATATAGTCTACAGCACCCAATTGAAAAGCTTGTACTTTATTCAATTCATCGTTTAATGCACTAATAAAAATTACCGGAATATCACAACTTTTGGGATTATCTTTTAAAGCTTTGCAGACTTGATAACCATCCATCTCCGGCATATTAATATCGAGTAGAATTAAGTCTAATGGCACATTATCCGCTAACATCAATGCCATTTTTCCAGTACGAGCTTTACGAACCTCATAGCCTTTGTTTTGCAGAATAATATTCAATAACTGTAAATTTTCTAACAAGTCATCGACAATCAAAATATTACTTTTATTTTCAGTTTCTTGATCACTATTCATAGCTAGATTCTATTAAATAAATAACTTTATCAAAATAAAATTCATCAACTAACTGTTTTAGCAAATCCATTAAATCTTGATGTTCTGGAGGAATTTGTTCAATCAATTGCAGAATTAAATTTTCATTGGCTTCTATTGCGGCTTGCTTTAACTTTTCTCTCCATTCTATCGGCATTACTGTTAGATTGACTCTAGCTGAGTGTAGACTTGAGTTTGCAGGGATTTTGAGGGGGCGAGTGGAGCAAGTAGAAGTGTCTGCATAACGATAACGAACCCCTAAGTGTTGGCTAATTTTTTTCAATAATACAGCTTCACGGAATGGCTTGCGGAGAAAGTCATTACAGCCCGCCGATAACACCACAGAACGTTCTTCTTCAAATGCACTGGCTGTTAAGGCAAGAATGACCGTCGCCTGACCTTTTACCGTGGCTTTAATGTGTCTTGTCGCGGCGTAACCATCTAAAACAGGCATCCGCATATCCATTAAGATTAAGTGAGGTTTCCAATTCTCCCAAATTATAATCGCTTCTTGGCCATTTTCAGCAGCTTTGACTTCAAATCCTATCTGTGTCAGCAATTTAATCAAGAGTTGGCAGTTTTCCCAACGGTCATCAACGGCTAAAATACGATAGGTGGGTTGATTGGGTTCTAAACCTATGACTGGGCGAATGGGTTGTTCGACTTCAATATCTGTTTCTTGAGCTAAACGACAGTCAATTGTAAAAGAAAAAACCGAACCTTGACCCGCCTGACTTTTAACCTGAATCTTTCCGCCCATCAGTTGAATAAACTGACGGCTAATGGTTAAACCGAGACCGGTTCCTTCCTGAGATTTGCGGCCGGTTTCTGTTTGTACAAAAGCATCAAATAAAGTATCTATTTCTTCTGGGGAAATTCCGTCGCCGGTATCTTCAACTTCAAATTGCAAGGTTTGAGAAGATATGGATTTCACCCTCAAGATAACTTTACCTTGTTTGGTAAACTTAATGGCATTACTCATTAAATTAATCAGAACTTGGCGTAACTTACTTTCGTCTGTTTCAATATATTGCGGTACATCTGCTGCGGTCTCAAAGATTAAATTTAAACCTTTTACTTCAGCTTTGAGGGCTAACATCTCTTCGAGGGTATTGAGTAAACGATACAAATCAAACGGATTTTCGTTCAGTGTAATTCTTCCAGCTTCAATTTTAGATAAATCCAATACATCCCCAATTAAAGAGAGTAAATGTTCACCGCTACGATTAATAATTCCTAAGTTTTCCTGTTGTTCATTTTTCAGAGAAGTATCTCGCTGCAATAATTGGGTAAATCCTAAAATAGCATTAAGCGGCGTTCGTAATTCATGACTCATATTTGCCAGGAATTGACTTTTAGCAAGGTTTGCTTTATCAGCGGTTTCTTTGGCTTGTTTTAATTCAGCGGTACGTTCTTCAACTCGTTTTTCTAAAATAGTAAAAGACCCTCGTAATTGCTGTGCCATTTGGTTAAAAGAGTTGGCTAATATTCCGAGTTCATTCACTCTGGGGGCAATTACTTTTTGATTGAGATTACCATTAGAAATCGCTTCAGAGGCTTTACTAATTCTAAGAATAGGTTGACTTATCCAATTTGCGGTATGAATTCCGATTGCAGTCGCCACAATTAATGCAGCCAGACATAATAAAATTGTAGTGCGAGTGTTTGCGTTAATTTGCGCCATAAACTTTGATTCCGGCACAGCTACTACAATCAACCAATCTAATCCTAAATTATCTTTCCAAGGCGTAACTTGTACGGTTTGGGATTCACCATTAAGAGTAAATCGGATGATTTTGCTACGATTAATCAATTGCAGGTGACCAAAGTTTTGTTCTAGCTGTTTTGTTGCTGCTTGAATTAAAGGGTCGCGACTCTCAACGGCTGCTAGTCTTTTTGCTTTTCCTTCTACAATTTTATAAGGTTTTTCTGTAGCCGAACTTGCCACTAAGAAACCATTTTTTTCGAGGATAAATGTTCGAGCCGAAGAGCCAAGATCTAACTTACCTAAGAAATCACTAATTTGTGAAACTCGTAAATTTGTCACTAATACCGCTTCGAGTTCATCGGCTGAATTATACAGCGGATAACTGGCAGAAATCGATAAAATATTGGGGAAATTATCCCATTGATAAATATTAGTCCAAATAGATGAACCTCGTTTAACGGCTTCGGTATAAGCGGCTTCTGTTAACGGTTCATAATCATCAAAAGAGCTGGCTAACTCCGTTCTATTTCCTTGCCTATCGGTTTTATAGGCGTTAGCTTTCCATTCAGTTTGTGGGGAGAGTTCGTCAATTGTTACATTCTCTAAATCTAGGAAATATCCAGCTCCGGCATATTCTCCCGTGGGTAACATATAATAGATATAACCGACATCAAACTGCTGCATTTGTCTCCAGAAATAATGCCCAGTTTTTTCAAAATCCTGTAAATCAAGTAAGCCTAACTCTACCGCATCTGCATTAATTTTATTAATCGTATGGGGAATTTCTAAGTATTTATTTAAATGCTGATCGATGCGATTACTAACTTCATTTTGTAACTGAATTTCTAAGTCATTAACCGCTTCCTGTCCATTCCGCAGAGAAAGATATCCAGTCAGTCCAACAGCAGCAAAGATTTGTACTACAAACGGTACAATTAATACCAGGCGTAGGGGTACTTTTAGCCGCAGAAAACTGAATGAAGAAGAACCATTCATTACCTGAGTCATAAGTTATCGAAAACTAACGAACTGACTTTATCATTCCCCAACAGAGAAGAAAGTATAACAACAAACTAACGAGTGGATTATGTTTGATATACCCGCCGGACTCGATCTAGTTCTAATTCCCAGAGATAGTCTATACACCAATTTGCTAAACGTTGCAACATATGAAAGGGATAAGTATGTGCTACTCCCACCACGGGAATTCCGGCATTTTTGGCTGCTTCTATCCCCGCGAAAGTATCCTCAATCACGAGACATTCTGCTGGCTTTAAATCTAAATCCGGATAGATTTGATTCAACTGATCAATGGCAAGTAAATAGCCGTCTGGTTCGGGTTTACTGCTGGTAATATCATCTCCTGCGACAATCACTGGAAAATGTTTATCGAGTCCTGTTTTTTCTAATACAAATTCAACCTCAGATCGCACTGCACCACTGACAAGCGCCATTTTTAATTCTGCCACAATCACTTTATCAATGATATCTTTCACGCCGCGATAAATCGGGAGTTGTTCTAAAGCCTCAATTTGTTGACGGTAGGCTTCTGCTTTACGAGTCATTAATTGATTCAGATAGGCTTCGGGAACCACCCGACCTTGACGGACTAGCAGGTTTGTGATGCAAGCGCGATCGCTACGACCTAAACAATATTCTCGAAATTCCTGGGATTTGACTAAAACATTTTCTTCTAATAATAATTCTTCTATAATTTGCTCATGAATCGGTTCATCGTTAATAATGACACCATTAAAATCAAACAAAACTGCTTTAAGAACCATAAAAATAGATCTTTAAATATTATTTCTCACTGGTTAATTATAAAGCGATATCGGTTGTGAAGTAGAGGGAGATAGGGAGACAAATTTCTGATATGAGTGACAAGCTTTACCCTACACCCGCTACCCCCTACCCTTTACCCTTTACCCGTTCATGCCATCTGCCATCTGTCATTTGTCGTCCATTGACTGTTATTATCTTCATAACTTTGCAATGGTTTCACACCCCGACTAATTTGATGAACTCCCCACCAGTCCTCTGTTCGGACTGATCCAAAGCCGGCTGCACCTAACATTGCGTCTAAATTCTCGGCAGCATAAGCTTGAATGTAAGGTTCTTCAAAAATTTGGGTTAACCATTCTGTCTGACGCAGGGTTTTTTGATTACCATCGAGGATAATCAGTTCTCCTCCCGGTGGCAATAGTCGAAAAGCTTCCTGTAAGATGATTTGCGTCACGCTGGGCGGGGTTTCATGGAACAATAAAGAGGCCGTTACCAAATCAAAAGAAGCCTGCTTAAAGCCTGTATTTTCAGCGTTTCCATGGATAAACTGAATCTCTAGTCCTGGGGTTTTGGCTTTGGCTTCTGCTGCGGCTAACATATAGGGGGATAAGTCTAACCCGATAACCTCTGCTGCGGGGAAAGCTTGTTTGAGGAGTAATGTGGTTGATCCTGTGCCACAACCTAAGTCTAAAATGCGGCGAGGATGGCTGTTGATGCTGTCAATAACGCCTTGTCTAACCCAAGTCTCATTGGGGGGTAAAACGTATTGTGTGACGGGATCATAGGATAGGGCTGCGCCAATTGTGAGATAACCCCCTTCAATACCATGAAAATTCTGAGATTGATAATATTTGGGATAAACTAAATTAGGGTTTTTGAGGCGATCGCAAGTCTTTTCCCAATCAATACTACGATAAAATCGATCCATTGCGTCTCGGTCAATCAGAAAATGTTGAAAGATAGGCGCGAGGAAGCGCTCAAAAATTGTGTCTTTACCAACAGCCATTGGAGTTACAACGTTACAACACTAAACAGTTTGACATTTTTTTACTGTAAAGACATCACTGAAGATTTAGCAACTCTAAAGAATTTATTAAATGAATAGTTGGGGAGATCGAGCGACAAAGTATGAGTATTGCAGTCAATGATCGTGACAAATCTATTCCCCTGAATCGGATTAAGCGTGATAAAAGTTGTACGTGTCAACTCTCATTTTAGTCAAACGATGTTAGAACTTGTTAATCAAATTACCAGCCAACTTGGCGTTGAAGAAACTCAAGCTAAAGGCGGCGCGGGTTTATTATTTCAACTGGCTCAGGATCAGCTTAAAGGAGACCAATTTTCTCAAGTCGCTCAATTTGTTCCGGGAATTGGTGATATGATCTCTGCTGCACCGAAAGCGGGAGGCATGGCAGGTGCCCTGGGGGGTTTAGCTTCGGCTATGGGTGCGCCGGGAGGAATTGGTAATATTGCAGCCTTAGCGGGTGGCTTTTCTAAATTAGGTTTAAATCCAGCAATGGTGAATCAATTTGTCCCGATTATTTTATCTTATGTCAAAGGTAAAGGCGGCGACAATGCCACTCAGTTATTAGCGCAAGTGTTTAAATAGAAACTCTGCTAATCTATCAATAACTCAGGGTGCAAGTTGTACGAATAGTGATTATTGGTGCAGCTTGCTAAGCTGATATCATCTAGATTTTAAATCGAGACAGGCAGGGCACGAGATTGCTGGATATATTGCTGAAATTCTAACCAAGGCAATGGCTTGCTAATAAAATATCCTTGCGCCGCATTACAGTTATTTTCTTGTAAAAAGCTTAACTCTGCTTCGGTTTCTATGCCTTCTGCAATCACAAATAAGTCGAGTTGATGTGCCATCGAAATCATGGCTTTTACAATCGCTTGCTGCTTGATGTCTTGATTGATATCTTGAATAAAAGATCGGTCAATCTTAAGGATATCAAAGGCAAAATGTTTGAGATAACTTAAGGAAGAATATCCTGTACCAAAATCATCAACGGATACTGTAATCCCCAGTTCTTTTAACCCTTGTAAATTTTGAATGCCTAAAGCAACATCATTAACGAGTGTACTTTCAGTCAGTTCTATTTCAATAAACTGAGGCCTTAAATTGATGTTATTTAAGAGCTTAAGTAGCCGTTGATTGAGATTATCTGTTTTGAATTGTTCTCCCGAGAGATTAACAGCAACTTTAAGGGAGGTAAATCCCATTTGATGCAGAGAGTCAATCTGTTGACAAGCAGTGGTAAAAACCCATTCATCGATCTCAATAATTAACCCTGTTTCTTCTGCAATGGGAATAAATGTATTGGGTGAAATCAGTCCTTTTTCCGGATGAAACCAGCGTAACAATGCCTCTGCACCAATGACTTGTCCTGTTTCTAGATCGACTTGAGGCTGATAATAAAGCTGTAATTCGTCTCGTTTGATAGCTTGTTGTAAATCCAGGGCTAAACCACTTGTTTTATTTTGAGATTGAATTGCTATATTTTCAATAGTGGTTGGCTGTTTATCTAATAATTTTTCTAATTTATTCTGTAGTTTTTCCAGTTGATTGTGATGAGATTGTCTCATCTTTTTTTCAGCTAGATAGCGGTGAAAGGCAATCTCAATCGTTGTTTGAATATCTTGAGGCTTAAATGGCTTAACCAGATAACCAAATGGTTCTGTTTTTTTAGCCCGTTCTAAAGTATATTGATCGGCATAGGCAGTCATATAAACCACCGGTATTTTTAGCTGTAGAGAAATTTGTAAAGCGGCTTCGATACCGTCAATCTCTCCCACTAGCATAATATCCATCAAAATTAAATCAGGATGATGAGTTGTTGCGGCTTGAATGGCTCGTTCTCCTGAGTCTACAATTGCACTAATTGGATAGCCTAGTTTTTTTAGGCTTTGAGCTATATTTTCTGCAACAATTAGCTCATCTTCAACAATCATAATTGTAGGTTTTTTTGTCACAAGTGCAGTTGTCATTCACTCTAGCCTCTTAAAAATCAGAAATAGTAAATAGCATTTGGTTTTGGCTCAAAAGTAATAATTTAAATAAAAAACAGTGAAGTTATGTATCGAGCCAGCTTGGGAGTTGATTTTTCAATGGGTTGACGATTCATGAATCATTTGAGATGGGTGAGATTCACCTCGATTAATTTACTATATTTATAGTTTTCCCATCTTTTGCTGAAATCATTCAAAAAATTGAGTCAACTTAATTTATAGTGTGAAGTAATGACAATGTTAGGGTTCGCCCAATCCGCTTCTCTGTCTCCTCCCAATCAAAGATAGTATACCCTCAAACTTCTTTGCAGTCACCCAACAGATCACAATGAAAAATTGATTACAAAGAATATAACGAACAGTATCAAATATTAGAAACGTCGTCGATATTCTAAGGGCAAGAAGATAAACTGAAAGTAAGTTCCTTGACTAAAATCAGTCTGTACTTTGGCTTTAAGTTGTTGAGACAAAATTTTAACTAATCTCAATCCTAGGGTAGATGATTTTTGCCATTCAATATCTTTAGAAATACCAACGCCATTATCAGAAATAACTAATGTTAGCTGTTGATCTTGTTGAGAAAACTGTACATGAATCTTGCCAGAATGATTCTGAGGAAAAGCGTGCTTAAACGCATTAGTAATAATTTCATTAATCAATAAACCACAAGGAATGGCTGTTTCTATATTCAGATAAACCGAATCTACCTCAATAATTGGCTGAATGTCATTGAGATGTTCACTAAAACAAAAAACAATATTATTCATTAACCGATGAATATATTCTCCAAATTCAACCTGTCCTAAATCAGGAGATTGATAGAGTTGTTCATGAATCAAAGCCATACTGCGAATCCGATTTTGACTATCGGCAAAAATTTCTATGAGTTGTTCATTGTCTAATATATCGGACTGCAAATCTAATAAACTGGAAATAATATGCAGATTATTCTTAACCCGATGATGAATCTCTCGTAATAAAACCTCTTTTTCTCGTAACGAAGTTTGTAACTTTTCTTCTACTTTTTTGCGTTCAGTAATATCTTGCTGTACTCCAGTCATTCGTACTGGATTTCCCATAGTATCTCGCTCAACCACCTTACCATAATTAGCCATCCATTTCCATTGTCCACAGCGGGTTCGGAGGCGATAATCAAAGGCATAAGCACCAGAATTTTGGGTTAAATGTTGATTCAAACGTTCCAATACCCAAGGTTTATCTTCTGGATGAATAATCTCTTGCCATTGAGTGATTGAACCCGTAAATTCTTCCTCCCCATACCCTAACATTTGCAGCGCTTGAGGACTAATATATAATTCCCCACTCGTCAAATTCCAATCCCATAAACCATTTTCGGCTGCTTCTAATGCCAATTGTAACCGTTCTTGACTGCGACGTAAGGCAGCGGCGGCTTGTTTATCCTGAGTTACATCTTCAGCAATTCCCGCCACGCGATACAGTTCTCCTGAGTCATTATAAATAGGAAAAGCTCGATCTCGTATCCAACGAATTTCACCATCAGGTCGGATAATTCGGTATTCTATTTCTTGGGGTTGATTAATATTTTGAGTCTTTGTATTAATAATAATAGAGCGATCCTCAGGATAAACGGCTTCTAAAAATGCATCCCGAAAAGTATATAATTGCTCGCAAGAACGACCCCAAATTTTTTCATAGGCTGGAGAAATATACAGAATTTCTTGTGTTTGAGGATCAAGCATCCAAAAAACTTTTTCAATATTCTCTGCCAGTTGACGAAACCGTTGTTCACTAGCGCGTAACGCAGCCTCAGCTTCGGCATGATCTCGCGCTTCAATGGCTAAAGCAATTAAATGTGCAAAATAAGCGGCAAAATTCTGTTCTTCAATTAACCACTGACGGGGACGATCCACTTGTTCTAAACTTAAAATGCCTACCGTTTTACCCTCCGAACAAATCGCTACATCTAACCGTGCTCTTACTCCCAACGGTTTAAGATGGGAAACATATAAATCTTGCAGATGTGGATCGGTTTCAACATGATCGATAACGATTAAAGGTTGGGTGGCGATCGCGTTAAAATAATTGGGTAAATCAGTTTTTGATAGAGTTTGATTCGAGGAATGTTGCCGGGAATGAAGTTGATATAAGTTCGCACAACGTAATCCACTCTGGTTGTCATTGTAGAACCAAATACTCACTCGATCGATATCTAATAAATGAGCAATCATCATGGTGAGTTTTTTGAGAGCCACTATCAGATCTCCGGCTTGCAATTCAGTTGATTTTGATAACTCCATCATCACGATTTGTTGCATCTGCAAGCGATTTTCATACAAATCCCGTTCTGTTTCTCCTCGCTTGCGTTGAGTCAGATCGCAACCGGCTAACAGTAAGCAAGGTTGATGATCGACTTCGATAACGGTGCCAAACATCTCGACATCAATTACCTCTGCTGATTGGGCTCGCATTTGGGTTTCGTAATGAGCAACTGATCCTCGGGATCGGAGTTGTTCGATCAGTTGGTTGCGATCTTGAGGATCAACCCAGACATCCAAATCCTGGCTGGTATAACCAATCGCCTGTTCTCGACTGTATCCCAGAAAATCAGTAAACGCTTCATTCACATCTAAAATATAATCATCTGCAATCCGCAAAATGCACATCGCAACCGGGGAATAGCGAAACACAGTCGCAAACTTTTGATTTGAGGCATTAAGCTGTTGGGTCCGTTCTTGGACATCTGATTCTAATACTTGCTGAGTCTGCTTCACTTGTTGAATCATCTGATTAAAGCAGTCACCTAAGCGATTGAGTTCTTTAATTCCCATCGGTTTAAACGGGGGTAGGGGTTGATCTGCAATCATGGCATCAGCAGCCAGAGATAAACGGTGTAGCGGCGCAGAAATCCAACGTGCTGTTAATAGTGCTAAAGTCGCGATCAACCCCAGGGTGATGCCACAGAGAAAGATTGTCAGTTTAGTCTGTTCCTGGAAAGTGTCGGTAAAGTCTGTGATGGGAATGACGACCATTACAAACCAGTCAAGGCCATAGGAATCATTGAAGGGTAGAATATGCAGAAGTTGTTGTTTTCCTTCAAACTCAAACTGGGAATAGTAAATGTGATTAATCTCTTCTATTGAACTGAGTTTTTGATTTAAATGAGCGATCGCAACATCTGAAATTGAGGGGATAGTATCAGAGTCATGGGTTGAAGGCGCGATCGCAGTGCCGGATCGATCTAAAATAAAAGCTTTAACAGAAGGAGTCCGTTGTAAATTTTGTAGAAATTGACTCAGTTGAGACAGTTTAACTTCGATTCCCATCACCCCAAGAAATTCATCATCTGCGTTGAATAGCGGAGTCAGCGCATTCATCGTTGGCGTGGCAGTCTTGATATCTTGATTAATCACATTCCAAGTGGGTTGAGAGGGGAGTTGAGTTGGCTTGCGGGAATGGGAGTATTGTAGATTCGGGGAGAAGTGAGCGGGTTGATTAACTTGAATGTAATCCCCATTGGGATTTTGAAAGAAGATCTGATTAATCTGGTTTTGGGTTTGCAGTAGATACCGAAAATCTTGTTGTAACCCTTCGACATTGGTTAAATCGAGCGTACCACTTTTAACCGCTGAGGCTTTGATTTGTAGTAATTGGTGGGGTTGATTTAAATAGGTTGTGAGATGATGTTCAATTTCATGACTCACAGACAGGCTTAACTGTTGTGCCATTTTTTCGATGGCTTTTTGTCCATGGCGAAATGACAACCACCCTACCATACCGACTGCGGCGAATAGTTGAATACCGAAAACGAACATCAGAATCCAACGCAGAGAAAGTTGAGTAGAGTTGAGATTAAGTTTAACAGCCATGATGCGATCAATTAGTAAAATGTCTTCAAGGGGGTTTGGCTTCATCCCAGACAGTTGTTAAGGATGTCATGATAGGTTACCTTCACCGCATTGTGGCGCGCGTGTCGCACCTCAACGACTGTAAGTTCGATGTAGCATTGACAGTTTGCTTTTAGCAGTTAACCTTGTTGATTGAGTGCCGTGACTGTGAACTGCTCTATCTATACAAAACTATTCCCTAAAAGCGAGATTTATATTTCAATGGCGTGAAGGTGAGTTTAACGGTTGTTCCTGAATTGGCTTCAAAATCAATCGTGGCGTTTAATTGTCGAGCTAAAATTTTAACTAATCTTAAACCTAAGCGATCGCCTCGATTCGGGTCTATCTTAGGATTAATGCCAACACCATTATCTGAAATAATTAAATTTAAGATATCTTGATCATCTTGATAGAAATGAATTTCTACTATACCGGGTTGATTGTGGGGAAAAGCGTGTTTAAACGCATTTGTTACCAGTTCGTTTACCACTAATCCACAGGGAATTGCCGTTTCTAAGTTCAGTTGAATCGGATTAACTTGAATCACGGGTGTAATTTG
This sequence comes from Microcoleaceae cyanobacterium, assembly GCA_049647265.1. GTDB lineage: Bacteria > Cyanobacteriota > Cyanobacteriia > Cyanobacteriales > Microcoleaceae > JAAURB01. The sequence continues at coordinate 92,143 of JBARXJ010000015.1, forward strand.
ATCCAGTTGCTGATCAAATGTAAAACAGAGATGCTTAACCAGTTGATTAATATATTGATCGAATTGAACCTGTGCTAAATTTTGAGATTGATAGAGATGTTCATGAATCAAAGCCATACTTTGAATCCGGTTTTGACTATCCGCTAATAAATTTAACAGTTTAGTGTCTTTAATCGTTGCGGCTTGGAAGTCTAACAAGCTTGAAATGATCTGTAAGTTATTTTTAACGCGATGATGAATTTCTTTTAGTAATATTTCTTTTTCTTGTAAGGAGGCTTTAAGTTTTGTTTCAATTTGATTTCGTTCTTGAATTTCTTGTTGCAGCTTCGTATTAATTTGAGTTAATTCTAGCGTTCTATCCGTAACGGTTTGTTCTAATGATGTGGTTAATTTTTTGAGCGCTTGATTTTTTTCTTCTAAAACTTGACTGCTAGTATAACGTTTCAGTGCTTCTTTGACCGTTAAAATTAAATCGACCGTCTCCCAAGGTTTACTTAAATAGCGGTATAAATTCGCTGAATTGACAGCATTTCCCACAGCGGTTGCATTCGCTTGCCCAGTTAACATCACAGTTAAAATTCGAGGATAATTTTGATGGATTTGAATCAGTAATTCATCCCCTTTCATCCCCGGCATAATTTGATCAACAATCACCAAAGCGACTTCAATTCCCTGCTCTTGTAAATCTGCAATAATATTTAATGCGGTTTCCCCATCATTTGCTTCTTCAATCAGACACTGTGAGCGAAACTGACGTTTGAGTTGTTCGGATAAGCTGGCTAAAATAATCGGTTCATCATCTACACATAAAATTGCTAGATTCAATTCAGCTTCTGAGCCGTTGACTATCATGGCTAAGGACTTTTAAAGTAAGTTCAGTATTAAAATTAAATGTTAATCAAATATTTGTATTTTTTCTATTGCTCGGTTCGCTCATCGTTGAACAAGTTATTTTACAATACACAGATTGAGCGCTCAATCCTGATTCATTCTATATTTTCCTTCTCTCATGACTAATAGCGCTGCATCCGTGCGCAGCGCCGACAATCAGCCTTAGCTCCTCAAACACGCTCTTTAGGGCTAGTTTTAATGTAGCTTAAGGTCAGTCAATTACTTAAGCTAAAGCGCTTTCATTTGACCAAGTTTTAATTTGAGGTGATACAGAAGGCGGCTTAGGTGTTGCTAAGTTTTGTACCAGTAACTCAGAAGACTCCTCGAGTCTCACCAGATTAATCACGGGTAAACTCAACGGTGCATTGGCTGCAACGGCTCGAAATTCTGGCCGATTTTGGGTAATGACAACGGTTTCACTGTCTTGTAATGCTTCTTCTAGAGAATTCTTGAAAATTTGTTCTGCTTGAGGAAGATAGCGCTTCAAATAAGCTTGAGTTTCTGGGTTGACTTGATGGAGTTGAACATCAGGGTCATAAACCGTTAATTCAAATCCTTCCTGCCACAACTTTTGAATTAAAGGAATCACGGAAGACTCATAAACATCGCCAGAATAGGGTTTGAAACTCACGCCTAAAATGGCAATTCGCCTCACTCCTAAAGCGTAAATTTTTGTATGGGTCGCGTCAACATGAAATTGATTACTGGGTAAAATTGAATCTAAAATCGGTAGTTTAATCCCTAAACGGCTGGCATAGCAATTAATCGCCCGTAAATCTCGCAATAAAGACGCACCGCCAAACGCAAATCCCGGTTGAAGATACGCACCGGATGTATTTAAGCGAGTATCGCTACAAATCAAATCCATAATTGTATGACTATCAATGGCGAGAGAATCACACAACCGCCCAATTTCATTGGCAAATCCCACTTTTAAGGCATGAAACGTGGTGTTAACCATTTTAATCAGTTCTGCTTCTTCGAGGGAAATCCGATAAATCGGGGCCTCAATATCTTGATACAGGGAGGCAACAATATCACCGCAGCGACTGTGGAGTTCACCAATAATAGTATAGGGGGGTTGATGAAAGTCTGCGATCGCGCTAGATTTACGAATGAATTCTGGATTAATCACAAAGCCGAAATCCTGGCCAACTCGCCGACCGGAATGACTTTCGAGTAGGGGTAAGAGTATATTGCGGCTAATGCCGGGGAATACTCCGCTACGAACAATCACCACATGATAGGCTTCTGTTGATTTTAACCCGAATCCAATCTGGGCAACAATTTCTTTAATGCTACCCAATTCTGGAGACCCATCCGGGGCGTTAGGGGGATGGGTACAAATTAAGGAGACATCCGCCCAAGCAACATATTGGCTGGCGCTAGAGACTGCCCTCAGTTTATGATCGACTAAACCTTTGCGAAGTTGTTGAGACAGTCCTGGTTCTTTTATCCAGCTTTGGCCTTGGTTAAATGCCTTGATTCGGTTTGAGTCAGTATCAATCCCAATTACTTCATGGCCCAGTTGGCTTAAGCCGACTGCTGTAGTAACACCAACATGATTTAAACCCCAAACTAAAACTCTCATTGATAATTTCCTTTGTAATGCATGCTCGAATCGATGGTTGAATGAGTGTATCCAGGTTTCTATAGAAGTCAGGGTGTGATTAATTTTTTGAGTGTTTAGATATCTGTGAATCATCGTTAAATACACCCCGATTTTTTAGATCTTCAAGGGCAAAGTACTACGTTAATTGATTGAAACTCCTCAGTTTTACAAGAGTCATTAATGGAGACTTGCCCAAAAAGTGAATCACTCCAAAGATAGATTTTATGGGAGTTTGATTGTAATATAACGATTTTAAATTATTGATCGCAAGGGGTTTCAGGACTTTTGATGAACTCTTTACAAAAAAATTTACATAAGCAATACTTTTTTTTAAAGATTTGATAAATTTTTAGACTTTATAAGAAGTAGTATAAATTTCTATATCAATAACTTTTCAACAATTGATAGACGACTTATTTTATCACTATTATGAATCAGTCCTGAGCTATCTCAAAGTTAATAAAAAGCTGAAAATGACTTCCTGAATCACTGATTTATTTTGAGTTGTGAGATTCTCAAGCACTTCAAGTCAATTGCCCTGGACTTCCAATCAAAAATCCCTGACTATCCCTTGTGGCAGATAGCAATTCACCCTAAAATGACGAAATCACAGCAGCAACTGGCGCTTGCATCCGGAAGACCTGTGACTAAACACAATACTGTCGTCTCAAGGGGAACAGATGAGTCATCGACCAATCATTCTAGGGATTGTGGGGGATAGTGCAGCGGGGAAAACCACCCTGACGCGAGGAATTGCTCAAGTTTTGGGGACTGAAAATGTTACAGTCATTTGTACAGATGATTATCACCGCTATGACCGCACACAAAGGGCAGAACTGGGCATTACAGCCCTAAACCCGGATTGTAACTACCTGGATATTATGCAGCAACATCTGACGCTGCTACGAACCGGACAACCTATCCTTAAACCGATTTATAACCACGATACAGGTCAGTTTGACCCGCCTGAATATATCAAGCCCAGTCGTTTTGTGATTGTGGAAGGATTGCTCGGTTATTCGACGCGCGGGGCGCTGGATTGCTATGATGTCAAAGTCTATCTTGCGCCTCCAGAAGTATTACGGACTCAGTGGAAGGTAAAACGGGATACCTTGAAGCGGGGATATACTGAAGAACAGGTAATAAAAGCTTTAGAAAAACGCGAACCGGACTCTGAACAATTTATTCGTCCGCAACGAAAATGGGCTGATGTGATTGTCACATTTTATCGGCCGGAAAATGAAGAAAATACATCGAATTTAAATGTCAAATTAATCCTGCGTCCGACTATTCCCCATCCTGATTTTACTGAAATTTTGGGAGATGAAAGTCATCAATCATTTGAGGCTGTGCGTTTAGGATTAACTCGAGACATGGGTAAACCTGTTGATGTATTAGAAATTGATAGTCATGCCACTTTACAACAGGTGAATGACTTAGAAAAAATGTTATGTATTGAAATTCCCCACTTAAAAACATTTTGTAGTACAGAAGGCAATACTGAACTCGGAAAGTTAGTGGGAACGACAGGGGAAATATTACAAAGTTATCCTTTAGCTTTGACTCAATTATTGATTGCTTATCATATGAATAAAGCGATTAAGTTAATTTAGTAGAGAAGACTGAATCGATGTCAGAAGCTAGAAACCGACTCTTATCATACCTAGCTTCTGAAGCCGAGTTAAAAATATTGTAATCCTAACATCATCATCGAATCAACTGGGGCGGGTATCATTTCACCCCGAAAATCAAGTATAGAGACTAAGATTAAGTAGGCTAGCGCTAAAACTACAGAAATAATTCCTGTGAGGTAAGCAATGAATTTTGAACGTTCCATTTTATTGTAAAGATCAAGATTACTATTTATTTCACTGTATCATATCTAGCAATATAATCTGAGTTGTAAAAAAAATTCTTGTCAAAGGTATACTTCTTCCAGCTATGGCTACGCCTATGGCAATAGGGGAAGTTTTTTTTTAGCCCATCAATCGGTTTTTATACTTTTCACGCATCATAAATAAATTGCTATATATTGTTGAAACCAACAGTGAGTTAAACTGAGTGCTTGATTAATCGGGTTTCAATTTTACAAATGTAACCTATCCTACAACTGATTTATAACTATTTATTATTACAGAAGCTAGGGTTTAATGACAATTAGATTTGTCCTATTCTAAATTCGCTTTGGCATTGCGCCTTAACATCTCTGGTTTAATTCGTCTCAAGGCTGAAGCGCGAAATCGTTGATTCCATTCTTCTGTTGAAATATTGGCTAATTCTGCTAATTTTGGTGCAATATTTTCCGGATACGGTTGAAACCCAGATTCATCGGTTTCAGTGGCAAATCGTTGATTCCAAGGACAAACATCCTGGCAAATATCGCACCCTGCCACCCACCCTTCTAAGCTAATATTTTCAGGTATATTTTCTCCTCTATTTTCAATCGTATGATAGGCAATACAACGATTTGCATCCACTACAAAAGGCTGTACAATTGCATCCGTTGGACAAGCATCAATACAACGAGTACAAGTGCCACAATGTTCTGTATGCGGTGTATCGGTTGGTAAATTTAAATTGGTTAAAATCTCTGCTAAAAAGACCCAAGACCCATATTTTCTCGTAATGACATTACTATTTTTAGCAATCCATCCAATCCCCGCTTGTTGCGCCCAAACTTTATCTTGCATCGGGCCAGTATCAGCATAATATCGCGTTAAAATTCCGTCTTCTTGAGTTTGTAACCAATTCGAGAAAGCCTTTAATTTTTTATGTAAAATCTTATGATAATCTCGTCCCCAACCATAGCGAGAAATCTTAGCAAATTCTTTCCCTTGAGGACGTTGATGGGGTGTATAATAATTTAAAGCCACACAAATGATTGATTGTACTTCTGGCATCACCTCGAAGATATTCTGACGCTTTGGGTTTGCCATCCACTTCATCTCAGCTTGATAACCTTGACTTAACCAAGCTTGCAATTTTTCGGTTTCTGTTTCATACTGCTGAGCAGAAGCAATACCCACTTGATGAAATCCTAATGTTAAAGCTTGCGCTTGAATCGCTTTTTTAAGCTGAATTGTCATTACTTTTAATCTTTAATCTATATTAACCACTCTAATATTTGTATAAATCACCTAACTTCAGTGAACTATGATACAAAAACCCACAATCATTGCAATTGATTTTGATGGAGTCATCTGTGATGGCATGATTGAATACTTTCAAACGGCTTGGCGCACTTATTGCAAAGTTTGGTCACCTATTAATTCTACCCCAACAGACGCACTGGCTCAACAATTTTACCGTACCCGTCCTGTAATAGAAACAGGTTGGGAAATGCCAGTTTTAGTGCGGGCATTAACTTTAGGAATTCCTGAAGATGATATTTTACAAAATTGGGTTGATATCTGTCAAAAACTCGTTCAAGAAGAAAACTTAAAAGCTGAAAAAATAGGCCCCTTACTTGATAGTATTCGAGATGAATGGATACAAACAGATTTTGAGGGATGGCTAAAACTCCATCGTTTTTATCCCGGTGTAATAGAACAATTTATACAATGGTTAAATCCCACTTCTCAACAATTAATTCAACCGATTATTATCACCACAAAAGAAGAACGATTTGTTCGTGCATTGTTACAACAACAAAATATTACCATGGCTGACGGCACAATTTACGGTAAAGGGTGTAAACGTCCTAAATACGAAACCATCCGCCAGTTATTATCAACTCCAACATCTCCCCCTACTATTTGGTTTGTTGAAGACAGACTCAAAGCATTACTCGCCGTCGAAAAACAACCCGACTTAACAGATATTCGCTTATTTTTAGCCGATTGGGGATATAATACAAAAACAGAAAAACAATATACAGAAAATAACTCTCGTATTAAACTAATAACCCTACCTCAATTCACCCAAGACTTCTCTACTTGGCTATGATAAATCCTAATAGTACTAATCGCCTAGTCGGTTAATTTTATTCTTAAAAAACCATGCTAGACCTCACCCAAATCGCCCAAAAAATGCAAGGCATGAGTCAACACATGACTCAAGAGGCAGAAGCTGCAAAAAAGCGAATCGATATTGCAGAAACCTTATTTCAAGATGCTACAGTTAATCAAACTCAACTGTTAGAAACCCACGAAAAATGGGAAAAACGTCTGTTATTTAATCCGGCTATTCCGGCAGAACCCCTCAATACTTGTCCCTATATTGCTACCCCTCCAAAAGCCCATACCATTCTCGCGACAGATGGGTCTCAAATTGCTCCGAGTGCCCATGAAATTGCCTACTGTTATTTAATCAATATTAGCCGAATTGTTCTACATTATAATCAAAGTCGGCGGCCAATTTTAGACAGTATTCCTGAGATTTATTATCGCCCAGAAGACCTTTATATTGCGCGACAATGGGGCATTAGAACGGATGAATGGATGAGTTATCGTCGTACCGCTTCAGAGACTATTATGTTAGCGGATATCGGAGAACAACTTCAAGCCGAATATCCCCAACAAAAAGACATTCCAACCTTAGCTTTATCGGATGGTTCTTTAACTTATTGGTTTCTCGATCAATTGCCAACAGATGCCCGGAATTTAATCTTAGAACCGATTTTAGAAGCCTGGGAACAGTTGCGCTTAGCGGGTATTCCATTACTCAGTTATGTTAGCGCTTCTCGTAGTAGTGAAAGTGTCTCTTTCTTACGGTTACAAGCCTGTACTCACGAACAACCCGACTGCATGAAATATTGCCCCAGTGCCGGAACAATGGCTTCTAACGGCGCAACTAAAAAAGCAATGTGTCAAGCCTTTGAACCACTGCGAGATACAATCCTTTGGTCTTCTAAACTCAGTTTAGGTCAACGCAGTCCGTTATGGCGAAGTCAAGCTAAAATTTTAGATTTATATGGTCATCATCAAATCTATTTCTGTTATGTGAATGTCGGCACAGAAATTGCCCGCATTGAAACTCCGGCTTGGGTGGCAGAAAATCCCGACTTATTAGAATTAGCATTAGGCATGATGATTGCCCAAGTTCAAAAAGGCTATGGTTATCCTGTTGGCTTAGCAGAAGCCCATAACCAAGCGGTGGTTAAAGGTGGCGATCGCAGTCGATTTTTTGCTATGTTAGAACAGCAAATGATTAAAGCAGGATTACGAAATGTCGGTATTTCTTATAAAGAAGCCCGCAAACGGGGTAGTATTGCTTAATAGTTATTTGTTGTTTAGGTGAATAACAAAATTCCGTTTATTAGAGTGAGTTTCGCTCAACAACATATTTCAAAGGTTGCCCAGTTTGATAACGATGAATTAGGTTAATCGTATAATCAGCAATATCATTAGGCTGACCTGGGGCGGCAATATGGGGAGTCATAATAATACGTGGATCTGACCAAAACGGATGATTTTTCGGCAAAGGTTCAGTTTCAAATACGTCTAAACAAGCCCCGGCAATTTGACCTGTATTTAATGCTTCTAATAAGTCCGCTTCCACTAAGTGTTGACCTCGACCCACATTAATAATATAAGCTCCTAATGGTAAAGCAGAAAATGTTTGATCGCAAAGAATTCCTTCCGTTTCTGGTGTCAACGGTAATAAACAAACAATGACTCGACATTGACTCAAGAAAAGCTTAAACTGCTTGTTACCATCAAAGCATTCAACTCCGCTAATGGCTTTGGGTGTTCGACTCCATCCCCGCACAGAAAACCCCATTGCTGCTAGTTGTTTAGCCGCTGCCAAACCCAAAACTCCCAAGCCTAAAATTCCAATCGTAAATGAGCTAGGATCTGGTGTGGTTAAATATTCCCAACGGCGCGACTGCATTAATTCTTGATACTCAATAAACCGCCGTTTAAACAGCAAAACTGCTAGCGTGACATACTCTGCCATTTGTAAGGTTTTGCCCTGAGAAACAGTCCGGACGATGGGAATATGCTGTGGTAAATCAGGATCTGCTAAAATCCGATCAACGCTAGCCCCTAAAGAGATAATTAGCTTCAAATTGGGAAATCTTTGCATCACTCCCAATGGCGGCAACCAGGCTAATACGATCTCAATCTCTTCTAATTTTCCACATTCTGGCCAAACTCGTAAATCTAAATTAGGCCGATTTTGCTGCAATTTAGCGATGAATTCACTAAACCATACATCTGTGGATTCAATTTCTGCTAATAATAATACTGCCATTTTTAACCAGATGTTGTCAATTGAGCCAAATTTTCTACAGCCTGCTGAATATCCTGCTGTTGACCCAAGGCACTTAAACGCAAGAAACCTTCACCCATTGATCCAAAAATAACACCTGGGACCCCTACAATTCCAGTTGATTCTAATAGTTTCTCAAACAATTGCCAGGAAGACAAACCTTGGGGTGCTTTCACCCAAACAAACGGACTATCAATTGCCCCAAAACAGATTAACCCAGCGGCTTCTAAACCGTTTCTGAGCAAGCGAGCATTGTTGAGATAATAATTCACCACTTGTTGGCATTCAAGCTGTCCTGGGGCGGATAAAGTGGCGATCGCGCCATACTGAGCAATATTAGCAGTTCCCCAAAATTTAATCGAGTTTCTAATTCGCCACAAATGATTTAATTCTCCCGGTACGGTATTATTAATCGTTAAAGCTTCTGGAATTACACACCAACCCACTCGCAAACCTGTAAAATTTGCCCATTTAGAAAAACTGCCTATTTCAATAGCACATTCTTTTGCCCCTTCAATTTCATAAATACTTCGAGGAATATTTGAACTACAAATAAACGGGCTATAAACCGCATCATATATAATCACCGCTTGATGATTTTTAGCATAGTCTACAAATTCTTGAAGTTGCTCGTAAGTTGCTACGGCTCCTGTTGGGTTATTGGGAAAGCAGAGATAAATGATATCGACTTTTTCTGATGGTAATTTGGGTATAAAGTTATTTTCTTCTAAACAAGGTAACTGTATTAATGGCCGACCCGCTAGTAAAGTTCCTTCCTTAAAAGAAGGATAAGCCGGGTTTTGTACAGCGACAATATTACCCGGAGCAAATAGTTCTTGAAGATTAACAGAAACCGATTGTGCGCCATCACTGATAAATACTTCTTCAGTATTAATTTCTATTCCTAAATTTTGCTGATAATAACTGTCACAAATGGCTTGTTTTAAGGCTAGATTTCCTGTTATTTCTTCATAGCCTGTATAAGTCTGTGGATCGCCTAAGCGATGGGCAGCATTAACTAAAGCCTTCGTTACGGTTGGTGGCAAAGGCTGACTGGTATCGCCAAAAGCCATCATTAATATTTGCTGTTGAGGATTGCTTGCTTGATAGGCTTCTACCTTTCCCCACACTTGCTTAAAAATAATTTCAGTATAGATTTTATCTCCGGTTAGATGAGTCAGTGCTATATTTTTATTCGCCATACTTTCGTCACGATCCTTTATTATCTCGATCATTTTTAGAGAGCAGTTAGCCCTCTAAATAAAAAAAATTATCGGCTACTTATGACTTATTGTTCGAGCTTTAACTGACTCTGAATGTATTCAGATAGTTTGTATTTTGCTAAAATCTCTTGAGGTAAATCTGCCGCACCTTTAATGTCTTTCAGACAATTCTCGCTTTGACAAAGACAATCAAATCCTCTATCCATAGACCATTCTGTAGAGGGATAAAAGAAACTAAATTCTTCTCCAATTTCTATATTGTTGAGGGCAATAATTTCCATTTTTTCCGTATCAAAGAAGACATTCGGATCGCAACTATGATTGATATATTGCAAAAACTCCGGATCTAGCATAATATGTTGGCGATCGCCAATTTGAACCGTTAGATAATTCGGTTTTTCTAGAACTTCTTTTGATCCAAAATCACTAATAACTTGTCCAGATTTCAACTCAACCGCAGCGTGTAGAGATTTATTTCCTGTTGTTGAACATTCCCTAATTTCGGCAATTGATCCAACTTTAGTAATTTTATCAACAGTATTTGACATTGAACTCACTCCTAATGTTAGCCATTCACAGGATAACAAAGAAGCAGCCAAAACTTGAAATATTGAATAAATTTAACGATCTACACCTTCCTGTCAGGATAAACCGTCGATCCTGCATACATTGTAGCGTACGTCATTGACGCATTAGCATTAAGGATGATTGCCCCAGTGCAAAAAGGCTATAGTTATCCTGTCGGCTTGGCAGAAGCCCATAATCAAGCGCTGGTAAAAGGTAGCGACGATTTTTTCGTTACTCAAACAACAAATGATTCAAGCTGGATTGCGAAATGTATAGCAATCACAAATGATTCATGATAAACCATACATATCGATTATTGCCTAAAGTGATTACTCCGATTGCCGATTGCCGTAGGCGTAGCCAGTCCTTCGGACTTATGCCGATTGCCTTTTCCAAGACGATTTTGCTCACAACTCAAAGCTGACTGCTATAGGGATTTGTGATGAAGAAGCCCGCAAACGGGGCAGTATTGCTTGATATTAAAGTCTCTTTTTTCTACGAATTTACCGACTTATTCTATAATGCTTCTATTTCCTAAAATAGACTTTTTCAATCAGAGAAAGGCTAGGTTAAAAGAGGGTTTCTACTAGAATCAATCTAATTATTATTTATTTTTACGAAAATTAGAAATCAATGCTTCAGACGTATCAATGCAACCCTGGATCGAGATGAGATGAAAATGCTACTCTGCTTGTTCAATGACTTAACTCTGCATGAGAGTGTTAGTAAGCACCTTCTTTTCTTAAAACAACAGTAATTGTCTTCCAAATCAGATAGATATCGTACCAAACTGACCATTTCAACTGATAATTTAAATCCATTAGAACAATCTGTTCAAAATCATCAATACTAGAACGACCGTTTGTTTGCCACTCTCCTGTAATTCCGGGCTTAACGCTGAGTCGTTGCCAGTGATGCTGATCGTAGTTTGCAACCTCATCGGGTGTCGGTGGACGAGTTCCAACAATACTCATTTCCCCTTTTAATACATTCAAAAATTGAGGAAATTCATCTAAACTTGTTTTGCGTAAAAACCCACCGATACGAGTAATTCGAGGGTCACAATCATTCTTAAAAATAAATCCTTTTGCTTTATTTTCAATTAAATGTTTTTGCTTATCAGCATTTACAATCATTGACCGGAATTTCCACATCCGAAAGGGTTTTCCCTTCAAACCACAACGAATTTGACTATAGAATAAAGGCCCTGGATTATCAAACTGCATTGCAATTGCAATTGGAATGGCAATCATCGCAGTTAAACTTAATCCAATAATGGCAAGTATGATATCTATTAAACGCTTCGCTTTACTGAGTAATGATGCATGAATCTCATGACTCGACGGTAAATGACTCTCGTGAGGATAATGTATTAAAGAACACATCGCCGATGAACTGGCAGTTTTTGAAGTGGAAGTCACAGCTTTTTACCCTGAATAATAACTGTTTGCTCTCGTTGTGGTTAATTCTATGGGATTTTTTTAAGAATAGGGTATAACCACGTCGGACTTTACCAAATCTTTAAAAAAGTGAGGGGAATAAATAAAGATTGTGTAAAGCTATAATCTATGTCATTTTACTAAAATCTCTACCTTAAGGCTTAAAAAAGGCAAATTGTATCAGTAATTTCCCCAATATTAGGATGTCGGTGATAATACTCTGCTGACAAAAGCGATACGACTTAAGATATAGTGTCAAGTATAATATACGCTACAGAGTCTAATCGATAAACTTCGTTTTTGTTATACAAAACTTGAATCAGAATACGACAGACTAATCTCTCCTGACTCAGAATCTAATCATTGACTCTCAGTAGGGAATCGGCTCATACCTATTGGATTATATACATAATAATATAAAACAGGCAATCAGCAACATTATAAATTACTTAATTTTTACCTGCTTACCATTACTTTTTTGAGTGTCTTTTGAGGGAATTGAAACTCGATCAGAGGGTTTGAATAAGCGTGATTGAAATAGCTTTGCGATCGCATAAAATACAGGGACAACATATAAACTTAAAATAGTAGAAACAAGCATTCCACCCAACACTGCCATTCCGATAGAAATCCGGCTTCCCGCCCCTGCACCCGTGGCAAAAGCTAGAGGTAATACACCAAAAATAGTTGAAAAAGCAGTCATTAAAATCGGACGAAAGCGGACTTTTCCGGCTTCTATTGCTGCTGTGGTAATTGAAAAGCCTTGATCTTGAAGTTGATTGGCAAATTCTACAATTAAAATTGAGTTTTTTGTCGCTAAACCAATTAGCATAATTAACCCAATTCGACTATAAATATTTAAATCTAATTGGGCTATCCATAATGCCCCGAATGCCCCTAAAAGAGATAAAGGAACAGCCAGCAAAATAATAAATGGATCGATATAACTCTCAAATTGTGCTGCTAATGTGAGGAAAATAAACGCTAAAGCTAAACCAAAAATAAAGAGCGTTGTTTGACCCGCTTCGGCAAATTCTAAAGATTCTCCTGCTAAAGCTGTTTGCATATTTTGAGGTAGAATTTCATCGGCTAAATTCTGTAAAGCTGTTAATGCTTCCCCCAGACTCACACCCGGTGCAGGACTCCCTTCTAACTGAGCGGAACGAAAGCGATTATAATGATTAATTTGAGGAGGTGTGGTCGAAAGATTGACATCGACTAAACTACTTAAAGAAATCATTTCCCCTGTATTACTCTTTACATAAATTTCTTCAATATTATTAGGATTAGACCGATAGATTTCTTCGGCTTGAACAATTACTTCATATTGTTGATTGCCTTGATTAAAATTAGTAATTCGTTGTCCTCCCATCAAAATTTGTAAAGTTCGAGCAATTTCTTGAACCGAAACCCCTAAATTACCGGCTTGTAATCGATCGACTTCTAATACTAACTCCGGTTTATTGATTTGTAAATCTGTATCTAAGTTAACAACTTCAGGTAACTTTTCGGCTTCTAGCTTAAAGGATTCTGCCACCTCTGCTAATTCATTTAAATCATTTCCTTGAATCACAAATTGTATCGCTTGACCTTGACTATTTCCGGGTAAAGAACTGGGATTAATGGCAAAGACTAATGCATCCGTAATTTGAGAAAACCGACCAAAAAGCTGTTTCACAATATTCTGTTGAGACTGTTCGGGTTCTGTGCGTTCTGACCAAGGAAATAGTCGAGTAAAAGCAAATCCTCTATTGACTTGAGAAGCCCCTCGACCCAATCCAGCAATTGTAAAATAGGTTCTCATTTCTGGTACATTTCCTAGAATTTCTTCTACTTCTTGAACCACGTTATTGGTATAGTCTAAACTGACACCTTGAGGCGCAACAATGGGAACAAAAACTCGTCCTCGATCTTCAGAAGGTAAAAATCCTTGAGGGATTTGTACAAATAACCAAGCGGTTAATCCTAAAGAGAGGATAAAGCTAAATACAACAATTAGCTTAAAATCCATGATCACAGTTAAAGAATCGTTATAAGCTTTTTGTAAAACTGTTAATCCCCATTCAAATAAATCAAGCGGAATTTCTACTAATTTTTGTAGCGGATTTTTACGAGTCTGAATTGAGGATTTAGATTGTAGAATACGTGCCGAAACAGTGGGTGCTAAAGTTAATGCAACAAAAGAAGACAGTACAACTGCCGCTGCAATTGTAATCGCAAATTCATTAAACAGTCGTCCTGTTGTTCCTCCAGAAAACCCAACCGGAATAAACACAGCAATTAAGACAATTGTAGTGGCGATCACAGCAAAAACCACTTCTCCAACGGCATTTAAAACGGCTGGAAAGGGTTTCATGTTTTTTTCTTCAATATAACGAACAATATTTTCTAAGACAACAATTGTGTCATCTACAACTAATCCGGTTGATAAGGTTAAAGCAAATAAGGTGAGAATATTAATTGAAAATCCTAAAATATACATGATGCCAAATGCACCAATTAAAGAGACTGGAATCGTTAAAGCCGGAATTAAAGTAGCTCGCCAACTGCGTAAGAAAAGAAAAATTACTAAAATTACAAAAGCTATTGCCAGAAACAAACTATGCCACACTTCATCAATCGCAAGTTGCACAAAATCAGAATCATCTACCGCAATTGTATAAGCAATTCCCTCAGGAAAATTTTTCGAGAGTTCTGCTATTTTTATTTTAACGGCTTCAGCCACTTCTAATAAATTTGCACCCGATGTTTTACTAATTCCTAAAGAGATAGCGGGTTGACCATTAAACCGAGTAATTGTTCGATCACTTTCTGCGCCAATTTCGGCATATCCAATCTCTTTTAAGCGAATTTGAGCCCCATTTTCCTCCCGACGAATCACTAAATCTTCGTATTCTTTGGGGGTCTGTAACCGTCCTAAGGTTCTAATGGGATATTCATTCATTTGACCCTCAATTCGACCACTTGGAATCTCAACATTCTGTCGTCTTAAAGCTTGTTCAACATCCAAAGCTGTAATATTTCTGGCTGCCATTTGTTTAGGATTTAACCACAAACGCATTGCATAACGTCGCTCTCCAGCAATAAAAATATTACTGACTCCATCAACGGTTAATAAAGCATTTTTAAGAAATTGATCGGCATAGTTACTAATTTCTAAATTAGAATAATTCTCCCCATAAATAGCAATCCACATAATCCTATCCCCGCCTCTGTTACTCTTAGAAACAACAGGAGAGTCAATCTCATCGGGTAATCGCCCAATCACACGAGAAACTCGATTTTGTACCTCTTGAGCCGCCACATCCAAATCTTGATTTAATTCAAATTCAACCGTAATTGAACTTTGCTCTTCTCGACTCGATGAAGTTAGAGATTTTACCCCTTCTATTCCATTAATTTCTGCTTCTAAAAGTTCAGTCACTTCCGTTTCTACAACCTGAGGATTTGCACCTCTATAAACCGTTTGGACACTAACAGTAGGAGGTTCAATGGTGGGGTATTCTTGAATTGGCAAACGAGTATAACCAATCCAACCAATTAGAATAATCAGTAAAGAACAAACCGAAGAAAAAACAGGCTTCTTAACGAAAAAATGAGTAAACATGAGTTATTATATTAATGTTTTAATTAAGTTATTCACCCTCGATAGGATTGACTTCGGCCCCATCCGATAATCGTTGAATCCCAGAAATAATTAACTTTTGTCCGGCTTGTAATCCCGTTGTTACTTCGGCGCGATCGCCTTCAATTAAGCCGAGTTGAACAGGTGTTTTTTGAGCGATTAAAGTATCATTTCCCATCGCAATATAAACAAACTGTTGTTGTCCTTGAAAAGTGATAGCAGTTAAGGGAATCACAACCTGATTTTGACGTTGATTCCAAACCACGATTGCCTTAACAAACTGTCCATCTTTTAACGCTTGATTATCTTGATTTAATGTTGCTTTTGCTAAAATAGTTTGAGAGTCTTGATTGACTGTTGGCGAAATAAAACTAATTTGACCGACTCCTAAATCACTCCCTTGTGAATCTTGGATTTGAACGGGTAAACCTAATCTTAAATCTGATTTTCGCTCTATTGGAATAGGAAGGCGTAATTCTAATTGTTGATTTTCTGTTAACGTCGTCACAACATCGCCAGATCGGACGAAATCTCCTAACTTAATCACAACATCTCCAATCATCCCAGAAAATGGCGCTGTAATGATCATTTCTTGTAGCAATACTTGATAACGTCGCACTTGCGCCACAGCTCCTGCCACCTCTGCTTCAGCTTGTTGAATTTCTTCTGGACGGTTACCATTTCTAAGCTGTTGTAAAGCTTGTGCCTCCTGTTCAACCACTGCAATACGTAAATTAATTTCGCGATCGCGAGTTTTTTCTAACTGTTCTAAACGACGTTCAGCCGCTTTTAAATTAGCCGCTGTTGTTGCTTTTTCAGATAATAATTCGTCGAATTCATCCTGAGAAATTGCCCCTTGTTTACTTAACGTTTGAAATCGATTCACTCGTTTGTCTGCAAGTTCCTGGGCGGCTATTATCGCATCAATTTGAGATATCGCTTGATTAATTTCTGCGAGTAAACTTCCCGATTGAGCATCCTCTAATTCAGCTTGTGCTTCGATTAATTTAGCTTGCGCTTGAGCAATTTCTTCTGGACGGCTTCCCGCTTCTAATTCAGCCAATCTCGCCCGAGTTTGAACCAGATTCGCTTGAGCCGCTCGTAAATTCGTTTCTAATTCATTACTATTAAGGCGAGCAATAATTTGCCCAGATTCAACAAAATCCCCAGCTTCAACTAAAATTTGGTTAATTCGTCCTTCTACTTCAGAGCGAACTTCAACCGCTTGCCTAGCTTCTAAAGTCCCGACAAATTCTGAAGTTTCTTGTAATGAAGTGGGATTAATTGACATCAATTTCACTGGAACCGTTCGACTTCTACTCTGTTGTGAAGCAGAATCAGTAGGGGTTTTGCGATGAGTCGCCCACCATTGTCCGCCACCAAAACCGACTCCTAATGTGAGTAAAATCAAAAGAATTGTTTGTATTGTATTGCTGCGGGTTTGATGCTGCGGTTGAATCAGCTTGTACTCATGATTGGGTTGATCTAGAATAGGCTGAGACTCTTCGGGAGTGGTAGATTGAGATAAAGGAGAGTGAGGCATTAACGGCGATTATAAAAGTGTGAGTGGTTAATCTTTATTTTATACAGTTTAATTCAGATTTTCCGAAATCAAATTTTCCCTAAGATTCATATTTTGTATTAGGTTAGTTTATGACTCTAATATTTTTTTTGAGCTGAATAAATCTTGGTTTTTAAGGATTGAGAAAGCGATTGAATTTCAGAGTTTAAAAAGAATCTTGTTGATCTAAACGTTTCACCAAAGGATAAATCGCGCTCTGGTTAACGCTGATACAGCTATTTACGAATAATTCTAATTATTGTTTCAGCCGATAATTATGCAAATAACTTAGCGCACTGTTGTTGAGATGGTAGTATCAGTTGAATGTGTCGAATTTTAACGTTTCAGCTAAAGTTTCGTCAAATTTAACATTTTTGTGATATGCTTCTTCCTTTGACTCAGTTGCTATTAATCGTATGGAGCGTATTGTTAAGAGTGGATCGGGTTGGCGAATTGGATGGGATAGCGAGGCGACTGAGTTTACCGGATTAGTTGGCAGCGATGAATGGGCATTAGAGTTAACAGAAGCTGAGTTTAACGATTTTTGTCGGTTGTTAATTCAGCTTGCAGAAACTATGACTCAGATGAGTGGTGAGTTAATGGATGAAGAAAAAATAGCCTGTGAAGCTGAGACAGATCTGCTTTGGCTGCAAGTAGAAGGCTATGCTGATAGCTACAGTTTGCAACTGATTTTGAACACTGGAAGACGGGGCGAGGGATATTGGTCAGCGGAGGCAGTCCCAGCGCTGATCAAGGCGACAAAAGTTTTGAAAGTTTTTTAATTTACAAATGCCTACAAAGGTGTTATGCTATTAAAGCATTTCGGGGCGTAGCGCAGCTTGGTAGCGCACCACTTTGGGGTAGTGGGGGTCGTGGGTTCAAATCCCGCCGCTCCGATTCTTTTCAAACTTTATCTAAAACCCTTATACCCATTCCTAACCTAGACTGGAGTGATTTGAGAGGTTATGGTTGGGATGAGCGCGATCGCAATCTTTCATTGCAATTTCAATTTTTCTAAATCTTGAGCTGATGCCGAGATTTTTGCTTCTGTCTGACTAATTTTAACCTGCGAAATCAGATTGGGCGGCAGCAATTTAGAGAAGCTGACCAACATAAAAGTTACATTTTCTCAGAGAACAGTCTTGTTGATAATTGAGATCGATCTTTTCATACCATAAGTCGCTCTAATGACCAACCCATCAGCGTTCTAAATCGATTCTCACCCTGTTAAATACAATCATGCTAGAGGGAGTTTTTCCCCCTAGCTAAATCAGATCTATTCTGCTAAGTTACGGAACCTTGAATACATTAAACTGCACCCAAAGGACATAGCACTATCACTTTCTAGTGAGCAGCAGATAGAGGTTGCAGTAATGCCTCTTTTAGTAGCTCTACCTTGTCTGTCTCTTCCCAAGGTAAACCCAAATCAGTCCGACCTAAATGACCATAGGCAGCCACATTTTGGAAGAACTGTCCGCCTCGTTCACTTGGGAGATGCCGTAAATTAAACGCCTGAATCATACCCGCTGGTCGGAGTTCAAAGTTTTCTTTAACAACTTCTAATAGTTTGTCTTCATCCACTTGACCCGTACCAAAAGTATCAATATGAATGCTCATCGGTCGAGCCACACCAATGGCATAACTCACCTGAACTTCACATTTTTCTGCGAGTCCTGCGGCTACAATATTCTTAGCGATATAACGGCAAGCATAAGCGGCTGTGCGGTCTACTTTTGTAGGATCTTTACCGGAAAATGCACCACCACCGTGACGAGAATAACCGCCATAGGTATCGACAATAATTTTACGTCCGGTTAATCCAGAATCTCCCTGGGGCCCGCCAATCACAAATTTACCGGTGGGGTTAACCAGAAAGTGAGTCCCGTCGTCTGGTTTAAGCTCAAGATCTGTAAAAATAGGCTCTACAACTTCTTTCCACAAGTCGGCTTTAATTTTTTCTTGAATGGCTACAGAGTCGGTGATATCCCCAATGGTAGCAGTATGTTGAGTGGAAATGAGAATAGTATCAATTCCAACCGGACGGTCATCTTCATAAACCACGGTGACTTGAGTTTTACCGTCGGGTCGTAAATAGTCTAACGTTCCGTTTTTGCGAACCGTTGCCAGTTGACGACTAATACGATGGGCTAAACTAATGGGTAAAGGCATTAATTCTGGCGTTTCGTTACAAGCAAAGCCAAACATTAATCCCTGATCGCCCGCGCCAATGGCATCAAGTTCTTCCTCACTGAGCTGTTCTCGGGTTTCTTGAGCTTGGTCAACCCCTTGGGCAATATCTGCTGATTGTTCGTCAACAGCAACTAAAACAGAGCAGCTATTGGCAGAAAAGCCGTTATCAGCGTGAATATAACCAATATCGGTAATTTTTTGACGGGCGATATCAATAAAGTTGACATGGGCTTTTGAGGTGATTTCTCCTGTAATCAGCACTAAACCCGTATTCACGACAACTTCTGCTGCCACACGGCTTTTGGGGTCTTGAGCCAGTAGAGCATCTAAAATGGCATCCGAGATTTGATCGCAAATCTTATCGGGATGACCTTCTGTGACTGACTCAGATGTGAATAGATAACGATTAGCCAAAGGGAAATCCTCCTTAAATCTATATGCTACGTTGCCTCGGTTTTCTCTCCAGTCTTATCAAAGCTGAACGCTTTAACCAACGCCTGATTTGTTAATCTGCTCTATATTGGAAATGATCGAGCATCACTGGCTTGAGGTGCACGGATAAACTAATGCATTCGCCCCATCTTACCTTATATCATCCCCAATGAACGCTGTAATTTGAAACTATTACTGAATCTTTAAAATGATTTGATTTTAATTTCATTAAGTTGAGTAATTACCACATCTGCCGTCTTGAGATGATGAGAATACGCCAAATCGCAAATACCAATACATCCAGCAGCCCCGGCAGTCTTTGCCATCTGAATATCCCCCGGAGAGTCTCCTACCATTAAGGTTACAGCCGGATTAACTCCTAAGCGATCGCAAGCTTGTAAAAAGAGTGCCGGATCGGGTTTGCTGAGATCTGCTTCTGCTCCCATATTCAATTGAATATAGTCATTAAGTTGATAATAGTCTACAAATTGATTGACTGATTCAACAGAGTCCGCCGACAAAATACCCAATTTAAGATCGGCTTGATGTAATGTTTTCAGCACTTCCACAGTCCCTGGAAATATAGGGCAAGAAACGGCATCTTGTTTGAGCCACTCCGAGGCTTCCTCAAATGCCTTACGGGCAATCGTCAGAGATTCTAACCATCCGATGCCTGTTTCAGCAATATAAGCCGCTGCGGCAATTTCCGTATCTCGCCGACTTCCCACCGCCATCAGCCCTATGGGATTGAGGGTATCTTCTTCTATACCAAATGCCATTGACAGTGGTTCCCCAATACCGGGTATTTGAGCATCAATCAGGCGCGATCGCTTTTGTGCTAGATTTCGTTGAAAATCCCGAGAATCTTGTAACGTACCGTCTTTATCAAAAATAATCGCTTCTATATGATTGAAGGTAATCTGTTTGACTTGAATGTTAACCAACGCTTAACTCCTGTCGCGCTCAAAGATTTATGATAGTCAACTATATTATTTTTTATTTTAGAAACGTTGAGTTTCTTAGAAAATGATCCTATAATTAGGGACATTAAGAAAATCTTAAAAAGTATTACGGTTTACAAATTTTGTAACCTATGAATAAAGATTATTATGGATTGATGATTTCTGCTCAGAATATTCGCGATCGCTGGAAATGGCAGATTATCCTCCCCTATGGCGTTGAGTTAACTTCAAATGAAGATTATACGACCCCTGAAAAAGCGCTGATGGGCGGGGAACGGTGGATTTCAGCAGAAACAACCTTTAATGCAGTCAATAGCTGCTTATCTCAATTTTATAGTGTTGGAACCCTCGACCAGTTTGAGTATATTAACTTAACCGAATCTTTACGAGGGATTACTCAACGCTGCTAAGTTGAATATCATATTACACCTCTTTCGCCATTGATAAAGATTCAACCGAGTTAAAATCAGGGATAGGCTGAGGAACCAGGAATAACTGACGGCTGGCAGAATTTGCCATCTCAGACTGGGTTTCATGATCTAAAACAGCAACAACATTCTGATAAATTTCTTCTGCTTGCTGACGAGAATTTCCAATACAAGTCAATCCCACTTTACCGAATTCTGACAAACATCCCATCAGATGAAATACAGTTCCGGTTTCAGTACTACTATCAAAATGAAGTTGATGTTGGGCGACAATATTCATCAAATCATCGGGTAATAATCCTCGATAACAATCTTTCTGTAAATTGTCTGAAGCAATATAATATTTCGGTAATCCTTTCGGACTATAAAATAATCCACTCGCTAGATCATACATTCCATTGGTGAGTAATTTTAATGTCATAAATGGATGGGTAGTTCCACCCCGACGCAAATTAATTTCAATCGCTTGTAATTCCCATTGATTATTACGATAAGCAGCAATAAAATCTAATGCAAATCGTTCTAAAGCGCCTTTTTTCGCTAAGTTTTTTCCAACTTTTTGACCCATTTCTTGTAACTGAAGTCGATAGGGTTCATCCGCTGGAAATTGGCATCCTAGAAATACCTGACCATCTGGCCCGCCTAAAATTTGATCGTGGGTAGAAAGAACTTCCACTTCGCCCGTGGGATGAATTTGACATTGAACACTCGGAGAGCGTTTATCACTCCCTTCAACATACGCTTCTGCGATCGCCCCCAGTTCAGGAATACGGCGACTAAAGTTTTCCCAAGTTTCGCCACTGGCTTGAAACTGTAGCTGTTTTAAAATCTTTTCAATCGTATTTCGTCGTTGTGCATGGCTTTCTGGAATATCACTCGGTAAATCTAATAGCGCATTTCCTTCTCCAGAAAAACCCTCATTTAATTTTATTACAATCCGTTGAAGCTGAGATTGACGTTCCCATAATTCTGTCGTCACTTCAATTAAATCATCAACATTCCAGACTAAATTACTGCCATCTGGATGAGGAATATCACATTCTGCAAAAATTTTCCGACTGCCGCTTTTAGTTCCCCATTCGAGTAAATCCGGATCGCAACCCAATAACGGAATGCCTAATTTTACTGATAATTCTCGTTCTGAAGCCGTCGAATTAAAACACACCATGTAAGACTGACCCGGACGTAAAGCTTGCCGAATTCTTTCTAATAAACGGGGACGTTTTAACAGCTTATTGGTGAGAGATTGATGAGAGGAATCATACACTGAAAATAACATTAGGCGATCGCGAGCATGGGAAAAGGGAATGCCTGGCATTAAGTGTAAATAATAATCAATTACACTGGGATGGATGGGTTGAGATGTGAGGTAAATTAACCGCATCCGAGGATTACGTAAACGAATCAGAGAAAATAACAGTCGTTCTTCGTATTGATGTACCCCCTCAATTTTAGACAATTGAGTTTGATCGAGACTAATAGAGGGCATCACTAAAACATCAAAATCTCCCTGTTCTAGCTGGTCTTTTTCTTGGGAATGTTGGCGCAGTTGATGTTGTAGATAACGAAACTGCTTAGCAATTTTTTCCTC
This sequence comes from Microcoleaceae cyanobacterium, assembly GCA_049647265.1. Lineage (GTDB taxonomy): Bacteria > Cyanobacteriota > Cyanobacteriia > Cyanobacteriales > Microcoleaceae > JAAURB01. Next base: position 114,877 of record JBARXJ010000015.1, read on the forward strand.
AGACGGGTTTTCCGTTGGTTTCATCCCTGTTTTCCCTGCTTTCGGTGCATCTCAATCATACTCATCTTAAACGATTGCATCACTCAGCAAGTACAAAGTTGTGATAATTTATCAAAACAAGGATTAATATCAGGAGTCACCGAGTCACCGAGTCTGCGAGTCACCGAGTCACCGAGTCTGCGAGTCACCGAGTCTGCGAGTCACCGAGTCACCGAGTCACCGAGTCAGAATATGCGCTCCGCGCAGCCTGCGCCAACACAGAGTCAGGAGTATTTCTCCATCTCCTTAGTCTCCCTAGTCTCCCTAGTCTCCCTAGTCTCCCTAGTCTCTCTTCCCTATTCCCTACTCTTCTGATGGAAGCGCTTCTAACGTTTCAGGTGCCGGAGTGGTTTCAACTGGGGTAGAAGCCCCATCTGCCTGACGTTGAATTTGATCTTTGTAACTTGGGGGAGCCAATTCAACCGCAGTCGCAAAGAATTGTTCAGCTTCCTCCTCCTGACCCTGTTCTTTGAGGATAATGGCTTTAGCTAAAACGGGGCGGAAATCGGTTTCATCAGTGTTAATGGCTTCATCATAAATCGCGATCGCCTCATCATAGCGTTCTTGGCGGGCGTAAACCTGTCCAAGAATTAATTGTACAGAGACCTGATCAATCGTCCCAGGTTGAGCTTGATTGGCTTCAGGCGCTGCTTTGAGGGTTTCTTCTAGGATACCGATTGCGGCTTGGGGTTGGTCTTGATCTAACAGTAAACTCACCCATCCTTGCAACGCTTGAATTTGACCGGGTTGTTGTTCAATAATCGAACGATACGTTTGAGCAGCGGCCTCAGAATCCCCCGCATACTGCTGAGACTGGGCTAAAAGGATACTGTACTCAGTTGTTTGAGGATTTAGCTCAGACAGGGTCTCGAGCGGCTCTATCAGGGTATTAACTTCTCCTTCTCCTACACTAATCAATTCAAGCTGAGCCTGTAGAAATCCTTGCAATGCCGTTTGATTTTGCGGTTCACGCTGAAGAACTAACTCATAGCCTCGGGCTTGAGCTTTTAAATCATTGATTCTTTGAGTTTGAGCCGATTGTTCAGAGGTAGGAGTCGAAGGTTGACTGGCTTGATTTTCTCCAATAATACCGCCGATAATTGGCCCCATCGAAAATCCGACAAAAGCCACCAGAGATAGAATTAACACGACTCCAACAAACCCACGACGTTTGTCTACCATAAAGCTTAGATCTCCAAAATCAATTCATAACAATCTTTTGACATAACACACGATTGTTTACAACACAATCTTATATAGCGATCGCATCTCAGAACCGGGCTAGGGGTTGATTTGAATTGAGTCTCTATTACTGAAATGAGAATTTGAATGTATACCCTCATTGCCGTACTTTTGCGCCCCCTAGAATCTAAGTTGAGATTCAACCACTTTTGCCTTGCAGCTAATATAGTAGCAGACCCTTGTTGGCAATCTGCTTCAAGATGTTCTACGAACATCCCCAATCCTACAATTTCACAGGAAGTGAGATATTTACTTTAGTTGAATTTTGTTGAAAGCTTTCGGATTCCTCGATTTAGAACTTGGATTCAGTAGAATAGGCATCAGCAATATTTGCTCACAGCCTATCAAGTTATAACACTTGATTTAATCCACTGAAAATCCATCAATCATGGTTCCCTGGTTCAGTAGAACGAGAGTAATATCCGGCACTACAACCGGAAACGGGAAACGATTGCCAATCAAGACTCCCGATTGTTGATGGACTCTGAATTATTCAGAGAAAACATTAACCCTGATTCATTTTTCGGGTAAGGGTTGCATACTATATTTCAGTTGATTGTTTTAAGTTCCCGCATGGGATGTGTCTCCGCTGCTAAGAGGTTCTATGAGTCCTTCATCAAACTACCCTTCCCAAACTTCCAGTTCTGCTGCATCTGAGCCGACTCCACCGAGTGAGAATCCAGCCCAGGTGCCTCAAGATGTCTCAAATGAGTTGAATGCTGCTGAAGAAACGACTGTCGCAGAAGTGACTCCGACAAAAGCTGAGTCATCAAAAACGACGGAAACAACTGCATCAGAGTCTGTAGAATCGAACTCAGAAATGATTGCAAAAACAGATACTTCAGTTCAACCGGATGAACCAGATACTCGTATGCTGCAACATCCAATTCCGCCCCCCAGCGAACCCCGCCAATACCGAGCGATTGGGTTAGTTCGAGGGCGTTACCAAGCATCTGAAGAACAGTTCACCCAAGGAACGTTATATGCTTCAGATGGTAGTGAAATTGATGCCGTGTTATTAGGTCGAGTCATGAGTTTGGTCAAAAAACATATTGACCTGACAGAAGAACACCTTTGGGTGGTCTATCCTCGGACTCGCCAAGAAGAGGAAAACCTACACGTCCAAATCGTCGGTGTATGGGAACCTGAAACCTTGAAATCCTCAAGCGATGAGGACGAGGACAAAACGGATGCAGAGACAGTGCCGGGTGATGAGACCAATCCACCTTCGGCACCCGCCTCATCAGATTTAGCACTGGCTGAAATTAAACACGGCTATTTCTCAATTCGGGGAGAAGTGGTGTTTCAGTCTCAGGATGAGGACAAGTACGTCATCATCAAAATCCGTCAGTCTTCTCGCAAAGACAGCGATAAACCCAAGTTTTTTAAACTGAAACTCAATGGTTTAGCGGGTCTGCGGACAGTCGGGCATTTTTTGGATTTACACGTTCGTCTGGATGACAATGCCCTCAAAATTGAGGAAAGCCACGATATTGGCGCAATTCCAGTCAAGCGGTGGAATAAATCCGACCGTAACAGTAGATTCTCTCCCCGTGGCAGAGGCAATTATTCTGGAGGTGGAGATAAATATCGTCCCCGTGGCGGTGGTAACTATCAACCTCGCCCTAGCTCTCCTCGGCCTGCGGAGAGTTCTGCACCGAAGCCAAAACCTAAAATCCAGAAAAATCGCTCAGAATCCTCCTAAATCTCGCGGGAGAAAGGCTCTGTTCATCGGAATCGGAGCCACTGGTTCGCTGAGGGTAAATTGACCAGATTCTATCCACTGTTTTAACTCCTCAGCGACTTGACGAGATCGAGAAAGACTGGCTAATGGGGCCGTTCGGACGGGTTGACCTTCAATTAAAATTCGACCTTGTTTAAGCTGAGCATAACTGACTAAACCAAATGTTGGACGAACACGCCGAGGAATTGAAAAATCCACCACAGGCGCAACAATATCTTTGTCCTGAACGCTACAACGGACAATCACTTCTTCTGTAAGCACGGGTAAAGCTACCCCGACTCCGATCATTAAAGACGCGCCATAATTTTTAAAATAGCATCCCCTCACCCAGTAGGGATTCATCGTTTTCGCATCTCCAATTAAAGCCAGGGTTGCCGCAGGGCCTATCGGTGTCCCATTGGCTAAACGTTTTTGTAACGGGAAATGCTGGGTTCCTTCCCAGGTGACATAACCAATTCCCCCGCCTAAAAAGATGCGCGTACCAATGCCAATCAGGTTCAGTTCTGGATCATTAAATAACGGCGCAACCGCTCCAGGATTAGCATAAACAGCGTTATTTAAATGGGGTTGCAATAGTCCTAGATAAGTATACAGCGGGCGATCGCCACCATTGACCCCCACAATAAAATTTTGATAGAGATTACGGGGATTAAATAGATAAAATTGATTAATCGTCTCTTGAGTAATAGTGGTTTCGAGAGAGTTACGGGGATAACAGTCATTCACAGCCCCCACAGCTCGCAAATGTACCGATTTCCCGGCAATTAAGTCTTCTATGACATGAGCGCCCCCCCGTTCGCGGCCCTCATCGGTTTCTTCTGCGACTTGAGACGCACCTAAATACAAGTCCACTGCACCAAACCCAGAGTAAGCCGGAACACCATTCAGCCAACAATGACGAACATTGATGGGGGGGTCAGTATGTCCTAAATTAAGAATGGCTCCGCAGGACTCCATCGGCTCAAATGTCCCTGTGGTGACCACATCTACTTCTTTGGCGATTTGACTGATTGAAGTTTCGGCCACCCTTGCTTTCACTTGTTCTACAGTCCAGACGACAGCCGATTGATCCTGGATTTTTTGATTAATTTCGGCAATTGTTCTCATCGTTACAGACAGCAATTAAGCGAGGAGGATTATTAATGATTTATCATAATCGATTCAGCACAATCAATCGGTGTCATTTTTTAAATCGGATGTATGTAAAATTAACTCAGGATCAACTCACGACTTTAAATTATAGTGAGCCATATCGGCACAATATCCATTGAGAGTAAGCATTCTAATTTATTTGAGGAAAGTGTAATGGAACTCAAAGATATCATGGCATTGGTGCATCCCGCTTTAGCAGTGGCTGTGGTTTTTCCGGCTATTGGAATGGCGGTTAATTTTGCCTGGCAAACCCGGCAGCGACGACTGCAAAATGCCGGGCCTGATGGTAAAAGTAAAATTCCCCCAGTAGTGGGGCGAGAACACTTAAAAATAGGCCGTTGGCTAACCGGTTCAGTGGTGGGAGTCAGTTTAATTGCCTTAGCCGCTTCTGTCACGTTTAAGGGGGTTTTCAAAGACTTTTCGCCGGAGAAAATGCCAGAGGCTATTTTTATTGTTTTGATGTTTGCTGCCACAGTTGCTTCGTTAGTGTTTCTCTACAAAGCTAAACCGAATCAACCGTTATGGCGGGGAGTTTTTGCCGCCCTTAGTAGTGCCGGATTAATTATTATAGGCGCACAAGATGGGATTTGGCGACTGAGCAATCAATGGTATGTTTCTCATTATTATTACGGGATTACCGCTGCTATTTTAATGATTATTTCCCTGGCCATTGTGCCGGAAATTTATAAAAGCAAACAATGGAGAATTGCACATATCGCCTTAAATTGTATTGCCCTGCTCCTGTTCTTTGGTCAAGCAGTAACCGGATCTCGAGACTTATTTCAAATACCCGGAAGTTGGTAATTCTTCATGGGTTATTGCTTATTAGTTATTAGTGATTGTTTGCCAATTAAGTACTAACAACTAACAACTAACAACTAACAACTAAGCCGTAATAAAGTTCAAATGTTCTCCAGGAAGTTGTTGTAATTCCTTTAAGGGGCCTTCCATTTTTAACCGACCTTGTTCGAGTAAAATCACCCAATCTACACGGTTAATTACCTGGGGACGATGACTAATTAAAATAGTGGTTTTTCCGCGACGAAAATACAACAGTTTATCCAAAACTTCCGACTCACTCACAGGATCTAAACTAGCCGTTGATTCATCTAAAATCAGAATCGGAGGATCGCTGACAATGGCACGGGCGATCGCTAATTTTTGTCGTTGTCCGCCGGAAAGATTTGCCCCAAATTCCCCTAAAATGGTTTGATATTTCTCGGGAAGTTGACTAATAAATTCATCTGCCCCTGTAATTTTACACGCTTGAATAATTCGTTCAAAGGGTAAACTGGGATTTCCCATCCGGAAATTTTCTAAGATACTTCGACTCCAAAAATGAGCATCTTGAGGTACTAAAGACACTTGCTTTCTTAGGCTTTCCAAAGACAAATCTTGTAGGTTATAATCATCAAACCGAATATTACCGGATTGTAAAGAATATAAGCCAGTTAGTAGTTTGACTAAAGTACTTTTCCCACAACCCGATCGACCAATAACGGCTATATTTTTTCCCCCTGGAAAACTAACAGAAAATTCATCAAGTAAATTCACTCGTCCACCATAAGCAAAAGAGACATCTGTACAGACAATATCAGCGTAAGCAGGAATATTCACCCAAGGTAATTGACTTCTATTTTGTATTTCTGAAGTGGCATCAATCACATCCGCAAGGCGTTGGTTAGCGGTTCTCACACGGGTTAAATCATCAACAAATTTAACTAAAGATTCTACCCAACTACTAATATTTCGGTTTAACGTAATAAAAGCCAGTAATTGCCCAATACTCAAAGCATCTGTAATGACAAATTGGCTACCGATCCAAAGAATAGCGACATTTCCAACTCCGCTAATTACCCCAGAAAAAACATCATTAACCACACCAATTTGTGAGGTGCGAAACGCTAAATTTGCGAGTCGTCCAAACCGTCCTTGTAATTCTTCCCATAATTGTTCTTGACTGGCTGTAGTTTTGAGCGTTAAAGCACCTTTAAACGTTTCAACTAATATTCCTTGATTTTCTGATTCTAAAGCAAAGAAGCGCCGTGTCTTTTGTTGAAGTAGAGGCAGTAAAATTACAGTTGAACAGGTCATTAATGCGCCGATAAATAAAGCAGAAATAGTTAACGGCACATGATAAATTAACATCACAATCAAAGAGACAATCGCCACAAAAAATTGGCTGGGTAAACTCACAATAAATTGAGAAATCAGTTGATTCAATTCTCGAATATCTTTCAGCCGACTGACAATATCTCCACTGCGGTGAGTTTCATAAAAATTTAAAGGTAAATTGATTAGTTTTCGTCCAAATTCTAAAACAATGCCTAACTCTAATCGTTGGGCAAAATGTACAATTAAGTTAGACTGAACTAACTCTAAAGCACTACTAAAAATATTCATGATCACAACCGCGATCGCCACTCCAGTTAGCAGTTGTAAATCCCCTCTCACTAACACATCATCCGTCAGAAGTTGAATTAAAAACGGAGAACCAATTGATAGAATACCCAGGACAATATTAATCATCAAAACCTGAGTTAAGATGGGGCGAAATAGTAAAATTCGGCTGACCCAACGCCATAACGTTGTGGCGGCATCACTGGTTTTGAGAAAAAAGCGTTCTGGATCGGGTTCTAACAGTAAACAAACCCAATCTTTCCAACCATCCATCAGTTCTTCTTTTGTTAGATAAATTACCCCAACAGATGGATCGGCAATCACATATTTTTGGCGATGTTTGCCATATAAAACAGCCCAATGATATCCTTGCCAATGAATCACCATCGGTAACGGTGCATGATCTAATTGATCTAAAATACTGGGATCTGCCCGTACCGGTCGGGCATTAAATCCCATGGTGCTTGCCCCTTGTTTTAAGCCGAGAAGTGTTGTACCTTGTTGACCCGTACCACAGACTTCTCGTAAATGGGAAAGGGTAAAATTTCGTCCATAATATTTAGCAACTGAAGCCAGACAAGCTGCCCCACAATCTTCTTCACTATTTTGTAAAATGATAGGATATTTCATATACTTTTTACTGCCTAAAAATCTTGAGATAAGGAATTGATGAATACGAATTAATCAATCGGAATAATACTGTCATCTATTTCAATCGTCTATTATTCCATCAGGAGAAATCTATATTTTTTAGGCAGCAACAACAATAGTCGCTATCCGCTATAGCGCTGATAACTGAGTTATTTAAACAAAGACGAAGAGATACTTTCTAGCGGTTTACTAACTCTTCTATGGCAGTCGCATCGGTGGGAAGCTGTTTTGTCAGCACTTCTGCCGCCTCATCTGTCACTAACACATCATCTTCTATGCGAATTCCGCGAACATCAGCAAACTGTTCGAGACGCTCCCAATTCACCATATCGTGATATTTTTCTCGGTATTCTGGATGATTTAAAATCCCAGGAACTTGATAAAATCCAGGTTCAATGGTGACAACCATCCCAGTTTGTAAAGATCGATTTAATCGTAAAAATCCTAAACCAAAGCGTTGACTGCGGCTACGTCCGGATGCATATCCCGCCAAATCTCCTAAATCTTCCATATCATGCACATCTAACCCCAAAACATGACCCACACCATGGGGGAAAAATAAGGCATGGGCATCTTGTTCTACCAGCGTGTCGGGGTCACCTTTTAATATGCCTAAATCCACCAATCCTTGCGCCATCACACGGGCGGCTAACAAGTGAATATCCTCGTACTCAATATCGGGTTTAACCTGCTCTATGCAGGCATGATGAGCCGCTTCGACCACTTCATATATGTCTCGTTGTGTCCCAGAAAATTCTCCCGAAACCGGCCAAGTACGAGTTACATCTGCGGCCCAACCCAAGGGTGTTTCTGCCCCGACATCAGCCAGTAATAAATCACCCTGTTGCAGCGAATGATGATACTCCTGGTTATGCAACACTTCCCCATTAACTGTAACAATACTGTTATAGGACGTTGCCATATTTTGCCCAATAATCACCCCTTCCATTGCCCCCCGAATATTCGCTTCATGGGTTGATTTGGCTGTGGCTGCCATGCCGGCTTTATGGGCGGCAACGGTGACTTTAACGGCTTCTCGGAGTTGGTTTAAGGCAAACCCATCATGAGTCAGACGAAGCTGAATGATGGCTTGAATTAATTCTAAGTCCATCCCTTTGGCTTGAGTCGGGAAATACACCAAGCGATTAAGAATTTGATGTTGTTCGGCTTGGGTGGCGGCATCTTGGACTAAAATTGTAGCGGCATCTTCTACTCGTTCGGGTAGATAAGATTTAGGAAAAGCATTATCGGCCCCAATTACAGTGGCAATTTGATCTCGAGTGGGGACTTCTCCATGCCACAGTGCCGAACCGGGTGAAGGGTTATCTAAAAAGAGTTCTAGTTTGCCTTTTTCTATACGAATGACGGCATTGTCTAACGGGAGTCCGGCAAAGTAAAGAAAGTGACTACTGGCGCGAAACGGATAAATATTGGCGGGGAAATTCCGAGAAGGACTGGTTCCTGCCCATAATACAACAGGACCGTCTATCAACTGCGCTAATTTCTGACGACGGTTGCGTAAAGTGACGGCTAAGGCTTGAGTATCGGTAGGAAATTGCATTGGCGTAACTGAACGAAATTAACTCAGTGTTTGGCATGACAAACTGCTACACACAAGATTGAGGCAGAATGGTCATGATTCTCAGAATAATTTATTATATCGTCTCAATTTAGCCTCAACTGTCAAGCTCAAATGAGTTTTTCTGTATGAGTACTCAAATCAAGAGAATTGAAAAAGGCGGCACCCAGATTCGAACTGGGGATAAAGATTTTGCAGACCTCTGCCTTACCACTTGGCTATGCCGCCGTAACTGCGATTTTGTAGTGTAGCATAATGTCAGATTGATTGACAAGCTCTAAGATCAGAAATTATTATCATCTTTGGGTGAGGATTCTCTTTGAACCACTGAGATTAAATCCAGTCTATTTTAAGATGTATCAATTTTCTGAATTTAGTAATAATGTTAAAACCTGGGACATTGTGGGATAAACTAAGATCTCAAACAAAGTATGCCTACGAATGTGGAGCCTTACAATCGATTTCGACCGAGTATGAACGGATAGAACAAAATGGGATTCGTTTCTTTGTGCGAATTATCACCAATATCATCCGAAAAGAAGAAGCCAAACAAAAGCAACAACAAGCGGCTGAAGCGGGGGTTGAATTTGATCCTTTTTTACCTTACGAAGAAGATTTATTTATCGCTGATTTATCAGAAACCCATTTGTGCTTACTGAATAAATATAATGTGGTCGATCATCATTTATTAATTGTGACTCGTGCCTTTGAAGAACAAGATAATTTATTGACGTTTCCAGATTTTATTGCCCTGTGGCGCTGTTTAGTCGAAATTGATGGATTAGGTTTTTATAATGGCGGAGAAGCAGCAGGCGCAAGTCAACGCCATAAACATTTACAGTTACTCCCATTTCCTTTAATTCCGGACGGTACCTCATTACCCATCGCTGACGTTTTGGCAACTGCGGATTTTGATCGCGGCATTGGTACAGTGCCTAATTTCCCGTTTCAACATGGCTTAATTCGGTTAAATTGGCAAGCAAACGCCCTAGCCGAAACAATGGCTCAACAGAGTTTAGAGGCTTATCATCAACTATTAAAGACTCTCAATATTAAAGGCAAACAAGGTTTGACCGGACAACAAACACAAGCTTACAATTTACTGATCACTCGAGAATGGATATTAATCGTACCGCGAAGTCAACACATCTATGAAAACATTCAAGTCAATTCTCTGGGAATTGGAGGGGCAATGTTAGTCCGTAACCGAGAACAACTCGAACATCTCAAAAAAATATCTCCCTTTAAAGTTCTAACGGGTGTAACTGTTGAAAAAACAGAGGAATAGATTGTTTGAACTGCCATCCTCCTAAACTTGATGAATTTGAGAAATCACCCAATCAAAAGTATCGAGTACCTGTTGTAAAGTGGACTCATCTTGCAGAGTAGACAAACTCAAAGAAAGCGTTCTGCGTTCTGTTCGACTAACGGGTAAAGACACTCCAATAGAACTAAATCGATTTCTTAATTCTACCCAAGCTTCCGGTTGCTCAAAAGGCGGTTGATAACCATAATGACTGGAGGAGATTTCTAAACGACTGGAAATATCAACTGTAAATAACGGATGCTGTGTTCGGCTTTTAGAATAGGCAACAGCGGCAAACCCACCGTAAATATCCCCTGTTCCCCACTGAATATCCACTTCCGGATGATGTTTAATCACCCACTGATGAATCACCTTGGCAATGTCTGCTTCATCGCGACCCCAGCGGCTTTCTAACTCGTCAAAAAATGAATCTTCATCCCAACGCCGTCGTTCACCTGTAGTGCTTAATTTCCGCTGTTGGGCTTCTGTGGTTTGACCAATTAAACGGGGAACTAGGGTTTTTAAGCCTTCTGCACCCACATACTGTTTAATTTCTAGCGCCCAGACTTCCACCGGGTCAGTTTGTTCATTGAGAAACTCCACCATCCGCCGCAGAGGGGCCGGAATATTATCGGCCACAAACACCAGGCGAATTTTGCGGGCCTGAATATTGGTTTTAACCGTTTGCCAGAAGCGTTCTTCATTGGCTGCCGAACCCAAAAACGTCTCAAACACCTGTTCGGGGTCGCTGCCTTGTTCTCGGCAGTTGGATTCAAAATTAGCAATAATCGATTCCATCGGCCAGTAAATGGCTAAATTAGCGGCATAGTCTAACATCTGACCCACCATTTTTTGGCGAGTTTCAGCGTTTGAGGTGCGTTTAACCTCAACCAACGTTGGAATTGCTTCTTGATCCAAAAATAAATGATCCGCTGACCAACGGCCCCCCGCATCTTCTTCGACAGGAATCGTCACATCCCGCGAAATCATTAGCCATCTGCGGGTTGTACCGCGATCAATTTCATCGCCAGCCAGTAAGTTAGGATAAGTCTCTAATAACTCCTGTAATTGATCCTCGGAATCATAAGGCTGTTCCATCAGTTCAACTAAGCGATCGTCATCTTGAATCAGATAGATTCCGCCACCCATATTTTCTCGTATTTAATGATAAATTTTTTCACGATTCCACTCAACTTTAAGCTTGCCATTGACCTGTAAATACCCGTTGGGCAGGGCCGGTCATAAACACATGATTATCCGTCGTTGACCATTCTATTTGTAGACATCCCCCTGGCAATTCTACGGTAGAGCTATGAGCGCAATTGCCTGTTAATACACCCGCCACGACGGCAGCACAAGCCCCGGTTCCACAGGCGAGCGTCGCACCTGCACCGCGTTCCCATACTCGCATTTTAATATAATCCGGTCGCACCACTTGAATAAATTCGGTATTGATTCGTTCAGGAAACGCAGGATGATGTTCAAACTTGGGGCCAATTGTGTTTAAATCAATCGCTGCAACATCCTCAACAAAAGTAATACAGTGGGGATTACCCATGCTGACACAAGTCACCAGCCAAGACTGAATATCCACTTCCAAATTGGCATTAATCACCTTTTCGGTTGCGGCAGCCAAGGTGGTTGGGATCTCTTGGGCGAGTAAACGGGGTTTGCCCATATCCACTTTCACCTGACCATCTGGCAGTAACTGAGGGGCAATCATCCCCGCTAAGGTACTAATTTGATAGGTTAACGGTTTATTTTGTCCTTGTCCACCTGTAATATCGTTTTCTAATTGGGCGATAAAATGAGCCAGACAACGAATGCCGTTACCACACATCTCTGGTTCAGATCCATCAGCGTTGTATATCCGCATTGTATAGTCTGTCGTAGCGGTTCCAGGTAGGGCAAAAATCACCCCATTCGCCCCAATGCCAAAATTGCGATCGCACATTTGCGCGGCTTCAGTTTGGGATAAGATGGGTTCAGATGACGCACGATTGTCAATTAGAACAAAATCATTGCCTAGACCCTGATATTTAGTAAACTCAACAACCATAGATTATCGGTGGCTATGCGCTTGGGTTTAATACTTTATATGCATCATACTAACATTGGGAATGTCTCAACTATGTCTGAATTTGATATTGGGTTACCGAGTATTCGTCAGATCCAAACCTATCTCAAAGAAAAACAAACCGTAGAAATTAAACTGACTACAAATGATCTTCTAGAAGGAACTGTTTCCTGGCAAGATCAAAACTGTATTTGTATACAGGACGCTGCTCAACAGAATACCTTAGTCTGGCGACAGACCATTGCCTATATGAAGGCTAAGACTTGAGCGTTTTTTTAGATTGAGCGGGCTTTTTCTTTTGTTTGGCTTGAGACTGAACAGAGGGGTGAGGAATCAGTTCTCGACGGGCACAGTTTAAGTCATGAAACCCCCCGCAGAGTAACAAGCGATCGCCGACTTGTAAGGTAGAGTTACGACCCGGCCAGCGCAAAAATTTACTGTCTCGGCGCAATGCCTGAACTTGTACGCCATAACGGTGGGATAAGTCAATTTCAATCAGTTTCTGACCCACTCCTGGACTATTGTCTGGGATTTTTAGCCATTGACAGGAAATGCTTTCAGCCGGGATCGTCACTTCTCCTTTTGCCATTTGATCGGCGATCGCGATATCTGCTGGATCTCCAACCAATAATAAGCGATCGGATGATTGTAAAATAATTCGAGTATTGGGATAATCAATTTGTTCTCCATTACTGCGTTGAATTGCAATCACACTCACCCCACTAAATTGACGTAGATTTGTTTCTTCGATTGTCATTCCGAGTAAAGGAGATTTTTCGGGTAAACTATACCATTTACTGTTCATTTCCTGAGCGGCTGCTTTGACTTCTTTCGCTAGTTTTTCAGCAGCAGTCTGAGGGCGAAAATCTAAATAATGACTATTACGAACTTCTTGGGTTTCTTGTTGAATTTGTAATAACGGTAAACCCGTACTCACCAGTAAATGAGTTGATAATTCTAAGCTGGCTTCAAATTCAGGCTGTACGACTTCTCGCGCTCCAAGCTGATAAAATAGTTCAATATCTTGATAGCGATATGCCATCACTGTAATATCTAAATCTGGAGAAAACTCTAAAGATCGCTTCAAACATAAACGGGTTGACATCGGATCGGGAAGGGCGATCGCCATCGCTTGAGCGCGATCCACTCCGGCGGTTTCTAATACTCTTAAACTGGCTGCATTTCCATATAAATAAGGAATTTTAGCCGTTCGTAATTCTTGAATTGCACTTTCTGAATTATCAATTACAGTCACCGGATAGTCATGATTTTGCAATAACTGCACTAAATTTCGTCCGACTCGTCCATAACCACAAATAATAATATGATTTTGTCCCGGAAGTTCTTCAGCAATCGCCAAAGGTGCTGTACTTTGTTCTAATAAATTCATTAAAAAAGGAACAGTTTCTGCCCAAGTTAATAGCTTAGGAATCAGTTGCAAGACAAACGGTGTAATCACTAACGTTACCGCTGTTGTTCCTAAAATTAATAGATAAACAGGTCGAGCCACTAATCCTAAATTCTGTCCGGCACTGGCTAAAACAAAAGAAAATTCACCAATTTGCGCTAATCCTAATCCAGCAAGAATTGCGGTTTTCCAAGAATAACCAAATAATTTAACCAAAGGAATCACAATTAAGCTTTTCCCGACAACGACGAGAAAAACTAAGCCTAAAATCAGTTCTAAATGTTGCCATAAAAATACTGGGTCAATTAACATCCCAACCGCTACAAAAAACAACGCTGCAAAAATATCTCGTAACGGTTCAACATAAGTTAACGTTTGATCGGCATATTCGACTTCCGATATCATTAACCCCGCAACAAATGCCCCCATTTCAATTGAAAAACCCAGATGTTCTGTTAATAGGGCAATTCCTAAACAGATGGCTACAACACCGAGTAAAAATAACTCTTGACTTTCTGTTTTTGCTAAAAATCTGAGTATAGATGGCATGAGAAAAATACCAACTACTACAGCACCGAGGGCAAATAATCCCAGTAATAAAAGGGATTTTCCGACTGCAATTCCCATCACTTCGAGGGGTTGATCTAAAGCAGGCAAAACTGCTAACATTAACCCTAAGGCTAAATCCTGCACAACCAAAATCCCCAGCATCACTTGACCATGAGGGGTATCGGTTTCGTTACGTTCCATCAAACATTTCAACACCACCGCTGTGGAAGATAAGGATAAAATCGCCCCGAGAAAGATGCCTTGAACCGCAGAAGTTACCCAACCAAATAAAACCGAAATTATCGCTGTCCCGGCAATGGTTAAAGCAATTTGTAAGCCGCCACCGCCTAAACTAATCTTTTTAACTTTATTCAATTCTGCAAAAGAAAATTCAACCCCTAAAGCAAATAATAAAAACGCTACACCAAATTGTGCTAAAGTTTCGACTTGAATCAGTTCTTTAATCACCCCTAACCCCGCAGGGCCCACAATCATCCCGCCTATTAGGTAACCCAGTAACGCGGGTTGTCGTAGCAAAGAAGCCAGCAAACCGCCCACAGTGGCAGCCGCTAACACTAATACTAAATCTACAATTAATCTAAAATCTTCTGGCACGAGTTTTGAGTCAGTTTAGCTAAAGTTTAACAATATTTCTTTACTTTAAAAGATTTATCGCGCGATGCGAATCAACTCAGGACAGAAATCCGATAACATTGAGGTATTCTTAGCCCCGAAGAGGTTTTGTGGATTAGCGATGTGGAAGTGGAGAGATATTTAAATTCCTCAGTTTCGGTAAAATTGAAAGATGAATTGTCGTTAAGTTGCTGATGGAGGAAAATAAAATTCTCCGGCATAATTCTACTTCAGTCTTTTTTCTCCCCAGTTATTAACTAAATAAACCGAATACAAAGAAGTATTGAATCTCAAGTTAAAAGTATAATTTTTAACGTTCATTTTCATCTCATCCGGTTTATAATATTTCATATTTTATTTGTTATAGTTATTAATTTATTCAGAAAAATATCTATTTTGTGATAGCAGACCTTTTATGTTTGTGGTACAGTGTCTTCCCAAGAGAACTCTGTTAAGTTGCCAATAAGGGATACATTTACAGAGAACATATTTAGCTTGATGTCGATTCAGAGATGACTCGTTAAACGACGAGTTCCTACCAAAGTCGCGGTATTTTTCTTCGGTAACTGGCGTATCATGTCACGTGCAGTTAGACGTTGAGAATATGAGTGGCAAAATTCCCACAACTTAATATTACAAAATTTAATACTTTCTTCAAGTATTTCACAGTATTTTGCGACCCAATGTATGACAGTGTCGGAGGTTTAGCTGTGGCTATTTATTGGCTGATTTTTTATCAGTTTAATTAGTCTTTGTTTCATCTAATCTCAATTGGCTGTAATACTTTAACGCTAATACTGCAACAGAGTTTTGCTTCTATCGACTCAGAGGTGTACTACTCATGTCTTTTTTCAATCAATTATTCAAGAAATCTCTATCTAAAAAACGTACTTTTCAAGAAACTTTTATCTTAGAACCTACATTAAATCCTAGTGCTATTATTGATGTAGGAGATGAGAGTTATGACCTGACTATTATTGATATTGATTTACCCGATGAAATAGAAAGTGAAGTTGACTTAGAAGATGAAACCTTATCAGAAGGAGATTTAACCTCTGTTGAGGCTTCTAATTCTGATGAAGTGGATACAGTCGAAATTCCTTTTACTACTGATCTCGAAGAAGTGGATATTGAAGATCATGATATTGAGGATAACCCTAAAAATTCAGAAGATTATGAAACTAAAATAACGGACTCAAAATCGAATAGTGAATACTCAACTGATCAAGATGTAGAAATTGATTCTAAAGTCGATTCAGAAGGAGAAGAAACATCAGAAAATCTAGATGAAACTGCATCTGATAGTAACGAAAACACTGATACTTTAACTCCAGATGAAAAAACTGTTTCTGAGTCAACTTTGCCAGGAAAATATGAGGGAGAAGAGATTGAAACAAATCCTGAAGACTCATTAGATGAATCAAAAGAAGCAGCCGAAGAATCTAATCATTCTGATACAAAAATAGACAGTGATAATGAAACCGATATTGTTGAAGAAACACCTTCATCTCCAATTAACTTTAATTCTGGTACCTTTACCGTAGGAGAAACAGGTGAAGTTCAATTTGACTATTTGTTTGATGGCGGTAAATATAGTCAAGGTGAACTTGCCATTTTTAGTTTAGAAGGAATGGAGGAATTAGACCCAAATTCAGAAGAGTTTATTCAAGAAGCAACACGCCGTGCATTAAGTGATTCTGAACTCGGTTATGTCGTAATTTCTGATGCTAGTGAAGGTGCAAAATTTAGCGGAGAATTAGGAGAAGAAGATTTTAATCAAGGGGAATATTTAGGAGTAAAAACCTTTAATATGAATCCTGGAGATGAATTTGCTGTCATGTTAATTCCTAATGGGAAAGTTGAAGATGTTTTGGATAATCCTAATCTAGAAGGAAGCAATCAACCATTATTTTCCCTCTCAACTGCTAATCCTGATGATAGATTTCAATTCGGACAAATTGCAGATGTTACCGGAGATGGAAATACTTTTGTATTTGAAGATGTGCCAGCAGATGAAAGCGATCGCGATTACAATGATATGATGTTTCAAATCAGGGGTGCGACAGGAGAAGCTGTTAATTTAGATGAAGTCATTAGCGATGAAAAAGATTGGCGATCTGATGATATGGGTCAAGCATTAATTGAATATGAAATACCTTATATTACCCCAGAAGATCCTATTTTTGAACTTGAAAATGATTTATTAGATCTTGCGATAGAGTTAGAAGATTCACTCGATGATGGAGAATCTGAAACTGAGATAGAAGCTGATGAAAAAGTCTCTAATTCTGAAACTATTGATGAAATTGATGAACTTTCTGAGGATGAAGAATCACCAAACGAAGTAATAGAATCTGAGATTGATCAATCAGTTGTTGAAATTGAAGATAATTCAGAAAATTCTGTTACTGAAAACTCATCACCCGAGTTAGAAACAGTTGAAGCAGAGGAAAATATATCTGATGCTGTTACAGAAGAAACTAATGAATTAGAAGTTGTTGAAATAGAGGATAATTTAGAAAATTCTGTTGTTGAGGAATCAGATGTTGTTGAAATAGAGGATAATTCAGAAAATTCTGTTACTGAAAACTCATTACCTGAGTTAGAAATAGTTGAACCAGAAGAAAATGTATCTGATGCCGTTATAGAAGAAACTGATGAATCAGAAGTTGTTGAAATCGAAGAGGATAAAGAGATTCCTACGGTTCAACAAAATGAAGAATTAGTGGTTCTCGAAGCGGAGGATAATGCTGAAAGTGAGAAGTCCCAAACTGAACCAAAAGTTATCAATAATAGTTCAGATTATCTCACTGTTGAGGAAACTGAAGACTCAGAAGTTATTCAAAATATAGATAATTCAGACACTGCTATTGTCGAGGTTTCTAAAAATAATTTAGAAACTCCCCTCGCCGAAGAATCAAATCCGGAATCAGAAAACATTGAAATTGAATCTCCTTCAGAAACATTATCGACTGAAGAAATTCAACTGTCTGAAAATATTGAAATTGAGGATAACTTAGACAACCCTAACCTTAACGAAACTGAAGAAACAGAATTAATTGAGACCGAGAATATTTCTGAAAATTCAACTTTACCCGTTAATACAACGGAAATTGAAAATGTTGAAAATAATTTCTCGGCAACTTCCCCAACATCTACAGTTGAATCTCCAACAGTTAATCTGGTTAATCGCTTAGAAAACCTCACCCAAAATCTTCAAAATCAAACTGTTTCAGAAACTCCAGTCAATAGTAACTTAGTTGAGCAATTAGAACAAATAACAAATCGTTTGAAAACTCAAGCCGAATTGAATCTCAATCCTCCCGTGAGTTCAACAACCTTACAATTAATCGAAACACTAGAAACTCAATTAATCACAGAAAAAACAATTTCAGCACCCGTTGAAGCGCCTGTTAATTTTGAATTTACGACAGAAAATCAACCGCTAATTGGAATCATTGATACGGGTTTTAGCGGAGATAATCCCGATATTGACTACTCTCGAATTACTTGGGGACAAGACCATGTTGACGGCGATTCTGACCCCACTTTAACCGCAGGAGAAGGCAACGAACACGGCACGCATATTTTAGGATTAATTGCCGCTGAACAAGATAACGGAATTGGCATCGATGGAATGAATAATAACGCGCCAATTTGGGCCGGACGGGCGATAGGTTCGGGGAAATGGGCAGAATCTTTAATCGAATTTGTTGACGCGACCATAGAGTCTGAACAACCCAATGCAGTCGTTAATTTAAGTTTAGATTTAACCCAAATTGACGCAGAAGGAAATATCACAACTCGTTATGAATTTACCCCAATAGAACGGGCAGCATTAGAGTATGCCCGTCAAAATAATATTTTAATCGCTGTTGCTGCTGGAAATGACGGCGGAGTGATGTCAGTTTTGGGGCAATCTTCCCAAGAATTTGACAATATTATTACCGTTGGGGCAGCCGAACAGTTTGACCCAGATACTTCTGTGTGGAAAGGTGCAGACCGTGCCGATTATTCCAGTTATGGTTACGGTTTAGATATTACCGCTTACGGAGGGACCCTAGAACGTCCTGAGTTGTCTTTTACGGGGGATGGTATTGGCACAATGTCCGGCACGTCTGTGGCGACGGCAAAGGTCACAGGAGCGCTATCTCAGGTATGGGCAGCCAATCCAGAGTTAAATTACCGTCAGGTGATCGAAATTGTTAAGAATACAGCCACAGATTTAGGTGAGACCGGGTTTGACCAAGAAACCGGTGCCGGGTTGTTGAATATAGCAGCGGCGGTCAGTTTAGCGAAAGTAACCACAGGAGAAGAACATTATGCACCCTCGAGTTGGATTCCGGACAGTTGGAGTGGAGAAGGAATCGTTACCCCAGGCGAACGCGCTGTTACATTTACCCATCCTATTGTTACTGAGAGTTTCAGCGGTTGGGTGATGCCAGAAATTGGAGTCGCCTTACGCAATAGTAACCAACATGAAGATCGCACGGATTTAGCTGAACCTTATAAAAAAACTCTCAGCTTTGATGCTTGGACTTATGGAGAGCGGGTTTTAGATTACCAATTAGATACGCCCGATGAACTTTGGTATCGGTTATCCGGAACGAATTATTGGGTACCCAGTGCCTATATCTACGGTTTCCCAGGGAGTCGCCCACCTGTTTTAGCTCCTCAACCTCAACCTCAACCTCAAACCCAACCCAGCTATTATCCTGATTTAGCATCCTTATCAGATGATCAGTGGAATGAGTATACCAAAGACAACACTCGTTTTGATCTCGGCTGGCCAGATTTTCAAGATGAGCGGCATTTAACACCGAAATCAATTCAGGATATCTATACAGATTTATCTAATGAAATTTTTGATACACGCTATCCCATGACTGCCGGGTATTTACTAGATCCTGGATACCGTAATGGTCTTGGAATATGGCACTCTGGAATCGATCTTGCTGCTCCTGAAGGTTCTGCTGTTAAGGTTCCTGTCGGCGGAACAATTGTCCGAGGCATTCAAGAAATTGGAGGTAATTATTTTATTGGGGTTCAGGGAGATGATGGAAAGCTTTGGATTTACGGTCACTTAGGAACAGTTGCAGTACCGAGTGGAAGAATTGAAGCCGGACAAGTGATTGGAACCATTGGTAGTGCAGCTCATTTACACCTTGAAGTTCAACAAGGGCCAAACTATCGTCTCTCTCAAAGTGCTGACTTAAACACCGTTCAAAATGCAACGCTTAACCCCATTAAATCTTTCTGGGAACTAAAGAATGAAAATGCGACTTCCTCACCAACTGATCCTGGAAATAGTGTAGAAACATTTACAGGGCGAGTCATTGCTACCATTGGCGCTAACGTCCGTTCAGGGCCGGGTACAAGTTATGAAGACGTTGGCGATCGCCAATACGGAGATACTATCAGCTTTGATGAAGTAACAACGGGTGAATCTATTGATTATCCGGAGTTAGGAACCGCAACAGACCAATGGTACAGAATTGCAGGAACCAATGAGTGGATATCGGCAGCAATAATTGACGGTTCGCCGCCCCAGCCTTCAGTTAATAATACTGTTGCTCGTCCGGGAGAACAACAGCAATATATTATCAAACCAAATGATACTCTTTGGGGAATTGCTCAACGATATTTAGGTGACGGCAACCGTTGGCAAGAGATTATGAAAACGCCAGAGGGCGGTACGTTTACGGAAGCTGAAGCACGGAATTTGCAGGAGGGTCAATCTGTTTATCTGCCAGTCATTTATCAGACGGGTACGGGTCAACCTGTGACTCCGCCTCCTTCTTCTACTCCACAACCTTCTCCTGACAGTGATTCTGGTGATGGTGATTCTGATGGTGGTAATTCTGGTGGTGATAGCGATCTACCAGGTGGCAGTATTATAGAAGACTTGAAACAGTTACAGTTCGAGCTAGATAATACAAGTCTATGGGGTTCTGGTAAGCAAGGCTTCCATTTAGGGGGAGATTGGCGATTCGATATAGGGGATGAGTGGTCATTTGGTCCCGGCGAATTCTGGGTAGATATGAAAGGTGGTCTTGGAGCGTATGTGAGTAGCGGAACTGCTGACATTAAATTACCTGGAGTTTTTGATTTTAAGTATGATAACAGTTCAAATCAATTTACAGTTTCATCTAATACTGGTGAAGGAGACACTCTATTTTCTAGTTACTTAGGCTTGGGTGCAGGTATTGATTTTGAGTTAGCATCTGGAATAGGAATAAACGAAAACATCCCTATCGTAGGTGGTACTGGTTTCAACTTTAAATCTGGTTTTGAATTGGATGGTGTTGATGTTGTGCTAGGGTCTACTATAGTGGCAGGTTTAGTAGCAACTGGAGTGCCGCTGAATATCGCTAAGTCGATTGCTGATTCAATTGATATAGACTCTGGATTTAATTTAGTAGATCGAGAATTCGACGATTCTAATCAGTTAGAAGCGGATGATAGTGCTGGTATTAACATAAATTTGACAGATGCATTGCTCAAAAATTTAAAATTTGGCAGTTTGAATGCGAGCGAGATATTAGGTGCAAATCTTGGAGTGAATTTCAATCAAAAATCTACTTTAGACTTTATAGGCTTCCACTTTGATCAAAATAACGATAATAAGCCTGATTTTCACTTAAATATTGGGGAAAGTATTTCTGAGAAACTTACAGGTAATTTAAATAATCTTAGGGTTCAGCCAATTACTCAGTTAAAAACAACTTTTTCTCCCCAGCTAATAGGTAATATTGGCGCATCTTTTCAAAGTGCTATAGACAGTGTAATTCCTGATTCTACCCCACAATGGCTCAAAGAGCTAATCAAGGTTAATCCTAGTGGAGTAAACTTTGATATAAACTTGACTTATCCAGGATTAGAATATGCAGTTAAAGAATTTAATCCATTTGAAGTTTCTAACTACTGGCTACCTTTCAAGTAATCAAAATCGACAGATGAGTAGTAGCAAAGTCAGTTACGAACGCTCAATTTCTGCAACTAATAATCGAATTAATGGTTGGAAAAATCCTAGATTAGCTTATCCAATTTTCTAATGAAAATCGAATTTCTTGACACAAACGTGATCGTACATCAACTATTCCTCAATGTAGGGGTGATTTACCAATTGCCTCTACAAATTTCCCCACCACCGAATATATCACCAGAATAAAATATTAACCCGATCGCCCATTTCTGTAGGGGCGCAATGCTTGCGCCCTCTTCCGCCCCTAATTAATGATGAGAGACACCCCAATAACCATGACATACCTGCCCAAATTCCCGATGCGATCGCTGCTGGATCTCCCATATTTTGGCGCAAGCAAGGGCGTATGCAATACGCCCCTACGTTTAATTTATTTCGGTGCAATATTAGATCCCGTAAAATCATGCGATCGCCTCCAATTGATGATGAGATACACCCCAATAACCATGACATACCTGCCCAAATTCCCGATGCGATCAAGGGCGTATGCAATACGCCCCTACGTTTAATTTATTTCGGTGCAATATTAACTTTGAAAAAACAATGATGAAATATAATCCACCAAATCCATCACCGACGCTCTATTCGTCTCAAAGGATACGATTATTCACAACCCGGAGCATATTTTATTACTCTCTGCACTTATAAACGACAATGTTGGTTTGGAGAAATTCATCAAGATAAAATGCACCTTAATCAAATTGGTAATATTGTTGCACAAGAATGGTTAAAATCAGCTAAAATGCGACCCAATATAAAATTAGATGAATGGATTATTATGCCGAATCATTTCCACGGAATTGTATGGATTATTCAATCTGATTTTGAGATTAAATCTGAGGGCGTATATAAGGGCGTATGCAATACGCCCCAACCGTCCCGACGGGAAAAATTCAGGCGGATGGGTAATTCTTTGGCTTCGTTTCTGGGTGGATTTAAAAGCGCTGTGACCCGGCGAATTAATCTATGGTGTAATAGTAATTCTATTCCGATTTGGCAGCGGAATTATTATGAATCAATTATCCGAGATGAAAAAGCATTAAATAATATTCGAGCATATATTCAAAATAATCCGAGAAATTGGGAGGAAGATCTCGAAAACACTAAATCTGATTCTCATTTGCCAGAATATGACCTGAGTTTAATCTTTTAACCCTCCTCAAGAACATTATCTTTCAAGAACAGAAAGCATCTACTTATTAACCATGAGATTAAATAATAAAGATTGTGATTTTGACAAGTCAGGCTTGATATTACCCGATTTAGAGCCTTACTGGAAATTGATTCAAACTAAAACCTCGAATGCTATTTTGCTTAAAGCAAGAAATAACTCAATCACTCATCAATTTACCCCAGAAGAAGGTTTAGCTTTATCCTGCTTCAAAGGGAGATTTACTACTTTACAGGTTCAAAAATATTGTCAAAAAAAAGTTAATGATTTTCCTGAAAACTTAGTTTTTAATCTTTTACAAAAACTGGTAGAACTTCAGGTGATAGCTTGGGACACTGTAGAAGCAGATGAAAATCAGAAACAAGTCTTTTTGAAGTTAAAAGACTGCGTTCACTGGATAGAACATCCAGACGGATATTGGATACTTCGTAACCCTGAAAATTTTATATTTATGCAAGTTTGTCAACAGGATAAAGCCATTATAGATAAACTTCAATATCAACCGCTTTCAACTGTTGGTCAAGAATTTTGTATTGATCTAACAGAGATAAAATCACTCCTACAAAAATTAAGAGTAGCTGCAATGCTGGAGGGAACTACACCGCCGAAACCACCTAAACGTAAGTTTAACCCTATGCAGTTATTATTCTTTCGCATTCCCCTATTTAACCCCGATCAATGGTTAAACCAACATATCGATAAATTGCGCTGGATATGGACTCAAGCTGTTGCTTTTCTGCTGACAATATTTCTGGTAACTTCTGCTATTATCGGCTATTCCCAAAGAGATGAAATTCTCTATACAGGACTTCAATTATTAAATAATGCAGGAGGTTCATTATTGCTTCCCTTCGGACTTTTAGCCATGTTTGTTGTGACTATTCATGAACTTGGACACGCTTTTACTTTAAAAAATTATGGCGGTATTGTACCTGAATTTGGCTTGTTTATTATGATGTTTATTCCTGCTGCCTATACCGATACAACCGATAGTTATTGTTTAGTTAAACGATATCAACGGCTTTTAGTGTTTGGTGCAGGTGTTATTGTCCAGTTTATCATTGCGGCGATCGCATTACTCTTGTGGAATTGGTCAAACCCCAGTAGTTGGCTACACACAGCCAGTTATTTGTTAATGACTGCGGCTTTATTTACCGTTGCATTAAACCTTAACCCTTTGGCAAGTCGTTTTGATGGCTACTACATCGCTTCAGCTATAACTGGAATTAATAACCTCAGAAGCCGTTCTTTTAAATTGTATCGGAATTTTTTCACCGGAAAACCCAATGTAGAAAATCAACAGGACACATTAATATTAGCCTGTTATGCACCCTTTAGTTTGGCATACATTTACTTTGTCTTTGGTTTTTTAATCTTAAGAATTACTGATTTTTCATTTGCCAATATCCCGACACTGAGTTTAATTTTATTACTCATTTGGATAATTTACTCAATGTTACCCGTATCTAAATCTTAATTGTTGTTTATTAATTTAATACCCATGAATTCTACACCTCAAAATTCTACTCAACCTCGTCTTAAAGTTGTTCCACCAACAGTTAAAGAACAACCCAAGCCTCAAGAAAAACCTGTTCAATCTCCCCTTAAACAAACACCACAAAAATATACCTTTCCGAAGCAATGGATAGCTTGGGGAGTGGTACTATTAGGACTGGGTGGCATTGGTATGATTCCCGTTAACCATTCTATCAGTGGTAAAACAACAATTACATCGACTGTTGGCAAACGTCAATCGGTTACAATGCCAGAAACAGGAATATTAACTCTGCACGTTAATTCAAATCAAACAGTTAAACCCGGAGATGTTTTAGCAACCGTTTTAAGTTCTGACTTGGAGAATCAAAAAGCAGCAACAAGTCAAAGAATTGCAGAGGCAAAAACAGCAGTTAATAAGGCTCAACAGCAACTAATGTTAGCTCAAACTCGCTTAGAAGTTGCTAACACTTTAGAATTAATTGCCATCAAAAATATGAATCGCAAACAGCAAGAATTCAACAACTCAAAACTATCATCAGGAACGCCTATAATCAGAGCAATAGAGGGGGGGAAAGCGGAAATAGAAAGCGAAATTATAGGAATTGAAAAAGAAATCTATAGACTAAAAAGTGAAAAAGTGGATTTAGAAAATGAAAAAGCTAAAACTGAGAATAAAATTGAACAATTGAAAAAAGAATTAGAAAAAATTAAGTCAGACTTAGAAAAGCTAAATCCATTGAAAGAGCAAGGAATAATTGGATCATATTATCCTTTATTGAATAACTTGGAAAGCAAAGCTAGAGAGTTAGAAAATCAAATAGACCTAGAAGAAGACTATTCAATAAAAAGTCATCAAGAAAAAATCAATCAAAAAGAGAACCAAATTTCACAAGCCA
Source organism: Microcoleaceae cyanobacterium (assembly GCA_049647265.1). Taxonomy (GTDB): domain Bacteria; phylum Cyanobacteriota; class Cyanobacteriia; order Cyanobacteriales; family Microcoleaceae; genus JAAURB01. The sequence continues at coordinate 140,206 of JBARXJ010000015.1, forward strand.
GAGAGTCAATTAACCAACCTAAACAACAAATAAGAGTCAAATTAGAGGAAATTAATCAAGTTATTGAAGAGTTAGAAAAACAGTTAGAAGAAGCGGAAGACATCGTCGAACAAAAGACTATTGAACGAAGATTTGCACAGCAGGAAGTGGATGCATCACTGGCAGAAATTGCGGATAAACAAGATTTATTATCTCAACAGGAAGATGAATTAAAACGTTTGGAACAATATCAGGAACAATTAACAATTAAAGCCACAGTATCGGGTACTGTTACTGCATCAGATTTAGATTTACGCGATCGCTCCTCCTTAGAAGCAGGACGGGAAATTTTAAGCGTTGTGAATTTATCCAATTTAACGGGATTGGTTGAAGTTAAACAGGAGGAAATTGATTTAATCGATCAAAGCCTACCCGTAACCTTTAAACCCCGTCAGGCGACGGTAAAGCAGTATCAAGCTAAAATAGCAGATATTCAACCCGTGATTCAATCCGACGAATCTGGACAAAATTCGGTGTTGCAAATTCGGATTACAATTGAGAATAATGACCGCCAATTGCAACCGGGACTAGAAGGAGTTGCCCACATTCAAACTCCTAAATTGAGAGTTTATCAGAAAATTTCACGGGAAGTTTTAAAGTTATTTCCTTGGTGGAAACTGTAACTGATATTCTTTTATTTTACATGAAAGAGTATGCAGATTGATGTAACGCAGTTGGGATACAAAAAATCCCTAACTTTTCTCAAGCTAGGGACTCATTCAACAAATTAATCGGAAATTGAGAGTTTTAACAATGTGTTTTGCTCCCAATTTATTATTGATTTAACTGCGATCTTCTGCTGCCACAGGTTCAAAACTAGGAATAACGACATCTTCGTTTTGTTTGGTTAACTGGTTGTACAACCGTTCTGTATTGGGGAAGTTTGCCGCAGGCAGAGTTGGGAAACGACGATAAGGAACCGTATCTTCACCGAAGAATTGAGCGTATTCAACGCTATTTACCATGGCATTAATAAAGCCTTTCAATCCTTGAGTGGCTAAGATTTGGTTATACTTACGAATTTCCCCTTGATTTTGCGGCGCACGACCAAGGAAGTGCTTTGTGCCTAACTCAATCACTTTTGTATTGGGATAGGGGGTGTAGAATTCCTTAATATACAAGGACGTACCACCCAACGCTTCGATAAACTCTTTGAGGTTAATCTCTTGGTTACCCAGCTTACTTTCAAGGCTGGTAAACTCATTCTTGACCACATACGGATCAATATCGCGTTCAAAGATTTGACGATAAGCCGCCTGAATTAATGTCTGTAACGCTGGTTTATCTTCGGTGTTGGTGAGTTTGAAGACCTTCGTTTGTTCCCGTTGCCGACTAACCCCTTGGGTAACACGGTTATTGAGTTCAAAGCCTCCTGTTGTCCGCTCTGGTGTTCCCAATTCCACAAACCGTGGGGTGACCTCTGGCTGAGCCGCAATTTGAGGCATTTTTGCAGGTAAGCTACCCACTCGCATGGTTCGTAAGGAGACACCGCCAGGAGTCAAATAACGCTCGTAGGGAACCGTATCTTCTCCGAAGGCTTCATTGTACTCTGGAGAGTCAATCAGGGCATCTATGAGGGCGTAGAAGCCTTTCTTGGCACAGATATCAAAGTAACTGTTAATTTCTGCCCGACCATAGGTGGGACGACCTAACAGCCGACGGTGAATATATTCAACTGCTTTACAAACGTACAACGAAGTCCAGTACATCTTACGGAAGGTATCGGACTTGGCTAAAGCGCGGATAAACTCACGAACAGTAATATCACCATTTTCGAGTTTAATTTCAGCCACTTTCACGCCTTCACCGTCGTAAACAGGCCGACCAAATACTTGTAAATACGCCGCTTTGATCAGTTTTTGAGTCGAACTTTCGGAGTATTTAACACTTGCCCCGTTACCGCCGCCAATATTACTGTATCCACTGTTGATGTAGCCGCCGGGAACTTGATCCAGTTTAAAGACTTTTGGCCCTAATGAACCCGGATCTTTGGGTCGCGCTGCGGGGTTACTCAGTTGGTTATCAATACCAGCCCCATTGCGGATTAAAATCCGACGAGTATCTTTACCAAAAGGCGCGGGGCTATTTTTGGGGTTGCGGGTTTCTTTCGGGAAAATTGCACCAAACTGAATTTCTAACGGGTCATTGCCTTGACCGTAAACGTGTTGATCCGGTAAAGGTTGATCGTAGGCAGCAAACAGGGTGACAAACTGCGGCACTTTGCGGAATGGCGCACTGTAGTTAAACAGATCAATTTGCGGCCCCCAGTTACGGCATTCTTGGGCTTCCTGGCCTAAACCCCGCAGATAAGGAACCGTTTCTTCTCCAAAGTAATCAGAATACTCTTGAGAATCCACCATCGCATCGACTAAACCAGCTAAGCCTTTAGCCGAGATAATATCGAAATATTTGGTAAATTCTTCTGGAGAACTCAAACCTCTACCCAGGAAATGACGCGCTGCCAGTTCTACCACCCGGCTATTGACAAAGGGTTCATAGAACTGCTTGCGATATAAGGGAGACTTACCAATACGACGAATAAACTCCTTCATGGAGATTTCGTTGTTTTTGACTTTTGACTCCAAATCAGACAAATCTAAGCTGTAAGCCCGCTTAATGTCGCGCTCAAACACCTGTCGATAAGCTGCTTTGATTGCATCGAGCTTTTCAGAACTAGATAAGCCCGGTTTCATCGCATACTTCTGACGGCGCTGGGATGCGTTGTAATAAATTTGAGGCAGTTCTAAGCCTTGTTGGTCACTGCTTTGACGTTGGCGGAGTTTGTTTGAGGGTGTGGCAGCTTCAAACTCAGAAATCACAACATTAAAGTATTGTTCAATAATGCTCTGAGCTTCTGGATTGGTTTTGAAGTAACCCATTGAAGCACGGCGCATTTCTTGCAATGCCACCAGAGTCGCTGCACTCGAGCAAGCATTCTCGATAATTTCCCGCAAGCCACGAACATTCACCGTCAGGATATTCGGATCGCCCGCTACAATCGCATAGGTGGTATAACGCAGGAACCAGCTCATATCCCGCAATGACTTCGTCATATTGCTCGGGCCATAGCGAGAGACGTTGATGGGGCTAAAGCCAGGGGGAATCTTAACCGCAGCACCCGCACCACCGCTGCCACTGGCACTACTGATGAAGGATTTTACACTATCAAAAAATCCACCACCGCGTTCTTCAACGTAAGACACTGTGCCAAGCTTGATGCCTTCGCTGACATCCATTTGAGTACCCATCGCCCCAACGGATACCTTTTCGGGCTGGTCGTCAGGTTTTTCTAAAAAAGATAAAGGAGATCCACCTGTAAAAATACGATTGGCTGCACGGGAGACGATCAATTCTGCGTTTTGGGTCAGTGTTTGAGCGATCTCTAAGCGCTTCGCGCCAGAACTAAAATATTCAGCTAACTCGCTTAGCTCGGTGCGTCCCAAGAAGCGATCTTGTTGCTCAGCTTGAGAAATAGTTGAAACCGGTACAGTTTGATAAAGTTGTGGACGGGCAATAGAGCCGCCGCCACTGGCTTTAATAGTCATTAGTTTTTTTCTGCTCCCAACGAGAGAGTTATGACAGCATTTTGATTAGACTGTAAGATCTTTTAGGATTCATCCAGGAAACCAAGTAAAAATACTGGGTTAAGCAAACCTTATTCTTCCCTTGATCGAACAGCGGAGTTAATCTTTCAGATTAAAATGTTTTCGGTCGATTACTGGGTACTTGTTAAAAACCGTATCGAATTTTATTGTATAGAGTTCAGAGGAGTTATCTTAGAAAAAAGAATAAGTTTTATTACACAAATTTAACAGAATTCCCGTTTTTCCTTGCACCATAAGGGTTACAGCTTCTTTTACAAAATCGCCATCGGTTGAAATTGTGAAGCAACGTTAACTGTCGAAGGAGTCAGTATTTAGTAGTCAGTAGTCAGAATTCACGCCCGATACACCAGACAGGCCCGTGGCTGAGTCAGGTGATTTCTCCATCTCCCAAGTCTACCTTGTCTACCCAGTCTTGCTTGTCTCTCTTCCCCGTTACCCAACACCCTAAACCCTACACCTTACTCCCGTTCCCCCTAATAAATCTGTTCTAAGCGACGAAAATCCCGTTCAACTTCTGCCCATAACGTGCGATTATGAGGATCGGTTTTCAGTGCTTTTTTCAGGTAACGTCTGGCTTTTTCCAGTTGTCGTTCCTTAATTAAATGCCGTCCCCAACGTTGATAAGCAATTGCTTGCCATTGACGAATTTCAATATCTTGAGGAATCCGTTGGGCTAACCCTTCAACTAACGCGATCGCCCGTGGAAACCGTTTATATTTTAATAAAAACTGCAACTGTTGATAGGAACGTTCCTTCAGCTTTTGTTCGGTTTCGCTTAAACTCGGATTAAATTTAACATTCGGTTGTTTTCGTCGAATTTTTGTTGTTTTCGGTTGATAAGAGGCAGGCTGTGGCGAGGGTTTAGACTGAACGTAAGGAGTTTTTTCTGCCTCTAAAGGCGCAATATTTAACAGATATTGATAAGCTTCTGTAATCGCAATAAATTGATCTTTAGCGTGTAAATTATCCGGATTAACATCAGGATGATAGAGTCGGGCGAGACGGCGATAAGACGCTTTAACTTCTTGTAAACTCGCGCCAGATTTTAACCCTAACTTCCGATAGTAATTGATTGTATCCATCAACGTTATTGAATTCAAACCCACTCACCGAATAAACAGTAGAGACGCTACCGTGAACGTCCCTACAGAAATGATTCCCTATTTTAGGGGAAAACTGTTAACTTTTCTGATTGAATTAAACCGGGCGTTCTTCAATCACTTGATCGATCAAACCGTACTCTTTTGCCTCTTGGGCAGACATAAAGTAATCTCGGTCTGTATCCTTCTCGATTTTGTCGATCGATTGTCCGGCTTGTTCAGCTAGAATACTATTGAGTAAACCCCGAATCCGCAGAATTTCCTTGGCTTCGATTTCAATATCCGTTGCCTGACCGCGAGTCCCGCCCATGGGTTGGTGAATCATAATCCGGGCGTGGGGTAAAGCTAAACGCTTGCCTTTAGTACCTGCCGCCAACAGAAATGATCCCATTGAAGCCGCTAAACCAACACAAATGGTAATTACATCCGACTTGATGTATTGCATGGTATCGTAAATTGCCATACCAGCAGTCACAGAACCGCCTGGGGAGTTGATGTAAAGATAAATCGGTTTATTAGGGTCATCCGAGTCTAAATACAGCATCGCCGCCACCAGACTGTTGGCAATACTATCATTGACTTCTTGACCGAGAAATAAAATCCGTTCCTGGTTTAAGCGGGTGTAGATATCAACCCATTGTTCGTATTGACTACCCGGAAGACGATAAGGAACTTTTGGAATACCAATTGGCATAAGATTAACCTTTGTTAAATGATAGAATCAATGTGAACTGAATTTAAAGCGTTGCAACCGCTTTCGGTAACTCTTTACGGCTTTCTAAAACCCGATCAATTAAACCGTATTCTTTGGCAGTTTCGGGGGTCATGTAGAACATCCGGTCGGTGTCTTTCTGAATTTTCTCAACGGACTGACCGGTATTTTTTGAGAGAATTTCGAGGAAGGTTTGACGATTTTCTAACACTTCCTTTGCCCGAATTTGAATATCGGTGGCTTGACCCCGGGCTCCACTTTTCGCTTGATTCAAGACAATAGTGGCATGGGGTAAACTAGCGCGATATCCCTTAGTTCCCGCTGCCAGAATCATCGCAGCAGTTCCCATCGCTTGACCAATACAGATGGTATGAACCGGAGGCTTAACGTAATTAATGGTATCGCAAATGGCAAAGGCTTCGGTTTCAAAGCCTATCGCATCGCCACCATACCAAGATGTTCCGGTGGAGTTGATGTAAAAATAAATGGGTTTTTCAGGATCATCAAACTGCAAAAATAGCAGTTGGGCGATAATCAATTCTGTTACATCAATCCCAACTTGACGCTTGATATCGTCGGAAGAATATAACGGCAACCCCAAATAAACAATCCGTTCCTTTAACAGTAAGGACTGTAAATCGGGCGGGGGGGTGCGCATTGGACTGTCATTGTAAGAATATGGTGATTGCACAGTATGATATTTGGTGAACTCTTCAGCAATTGTAGCTTGGTTAAATGAAGCTATCCTTATAAGAAATAGTAGCGCAAGTCAAAATCACTCCCATGAACGTTAGTTTACAGCCTATTCTCAACGATTCCAACCTCGATGCTACCCAGGGAACCGTACAACGTCAGTTATCCATTTCTGTCTCGGCTTTAGCCACGGCTGCTAGACCCCATGTTCCCTTAAATTTATGCTTAATTTTAGATCATAGCGGTTCTATGAGTGGTAGACCCTTAGAAACCGTTAAACAAGCAGCGGGGGAATTAATCGACCGTTTACAACCGGGGGATCGGATTTCTGTCATTGCCTTCGATCACCGGGCAAAAGTATTAATTCCGAATCAAGATATTGACGATCCAGAGAAAATTAAGCGGCAAATTAATCGCCTCAGAACCTCTGGCGGAACCGCGATTGATGAAGGGTTAAGATTAGGGATTGAAGAACTGGGAAAAGGCAAACAAGAACGAATTTCTCAAGCGTTTTTACTCACGGACGGCGAAAATGAACATGGGGATAATATTCGCTGTTTGAAAATGGCAAGATTAGCAGCCGATTATAATTTAACTTTAAATACCTTCGGATTTGGGGATGATTGGAATCAAGATGTATTAGAAGAAATTGCAGATGCTGGCAGTGGGGCGCTGGCTTATATTGAATATCCCGATCAAGCGATTGATGAATTTAGCCGTTTATTTACTCGGATGCAATCGGTGGGTTTAACCAATGCTTATTTATCTTTTTCATTAATGCCAAAAGTGCGATTTGCAGAACTTAAACCGATTGCTCAAGTTTCTCCCGATACAATAGAATTACCCGTTAAACAACAAGGCGATCAATATTTAGTCCGTTTAGGAGATTTAATGTTTGAGACTGAACGAGTGGTTTTAGCTAATCTTTATATCGGTCAATTATTAGAAGGCACTCAACCCATTGTACAATTACAAGTACGTTATGACGATCCGGCTTTAGGGGTAGAAAACCTCTATTCTGAACCTGTTCTTATCGAAGCAAATGTAGTAAATCAATATCGACCGACGAATAATCCTCAAGTTCAACAGCATATTTTAGCTTTAGCGAAGTATCGACAAACTCAAATTGCTGAAACCAAACTACAACAAGGAGATCGATCTGGGGCAGCGACAATGTTACAAACCGCAGCCAAAACCGCATTACAAATGGGGGATAAAAGTGCAGCCACTGTATTACAAACTAGCGCCACTCGGTTACAATCGGGTGAAGAACTCTCAGAAGCCGACCGCAAAAAAACACGAATTGTGTCTAAAACTGTTTTAAAATAGATGCAGTCGAAGTCATGGGTTAAGTTGGGAAAAAGGATACAAAATCTTCCCCAGCTTAAACCAAGATATTATACTAATCCCTTGGTTTTTCTCAAGTTTCTTTCTATTGATGTCTTACTCAGCAAGAGCGAATCGAGAAACCTCCGAAGTGTTAAAATGGCATGAGTGAGGGAATACAATTAAGTATGAGATCATCACTTAAGATGTTCGCTGATTTATCTGATTTGGGATTAATTAAGAAGAATAAAGAGTAGCAATACTTAACCCAGCCGACTGATAATCTACAGAAGTTATAGATTGATCAAATGAATACAAAGCAGCTACAGCAAGTTCTGATTGTTTCTTCAGCAATTGGAATCTTAGTCGTTGGGGTATTGGTTGCGGTTATTGGTATTTTTCCGCTTTACAATAAACTCACAGAAAATAAAAAACAGAACTTGCAGCTTGCTTTACAAACTCGTGTTTTAAAGATTGAAGAGTTTCTCCATCATACCGAAGATATTGCTCAACAAATTACCAGTTGGACAAACACTCGTCAAACTTTAGCTCAATATAATCAACAACAAATTTCTCAAAATCAAGCCATTAAAATCATATCTCCTCTATTACAAAATGCTCTAAATCAATCAGAACATATTGCGGGAATTAGTCGTTTTGACAAAAGTGGAATATTCCTAACGCAAGTGGGTTTACCCATTCCTAAAACCGAATGGAAAATTCCTGATTTGAAGACTCAATTCCCTAAAATTTATCACCCAATAGAACTACAAGAAAAGTCTTATTTTATCATCGCTGTTCCTATTTTTGGTCAAGGTCAACGAATCGGTACAGATTTAGTATTAATTGAGTTTACTCCTATTCAAGATATTGTAATGGAAGAGATAGATATAGGAATCTCAGGAGAAACTGCTATTGGTACAGTCAAAGATAACGATCAATTTCAATTGTTTGTACCCCTTAAAAATCCAGAGCAATTACCTGTAAATCAACTCCTAGATCGACTTCAAACCTCAGATAAAAATCATCACGAATCGTTTAAGCCACAACTGATTGAGCTGCTCAACAATGTAATTGTATTTAAACCCATTTATGAAACAAATTGGATAGTGGCAATCGGTATTGAAACTAAAGCACTCTATGCACCAGTCCGTCATCTTGTATTAAGATTAAGCGGAGTTATTATTGTATTAATTATCCTAGGAAGCGGAATAATAATATTACTATTGCGTCCTTTAGCGGGTCAAGTGATTGTCCGTAATGATGATCTAAAAGAACAGCTTCAATATAAAACTTTAGCGCTTCAAGAACTCGATTATGCTCAAGGACAGTTACTACTTGAAATTCGCGATCGCATACAAGCAGAAAGAGCATTAAAAGCTGCATTTAAAGAAACAAAACGTTCTCAACAATTACTTCAAAGTTTAATTGATACGACTCCTGATTGGATTTATATTAAAGATCGTGAGTTTAAGTTTATTTTAGTCAATCAAACTTTAGCTCAAGCATTAGGATTTTCCCCAGAAGAAATAGTCGGTAAGAATGATTTAGAATTGGGGTTACCACCTGAACAAATATTCGGAGATATTGAGAAAGGAATTCGAGGATTTCGTAATGATGATCAACAAGTTTTAAATGGAGAATTTATTCATAATCCCTATGATCCTGCGACGACTGTTGATGGCTCTATTCGAGTCTTTGATACTCAAAAACTACCCTTAAGAGATGAAAATGGAGAAATTATTGGGATATTAGGCATTTCTCGAGATATTACAAAACGTCATGAAGCTGAGGCAACTGTGCAGAAATCGGAGGCATTATTACGGGAAAAAAATATAATTTTAGAGCAAACATTGCAAGAACTTAGACGGGCGCAAGCACAAATTATTCAAAGTGAAAAAATGTCTTCTTTGGGTCAAATGGTGGCGGGTATTGCCCATGAAATTAATAATCCCGTTAATTTTATTCATGGTAATCTTCACTATACAAAAGAGTACACGAATAATTTGTTAAATTTGATTCAGCTTTATCAACAGTATTATCCTAACCCTGATGATGAAATTGACGCAGCAATAGAAGAAGTAGAATTAGAATTTATTCAAACGGATTTAATCAAGGTTTTAAGCTCAATGACCGTGGGAACAGAACGAATCCGAGAAATTGTTAAATCCTTACGAAACTTCTCTCGTCTCGATGAAGCGGAACTTAAAAATGTTGATATTCACGAAGGGATTGAGAGTACATTAATGATTCTCAATAATCGCATCAAAGGAAAGTCAGGTTATGCAGGAATTGAAATAATCCGAGAATATGATCAACTGCCTTTAATTGATTGTTATCCAGGGCCATTAAATCAGGTCTTTATGAATATATTAAGTAATGCCATTGATGCCTTAGAAGAAAATCAACAGCCACAAATCTCAGATCAACAAACTAGCAACCCCAGCCAGATTAAAATTAACACTAAAGTCTGTCGTGAAAACTGGATTGCTATTCAGATTGCAGATAATGGCTCCGGCATGAATCAAGCGACTTATGAGCATATATTTGATCCGTTTTTTACGACAAAACCGATCGGAAAAGGAACAGGATTAGGTCTATCTGTGAGTTATCAGATTATTGTTGAAAAGCATAAGGGCTATCTAAAATGTCATTCAACCCTGAATCAAGGAACAGAATTTATCATTGAAATTCCTGTTTGCCCGAAGTTATTAAATTAATCTTTTTTCGTTATTTTCTCCGTAAAACTATAAATCGTTTGTAGTTGTAGGCGACCGCAGACAGAACTAGGGAGTTGAGATAAAGGGAAAATATCTCGTTTTAACTGAACTTTTAAATGAGTTAAGGGATCATTGCCATCTGCGACTAAAAACTCCATTTTTTTTAACCCAGACCACTGATTAATTTCATTTAAGACTTTGAAAACCGCTTCAATATAGGGATGATCTTGTTCTTTATACCAATTCGGAGTCGTCATTTGTGCTTGATCTAAACCCAGGTGAAACACAGTAGAGGTTCGGCCAAATAAAGCAATGGTGACAGGACGAGTTTCTTCCCGCAACGATAAGTGATAAGTTTGGGCTAAATGTCTTAATTTCTCTAATATCTCAGAATGCTGAGTCGCCGACTGCAACAGTCCTGGTAGACTCAAAGGGGAACTATTGGAGGGAGAAACATCTCTGGTTAATTCAGATTCATTCCATTGTAAGGCGACTGTCATCAAATAAGTCTGTAGCAGAAAATGACCTAATTTCTTCGCTTTCGTATCTAAATAAACCGAATTATAATCGGTCGCTTCAATTAACAACGGCACTCGATCAACAATCTCAATCCCATAACCTTTTAAACCCGCAATTTTACGGGGATTATTGGTGACTAACCGAATTTGTTTCACCCCAATATCATTGAGAATTTGCGCCCCCATGCCGTAATTTCTTAAATCAGCCGGAAATCCTAAGCGTTCATTCGCTTCGACTGTATCTAAGCCAGAATCTTGTAATGAATAGGCTTTTAACTTATTAATTAAACCAATCCCGCGTCCTTCTTGCCGCAAATAAACCACCACACCGCTACCCGCATATTCAATCATTTTTAATGCTGTTTGTAGCTGCATTCGACAGTCACAGCGCAACGATCCAAACGCATCTCCGGTGAGGCATTCAGAATGAACTCGAACCATCACGGGTTGATTTTTAAACTGCTTCGGATCGCCTTTAACAATGGCAACGTGTTCGGTGTTATCCATCGTATTGCGGTAAGCATAAATCTGAAATTCACCAAACTGAGTCGGTAATTTAGCAATGGCCTCGCGGTTGACAAATCGGTCGTGTTGGAGGCGATAACTAATTAAATCGGCAATACTGACCAGTTTAAGCTGATGAGTTTTGGCATAACCAATCAATTCAGGAAGTCGCGCCATCGAACCGTCGGGATTTTGAATTTCACAAATCACCCCGCTGGGATGGAGTCCAGCCAGTCGAGATAAATCTACCGCCGCCTCAGTATGACCTGCCCGCTTTAACACACCGCCAGTCCTGGCCCGCAGTGGAAAAATATGACCTGGACGACGTAGATCTTGGGGTCGAGTATCTGGGTGAATGGCAACCTGAATGGTGCGGGCGCGATCTTCAGCAGAAATACCCGTGCTTACTCCCATCTCTAAGGCGGCATCAATGCTAACGGTAAAAGCAGTTTGATGATTGTCCGTATTATTCGAGACCATTAAGGGCAGTTCTAAGCGATCAAGGCGATCGCCAGTTAAGGCTAAACAGATTAATCCACGGGCTTGAACCGCCATAAAATTAATCATGTCCGGGGTAGCGAATTGAGCCGCACAAATCAGATCCCCTTCATTTTCCCGATGTTCATCATCAACAACCACAATACAGCGCCCTGCTTTGAGATCTGCTAAAGCAGATTCTATGGAGTCAAACTCGAACGAGGAGACTGATGAGTTAGGAGTCACCACTATATAAAATTACAAACTTTATTTACTTGAGATCTATATTTTAGTACTTGATTCAGCAAATTTTTTGGCATCGAAAAGAATAACCCCGCGCCCCAATATAAAAAAATATCACTCAATACCTCGCCACCTATACCGTACAGCCAAAAATTGCGACTACATATAACCCCTCAAATCACTAACGATTTGTATATATAAATCGAATGTCCCTGACAGGTCTATGCTAGATTGTGCATAATGAAGACTAAAGTGATTTCTTCCGGTTCACAAAGACAGATGGTTATCTCTAGAAGTGGGATTGTTGTAGGTACAACCGCAGTCATGCTAACTGCTGTGGCTGTTGTTGGGGCAGGCATTCATCTTTCGAGTCAGGCATCCTTTCGGGAAAGCCCAAAAGATCTGATCGATGAAGTCTGGCAAATTATCGATAAAAATTATGTAGATGGTACGTTTAATCAAGTCGATTGGACAGAGGTTCGCAATGATTATCTCAACCGAGACTATACGACTGAGGAGCAAGCATATGATGCCATCCGAGAGATGTTGGAGAAGCTTGAAGATCCCTATACTCGCTTCATGGACCCGGAAGAGTTTAAAAATATGCAAATTGACACCTCAGGGGAATTAACTGGGGTGGGAATTCAACTGACTCAAGATGAAGAGACAGAAAAATTAATTGTTATTTCTCCGATTGAAGATTCGCCAGCCTTTGAAGCCGGAGTACAAGCACAAGATATTATTTCAAAAATTGATGGGCAAAGTACGAAAGGCATGGACATTAACCAAGCCGTTCAACTGATTCGCGGGCCGATTGGGACTCAGGTGACTTTAACCATTAAACGGGGTGAACAAGAAATTGATTATCCGATTACACGGGATAAAATTGAAATTCATCCGGTTCGCGCTTCAACAAAAGAAAGCTCAATCGGTGATGTTGGTTACATTCGCTTGAATACGTTTAGTGCCAATGCTAGTGAAGAAATGGAAGAAGCCATAGAAGAACTCGAACAGCAAGATGTTGCGGGTTATATTTTAGACTTACGCTCTAATCCCGGTGGATTGCTATTTTCGAGTATTGATATTGCCCGGATGTGGCTAGAGCAGGGAGATATTGTTTCAACCGTCGATCGTCGCGGAGAACAAGATCGCCAACAAGCCAATAACCGAGCGTTAACCACTGCTCCCCTGGTGGTTTTAGTCGATGGCGGCTCAGCCAGTGCCAGTGAAATTTTATCTGGGGCTTTACAAGATAACGAGCGGGCTGTTTTAGTGGGTACAAAGACCTTTGGTAAAGGTTTAGTCCAGTCTGTCCGAGAGTTGGGAAATGGTTCCGGCTTAGCAGTTACCATTGCTAAATATTTTACTCCCAGCGGTCGAGATATCAACAATGAAGGAATTCAGCCTGATTTTAATGTGGAGTTAACAGAGCAACAACGGGAAGATTTGAGGAAAGATCGCGCTAAAATTGGTAGCCCAGATGATCCTCAGTATGCTAAAGCGCTAGAAGTTTTGCAAAAACAGGTGGCGGCTCAGCAAAAGCAGCAGGCAACTTCTCAGTAGGGAAGATGGGATGAGACAGAGAAGGTCATCTGTACAAACCAACGGACGTACTGTGGTAGGTCTCTACTTGTGATTGAATCTGTTTCTGATTCCCTCAAGCAACCCATAACAACTCACGCAGGACTATTCCCGACCTCCTGACAAATTCGTTCAAAAGCAGCAACCGGATCATCTGAAGCAGTAATGGGTCGGCCAATGACCAGGTAATTGGCTCCTGCTTGTGCGGCTTGAGCCGGAGTAAATGCCCGCTGTTGATCGCCAATAGTAGCCCAAGTGGGTCGTACCCCAGGACAGACTAACAAAAAATCATCCCCACAAACTTGCCGTAACTGTTGGGCTTCTAGGGGAGAACAGACTGCCCCAGATAAACCACAGTCTTTTGCCAGCAATGCCATGTGTAAAGCATATTCGGGCAGTTCAACTGGCACTTTCAAATCAAATGCCAAATCCCGGCTATTAAGGCTGGTTAAAAGGGTGATTGCGATTAATTGAGGAATTTGTTGGTTAGCTTGCTTCGCCCCTTGTTCTAGAGCCTCCTGAGCCGCTTTCAGGGCAACTTTACCAGCAGTTGCATGAATTGTGATTAAATCGACTCCATATTGTGCTGCCGAACGACAAGCCCCTGCTACGGTATTGGGGATATCATGAAATTTTAGATCTAAAAAAATCCGTTTATTTTGCTGTTTTAAAATCGTTAAAATCTCAGGCCCGGCACTGACAAACAATTCTAACCCCACTTTCCAAAACATAACTTGAGGCAGATGTTCAATCAATGCGATCGCCATAGCTTTTGTGGGAACATCCAAAGGCACAATAATTTGATCTGGGTTCATTTCTTTAGCCCACTAAACGGATAAACTTCTTCTTGCCCACCTGTAAAACTCGACCCTGTAAATCTTCAGCAGAATCAAAGATTAAATTGGCATCATTGACGCGATCGCCATCTAATTTTACCGCACCGCCTTGAATTTGACGACGGGCATCACTGCCACTTTTACACAGTCCGCTGGCTCCTAAAATATAAAATAATTTAGCTGGAAATTCAATCTCAGCTAGAGAAAACTCAGGAACAGCATCGGCTGCTTTAGCATCTCCTTGAACCAAAGTCATAGCGGCTTTTTGAGCGTCTTCGGCTGCGGCTTCACCGTGATATTGAGCCACAATATCTAACGCCAATTGTTTCTGACGTTCTCTTGGGTTTTCTGGTAATTGATCGAGCGGTAAATCGGTTAATAATTCAAAATATTGTTCAATTAAACTATCCGGAATTTTCTCTAGTTTAGAATACATCGAAAGCGGATCTTCTGATAATCCGACATAATTCCCTAAAGATTTCGACATTTTCTGTACGCCATCGGTTCCAATTAAAATTGGCATTAATAAACCAAATTGAGGAGTTTGATCAAAATGACGTTGTAAATCTCGACCCACCGCTAAATTAAACTTTTGATCCGTTCCGCCAAGTTCCACATCTGCTTTAACCGCGACCGAATCATATCCTTGCATCAAGGGATAGAGAAACTCATGAATATAAATCGGATTTTCCTGTTCAAAACGCAGAGCAAATCCTTCCTTTGCTAACATTTGACTCACCGTCATTGTCGAAAGTAAATCTAAAACTTTAGCTAAATCTAACTCAGATAACCAACTAGAATTACGGTGAATTTCTAATCGTCCGGGAGTCTCAAAATCTAAAATCGGACGAACTTGATCTAAATAA
Source organism: Microcoleaceae cyanobacterium (assembly GCA_049647265.1). Taxonomy (GTDB): domain Bacteria; phylum Cyanobacteriota; class Cyanobacteriia; order Cyanobacteriales; family Microcoleaceae; genus JAAURB01. Next base: position 155,426 of record JBARXJ010000015.1, read on the forward strand.
GTTTGAGCATTTTGTTCGACTTGTTCAGCAGTTAATTGTTGACGCGCTTCTGATTTGCCACTCGGGTCACCAATGCGGGCGGTAAAATCCCCAATAATCAAAACAGCCGTATGTCCGGCATCTTGAAACGCCCGTAACTTGCGAAACAAAATACTATGACCCAAGTGAATATCGGTTCCAGTTGGATCAATTCCCAGTTTAATCCGTAGCGGTTGAGTAGATTGAATTAATCTTTGGGATAAATTCTCATTTTGGTTTTCCGACTCAAGCTGTTCAGGGAAAATCTCCCAAACCCCTCGACGTAAACGTTCAAGATCTTGTGCAGATCCGCTTTCATTGCCCTCAGCAGCGGTTTGACTCCGTGTCATAACTCGGTTTAAAAATTGTACCAATTTAGGTTAAAATCCTTTAACCTAGTTGATGTTTGCTCAAAGCCATAGAATATGTCTGTTGACTTTGACAAGCATCCTATCATATTGGTTATGAGTTATTAGTCATTCGTTGTTGGTCATCAGTGGTTGATTTGCAGCAGTAGGGTGTTAAGGGTCAAGTGTAGGGTATTCGGCAAAACAGGAATATCTTTCCCCGTGGTCCCCATTCTGCCCACAATAAACAACAGACAACCAACGACAAAAAGACTTGATGCTGTCTCCTATTCAGCTCAAAATATTAGCAGTTGGGGTGAAAACCGTTCAAATTAAGTCGAATGTGCTATTACATATAAGAGACTTAAATTCAAACCCTATACCAATACCCCTGTTTTATATCTGATTATTCTAGCTTTTCCACCGAGGGAGTTAACCAAAAGTGTCATCAACAAATGCGATTCAACAGAAGCCAGAGATGCGCTCATCTGGGATGTTCGACTTTGTTCAATCTGTTAGTAAAGTAACGGCTGGAACACTGTTGAGTGTCACAATGTTGGCCAGTTCTGTTGTCGCTGGCGGGTTAGTTGGTTTAGCCATTAGCTTCCGTAACTTGCCAGATGTGCGGGTGATTCAGAACTACGCTCCAACTGAAACCACTTATATTTACGATATCAAAGGCAAGCCTTTAGCGAGTTTGCACGATGAGGCCAACCGGGAAGTGATTCCCCTCGATCAGATCTCTCCTCATCTCAAACGGGCTGTATTGGCGATTGAAGATAGTAATTTTTATTACCATAGAGGAATTTATCCCACTGGGGTAATTCGGGCGTTACTGGCGAACTTAGAGTCGGGTAGCACCGTTGAAGGGGGTTCAACCTTAACGATGCAGCTTGTTAAAAACCTGTTCCTCTCCCCCAACCGTACCATTAGCCGGAAAGCCGCTGAAGCAGTAATGGCAATTCGGATTGAACAGATTTTATCGAAAGATGAGATTTTAGATCTGTATCTCAACCAAGTATATTGGGGACATAACCTGTACGGTGCAGAAACCGCCGCCCGCAGTTACTTTAACAAGTCAGCCGCAGATTTAACCTTGGCTGAAGCCTCACTGATGGCAGGTTTAATCCCGGCTCCAGAAGATTATAGTCCGTTTACGAATTACCAAAAAGCCAAGCAACGTCAAGCGATTGTATTACGGCGGATGCGGGATCTTAAATGGATTACCGCCGCAGAAGAAACTGAGGCCCGCAAACAAAAATTATTAGTTGGGACTGTTACCTCTTTTAGACAAAGTCAACTGCCTTATGTCACAGAAGCAGTCGTTCAGGAGTTAACAGAACGTTTTGGTCGAGATGCGGTGCTCAAAGGCGGAATGCGGGTACAAACCACGATTGACCTCAATTTCCAGCGGATGGCGGAACAAGTGGTGAGTGAGTGGCACGACCGCCTCTATTATTGGGGAGTTTATCGCAATCGTAAACTCGGTCAATTGGCCTTAGCCGCTGTCGATCCCCGGACTCACTTTGTGAAAGCCATGGTGGGGGGCGCAGACTATAAAACCAGTCAATATAACCGCGCTATTCAGGCCCGTCGTCAACCGGGTTCTGCTTTTAAACCGTTTGTATATTACACTGCCTTTGCCTCGGGTAAATATGGCCCCGGTTCAACAGTATACGATCAACCTGTCAGTTATCGTGATGGCTATGGATATTACAGCCCGCGTAACTATGGCGGCGGTTATTCTGGGGCAGTCAGTGTGCGGGCAGCGCTAGAAAGTTCGATGAATATCCCAGCGGTTAAAATTGGCCAAGCGGTGGGCTTAAATCAGGTGATTGAGATCTGCCGTATTTTAGGGTTCAAGAGTCCAATTGACCCGGTGATTTCATTACCCTTAGGATCGGTGGATGTGACTCCGATGGAAATGGCAGGGGCTTATGCCACATTTGCCAATAACGGTTGGCATTCTGATACAACCTTTATTGTCCAGGTGACCGATAGTCAGGGAAATATATTGTTAGATAATACTCCCAAGCCTCGCTTAGTGTTGAACCAGTGGGCGGTTGCTTCTCTTAATAGCGTCTTACAAGGGGTAATTAGTGGCGGAACTGGAACCCGCGCCCAAATTGGTCGGCCAGCGGCGGGAAAAACAGGAACGACTTCTTCCGAACGTGATGTTTGGTTTGTGGGATATACTCCTCAACTATCTACCGCGATTTGGGTTGGAAATGACGACTTTACACCCCTCGGTTATAGTGCCACAGGCGGTACAACCGTTGCTCCGATTTGGCGAGACTTTATGAGTCGGGCGTTATCGGGTCAGCCTGCAACCGGATTTCCTAGCTCTTCTCAGTTTGAGCAACCCTAAAATTAAAGTTCAACATTGAAAACACTTTAACTGATCTATTCTCTTGTAGGGTGTACCTGTGAGGCATCCTGCAAGTGAATGGATTCTCACCCCGATACTTCTGCCGGACTTAGATTGTTGCCGCTCGTCAAACAAATATTTGTTGTTGGGTAAAAACAAGCGTCTTGAATTGTGAAGAAGTCTTGATATTTTCAAGGCTATAACTTTTACTTCAGTTAGAGAAAGTACAATAAAGTATATCCCTTCACCTCAATCAACATGAGTTGAATCATGGTAGCCGTGACCACAAGTCCGAATCATGAAAATCACAGGTGAAATATTTTAATCAACAGGATATTGCAGTATGAACGATCAAAATACAGTTTCTTCTAAAAATGGAGATAAAGTCGAAGTTTCCATTCAGCTTGATTCAGAGCTTATCGAACAAGTCAATCATTTAACCAGTAATCCCAGTAAAGTCATTGAGACAGCGCTACGTCAGTGGCTCAGAGGAGAGCGCCCAGAAGATGACTTAGCCCTACGTTTACAACGAAATCCTCCTGTTCCCCCACGGGGAGAATGGAACGATTAGGATTTGTTATTAGTATGTTAGTTATTTGTTATGAGTCAACTGATTGAGTTATAATCCGTCTCGAACAACGAACGACGAACGCGCGAGCGCCGCTGCAACGCAAGAACAAATAACCCGCAACTCGAATTAACCCAGTCACTCATCCATTCGATATCTGTCTGCAATGAAACCTTTTCGTTTAGTTCAACGCCTACTACAGGTTATGATGCTCTTGAGTCTGCTCACGGCTTGTGCTTTACCGCAGGTTTCAGCAGAAACACGAATGTTTTTGGATGCATCACTGGATTTTTTAGGGGAAACGACACTCCCGACAGGTCATTTATCTGGAGTCACTTACGAGCTTCAAGGTTATGGCCCTCAAACCTCTCCAGGGGTTCATCTTTACGGGGTTTTAGGGGAGATGGACTCATCTGGAGAAACTGGGATTTATCAGCTCAAGTTAGACTTAGACAATTTAGACTTAGACAATCTACTCTCAGATGCCTCAACCCCTTCTGCACTTAGTGTAGAATCTATTATTGCGCTGAAAGATCAATCCGGTCAAACCTTCAAAGATAAAAATCTACAGCTTGAAAGTATTGTATTTACTCCTCGTAACTCGGTCTTTATTGCTGCCGAAGAAGTTCACGACGGCCAAAACATACCGTTAATTGGAGAATTTGATCTACAAACGGGTCAACTCAAAAATACCGTTCCGTTACCGCCGAATTATCGCCCTCAGACTGACGAAGAAGCGCCTCAAGGGATTCAGTCTAATTTCGGTTTTCATTCCCTCACAATCGCTCCAGATGGCTTTAGCAAAGGCGGACTCGATCCGTTTCGTCTGTTTGCCACGACATCAGCCCCTTTATTACAGGATCTTGATGCCGATGGGACTCAGTTAAGAATATTACATTATGTGATTGCAGATCGGGCTTCTTTTCTGGTCTCTGAAAATCTCTATTCCCTGGACTCACATCCTGAAACAGACTCACCGTCTCGCTTAATCGCAATGGTGGCTTTACCTGAAACGGGTATGTTCTTAAGTTTAGAGCAATTCTCCACAGCAGAGCCTGGGCTAACGCCAACTTCATCACGATATCATTATAAAATTTATCAGGTATTTACAGGCAACGCCACAGATACTTCTAAAATCGCCAGTTTACGCAAACCGATTTCAATTGTACAGCCGTTACAGAAAAAGCTATTACTTGATTTAGATAAATTAGATCTTCCGTCTCAACCGTTAGAAGGAATGACTTTAGGCCCAAGATTACCTAATGGCGATCGCAGTTTAATTTTAATCAGTAATGATCCTCACGATACCACATCACCGAGTCAGTTTCTGTTATTTAGTATGAAACAGGAAGCCTAACCATTTCGCTTTCATCTTCATCTTCATTGATAGCGCTATTAAAATTAGAAGGCCCGATTTAATATGATGCAGCAGTCGATGCCGCCGTGGCGGTTCAGAAAATGCCAGGTTCAGAAGTCGCCGGACACACAAGTGTGTTTATCGTGGCGATGCGTAAAACCCCTGTGTTTTAACCCGGGGATTGCTCTGCGAGAGCGACGAATTTATTCGTCAGACAAATTGTATTATGCTACAATAAACAGTATAAACTTAACGGTAGTTAGTAAGCGCATTGATAGTTTTTGAGTTTAAGGCAAAAGGCAAGGACAGCCAATATCAGGCAATTGACGAGGCAATACGCTCATATAAATTCATCCGAAATTCTTGTTTAAGATACTGGATGGACGACAAAAAAGTGAGTAAGTATGACCTTAATAAATATTGCAAGGTACTAGCGAAACAATATCCTTTTGCCAACAAGCTTAACTCTCAAGCTAGACAGTCTGCGGCTGAATGTACATGGAGTGCGATTAGTCGGTTTTACGAGAACTGTAAGAAGAAAGTATCCGGAAAGAAGCGGTGCGACCCTGCTGCTTTTCAAGCAGCCCCAGAACGCGCACCAAGAGAGGGATATCCTAAGTTTAAGAAATACGCTCGTTCTGTTGAATATAAGGCGACTGGATGGAAACTCTCAGAAAATAGAAAAGCGATTACTTTTACGCAGTCAACGCAGCCGCTGGAGCTTGCATCCAGCGGAACGTTGACCGACAAGAACAATATCGGTAAACTTAAATTAAAAGGAACCTATGATCTAAACTTCTATCAACTTGAAGATATTAAAAGAGTCAGGTTAGTGAGAAGAGCAGATGGGTACTATGTACAGTTTTGTATTTCAGTTGATGTGCGTATAGAAACTGAGCCAACAGGAAAAGCTATAGGTTTAGATGTTGGGATTAAATATTTTTTGGCAGATTCAAACGGTAATATTGTAGAAAATCCTCAATTTTACCGAAAATCTGAAAAACAGCTTATACGGGCTAATCGCAGAAAATCCAAAAAGTACATTCGTGGAGCGGGGCCACAGTCAAAAAACTACCATAAGGCAAGGTGTCGATATGCCCGAAAACATTTAAGAGTAAGTCGACAGCGTAAAGAGTATGCAAAGAGAATTGCATACTGCGTAATCCACTTCTTAGATGTGGTCGCCTATGTTGGCGCTAGCCTGCCGACGCTAGGAGGCATAGACTTAAATGTTAAAGGTATGGTTAAAAATCGACACCTAGCTAAATCAATTTCAGATATTGCCTGGTCGCAGTTCTCTCGGATGCAAGCTCCGAGAGCTGCTGCAACTGCGTCTACTTTTCGCCATTGGTTAGAATATTTCGGAATTAAATATGGGAAGCTAACAATACCTGTAGCGCCTCATAATACTTCTCAAAACTGCTCTAATTGTGGCAAAAAGCGGTGCGACCCTGCGGCTTTACAAGCCGCTAAGGAAGCGCGAACTCCGGTCTTGGGGTTCGCCTGCGTAGAGGAAGTTCGCACCATGTGCGCGCACCAAGAGAGGTTCCTAAGTCCCTATCAACTCGAACTCATATTTGTTCTAATTGTGGATATGTAGAAGATAGAGACATTAACGCAGCCAAAAATATTTTGAAGAAGGCTCTCAGTACGGTCGGGCAGACCGGATCTAACACCTCGACTCCGCTCGGTGTTACCCTGAGCGACAGTCGAAGGGTAAAGCTATAGCCTGACGGCATGGCTGGCGCTAAGGGGAGTTTGAACCGCTTTTAATGTTGGAGCAACCCTGCATTGGAAAGTTCGATCTGTGAACCAAGAATCCCCGTCTTTTTAAAGTGGGGAGTGTCAAAAATACTGTGGTGATTACCGCAATTCAAACTCAAGGAATTTGTTAGTTGTTATTTTTTGCTGGTCATTTGTTGCTTGTTATTGGTAGGGATAAACTGAAGATATAACTATCGACAAATAATTTGATTAATCACGTAGGCGTAGCAATCGCGCTACTCACGTCATCACAAACAAAAAATAACGAATAACCAATGAAAAAGGATAAAGAACCAATAGTAAACTATGACTCATTCAACTGATATTATTACCCTCAGCCAATGGATGGCGGCTGATTTTAGTAATCAACAACAAGCGTTTGATAATCCGCCTTTTTTCGCCCATGTTCGGGTTTGTATGCGCCCCATAGCCTATGAATTTCTCGACGGCATTAGTCTCTACTTAGAACAGGCTTATCATGTCGATCTCAAGCAACCCTATCGTGTTCGGGTTCTTAAAATTGTTCCTCAAAGCGATCATATCGAAATTGAGAACTATTCAATTGAGGGAGAAGAGCAATTTTACGGCGCATCTCGTGAACCTGAACGGTTGCAGGGCTTGAAGCGAGAACAACTTAAATTAATGCCGAGATGTAATTTTATCACCCATTGGACAGGCAATAGCTTCAAAGGCGGTGTAGAACCGGGAAAGGGGTGTATGGTGGAACGTAAAGGCAAACAAACCTATCTCGATAGTGTGTTTGAGATTGACCAAAATCGCTTTAGCAGCCACGATAGAGGACGTGACCCAGAAACTGATGAACACGTTTGGGGAGCAATTGCCGGGCCATTTGAATTTGTTCGCTGGGCTAGTTTTGCTTCAGAAGTTTCTGTTCCCTGATAAGAGTGGTTGAAGTACAGGGCAGACCATTCAAACCTGCCTTGATAGATTATCCCGTTCCCTCATATTCCCCATTCCCCGTTCCCTCAAAAACCATGAGACCTACTACTTTAAATTTAATTGCGATTACAATCTTTTTAATGACGCTGTCGGTTTTACTGGGGCCATTAATTCATTTATCCCCGACAATTCCGGCCAGTATTGTCTTTGTATTATTAGTCCTCGGAGCGGTTGATGCTTGGGGCTTACAAGGGCAAGGAAGCTCTATGTTACTCGATATATTAGAGGGCAGTTCTAGTCAAACCCGTGAACGGATTATTTATCATGAAGCGGGACATTTCTTAGCTGCTTATTTAATGGAAATTCCAGTCAGTGGCTATGCTTTAAGTGCTTGGGAGGCTTTTCAGCAAGGACAAACAGCCCAGGGGGGTGTACGGTTTGATGATGAGAAATTATTAGAGCAATTACAGCAGGGTCAAATTTCGGCTCAGTTACTCGATCGCTATTGTACCGTCTGGATGGCGGGTATTGCGGCTGAACAATCGGTTTATCAACAAGCCAGCGGCGGTACAGATGATAGGCAAAAAATTAGAATTCTATGGCGGCAATTGCAACGTTCTGCAGGCGAAGCAAAAATGAAGGAACGTTGGGCGATTTTACAGGCTAAAGCTTTGATTGAAAAACATCAATCTGCTTATGAGGCTCTTGTGGAAGCTTTGAAACAGCGAACCCCAATTGCCGAATGTTATCGTATACTCGAGCACTCGTCAGTTCGAGGAAACTGAGACAGCCAGTTAACTTGTGCTGGGTATGGAATGATATCAATTAATTTTGCGCCTTGTGATTGAATTCAATAACATCGATTAATCAGAGGATTTAGTTAATTTTATTCATTCTCTCAAACAAATCTGATATTACTTGTTATGAGCGACCGAAGCCGGATTTTGTCACTTACTGAATTAACATTCCTCTGACTAACAAAAAACTTCAAAAAGGTGACAGTCTTGACTAAATCCTTCCTCAAGAACGCGATACATTAGGAAAGTGAAGTCCAAAATGTATTAGGTTACTACGCTTAATTGAGTAGACCTTTGAGCTAGCAGATAAAGAGGGAGTACATTTCAAGATGACATTTGAAGATATTTACAGATTCTTTAAAAGCCCCCCTCCAATTCATTTAAATCGGGAGTTGGCGGTTTGTTATGTTTTATCAGTTTTTTTGCGTAGAGACTCCTACGGCACAGAACTGATTGAATGTTTAGAAAAAGAGTATACTGATTTCCGCTTATCTGATACCGTACTCTATAGTGCGCTCAAATTTTTAGAGCGAGAAGGCAGTATCAGTGGATATTGGAAGAAAGTGGAAGGACGAGGCCGTCCCAGGCGAATGTACCAGGTTAGTCCAGAATTTATTGCCAAAGCTCGGGAACTGGCTCGATTATGGGATGAGTATACGGTGAGACAGAAATGTATGTAAAGTAGTGAGAGGAATTCAAATCTATCATGATTTCAACTCACGAAACTTATGTCTTTGCCTGTACTCTCATCAACATTTTTCCTCACTTTGTTGCTAGCGATTGGCTTGTTCTTCTTTGTGAAGGCTTCTGTAAAAGCTCGTATCCAGCAGCAAAAACTCGTGGCTTCGCTCGCGGCTGATTTACTGTTAAACCAAATTAAACAGTATTTTCAGTCCCGTGCTTACCGCATCGTTAGTGCAAATCCGGATGAAAATCAGATTGTATTTGAGGGAGTGGTTCGTCCCAGTGGATTGTTGGCTGTGTTTTTAACCTTGCTCACTGCCATCGGAACATTATGTCTTGCTTTGGTACTGTCAATGGTTGCACCACAGCAACAAAACATTTTCCTAGGGTTAGTGGTGCTGTCTCCCTTAGCTGGCATTTTCTACTGGCAGCGGGCGGGGCGAAGCGAACAAGTCTCACTTCAGTTAGAAGCCACGATTCAATCAGAAAACCAGCCCCAAAGTGTTATTTGTATCCAAGGGCATCGAGATGAACTCACAAGCCTGAGGCAAGCTCTGAACTTAAAAGCCTGGGAACCTGTGACTTCATCTAAGCCCTAAATACACGACGGCTATTCACATCCATCAATCCCTTGAACTAGGCGTTTAACGCTAAGCGTCAATTGTATCTGTCTTAACGATTGGAGTTTAATAGGATGCTCTTTGCTGTACCATAAGCGATGGGTAAGTGAGAAACCCTTGCTTTGTAAAATCATCTACCAAGCAATTAATCATTCAATTAATTATCCAAGCTTTGACCTCACCTGAACTGAAGCATGAGAGTCAAACGCACCCTATATGGATTACCTCCAATCGAAAAAGATGTTAACAATTACGTTTATCCCGGAGATGTCACGAGCCGATTATGAGTCGTCGATGGAATGGTCTTTTCGGCTACCTCTTTTAAGCTCGGGAATAAAAAGTGGTTTTCTTCGACGTATTGAGCGCCAAATAATCCTTTTTCTGCCCAAAAGTACCGATCTGTTGTATGCTCATTACGCTTAACCAGCAATAAAGCGGGTGGAATAATTCCAGCGGCGTGAATAAACTTACGAGCAGCGGTAACAGGCTTGTCTTCACCGCTAGAGATGCTAAATTGGGGGACGCACTCAAGAATTCGACGACCTTCTTGTCTGCGACGACTTTTGCGCTTTCTTCTTCTAGCCAACGTGTTTACCTCCTGTGTTTGCAGACAGATGTAGTGATAGCTACAAAATCCGGAAGCATTATATCCGCTTTGAAAAAAAATTTCAATATCTCTTAATAAACTGATACAAAAAACGTCTTGTGTTTCAACCCTATTCATGCTACCACTGGCTTTCATCGATCTCTGGGAGTATTAAGATCAGTTAAGAATATGAACCTCAGGGCAGAAATCTGCATCTGCGCTCCCTGTACTTTTACCTATTGCTGTTACCAAAACGTAGCGCTCTAGCACTGCCTAACGTAAGACAGAAGAAATCTTATTGATGAAAATGGTAAATTATGAGTATTAAGAGTGATAATCATGCTCAAGTGGAGTTGAGATGGGAATGTCAACCAGTTCAGAATTCGTTACCCTGTGCCAAACTCAAGTCTCTCTGGTTGCCAGTTTAGGGGCCTCTGTGAGTGTGGTCTACCTGACAGAAGATTGGGTGGATGAAACTCATCATAAACTGATTCCCGTTGCCACCTACCCCGAAACTTCTAAAGCTTGGCGAACAGATCAGGCCATTCTCTCCTTACCGGAAGTTCGTCAATCAACAGCCCTAATTGCCCAGGATGAAACTGAAGCTTCAAATGCTGTGACAATCGAATTATCCATGGCTTCTCACACAGCCTCCACAGACTCAGTCAACAATCCGAATTTAGAACAACAAAAAATAGTCATTCCCCTGGTTTATAAAGATGTCGTCATGGGGTTTTTCGTAACAGGACGGGAAGATCGCCCCTGGAATGCACAAGAACAACATCAGCTTCAAGGTATTGCGAGTAGTTTAGCGGCGGCTTGTACCTTAGATCGTCGCTTTCAATGGCTGACTCAACGCTACGAACAACAGCAACAAGTTCAAGCTCAACAATATCAAACGCTGCAAAGTTTATTGCATCAATTAAAAAGTCCATTAACGGCTTTAAAAACGTTTGGAAAACTGCTGCGCCGACGGTTTTTAGCCGATGGTAAAAATTCTCAAATTGCCAATAGTATTATTCAAGAAAGTAATCGTATTCAAGAGTTATTACAGCAAGTTGATCGAACCGTTGAAGTGGGAGATGCTCAATATCATATATCCCCTGACTCAGACATGATTGATTGCGATCATCAGCCCGATCAAGAACTAAATCAGTCTTTAAATTCTAACGCTTCTGTTGTTCCGGCTCTGTTACCTGCCGCAGAGTTAACAGAATCTATTCGCCTAGAATCTATACTGCAACCTTTACTAACTTCGGCGAGTGCGGTTGCCGGGGAACGTCAGCTTAAATGTTTGATTGATTTACCGCCTGATTTACCGCCCGTTAAAGCCAATCGTCAAGCTTTACGAGAAATTTTAAGTAATCTTCTGGATAATGCGCTGAAGTATACTCCAGCAGGCGGTCAGATAGAAATTCAAGTTCACTCAACACCCGATCAACTCGGCGTTGGAATTAGTGATACTGGCTTTGGAATTCCGAGTCAAGATCTGGATCATTTATTTGAACGGGGATATCGAGGGGTTCAAGCCGAAGGTAAGATTTCTGGGACGGGATTGGGACTGGCAATTGCAAAAGATTTAGTTGAACAAATGCAAGGAAATATTCAAGTATTTTCTCCCAGAAATCCAGAATGGACTGCTCAAATGTTCTCAGAAAAATCTTCACTTTATCCAGGAACAACTTTTGTGGTGTGGTTACCTAAAATCTAATTTAAGGAAGAACCGAAGTTGGAAGAAGGAAGAAGGAAGAACCCCATTAAGAAATTAAGGGGCTTGTATCGCTGTTCATTTTTTGGTTATTTAGGAAAACATTATTTTTTATAAGTGTGTTGTTTTCAAATCATTAAAACGGGTTCTATCATGTAAAATACAGTAATCTATTCCCTGTACTGTAGAATTTATTTGAAATTTGGGAGTCATTCATGTCAATTGATTCTTCTCCATTAACTGCCGAGCAAAAACAACAGATCTCTCAACTCTATCAGCAAGCAGATCGGGCTTTAGAAGCAAAACAGTATGAAGAGGCGATCGCAGTTTATCAGCAAGTTCTGAAGCTTGATTCTCAGAATGTTAGGGGTTATCAAAAGCTGGGAGAAGTATTAATTCAGGCAGGAAAATTAGAAACTGCTATTTCAGTTTATCAGAAAGCGATTCAACTCGAACCGAGCTTTTTTTGGTTTTACAATCATTTAGGTGAAATTTTTCTGAAGTTAGGACGTTGGCAAGACGCGATTCCTGTTTATCAAAAAGCAATTGAATTAAATCCGCAGTTTTTCTGGGCTTATAATAATTTAGGCGAAGCTTTAATTAAGCTTGAGAAGTGGCAAGAGGCGATTCCTATTTATCAAAAAGCAATTGAACTAAATCCGCAGTTTTTCTGGGCTTATAATAATTTAGGCGAAGCTTTAATTAAGCAAGGGTTTTGGCAAGAGGCGATTCCTATTTATCAAAAAGCAATTGAATTAGATTCTAAGTTTGTTTGGGCTTATGCTAATTTAGCAGAGGCTTTTATTCAGTTAGAAAAATGGCAAGCTGCGGCAGAAATCTATAAAATCGCAACACAGCATCATCCTAATTTATTCTGGTTACAAGAGAAATATGCAGAGAGTTTAATTCATCTACAACGTTGGCAAGAAGCCGCAACCGTTTTAAATCATGCTATTGAAATTGAACCAAAATATTATCTGACACATTATAAATTAGGTAAGGTGTTGATGCAATTACAGAACTGGGAAGAGGCGATTAATTGTTTTCAGAAAGTATTAGAAATAAAGCCTAACTTTAAATCAGCCGAACAGAAACTGCTAGAAGCAACTCAAGCTTTAAGTTATATCCAAAATCCTACTGGAAAAACAGAAATTACTGAACTAGAATCGATTGATTTCTTAAAGTATTATCCAGTTTGGGGAGAGTCAAGTCACTATATTTTATATCAAACGAAACCACCCAGTAAAAATCCAGAAACTAAACGCTTGAATTTAGCGATTCCGCCAAAAGAATTGATGTTTGTCTTCTCAGAAAGCGAAGAATATTATCTTAATTCTGGGGAAGTTCAAATTAGTATATTACAAGAAACATTAGAAAAAGCAGGCTATTTTATTCAGTCTGGGAGTCGTATTTTAGACTTTGGTTGTGCCTCTGGACGAATGATCCGACATTTAGAAAAGTTTTCAGAAAATTGTGAAATTTGGGGAACAGATATTAGTGGAGATTGTATTACTTGGTGTCAACAAAATTTAAGTCCGCCATTTCATTTCTTTATGGCAACAACTCACCCCCATTTACCCTTTGAAGATAGCTATTTTGATTTAATTTATGCTGGTTCTGTCTTTACCCATATTGATGATTTAGCGGATGCTTGGTTCTTAGAATTAAGACGAATCTTAAAACCGGGTGGCATGGCTTATGTAACCATTCAAGAACAACATTTAATCAATACAGTTAAAGACTTTTCGGAAGCTTGGTTAGATCGGAATAATATCTGGTTACCCGATCAAAAAGCAGAATGCTATCGTAAATATCAAGAATATTCTCAATCTAACTTTTCTATGTTTACTCTGGGAAGAGATACCCGTTCTCTGGTATTCTATGATTTAGATTATTTTAGTCAAAAACGTCAACCTTGGTTTAAAATTGTTGATGTTCGCCGAGAGGCTTATTATTGGCAAACGGCTGTTTTATTAGAACGACAATAGTAAATAGAAATTAATCAAATCATGCTGAAATTATATGAATATCCGCCTTCTGGAAACTGTTATAAAATTAGACTGCTATTGACTCAGTTAGAAATACCCTTTGAACGAATTTCTATTGATATTGTTAAAGGAGAAACTCGCACCCCTGAATTCTTAGAAAAAAATCCTAATGGTAAAATTCCATTGCTAGAATTAGAAGCGGAAAAGTATTTAGCAGAATCTAATGCAATTATCTATTATTTCAGTCAAAATACGCCTTTTTTCCCAACAGAACCGTTTGAACAAGCGCAAGTCATGCAATGGATGTTTTTTGAACAATATAGTCATGAACCGAATATTGCAACTTCTCGTTATTGGATATCGGTTTTAGGAAAAGCAGAAGAATATAAAGAGGCATTGCAACAGAAGCATAAAGCAGGAAATATGGCATTATCTGTGATGGAAGAACATCTGAAAAAACATGAATTTTTTGTTGGCAATTCTTATAGTATTGCTGATATTTGTTTATTTGCTTACACTCATGTCGCCGATGAAGGTGGATTTAATTTAACTCAATTTCCGCAAATTGAAAATTGGATTCAGCGAGTCAAACAAAAACCCAAATATATTCCTATTACACAATAAAACTGAAGATATAAATTAACCATTTTATAAAATTGAATCAATATAATGCTACTATTACAATTCAGTACCTCTCAATACTGCCGCAAAGCCAGACTTGCTTTAGGATATAAAAAGATAGATTATCAGGTAGAAAATCTAACCCCTGGAGTTCATATTTTTAAGTTAAAACCGTTAACCGGATTAACCACAGTTCCTGTATTATTACCTCAACAACAGGATCAACCTGAAGTGATTGCAGACTCTTCTAATATTTTTCAATATTTAGAGTCCTATTGTCCACAACCCCCTTTATTTTTAAGCGATCCACAGCAACAAACTCAGGCATTACTGTTAGAAGATTGGCTGGATGAAAGCATTGGCACAGCCATAAGATTTGTTTACTATGACTACCGCGCAGGAGAAGGCAAACAGATCGATCCCTCCTGGTTTAGTCAATTGGTGATTCAGGTGGTGCGGCGACAATATAATATCAATACTGCGGCAGTAAAATTAGCAACACAACGGCTAGAACTGGCATTTGAAGTGTTAAAATTGTGGGAAGATCAGGCTTATTTAGTCGGCGATCGCCTCAGCTTTGTCGATTTAACAGCGGCTGCACTACTAAGTCCTCTGGCGCTTTTGCCTCAATACCGCGATCGCTATCCTTGGATATTTCAACGCATCAGAGACGTTCATCACCTCTGTCACGAACCCTTACCACCCGGTTTGGCAGATTAGTTATTTGTTCTTTGTCCTTTGTTACTAATGGGGACAATCATCAAGGCTATTGAGAGAAACGACTGCAAAGCTGCTGACTACCGACTTGCTGATGAGCAATAGCCAATAACTAAGAATAAAGAACCAATGACCATTATGTATAGTTGTGTTAACATTCCTGCAATGAAATAGTCGATCCTTATCCTTAGATAGGTTGACTGTTTTACTGTTGTGTGAGTCATGAAATTTATCGATAGACAACAGCACAGCCTTTCAAAATTGTGAAACAATGTAAATCAATATTACCCTTTCGTTTGATAGTAATCTGTTTGTAGTAGCGCGTTTTAAGACCCATGACCATTGCATTAGATCAAATTGACCGCATTGTTTGGAACCAACACCATGACCCGTTTGAAGTCCTCGGCCCCCACAAAATTGAGCAAGATGGCAAAACCCAGTGGGCCGTCCGAGCCTATTTACCCGATGCAGATGCAGCATGGGTCATTTTACCCGAACAACGAGAAGAATACGCAATGCAGTCGGTTCATAACCCTCACTTTTTTGAGTGTTTAATAGAAGTTTCCGAACTAGCTAACTACCAACTTCGCTACAAGCAGGGAGACCATGAACGGGTGATTTATGACCCTTATGCGTTTCGTTCTGCTAAGTTAACTGATTTAGATGTTCATCTGTTTGCTGAAGGAAATCATCACCGTATTTACGAAAAACTCGGCGCTCATTTAATCACCCTTAACGGCGTGAGTGGAGTTTATTTCGCGGTTTGGGCCCCCAATGCTCGTAACGTTTCCCTTCTGGGTGACTTCAATAATTGGGATGGCCGCCAACACCAAATGCGGAAGTTTGGCAACGGAATATGGGAACTGTTTATCCCGGAAGCAGGCGTTGGAACATCTTATAAATACGAAATTAAAAACTGGGAAGGACATATCTACGAAAAATCCGATCCCTACGGTTATTATCAGGAAGTCCGTCCGAAAACCGCTTCTATTGTCTCTAATTTAGATAAATATCAATGGAATGATGCCGACTGGATGGAAAAACGCCGTCATACGGATCAGTTGACTCAACCCGTCTCGGTGTATGAATGTCATTTAGGGTCTTGGAACCGCGCCTCGATGGCTGAACCCAATGTGTTACCCGATGGCACGGTTGAACCCGCCATTCAAGCAGTTGAACTCGATCCAGGTGGCCGTTACTTAACCTACCGCGAGTTAGCCGAACAGTTAGTTCCTTACGTCAAAAACTTAGGCTTTACTCATATTGAACTGTTACCGATCGCGGAATTTCCCTTTGATGGATCTTGGGGATATCAGGTTACGGGGTATTATGCGCCGACTTCTCGGTTTGGTTCCCCGGAAGACTTCATGTATTTTGTGGATGAATGCCATAAAAACGATATTGGTGTGATCGTTGACTGGGTACCGGGACATTTCCCTAAGGATGGACATGGTTTAGCCTTCTTTGATGGTAGTCACCTGTACGAATATGCAGATCCTCGCATTGGCGAACACAAAGAATGGGGAACTTTAGTCTTTGACTATGGCCGCAATGAAGTCCGTAACTTCCTGGTGGCAAACGCTTTATTCTGGTTTGATAAATACCATATTGACGGGATGCGGGTAGATGCGGTGGCTTCGATGTTATACCGTAACTATTTACGTGAAGATGGAGCATGGGTTGCCAACCATTACGGTGGTGCGGAACATATCGAAGCGGCTGATTTCTTGCGGCAAACTAATCATGTAGTTTTCAGCTATTATCCCGGTTTATTGTCTATTGCCGAAGAGTCTACTTCCTGGCCGATGGTAACCTGGCCGACTTATACCGGTGGGTTAGGCTTCAACCTCAAGTGGAATATGGGGTGGATGCACGATATGCTGGAATACTTCGAGATGGACCCCTGGTTCCGTCAGTTCCATCAAAATAATATCACCTTCAGTATGTGGTACAACCACAGCGAGAACTTCATGCTGGCGTTGTCTCATGATGAAGTCGTGCATCTGAAGAAGAATATGTTAGGCAAAATGCCAGGGGATGATTGGCAAAAGTTTGCTAACGTTCGCTGTTTGTTTGCCTATATGTTTGCTCATCCAGGTAAGAAAACCCTATTTATGGGAATGGAATTTCCCCAATGGAATGAGTGGAATGTTTGGGGAAGCTTACAATGGGAACTACTGCAATACCCCAGCCATCAAGGGATGCAGCGCTTCTTCAAGAATTTAAACCATCTTTACCGCACCGAACCTTCTCTATATGAACAGGACTTCAATGAGGAAGGGTTCACCTGGATTGATTGTAGCGATAATAGCCATAGTGTGGTGTCGTTTATTCGACGAGCCAAAGATACAGACGATTTTACCGTTGTCATTTGTAACTTTACCCCTCAACCCCATAGCCATTATCGCATTGGTGTTCCTGAACCCGGATTTTATACCGAATTATTCAATAGTGATGCCGGGGAATATGGCGGTAGCAACATGGGGAACTTAGGCGGAAAATGGACAGAGGAATGGTGGCTGCATAACTATCCCTATTCTATCGATCTGTGTATCCCTCCCTTGGGTGTATTGGTGTTTAAGTTAGACCGACCCAAAACCGAAGCGGCTTATAACCCAACTGAGGAAGCAGAAGTCAACGAAGGTTAAGTTTTATCCCCCCTAACCCCCCTTAAAAAAGGGGGGACAAGAGGAGGAAAACGACAGGCTGTCTGTTGATTGAATTGAGGATTTTACCTATAATCTTTATTCACAATTTTTAGAAACAGAAGAGCCAGGGTCAAATGAAATTCGTCTTCAAATCATTACTATTAACAGCGGCATTATTCAGCATCACAACCGTGCCAAATTTAAGCGGCATTGCAGATGAGTCTCACAGTCATGGTCAAGGTCATGGCAGCATGGATCACAGTCACGAACCTGTTGAAGTTCCTGCTGGTCAGCCAGTGCCGCAAGTTGATTTAGTGGTTCATTCTGATGCCGTCCAAGGCTGGAATTTAGAGGTGAAAGTATCTAATTTTGAGTTTACCCCGAGTCAAACCAATCAAGCTGATGATATGAGTGGAGGACACGCTCACTTGTATATTAATGGAGAAAAGGTCACCCGAATTTATAGTAATTGGTATTATCTCAAAAATTTAGAACCCGGTGAAAATCAGGTTCGAGTCACGTTGAATACTAATGGTCATAAGGCTTTATATTCTCAAGGTCAACCCATCGAAGATACTGAGATGATTCAAGTTCGTTAAAAAATTCTCAATAAAAAAGTAGCCTACTGTGGCTACCTTGTAAGAGAGCTGTTAAAGACAGATGGACATCATTCAAGAATGCTACACATAATCAAGCAACCCGCTGAATCGGATGAACTTTTTACTTCTGACATTCTTCTTATAGAATAATGGTATCAGAGCCGTCTTGTCTTCAAGATTGAGTAAAGATCGTAGGTATTTTGGTAAAGGATTGATAAAGGGTGTCTGACCCCTACGTCTTTTCCAAGGGATAATTACTCAGGATAAAAGCTTCTGCCTCGGTGTTATCGCTGACAAAACCATCCAAAGTTGCCGCTAAGACATCCTCAAGCATCTGCTTAAATTGTTGACTGGGTTTATATCCTAATGCTTTTAGGTCATTACCATTTAACAACGGTTTAACGGTTGACCATTTGGTTAAATATTGCCAGATATTTTGTCGCACAAACCGCTCACTTTGTACCGAAATCAAAATCAGTAACGGTAGATCATAAGGTTTAAATAATTTCACAAATTGACTCGGACGTTGACAGTCAGAAATTGATTGATTAATTTCTATTTTACTCTGCTCAAGCTGTTGGAGTCGTTTAATATTATCAGATGGCAGTTGTAAGGATTCTGCTACAATTTTACGGTATTGCGGAGCTAAATGGGCTAAAATCACATCTAGTCGAGTTTGCCAATGTACAAGCTGATTTTCATTTTTGTCAAATTGTCTCAAACAGCGATCTACTAAACGAATATTTCGCCAAAGTTGTTGATCTAATTCTAAGCTGGGATGGATACATCGCAATGCTTTTAATTCCCCTAAAAGCTGTAAAGCGGGTTGCCAGTAACTGGCTTGTAAAATATACTTCAATTCACTTTTTAGGCGAGTTTCTAAAGCGGGGGCTCTTTGAGGTTTATCTGAAGCAGAATCTTGATGCCATTTCTTCTCATAAACACCACTACTAATGGCATAATGAATATACTCTTTTGTTTGAGTTTCTATCTCAAATTTTAAACGCACTGCAAACCGTACCGCCCGATAAATTCGCGTTGGATCTTCGATAAAACTATTGGCGTGTAAAACCCGAATTAGACGATTTTGCAAGTCAGAAATTCCCCCAAAAAAGTCTAATAATTCACCCGAATTAGGAGAGGTTAACTTCAAAGCTAAGGCATTAATTGTAAAATCTCTGCGATATAAATCTTGCCTAATTGAACTCGCTTCTACTTCTGGATTTGCGGCTGGATAAGGATAAAATTCTGTTCTTGCTGTTGCGATATCTATCCAAAGAGAATCAAAAGTTGGGTCATTATGCCACAATAAAGCGGCGGTTTGAAATTGCCCATGAATTTCTAATCTGGCAGCCGGATAAGATTGTTGTATTGCTTTTCCCAAGGCTACAGCCGGAGGATGTTTTTCGACTTCATTTTGAGATAAAGAATAACAGCCATCTACCACTAAATCTAAATCGGTTAATAATAATTTTTCTTCAGGTTTTGCTAAGAGTACATCTCGAACTGCGCCGCCGACTAAATACAGTTGTAATCCTTTTTTTTCTGCTTGTTGAGCTATTTTTCTTAGGAGGATTAATAAATGGGGGTTAATTCGACTCTCTAAGCGAGATTGCAGAGCATATACATCAACACTTTGATTATTTTCAGAAGCGTTAATCTCTTGAGTTTTTTGTTGCTGATGTAGTTGCCGTAACACATCCGTTCTTGTCACAATTCCGACTAAATTATCTGCTTCTAATACGGGTAATCTGCCAATATCATAAGTCACCATTAATGACTCAATTTCCGGTAACGTTGTGTCTGGTTTAATTGTTTTTAATTGAGGGGTCATATAGCCTTTTACAGGCGCATGGTTAAAGCCATGATGTAAGGCAATATCAAGATCTCGACGAGAAATAATTCCAACGAGTTTATCCTGTTGATTAACAATAGATAATCCCGAATGACCATAACGTAGTAAAATACGATGAGCTTCTGATATTGTAGTCTCAGGACGAATAGTCCGCACCGGAGAAGACATGATTTCACGGGCGGTTAAAGGCTGAGGAATTTGTGCTTTTAATTGTTCGACTAATTCTTGTAAACTTTCAGTATAATTCACCTCTTTTAAAACAACAGATGCGGCTTGAGTATGTCCGCCTCCGCCTAAGGGTTGAAACAGTTGATTTAAGTCTGTTCCTTCAATACGCGATCGCCCAATAATCGTTAATCGTTTATCCTCACCATTCTTTAAAAAATAACGATTTCCCAGTAAAATAGCATCAGTTTCGGTTAAGTCTAAAAGTTGAGAGGTTAAACTCGATAAACCGGGAATAAATTGATCGGTTTCCAGTAAAACCCAAGCGACTGTATATCCTCGAGTCGTTACTTTTTTGAGTTGTTCTAAAGCAAGACTTAATAAATCTTGTAATTGAGGCGATAAACCCGGTTCTACATAATCTGCAATTACCGATAAGCTAGCTCCTTTTTCCATTAACCAAGCCAGCGCATAAGCGTCTCTAGGGGTGGTTTGATCGAATGTTAAAGAACCCGTATCGACATGAATTCCGAGCGCCATTACTGTGGCTTCTGCGGGGCTTAAATGATTAACTCTATCCTGTTTAATTTGTTCAACAATTAAAGTAGTCGTTGCACCCACTGCTTCAATTTGAGTCAAACTCGCAGGAATATCAGACGCAATATTAAAATGATGATCGTAAACGTTTATTTCGTTAATTTGAGGCAAATTAAACCACTCGCTGGCTTTTCCTAAACGCTGTTTATTTTGAGTATCCACAACTGTTAATTGTCGGATTTGTTCGGGGATAACAGATCGCCTTTCTATCATCGCAAATTCATCTCGATGTAGTGCTAAGAAATCCTTAACAGCCGGATGACAACCTCCAGTTAACACAATCTTACTACCCGGACATAATTTAGTGACCCCGACAGCAGCGCCGAGTGCATCAAAATCTGCGGTTGTATGACAGAGAATTAAGTGCATATTGTCCAGGTGAATTAGCTTTTAAGCAATTGATAGAGGTAACATCTACTGTCTATTATTTTAAGGCGAGATGGTGTAAAAATAAAGAGAGTTTAATTTGATAGCAATTACTTTTAGTTTAAACCCTCATTATTTAATAATTCAAAGTGAATCAATAATAATTTATTCAATTAAAACGAGGGGGGATTATCCATCAAAGCAGTAAACATTTTCTCAAAGTTTTGACGAAATACCACAGCTAGTACACCACAAAGTAGTGTAACAACAGTCATTACCGACCAATAGTGACTAATTTGCCAAACTCCAGCAAATAACATAAAAGTTAACCATCCGGCAGCCGCACCACCTAAAAAGTTTAGGGTAATTGCTTTCATTTGATTTATAAACCGAGGTGATTTTGATTCCATTTGTTTTTCTCCTGTATTTCTTCAATTGATTTACTTTCATATTTTAACAAAATTATACTATTTTCAGCTATAGTCATAAGCCAGAAAAGTTTCTGACTCTTCTCATAGCAATTTTCTCATTTATAGGGCAATATGGATTGATGATTAACTTTTAAAATTGTAGGGTGTGTCTGTCAGACGCAGCACATACCCAAGTTGTGAAATAATAAATTTTATGTTTGATAATGATCGGATTCAATCTGACCAGAATCTAACTTAATAATTCGATCTGCTAAATGAAAATAGTGATCATCATGACTGATGACAAACATCGTTTTACCTTGCTGCTTAAGTTCTTTCAGTAATTGAGTATAGAAAATCTCTCTAAAAATTGGATCTTGATCCGCTGCCCATTCATCAAATAAATAAATCGGCCGATCTTCTAAATAAGCGGAGAGTAAAGCCAGTCGTTTCCGTTGACCCTGAGAAAGGGCGGTTGTTGAAAGTTTTCCCTCTTTTACTAATACTTTATGATCGAGTTCTAATTTTTTCAAATATTTCTGAGCTTGATGATCTAAGGTCAGATCCTCAGTACTAATTAAACGTTCAAATAAATAAAAGTCAGTAAAAACAACTGAAAAATACTGACGATACCATTCTCTATTCGTTTCTACAATAGGTTGATTATCTAACAATACTTGACCAGAATCTGGAAAATATAGCCCTGTAATTAACTTCGCTAAAGTGGATTTACCGCTACCATTTCCCCCCACAATAAACACTAATTCCCCAGATTTAAAAGTTAAATTAATCGGCCCTACTGTAAAAGGATGATCCCTATCTTCAGCCTGATAAGTATGAACAACCTTGTCAAATTTTAAAACCTGCCAGCTTTGTTGTGAAGGTTGCCGGACGGGTGAATTAATCTCAGCTTGCTCTGTTAAAGTTAAGCCCATATCGTTGATTTTATTAATCGAAACATTGGCATTTGCTAAAGTAGGTAGCTGCTGAATTAGATTGCTTAACGGCCCGGTTACATAAGTCAAGGTTAAAATATAAGCAGGTAAAATTGACTGAGCATCAGGTAGTATTTGAGGAATACCAAATAGCAGTAACCCAATCATTATAAAAAATAAGCTTTCAGCGCCCCCATTGGCAACCGCTGCAAATTTATTCGCTGTTTTTTGATACTGTTGTGAAGCCTTTGCACTGGCACCGAGATCTTCTTCAAAAAAGATTTGTCGCCGTTGAGAATGTAGCTTTAATTGTTTAATTCCTTCGGTAATACTCCGAAAGTGCTGATATAATTGATCGATCTCTTTGCGGGATAACTTAATATAGCGATAAGCATAATTAATTAAGGTTTGAACTAAAGCAATTGCTGCAATTAAAAAGATGACTACTGATACAAATACCCAGCCGGAAAGCCAACCTAAATAAATTAAGCATCCTGCGACAACTGCTAAATTAATACAGATAAAAGGGATAGAAAAGACTATATTTGAAATCGTTTCTACATCCTTTGTTAAGACGGCTAAAAGTTGATCTGGCCCGAGATCTTCTAATTGTTGAAGTGGGGCAGCTAATATTTGCTGACTCAGGCGTAAGCGTAACTGATAAACGGCATTCTGCGCTAAGTCAATGAGGACAAATTGTGACAAGATACCACTGATTAAAGCAAGAATTGCTAATCCAACAAATGGTAAAATCATTGATTGGGGTGAATTTTGATTAATAGCGGTATTAATTAGGGCAATTAAACGCGCATTACAACCCCCACTAACCAAACCTGCAAGGATAGCAACTATGCCACTGACCCAGGAGGCTTTAATTAATAGCCAAATGATCTTCATGTCACTTTTTATCTTTTAACTAACAATTTTATTGTAGCTTAAATAATTGCCTATTTACGAGATTCACAAGCGATGAAAAGAATGACTCAATTAATTTGATTTATCAGTAAACATTTAACGCTAATTAACCCATTTATATATAGATTCAATAGTTTTTGAAGCTAGATTCGTCAAAATAAATGAATCTATTTTAAGATTATTGCAGAGATAACTTAACCATAAAAAAACCATCCATATTGTGCAGATGGGGCCAAACTTTTATCCAGCCTTCGGGTTGTGTCCAAGGTGATAACTGTTGCGGGGGTTGCTGTATTTTCCACTCTGAATGATTCGTTAAAAAAGACTGAATTACAGCTTCATTTTCTAACGGATAAAGGGTACAGGTTGCATAAACTAAACAGCCTCCTGGCTTTACCCATTTTGCAACGATTTCTAATAGTTCTGATTGTAGTTTTGAGAGAGTTTGAATATTCTCTAATGTTTGTCGCCAACGCGCATCTGCTCGCCGATGTAACGTCCCTAAACCAGAGCAAGGCGCATCTAATAAGACTCGATCTGCGATTTGATTATACTCAGTACATTCACGAATATCAACCGCTTTAATTTCAATTGAATTGAGTTGTAAACGATCAATACTTTGTTGTAGTTTTTTTAAGCGTGATTTGACCTTATCTAACCCTAAAACTTTACCTGTATCTTGGATTAATTCTGCAATATGAGTTGTTTTTCCACCGGGTGCAGCACAAGCATCAATAATTAATTCTCCGGGTTGCGGATCGAGTAAATGACTGACTAATTGAGCGCTACTATCTTGTACTGTCCACCAACCTTGATTATATCCAGGTAATTTTTGAATTTGACCTGCACTCTGATTTAATCTGATCGCTTGCGGAATATTAGTGATTGAACTAATAGCAATTTCTTGAGATTGAAACCCATTTTTAACTTCTTCTAGGGTGGTTTTCAGCGGATTGATTCGCAAATTCATTGTCGGAGATTGATTAAACCATTGACAGAGTTTTTCTGTGTCTTCAGCGCCTAATTCTTCTATCCAAAATTGAACAATCCAATCCGGAAAACTATACAATATTCCTAAGCGTTGAATGGGATTTTGAGGTAAATTGAGTAACGTTTCTAAAATCGTAACAGGATTAATTGAATTAGAATCATTCGTTGCGTTGGGATATTGAGATTCTAATTGCCGTAAATATTGCCGCAATACGCCATTCACCACCCCTTTTAACCCAGATAAACCATTTTCTTTTGCCAATTCAACACTGGTATTAACTGCTGCTGAAGCTGGGATTTGATTGAGATAACAAAGCTGGTATAATCCAATATGAAGGATAATTCGTAAAGCTGGAGGCTGTTGGTTTGAGGTCTTTTTACCCAGTTGGTCAATTAAAGCATCTAGCGATCGCCGCCTGCGAATACATCCATAAACCAGTTCAGTTGCCAGTCGCCGATCTGCCCCTCCAAGCTCTGACTTGCTCATGTTCTGGTTGAAAACAACATCGACAAGCTGACCAATCGATTCTAAGTTCCGTAGGGTTAAGAATGTAATTTGACGCGGATTATTTTTCACAATAATTGTACAATAAAGATCTAATCACCCGAGCGTAACAGATATGAACTTTTTTCACACTTGCTACAACTGATTGATAAAAAACATCGGAGACACTGGAAATGAGGAGATCGATCCGTCGTAAAAATTTTTATATTTCATAGAAAATTTAAATCGATTGACTTCAAAACTCCAATCGGTTTCACTTAAATTAATCAATAGGATCTGTCGTGATGTCAAGCGTTCAAAATCAGCAAGAACGAGATCGGTCTTTGATTCATCAATTAAAGTCCCTTTTCCGCACTCCAGACTTATCTGAATATAGCAGTTATGAAGCTTGGCAACATCGATTTGTGTTTCAACGTCTAACTTTAGGTTTCGGACTCGCAATTTTAGCCTACTTAACATTTATTTTACTACAATTTAATAGTTTTCTGTTCAATTTAGCAGAATTCAGACCCACTTGGTTAATCACACAAATTATTGTAGAACTTTGTCTATTTATGGGTCTAGGTTTACTACAAACCTCATGGGGACAGCAGTATTTAGGGGTGATGTTTTTATTGCTCTCTTGGGTAGTTAATCTCAGTCCACAAATTCGATTAAATCTGAGTGGTTTGGCTGAAGCTGCAATTATTGAATGGCCTTTAATGTTTTTTTCTCAAGCTACATTAATTCCGGTTCGTTGGCAATTTCATCTCATCTCTCAACTCGGGGTTTTATTTTACTATTTAGGCAGTCAACACCTATTTAATTTAACCATTAAACGTCCGGCTGCGTGGATGAGTGAAGATTTTTTATTACTTTATCTCTTTTGGATTGGTTTTATTAGTTGTCTGTCTGTTTATCTTTATGAACGCTTAGCACGAACAGAATTTAGAACTCGTCATGCTTTAAACGAAGCCTACAAACAGCTACAAGTCGAACAGCAACGCTCAGAAAATTTACTACTGAATATTTTACCATTCCCGATTGTTCAGCGCTTAAAAAAACAACCCACAACCATTGCCGATAGCTTTACGAATGCGGCAGTTTTATTTGGTGATATTGTCGGATTTACAGAACTCTCCGGTCAGATTCCCCCAGCGGAATTGGTGCAAATGCTGAATCAAATTTTTTCTGAATTCGATCATTTAGCAGATCAACATGGCTTAGAAAAAATTAAGACAATTGGGGATGCTTATATGGTGGTTTCGGGTTTACCTGTTCCTTGTCATGATTATGCCGAAGCGATTGCGGATATGGCATTGGATATGCGGCTGACATTAGACGAATTTAATCAAGAAACCGGACAGCATTTCCAGATGAGAATTGGAATCGCGACTGGGCCAGTCATTGCTGGAGTGATTGGTTTGAAAAAGTTTATTTATGACCTTTGGGGAGATACGGTTAATATTGCCAGTCGCATGGAATCCCACGGGATCGCCAATGAAATTCAAGTCACAGAAAAAACATATAATATTTTAAGACATGAATATTCGTTTCAACAGCGTGGCTTGATTACCATCAAAGGAAAAGGAGAGATGATGACCTATTTATTAAAAAGTAAGAAATAAAACATCAGTTGATGGCTGACTTGCGTGACTCTCGTAGGGACGAATATTTGGAAGAGCAAATCTTTGAATCAACTGCTGAGTGGACTGGGACATCGGGAAAAGTCCATGTATTAATTAAAATAAAATACAAATCAGGATTCGGTTAGCTTGCAGGAGAATATGTAAGTGTTGGGAAATTTCATAACGATTGGGAGAGACAAACACATGAGTATATTTCCACAAGTTCATCTGGCTTCAATTCTGATCGTCGAAGCAGACGAGTTACTCGCTCAACACGTTAGCTTAGACTTAGAGGAAGCCGGCTACTATCCCGTCGTTGCTCACAATAGCACGATTGCTTTACATCAAATTGCTGAACTTCAGCCTGCCTTAATTGTGGTGGATCGGGTGTTAGGGGGAGAGTCGGGATTGAATTTTTGTCGCCACTTGAGAAATCAAGGACACAAAACGCCACTGCTTGTGTTTATGTCTCGTGATAGCGTTGAAGATCGGGTGGCTTGTTTAGAATCCGGTGCAGATGACTATTTTGTTAAACCCTATCGGACAGAAAGCTTTTTACAACAGGTACAATTGTATCTCCAACCCGATCAAAGCAATCGTCAACAACTGCGGTTTAGTGATCTCGTCTTGGATTTAAGCACTCGCCGCGTCTTACGCAATGGCCGTACGATTGAGTTAACGATGAAGGAGTTTGAATTACTTAAATATATGATGGAAAATCCCCGAGAAGTTCTGACGCGAGAACAAATTTTAGAGAATGTTTGGGGATATGATTTTCTCGGAGAATCGAATGTAATTGAAGTGTATATTCGTTATCTACGACTGAAAATTGAGGAAGAAGGGGAAAAACGACTGATTCAAACGGTGCGGGGTGTGGGTTATGTTTTACGAGATCCTTAAAACATTTGATTTATGTTTTCACATTTTTATTGTCAATTTTAGCCCCGCGTAACGCTATAATAACGGCTGATTTACTTTCTTAGGCTATGGCTCAGATCGTTGAACGCTTAGCAGTGACGGGGTGCAGTCTTGTTGTCTTAGGAATGGGTTTATTATCAATCCCTAACTCGACAAAAGTACAGGCTGTTGTACCTCCTCAGCTCGCTCAAACCCATTCCTCAGAAGCGAAAGGTCAAATGTTACCCATTACTGCTCAAGCCATGATAGGCTCACAACTGATTCAGCTTGAGGTGGCTCAAACTCCCCAACAACAAGCAATGGGACTGATGTTTAGAACGTCCTTGTCTCCCAGTCGGGGGATGTTGTTTTCGTTTCAACAGCCTCGAGTGGTGGGCTTCTGGATGAAAAATTGTAAGATTTCTTTAGATATGATCTTTCTCCGCGATGGGGTGGTGCAAAGGATTGAAGGTTCGGCTCCCCCTTGTACTTCAGAACCCTGTCCCAGCTACAGCTCAGGTGTACCAGTGGATCAAGTGATTGAACTGCGAGGCGGACGAGCCAAAGAACTGGGAGTCAAAGCTGGCGATCGCATCGTGATTCAGTCTGTATCTGAATAATTTTTACAAAACTTTGCAAAACATTAAGAAATTTATTAAAATTCTCATACTGAGGGATACACAAATTACCAAAAGTTTGTTAGGCTATCAATCCTAGTGGCATGAATTTAAATTCAGCAATAGATTGGTGTGAGATTAGAGTGAGTTCGTAATGGTTCTTAAGATCAAACATTTGATCCGCTGTAACAGCAACGCCAGAGTTCATCAAGTCGGAGTGAGGTCTCGATCGCGGCCTGACCCCGAAGGATAAGGGATCGGATTTGCGGCGCAATTTCTCTTTCTTTTGACTTGTATCAGTCTCTACCTAGAAACAGATTCAGCTTGCCCCGCCCCCTGCTATCTTAGTGATTAACTTGACTCGTCCAATCGTAAAGGTTCTGACAGTCGCGAACAGTAGCGAACAGTATTATCAATCTTACTGCTTTACTGTTAACAACTTTCGATGTAAACCTCTACAGCAAAAAAATTGTTCTCCGGAAGAGACAGCAACCTCTAATTAGATCTCGGAACAATTGAAATGCCTAGGCAAATCGTCTTCGTTGCTCATCGGTCGGGACTGAACGCGACCAGTTTGCTGCTGGAATCATTCCTGTAGACAGATCAAAATCTGGCTCATAGCTAATTTTTTAGTAGCCGCTGATATTACACAATGGTGTCCAACCCCAAGGAGGTGAACCCAATCATGACACCGATTACCTATTCTCAATTTATTCGGTTTTTACAAGAAGAATTATCGATTTCTCCTGCTTCAATTGCGTTCGCGCAAAAGACTCAAGATTCGATGAATTCACTGTACGAAACATACAAATATTTCGATCCCAATCCCTTATCCATGACGTTATGGCAATATGGATTAGTGACATTGGAACAATTAGACAAAATATTCGATTGGTTAAAAACAGCCTATTGAAGTGGGATGAAGAAGACAGAATGGATAGAAGTATGATCAACTTTCCTTTCCGGTTCTTCATCCTTTTTAGTGGTGGTGGTTTCTGGTAACTTAAGATTGCGCTAACAGTCGAGTAATAGCCGCTACACCAGCCCCAGGAGTAGCCCCTTCATAGCCTAACTCCCGTAAGCTGGCTTCTAAAGCCGTAATTGCGGTTAGGACATCTCGTTCGCTGACAAACCCCAAATGACCAATCCGAAAGATTTTACCTTTGAGATGATCTTGTCCGCCGGCTAAAGCAATATCAAACTGCTTTTTCATTACACTACGAATTTGTTCCGCTTCAACCGCCTGTGGATGAACGGCTGTCACCGCATTACTGGCATATTCATCTGAGGCAAATAAAGGTAAATTCAACGCTGCTACTGCCGCGCGAGTCATTTTCGTCAAGCGTTGATGACGGGCAAACAGATTGTCTAACCCCTCTTTTTTCATCATTCTTAAAGTGGCTTGCAGGGCAAAAAATAAGTTCACCGGGGGAGTAAAGGGATTACTATCTTTTGCCGCCGCTTTGCGATACAAGCCTAAATCGAGATAATACCGAGGTAGATCGGCTGATTTATACGCTTCCCAGGCTTTCGGACTGACAGCCACAAATCCTAATCCTGGAGGTATCATATATCCTTTCTGAGACCCAGAAGCGACAACATCGAGTCCCCACTCATCAACCGGGACGGAAGTCGCCCCCAAGCTGGTAACGGTATCAACCATAATTAACGCTTCACCATGGGCTTTAACATGGCGGTTAATGGTTTCAAGATCGTTTAATACCCCGGTGGAGGTTTCGCTGTGGGTGAGAATAACGGCTTTGATTTGTTTCTCGCTATCAGCTTCTAATTTTTCGCGAAATTCTTCTGGATCTAACGGTTGACCCCATTCGGCGGAAATCACCTCAACTTCTAAACCATAGGCTTTTGCCACTTCCACCCAGCGATCGCCAAACTTACCATTACACCCACATAAAACGCGATCGCCTCGGCTGAGGAAGTTAATCATCCCCGCTTCCATCGCCCCCGTCCCACTGGCGGTTAAAATCAGCACATCATTTTGGGTTTGGTGTAACCATTTTAGGTTTTCTGTCACCTCCGCCATAATTTGACTAAAATCACCGCTGCGGTGACCAATGGGGTGTTTTGCCATCGCCAGCAAAGCTTGTTCAGGAACCGGGGTTGGCCCTGGAATCATCAGCATTAATTTATCGTCCATAGTATTCGAGGTAACAGATCTCTAGTATTTTATCAACGAACGATATGAAGGACTCGAATCTTTTCAGATTGTTTAATGGTGTGGTTTTTTTGACTCTGGGTTGAATTTTGCACCGTTAAAGGTCTAACTTATTTTTCGTGATCTCAATTTGAATCGAACCGCTAAAATCAGGAATAGGCGGCGTAAGTTTACGTAGCTGAACCGTTACCTGTTGCACTTTTGACTGTTGTAATAATGCTTCTGCAATATCATTGGTGAGTCGTTCTACTAAAGCATATTTGCAGGTTTTGATTTTATTTTGAACCGTTTCGATGCAGGAGCGATAATCTACGGTATCTGCGATCGCATCACTGCTTCCTGCCGAGGATAAATCCAGCCACAAAGTGACATTGACCTCAAACCATTGTCCTAACGTTTGTTCTTCCTTTAAATAACCGGTGTAACCGTAGCTGCGAATCCCCTGAATTTGAATTGAATCCATTTAACGGATCGGTTTGTGAAAGACTATGTTATAATCTTACAACGAGTCAGGGCATGTAGCTCAGTGGATAGAGCATCAGATTCCGGTTCTGAGGGTCGGGGGTTCGAGTCCCTCCATGCTCGTTAATCTTCATTAATAGAGGGTGTCGCGTTCGGACGGCGGTCGTTAGTGAAGTAAATATGACCTAAAGTTTTACCTTGATAACTGCGTTTAGTAAAGCGCCAACCGGGTTCTAAAATAATCTTGGTAAACCCATTACTCATGCCATAGCTACGACCAATTAAAATCGGAGACGCTTCCGGGTTGTCTTGAGAAGTGGCAACCAGAAAAATCTCACCATCAACGCTACGAACCGTTAAACGGTGGCTGAGGGCTAAATCTTTTCCTCCCATCCGTACAGAGTAGCCATTGCTGTCGGTGGCGCGTCCACAAATACCTGTAAAATCAAAATTTACCAGTAACGGATCGACTACCGTCGGAGAACTTCCCTGTTCGCTCCAACAGGCTTGGGCATCAGAAATTTGCTCGAAAACAATTAGAGAATAGCCGAAAGTACGAGGAAAAGCAACCGCAACAAAGCGTTCTTGTTCGACCTCTGTTTTATCAAATTCTACCGCAATTGCGTTGGGTGAAATCATTACAGTAGAGAGAAAAACACTGGTTAACGAGGTCAATATTGATGTAAATCTGTGTTTCATTTCAACAGAAAGTAGACTGCATTCACAATATAAGATAAAAAAAATATTGTAAGCTGGCAACCCAGAGGAACTTGTGACAACTGATAACCGTTCTCAAATTCGTCAAGTATGATTACCTTAGGCTTAAACCTATTGGTGATGACGATCAAGGCTATCGTCGGCTGGGTCAGTGGATCTCTGAGTTTGCGCTTCGGACGCTTTACATAGTATTACAGATAGTGCCAATAATATTAGCGGGTTAATTGCCAATCAGTTGATTTCTCCTTATGGCGATCGAGAATATCCTGACGCACAGCAAAAATACGATGCAGTGGGTGCGTAGGGAGTGGCGGTTTTTCTTTGCATTGGTTGTGAGTGACATTCTCACTCATGGTATTGAACGACTTTTTAGGGAAAATCAACCGATTGAAATTACTCAAACACAATTGTGGGTTTTATTGATTGTTTTGGGAATTAATATCTTTGTGAGTTTCTACGAGAGGCGTGTGGGTCAACGTTTAAATAGTGCTTTATTGGTTGCTGATGCTAAGCATACTATGAGTGATGTTTGGATTACGATTACTGTCATTTTAGGGTTAATTGGGATTTGGCAAGGGAATTTATGGAATCTACCTCAACTGCAAATTTTAGACGTTATTTTATCTTTTCCAGTGGCTTTACTCGTGTTTCGTAGCGGTTGGGAAGTCCTGCAAGACAATTTACCCTGGTTAGTGGATCGGATGGCGATCGCACCTGAAACGATAGAATCAATTGCCATGTCTGTACCGGGTGTTGCCAACTGTCATGATATTGCTTCACGGGGTATTATGGGTCGTCAGGTATTTATTGAAATGCACATGGTTGTCAATGCTATGGATGTAGAAACAGCCCATGCAATTACGGAATCTGTCGAAGAAAAGCTGAAGAAACAGTTTGATCCGGTTCGGATTTTAATTCATATTGAACCCCCTCGTTATCAATCTAATCATCTTACTTATGAAGGTCAGGATTCTGTCAATTTATCCGATTAATTGTCTTTGGAAAAAAAATCTGTTTCGGCTCTTTTTACTGATTATTTTAAGTGGATTAGGAATTCGTTTTATTCCTTATTTAATCCCGATTCGTTCTCAGGATATCCAACAAAAACAACTCGCAGTTGAATTTAGCGATCGCAAGGGTTTACCTCTGGGAAGATTATTAAGTCAAGATCAAAATCAAACGGCTATTGTTCCTTTAAAACAGATTTCTCCCGTTTTTCTTCAAGCCATTATTGCCGCAGAAGATAAACGATATTATCGTCATGGGGCATTAGATAGTATTGCGCTTTCTCGGGCATTACTCGAAGCCTTACAAGCCGGAGAAATTGTTAGTGGTGCTTCAACAATTACGATGCAATTAGCGCGGATGTTAAATCCTTCGCCTCGAACAGCTTATCATAAAATGATTGAAGTTTGGTTATCCTGGCGACTGACAGCGGGAATGAGTAAAGATGATATTTTAAAAGCTTATATTAACCGCTTACCCATGGGGGGTAATTTATATGGAATTGAGGCGGCTTCTCGGGCTTATTTTGCCGTTCCTTCCAGCGATTTAAACTTAGCCCAAGCTAGCTTATTAGCAGGTTTACCAAACGATCCAACCGATTTAAATCCCTATTATAATTGGCAAGGTTTAAAACAACGTCAGCAATATATTCTGAATCGTATGGTGGAGGATAATTATATTACAGAAAACCAAGCTAAAAAAGCCTATGAAGAATCAATAAAACTGCAACCTCGCCAACAAGGAATTATTGCTGCGCCCCATTTTTTATTTTGGGTGAATCAACAACTCAGTGATTTAACTCAATCCTTAGATAAACCTCCCAGTATTCAAACGACTCTGAATCGAAATTTACAACAGTTTGTAGACACTCAAGTTCAGCACATTGTTACTCAACTTTCAGACAAAAATGTTAATCACGGGGCGGCAATTGTGATTGATAATCAAACGAGAGAAGTTTTAGCGTATGTCGGTTCTCCGGATTATTTTAATCATAAAAATAGCGGTCAAAATGATGGTGTACAAGCTTTACGACAGCCTGGTTCAACCCTCAAACCTTTTTTATATCAACTGGCAATAGCGCAAGAAATTATTCGCCCCAATAGTATTTTAGCTGATGTTCCTACCTATTACGCCATTCCAGGTGCAAAGCTCTATAGTCCAACTGATTATAGCGAAACATTTTTAGGGCCAGTTCGGGTGCGAATTGCCTTAGCAAATTCATTAAATATTCCAGCGGTTCGTATATTAGAAAAAGTTGGCGTTCCAGTCTTTTTAAATCAGCTACAAAACTTAGGTTTTAAACATTTAGATCAATCTCCAGACTATTATGGTTTAGGATTAACGTTAGGTAGTGGAGAAGTGAGTTTATGGGAATTAGCACAAGCTTATGTGACTTTAGCTAATCAAGGAGAATTTCAACCCTTAAAAACGTTTGATTGTGAGACTATTTTTAGAGAACATAATAATATCTGTGAGAATAGTCATTTACCATTATCTTCCTCACCCAATCAACAACAAACTTGGAATTTAATCACTCATATGTTAAGTGACAATCAAGCCCGTGCGGCGGCTTTTGGTGTCGATTCTGTGCTAAATTTACCGTTTGAAGTCGCAGTAAAAACCGGAACATCTTCAGATTATCGCGATACTTGGACAGTTGGATTTACAAATAAATATACAGTCGCAACTTGGGTGGGAAATTTTGATGGACAACCGATGAAACAAGTTTCCGGTGTAATGGGGGCAGGGCGACTTTGGAGTCAAATTATGTTAGAACTTCATCGTACTAATGAACCCGAAAGTTTACCTTTACCTGAAGGGTTAATTCAACTACCAATTTGTGCCACAACCGGACAACGTCCGACAGAAAAATGTTCAACGGGTATTGTTTTAGAATATTTTGATCCGGAAGAAATTAAAGCTTATCAAACAGAAACTAATTCTTTTCAATTAACCTCAGAATATAATGAATGGTTAACTCGTCAATCTCAATCTAAGAGTTTATCAAATCAACTCAAAATATTATCACCTCAAGCCGATGATTATTTTATCTTTATTGCCGATACACCCAATCAACTAGAATTTAAAATTAATCATTCTTCTGAAGAACCTGTAGAATGGTGGTTAAATAACCAAAAAATTACAACTCAGTTATCACCTTCTTTCTTTTGGACAATGCAGCCGGGAGAATGGACATTAACCGTTAAACAAGGAAGCGTTGAAGATACAGTTACCTTTCAAGTTCAACCGCCTAACCCTCAATTTTATCCCCAAGGATTTTCGGTTATTAAAGGTGAATTTGACAATTAGCAGAACTCCTCTATTGTATAAATACTGGGGAAGAAAAATCTTAACCCTCTCCTCGCAGGAGAGGGCAGGGAGAGGTTATTAAACTAATATTATTGAAGATCGTGAAACGGGGTGTAGGAAATAGAAAGAAGCAGAGAATGAATATAAAAAATAACAACTTTCTAACATCCTACACACTATAATATCTAGAGATTCGTTTGAATTAACTCCCGATATTTACTTTTTGGTTTAACGCCTTTCAATTGTTCCAGTAAATCTTTATCTTTAAAGAACTGAATAGTCGGAGTACCAGTAACTCCAGCGTTTTCTGCAATGTCGGGATCTTGTTCAATATCAATCTCAACATAATGAATTTTACCGTCAAATTCATCCACAACTTTCTGTAAAATTGGCTTGAGACTGTGACAAGGGCCACAAGTCGGAGATGAATATTTCACCATAATTAGGCGATCGCTTTCATGAAATAATCGTCTTAGGGCATATCCGCCAATATGATGAGTTTCGGCTAATTCAAAGGTTTCTTCTGTATCAGCGTTTGTTTCTTTGGCCTCTGACTCCGTCGCAACTTCCTCGGTTTCAGACTGCTTAAATTCTTGCCCTAAACCATTGGCAGCTAACCAACGTTCTGCTAACATTGCTCCCATACAGCCTGAACCTGCTGCGGTGATAGCCTGACGAAATTCATGATCTTGTACATCCCCTACAGCATAAACCCCTTCAACGCTGGTTTCAACGCCATCGGGTTTTGTCACAATATAACCCGTTTTATCCAGTTCAATTTGATCTTTAAAAATCTGAGTATTCGGGGTATGTCCAATAGCGTAAAACAAGCCACCAGCCGGAATTTCAGTTTCCTCGTTGGTTTTGCGATTTTTAATTTTCACCCCTTCCATTTTGCCGTTACCATAAACATCCACCGCTTCGGTATTCCAATAAACGGTAATTTTGTCATGGTCTAATACCCGTTGTTGCATGGCTTTACTCGCCCGCATTTCATCCCGACGGACTAATAAATGTACATGAGTGGCAAATTTAGTCAGATAAACGGCTTCTTCCGCTGCGGTATCCCCACCGCCAATAACCACTAATTCAGCGTTTTTGAAGATAGGACTCGCCCCGTCACAAATGGCGCAAGCCGAGATGCCATTACTCCAGTATGTGGCTTCACTGGGTAAATTTAGCCGTTTTGCCGTTGCCCCCGTTGCAATTACAATAGCATGGGTTTTGAATTCTCGTTCCTCTGAACGGACTGTAAACGGACGTTGACTCAGATCGACAGAGATAACATCTTCAGTATACAGTTCTGCTCCCCAACGCACCGCTTGGGCTTTCATCCGATCCATTAGTTGAGGGCCGGTAATGCCCTCAGGAAAGCCGGGGAAGTTTTCAACTTCGGTCGTCGTCATCAACTGTCCACCGGGAATACCCCCCATTTGATATCCTTCAAACATTACAGGCTTCATATTCGCCCGTCCCGCATAAATAGCGGCAGTGTAGCCGGCTGGGCCCGATCCGATAACGACTAAATTTTCTACTTTAGCTTGGGTCATAACTGCTTAGTACAACTCATAACGACTTCGTATAAGAGAATTATAGCAGATAAATATGGGTCGTTGGTTGTGGGTTATTCGTTTTTTGGGGTTGGAGAGAGTAGAGAGTGGGGAAAGCAGGCAACGGCAGACCACTGAAGCGGGATACAAACTAATGACCAATAACCAACAACAATTAATTCATCGATTTCTGAACTTTATTCACCCAATTTTGACTGAATTGTAAGACTTGAGAATAGGATCAATCAGTATCTAAAACTAAGTCAAATACAAATAAGTTAAATTTTGAGGAAACCCGGAATGTAATATTCTAGCTATTTTTAAACGCAATAAAAATTCTAAAACTCATCGCTTTTTACGAGACAAAGAATAATTTGAGTATTCTTACAAATATAGTAGGGTGCGTCAGTGACACAATAATGAATGTATTTAGCTAATGAATTCTTCCCATTCTTTGAATTCATAAGGTCGAATTTTACTATAAATATATCTATGAACCTATATCTCCTAAAAATAAAGTATAAGGTGCGTCGTTGACACACCCTACTGAATTTATTTAACTAGCCACTTCTTCAGTTTGCATCACCTCTTGCGGTTGAATTTCGCTATGAACCTCATAAAAAGAAGTTTGCGGCGGTTTAGCAAATAAGTGATTCATTTGTTTTAAGATATCTTCGGATAACTCAGATTTATTAGCATCCATATCTTCAATATTTTCCCAGAAAATGACCGCAATTCCCCGATCTGTTCCGGGTTCTTGCATAAAGTATGAACCTTTAAATCCTTGCTTATAGGTAGAAACAATTGTTTCAAATAGGTGTTCAGCTTCTGTTAATTTGCCGGGTTTAAATTCACCAATGGCAACGTAAGCATATTTCCGCTTCAGAAAATCTAGAAATTCAGACATAATGAATTTATTTTAAAATTTGAGACAGCAAAATTTAGAAAACAAGCCCAATAAAAAAACCTAGCTTGAATTCAGCAGAATTTTATCATGGAAAATCTCAGATTTAACTTAAAAAAATATAACGGAATAAACGATAATTATTTCTATCAAAAAGGAAAATTGGTGCAAATTATTAAGTCATTGGTTAAATTGACGCAGCCTAAGTTACAATATCACGAGGTTTGCAGTCTAGCCCCTAAGAGAAACCATGACAGAAACAACAGTCGCCCCCTATGGTGCATGGAAATCCCCGATCACAGCCGAATTAATGGTGGCTGGAACTGTGGGTTTAGGGGGGTTGGCTGCCGATAATGGGAAGATCTACTGGCTAGAAGGGCGACCTTCAGAAGGGGGTCGTAGCGTGATTGTACGCCTCAGCGCCGAGGGTAAAACAGAAGACGTAACCCCCTCCGGTTTCAACGTCCGAACGCGGGTTCATGAGTACGGTGGCGGCGCTTATTGCGTCGATCAAGATACAATTTATTTTTCTAATTTTAGCGATCAACGACTCTATCGCCAAACCCTAGATGCAGCACCTACGCCACTGACTCCAGAAGGCAAGTTTCGTTATGCGGATGCGGTGGTTGATGGCGATCGCGAAGCGAGACGTGAGTCTTATCGCCAACGGTTGATTTGTATCCGCGAAGATCATAGCGCAGATGGAGAAGCGGTTAATAGCATTATTAGTATTAATTTAACCGATAGTAATGATATTAAAGTATTAGTCAGTGGGGATGATTTTTATATTTCTCCGCGTATCAGTCCGGATGGAAAACAACTGTGTTGGTTAAGTTGGAATCATCCAAATATGCCTTGGGATGGCACACAATTATGGGTTGGTAATCTCAATGATAATGGTTTAATTACAGATAAAAAGCTAATTGCCGGAAGTGAAACGGAGTCTGTTTTTCAACCTCAATGGTCACCCGATAATATCTTATATTTTGTTAGCGATCGCTCGAATTGGTGGAATCTTTATCGTTATCAAAATAGTGAAATAGAACCGCTTTATCCCACTTCCGCTGAGTTTGGTTTACCGCAATGGGTATTTGGAATGTCTACCTATGGCTTCGCTTCAACCGATCAAATCATTTGTGCTTATACGGAAGAAGGTAACTGGTATTTAGCAACTTTAGATACAAACCTAAAAGGATTACAGCAAATTGATACTCCTTATAGTTCCATTTCTGGGATTAAAGTTTCGGGAAATCAAGTATTATTTTTAGGCGGATCTCCCACTCAACCTTCTGTTGCAGTTAAACTCAACCTTAAAACCGGAGAACAACAAATCTTAAAACGTTCGAGTAATCTAGATCTTGATTCCGGTTATTTATCTGTTCCAGAATCAATAGAATTCCCCACAGAAAATAATACCACTGCTTACGGCTTTTATTATCCTCCAACCAATAAAGATTATACAGCCCCAGAAGGCGAAAAACCCCCTTTACTCGTTAAAAGTCATGGCGGCCCGACTGCTGCAACATCGAGTAGTTTAAGCCTAAAAATTCAATATTGGACCAGTCGCGGCTTTGCTGTTTTAGATGTTAATTATGGCGGTAGTACGGGATATGGCCGAGAATATCGTCAACGGTTACAAGGAAATTGGGGTATTGTCGATGTCGATGACTGTAGTAACGGCGCGAAATATTTAGCCGAAAAAGGACTTGTCGATGGCGATCGCATGGCAATTACCGGAGGCAGTGCAGGGGGATACACAACCCTTTGTGCGTTAACGTTTAAGGATGTATTTAAAGCCGGTGCGAGTTATTATGGGGTGAGTGACTTAGAAGCGTTGGCAACCGATACCCATAAATTTGAATCTCGTTATCTCGATGGGTTAATTGGGCCGTATCCTGAAGCTAAAGAGGTGTATATTGCGCGATCGCCGATTCATGCGGCTCAACAGTTATCTTGTCCGGTAATATTCTTACAAGGCTTAGAAGATAAAGTCGTACCACCTAACCAAGCAGAAAAAATGGTAGAGATATTAAAGGCTAAACAGTTAACCGTAAATTATGTGACGTTTGCCGATGAACAACATGGTTTTCGTAAAGCAGAAAATATTAAACGGGCGATTGTTGAAGAGTATCAATTTTATGCCAAAGTTTTTGGATTTGCGGAGGGGTAAGTTATTTAATTTAATACTCACAAAGTTTGATGAATACTTTCTACAACTTGTTCGATGAAGTTAACTGCATCACTCACTAACGCTTCATCAATATTCCATCGACTACCAATCCCAAAATTAGGATCGATATCTGCCTCATGAGCAATTTTGTTTCGCCGATCAACAATTGCACTTAGTTCCTGCTTAATGTTTTTTGCGGGCTTAGCTAGCTTGATAGCAACTTCATCCCATAATTTTTTATCTGAAATAAGTCGAACTGCATCAGCAATTTTATCTGGTTGTTGAAAGCTTTGATATCCAAGACGTTCTCGAATTTCATCTTCTAACCAAGCCGTATTATTAAGCTGATTTAAAACACTATTTTCTATAATAGGAAGTAATGAGGAAATCGTGTGAGATTGCTGTAAGAATGCAGAACTTTGGTTTTGTTGTATTTCACTTTCTAACCAAGCGGCGATTTTTATTGCAATTAATCGTTCTGTACGCGCACCTCCAAGTGATACTTGAAACCGAGAAAAAGCAGATTGAGAGCTATTAGCACCTGGATTAGGTTCAGGACGTTGATCTCTGTGAATTTCTAACATTCCGAGGGTAACAACTTCATGAATATAATAATCTAAAGCACTCACTGTTAGCACAATAGCCGCTCTCAATATATCAGATAAATCTAGAGCAGAAGTAGACTGAGCCTGAATAGAATTATACAGAGAAATTAAATCCCGAACACGAGCTATACTAATTCGGAATTGATCAAGCGCTGACTGCATAAGCGGCAGAAGTTAACCCAATAATTTTATCTGCTAAATCTGAAAAAACTTTTCGGAATTCTTCTTGCTTTTTCTGATTAGCTTTTAGTACTACTCCTGTTTGTCCTAATTGCTCAGGAGTTAGGGCATAAATCGGAGTTCCATGTTCTTGAGAAAGGGCAATTAAGCTATTGAAATTAGAAATTTTTGTGAGGCAATAACTAGAATGATCCATACCTTGATCGAGATAAGTTGATTCAGGTAGCATCATATTATTTTTGCGAAGTATAGGAACTAAACGAGAGGCAACATCTGCTTCAATTTTATTAATCCACTTCTGAAAAGCAGCAGTTTCTTTACCTCGTATAATTCTATAGTTTTGAACAATAATCCCTAAAAAGCGTAGGTTAACCTCTGGAAAGGGATAGTTAGCATTTTTCAAAATTTGCAGTGAACTTGCTTTTTCTGCCCAAGCAAACCATTTTGGCAACACTTTAGCTAAGGAATCAATAGCCATCACAGAGAAAAAGCCAGCCGTTGTAGGAATAATAAAAAAGTCACTGGTCATTAATATATTTTGATTAATTGAACCTAAACTGGGACTCATATCAATCAGAATGTAATCTGCATTAAATTTATCCGCTGTTTTTTCTAATAAATCTGTGATAGAACCGGGTAAGTTTTTCAAAGCCTGAATTGAACCACTCAATTCTTGAGCAATTCCTAATGTTACTTCATATTCTGCTAATCCTACATGACCTGGCAATAAATATAGCCCTTCTTGAGCTTCTAAAGGAATACAATCTACTGCTTCAATTGCTCTCGGCTGGGACTCAAAAGCCGGTGCTAAACCTGTTTTAATATTAGAATGAGTATCATATATCTGAGCAATTCTAGCTTCATCATCCTCTGTCCCTCCCCCTAACGCCATTCCCGTTAAATTACATTGAGGATCGGTATCCACAAGAATCACCTTTTTTCCTTTTGAAGCTAGCATCCAACCCAGATTAAACGTGGTTGTCGTTTTGCTAACTCCGCCTTTATGATTAAACAGGGCAATTTTTTGAACCATTGTATTGATACCCTCTTGAACTTCTAACTTTAGATTATATCAACTATATCGGTGGTAATTCATCATAGTGTGGAAGCTGGTCACAAAGATCGTGCCAATCCACTTTTGAACTAATACAAACTTCTGCCACTGGCTTTAAATTGTGGGGCGTATCAATACAAGAAAGGGCAATACTTAAATAGTCCCCGTTGTCTTTTGCATAATTCATTAATCTCGAACCACAATGAGAACAAAACGTCCGAATTCCGCCGGTTGATTCATATTCTTTCAATACTTCTTCTTGAAAAGTTTGGCGGGAGGTCAACCGACACCGCCAACTTTCCGCTTCTCCGCGAATAAACTTTAAGCTATCCCGAATGGCGAATGCTTGTGTAGCAAAAGCCGCGCCATGAGATTTTCGACACCGCGTACAATGACAATTAAACACCATATTAGGAATTTCTGTCACTTCAAATTCAATCGCACCACAAACACAACTTCCTTTCATTTTTTGACCTCTTTTATTAATTAAGATCTTCAGTAAATTATCCTGCTTTCAAACTGCTATGCACACAATA
Source organism: Microcoleaceae cyanobacterium (assembly GCA_049647265.1). Lineage (GTDB taxonomy): Bacteria > Cyanobacteriota > Cyanobacteriia > Cyanobacteriales > Microcoleaceae > JAAURB01. The sequence continues at coordinate 197,244 of JBARXJ010000015.1, forward strand.
TTAAGTTGATTATCATCCTCAATGTCACAATTCTTCATAAGAAATGAGCGATCGCATCGGTCGGAGTGGATCGCACAGTGATAAGCTAATCAGAAGTGTTGAAAATTCTAATAAAATTATAAAGTGAGTTAAGATGAGTGAATCGAGCGCCATTCCCTATCTGTTGCGGGCTGCACGAGGCGAAGAATTAGACCGTCCTCCGGTGTGGATGATGCGGCAGGCAGGTCGCTATATGAAAGTATATCGAGATTTACGAGAAAAGTATCCGTCTTTCCGAGAACGTTCCGAAAATCCTGATATTGCAGTGGAAATTTCTCTACAACCGTATCGGGCGTTTAAGCCGGATGGCGTGATCCTATTCTCCGATATTCTAACGCCGCTGCCGGGAATGGGGATTGATTTTGATATCGTTGAAAGCAAAGGGCCGATTATCGATCCGCCGATTCGCAGCTTAGCACAAATTGAGCAGATGCATCCGCTCGAACCCGAGGAGTCTCTACCGTTTATCCGCACTATTTTACAAACGCTACGGCAGGAAGTTGGGAATGAAGCGGCGGTTTTAGGGTTTGTCGGTGCCCCTTGGACGTTAGCTGCCTATGCTATTGAGGGCAAGAGTTCTAAAGATTATGCCAATATTAAAAGGATGGCATTTTCTGAACCGAAAATGTTGCATCAATTCCTCGGACAAATAGCAGACTCTATCGCCACTTATGTCCGCTATCAGATCGACTGTGGGGCGCAATTTATCCAGATGTTTGACTCTTGGGCGGGTCAACTGAGTCCGCAAGATTACGAAACTTTTGCCTTACCCTATCAGAAACGAGTGTTTGATCAGGTCAAACAAACTCACCCCGATACCCCATTAATTCTATATATTAGCGGTAGTGCTGGTATTTTGGAACGGATGGCACAGTCTGGAGCCGATATGATTAGTGTAGACTGGACGGTGGATATGGCAGAAGCGCGTAACCGTATTGGTCATCATCTGGGAGTTCAAGGTAATCTCGATCCGGGTATATTGTTTGGTACAAAAGAGATCATTCGCGATCGCATTCTCGATACCATTCGTAAAGCCGGACGTAAAGGTCATATCCTTAATTTAGGTCATGGTGTCTTACAAAGAACACCGGAAGATAATGTGGCGTATTTCTTTGAAACGGCTAAACACGCCCATGAATTGTTGAGTGTTCACGCTTAAATTTTTCTCCTTTATTCTCCCCAACCCCCCTTTCTAAGGGGGGATCAAGGGGGGATAGGGGCTAGGGGGGATACAGTTAATATCCCAATTTTTCCAATACAGGTTTTGTCGATACAATATGTCGATCTAAACCCAGCGGTTTGGGGTCAACTCCTAACGCTAACGCCACCAGTTGAGGTAAATGTAAAACGGGTAAACCGAGGGATTTTCCGATTACTTTTTCCACCTCAGGTTGACGAGAATCTAAGTTGAGATGGCATAACGGACAGGGGGTTACAATGCAGTCTGCCCCGTTTTCAATGGCTTCTTGAATGTGGTTTCCTGCCATTTGAAAAGACTGATCGGTGGCGTAACTCGATAACGGCCAGCCGCAACATTGGGTTCTACCGCGATAATAAACTGGAGTTGCGCCGACTGAACGAAACACATTTTCCATCGACTCCGGTTGATAAGGATCGTCGTAGGGTAAATGGGTTTGAACTCGGAGTAAATAGCAGCCATAAAACGCGGCACATTTTAATCCGGAGAGTTTGCGAGTCACGCGACGTTCTAATTCTTCTAAGCCATAGTCGGCGACTAATGCCCACAATAAATGCTTAACTTCCGTTGCCCCGGTGTAGGGAGAACAGCTTTCTTTTTGTAATAAAGTATTGACTTTTTCTAGATAAGCCGGATCGGTTTGTTGGGAGTCTTTTAACCGTTCATCCACCCGACTAATTACCCCTTGACAAGTACTACAGTGAGTCAATAAAGGTAAATTCAATTCTTCGGCTAGGGCAATATTACGGGCATTTACCGTATCTTCAAGCAGTTGAGAATCTTCTTTAAACGTCCCAGATCCACAACAGGACGCTTTTTTTAATTCTATCAATTCAATGCCTAAGGTTTGGGTTAAAAGCTGAGTGGATTGATATAATTCACGACAAGCCCCTTGGGCCACACAACCCGGAAAATATGCATACTTTAATGTAGCCGCAGCCATAATATATTATGTTCTCCTATTAATGCAGACTCTTTCTATCATCGCTTGTTTATTGGAGATCTGCCGTAAAAGAAATTGGAAGAAATAAATTAACGAAGGAAGACGGAAGAAGGAAGACGGAAGACGGAAGAAAGAGAGGAAAGAGTTTATATTGATCCATTAATACATTTTGGGGCTTGTATTCAAAGATAGCGGTCAGAGGGAAAATAGGATTTAAACGGCTAAGAATTGTTGAATGACATCTTGACTGAGTTCTAAAGTCGAACCAGATGCTACAATACCACCTTTTTGCATAGCATAATATCTGTCGGCTTGACGGACAAAATGCAAATGTTGTTCCACTAATAATACAGAAATACCCGTTGTTTTAATAATCTTACGAACCGCTTCTTCAATTTCTAAAATAATTGATGGTTGAATGCCTTCTGTCGGTTCATCTAAAACCAGTAACCGAGGTTGCCCCATTAATGCCCTGGCGATCGCTAATTGTTGTTGTTGTCCGCCACTGAGATCGCCCCCCATGCGAGATAGCATTGTTTTTAAAACGGGGAATAATTCAAAGATTTCTTCTGGGATTTGTTTGTTGCGTTTCTTGTCTTTCGGTAAAGCTTCTAAACCGAGTAATAAATTGTCTTTAACACTCACGCGGGGAATGACTTCTCGTCCTTGAGGCACATAACCAATACCCATTCTAGCCCTTTGATCGGTGGATAAATTGGTAATGGGAATTCCCGACAGATTTAGGCTACCTGTACGGGGTTTAAGGATGCCCATAATCGTTTTAAGTAAGGTGGTTTTACCCACACCATTACGCCCAATTAAACAAACCATTTGACCGGGAAAAATATTTAAATCTACATTGCGTAGAATATGACTTTCGCCATAATAAACATTTAAGCCGGATAATTGTAGCATGGCTTGTTTACTTTGATTAACAGATGTTTTTTTAAACTCTACAGTGTTCATCGTTTTTAAGATTATGATTTTTGATAATCGACTTCAGTTTCAAGTTGTTTGACTCTTTCTGGGGGAATATTCAACAGTTGAATCAGTTGTTGATAAGCCCAAGCTTCATCGGTATTAATGGATACTTTATCCGGAGAATTCGCACTAGCTTTAATCACTTCATAGCCTAATTTAACTAAATCTTCTTTCTCTTCTTGATTTTGAATATCTGATAAGATAGATTCAATTGGTAAATCTTGGGCAATGTACATTTTTAACTCTTGCTGTACTTCTTCCTGCTGTTGAGAACTAGTGGTAAACCGTTGACTCAAACGAGAGGTTAAGATATCAGCTTCTTCTGTAGATACACTGCCATCTGCCCAAGCGAGTGAGGCAATAATCCTGAGAAACTTTAATTGATCAGTTGAAATGGAAGGGGCTTGTCCGAGATAAACTTCAATCACTTTCGGATCATTTTGTACCTGATCCATCGTACCTTCATATAATACCGAACCTTGATGTAATACTGTGACTTGACGGGCAATTTGCCGGACAAATTCCATATCATGTTCGATTACAATAATAGAATGACTTTCTGCTAAAGCCAGGAGTAAATTACCCACATTTTCTGTTTCTTCATCTGTTAACCCCGCTACCGGTTCATCGACTAATAATAACTCCGGAGACTGTGCCACTAACATCCCAATTTCTAAGCGTTGCTTTTCGCCATGAGACAATAAATCAGCCGGTAAAGTGGCTTTTGTCGTTAATCCAATCGTTTCTAATAATCCCGCGATGGTGCGTTTTTCTGCTTTTCCGGCTTTGCCAAATAAGGTTTTAAATACATTTTTTTCGGGATTACAAGCCAACTCCAAGTTTTCTTTAACGGTTAAATTAAGATAAACTCGTGGCGTTTGAAACTTCCGCCCAATTCCTAACTGTGCAACCTGATGTTCAGTGGTTTTTCGTAAGTCTTTTCCTTGAAATAAAACCCGTCCTTCTGTGGGTTGAACCTTACCCGTAATTACATCTAAAAAGGTGGTTTTTCCCGCACCGTTGGGGCCGATAATTACTCGTAATTCCCCTTGATCCATACTGAAATTAAGCTGATTAATCGCTTTAAATCCATCAAAGCTAACCGTTAAATTATCAATTTCTAATATCTTCTGAGTCATATGATCTAATTAGCGTTGTTCAATTTCTTCTCGTTCTCTTTGGACTTCAGGATTTTGTTCAATTTCCGGATAGGTTAAAAGCTGTTTCTTACCAAAAATATCGCGCCATCTTTCAACGCCCCAAGTTCGGAGTAAACCGAGAATTCCATTGGGTAAAACTGTTACAACAATTAGGAATAAAGCCCCTTGGAAGAATAGCCAAATTTCCGGGAATTGTTCACTTAATAAGGTTCTTCCTAACCGCACAATTAAGGTTCCAAGAATGGCTCCGACAAGCGTTCCTCGACCGCCTACAGCCACCCAAATCACCATTTCAATTGAAAAGGCAACTTCCATAAAACTCGGGGTAATAATGCCGGATTGTACCGTATATAATGCCCCAGAAATACCCGCAATTGCTCCCGATACAGCGAATACTAATACTTTAAATCCCGTTGGATTATACCCCGTAAATCTAACCCGATTTTCATCATCTCGAATGGCAATTAATAATCGTCCAAATCGTCCACTTGTGAGCCAGCGACAGAGGAAATAAGCCCCAATTAAACAGAGAATGGTTACTTCATAAAAAATCAGTTGGGCTGTATCTGAACCTGCTAATAGACCAAATATTTTTTCTGTATCTGTTTTGAGGCCATTGGTTCCATTAATCAGTTTTTGTTGACCATTAAAGAAGTTGTAAAAAACCAGTAATGAAGCTTGGGTGAGAATAGAGAAATAAACGCCTTTAATTCGATTTCTAAAGACTAAATATCCCAACAAACCCGCGACAATTCCGGGAATTACAACCAAAGCAATTAAGGTAAACGGAAAAGAATAAAACGGTTTCCAAAACCAGGGTAAGTCAGCCACTCCATAAAGGGTAAAGAATTCCGGAATTTCTCCGGCTGGCAGTTGCAAATTTAGGTGCATAGCTAGGGCATAGCCACCCAGGGCGAAAAAGATCCCATGTCCTAAACTGAGTAACCCGGTATATCCCCAAATTAAGTCAATTCCTAAAGCCACAATACATAAAGATAGAAACCGCCCTAATAATTTCAGTCGAAAATCCGGAAGAATAAAAGGAATGATCGCGGCAAAAATAAGGGCAATTGCGACTACAATACCTGCTTCAAATAACCACTTTTTTCGCTGTTTTGATTTCATAGTTCAGCCGTTCGTCCCTTTTGTGGAAAGATTCCCGATGGTTTCACTTGTAGAAAGGCAATAATTAAGGCAAATACCATTACCTTTGCCATGCTAGTGGTGGCAAAAAAGTTAAATACATCTGTGAGGGGCTGTAAAGCATCAATAGAAGATGACATCACTGCCAATGTACCCGAACCAATTAAATAGTTGATTGTACCAATTCCTAGGGCAGCTAGCACGGTTCCGAGGAGATTTCCAACACCTCCGACAACCACAACGATAAAGGCATCTACAATGTAATTTTGACCTGTATTTGGCCCGACTGAACCGAGTAATGTAATGGCACATCCAGCAATTCCAGCTAACCCTGAACCGAGGGCAAAGGTTAAAGCATCTATCTGGTTAGTAGGAATTCCTAAACAGGCACTCATGGTACGATTTTGAGTCACAGAACGAATTTTCAGCCCCCAGTCGGAACGATTCAAAAACCAGTAAATTCCAATCAAACAAGCAATCGTTAAAATAATAATAAAAACTCGAGAATAAGGAAATTGAATATTCCCAATTTGTATTCCACCCCGTAACCAGGCTGGTGCAGTCACATCGACATTTCTAGCACTAAACCAAGGACGAGTTAATCCTGTACCGCTAAACTGAGAGATAATAATCGCAGAAGTCGTAGCAATTCCGGCTGAAATAGCAAACAATAAACCTAAAAACCAAGCTTTAATCCGATCTCGATCAGGGCTCTTTTTAAGAAAGATATAAGCGCCAAAAAACAGTAAGCAAAAGATGAGAATACCGATAATATAAATCCAGTTTACACTGCGAACTAATTGACGTAAAATTAAACTGACTCCCCAAGTCGCGAGTAAGGTTTCTAACGGTCGGCCATAGAGAAATCGAATTACCCCTCGTTCTAAGATCAGTCCGGCGATCGCAGCCACAACAAAGGCAACAGGTAAAGCAAAAAAGATATAAGTACTAAATAGAGGCTCGCCAAATGTTTTAAACACATTTTGTACGATAAAAGTACTGTAAGCCCCGAGCATCATGAGTTCACCATGAGCCAGGTTAATAACCCCCATCAGTCCAAATACAATAGCTAGCCCCAATGCCGCAATTAATAGCACAGAACCAATACTAATCCCATTAAAAATGGCGTTGAATAAATTAAGCATTTCCTCGGTTTGAAACAGTGTGTTACCCACAGAGAGATTAAATGTGGGGACGTTATATATAACGCCCCTACTGGGTTTAATTAAACGCCTTAAATTTTGAATTTCTCACCCTTGGCTGGATCTGACCAATCACAAGCAAATCCTTGAGTGGCAGGAACATATTGATTCCACGCTTGAGGAGGAATGGGGCCTTCGGTTGACCAAACAATATCAAACATACCATCATCACGAATTTGCCCAATTCGCACTGTTTTTGATAGGTGATGATTCGCATTCATGGTAACGGGGCCTTCAGGGGCTGCAAAGGCTTGACCAATCGCAGCAGTTCTAACCGCTTCTAAATCATCGGCTGTGCCTGCTTGTTCGACCGCCTGCTTCCATAAATACACCATAATATAAGCCGCTTCCATCGGATCGTTAGTCACCCGATCTTGTCCGTAAGCCGCTTTAAAATCATTTACCCATTTTGTATTTTCTGGGGTATCTACGGTTTGGAAATAATTCCAAGACGCATAATGACCGACGAGGAATTCTGGCCCAATTTGCCGCACTTCTTCTTCGGCAATACTCACCGACATCACCGGGTAAAGATCTGGGTTTAAACCCGCCCCTTGCATCTGTTTAAAGAAGGCAACATTACTATCTCCATTCAAGCTATTAAAAATCACACCGCCATTGGGTAAAGCTTGTTGAATTTTAGTAATAATGGGGGTAACTTCTGTATTTCCCAGCGGTAAATAGTCCTCTCCAACGGTAACACCGCCTTTGGCTGCTAATTGTTCTTTAATAATAGTGTTAGCAGTCCGAGGGAAGACATAATCTGAACCCACGAGGAAAAATTCAGGGCCTTTATTGGCTAACAACCAATCAACAGCAGGTTCAATTTGTTGGTTGGGTGCAGCCCCGGTATAGAAAATATTCTTAGAACATTCCTGGCCTTCGTATTGCACCGGATACCATAACATATGGTTCTTGGACTCAAACACATCTTTCACCGCTTTACGGCTGGCTGAAGTCCAACAGCCAAAGATAGTCACTACCCCATCTTGGTCAATTAGTTTTTCGGCTTTTTCTGCAAATGTCGGCCAGTCAGAAGCGCCATCTTCTACGACGGCTTCAATTTGCTTTCCGAGTACCCCACCTGCGGCATTAATTTCCTGAATGGCGAGTCTTTCGGCTTCAACAACCGTTGTTTCACTAATCGCCATTGTGCCACTGAGGGAGTGTAAAATCCCGACTTTAATCGTATCGCCACTGGTTGCCACTTGGGGTGCTGTTCCGGGTGCTGTCCCTTCTTCTGTTCCTGTATCTCCTGATGGACTGGCACAGGCTTTGAGTAGAAAACTGCTACCAAATGCGGCTGAACCATAGATTAAAAACTTACGTCTTCCTAGCCCCTCACTCATAATAAATGCTCTATAAATTGTTGTAATGGAGTGGCTTTAACAGAGGCTATTTATACTTCTCTAGATCAAACTGAATACTGGTGCTGACTACTTTTTTAAGATTTAACGAAAAGCGATTCAACAATCACCCTATGTCGAGACTAAATCTAGAAACAGTATCCGCCAATGTAAAGCTCGATGTTGTATCCTAGATGAATTTAACTGAATAAAATGTAATTTAAGATACAAAAATCTTGAATTCTGCGAATCATTCTTAGTTTCGTCCATCACGTTAATCTCACCGCTGACCACCCTGAGAAGACTGACAACAGCGGGCTTGGCTATACAGCTTGGGTAGATATAAAGATGCTCTCGAGTGGGTTGACCCATTTTTGCTACTCTCTTCAGTAGATGAGAAAATACGCAAAGAATATTTATGACAGGCAATACTGACAACTCAACGAATAACCGCTCTACTGTCGATACTAATCAATCTAGACGGAAAGCTTCGCGAAATCAAATTCTCACTGCTCCTTTACCTGACCCCATTACAAAAAATATTGAAGCTATTGCCGCACTCCATAACCAGGAAGCCGGGGAAATGCCAACCCATCAACGGGTGCTGGAAAACATTGTCACCTTCTTTGGCCGAGCCGCATTTTTATATAGTTTGCTTGTGGTTTTAGTCCTATGGATCTGTAGCAGTTTGTTTAACGACGCTTTGGCTATTAATTTACCCCAATTCAGTTGGTCAGAACACGGTTTGGATGCGGCTGCCCTATTAATTTCAACAGGTGTTTTAGTTCGACAAACTCGCCAGGAGAACTTAGCCGAACAGCGATCGCAATTAACGCTCCAGCTTAACCTGTTATCAGAACAAAAAATTGCTAAAATTATTGCCCTATTAGAAGAACTTCGCAGCGATTTACCGGATGTAGCCAAACGACACGATCCAGAAGCAGAGGTGATGCAGGAAGCCGCAGACCCCATTGCCGTCCTCGAAGCACTCGAGGAAAACCTGACCCAAGAACTCTCGACCCAAAAAGATAACCTAGAATGAACAAATCCTATTCCCAATGGTTATTTGTAAAACTTTTAGTTAAATTTTATTCGCTCTTTCGGGAGATGGATCGCTCAATTATTTACTGTACATTTGATTTCATATTTAACTGACCTACAAAGGATGTGTGTATGCCCAAAACCAACGGCGTGATGATGCAATATTTCCACTGGTATATTGCCCCTGATGGAACGCTTTGGAATGAACTGAAAGACAGAGCCAAAGAACTCGCCGATGTTGGAGTCACCTCAGTTTGGCTTCCCCCCGCTTACAAAGGAACAGGTGGTGGCTATGATGTGGGGTATGGTGTTTATGATATGTTTGACCTGGGTGAATTTGACCAGAAAGGTTCGGTTCGGACAAAATATGGCACTAAAGACGAATATGTTGCCGCCATCAAGGCAGCCCAGGACGCTGGTATTCGGGTCTATGCTGATGTTGTTCTCAACCATAAGTTAGGGGCAGATGAAGCCGAAGAAGTCGAGGCAACGCCCTATAACCCAGAGGATCGCAATCAGCCTATTGGTGATATGCAAACCATCAAGGTCTGGACTCACTTTACGTTTCCCGGTCGTCAGGGTAAATACTCTGAGTTGGAATGGCATTGGTGGCACTTCGATGCAGTCGATTACAACGTCTACAATGAAGGGGAAAACGCAGTTTATTTGTTTAAAGACAAAGCGTTTGACGACGACGTTGACCTAGAAAAGGGCGCTTTCGACTATTTGATGGGATGCGATCTCGATATGGAACATCCCGAAGTGCGCGATGAGCTAAAGTATTGGGGTGAATGGTTTATTGATACCACGGGAGTAGACGGCTTCCGCTTCGATGCGGTTAAACACGTTAAAGCTGGCTTTTTCCCAGAATGGCTCAACCATTGTCGTCGATATGCGGGTCGTGACCTGTTTGCAGTGGGTGAATACTGGTCTAACGAAATTGAAGCCCTACATCATTTTATTGAAGTGACCCGAGGCGATGTCTTACTGTTTGACGCACCCTTGCACTACAACTTCAGCGCGGCCAGTAAGCAGGGTAATGACTATGATATGCGGCAAATCTTTGATAACACTTTGGTGCAACAACAGCCCGCTTTAGCCGTTACTTTAGTCGAAAATCATGATTCTCAACCGTTACAGTCTTTAGAATCTGTTGTAGAGGGTTGGTTTAAGCCGTTGGCTTACGCATTGATCCTGCTGCGAGACGAAGGTTATCCCTGTATTTTTTATGCAGATTATTATGGCGCTCATTATCAGGATTATGCTTCTGATGGGAATGAGTACGAGATCTGGATCGATAGTCATAAATGGATGATTGACAAGTTTTTGTATGCTCGTCAAACTTATGGTTATGGCGATCAGTATGATTATCTCGATCATGCCAACGTATTGGGTTGGACGCGCTTAGGTGATGAAGAGCATCCCGGCGGAATGGCAGTGGTTTTGAGTAACGGTGATGATGGCAGTAAATGGATGGAAGTGGGACAACCTAATCGTGTTTATATTGACATCACTGAACATATTAGTGAACCCATTACCACCAACGAGGAAGGTTGGGCTGATTTCCGATGCAATGCCGGTTCAGTTTCCGTCTGGGTGCCTCAAGAGTAGTCTAGTCAGTCCAGTAGGGTGTGTTAACAACGCACCCTACTACCATGCGATCGCTACAAATTAAACTTTTATCAATATCTTGCACAGTGGCACAACCACTCAACGCCATTGCCACATCTAATTCATCTCGCAATAATTCTAAAATATGACTCACTCCAGCCTCTCCCCCAACCGCTAAACCCCACAATATTGGCCGTCCGACTAAAACCGCTTTCGCCCCCAAACTCAACGCTTTCAATACATCTGTTCCCCGGCGAATACCACCATCAACTAAAACTTCTACCTGATTATCAACTGCTGCGATCGCTTCAGACAAAGCATCTATTGTGGCAACTGCCCCGTCTAATTGTCGCCCGCCGTGGTTGGATACAATAATCGCCTTTGCCCCGTGTTCAACAGCTTTAACAGCATCATCTCCCCGTAAAATACCTTTGACAACCACGGGTAATTTTGTCAGAGATTGTAGCCATTCTAAATCTTTCCAGGTAATACTGGGATCAATTTGTTCCAAAATATAGGCAAATAAACCCGACTCTCCCTCCACTTGAGGAATGGTTAAATCAGCCATTGACGCGAGGTTTGCTAAGTCCATCCCCGTAGGAAGGGTAAATTGATTGCGTCTATCGCGTTCCCGTCGTCCTAAAATAGGGGTATCAACCGTGAGACATAATGCCTGATATCCGGCAGCTTCAGCCCGCTGAACTAATGCTTTAGTAATGCCGCGATCCTGGTGAATATACAGTTGAAACCACGGCGGGCGATCGGAACAAACCTCAGCCACATCTTCTAGGCTGCGAGTGGATAAAGTACTGAGTACCATTGTTGTTCCCATCGCTGTAGCCGCCTTTGCGGTAGCAATTTCTCCCTCAGCATGGGCTAAACACTGAAACGCCATCGGAGCAACCAAAATTGGCATTGACAGAGGGTAGCCGAGAAGGGTAGTGTTAGGATGACGTTGACTTACGTCTCGTAACATCCGGGGACGGAGTTTGTAGCGTTGATAAGCTTTGCGATTATCCTGTAAAGTGATTTCATCCCAGGCTCCACTCACATAATAATCATAAGCCATTTTAGATAAATATTCGGCAGCAATTGCTTCATATTCCAGCAAGTTAATCGGTGGATTCATTTGATCTATTGTTAAGATTTAAACAGAGTTTATATCGTTTAGTTATATTCTTTAAAATCTCTAAATATAATTAAATAATAATAAAGATTTAAGACCAACTTTGATACAATAAAAAACTCTATATAATCCTCTATTTTTTAATTTGATAAAAAATATTTATTTTTGATTCTTAGAGAAAACTTGCTTTCGCGCGATTATTTCTCGAGATTCTTGACAAATGCCTCCTTCTAGTGCTGCAATTTGCAAATCAATAAATGCCTTCATATCCTCCAACCCATAGTGAGTTGTTTGTAACATTTGTCTTAGCTGATTTTCCTCTTCTACACTGAGGTATCCGGAGGTTAAAACTTGATGCACAATTTCACTGATACAGCCCATTAATTTTCTCCAAAAAAACCGAAAGAATACTCAGAGTATCTCCATTATAGGAAAATTTTTCTGTGATATACGAATGTCTTACTATGTGATTTAATAGACACCCATGATGTGATTTAGCTCTTAAGAAATTATGATTGAGATCACTGTGTAATGTTGTATCGCTGAATCCTAATCAGTTTAGAGTGATCTGCCCAATAATGGGGTGTGGAGAATCACTATAGCCATCAGCAATAGATTTAGCGAGGCAATTGGTACGGTTGCAATTTACACTAATGAGAGGGTGTCAGGAACTATCTCACTCATGGCAGCCATCCTAGCATCCAAGAAAGTAGGACAGTGGGTTCTAAAGTATTCTATATTTTGGGCTGTTATTCCGGAAGAGTAAACTAAAACAACCTAAATTATCCAATTGATGGACAAGGAGTGGACTGAAAATGCAACAAACCCAGCAGATGATCGTGCAACAATTGACAGCGTTGTCTGAACGTCACCCGGCTTTGGGTCGTCGTTTAGTTCAAGCCGCAAATAGCCTTCTCAATTCAGGGACTCCCATCTCCGAAAGCTTATTGGCGGAATTGGTAAAATATAGTCGGGATTTTAATCAAGTTCGACAACAATTAACCATAGAAACGGGTAAGGTTCCCACAACAGAGGTTTCCCTCAACGATCTCAAGCAAAGTATCAATAATCAGGTTCAGCGTACCGATGACTCCAGACTGCGTCAAAATAGCTTAAAGTTATTGGATGGCATTCTCAGTTTAGCCCACAAAGATCAAGAGAATTATCAACCTTTACAACCCCTAAAACAACAAGCTTTGCAACTCAAATCTGTCATTTCAACCGCAACCGAACCAATACCTGAAGCAGCCGAAGAATTAGCCTCAGGTCAACATCCGTTTTCGGCATTGCTGACATTAGTCAAACAACAAGATCGTTTAAGTGATAGTCAATGGGTTGTCCTGGAAGAAAAAGTAGCAGAAGCCTTTGGTAAAACTTTAGCAGTCGCCATTTCTCGGGGAAAAATTTATCAACCCACCCCTGAGACTCAACCTCAAGCGACTCAGCCAGATATTGTCATTTTAGAAGAACCCACTCCTTCTCCATCTGAAGAGATTATTATTGTTCCGAGTTTAGAAATTCCTCAAAATTTACCTCAAACCCAAACTGAAAATATTGTTTTTGGTAATGCGCCTATTGCCGGTCAATCGACGACTGCTAAGATTGATTCTACCGTTGGATTGGATATTACGGTACATTTACAAGGCTTGGGTGAACGTCAATTTGGGGCTAAAGAATATGCCGGAACCCGAGGTCAAGGTCGGCGTTTAGAAGGATTTGCCATTGACTTCGACCCAAAAATACCGGGTTTAAATATTCAGTATATGGCTCATGTTTCTGGAATGGGAGATACCCCGATGGCATCTACTGGACAGTGGGTCGGAGAAACAGGCAAAGAAAGACAAATAGAAGGATTTGCTGTTAGTTTAGCGGGTTCTGAAGCCAAAAACTATGATGTATTTTATAATGCCCATATTCAAAATATGGGAGATGTTCCCGTCTGTTCTAATGGGGAATATTGCGGAACTCGCGGTAAGTCTTTAAGAGTTGAAGGAATTTCAGTTTGGGTTCAACCGAAAAATTAGTCGGTTGTTAATTAGAAACATTGAGTGATTCAAGCTTCTGGATCGCTATTAATAATTTTAGCTATTTTTGCTTCTATTTCATCGAGTAACGTGTAGAGATCTTGACCCACTTGTTCACAACATTCTGGAGGACTCGGTTTAGGGACAAAGAAAACCAGTTGTAGGCGATCGCGATCCATACCAATGATTAAAACTTCTTCTTCGGGGTTATATCCTTCTACAATTCCTAACATTTCCCGCAGTCGGTTATCTGCGTTTTGATTAAGGGTTTCAATGGCGTGTTGAGAACAAGCCACAAACCGAGGTTCGGGGTGTAATTCAAGCCCTAATATCTCTCCGGTTTCCTCTTTTTCTTGATAAAATCTCCAGGATAAGGCTGCCAGCAACTGTTCATGTTCTGCAACAAATTCCTTGAGATGTTGCCAAGTCTTCGCATCTTTAGGGGGTGAGAGATTTTCAGATTCAACCATCGTGATATTAAAGCAACTTTAATCTTATAATGCGTTCTTATTTTAACAGCATTACTTTAATGAAGGAAGACCGAAGTTGGAAGGAGGAAGAGGGCGATAGGGAAAGAGGCAAATAAGGAGTAGAAAAAATATGTCCCTACCCCGGATTTGCTATTTCTTTTAAATCCCCAATGATTTATGATTTTTCTAACTTACCATTAACTTGATCCCCAACAATTGACTTCATCCCTTCTAAGGTGGCTGGAATAGCGCGAGGGTCCATAAACATGACTTTGCTGCTATCACTATTGCCGATAGTGGTTCCCATATCTAGGTAATGTTGGGCGAGGAGAAACTGTAACGCTTCTTTTGCCGTCGGATCTTGATTTAAAGCTTTAGCGACAATTTGCAAGGCTTCAGCGGTTGCCTGGGCTTGAAAAACATGACTTTGACGTTCGGCTTGGGCTTTGAGAACAATCGCTTTTTGCATTGCTTCTGCCTCCAATACCTGGGCTTCTGCCCGCCCTCTAGCGCTGTTAATAGCAGAGTCTCGTTCCCCTTCAGAAGTGAGGATAGCAGCCCGTTTACGCCGTTCTGCTGACATTTGTAACTCCATCGCATCCATCACCGCTTTAGTGGGGCAAATATCCCGCAATTCAACCCGAGTCACTTTTACCCCCCAAGGATCTGTCGCCACATCCAATTCCCGTAACAATATTTCATTTACTTCTGTCCGCGCCGTAAAGGTTTGATCGAGTTCGAGTTTACCCATTTCCGAACGAATTTGAGTCCGGACTAGGTTTTCCATCGCGGCTAAAAGATCTTTAACCTTGTAACAGGCTTTTTCGAGATCCATAATGCGCCAATAAACCACAGCATCGACGCTAATTGAAACGTTGTCACAGGTAATACATTGTTGCGGCGGAATATCTAAAACTTGTTCTCGAACGGTTTTTTTGTATGCCACCCGATCCACAAAAGGAACGGTAAAGCTTAAACCGGGTTTTAATTTGCGGCCGTTATATTTTCCTAAACTTTCTACTAACGCTTCATCGCCTTGATTAATAATTCTGACCGAACCCGCAAGCGTCGATCCCCCTAATGCCAATAGAATCAATAAATATAACTGTCCCATGATTAAATGCCTCAAACCTCTTTAGTTTGCGATTACAAAAATATGAAAAATTCAGACAATCAACTGATCTTTTTATTAAAAAAAGACTAAAATTAAACTTCAAGCGAAACGATTCTGAATAAATTATACTCATGCATGAGTTCTAACTAAATTCTAACAAACTCATCTTAAACTTCAATCTAGACCCATAATATTCCTGAATCTAAGAACTCTATTAAATTTATCTAATCTTAAGAATTCAACAGGTATTCTGGTATCACAACTAAAGTATTGCCTTCGCGACCGACAATAATCACCCGCTGATGAGCCGCAATACCCGGATCGCATTCACATCTAGCCCGCCAGGAAATCCCGTCACACAAGACTCGACCCGTTTTGCCAGGTGAAATTTCCGTAATGGTTTCCCCTTCGATGGCATCTTCAATACTCGAAACGGAACGACGGGGAATGAAGCGCCGGGAAAGCATGACAAAGGTAAGGGATAAAATCATCCACAGCATCACCTGAAGATTAACCGCAGGGAGAAATAGGGAGATTCCTGCCACAACAAAGGCACTCAGTCCCATCATAAACTCTACAAATGCCGTTGGCACAGAGAACTCCAGTAAACACAGAATTGCGCCTGCCAATAGCCACAGAATTGTTGGATTCAGCCACATTGTCTATTGCATTGATAGAAGTAAGTAAGGTCTAGGGGGAAACTGCAAGAGTGCAACAATTCTGTGCAAAAAATCACTAATCGAAAAATTACACCCTTGCTACAATCATTTTATCTTTAAAATTTTAAACTTGAGTTCTTTAGTAATATATCTAGATTAGTGTCTTTACAAAAACTATTTCAAATTAGCAGCGCTTCACCGCCGCCGCTGTATTGTCCAAACCCCACCTGTTCTCAACCCCGAAATCAGTTGGGACAGCAAGTTTGTAGCAATTGCAAAACCGCTTTAGTCTATCGATATCTGTGGGCTGTGGGTTCTGTTGCCCAGTCGATTAATTCCGGGCAATTTGTGGGAAATCGTTATTATGTCAGTTCTCCCCAAGTTTGGCTGGATACAAAACCGGCTGTTTCTCCTGCCTTGCCTGATAAAATTACAGACGAAATTTTACCCTATTTATATCTTTATCCCCAGCGGCTACATATTCCCGAAGCCTATGGCGTTTACTCCCTCAGTGGCGGCAAAGAAGCCACAGAAATTTTATTATTAGATAATGTTCCTCTCAACGATAAAGCAGAATTACTCCCAGCGTTAGTGGAAGCATGGCCCCGAACCAAAGCAGTCCGGCAAGTTTACTGGTTATGGCAAATCTTGCAACTGTGGCTACCCTTATCCGAACAAGGGGCTGCTTACAGTTTACTCGTCAAGGATAATCTCCGGGTCGAAGGGGGAAGAATTCGCCTGTTACAGCTTCATTTAGGACGGGTTCAGCCAACGTTACGGGATCTAGCCGAAGCCTGGTTACCCTTTATTGAAACCGCCCAAGAAAGAGTACGTCAACCTTTGCAACAGATTCAACAGTTGATGCAGCAGTCGCCAGAGACCGAAGCCTGGGAAGACATGATTCAACAACTGAATCAATTATTATTGCAACAAGCGGCAACACAACCTCTGCAACTGGCAACCTGGGGGGCAACCGATCCAGGGCCGATGCGATCGCATAATGAAGATAGTTGTTATCCGATAGGCCCAGATTTAGAACAGGCTGAATTTTATCCCCATGATAGACTGATTCCCCATCTTGCAATTGTTTGTGACGGGGTAGGGGGACATGAAGGGGGAGAAGTTGCCAGTCAGTTGGCGGTTAAATCGATTCAACCGCTGATTCATAGTTATATTACAGAAATGATTCACCAGGAAGAGATGATCGAACCAGAATTGGTGATCTCTCAACTGCAAGAAATTACCCGCGTTGCCAATAATGTAATTGAAGCGGAAAATAATGAGCAAGATCGGGCTTCTCGGCAGCGGATGGGGACAACGTTAGTGATGGCGTTGCAGTTACCGCAAAAAATTAAACCGCATCAGGATAGTAGCCCCGCCAATGCCCATGAATTGTATATTGTTAATGTTGGGGATAGTCGCGCCTATTGGATCACGCCCCAAAGCTGCCAATGCTTAACCATTGATGATGATGTATCGGTGCGAGAAGTTCGTTTAGGACGGTGTTTACAGTGGGATGCGCGTCAACGTCGAGACGGCGGGGCGCTAATTCAAGCTTTAGGGACAAGGGATGCAGAATATCTGCGGCCAGCAGTACAGCGATTTATCATCGAAGAAGATGGGTTATTATTGTTGTGTTCTGATGGATTAAGTGACAAAGATTGGGTAGAAAAATCCTGGCGTGATATTGTTCCGGGGGTGTTTAAAGGGGAGAAATCTTTAGAAGCTGCGGTTCAAGAGTGGATACAATTGGCTAATCTGAAAAACGGTCATGATAATACTTCGGTTGTATTAACCTATTGTGGGGTTTCCACGCAACAATTAGTCTTGTTAAAAACAGAAACTGAGGAAAGTTTAGACAAACCCATTGAGTTTGAACCGACAGAAGCATCTCGGGCGTTAATGGAAGAAGAATCAGCAGAACCTCAAGTCAAATCTACTTTACTTCAGAAACGTTGGTTCCAAGTCTTACTTGCCATTGGAGTGATTGGTTTAATGATAGCAGCGATCATTCTTGGTATTCAACTCAGTAATCAACCCCCAACCCCAACTGAGCCCACAGAAGATGTCATTTAAAATGATGCCAATCATTATGTAGAGATGTTCTATGTAACGTCTGTATAGGAGTCTGCGAGGAAAGCAAATCAGGGGTCAGGAAGCAATAGGGAGTTTTGATTTCTCCTTTTCTTCCTTTTCTTCCTTGTCTTCCTTGTCTCTGTTCCCCGTTCCCCGTTCCCCCTTCCCTTCTTCTTATTCTGGTGCAAGGGTTAATAAGGTGACCTTTTGAAACAGCCAATAATCCCGATATTCAAACAAAACAGTATCTAATGCCTCTGTTAAAGTGACTTCTAGATCATAGTTTTGAATATCAATAATCATTTGATAAATTAATTCAAATGTAATCCGTTCTTCTTTATCCATAAAAATAAACTCAGTTTGTTCATAATTTCTAAAGTTTTCTAATAACTCTAGACTCCGTTTTCCTAAACTTAATCCTTCCCGAGACTCACGACAAAGATTAAATTGAATATCTGGATTTTGATTCACTAATTCGGTAAAGTTTCTAATGCGATGATAAAAACGATTTCCCCCTTGATGGAGAAAACCCACCACAAATTGATGAGTTGATGTTTTTACTAATAGATGTTCAGGAACCACTCGGCGCAACCCTAACTTTAAGGTATCAAATTCTAGCGGCGCAATCACTAACCGGAGAGATTCTAATATTGTTCTAAGTTTACCTAAATCATCACTTTCCGTAATAATTTGAGGCTGATCATAATTCTCTTCTAACTGACGGCGTTGTTCTTGGAGATAATCTTTAATTTGCTGTTTTGTTGCCGACTCACTGACCGCTGGCGGAGTAATTGTAGAGAGATCAATTGATACCCCATTTTCAGTATCTGTTAGATTCAATGCTTGAGTAATTTTAACAACAACTTGTTTGAGTTGGCTGACTTCTTCGATTAAATACTGCACACGGTTATCTGTTTCTCTAGTTATTTTTTGATCTGATTTTTGAGAATTTTGTGATAATTTTGGTAAGGCAATTTCATCAATTTTGTAGCGATAATAATCGGCTGCTGTATTCAAAGTGGCGCGAATAGAGGCTTGATTTAATATCACTTCTATCTCTTGCGGTTCAAACAATTCCTCAAACGTTACATCTGCGGTTTGTGCTTTCACATTCAGGAGTTGTTTTAATCTCTCAGCAGACGGTTTATTTAAAAAGATTTGAGTTTGAGACACTCGATCTACAATAGAACCATCAAAGATATCTTTAAATTGTTCCCATCTATCGGGAAATAAATTTAAAATAATTAAACTATTGGGAACATGAGTAAAAATCTCTTTAATAGCTTCTCCGAAGCTGCGTAATAATCGATTATTATGTGCTAACCCTAAACCTTCTAATTGATCGAAAATAATAATTAAAGGTTCATCCAGTAAAGATAATTTACTAAACACTTCTAACGCCGCTAATGCAATTTCTTCTCGGCTGGTTTCTTCTCCCCAACTCTCCAAACTGACTTTATCTAACTCTTCTTGAGATAAGTCATTTAATGCTAACCATTGGGTAATGATTTGACGACGATTAAAATCCGTATAGCCACAAAAGCGAATAATTCCTTTAAGGATTTTAGGCGCATATCCCGCCGCCGAAAAGGTTCTATTCCACCAGTCTGTGGCTCGTTTTTCAATGTGTTGCCAATATTCTCGCTTTGTTTTTGTCTCTTCTTTCCCTAACTCTATAAATAGATTCAGGTTATCTGATTGAATCACTTCTAATATTTTGTCATCTTTCAGTGTTTTAGCGGTAGAGTATTCTTCTGTATTTTGAATAATTTTTGCAAAACTATTGGCTAATAAATATTCAAGTTGAGTTCGGTTACTTCCCGGAACAGGTTGAATTAAAGACTCTAAAATTCGGCTATAAATATGAAATAATATTGTATCCGGATTATTAGGTTGACGAATAAATAATAAGCGATTTGTTGTGAGTACATCTTTAGCCAGCCGCATCATTAGGTGAGTTTTTCCCGCTCCCGGTTCACCAATAACAATGGCTCCTTTACTCTGATGATTCGGATCGTTTTTAATATCAATTAAGATCGATTTTAACCGTTCAAACTCATCTTGAAATAGTTCTCGATAATCAATATGATTTTGGAAGGGAGTATCAACCCGGCTAGTACTAAAAGGATTAGGATTTTGCTTCAGTTTAGTTTTTAAAAACTCTGTCATCATGTGACGGTAGAGTTGATAAGTAAATAAAGCATCAGATTTGGCACGATGGCTGTCATCTTTTGCTATTACTTCACCATTGATATTTAGGTTTAAATGCTGACTTAAACTATCTAAAGAATGACTATCTAATTCAGGTAAATAGGATTGTGCTAGCTTAAAACTACATTCAAATGTTAAGGGTGGACGAGGAATACCAACAGACTGAAATGTATTGCGTAGCACATCAATATCACGACGCGCGTAATGACAAATAATTGTTTTAGATTGAGCCAGTTCTAAAAAGTCTTGAATAATAACTTTTAATGGCTTTGTTTTTGGGCTAACCGTTGGATTTTGAGGATGGTTTTCAGCGTAGGCTTCATAAATTAATTGACCCTGATGATCGACAATTGCCAGTTCTTTTAAAACCGGTTGCCCTATTGTGTCAATCACAATAAAATTAGAATTAAATTTCATAGGACAGTGCAACCTCAAATAATATAATGATTAACTTTAAAATTTAGCTTGTCAGTGACTCATCAAGGTGTTATTCACGAAGAGACTAACTCTACATCTCTACTATGAGATTATATTTTATACCAATTCTTTATGAAGTTGTATCTAATTTATCCCCCCCCAGCCCCCCTTAATAAAGGGGGTGGCGCAGCCGGGAGGATACGCCTCAAGGCACGCTACGCAAACTGAAAAAGTTGCATCATTAGAAAGAAATGGTATTAGTCTACCGCCTCACCTGCGAGTAAAGTTTGAGCTGCTTCCATCATATCAGTTTCAATTTCTTGTAGATCATCGCGGTTTTTGAGATAAGTTTTTAATGCATCTAACGGATCGATACCGCTACCCGCTTCTAACTCTGGAACTCGGGGACGAGCCAATTGACTGACTAATTCCGGTTGAATACTATAGGTATGAGCCGACGTTAAGGACTCATGTAAACTGGTGTTTTCAATTAAATCTAATTGTTCAGATCGTAGTTGATAAATTAACCGTACTACCGCATCTTCTAGATTTTTACTCTTAATGGTTTTCAATAACTTTTCTTGAGGGTTTTCTTCCTGGGATAAATCTACTTTAATCGTCATAAACTTGCGAACAGATAACGGACAAAACTGCCAATTGACTTGACCTTTTTCTAGATCAATTAAAACATATCCTTTATCCTCTTTTTCCTCACTAAAATCAACCCGTTCAATACTACCGGGATAAATCACAGGCGGATCATTATTCGGATTTAAATTTTGATGCTTATGAACATGACCTAAAGCCACATAATCAAACTGGGGACGAATTAATAGAGATAGAGGAACCGTAAATCCTTTACCCACGGCTAAAAATCGTTCGGCTCCTAAACTGGCTTTATCTGCCATTAAATGACCCAGTAAAATAGTCGGTAAATCCGGATCTAATTGACGAATTTGGGCTTCTAAAACAACCGTGAGTCGATCAATTAACAGTTGATTAATTTCCCCTAAAGTTTTGCCTTCTGTATCGGGACGAGTCAGTAAAGCAGAACGAGTT
This sequence comes from Microcoleaceae cyanobacterium, assembly GCA_049647265.1. Classification (GTDB taxonomy): domain Bacteria; phylum Cyanobacteriota; class Cyanobacteriia; order Cyanobacteriales; family Microcoleaceae; genus JAAURB01. The sequence continues at coordinate 219,064 of JBARXJ010000015.1, forward strand.
AACCAGGGTAATGTAATCACTTGAACAGCACCCTTTTGGGTTTGAATACAATGAGTTTCGAGGCGATCGCCAACCACAAACCCCGGCACTGCTAAAGTTCGGTAAATGCCTAAACTCGCTCCTCCTTGACCTTGGAAATATTGATCGTGATTACCGACTAATAATACAGTAGGAATATTGGCATCGGCTAAGCGGCGAAATTGAGCAGCAAACGCTTGTTTTATATAAGGGGCAGGGGTGGCATCTGGAAAGGCATCTCCCCCGAATAACACTAAGTCTACCGGCTGATTAATTGCCCGGTCAATACAACAGCTTAATGTTTTGACGAAGTCTTCTAAACGAGTATTTTGTCCGGTTTCTGGATGGGTGCGTCCATGAGAAAAACCACTACCGAGATGAATATCCGAGACGTGAAGAATCTTGATCATTATTAAATCATTTAACGGGGAACGCAGGGGAAAAACAAGCGATGAAACTCAAGTTGAACCCGACGAGTTATTCTACCGCAGTGATAAAAACATCGTTCGCTCATCAGTAACGGGTCACTTACAATCTTAATTAAACACTCTAAATAATTTAGCAGAGTTTGGAAAATCCCACAAATCAACTCAAATAGTTCTATCCTCAATTTTTACCAGCCCATCTTAAAATGATAACGGATTGAGCTAAAACGGGCTAAATTTACAAGTCAAGCCTATTCGATTCAAATAAAATCTGAAAAACTATTGATTGATTTATCATTCTGTATGATAGGATACTCATGTGAATTAGTTTTCATCTTGAAGAGATGAATATTTTCTCATCGTTTTTTGTGGAAAACCTTATCTAGACGAAGAATAATAATAAATAGAGGAAACTTAGTTTTCACTCAATTGCACGTTTACAACGAATCGAATATGCTAGCACCATCTCAGTCTGAATTCACTCAAGCAGATGACATTAACTTAGAAACCGCTCAAACATCTGCCCAACTCTCACCCGACTCACAACCCCATCAATTCTCAAAGAAAAATTGTGTTTATATTGCCCATGCTATTTTGATTGTTGCCACCCTGGGACTGATTAATTGGCTCTCTTCTGCTTCCTCCGCTGCCCCAAATCTCGAATTTCAATTATCCCAACAATGGATTGACGGGCAAGTCACTCAAGACTAGGATCAAACATAGTATTGAGCTGATGATATAGATGAATTTACCTTCTTTCCTCTGGCTTTGGAAAATTGCAGCCTGGTCTATGGGCTTTTCAATCGTTGCCTATCTCCTGCTGGCAATTTCGGGAAGTTGGATGTTTTATCGCCGTAACAGCGGTCAATCTCGGCCACCGATATTACGAACCCTGCATTATGTTATTGGCGGAACATTAGTCGCATTAGTCTTACTCTTACTGTTAATTGGTATTGTCGGGACTTTAGGTCATTACGGAAGTTTAGGTCATTCAGGTCACTTAATGGCAGGATTAACAGTCGTCAGTTTAGTGTTATTATCTGCCTGGAGTGCAACACAAATTAGCCCCCGTCAAGCTTGGGCGCGACAAGCCCACATTCGGATTAATATAGTATTGTTCTTAGGTCTTGCTATTGTGTCCTGGACAGGATGGACAGTCGTTCAGAAATATTTGCCGTAGGATATGTTTTTATTCGTCATGGGTTGTTTGTTATAAGATGACGTACTCTATTCGAGGGGGTCGGGTGTAGGAGTTAGATCCCAATAAAAAATCCCGCCTGTTTCAAGACGAGATCGAGTTCAACTTAACCTTTTTAACAGATTATTTCCAAGGAAGATGATGTTTCTTAGTCTTGGGAAACGGAATATTGTAGGTGGTGTGAAAATCTAATTGCGTTTTATAAGTCAAACGACGAGACACTTGCTTAACAATATTGCGTAATAAGCGATCGCCTGTGGTTTGAATTAAAGACTGAGACATCGAACGAATAAACTGTGGAAATTGTACCCCCACCCCTAACTCAAGTGTCCATTTTGCCCCGGTGATAGCAGGCGGGATCTGTGTGGGTTTGAGTTTATGTTGCTCAGAAAATTCTTCGACGGGTAACTCAACCAAACTCATATTGGCTTCATAATTCACCACATATCCGGGAGGAACATAACCAGGAATCGGAATTGTGTTGATTTTATAGATCCCCTGTTCATTAGGGGGTGCCAACTCTAAACCGACTCGTGCCTCTACCTGATAGCCGAATGCACCAAATCGACCAATCAGAATATCATAAGCGTTTTCCCCGATGGGTTGAGTTTTCATCGGTTCAGCACAACGACAAAACCAACCGCGATGATTAGCAAAGTACTCTGCTACTTGATCCACATCGGCATACAAGACCATGCAATCTTCAAATTTTGCCTGAAACCAAGTGGACTCAACCTGTTCGGTGACCGCATTATCGGTTTGTTGCGAAGGCTGAAAATTAAGGGAGTCGTTCAACAAGTCCTGAGACATAGTAATTGATTGAAGTTGAATCGAATCCTGCTGCATAATGCGTTCTCCTGCAAATGTTGCGAGCTGCCTATTACCAGAATGCCCCTGATGAGCTCGAACCGCTACAATAAATATACTGAACTTTTTTAGTTATAACAGTAACTTAAGCTCAGTGCATTCCTCAGGATAAACACAGATTCATGAAAGCATTTGTAGCAGGTGCAACAGGTCAAACCGGATCTCGAATTGTAAAAGAACTCGTTCAACGGGGTATTGCTGTCCGGGCATTAGTCCGCAACTTAGAGAAAGCCCAGCAAACCCTGCCCCCAGAAGTTGAGATAGTAACAGGGGATGTGTTAAACCCCAGTAGCTTAGAAGCCGCTATCGGAGATAGTACTGTTGTGGTCTGTGCCACAGGCGCTACCCCGAGTTTTGACCCAACCTTACCTTATCGAGTAGACTATGAAGGGACAAAAAATCTGGTTGATGTTGCCAAAACAAAAAATATTCAACAGTTTGTCTTAGTGACTTCCCTTTGTGTGTCTCAATTGTTTCATCCGCTGAATCTTTTCTGGTTAATCTTAGTCTGGAAAAGGCAAGCTGAAGAATATTTACAAAACAGTGGCTTAACCTATACCATTGTCCGACCGGGAGGGCTAAAGAATGAGGATAACGAATTTCCCATTATGATGCAGTCAGCCGACCAACTCTTTGATGGCAGTATTCCCCGGACGAAAGTCGCGACAGTTTGTGTCGAAGCCTTGTTGATTCCGACTGCACATAATAAAATTATTGAGATCGTTGCTAAGCCAGAAGCCCAGCAACAATCCTTTGAGCAAATGTTTGCGAGTGTCAACTAAAGTTTCATGGGTCGAGTGAGGAGAAACAGAAGTCAGCTTCAATCTCAGAGTGCATTCTCTCAGCAGAGTCATCCCCCCATTCCTCCAATGGGGATGAATGTGTTGATCCATCCGGCCGATATATCCCGGCGCAGACAAGCGAGAATTAGAAGAGCAAGGCAACGACTCAACAACATCAAACGGGTGGTGTTGGGTGGCTTAGTATTGCTCGGAATTGTTACATTTTGGCCAGAGGCGCAGGAAAGTCTCTATCCGGACGTGGCGGAGATCATGGCAACACTGACAGAAGAAGATTCTTGGCCGCCGCTGGTGATCAAAGGGGGAAACCCCTATATTCGGGCATTAATGCGAACCATTTCAGCCAGTGAATCTAATTATGTTAGACCCTATCACGTTCTTTATGGTGGCGTTGTGCTGTCTGATTTAAGCCGTCATCCCGATAAATGTGTCCCCATTGTGGCAGGCCCCAATATCGGTCAGTGTACCACTGCTGCGGGTCGTTATCAAATCCTCACTCCAACTTGGGAACAAATCGGCGGATGGTATCATCCTCAAGCAAAACAATCTGTTTCTAAAAAATCCTATAGTTTTCAACCCGAATATCAAGACAAAGTGATTTATGAATGGTTGTTAGATGAAGTCTTTTGGGAAATTGATATTGCTCAAAAACTGGAAAACGGAGAATTAGAAGAAATCTTAGATTTGTTATCTGGCACTTGGACAAGTCTCGGCTACGGAATTGAAGATAATGTCATGAGCGATCGCTTACCGGAAGTATATCACGAAGTATTAGTTGAAGAACTCAAAAATGCCGGCTATTCTGAGGAGGAAATTAATACAATCTATGAGAATAAAGGGAGATAGAGACCTCACCCTAAATCCCTCTCCTAGGAGGCGAGGGACTTTAAATTTCTTTGGTGTGTCCGAGTTGTCTTTATGGTTTATCTTTCTCTCTAAAATGCGATCTCCCCCTTTTTCAAGGGGGGACTAAGGGGGGATCAAACCCTCTATCACCGCACAAACCGCTTCAAAATCATTCAATACCTGCTGATTTGTAAATCTTACCATCTTCAAACTATAACCTTCTAACCGCTGAGTTCTTTCTTTATCATATTCAATACCTTCCTTTGTAAAATGACTCTCCCCATCAATTTCAATGATAAGCTTGAGTTTAGGACAATAAAAATCAACAATAAAATAGTCTATGGGTCTTTGCCGTAAAACTCTAAACTTAAAGTATCGCAAATACTGATACCAAATTTTATTCTCAGCAGGTGTCATATTTCTGCGAAGTTCTTTTGCCTTAGAAACTAAAGCGGGATTATAAGGAAGATGAAAGTCGCTATTCTTTAGGTTTGGCATTTGATCCCCCTTCCCCCTTTCTAAGGGGGTTATTTTTGATTAATTTTAAACTCAAAGGAACTGAAAAATAAATAACAAATCCCTACAACCCATAAATCCACATAATTAAAAGGGGAGCTACAATTGTCATAATTAAGGTGAGTGGCGCACCGACTCGGGTAAAGTCAAAAAACTTATAACCTCCTGGACTATAAACCATTGTATTGGTTTGATAACCAATGGGAGTCATAAAGCTACAAGAAGCGGCAAAAGTGACGGCAAACATTAAAGAAAATGGATTGAGTCCTAAGGTTTTAGCAACACTCGCAGCTATGGGAATCATTAATAAAACTGAGGCGTTATTTGAGAGAACTTCCGTTAAACCGACTGTCACAATAAAGAAAAATACTAATATCCAATATCCGGATAAATTACCGCCAATACTAACAAGATTATCCGATAACCATTGAGTTGCACCGGACTTTTCCATGGCAATTCCCATCGGAATTAATCCAGCCAGTAAAAAGATGACATCCCAACGCACTGCACCATAAATTTCACCGGGTTTTAAACAGCCAGTAATCACCATTACAATCACTCCGGCTAATGCACTGACTAATATTGGGGTAATATCAAAAGCCGCAATTAATATCACTCCTACAATAATACCAACAGCAATTTTAGCCTTATCTTGTCGTAAGTTTTCTACGTTTCGTTGTTCTAAAACTAACAGTTCACGGGTGGTTTGTAGACCAATAAAACTTTGTTGGGGGCCTTGAACCAGTAAGACATCACCAAACCTTAAAGGGATTCTGCCTAAGCGTCCTCGGACTAATTCTGAACCGCGACGAATGGCTAATACGGTAGCATTATATCGTTGCCGAAACCGTAAATCTCTTAATGTTGTTCCAATCAAACGAGAATTAGAAAGAATTAAAACTTCAGCAATTTGTTCCGATCCTGAACCTAATACAGTTTCTAATGATTCTTGTTTAAACTGCACATCTGGAAGTAAATCCAGTCCGCGTTCTTCTCGGATTTTGAGTAGTTCTTCTCGGCTACAGCGAACCACTAAAACATCTCCAGCATTCAATTCTTTATCTGCTAAAGGTTGAGGAAAACGAACTTTATTGCGAATAATATCAAGTACATCTAAATCAAACTTTCGTTGAATTTCACTTTCTTGTAATGTTTGTCCAACTAAACTGGAACGGGGTTTAATTACAAGTTCGCTGACATAATCTTTCAGGTCATAATCTTGACTGACTAAATCACTATCTGTCGGCTTCCGTTCAGAGAGTAAATGAGGTGCAATAAATGAAATATAGATTAAGGCAATAAAAAAGAGAATAATTCCAACTTTTGTAAATTCAAATAAACCAAATGCACCATAACCCAATTGTTCAGAAATTCCACTGGCTAGAATATTTGTCGAAGTCCCAATCACCGTCATCATTCCGCCGACAATGGAAGCATAGGATAGCGGAATTAAAACTTTAGAAACCGATAACTTTTGTTGTTTACACCAATCTTCAATAATCGGTAGAAAAATAGCCACAACTGCGGTATTATTAATAAAAGCAGAAACTGGCCCGACGATGGCCCCCAGAACAAAAATTTGCTGATTGGGATGTTTTCCGCCCCATTTGACTAACCCATCTCGGATAATCTGAATCACCCCTGTGCGGGTAATCCCAGAGCTAAGGATAAACATTGCCATTACGGTAATTGTCGCAGAGTTACCGAAGCCGGAAATGCCTTCAGTCGGGGTAACCAGTCCAAATAGCATCAGGACAACCGCGACTGTAATTGCGGTTAAGTCAACGGGTAGCCATTCAAAGATAAAGCTAATTAAGGCAAGAACAAGAATACTAAGGGTTAGAAAGATTGTCATGCTGGTGTAAAATCCAAGTAATCGAACTGATGAGTTGAATTGAGTACCTGACGGCATTATAGCCAATTCATCTGTTTTACCTAGAATAATTTGCCATCTCAACCGATGGATATTTTAAGTAAAGTTCTTTCCTGTTATAGCCTGCTTTAGATCGAAAAACGAGTAATTACGATACTGTTAGAGAATTCGGGGCGCGATTGCATATCATCTATATTATAAGTGAGAGTGTTTTACCCGCTTGTGACAAACTCTCTGCCGGATGTGGAGAATGGGGGTTTCAACTCGGTTCAGTTATGCGCTTGCTTTAGCCTACCCTATTTGTGCATCGCTATAATAAAATATTTTAGTTTGCTCTAGAAAAAATTAATTTAATTTATGATAATTTCAGCTTCTGACTATACCTTCGAGTCATTATATTGGTATCGAGTAAAACAGATTAAAAATGAACTAAAAGCATTAGGTAAAACAGAAGATAATTTAACCGTTGAAGACTTAATCCCGTTCGATCAATTTCATCCCCTATCGACAATCGCTTTAGATGAAGCGGTTAAACAATTGGGGATTTCTTCATCAAATCATATCCTCGATATTGGTGCAGGTGTAGGAGGGTCTGCCCGCTATCTGGCACATCGATATGGATGTTTTGTAACAGGAATTGAACTGCATCCTCAGATGTGTTCAGCCGCGATTGAATGGACTCAAAAAACGGGTTTATCACAGCAAGTGAAGATGATTGAAGGAGACATTATAAATATTAAGCTAAATCAAACTTTTGATCATTGGCTATCTATTGGTGTTTTTCTGCATATTCCTGACCGTTCAACTTTATTTTCTAAGTGTTTAAATTTACTGAAACCCGGAGGAAAAGGTTATATTGAAGACTTTTTTCAGCGTCAACCACTCACCGTTGAAGATAAAACTCAACTGTCCGAAACGATTGCCTGTAATTATTTACCGACTCGTGAGCAATATTTAACAGACTTAGAAACGGCTGGCTTTGTTAATATAAAGTTTGAGGATGTGACTGACTTATGGCAACCTTGGGAAATTCAAAGAATAATAGACTTTAAACACAACAAATCTCGACATTTGCGCCTTCATGGTGAAGAAATTGTCAGCAGTCTCAGCCGTCGTTATCAAGTTTGGGCAGACTTGTTTCAACGGGGTAATATTGGAGGGGCGAGAATTTGCGCTCAACGCCCCTAAACAAACATTTATTTAGATATGATAAACCCCAGAATTCGCATTTGGGGTACAATCCGGTACAATATTGCCGTAACGTTCATTCAGTAGCCAATACCCCACCAAACCGTCTTCATAGCCGCTTAAACGTTTGTTCATATCGGCTTTAATGTCTTCTAGTGAACGGGCATTATCCCAGAGACGGGCTTCAGCCATGCAACCCTCAAAATAACGGCTACTATCTCCATATGGGCTACGACCAATATACACAGGATGATGACTCACAGCCACGTCTGCTTCAACGGGGCCTTCTGTAGTTAATTCCCCGTTAATATAAGTTTTTGCTGTCGTACCGTCATTGGTAATGGCGATATGATACCATTGCTCCCATTGAATTGAACCTTCTGGGGTATGTGGTGGCCCATTATAAGGTTTGTGTTGAGTTTTAAAGCAGTGGCAAGCACGCCCAGAGATATATAACCAGATATTACAACAGGATTTACCGAATATTCCCTGCCAATCTTTGTTAGGATCATTTACCTTCTGTTTTTCTGCGGGTTTAATCCACACTTCAACGGTATAATTCTTCACCCGTAAACTGGGATGGTCTGGGATAACAATATAATCATTTTTACCATCAAATCCCATGGGAGAAAAGGAATCAAGGGTCTCTGGATTAAGAACTTCACTTTCCGGGCTTAATGTTTTGAGAAAACTCAGACAAGGGGCAAAGAAATACTCTCCGCCTTTCATTTTTACCCAGGGTTTAAACTTACATTCTTTGGTTTCTTTCTCTCCCCAAACAACTGACCATTTATGGGTTCCTTCCTGTTGACCAATCAGCGGGTCTGGGCCTGTATTGGCATTAACAAAATTGTTGTGATTTGCCCAAGAAGCTTGCATGAAATTAAACTGATTTTCGATATCAGCTTGGAAGCATAAAAACAGTAATCCTGAACCCGATGCAGATTCACGAGTAATATCATTTTCACCATAACTAATTCCTCGTCGGGCAATACGATGACCTCGTTCTGTTTCTAAAGATTCCTCGTAATTTACATCAGAACCGACTCGTCCAGTATCGCCACGGGGATTGGTTTTACGAGTATGAGAATGAAACGGACATTTTAATCCTTCGGCATCATCTTCTAGACCAAAATTATTCGTATCATCTAACATTTCTTCTTTGGCAGCGGTAACCGGTGTACCATCTTTAAACCGACCCACAACTAAAGCCCCTGCTAATTCTTCACTGATACCAATATGTTCTGCGAGGTCACGAGTCTCTTCTTTAAATGCTCTGACATTTTGTTCTAATTTACGGTAAACTAAATAGCTGCCGTAACTTTCTTCGGTTTTACCATTGCGATCTTTTTCTAATACTAAACTTAGTGGTGCGCGGCAATCCCATTTCCTGTCATTACCATGTTTTGAGCGATCTTTCTCAATATCTCGTTTTAAAAACAAAGGCTGACTAATCCCATCAACATAGCCAAAATGTTCAATCGCTTGATTGTTCTGATTCCGGAGTACAAACCCATCTTCACGATTAATAATTTCCGCCACTTTAATCAGCTTTTGTGACATCCGGTTCACTTCTTGCAGTAAATCCACCACATCATCATCTGCCATTATAATTAAAGCATGAATTTCATCTTGATATCCCGTATCCCATGCTTCTACAACCGGGTCATTAAAGAGTTGTCTTACCCCATCGTTTTTCATCCCAGACCGAAAAGGTGTATTTCGGGGCATTCTAAAGGGTTTAATTTCTAAATACTCATAGCCATAGCGAGATAAAAAGAAATTCGCAAACAAACTCCCTTTAACATTTTGTTCCCGATAAATTTTAGATTCCGCTGCTTGTTGATAAGCAGAAGTCACATATTTACGCGCAAAACTTTGAATCCATTGTTTCACTTCATCCAGTTTGTCCGGTTTAAATTGAATGAATAAATGAACGCTATGATCTCGTCCATGTCCTTTGAGAATATTCCCTTGTAAATCTGTTAATAGGGTTTTGTATTTATCATCTTCTGGGTCAATACCATATTCATGTACAGTGGTTAAATCTTGCTCTGTTAGTGTCATGAATCTTCTCCTAATTTAAAAGGTTGGATGGTAGAGACGTTCCGTAAAACGCCCCTACTTTGAATGTTGATTAACTTAAACTTCTAACTTCACCATCTTGGCTTTGGAGGGTTTACCGATGTCATTAACATAGAACATCATGTAATAGCCAGGTGGATACAAATTAGCGTTTTCCGGTGTTGTGAAATCAATACTAGAAGTGGCACCAAGGGAAACGTTATTAATGGTTGCCTCAGCTAACAGTTGTCCGTAATCTAAACTGTGGGTGACAGTACCCAATTTCACCATCACCAATGAGCCATCTTTTGTGGCATCTTTAACAGCAATACTGCCAGATTCACCGTATGTTAAAGTCTCTGGAGCATTGGTAATTTCAGGACGTGCGCCCGGTTTAAATAGATAAGGCGGACTAAAGATTTCAGCTTCGTAAATCTCAGCCGGAACAAACGGCAGAGGATCTCCTTCTGCGTAATAACTATGTTGAGGATCTTCGTAATAGTTGGTTAGGAAGGTTTGATACTCATCTTCAGTATTGATATGTCCTGAACCTTCAGGCTTGTTAGGTTGTTTCGTTAAGCTGGCTAAAGTGTAGTAATCTTGACCGCTAGGTAGATCATCGACTCGCACTGTACCATCAGGTTTACGGGCAGCCCGCCGGGGGTTACCGCCAATACTTAAAACCCGCGCATCCGGTAATAATAACGCGCCATTATGATACAACCGAGGAAACTGAGCCGCACTCATGGTTGTTGCCTTGTAGCCGCCGGGTGCAGTCTCATCGGGTGTCATCAAGACGGGCTCATAAATGGGATCGTATTCGGCGTATCGACCACCATTAACCACCAAGACTTCTTTTGTGGGTAAAATAACCGCTAAATTCATAGCGCGGGGAGTATCCAAAAAGTTCTCGACAGTTTCCCATTCCCCTTTCTCTCCTGGGTTTTTCGGAGAAATCCAATGTTCTAAACTGGTGGAAATGCGAGCGCCCTTTTTCTTCAAGGCTTCGTTAGAATCTTTAAATTGAGGCCATCCATAGCCAATGCTATTGGTATCGACTAAACCGCCAACCAGGAGAACATCACCGGGGTGACTGGGGTCAGCTAGTCCTGTACCGTAGACTTTAGAGAGTTCTTTGCGGTCGGGGCCGAGTTCAAATTTAACATCTAGGTTGCCATCTCCTTTATCGATGACCGACATTAAATAACTCTTGTTACTGGCATGGACTTCTAAGGGGAATTTACCTGCCCCATCCCCGGTAATGAGTAACCGACCATCGGCTGTGGGGAAGACACGAGGATAAACGTCAATGCTGTCATAAACATCGATTTTCTTGGTAATTTGTTGGCCGTTATACTCGTATTTATCTTCGTATTTGACCTTAACGTTGAAGGGACTATCTTCAATGTAGTCGAGATCGATATAGTTAAGTTTTTCGGTTTTGGGGTCATAAATCTCAATCGTATGGGCAATTTGACCCGGTTTACCAAATTTCAACCCAGAGAAAATCACAATTTTGCCATCAGCTAATGGCACTAAACTCGGATACCAACGTCCTTCGTTAAATAGACCTGCTGTAGTCCATTTGTCTTCTTTCCAGTTGTAGATATTGGTTTGTTTAGACCCTTCAAAACTTTCGCCGGGATAGTAACGGTTTGTGCCGCTAACAAACAAGACATTACCGTTAGGTAGATGAATATGACCCGAACAAAATAGATCGTTACTTTGACCATTTTGCTTGCCTGGAGGGGAAGCAATTCGTTCATAAGTGCCTGTTTCTGGGTCAAACAAAGAACTATTATCTACCACGACATCATCGCTGGAGTCCACCCCATCACTAAACTCGACCACATCACCTTTTTCAATCAGGGTATTGCGGTTACTGCTACCGTTAGCAATTAAGACTTTACCATTGGGTAAGACGGCTGTATGGACGGCCTGCATCCAGTCACTGCGCTTGGTGGGTAAGGGGACCGTTTCCCATAAACCGACTGTAGCAGCGGCGTTACTGGCTTGTCCGTAGATAGAGACAATGAATTTAGTATTATCCAATTCAGCATCTTTTTTGGGGCCGACTACAAAATCAATATCAGACCCTTTATTGACTGGGGTGGTGATTTTGAAACTTATCCCTTTGAGGTTGTCGCCTTCGATCTTTTCAGACCAAACTCGTTCACCATCAACGAAGATGTAGCCTCTAACGCCATCGCCGCCAATTTCTGATTTGGCTAACTGTCCGGTGAGGGTAATTTCCCCATCCACTTCGCTTTTCCAACGACGAACAGGCCATTTTTTGCTACCCGCTTTACTGGGTATTGCTAATTCGGCTGAAAGCTGAGTATTGGGATCAACTTGCCAACGACCATCAGCAAAGTCTGACATTTCTTCAAAGTCAGGGACGTACAATTGTTCCTCAACGTAGCCGTAAAACCAATTGTATTTTCCTTGAGTTTGGGAAAATTCCTCAATTGAATCAGCAATTTTCTCAGTAGTAGCTGTTTGACTAAATGCGGGTTCGGGATTGAAAGTGAATGTTAAGAAAACTGACAGAAAAACTGACAGAAATCCTATTAATTTCCTGTGTTTCATCGACTATTTCAACAAACTAAATTCTGCAAATTTGAGCTTTTTTAACTGTGGATTTTCTTGAATATGCTCTTCTTCATTCTATATTAATTTGTTGATAAATCAATTAAAACTTTATATTTATTCAAGACTTAAAGTTATTAATTTTTACTGTTTTTATGACATAAAAGGATATCTAAGGTGCGTTGAGTAACGAACCCTACGGGTGATGAAATATTAAGTTGAGAAGATGCGTTGAGTCACACACCTTGCGGGTGATGAAATATTAGGAGTAGGGTGCATGATATAACGCACCTTACTAATTCTTTAGACAGAAAAGGTGTATAGGTGCGTTGAGTAACGCACCCTACGGATTATGAAACCAAGATTTCTGTTAAGAATAAGCTCCACCACCACCACTAGAACTACTGGCTCCAGTGTTACTTTGAGAGGGATTTGCTTTTTCTAATATCCAATAATATTGATTACTAGACATTTTCCCAGTAATATAATTTGAATGATTGGGATGAGGCATTAATGATTTATTATCCCAATAAAGACTGGTGAAATACACTTTATCGCCGTAGTAAATTTTAGAATCGTCACCGTCTGCTTTAGTAATCTGCCAAGATTGCATAGTTGAATTATGATTTCTCCAGTAATAACACTCTTCTTTACTCCGCCAAATTCCTAAAATATTTCCGGTGGGTAGTCCGCCTTCTTGGGTCAAAATTTGAACAGTGGCGTTATTATTTAATTCACCATTACCGCCTTGGAATATTAACTTCACCTGACCCGATGAACCCAGTTGAGGATAGCAACGTTTATAGTTATCATTTGATTTAGAAGCCTTAATTAAATAGCGACCATCAGAGCTTTTCAGATAAAATTCCTCACCAAAATTAACCACTTCTTTCGGTTTTTTGGGTTCATGTTTCAGGACAAATTTCACCACATCCGCCATGGTGAAGTGATCTTTTTTAGCTATTTTGTCTGCAAATAAATAAGGCTTCCAAGGTTTGGGTGCATTCACATAAGAATGAGGGTCTTCTTTGAGAATTTTTAGTAATGTCATCGCCACAATTCGACCTCCCACAGGCCCCAGCTTACCGCCATGACTTTCTGCTTCAGCCAAGCAATAAAACCACAGGGGTGTTTTTCCCTCTGGCAGTCCTGCTGCTTTGGCCTTCTCATGTTGTGGTATTGCTTCTACCCCTAACGCCTCAGCCACCGCTTCCCCACTGGGTAAACTATAAACAACTGTTCCCCGCAATAGGTTACGAAATGCTAAGGAGCTTTCTCCTCTTTTCCTGGCGTGATCTGGCACAAAGGGCAAATCAAAAAACTCATGTGCCATCCAGGTATCAATTTTACGGGCTTTTTGGGGTTGAATAGAATCATCCACCTCAAAGAAATAACGCCAGTCTATAACGTTTTCTGGAGAAACCGGATTAAATACTGATAAACTATCACCCGGTTTATCTTCTGAATTCTTACCCGGTTTTTTGAAATTCTCAAATAGATCGACATTCAAACGATTGCTATTAATGTGATAATGAGAACGGGTTAAGGTGTGACCAAACCGATAAGCTGCCCCCGCAAATTCTATCGGAATACTGGGTGCATTTCCCCAAATCGGATCATTTTTGTAATTCCCACTGCAAATATCTGCTTCAGCTTGATCCAGGACTTCTTTCACAATAATTCGGGGCAAGAAATCATGACGAATAATCCATTGATAATGGCGTTGGACTGCCCGTTTTGCTTTCTCAAATTCTACATCTTTATGCTCAACCTTTTCAGAGATATAGATATCTTCGTTTTCAATTCCTTCTAATACCGCGTTATGAAACTTCATCCACAGTAACTGCAACTGAGAGATAATCCCATTTTCATCATTTCGAGACTCGGGAATTAAAGCAATCCCTTGAATATTACGAGGTAAATCATCGGGATTATTGGGAGTACCAATCAGGAAGTGATCTTTCTTTTCCTTCCTCCGGTCATACAAAAAAGGCATGGCTTCGGGACCATCTCCGTAGAGAGAATCTAAGTCAAAAATAGGGGTACGAATATTCTGAATAGACTCAATCTTTCCAAAGACTTTCTTTAGACCCGAAGTGGTATCAAAGGTAATGTCATGGTCGATAAATTGACCTAAAAAGACATAACCATCGGGAATATCACTATCTCCTGCGGGGTCTTCGTTATCCCCTTCATCCATGCTATTAGCTAGTTTTTTCAGGGCTTCTTCGACATCTTTACGGTCAACATCTTTACCTTTTAGTCCAGGTAGCCGACCGAAGTATCCTTGATGCTTACCTTGACTTTCATTTGCGGACACTTCTAGCATTTTTTGAAATGCACTCATACCATGATGATCTGCCATTTTTATACTCCTATTCCATTAGCTTTGTTGTGAAAAAACCATAGTAACACCCTGTATTTAAAGCCGATAAAGCTATGCTTTTAAAGTGGCTAAATAAACCTGTAATGTTTCGATATATTCACCGTCAATTATTTCAAATCCATCTTTTACCTGACGGCTTTCTTCAATAAATCCAGGTTCGGTAAAATAATAGTCTCGAAATAATCCTCGGGTTGAATAAACCACTTCATGTATAAACCCAGCTTCTTCTAATTCAGCTTCTGTTTTTTTGAAGTTTGCCATACTGCTTTGAGAGAAGATTAAATATCCGCCTGGATTCAAAAACTTACGGCTTTGTTGAATCATTTCTGTAATAAACCAACGGCGGTCAGGGGTTCCAGATTTACAAAAAGGCGGGTTACATAATACGACCTGATAACCTTCAGAAATCGGTTCAAAACTCATCCAATCTTTCACCCAAGCATTACGATATTTTACCTGATTAAATTCTGCGTTTTCTTTGGCAACTTGATTGCTTTCTTCGCTGATATCGGTAATATCAATATGTTTTGCGCCCAATTTCAGCGCTAAAATGGCATGAATTCCTGTACCTGCGCCAATTTCAATTACTGATTTGCCACAAAAAACATGAGGAACGTTTACCATTCCATTGGCTAAAGCATGACCATGAGGGGTTGGTTTCCAAGCTTCGCCACTTAAATTGATTTTGATAACGTAGGGGTCGAAAAAATATTTCGTGACTGTTTCTTTTGTTGGAATTGTTATCATAATGCTATAAGTAAACCCTGAATAGAATAACTGAGAATAGTCTGAGGAGTGGATTTGTTAAATTATGAATAATTCAGTTCTCGTTCACTGAATTGTCCGGTTTTTTGATTGTATATCTGACATTTTTGAATCGGTAGTGAATAGAGATGAAGGGTAATCACCTGTTCACTAATGGCTTCAATAGAATGCCAAGCTGAGGTAGAATCAATTAAACGAGATGTATTCCCTTGGTGATACCGTTTTTTATCAGTTTCATGCAGTATTAAACCTTTTCTGTCATGAAAGCTAGGTTGATAAAGGATCTCTTCAATGGTTCCTTTAACCACATACATCCAACAATCTTGGTTTTGATGTTCGTGTATGGGACTGGCTTGTCCTGCTTGCCAACATAACACTAACAATTGATAAATATCGGTTTGGCAAACTAAATTACGAGTATAAGATTGAGAATCCCAACGACAATAAGAAGCGATACTTTCAGGAGAGATATTAACAGATTGAATCAGTTTCTCATAGTAAGATGCATCCTTTTGACTAGAAATATTTAATTTCTGAATGAATTGTTCTAAAGAACAGATGCTTGAGGTTTGACTTAAACTCATTATTTTCCCTGTAATGGTATTGACTGGGTTTTAACACCGATTTATTTAGACGTTAATGGGTTAAGGTTTAGGATTAGTTTATTTTTTGTTTTCAATGTGCCTAAATATGCGCTCAAACCTTTTGGCCTGATCTTTTAACTCTCCCATGCTAGACGATGCTTCATCAACATCAAATAGATAAAGTTAGTGTCTTGCTATCGGGTATTGATGTTAAAAATTAGGGTAGTGCATACTTCATTGACTTTGTCAATCACTAAAGTTCTTCTATTTAGACAGACAATGTAAAATTTTATTTCAACCAATGGAATTCAACCCAAAATTCAGACACATTTTGAGTTAATAAAAAGTTATACTTTGATAAAAAATAAAGTAATATTATGTGTGGATCGTGAATGATTATAAAAGGTT
Organism: Microcoleaceae cyanobacterium; assembly: GCA_049647265.1. Classification (GTDB taxonomy): domain Bacteria; phylum Cyanobacteriota; class Cyanobacteriia; order Cyanobacteriales; family Microcoleaceae; genus JAAURB01. The sequence continues at coordinate 235,591 of JBARXJ010000015.1, forward strand.
TGATACCTGATGGCAATGGGATTTATTGCTGCCATATCCCAATCTCAGCAGATCTATTGAACTCAACCGGATATAATATTACGATGAACTCGAGAGTTTAGGTTGATAAAAACTTGCAATTAAAGCAACGACAAACCACCATAATGTATTAATTTGAGGCCGATACCAAACCGTATCTACGACACCATGGGCCATCATTCCGGCGAGAGTGGCGATCGCAGCAATTAACCAAAAGCCTTGAGAATTTCGGAGTTGTCGTAGTCTTTGTAATTGTTTCCAGCCTTGCTGTAATGTCACCAGTAATAACCACAGAAAACTCAAAAAACCAATTATTCCGGTTTCGACTAATATTTCTAATACGACAGAATAGGCGCTTAAAGCTGTGTAGCGAGGACGCATATATAACGGATAAATCTTGTTAAAAGCGTTATTTCCAGGCCCAATACCAAGAATAGGTCTATCCTGGATCATTTCTATGACTGCGGCCCAAACATTTAAGCGAAAATTATTACTACTATCTTCTCGTCCGACAAATATACTGGCAGCGCGATCGCGTAATGGCGGTAAAATTAAAATCGCTAATATCATCATCCCGGCTAAACTGCTTACCCCAATAGGGACAGCCCATTTTTGCCAAAAAGGAGAAAAATATATACTAAACCAATATAATAATAAGACAGCGAAAGCAAACATTAAGCCGACAAACCCGATCCAACCGCCGCGACTAAAGGTTAATACTAAACAAGCCGTATTCACGAGTGTCATTGTCACCGCTAATGCTTTTGGTAATATGCCTCGCCAAACAAATATTGCTGCAATACTAAAGGCAACCGCAGGTAATAAATATCCCGCCAGTAAATTCGGGTTGCCGAGATAACTATAAACCCGCGTCAGTTTTGCAGAGTTGGAAGTGGGGTCAACCCAAGTGGCTAAGGCTTCCGCCCCGAAAAACCATTGCCGTAAACCGTAAACACTAACAATTAAAACGATATGTAAGTATAGGGTAATTAAAGCAGACCGTAACCGTTGCGATCGCAATACTCTTGCTATTAAAAAGAATAAGACTAAATATAAACTGAGTTTGACTAAGCCGGAAAACGCCGCCATCTTCACCGGGGAAAAGGCAGTTGCGACTGTTGCCACACCCCAATAGACTAAAACCAGTAAATGAATGGGTGTAAAGGCGGTTTCAGATGGATCGTCTGATAACGTTAGCAGTAGCCAGAAGCCGCCACAAGCAATCAAAAGTACACCAATGAGGGCCGTCCCCACAAAGGGTGATAAACCCAACACCAAGGCTACCAGAAGCACGCCTAATACTTCGCCCCACTGCATCAACCAACTGCCTTGTCGCCACTTTCTGAGACTGCCACTGAGACGATACAGTAAACTACTATTGCGCCATTGAGATAACCCTAAATCAGATAAGGTTAACTTACGCCACATTGAACTAATATTCACTTCATTACCCCTCAAACCATCACCATCTCTACATCCTACCACCAGCTTGCGATCAAATCAGTCAATCATTATTCGTCGCTTCATTGATAGCTGGATCGAGAGTCATTTGAGATGTTTTCAAACCACAAACCAACTCAGTAAGCTGTTGCTTAACCGACTCATGAGTATATTCATCATCAGGATGAGGGGGTTGTCCTGGCTGCTGAAAATAAGGACGTTCACCATTCATTTCTCCCCATAACATATCAACTTGCCGGACTAATTCATAGAGTATTGGGGGATTATCTAAAATTGATTCTAATAGCCCTAATAATGCTTGTAATGGATCATCTAAATGCTGACTGACTCGGGCAGTGTCTTCTGATACCCAACGACGTAAAACAGCTTGTAATGCTCCTGAAACATCGGGTAAATTTTGACTAATAAAAGTATTAATTTCAGTCTCTACTTGTACTAACCGAGGGATAGGAGATTCTCCTTTCATGAAAGTACCCCCCTCTCTGGCTATCAGATCGGCTAGGGTAAATTCTCGTCCCTGATAAATCTCACATTGTATCTGTTCTTCTAATGTTTGATTGGGCTGTTGTTCCGGCTCAAGTGGTTCAGAAATATTAGGCATCATCTAACGCTCAAAAGCAGTATGCACAGCTTTACAATAGCAGAATTTTTCACATCTGTTGAATGAGCAAGGATTATTTTTTGATTGATGTCTGCAAACGCTCTAAAAATATAGAGACGTTAAATATAACGCCTCTACAAAACAATTCATTCACTTGATCTAATTGAGATAAGATTTAGGTGAATATCTAAGAATAAGCGTAGTAATGACTGGGTTGTTTATCACCATTCGCCACCATTCCCACACCCCAATAGATTAAAACCTGCAGATGAATGGGTGTAAACGCGGTTTGCGATGGATCGTCTGATAACGTTAGCAGTAGCCAGAAGCCGCCACAAGCAATCAAAAGTACACCAATGAGGGCCGTCCCCACAAAGGGCGATAAACCTAACACCAAGGCAACCAGAAGCACACCTAATACTTCGCCCCATTGCATTAGCCAACTGCCTTGTCGCCATTGTCGTATGCTGCCGCTGAGACGATACAGTAAACTACTATTGCGCCATTGAGATAACCCTAAATTGGATAAGGTTAACTTACGCCCAATTGAATTAATGTTCACTCAATCCCCCTTTAAACCTTTACTCATTCTACGGCTTACTATTTTCCATGTGGAAACCGATTTCATCGTTGTTTAAGTTGGGCAGTCCGATCAAACGAAGTAGATGTTATACTGGTTTTGAAACGATCTCAAGGAATATCTGAATCATGGCATCATGAACTGATGCTTATCGATGCTTCCCCCATTGTTTGACTAACTGAACGAACTTCAGTAGAGGTCGTTAGAGAAGGAATTAGCTAATATTTAAACATAACGGACTTGAGAGATCAATACTGGTGTAATGAGTTCATGAGAACATCAGGTTAGCCAACTCGGAGGTAATCAAAATACAACTATTCGATAGGGACAATTTAATGGCACGAGATCCGGCTATATTAAAAAAAGTATCGGTAAGCCTTCCCTTTGGTTTGGGTTCTGCTGAATGGCAGGCTGATTCAACAGAACGTAATGCTGCTTGGTCACTCTATGTTGAATTGGTCACACGTATCTCAGTCGAACCTCTCGAAGAATCAGAGGGATTTCACAGAGAAGCGTTCAATTCTCTCTACAGTCTATTTGAGACAACTCGTGAAGTCCTGAGAGAGGCTGGGCCAGGTGTAGGTGCATCCCATAACTCAGTGGGTGGTATTGCCATAGCAGTTCTCAACCGAGGTATAAGACCTTTCTTAACAAAATGGCATCCGAGTTTGCAAACTTGGGAAGCTCAAAAGCCTGAAGGTGTTAGTTCACAAGAACATCAACAAAGCTGGGAAAAAGAAGCGCAATTGCGAAGGAAATTGGAAGCTTTACGACAAGAGTTGAATAAATATGCTCAAGCCTTGGCTCAAATTGCTGGTATTGAATCTTGATAATTAGGAAGTTAATAAATGAGTGAACCCAAAGAATTTGATGTTTTTCTTTGTCACAATAGTAAAGATAAACCAGAAGTAAAAAAAATTGCACAACTACTTAAACAAAATGGAATTAAACCTTGGCTAGATGAATGGGAACTTCGTCCAGGTTTTCGGTGGCAACCCGAACTTGAACGACAAATTGAAAACATTAAAGCAGCGGCAGTTTTTATTGGTAATAGTGGGTTAGGGCCTTGGCAGGAAGAAGAAATTTCTGCTATTTTACGTCAATTCAAAACACAAAAACATCCTGTTATCCCAGTGCTGTTAGTTAATGCTCCTGAAAAACCCGCATTACCAATATTTTTGGCAGAACGTATCTGGGTTGACTTTCGAGATTCTCAATCAAATCCAATGGAGAAGTTAATTTGGGGAATTACCGGAACCAAACCGAGTGAAAATCCGGCTCAAATATCCGAAACTGCCTCAAGGAAGTCACTGCAAATTCCCTATTGGGGAATTACCGGAACCAAACCGAATAAAAATCCGGCTCAAATATCCGAAACTGCCTCAAGGAAGTCACCGCAATTCTCCCGAAGGTTATACCAACACTATAATCCGATGACGGGAACGTTGACATATATTGGGTCGGATCTTGCGTTGGATCTTGAGAACGATCGTATAATCGACCTGTAGCTTATAAATACTTCTGACTTTTGTTAAGCTCAGTTTTTAGGCATAATTTTCACGGAAATATAGTTTTTTCCTCAATTTAATACCTGTTACAGCAAGAAGGTAGTTATGATTATCTCAGATAAAACCCTAATAGAAAATCTATCTTTAGAAGACTTTTTAGCCATACCAGAAACCACACCGGCTAGCGAATATATTTACGGAAAAATTTATCAAAAACCGATGCCAAAAGGTAAGCATAGTTTACTCCAAGGTCGCCTAAATCAAACAATTAATCAAATCGGTGTACCCACAAAAGTTGCTTACAGTTTTCCAGAATTACGCTGTTCATTCAATCAACGTTCAATTGTTGCTGATCTTGTTATCTTTGAGTGGGCAAATATTCCGTTAGACGATGAAGGTGAAATTAGTAATGAGATTAATATTGCTCCCGATTGGACAATTGAGATTTTATCACCTGGTCAAAATACAACTCGTGTGATTAATAATATTTTATTTTGTCTGAAATATGGCACAAAGTTAGGCTGGTTAATTGACCCGCAAGAACGATTAGTTTTAGTCTTTAAACCGAAACAAGAACCCGAAATTTTTGAAGGCGAACAAGTTTTACCTGTGCTTGAAGTGTTAAAAGATTTAAAGATTTCGGTGAATCAATTATTTAGTTGGTTAAGTTTTGAATTCTGAAGAACGATTAATAATGTATGGGCGTAGTACTATATAATTTAACCTGACTACGGGATAAAAAAAGGGGAGGTTATGTAAGCTGAAAATCATCAACCAATAACGCTATAAAAATATAGAGACGTTACAGATAACGCCTCTACAAAACAATTCATTCACTTCATCTAATTTGGATAAGATTTGGATGAAGATCTAAGAATAAGCGTAGTAATGACTGGGTTGTTTATCACCATTGGCAACCATTCCCAATACAGGAACACCCGCCATTTGAATTTCACGCCAGGCAAATTCTACCGCGCGACGATCTGTTTTTTCCACACCCACAACCATCATTAAACCATTCGTATGGGCAGCTAATAAATTAGCATCTGCTAAGCCAATTAACGGCGGTGTATCGTACAGAACTAAATCAAATGTTTGTTCAAATTCTGCCATTAATGCCTTCATTTTCTTAGAAGATAATAACCGCGTCGGGTCGGGCGGAATTGCACCTGCTGTTAACACGAATAAGTTCTCATCAAACGGAGAGACTAAAATGGTTTGATAGATATCAATATCCTCTTGAGTTAAAGCTTGAGACAGTCCGGTTTCATTCGGTAATCCCATCATTTTATGCAATTTAGGATTCCGTAAATCGGCATCAATTAATAATACTCGTTTTCCCATCGCCGCAGCCCCTTTAGCCAGGTTAAAGGCAACGGTAGATTTACCATCGGCAGGAGTCGCAGAACTGACCACACAAGCGCCTACAGGGGAATCTGGGTTCAAAAGTTGCAAATTGGTATTGAGGGAGCGAAACGCTTCTTCAAAGGGCGTACAAGGGGCGGTACGGTCTTTTACTAAAGTGATTGCAGGGGTAGAGATAGATGCAGGTAATAGCAACGCTTCATCGCTGGCTGGAATAATTCCTAATAATGGTACAGGTAGTTCATCGGTAACTTCACGGCTATTATGAAACACATTATTTAACCGTTCAGCGACTTGAGCCAAGCCTACTCCTAAGGCTAACCCCGCCAGTCCACCCAGGGCTAAATTGAGGGGCATATTAGGGGAAAATGCAACTAATTCGCCTTGTTTATTACGGGGAATCATCGGTTCTGCAATCAATTGCCACGGTTGAAATTCGGGGGGTTTTTCAAATTGCAAAGATTCTTGTTGTTCGGTGAGTTGTTGCAGCTTAGTTTTATTTTCTTTGAGTTGTTGTTGTAAGGTATTAAACTGACTGGCAACTGCTGGAAAAGCTTGTACTTGAGGGGTTAAGTTTTGAATGGCTGAGTCTAATACTTGATTGCGAACTTCTAACATTTGAATCGTATTCGCAGAAGCCACTAATTGTCGAATTAAATCTAAACGAACCGAGTCTTGATAATTCAAAATTTCGGGGGCAACTGCCGCTATATCTTGCCCGACAATTTGTTCTGCTTCTGCTGTGAGTAACGGTAAAATTAGATTACGTTGGTCTAATAAAACCTGGATTTGGGGGGCTGTTTCTTTAAACCGAGAAGATTCTAAGGCAATCTCAGTTTCAACGGATAATAACTTTTCTAGTAAGGCTTGATAACGAGGCGACTGAGATAATGCAGACGCTTTTAAAGCCTGTTCCGGGGTTAATCCAAGCTGTTGTTGTAGAGCCTGATATTGAGATTCTTCTTGTCGAAGTTGTGCCTCAGAACTTAATTTTTCAGTTTGAAGCTGATTCAAACGAGCCACTAATTGTTGATTTTTAGTTTCTGGATTAATGAAGGTATGTTGTTGTTGTAAGTTCAACAGTTGCTGTTGAGTGGTTTGAATTTGACTATTGAGCGGGGGAATTTGGGAACTTATCCAGTTACGTTTTTCGGCGATTGTATCGGGCTGTTTTTGCTGTAAATTATAATCCAGGTAACCCTTAGCGATTTGATCTAAAATAAACTGGATTTTCTGAGGTTCAGTATCGCGATATTCGACTTCAAGAATTTTAGTGCCATTCAGGGGTTCAATCTTTAGTGAATTGGGTTCATACTGAGTTTGCCCGGTTGTTTGATTGAATAAAGAACTATAGTTAACTTCGGGATAACGTTCCTGAATTTTTTCAATAATGGGAGACAGTAATTTAGGACTTTGTAGGAGTTGAACTTGAGAAGCATAATCTATCCCATTTTCTGATAATCCTTCTGTTTCACTCAAGTTATTACTATCTTCAATAAAGAGTTGAAAAGAACCTTTATATTTAGGCGTTTGATGATTTGTCCACAAATAAGCGGCTGTAATTGCTAAGGTTGTTGCCCCAACTACAAGTAAAGAACGACGATTAATCGCTTTAAAAAATTGGCTAACTTTAGAAGACTTTGTCTGGGATAAATGAATCTGTGGATGAGTAACAACAGTAGAACTTAAAGGATATGTGGGAGTAACAGGAACTTGCTGTTGACCCGAGTGAGAAACTGATATTTGAGATAATTTTCCGGTTTTCATTTTAGGCGCTGTTGAGTTAAAAACAATGTGTTGGTGTTGAGTTGTTAGTTTTTAGTTGTTAGTTGTTAGTGGCTTTAATTAATGAATAATCAATCCTAACCACGCTTCGTAGCCATGCGCCTGGGGCGCTATTAACCGCTCAACCAATAACTAATAACCAATAATTAATCAAAAATATTCAAAAAGCGTAGAACGCCGAACACTCCACTAAGAGGGTTTACAGCCCCGAGAACGCTACCGAGTCCATCTCGGAAGGCTGCCCCGCCAGAACGTCCGACAATAATCACATCATTGTGGCGTAAGGTGGGGTTATTTTCTGGGCTGACTTCTTCTGAGAAGTTGACCGCAATCACGCTTCGTGAGATACTGCCATTGGGATGTAATCGAATCAATTCCACCTCGTCTTTGTCGGCGCGACCTTCATTCATGCCTCCTGCGGCTAACAACGCTTGATTTAAAGAAGTATTCGGAGGTAAATTCACCTGTCCGGGGGTGAGAACTTCCCCAACCACACTAATGGTCATATTATCCGGTGAAAAGCTAGCGATCGCCACTTCTTCAGAATCATTCGCATCGGCATTTTTCGCAGTTGGAATAGTAATTGTATCCCCAGACTGTAACATCACATCCTGACTAACATCTCCTTCTTGCAATAATGCCCAGAGGTTAACTTCAATAATTTGTTCAGTCCCCGTCCGACTAATACGGCGAATTTGAATATCTCGGATATTGGCACTCGCTGTAATACCGCCCGCCGCTTTTAAAGCTTTTGTCACCGTAAACACTCCGGTAGACTCGGGTAACGCCCCACTGATCCCTTCTTCGCCACTCTCTGTCATCGGCATAGACTCCGCTTCCAGCACATGAGTTCCCGGACGGTTGACTTCCCCTATCACCGCAACATTGATCGGTTGGCGAGTACTGCTAGCAAAGTTTGCCGCCGCCAGTTGAGGGGCCTCGACTCGGTCTAGTTCAGTCACAGTGGGAATATAAACCGTATCCCCATCCCGTAAGGCTATATCTTGTTGCAAATCACCACTTTGCAATAATTCCCATAAATTAATATCTAAAACCTGTTCTTGTCCTCCGGCTTGGGAACGGCGAATTTTCACCTGTCGGACATCGGCTAAAGCCGTTACCCCGCCCGCCATTTGAATCACACGGGTCAAGGTCGGTGGCTTCAAAGAGGCATCTGTCATCCCCATATTATTAGCATTATTAGGTGTTGCCGAAGCCGCTAATGTATAGGCCCCCGGTCGTTTGACTTCTCCGGCCACCGCAATTTGCAACGGACGCGCCGAAATCATCGTTAAAGTAATCAGAGGACGCTGTAAATATTCCCCATATTTTGTGGTTAAGGTATCTGTCACCTGTTCAAGGGTCATCCCTCCCACAGCCACCCGGCCAATTAAAGGTAAATTCAACGACCCATCCACAGACACTTGATGGCGGCCTTGTTCACCGCTATATTCTGGGACATTAAAAATATCAATTTGTAAGCGATCGCCCACTCCCAAGATATAATTATTGGGGTTATCAGACATTGGAGTAGGCAAAGGCTGAGCCATTGGAGGGGCTGGAACCGGAATAGTCACCGACTCAGGAGGGGGAGGTAACAACTGTGATGTTGCTTGTTTTACCCCCGTCAGCAATATTATCGGCGCTGAGAATAGTAATAATAAATCTTTCAACTTCACTGGCTTTAACTTAAACGCATTCTGAATGAGTTAACCGTCAACTTAAACTTAGTCTGCCCTCATTTATCAAAACTTTTATCCCTCACTACAGTTATATCCGACTTTTCTCAGTAATTTCAGCAAAATATGGAACAACTCAGAACAGAAGTCTTGGTCGTTGGGGGAGGAACAGGAGGTACAGCCGCCGCCCTACAAGCCGCCCGTCGAGGTGCAAAAACCCTGATAGTGAGTGAATTTCCATGGTTAGGGGGGATGTTAACCGCAGCCGGAGTCTCTGCTGTCGATGGCAATGAACTGGCAGCGTTTCAAACAGGAATTTGGAGGGCTTTTTTACAAGAACTACAACAGCGTCAACCCCAAGGTTTAGATAACGGTTGGGTCAGCTTTTTTACATTTAACCCCCGTTTAGGGGCTGAAATTTTTGCAGACTGGGTGCGGCAACAGCCCAATCTCAGGTGGATTTCGGGGTCTATCCCAAAAGAAGTATTAGTAGAACATCATCAAGTCGTTGGAGTGCGGTTTGCCGACTTTACCGTTTTTGCTGAAATCATCGTAGATGCAACGGAATTGGGAGATTTACTAGCCTTAGCAGCAGTAACCTATCGTTGGGGTTGGGAACTCAAATCCCAATGGCAAGAACCCAGCGCCCCAGTTAATACCCATTATCTGTCAAAATTGTCTCCTGTGCAAGCCCCTACTTGGGTAATTTTACTGAAAGATTACGGCAAAACGGTTACAGCCCCCCAAGTTCCGCCACCCCCCAACTATCAACCCCAACAATTTACAGGCGCTTGGGAAAATCACGGCGTTGAACGCTTTCTCAGTTATGGCGGTTTAGGGGATGACTCGATCATGATCAATTGGCCCTGTGAGGGAAATGATTATGGCGAGAAATTACAACGGTTAATTGAGTCAGAAACCTCTCGCCAAGCATTACACCAAGAAATGATTTGGCATAGTCAAAGTTTTGCCTATTTTATTCAAACACAACTGGGTCGTCGCTATGGTTTAGCTACCGGAATATTCCCCGCTATTCATCCTCAACATCTACAATTTTCTCCTAATACTCAAACCGCCTTTGCCTTGCATCCCTATTATCGAGAAAGCCGACGCTTACAAGGCATCACAACTATTACGGAATTAGATATTTTACCGATGAAAAATAGTCAAGTTGCGGCTTTACCCTGTAATCAAAATGGAGAATGCGATACTATTGCGATTGGAAATTATATTAACGATCATCACTATACACAAGGTTCATTTCCCCTACAACCCAAATCGATCCGTTGGGGCGGACGTTGGACAGGCACACCGTTTACTATTCCCTATCGCGCCATAATTCCAAAAGAAATAGACGGTTTATTAGTCGCCGACAAAAATATTTCAGTTTCCCATATTGCCAATGGTGCCACTCGTTTACAACCTGTTGTCTTAGGAATAGGACAAGCAGCCGGAATGGCAGCAGCATTATGTATTGAATTGAATTGTCAGCCGCGAGATTTACCTGTTTCTCAATTACAAACCGCGTTATTAACAGATAAAATAGCACCCGCAGCAATTATTCCTTTATTTAACTTGCCCCCATCTCATCCAGAATGGTTAAACTGGCAGCAATATTATTTACAACATCCCGAAGCTTATCCCACAAATGGTCATTGTCCGGTTAAATCTTTCCACAATAAAACTCAATTAAATTCTATTCATTTTGCCGGTATTTTTCGCCGTCATAATATTCAAGATTATAGTATCAAATTTACTGAACCGATGGATGTCAAAGATCAAGTTTGGAAAATAGTGACTTTACAACCCTCAGTGAATCAATTCTTAGAAAATTGTAATCCTGATATTTTGATAAAAGGTGAAGGACGGTTAAATGATGCAGGAGGTTGGTTAATTATTGAGTCTGTTAATATTTGAGTAAATTAACCACAAAGGCATAAAGAAGATATTAGACTTCGTGGCAGTTGTCGGGAACAGACTTGAATCCCCCCTTAGTCCCCCCGAAGATATCCCCCTTCCGTCCCCCATCCCCCCTCAGTCCCCCCTTAGTAAGGGGGGTAGGGGGAAACCTAAGGAGGCTTCGCTTTGACTTTGATGGGGGGGTGGGAACGGGGAACAGCTTTGAAAGAATAGAGATAAAAATTACTATAAATGATTGCTTTTTTACTTTTGCAAAATATATATTGATAATTCTATTAAGGTTAATTGACAAATAAACTGCGTGAAATCACACACCCTACATTGTTTCTATTGCTGACCTTATTAGAAAAGAGTTTAATCAAAAATAAAACCCCAGTAAATTACCAGGGTTGTGTTTAAATTGCATGGTTAATTTTCATCCTTAGCGTAGCCTTGTTAAGTTAAGCTACTATCTCATAATTGTTTTACATAAAAGTGAAATCATCCTCATCTACATCTAATCCAGCATCTAGGATAGCGATTTCCTCACCATCGATGCTTAAAGAACCACTTGCAGCATCATAAGTAACGTCAACTGCATCTGCGTCAATGCCTTCAAAGACAATTTGATCCTGGCCAGGAGTGAAGCCAATAATGGTATCAACACCCGAATCTGGGCCAAAGATAAAGGAATCAGCGCCTTTACCGCCATCTAAGGTATCATCACCGAAGCCACCCTTGAGGGTATCATCACCAGTACCACCGATGACGATATCATTACCGAAGCCACCGTAGAGTCGGTCAGCACCGTTGCCACCATCGAGGACATCATCACCTAAACCACCGATACCTAAGTCATTACCGTTACCAAGAGCGATCGCATCGTTACCTTCGCCACCAGCAACAGCATCATTGCCGTTTCCAGCAGTGACTTGGTCATCACCGCCTCCACCCAGAACAGAGTCATTACCATTGAGGGTAAAAATCAGGTCGCTCCCTTCGGAGCCGAGGAATGCATCGTCAGAACGTCCTCTAAAATCAGCACTAATAATCTGACCCCCATCATCAGATGCAGTGTTATCTGCCTGGAAAAAGGGGACATCGGGATTGAGAATAATAATCGTTGACATCGACGCCAGCCTATTAAGGATTGTATACTATAAAGAATTGTAACCTCAAGTATCGTATTTGTATATATTATTTTGTTGATTATTTGATCATTGCTGGAATCATCGAAATCTCATGAAATCAAGACTTTTGAGCTATATATCGATATTTGCAAAATCAATTAAAGTTAGTAAGGGAGTATTCATCAACTTTTATAGATTTTTTAAGCTCAGATTTTAGTAATATATTCTGATTGACATTTTCTGGTTTAAATGTTAACTATGCCGATTGATTAAATTGAAAATTGGAGACAGTCAACGAGTTATTTCCAGATTGCAATCAATACTGAGAATCATACCGCTTGAATACTTATAGCTTGTATTAATCTCTCGACTTATATCAATTATTTTATTAATTATGAGTTATTTGATGATAATATTTATACTATCCATCAATCAGTCTTAAAAATTTGACTAATGGCTCCTAACTCATCTTTTAACCCACGCATTGCCTTATCGTAAGATTCTTTTTGAGTTTGCAAAGCACGAGCCGACTCTACCTTGTGGATCATCGATTTTAGATGAAGTTGTTCTGACTCGGTTAAGTTATCTTTTCTCTGTTCATAAGCTGCAATTTCAGATTCTAAAATCTCGATTAATTTTGCTACAATTTTATCTTGTCGCCGATCTGGATTGCTGTTAGATGTCATGCTTAATCTTCCACCCTCATTATAAAGCTATAAATTAATTATACCCGAAGAGAAAGTAGGATGCGTGATTTCACTACATTGTTTCTTTAACTCAATATTCCCCAATACATTAGGGCTAAGCATAAAACAAACCTATGTTATTGCAGTTGTAGTTTCCAATCCGAAACTCGATCTTTTAAAGTTGAAGATAACCAATGATCGTACTGTGAATAAATCGGTAAACGAGGGATCAATTGCCATCCGTTAGCAGTCAATAATTCTGCTAATTGTTGAGGATAAGGATGAGGATAGTCTGGGTTGACTTCGTCTTTTGGGCTAATTCCTCCCAGGTCTTGAGCGCCTGCTGCTAGGCATTCTAACAGTAGATTCGGTTGAGTGATTAAATTCGGGGGAATTTGGATACTGATGTCTTCAGAAAGCAATGAACGGGCGATGGTAATTACTTCAGGGAGGCGATGCAGGTTAAATCCGTCCCCTTGCCAATGTTGTTGACTACCCAGACTATGGGGTTGTAATATGACTTCTTGAATATGACCCCAACGTTGATGAATAGTGGCGATCGCCTTCAAACTATCTTCCCAGTCGGATACGGTTTCTCCGATGCCGAGTAGGAGTCCAGTTGTAAATGGTATTTGTAATTCTCCTGCCCATTCTAACTGCTGTAGGCGTAATTTTGGGTCTTTACTGGGGGCGTGACGATGGACGGTTTGTAACAGTTTGGGGGTGAGTTGTTCTAACATTAACCCCATGGAAACATTCACCGTTTTTAATTGTTTCATTTCCCCATAACTTAACGGCCCGATATTGGTATGGGGTAAAAATCCTAACGATAAAGCTAATTCGCATAACTGATAAATATGGTTAAACCAGTCTTTGCGGCGGGAACTTTGGGGATGAACTTCACCGCTGAGAATTAAGATTTCAATAATACCTTGATTTAAGAGTGAATGCAATATTTTTTCTGCTGCTTCTAAGCTTAGCCAAGGACTGTTACCCGGATCTGTGCGAAAATTACAATAACTGCATCGATTAAAACATTCATAAGTCGGAACTAAGGTGTATGCTGGACTATAAGTGATCCGGTTTGACATCATGGCTAAAAATTCTCCGTCTCCTATCATAGTGCCTGAAACGCCGAATGTGAGTTTAGTCAGTTTCTACGGTAAAAAGCCGCCTGATTTTGAAGCGTTACTATTATTATTACAGGGCTATTTATCCAACGAACTGCTGAGGCAGTTTACGCCTTTACCGCTGCCTCAAATACATGGAACTTTACTCGGTTGTGAAGGAGGTAAAACACCGCAAGGAATTCTCAGTCAATGGTTTCTTAAAAAAAGAAATCAACAGCGTCAGATTAATTTAGCAGGTTTAATTGATGCAGTCGATCAATTTGAGAAATTATCCGTTCAAATTCGCCTGGCTGGATATCATGCTACGATTGATTATGGATTTAAAAGCCGAGAACAACATCCTTATTTTCGTTCTTTTCAATTTCAAAACCGTAAGGCTGTATTAAGAGGATGGCCGTTTTATCAATCGCGTTTTCCTGAAGATATCGGCAATTTTCGCGACTCTGCCCAAACGGTTAATGTCTTGCATAAGCATCAGCCTCAGAAGGGAGTGGATAACGATTTTTATCTGCGAATTGGAAATGTTGATAGTGATATTCCAGAGAGTAAATTAGCTGCAATAGAAACCAAAATCCAAGAGTTTCTTCGCATTCAATCTCCTTTGTTATTGACTTTAAACCAGAGTTCAATTGCTTTTGTTCAATATCAAGATTTATCTTTACCGCCTCAAACAACCCAAAGTTTTCCCATTCAAGCAATCACTGTTGAAACTTTAGCACAATTGTATCCAGAGGCAACTTATGCTTAATCTGGTTATTAGTTATTAGTTATTAGTTATTAGTTATTAGTTATTAGTTATTAGTTTTTAGTTTTTAGTTATTAGTTACTAACAACTATAGATAAGATTGCTATAGCTACTAAATACTAACCACCTGAACAATAAGACTTTCAACCCGAAGCGACAGTGAATTACAAAAATATACAGAAGTGTAAAAAACAGTTACAAAAAGTTGAATAAGTATAAAATGTTTTGTTTAGTTAAGTTGGGGTTAACTTGGGGCGAATTTATCGTAAATTAAACAGTAAGCTGACTTTGATCTCAGATGAAAACCTTATTAATCGTTGAAACAATCTTTCTCATTCCCTCCAGATGAAAGTTAGCAGTTACCAATGAATTAAAAAGTCGGAGCGAGACAATTTTCGATTGACTCCGTAATCTTCTTGCTTGAGAGAAAAAGGAAAAAAATTCAGTGATGAAAATAGAGCGAACGCGCTTTTGAAGCTTATATTCATTGCCATGAATTTCAGATAAAAAGATAAATGTTGTAGTCCATTCATCTTTAGCACGACTACCGTTTTCTCCCATTTTGAAGCATTTTACATTAAACCCAATGATGATGATGGAGATTTGGATATGAATACACAAACGATTTCTAACTACCGTAATGTGGCTATTGTCGGCCCCTATCTTAGTGGTAAAACAACGTTACTCGAAAGTTTGCTTTCTGTCACAGGAGTAATAACCCGTAAAGGCAATGCCAAAGATGCAAACCGAGTCGGAGATGCCGCCCCCGAAGCCAAAGAACGAAATATGAGTGTCGAAGTCAATGCCGCCAGTACTGAGTACAGCGGTATTAATTTTACATTTCTAGACTGTCCAGGTTCAGTCGAATTTACCCAAGAAACCTATAATACTTTGGTGGGTGCTGGGTTAGCAGTGGTGGTTTGCGAACCGGATGCTAGCCGTATTTTAACCTTATCTCCTTTATTTAAATTCTTAGATGACTGGGAAATTCCTCATATCGTATTTATCAATAAAATGGATCGGGCATTTACCGATGAAGTCAGTTGTACGACTAATTTTACCGAACTTCTAAACGCCCTTAAAACGGTTTCGAGTCGCCCTATTATTCCCCATCAATATCCTATTGCAAAAGGATCTAAATTAGTTGGGTTTATTGATCTCGTTTCCGAACAAGCCTATCATTATCATCCCGGTGCGCCATCTGATCCTGTTCCCCTGGCTGAAAACCTTAAAGCAGAAGAACATATCGCCCGTCAGGAAATGTTAGAGGAGTTGGCAAACTTTGACGATCATTTATTAGAAGAACTTCTCGAAGATATTGAACCCACCCAAGCAGAAATTGTCAAAGACATGAAAATGGAACTGGGGGCAGACTTAATTGTTCCTGTGTTTCTCGGTATTGCCGAAACCGACTGCGGTGTGCGATCGCTACTCGATGCCCTGGTGCGAGAAGCCCCGGAAACCACCCTTACAGCCCAACGACGGGGCTTAACCGTGACTCAGGATACCCCCATTGCCCAAGTTCTGAAAACCTACTACACGCCTCAGGGAGGCAAATTATCTTTGGTGCGAGTTTGGCAGGGAGAACTGCAAGATGGGATGAGTTTAAATGGAGTTCGTATCAGTGGAATGTATCAGATGCTGGGTCAACAAACCCAAAGTATTCAAACTGCAAATACTGGGGAAATTGTAGCCTTAGCGCGTTTAGAAAATATTCAAACCGGAGAGACTTTAACAACAGAACCCAGTAAAGTTAAACCCTTACCCAAAGCCGAAGAACTTGCCCCCGTTTATGCCTTGGCTATTACTCCAGAAAAGCGCAAAGATGAAGTGAAACTGACCTCAGCTTTATCGAAACTATTAGAAGAAGATCCCTCTTTATATTGGGAACAACACGGCGATACTCACGAAGTCATTTTATGGGGACAGGGAGAAATTCATATTCAAGTCAGTTTAGATCGGTTGCGGCGCAAATATAACCTGCCGATGACAACTCATTTACCCCGTATTCCGTATAAAGAAACTATTCGTAAAAATTATTCTTGTCACGGACGCTATAAACACCAAAGCGGCGGCCATGGACAATTTGGCGATGTGTATTTAGATATCCAACCTTTAGCGCGAGGTGAAGGCTTTCATTTTAATGAAAATATTGTCGGCGGTGTAGTTCCAAAACAATATATTCCAGGAGTAGAAACTGGTGTGCGAGAATATCTTTCTCAAGGGCCGTTAGGGTTCCCCGTTGTCGATGTTGCTGTTACTTTAACCAATGGTTCTTATCATTCGGTGGATAGTTCTGAACAAGCCTTTAAACAAGCGGCGCGAGTAGCAATGCAAACGGGAATGACGAATTGTTCTCCCACTTTATTAGAACCCATTGCTGCTATTGAAATTTGCGCCCCGAGTGAATTTACCTCTCATGTTTTTCAACTGATAACGACTCACCGAGGACAAATTTTAGGCTATGAAAACCGCGAAGGTTGGGCAAGTTGGGATAAAATTTCTGGGTATATGGCACAGTCAGAAATGCAGAATTTAATTGTAGAATTGCGATCGCTAACCATGGGTGTGGGGTATTTCCGTTGGCAATTTGACCATCTGCAAGAAGTCCCGGATAAATTAGCCGAACGAGTTTTATCTACATTTTCAGATGATCATAACGGTGATAATAATGGAAATGGCAAAAGCAAGAATTAATATCTGTTTCTCATTGCTAGAATAACGGATTTTAAACCGACCTCTCCCTTTGGAAAAGACCATTTGTTCTTCTCCTTTAAAGGAGAGGTGAGTTGAGAGGGGCAAATCATCCCTATGGCAAAAATTAACCCCGTTAAGCAAAACACAAAAGCGATGCGATCACACGCATCTATTCTGGTTCATTTTTATAACAAGAAATAGCCATTTCTAAAGCCTTCCTGACAACAGGACGGTTATCAGTCGCGTGGGATGTTTGCATTTCAATCGACCGCCAACCTTGATAATTCAACTTGTTTAAAGCTGAGCCAAATCTTTGATGATCGACCGCTGCATTACCCACAGGCGCTAAGTAAGGCTCGCTGATATGAAAATGGCATAAATGAGGCATGGCTTGCTGTAGGGCAAATTCTACCGTTTCTTGACTTAAGGTCATGGCAGCCGCATCTAAATGTAAACCAAATCCCGGACAATCAACGGTTTTAACTAATTCTAATCCCTGCTGAGAAGTGTTGATAAAATCACAATGGTAAGCAATCGGATTCGGTTCAATACAAAAAATCACCTGATGTTTTTCGGCGATCGCCCCTAACTGATAAAAAAATTCAACTGCAATTTCCCAAGCCGCTTGAGTATCCAAACCACCAATACTACGATTTTTAGGCGAACCAAACACCAAACAAGTTGCGCCGAGTTTAGCCGCTAATTCGATCATTGCCGCTAAATATTTGAAGGTTTTCTGACGAGTCTCACGAGTAGCAAATACTTTCAAATCCGGCTGACCAAATAATAACGCTTGCATCGCCACAATATCAATGCCGTGGCGGTTCCAGAATTGACGATAAGCGCTGATTTCACTGTCAGTCGCCCTGAACGGAGAGGGCCAAATTTTGGTGGGGGCAATCTCAACCCCTCGAATTCCCAATTGTTGTAAAAGTCGGGCAATGGTTTGTTCTTCTGTGATCTGCCAAGCGATCTGAGAAATTGCAATATTCATTTTTTTAAGGCGTAAATCGGTATAAATAAACCGAACCTAGATCTCTGGAGTCGTCTGACATCTTCATAGGGAGAAGCAATCAAAAATGTATTGCCATTCATAGCAACAGCATAACCAAACAATGCACCACTTTGACGTTCTGGGGCGGTAAGCTTTTCAAGCTGTTGACCCGTTGCCAGATCAAAAAGATAGGCAGCCCCCAAATCCACTTTACTACCCCCTTCATCATCATAAGCTGAACCAATCAAAACAAATTGGTTATTCATCGAAAGACCATGACCAAATAAGTCTCCAGCCCCGCCATCATCAGCGATAAATTTTCTCACCTGTTCACCAGTACTGAGATCAAACAGATACACCGCACCGCTATCAACCCCTTTGGGATCGCTATAGATCGCTGAAATCAAGGCATAACGGCTATTGCTTTCGATTCTAGACCCGAAGACATCCCCCGCCTGAGCATCATCAGGGGTGAGTTTGGCAAGCTGTTTTCCAGTGGTGCCATCAAACAAATACACCGCACCGCTATCAAGTCCTTGAGCATCATGATAGGCAGAACCCACAAGAACATTATTGCCCGATACCGCCAAACTATAACCCAATACATCTCCAGCTTGATGATCGCTGGGAGAAAGGGTATCGAGTTGTTCTCCGGTTGTCCAGTCAAACACATAGACTAACCCACTATCAGTGCCTTTGGCATCCCGGTAAGCCGCGCTAATAAATGCCCGGTTTCCGGAGACAGCAACATCATAGCCAAACAGATCGCCAGCTTGACTTTGTTGCGGCACAAGGGTTCTAACTGCTTCTCCTGACTCCAAGTCGAAGACATAAACCACGCCACTATCTAATTTAGCCTCATGGTCAGTATAAGGCGCACTCACAATGGCAAAGTTATTTGTCCCTTGTTGAGCAAATGCTAGAGAATAGCCGAATAAATCTTCCGGGCGAATATCTTCAGAAGAGAGGTTTTTGATCTTTCTGCCCGTTTCAAGATCAAACACATCCACACTTCCACTGTCAAACCCTTTAGCATCACTACGAACAGCACTCACAAGGGCAAGTTGACTGTCGATGGCGACATCGTAACCCATCCTAATCTCCTTCAGCCGCCTTAGTCAGGGTGATTTGTCTAACTAATTCCTGGGACAAAGCCAGCGTCGGTAGACTGAAGACAATACTCAAACACATCAGTTGTGTTAAGGATTTTGCGATCGCGTGCGCGTCTCAATGCGCGAGAATTGTAAATTTCATAGTTGAGACATTCAATTATCAATACTGACTCCGTAACCTGTGAACAAATAGCCCTATCATTTTCACTACTATTGCAATGAATGTTTCTCATATTAATCGATTGCTTGGACTGCGGGCAATAGGGAGACAATGCATCGTAATAGGCAATATGCGCAATCTTGCTTCCGAGGCTTTCGAGGCTTTCGAGGCAACGGGCAACAGAGATAAAAAGATTCTTCTAACTTGCGCTCCGAAGCGCTCCGGAGCGCTCCTTGCAGACGGGCGTGTCTCCTCTACAAATAACGAACAACAAATAACGACTGCTCGTTGTGCGATAGCATAACTCTATAATTGATTTGACTTATCTTGATTGCCATGCAGAAGCCAGAGGAACCATCGAAAGCATCTGAAAATCAACTTGATCCGTTGAAAGTCTTAGAATACGCAGCAGTTTCGGCTTCTGTAGTCGGTTCAATTGCCGCTGCATGGCTGCAACAAATCCTATTTGCGACGACTCCCCTAACCTTGGCTGCGATTTTGAATTTAGTCAATCGACAGCGGTTTGAACAACAACTCAGACGTTATACTCATTCTGCGATCGCCGATATTCAAACAGTGGTTGAACAGTCAATGCCACAAGCGACACAACCCGAAGAGATCGCTCAGTTTCTACCCCAACAGACTCCAGACAATACAATTCAAAATGATTTAGATCCAATTATTGAAGCGGTTACAGAGTTACAACGAGTGACTCAACGCCTGGATGAAGAAGTTCTGCGTCAACAGGATTGGGAAATGCTCAATGTTCGGTTTAAGCTATTAGATGATCGTCTCGAACAGTTTCAACAGCAGATTTCTACTACAGATGTTAGCGTCCCTTCAGAACCGATTCAACTCTCTCCTATTCCTCAAGCTGTGACAGATCTCTCTACAATTCAATCTCAACTCGATCAACTTCACCATCAAGTTCTTAGACTCGATCAACAAAACCGAAGAATTGTTAAACCTTATTTGTTACATTTAAGTCGCACGGTGAAACAGTTACAACAGCATCCCTAAGTGAGGGAGCGGGTAAAGGGGAACTATGCTCTTGGTAAACTTCTGACTTTTGCATAGCCGCCTTCAACCCTCACCATAGCTGCTCCTAAACCTCTCTCAATTGAGGCATTGTACTATCAATCCATCATGCTGATTCACTGATAACGAGCTGATTTTCTTGACGCAGATATGCTTCGATAAATTCATCCAGCTCACCATTCATCACATCATTAATTGCAGTGGTTTCTACCCCGGTTCGTAAATCTTTTACCATTTGATAGGGATGAAACACGTAATTACGAATTTGATTTCCCCAAGCCGCCTCAACTAAATCACCCCGAATTTCAGCTACTTCTTGAGCGCGTTGTTCTTGGACAATAATCAATAATTTTGCTTTTAATAATGCTAAAGCTTTTTCCTTATTTTGTAACTGAGATCGTTCTTGAGTACATCGGACTGCAATTCCTGTGGGAAGATGAACCACCCGCACAGCCGTTTCAACTTTGTTGACGTTTTGACCCCCTTTTCCACCCGCCCGAGATGTGGTAATTTCTAAATCTTTTTCGGGAATTTCTAATTGAATTTCTTCGCTTAAAATGGGCATAATTTCCACTCCAGCAAAACTGGTTTGGCGTTTACCATTGGCATTAAACGGAGAAATCCTGACTAAGCGATGAGTTCCTTTTTCTGATCTTAAATAACCACAAGCATAACGCCCTTCAATTTCTAGAGTCGCCGATTTAATTCCGGCTTCGTCTCCTTCAGAGAGTTCTGTCAGATGAACCCGATATCCTTTAGACTCTGCCCAACGAGTATACATTCGCTGTAGCATTTCTGCCCAGTCCTGAGCGTCTGTACCCCCTGCTCCGGCATTAATTGTTAAAATTGCCCCATCTTTATCGTAAGGGCTAGATAACAGTTGTTGTAGCTCCCATTGGTCGAACTCTCGAGTCAGTTGGGTGAGGTTTTGCTTTGCTTCTTGAAATAACCCCTCGTCGGTTTCAAGTTCTAATAATTCTAAAATGGCTTGAGTATCTTCAACCGTTTGTCGCCATTGTTTTTGCTGTTCTACAATCGATTTTAAATCGTTAAGTTCTTGCATTGTATTTTGAGCGATCGCTTGATCTTCCCAAAATTCAGGCTGAGCGGCAATTTGTTCTAAATCAGTAATTTTAGCATTGACGGCGGGTAGGTCAAAGATAGTCCTGAGTTTTACCCAGGCGCTCAGATAACAGTTCGATATCTCGTTTAAGTTCTAAAATGTCCATTGCGATTAATTGATCGAGCGTCTCTACAGCTACAAGTATTGAGTATAGCGTTTGTCTGTATACTGGGAAATGATACCTGTTTGATTCAAAAAGATAGAGACGCTCATTCAGAACGTCTCCATGTCTAGATTAAAATGTGACTAACTAGCGAGATATTCCCGCACTTTGGCTTTGCGACGACGCAGATGGTTCAAGGCTTGATTTTCAAGCTGTCGCACCCGCTCGCGGCTAATATTCATCCGTACACCGACTTTGGATAGAGACATTTCCTTACCATCGTCTAAACCATAGCGGAGGTTTAAGACTTCCTGCTGTTGAGGAGTCAGTTCAGAAATGAGATTTTTAAGATCTTGACGGAGTAGTTGATGGGTGACGTAGCTATCGGCTGAGGCATCCTCATCTTCTAAGAGATCTTGCAGTTCTGTATCCTGATTATCTCCCACTCGTAAGTCCAGAGAAATGGGTTGACGAGAAGCCAGTAGATATTCCCGAATTTGAGCGGGTTCTAGATCTAAAGCTTCGGCAATTTCTCCCGGTGTGGGGTTACGGCTATATTTCTGGAAGAGTTCGCGCTGAACCCGTTTGATTTTATTTAATTTTTCGGTAATGTGAATGGGAAGACGGATCGTGCGGCCATTTTGAGCGATCGCTCGGGTAATGGCTTGACGAACCCACCAATAAGCGTAAGTGGAGAATTTATAACCTCGGGTTGGGTCAAATTTTTCTACACCGCGCTCTAAACCTAAGGTTCCTTCTTGAATTAAGTCCAGAAATTCCATGTTCCGTTTCTGGTATTTCTTGGCAATGGAAACCACTAAGCGAAGGTTGGCTTCGATCATTTTTTGCTTTGCCCGTCGTCCCTGTTTCAGAGTTCGGTTGAGTTCAACTTCACTCAACTCAGCAACATCTGCCCATTCTTTGAGAGTCGGTTCACGATCTAGCTCTTCTGCCAGTTTTTGCTTCATTTCCAGCAGTTGCATCATTCGCTGAACCTGCTTACCGTAAATGATTTCTTCTTCTCGCGTTAACAAAGGAACGCGACCAATTTCATGAAGATAGGTCCGAACTGTGTCGGTTGAAATGCCAGAACGAGCACCCGTTTTGGTAGACTTAGCTTTGTTTTGTGTTTTAGCAGTTGCCATAGGTTTTAAAAATATACTCCCATTACAAACTCAAAGGTGTAACCTGGCTTCCTACTCAGTTGGGAGTAGGGGCGGCGGCGATCGCTTCAGAGCGTTATCGCACTTAGTGTTTAGTTGTTGTAGAACGCCTGAGGCAGAGGGTTTCTACTCTGTATCGTGTCATTGAGGTAGACACCTCGGCGGGATGAGTCCCTAGCCTTTACCCCCATCCCCTTCATCAGATCTCAATTCGTTTAGACGATCAAATCGACTAATGAGTTCAATGAATACTTATCCAAAATGTTTTAGGGAACTGATGATTTTTTCTTACAAAAACCCTTCACGGTTTTGCCTGCGGTTTCCATCCTGAAACGAGGCTTCAACTCAGGATTATTAAAATTTGCATCTTTTACATTTATTATGAAGGATAACCACAGAAAAAGTCAAGTGCTTCATTTAAGAATTAATGCTTTAATCACTTACTTTATATGTTGCCAAAAAATTCCTCCGTTTGGAATAAAAATCATTCAGCAATAACCGAACATTTTACCCTAGTTTTCCGCCCTATTAAGTACTTTTGCTTATTTTATAGAATAAATCGACTTTTTTTAGACTTATTTGTTAGATTTACTCTAAAATCCTAAGTCATCCATTGCCGTTGCTGCTGCTTCTAAGACTTCTTCATCTGACTTTTGTTCCCAGTCCGTCTCACCAATTTCCGTGTAGAACGTTTCATCATAAGGACGAGTCCGAATTACCACAGGCATCGGCACTGCATGACCCAGAACTAAAGCCTGTTGTTTAGAGTCGAGTTTAGATAGAACAGACCGTAAACTTTGGCTACCAGAAACCCCTGTAAAGATTGCATCAATATCTTTATCATCGTTTAATAAAGCGGTAATCCGAGTCCCAATTTGAGACATCACTTCCGAGTCGATTCCAGAAGGACGTTGATCCACCACCAATAGGGTGACAAAATACTTCCGCATTTCCCGAGCAATGGTTCCAAAAATAGTAGAGCGAACGATTGCAGGGTCGAGGAAACGGTGTGCTTCTTCAATGGTAATCACGAGCTGTTGTGGGCGATCGCAAGGATTTTTTGATGCCAAGAACTTCTCTGCTTTTCGCACGTAGGATTGGTGAATTCGGCGAGTCATCATGTTAGTAACCAACATATAAGATAACATATCGGACTGAGAGCCAAACTCAACAATGATATGTTTACCCGCATCCAAACTTTGGATGATTTGGTCTACATAATTTTGGGGACAACTGCCACGCATATACTTTAAATTATCCATCCGCAACAGTTTCCGTTGCAGCGACATAATTGAACCTTTGTGACCTCGTTTTTCCTCACAAAAGAGTTGAATTTCTTCATTAGTCATGGATAACAATTGGTTAATCCAAGACTTACCAAATTCACTGCGGAGAATGTTAGCACTATCCAAACTAGCTTCAGATAGATTTAACTCCCGCTGCACCAAATAAAGATCTTCTACTTCAATTTGGTCATAACTGAGATACAGTTCCTGAGCATCTCGAATGCCACGCCGACGGGTCGATTGGGGATCGAGAGTATAAACTTCCACTTGTCCGGGAAACAACTGCCGTAAACCTTTGACTGTATTAAAATTTTTGCCTTCTGAAACGGCTTCCCAACCATACTCAGAATGCATATCAAATATCAGGTTAACGGCCGCTCTTTTGCGGATAATCCCAGAGATTAATAGGCGAGTGAGAAACGATTTCCCCGTCCCTGACTTACCAAATACCCCATTACTGCGTTCAACAAATCGGTCTAAATCCAAGCAAACGGGAACATCCATATCAATCGGTTTACCAATGGCAAAATTCCGACGATGGGGATCATCTTCCCAACCGAAAATAATCCGAAAATCCCGTTCGCTAGCCTCATAAACCTGAGAAAAATGACTGGGAATTGTTTTAACCGGAAGCAGTTCTACATCACTATTGGTTTGAGCTTTAAAAGATGCTAAACTCAGTTGACCGTTAGTCGGCTGCTCTTGAGTTGAGCGGGTTTGCGCTTCCAGTTGTTGGCGCATATCCACCTCATTATCAAGGGTATTTAGCATCAACATCGGACTCAGTTCAATCGTGCCGTAAGTGCTGCCGCCTGCTAGAACAGCTTGCAAGAAATCGTCATCAGGATGGGGGGGATTAGCGAATATCCTAGCACTGGAAGCACCGAGGGAAACATCCGTCAGAAGGCAGAAAAAATGCGATCGCACACCGCGTACAACTAAAAACTTTCCCACCCGCATATGTTCCACCGAAATATCCGGATAGAGTCGGACTTCTAATCCTTTGGTGAGGGAACCTTGTGTCACAGAACCCAGCGGTTTTTCCGATGTCATACCTGTTATTTCAATCCACAGAATCAGTTAAATTTCTAGTCCGGCTTGAGAAGAATTTCTGAACAATTGGGACTCAAGTTGGACTTACTGAAATAATGTATCATTTTAAAAAAACCTCTGCACAACCCTGAAATAATTGACAAAATTTCCCTGATGTTGAAAGCTGGACTATTCATACAGGAAATTAGAAGAATTTAGCATAAACTTTAGATTTTCTTTAAAATTGAGCCTATCTAAGACTACAGTGACGGTTTATCCTTTTCCGCAAAATCGGTCTTTTCTAGATTTGTATTGGATAGAGAAACCTGCTTCAGGATGGCATCAGTGAGAATTGCCCCAGTTAAATCAGCCCCATCAAGATTGACTTCCCACAAAATTGCACCACTAAAATCTACTCCGGTTAAGTTAGCTCCGGCTAAATTAACACGAATCAGTTCTGCATTTCTCAGATTGGCATCTTGTAAATTAGCATGACTTAAATTCGCTTGAGTCAAGTCAATTCCCCTTAAATCAGTATGGGCTAAATTCACCTGAAATAAACTAGCTCGGGTTAAATCAGCTTGGCGTAAATCCCCATAGCTGAGATCGGCTCTATCAAGATAAGCTCGGGTTAAATCAATCCCGCGTAAATCAGCAGATCTTAAATTAACGCTGCTTAAATTAGCTGCGGTTAGATTAGCCTGTCGTAGATCAATCTCCTCTAAATTCGCTTGTTGCAGTGCTGCTTTTTTGAGAATAGCCCCACTTAAATCTGCGGCTTTGAAACTGACGGCTCTCAGATTTGCGCCGCTTAAATTGGCTCCACTGAGATTGGTATAGCTTAGATCAACCTGACTTAAATTCACTCCCGCTAAATTCACATCCGCCGCAATCAAATAGGCTCCCCCTTCCCGTAAATCTAAACCCGGAGAGAGGCGAGTATTGGGATCATAAATTGCTTTTTCTAACAGGACTTCAGTTAAGTTTGTGGTTCTTAAATCAGCACTGCTTAAATTGGCTCCACTCAGGTTAGCCCGATCTAAATTAACACCCTTCAAATTCGCTTGAGATAGGTTTGCTCCCCGTAAGTCAGCTCCGCGTAAGTCAGCGCCGCGTAAGTCCATTTTGGCAAAATTTACCCCTTTGAGAATCACATTAGGAGCCAGTAAATGAACCCCTGCTTGTTGAGGATCAAATTCTTTGGGTAAAATGGTTCGGTTATTGTAAACTGCGCCACTTAATTGTGCAGTCGCCAGTTGCGCCCCTCTTAAGTCTGCTTCGCTAAGATTTGCCCCGGTTAAATTGGCTTTATCAAAGTTAGCCCCGACTAAATTTGCCCCTTTGAGATAACATTGATTCAAGTTCGCCTGTTTGAGTTCTGCTCCTACTAACGTCGCCTCTGGAAGATAAGCGCCCGTTAAGTCAGCCTCTGAGAGATTGGCTAAATTCATAAAGGCTTCTGTCAAGTCAGCCTGCTTGAGGTTCGCTCGCGTCAAATTGGCTTCTATCAAGTCCGCATAAGCCAAAATTGCATCACTAAGATCAATCTCTGTTAGGTTAATCCCTCGAAAATTGGCTCCTTTGAGTTGTGCACCTGCTAAGTTAGCACCAATTAACTGTTCGGGGTTAGCAGTTAGGGGATTTAGGATATCATCAAGATCCATATTAGGTACAGAAAGGAACAAAGCGATTCAGAAGGTTTTAATCTGTCTATTCTAGGCGAAAAATAGTAATTCGTTATTCGTTATTCATTATTCGTCCTCTCCCTATCTCCAATCTCCCCATCACCCTATCTCCTCCAATAACGCGCCAACTCAGAACGAATGACCAATAAGTAATTACTCCTGCTAAAGTAAGATTTTTCAAATTCCCTCTTGTCAAGATTACCTTACAGTCAGACACTTGAGATGGGAAATTATTGGCAGTTGAGAGGTCAATCCTTGTGAAAAAAGTTTTAGCTATTATTTTGGGGGGCGGTGCAGGTACTCGCCTCTATCCTTTAACGAAGTTGAGAGCAAAGCCCGCTGTACCTTTGGCGGGTAAATATCGCTTGATCGATATTCCGATCAGCAACTGCATCAACTCAGAAATTATGAAAATATATATTCTGACGCAGTATAACTCAGCTTCTTTGAACCGTCATATTGCCCGAGCGTACAATTTCTCTGGGTTTACAGATGGCTTTGCTGAAGTGCTAGCCGCCCAACAAACCAGTGCTAACCCGAATTGGTTTCAGGGAACAGCCGATGCGGTGCGTCAGTATCTGTGGCTGTTTGATGAGTGGGATGTGGATCATTATTTGATTTTATCCGGTGACCATTTATATCGGATGGATTATCGCGAGTTTGTCCAACGTCATATTGATACGAATGCCGATATTACTTTATCTGTAGTTCCCATTGATGAAAAACGGGCTTCTAGTTTCGGTTTGATGAAGATTAATGATTCAGGCCGAGTCGTAGACTTTAGTGAGAAACCCAAGGGAGATGCACTGAAGAAAATGGCGGTAGATACCACAACTTTAGGGTTATCTGCTGAAGAAGCTAAGGAAAGTCCTTATATTGCTTCAACAGGAATTTATGTCTTTAACAAAGATGTTTTGATTAACCTATTGAGTGGGGATCAAGAACAAACAGATTTCGGTAAAGAAATTATCCCCAATGCATCCGCAGATTATAATGTGCAAGCGTTCTTGTTTAATGATTATTGGGAAGATATCGGAACAATTGAAGCATTTTATGATGCGAACTTGGGTTTAACTCGGCAACCTAAACCGCCTTTTAGTTTCTATCATGAAGAGGCTCCGATTTATACCCGTTCTCGTTACTTGCCTCCCTCTAAAATGCTCAATTCTCAAATCACAGAATCAATTGTTTCAGAGGGTTGTATCTTAAAAGATTGTCGCATTCATCACTCTGTTTTAGGTTTGCGGGCGCGAGTTGAAAGTGGTTGTGTGATTGAAGATAGCCTATTGATGGGATCTGATTTTTACGAGTCTTTTGCTGAAAAAGAGACTGGGGCAAGTAATGGTAAGATTCCGGTAGGAATTGGTGCAGATACGACTATTCGCCGCGCTATTATTGATAAAAATGCCCGCATTGGTAAAGGGGTAAAAATTATCAACAAAGATAACGTTGAAGATGCAGAAAAAGAGGAATTAGGGTTTTATATCCGTAGCGGTATTGTCGTAGTTCTTAAAAATGCTGTGATTAAAGATGGTACTGTGATTTAATTAATTTATTTTAATTAATTCCGTGAGGTAGAGGTGATTGAAAGATTGCCTCTATTTTAGTTAAGATAAAAATTGATAGCGATCGCATATAGCGCAGGTAACAGGCACTCCTAACCCAACTTTGTACAGCTATAATTTCTCGTCCTTTATCTAAGCGTTATTTTTCTGAATTTAAAAACAAAATAGATATAAAAATTAGCTATAATTCCATCAGTATTGGAGCGGAATTAGACAATGTATTTGAATCACTTTTAGGGCTGAATTAGGTTTTTTTCCGATTTACGATAACGAGCAATTAATCGACGGTGTTTAAATACTGGATACAATAACGTTCCTGTTAAAGAAGCACTGAGTCCTGCAATTGATAATAAAATGGCTGGGTTAACTAGACTTGTTACAATTCCTGTGCCTAAAACACATCCTAATAGAATGCTGAGTAACAATGCGATTAACGCAATTCGATTTGGCGTAATGTCCTTTTCTAATAAGAATTGACTGGGTAACCCAGTTGCGATTAGATTCAGCACTGGTGCAATTAATGCAAGAGGCATTGTACCTGCAATTACAAAAGAAATAAAACCCGTAATATCATTTAACAAAAGCAGACCGCTCACCACACCTAATCCAGTCAAAAATATAATGGGACAAAATACTTTTAAAGCAAATTCTGTTACTTTCAAAGGGTAAGATACGAATATTATCGACCCTAACAATATGTACACAGCCATTGCAATTATTAGTCCGGTATTGGACAACTGCACTATCTCTGTACTCCCTATAATAATAACCGTCATTGTTGCCGAAAAAACTAACAGCCAGGAAATCCACTTATAGGGAAGAGGTTTAATCTTAACAGGTAACGGTGCTGTTTGAACTGCGATTGTTAGATAATGGGTATCTGGTAATGCATTGGTGTGGAGAAGTAGCTGTCGCTCATAATACCAAGCTGCTGCTAATTTAGAGGTATCGATTTGCACCTGACATTTTACCGAATTACCCTTAAACTGAGGTGGTGAAAAGGAAATCCAAGCATGAGCATTCGGGGTATGGGGTGGATCTTGAAGATGAGGAGCAACTTCCCAATATCCCTCTAAAAGTGTATCGGGGATTGAGTTATCAATGCTAATCGTTTGTCTAAGCCGTTCCCCGAAGTGAGTGGCTTGAAACCAGAGAAAATCTGAACTTAATTTAACTTCTGGCACTCGAGAAATAGATGAAAGCTTCAGCGCTTGCAAGGCTGTTTCAGCATCGGAATAACGCTCCTTTAACCTCGGCTTAACCATTTTTTCTAACCAAGCAATCCACTTTAAACTTAATCGAGGAAGTAAATGTTTAAACTGAATTAGATAGGGATCGTCATCATCTGTTAAGTCTTGAATAGCGGTTGAGGGGGTAGCGGTGAGTAAACAAATTAAAGTGGCTCCTAATCCATATAAATCAGACGCTTCTGTGGGTTTACGCAATTGTTCAGGCGGAATAAAACCGGGAGTTCCTTTGAAAACACTACTATTTGAGACTTCTTGACTGCCAATTCGAGCAAACCCAAAATCAATCAAATAAACTTTAAGTTCATCATCGACTAGAATATTTTCAGGCTTAATATCTCTGTGAATAATAGGCGGAATTCTGTTTTGTAAATAGACTAAAATTTCTAATGCAGAGATTGCAATTTGCTTAACTTCTTCTGGACTAAAGCTACGAGGGACTCCCAAGGATAATGCATCAATATATTCTTGCACCATACAGAACCCTTCTGGTGTTTCAAAAGCGCCTAAATAGCTGGGAATACCCGGATGATTGAGACCTTTTAAGATTTGAATCTCTTTTTCATAAGCATGAAACGCAGACCAATTTGAACCCGATTGAGCAAAACAAAATTGCTTTAAAACGACTGGCTGTTTTGTATCGATAGTTGATGCTAGCCAAGTAATTCGCCCACCTTCTCGATTGCGTCCGAGTTCACGGATAATTTCATATCCTTGTGAATAGAAGGGGTGATGAGGGTTCATTGGGAATTGACCAGAATTACCATTATTTTGTAATCTTAGATCATACTATGTTAAAATGCATAATTAATCGGATATTGGTGAGGAGAAAAATTGATCGTTGTTAATTTCAGTCTCCCCATCAATCCGGTTAAACTGATTTAGAACGCTTCAAACTAACTCCACCCAATACACCGACTGTCAATAAACCGAAGATCGAGAACGGTTCAGGAACTTCTACAGGATCAGGACGATCGGCTGCGTAAACAATAGATTGAACAATTTGAGAGTGATTATTTGCCACTTCTGAAAAGGTAACGGTTTCCATGCTACCATCTTCTAATTCTATGGTTAGGGCGACTCCAGCACGAGCAAAATCATCCCCATCATCTCTGACATCTTCGGTGAGAAAATCGGTTTCTGCGCCAAATTGAAAGGCATCTCCGATACCAAATGAACCTTCAGCAAAGCTAAGTTGCAACAGAGAAGTATCCCCATCTTCGGGTCTAAATGATCTGGCTAATACTTCACTACCTGGCAAGGAGGTAAAGGTAATATCCCCAGCTTCAACTCCTTGTAAAGAATCTAAATTGAGCGTCGGGGGAAAGCCTGAATAATCAAAATAGGCATCGTTATCACCACCCGCTGCTAAATCAATGAAAACCGATTTAACAAATACATCGGATGTATCACCCGCATCCTCAATTGCGAAGCTAAAGAAATCTGGGTCGTTTTTATTATTATCCCCTTTGGCTTGGGCTACAAAACTCGCCGCCTCTGCTGTTGTGGCAATGCTTCCAACACAAAGTAAAGCAGACAAAAAAGTAAGTGATAATGTTTGTATCCGATTAATCACGGTTTTGACTCCAGCAGTTAACATCAAGCTTTACTCAACAGTGCTAGTCAGTAGAGACTTGATTTAGCAAATGATCTTTTCAGTCTGAAAGACACAGGGTTTGAGATAACATCCTTTATAAGTTACTCTTGAAAGAAGTTATAACTCATCATATATCCGTAATCCTACGGAAAATTATGCCATATTTTTGAGAAGAATGTCGAGGTGAATCTCGTGACTTTACCGAAGCTTTACAATTGAACCCGAATAACGATAGAAAATTAGGGCGCACTCAATGCGCCCCGAAGTTAGAAGTGAAAAATTAGGAATTTAGCTTTTTGCCGAGAAGTTGGTTTGTTAGCTTCGGATCGGCTCGTCCAGAGGTTTTCTTCATAATTTGCCCAACGAAAAATCCTTGCAATTTTGTTTTACCATTGCGATATTGTTCAACTTTATCGGCATTTTCCGTCAAAACTTGATCGATAATGGCTTCTAATTCATTCGTATCCGAAATTTGGATCAGTCCTTTTTTCTCGACTAATGCTTTCGGAGAACCGCCTTGAGATAACAGTTCGGGTAGAATATCTTTGGCAATTTTACCGCTAATTGTTTTTTCTTCAATCAAGGTAATTAACTCTGCCAATGCTTCGGGTTTGAGGGCAATATCGTTGACATTTAACTTCTCATTTTTCAGATATGCTGTAATATCTCCCATCACCCAGTTAGCGGCTTGTTTTTTGTCTCCACCCGCCTTAACTGTGGCTTCAAAATATTCTGCGATGGATTGATCTTCGGTTAACAGCCGAGTATCATAAGCAGATAATTCTAATTCCGTCTGATAACGATGACGTTTTGCTACCGGAAGTTCAGGTAATAAAGATTTCCATTCTTCTAATTGTTCAGGAGAAACTTCAATCGGAGGCAGATCGGGTTCGGGGAAATAACGATAGTCACTGGAACCTTCTTTGACTCGCATACTAATCGTTCGTTGGCTGTTTTCTTCCCAAAGTCGTGTTTCTTGAAAAATGGGTTCTCCCGTTTCCAAAGCCGTAATTTGCCGTTGAATTTCATGGTCAATAGCGCGTTGAATTGCACTAAAGGAATTCATATTTTTAATTTCTACCTTCGTGCCAAATTCTGCTTGCCCGACTGGACGCACTGAAATGTTGACATCACAACGCAGAGAGCCTTCTTGCATATTACCATCACTCACCCCTAAATAGCGGACAATGCGACGAATTTCTTGGGCATATTCTGCTGCTTCTAAACCCGAACGAATATCCGGTTCAGAGACAATTTCAACCAGTGGAATTCCAGCTCGATTATAATCGACTAAAGAGTAAGTTGAACCCGACAGGCGATCGCTTCCGCCATGAACCAATTTTCCCGCGTCTTCTTCCATATGTAAACGGGTAATTCCGATTTTTTTCCGAGTAGCCGTTCCCGCCTCATCCACCATTTCAATTTCTACCCAACCTTCGGTGGCAATGGGTAAATCATATTGAGAAATTTGGTAATTTTTGGGTAAATCCGGGTAAAAGTATTGTTTGCGATCAAATTTGCTGTATGATGCAATTTGGCAGTTTAATGCTAATCCGGCTTTGACAGCGTACTCTAGCACTTTCTGGTTGAGGACGGGCAACACGCCAGGAAGTCCGAGGCAAATCGGATCGATGTTGGTATTGGGATCAGCCTGAAACTGAGTGGAAGAACTCGAAAAGATTTTCGTTTCAGTACTCAGTTGACAGTGGGTTTCTAAGCCGATGACGGCTTCATATTCAGTTTTTGCAGGTGCAGCAGTAGTCATAGACTCAAAACGATTGAGTAACAGTTAGATTCTATTTTAGCGCTCTTGCGTTCCCGTTTCCGGTTATACTAATAAAAATAGAAAAAAATAGTTGATTTTGGGATTGTTGATTAAAGACGGGATATTATTAGGTCATGAGGACTTGAACAATGAGCAAACATCACCTCGATCCGAATTTCTCTCCAGAAGATTTAAGTCCTAGTTCTTTTTATCATCATTTCTTATCGGTTGAGACGACTCACCCGATGCATAGTATCGTTGAAGATTTAAAAAAATTAATTTTAGGATTCAATATTAATGATATTGAAACATTAAAGCAGCAAGTTTTACTCCTCAGTGAACCACCTCAAGCGCTTGATTCTGAGGAATTAAAAGCATTGCACACAGAAGTTGAATCTCAGTTAAATTCTTTTGAACATAAACTGCAAGATTCGGCTTATTTAACTGAATTAATGGTTCCTTGCATTACAGAAATTTTGAATCAAAGAATTCGACAATCAAAAACAGAAGTCATTCAGACTTTATTACCGATCATTGATGAATTAGTGCGGTTAAAATCCCAAGAAAATCGTCAGGAAATGAGTCAGGCGATCGCCAGTTTAATTCCCTTAGCAATTCAATATCAAATTAAAAATTCACCGAAAGAAATGGCGCAAGCAATTGCACCGGAAATGGGAGCCGCTATTCAAGAACAAATTCGTTTAGATCAAGAAGAAATTGTTCAAGCTTTAGCGCCTACGATGGGAAAAGCGATACAAGAACAAATCATTTTAGAACGAGATGCAATGGTAGATGCATTGTATCCAGTCATTGGTACTACAATTACTCGCTATTTATCAGAAGCCTTACGAGAAATTAATCAAAAAATAGAAACGGCTTTAAGTTTGCAAGGGGTTCAACGTAAAATTAAAGCGAAGATGCAGGGTGTTTCTGAAGCAGAATTAATTTTAACTGAAGCCATGCGCTGTTCTGTACAAGCTGTGCTTTTAATTCATAAAGCTTCAGGATTATTAATTACAGAAATACAACAAGAAGGAAGATCTAAGTTAGATTCTGATATGCTGGCGGGAATGTTAACAGCTATTCGGAGTTTTGTGAATGATTGTATGACAAATAATCCAGAACATAGAGAATTAAGCGAGATTGAGTATGGAGATTCTCGGATATTAATTGAAGTGGCAGGATACTGTTATCTGGCTGTAATTATGCAAGGAGAACCCCATCAAAGGCTGATTCAACAAATCCGTCAAACGTTAACGAATATTATTCAACAGTATAGTCAAGTGATTCAAGATTTTGATGGAGATCAAGAGAAGATTCCGATTCACCTCAAACAACAGCTTCTACCCTTAATTGTAAAAAATGAGCCGCCGCCAAAATCTCAAAAACCGATTTACTTAATGGTATTATTATTGCTACTTTTAGGGTTTATTTTTGTTCCCTGGCAAATGGTAGAAGCCAGACGCAGAGAAACTCGTCAAGCTGAAATTAATGCAGTCGAAGTATTAGCAAATCAGCCAGAATTAGCACTGTATCGTTTGGATGTAGAAGCCGATCAAGCAGATGAAGCTATTCGTGTGAGTGGAAAAGTTCCTAATCAACAACTCCGTCAGCAGGTGGAAAGCACTATCCAACAAGCTTTACCCAATTGGAATATAGAAAATAATATTGTCGCCGTAAAAGCGATTCCTAACTCGGAAACAGTCGCAGGAGAAATACAACAGCTTACCGCAGCTTTAAATCAAATGAAGGGAATTTCTATTGCAACAGAGTATAATTCTCCCAAAATGCGTTTAACAGGAACAGTCATTCAGCCAGAAGATGTTGAAAATATCATCGCAGCGTTTGAACAAATTAAGGGAGTTGAATCCATTAATAGTCAGTTAACAATTGAACCGTTCCCCATTGCAACCCGTCTCTATTTTAACTTAAAATCAGCCAAAATTATAGAGCGGGATTTAGAAGAAAAAATTCGTCTCATGGCTCAGTATTTAAAGAGATATCCCCAGCTTCAAGTTAAGATAGTCGGCTATAAAGATAGACGAGAAAAAGGTCAATATAATCAGATCGGATTAAAGCGATCGCAGGCTGTACAAACGGCTTTAGAAAGCTATGGTATAGATCGTAGACGTATAGAAACCACTCAAGCCTCTGGAATTCCACCGGGTGTTAGTAAAAATCAACCTCAATGGTTAAACCGAACTGTTATGATTGAAATTATCAAAAATGATTCTAATCGTTAAGCAGGAGTTAACTAAAGTATATATATGATTTATAAAAAAATCTGCCTGATTGGTGATTTTGCAGTTGGGAAAACAAGCTTAGTTCGTCGGTTTGTCGATCGGCAATTTAGCGATCAATATCTTTCTACCATTGGGGTGAAAATTTCTCGAAAAAAGATTGACTTACCCTCAGCAGAAGTGGATAATCCTCGTTTAATTCAGTTGATGATTTGGGATATTGAAGGTCAAACTCGATTTAAAGAAATTGCGCCGAGTTATCTACAAGGAGCAAGTGGTGCGATCATTGTTGCCGATCTGAGTCGTTATGATACGATTAATCATCTTTCTCAACATATCGACTTATTTTTATCAATTAATCCTCAGGGAGTGATTGTCATTGCTTTTAATAAAAGTGATTTAGTCAAATCTGAATTGATTGACCAACAAGCTCAAAATAATATCTTATTGAAAAATGAAAAAATAACATCTGTTTACCAGACTTCCGCTAAACTCGGGAGTTATGTAGATGAAATGTTTAGTGATTTAGCTAACCACTTAATTTGATCGGAAAGTATTAAATTTATTAAGATTTTAGAAAAAACAAGTTAAATTTATATAATTATTATGAACTCTACTATTAATCAATGGATAAGTTCTAAAAAAATTGAATATCTTACCTTAAATTCTGAGTTTAAAATTGTAGAGCATTCCAATCAAATCGATTTATTTTCTGACTCAACCGAACAAGCTACAGATGGAGAAGATAGCCGTCAATACTTCCCGGAACTAGTGGGTCTAGAAGAAGTAATGAAGGATATTGTACAGGTAAAAATTAGTCATTTTGCTCTAAAAAATGTCTGTATAGACTCAGAAAAAACTTCTATTTTATATCGAGATATCCATGCGTTTAAAAATATTCCTCAAGAAACAGATTTAGCGGGTGATATTTTAATTGTGTTTGAGGAAAGCACTCAGCAAAGTTTAGAAGAACATAAGCTCAGTCAAATTATCAAAGTTCATGATTATACAGTTAGCTATTTTAGTCAGGGAATTAATCTTGAATATTTAGAGCCTATTTTTAATTCATTAGTTGACTTTTTTATTATTACGGACGAGGCGGGAAATATTGATTTTATTAACTCAGCAACAATTAGAGCTTTAGGATACTCTGAACATGAATTGCTACATCAACCTATTTATAAGATATTTCAAGGATCGCAGTTAATATTTCCGACAAATTTATTACAACTCGATAATACCAGTCAGCTTTTAAAAAATATAGATATCAACTGCCAAACGAAATCAGGCGATCTAACTCCCGTTTCATTTTCCTGTTCTCCCCTGTATAATTCTTCTTATCCTCAGCAAAAATTCATTTGGGTGGGTCGTGATATTACCGATCAAAAACAGTTTGATCAACAATTACGGCAGCAAGTCGAGCAAACTCGATTTTTAGGAAATATTACCCAAAGAATTCGTCAATCTTTGAGCCTAGAAGTTATATTAAAAACCACAACTACTGAAATTCAGCCGTTACTACAAACCGATAAGGTTTTATTTTATCAATTTTATACGGATAAAACTCAACAACTTCAAGTAGAAAATATTGCTTCAAATGCGACGAATCATTTTCATCCAGTTGAATTAGAAGAACTACTCACTCAGCATCTTTTGTCTAATTTATCTCAGGGAAAGGTATGCTATTTACCAGATATTAACCGAGCCGAGTTCGATGCAGACTTTAAATATAGATTGCATCAGTTAGATATTTTAGCATTACTCATTATTCCAATTTTTACCCATACTGATTCCTCCGCCTCTTTATGGGGAACTTTAGTCATTACCTACCATACACCGAATCCTCCTAACTGGGATAGAGAAAAAGTTAACTTATTAAAAAAACTCGCCTCTCAGTTAACGGTTGCCATTCAACAATCTCAACTGTATGAGGAATTGCAGCAAAAAAATCAAGAATTAGAATCTCTGTCTGTGACCGATAGTTTAACGCAGATTGCCAATCGTTATGACTTTAATCAAACCTTAGAACAAGAGTGGCGAAGATTGGGTCGAGAAGCAACATTTTTATCTATTATTCTGGGAGATATTGACTACTTTAAACAATATAATGATACCTATGGTTACCCCGCCGGGGATGCTTGTTTACAACTGATTGCTTCTGCCCTAAAAGATACAATCAAACGACCCGCAGACAAAGTGGCGCGTTATGGTAGTGATGAATTTGCCTTAATTTTACCGAATACAGACCCAGAGGGAGCATTACGGGTGGCAAAATCTATTTTAAATCGAATTAAAGCCCTGCAAATTCCCCATAGTAACTCTGCGGTAGCTGAATACCTCACCATCAGTTTAGGAGTCGCTAGCCTATTACCGACGCAACTTTCGACCTCAGAATCTTTAATGCAGATGGCAGATCGGGCACTTTTAACGGCTAAACAGCATGGACGCGATCGCATTTTTGCCCTGACAGAAGAGTAATTTGTCTTGTTATTCGTCCTTGGTCGTTAGTTTTTGATTCTTGTGATTATTTGTTGTTTCTCAGGCGCAGAGACGCGATACGTTGTCTCCTCAAACAACCAATAACGAACAACAAGTAACAAATCACCTTTAATCAAGTTCCCGTCGTCCTTCTAAGGCGCGGGCTAAAGTCACCTCATCTGCATATTCTAAATCCCCTCCCATCGGCAAGCCAAAGGCAATTCGAGTCACACGAGTAAAAGGTTTGAGTAATTGACCTAAATATAACGTTGTGGTTTCCCCTTCTACACTCGGACTAATGGCAATAATCACCTCAGTGACTTCCCCTTGACTCACCCGCTGAATTAAAGATTGAATCGTGAGTTGCTCTGGGCCAATCCCATCCATCGGCGAAATTACACCCCCCAATACATGGTATTTACCGCGATATTCCCGTGTCTTCTCAATTGCCACCACATCGCGAGAATCACTCACCACACAAACGGTTTGACTATCTCGTTGAGGATGACGACAGATATCACACACCGGCTCAGCAGACAGATGAAAACACACCTGACATAACCCCACCTGTTTCTTGGCTTCAAGTAAAGCCTGGGCCAGGATTTTAACTTCTTCATCCGATCGCTTAATAATATGCAGCGCCAACCGTTGCGCTGTTTTCGGGCCAATTCCCGGCAAGCGTTGTAACTGTTCAATTAAACGGGCTAAAGGGCGTGTATAAACCGTGGGACTCTCTCCAATAATGTGACATTCTTGATTGTAGCGAAGTTTTGTATTCGTCGTGAGTGATTCGTTGTTTGTTATTGGCAGGGAATCGGGATAGGAAACACCGAAACAGTTACTTTGCCGACTTACTTTTTGCTTGCCATCTGTATTGAGGCGTTTGCGTGGGCATGGTGAGCCAAGTGTTGCGATCGCGGGGACTGTTCTAATCTATCAAATTCCCTAACGAAAGATTTTAACTACAGCCAAAGGACTAGGATTTTGAAATTTTATTGACTACATATTTATCACTACCGATCATTATAAAGTACACAAATTAACTCATATAAAGCTTAGTAAAAATACTAATTTTAAAAGAAGTATCTACTATATTAACCCGTATTTTCCCAAAAATAAAAATATTGAGTCTACTTCTGCACATTGATCAAAACTTGTAAAACTTGATTAAGCTTGTCTTCTAGTCCTTTGATTTGTTGCTGTTGTGACTTAACAGTATTCTCTAAGATTTCTACTTTCTTCTCTAAGTTGACTTCATTTGATGCTGGAGATAAGCCAACTTCATGATTTAATTCTCCATTGAAGGCAGCAATGACTTTATCCCAACTCCGACTAAACTTAAAACCATACTGATCTTTTAAATATTGGTAAGCGGCTGTACAATTTCCAAAACGACTCGTTAACGCTTTTTTTGTCCAACAATCTGTATTATCCAGAAACTCTTTGTCTAAAACGGGTGAAGAATTAGACTCTATCGGTTCAAAATCAGCCTCTATTATTTCTTCAACATCTATAATGTCTTCTTTGCTTAAATCAATCGAAGAATATAAATTTTCCTCAGCTTTAGCATAAGCATAACCCATTCGCATCGCAGATTCTGCCACTTGAGGAATTTCTACTGCTAACTCTTCGGCAGTATTCGCCAGACTATTTACACCTTGCTTAATTTTATCAAATCGTGATTCGTCTTCGAGTGCATCTAATAAATTCGCCATTATTTCTCCTTATTTATCATTTAGTAATTTGTTACCAATATTTCGAGGATTTTCTTTTAAACTTTTATCTAAGATTATCATAGGCTTTTTAGTAAAAGAGTAAATAAATAGATTAATGCCAAGTTAAGACAATAATATTGAATTCTGTGTTTAATATTCTTAACTTCAAATCCTTAAAAATTATAACGAACTCAAAATCTAGCTAAATCTCATGCTAAACATAAAGACTGGGCACTACACATAATAGATTTTATGACATCAGTACAGCAACCACCCAAGCATCAAAAAGCCAAAGCCTTAAAACCAGGCAGTCGCCGCCCTGCAAAGGAACTGTGTAGCGAGTGCGGACTGTGCGACACTTATTATATTCACTACGTTAAAGAAGCTTGCGCCTTTATTAATCAGCAGTTTACCCCACTCGAAGAACAAACCCACGGACGCAGTCGAGATTTAAATCATCCCCATGACTTATATTTCGGGGTGCATCGGGACATGATGGCGGCGCGGAAGAAAGAACCCATAGAGGGGGCGCAATGGACAGGAATTGTTAGTACCATCGCCTGTGAAATGTTAAAGCAGGGCAAGGTAGAAGGGGTTGTGTGCGTTCAAAACACTGCTGAAGATCGTTTTCAACCCATGCCTGTAATTGCCCGCACTCCTGAGGAAGTGTTGGCGGCGCGGGTGAATAAACCGACTTTATCCCCCAATTTGTCGGTATTAGAACAAATCGAACAATCTGGCATGAAGCGGTTGTTAGTGATTGGTGTTGGCTGTCAAATTCAAGCGCTGCGGGCGGTTGAGAAAGAATTAGGATTAGAAAAACTCTATGTTTTAGGTACGCCTTGTG
The DNA here is from genome assembly GCA_049647265.1 of Microcoleaceae cyanobacterium. Taxonomy (GTDB): domain Bacteria; phylum Cyanobacteriota; class Cyanobacteriia; order Cyanobacteriales; family Microcoleaceae; genus JAAURB01. Next base: position 276,025 of record JBARXJ010000015.1, read on the forward strand.
TGGATAATGTGACGCGGGCAGGTTTACAAAAGTTCTTAGAAACGACAAGTAAATCTCCTGATACTGTTGTGCATTATGAATTTATGCAAGACTTCCGAGTACATTTTAAACATGAAGATGGTTCAACAGAAACTGTACCGTTTTTTGGTTTAAATACGAAAGAATTAAAGGATATTTTTGCCCCGTCTTGTTTAAGTTGTTTTGATTATGTGAACGGTTTAGCTGATTTAGTTGTGGGTTATATGGGGGCACCGTTTGGCTGGCAATGGCTTGTCACTCGCAATCAAACAGGTGAAGAAATGCTAGAGTTAGTCATGGATCAATTAGACACTCAAATGGTGACTTCCAGTGGCGATCGCCATGCTGCGGTGCAACAAAGTATTCCGGCTTATGATAAAGGGGTAACGTTGCCGATGTGGGCGGCTAAATTGATGGGGGTATTCATTGAAAAAATAGGGCCGAAAGGATTAGAATATGCCCGTTTTTCGATTGATTCTCACTTTACCCGCAATTATCTTTATCTCAAACGAAATTATCCCGAAAAGTTAGCCAAACACGTTCCTGAATTTGCGAAAAAGATTGTCGGACAATACAAATTACCGGAATAATCATCATATTGTAGAGACGTTCCATGGAACGTCTCCATAGATTAGAATCTCTCTCGATTATGAGATTCTTCTAAGTTTAAAATCGGCCCCTTCGGCACAACTTGAGTGGGATTAATATGAGAATGACTCACATAATAATGCCGTTTAATATGATCTAAATTACAGGTTTCTAAAATACCGGGATATTGATAAACGTCTTTGAGATAATTCCATAAATTCGGATAATCAACAATTCGCCGTAAATTACATTTAAAATGTCCGTGATAAACCGCATCAAATCGGATTAAAGTTGTGAACATACAAATATCGGCTTCCGTGAGATGATTGCCACACAGATAACGTTGTTTGTCTAAAACCTTTTCCCAACGATCTAACTGTTCAAATAACTCTGTTACTGCTGCTTCATAAGCCGATTGAGTTGATGCAAACCCAGATCGATAAACGCCATTATTAATCGGTTGATAAATGGCATCTATGGTTTGGTCTACTGTTTCTTTAATCTCAGGCGGACATAAATTTAAATCCGATTGAGAATAGTCATTAAATTCCCAATCCAACATCCGAATAATTTCCCGAGATTCGTTATTAACTATTGTTTGATTTTGTTTATCCCATAAAATCGGAACCGTTACTCTACCCGTATATTCAGAATTGGCTTTAACATAAACGTCTCGCAGATATTCAGCATGGTTAATACTATCGGGAATAGAACCGGGATAATCCGAAAATTTCCAACCATTTTCACCCATATCAGGATCAACAATTGAAATACTAATAATATCTTGCAGCCCCTTTAAACTGCGCATAATTAACGTGCGATGCGCCCAAGGACAAGCTAAACTAACATAAAGATGATAACGCTCAGGTTCTGCTTTATAACCACTCGAACCATCAGCAGTTACCCAGTTACGAAACCGCGTCGGCATCCGGTTAAATTCACCTTTTTTACCCTGCTCTGTCCATTCAGTTGTCCATTTTCCCTCGACTAACATCCCCAGCGGCATAATGATTTTATTCCTTAATTCAATAAACATAAAGTTTATCATTTTTAGGGAATGATGAAAGGGTTAATACTAAAAGAATGAGTTAATTCTGAAATACACTTTGACATTGATTAAACCATTCTTTTGCCGCCGGATGAATCTCTGTTGCATCGAGTTGATAAGGAAATTCTGTTAAATTTAAAGCTTGATTTGAAACATTCATTTCCCAGCCCCCTGAAGACGATTCTCCCATAATTGGGTAAGCGTATGTTAAATCTTGAATTTGATTGCTTGCCGATTCATAAGCCCCTTGAAAACAAGCCCCAATATCGGAATTCGGCAGATAAACTAAGCCATAAGTTTGATTATTTTTATCTGTTTGATAAATAATGTACTCTTTCCCAATTTCCCCGACTTCAGGGGCCATGCCTCGGAAACTCAGTTTAGTGGTTTCAGGGGTTTTCGAGAGTATGGGTTGAGACATGGCGGGTATCGTCATCCCACCTAAGGTAGAGAGAAACACTGAGATTAGGGTGAAAGGCTGAATAATTTTTTGTAAAAACATGGTAAATTCCCCCGAGAGAGAGTGCTTGAGTGGTTACCACAACTTGCGATCGCTTTATTCCTGAATTAATCTGATATAAATTCAAAATCGCGACTGCCGTCTGTCTGATGGCGTGGGTTTCAAGGTATTGTTTAAATCAGCCGAAGAGATGAGTATTTTTAGGATACCCATTCAGGGCGCGATCGCAAACATTTAATCTGAATTAAACTCATTTCTTGTACACTAGATAAAAACAGTAGTTGTTTAATCAATCTAAATTAACGATTTAGATATTATTGCTATTTTAATGATGAAGAATATCTTTTCTCCTCTTCAACAATCTTTAATGACCTGGCTGCTAATTTTAGTCACGGGTTGGTTAACCATTAGTGCATTTGAATATATCGGTGAATTGGTCAGTATTTTAGTCACGGCTGGCTTGATTGCATTTGTGCTGAATTATGCCGTGAGTAAACTACAAAAGGTCATTCCTCGAGGACTGGCGGCGGCTTTAGTGTATTTAACGGCTGCTTTATTTGTGATTTTTATTGGTTTAACCCTTGTTCCCCCTGTCATCACACAAGGCGGTCAATTTATTGTCAAATTTCCCGAGTTAATCGAATCAGGACAACAACAATTAACCAGTTTTCAAAATTGGAGTATTGAAAATAATTTACCCTTTGAAGTTGGATTACTCCAACAACAACTTTTAGCTAAATTACAAGAACAAATACAAACGATTGCTAGCACGAGTCTGGGTGTCGTTTTGGGAACATTTAACTGGGTGATTGATATTGTTTTAATTCTTGTACTTTCTTTTTATATGCTGCTAGATGGTGAACGACTCTGGCAAGGATTAACCAGTATTGTTTCTCCGAAAGTGCGGCGAATTTTAACAGAATCTTTGTCTAAGAATTTGCAACAGTTTGTACTGGGTCAATTTCTCTTAGGCTTGTTTATGGCAGTAACGTTATCTGTCTCCTTTTGGCTCTTAAAAGTGCCTTATTTCCTAGTATTTGCAGTGTTTATTGGTTTAATGGAAATTATACCTTTAATTGGGGCAACGATTGGGATTGGAACAGTTACGTTTATTATTGCTTGTCTAAACTGGTGGTTAGCCTTACAAGCATTTGGAATTGCGATTTTATTCCAACAAATCAAAGATAATTTAGTCGCACCTAGAATTATGGGAAATCTAACTGGATTAAGTCCAGTAATTATCTTGACCGCTTTATTACTGGGTGGAAAAATTGGAGGATTACTTGGAGTAATTTTAGCCATTCCTTTAACGGGTGTAATCAAAAGTGTAGTTGAAGTTGTACTTGACCCGGCTTCCCCACCTCAAACGGGTTCTTTCTTTTCTAACCCCTTAGAAGACAATGCCGATCTTGAACCCTTACCCGAACAAGAAGGTTTAAGTGTTTAAATTCGGATTCACGAGTTACAATGGTAGTCTAAACTTAGCGATATAGCATGAATTGATTTTATTATGAAATGGTGGAAACGACTGAAAAAAAATCCATTAGCACGACTCGGTGCAACGATTTTAATCATCTTTTATCTGAGTGTATTACTGGCTGATTTTATCGCACCTTATAGTCCCTATGAGTCACAATTAGATGGTTCGTTGCTACCCCCGACAACGATTTATTGGCGCACACCTGAAGGTCAATTTATCGGCCCCCATGTCTACCCCACCACACAAGGGCCCGTTGAAATTGAAACCGGAGAACGTCAAATTATTGTAGATTTTGATAACCCAGCACCGTTACGTTTATTTGTTAAAGGGAGACCTTATCGCTGGCTGGGAATTATTCCTGGAAACCGTCATTTATTTGGGGCAGTGGGTGAGGCTAAAATTAATCTATTGGGTACAGATGAACAAGCCCGAGATCAATTTAGTCGGATTGTTTATGGCGGGCGAATTAGCTTAAGTATTGGTTTAGTGGGAATTACGGTATCGTTTCCTTTAGGAATGCTTGTTGGGGGAATTTCAGGTTACTTTGGCGGTTGGTTAGATAGCTTAATTATGCGGATTGCTGAAGTCTTGATGACGATTCCGGGACTTTATTTATTAGTGGCTTTAGCGGCGGTTTTACCGGCTCAATTAACCAGCGCTCAACGGTTTTTATTAATTGTTGTAATTATCTCGTTTATTAGTTGGGCGGGATTAGCACGGGTAATTCGAGGACAAGTTTTATCCATTAAAGAACGAGAATTTGTGCAAGCAACGCAAGTGATGGGGGCAAATCCTTTTTATATTATTGTTCGTCATGTTTTGCCGCAAACTGCAACTTATATTATTATCTCGGCGACATTAGCGATACCTAGTTTTATTGTTTCTGAATCTGTACTCAGTTTGATTGGTTTAGGCATCCAACAACCCGATCCCTCTTGGGGAAATTTACTGTCTTCAGCCACAAATGCCTCGATTTTAGTATTGCAACCTTGGTTAATTTGGCCGCCTGCACTATTAATTATTTTGACAGTATTAGCCTTTAATTTACTCGGGGATGGTTTGCGAGATGCCTTAGATCCTCGTAGTATTCAGTAGTTCAATCTCACCCGACTTTCCTGGGTTTTGGCAGTAGAATGATTCTATTCTTCACTAACCCTTGAAGAATAAATAAAATGAACTTGATCGCTGTACGGGTGTGGCAGGACTCGAACCTGCGACAAACTGCTTAGAAGGCAGCTACTCTATCCGGCTGAGTTACACACCCCAGTATTCTTAAACGCATGAATTGTTACGCTAAATCATTATAGTGTAGTTGATTCATGCTTGACAACAATCGTCAATCAACTCAATCTCATTCATTCGTGTAGATATGCAAATTTTAGATAAAACTGTCGTTCAACCGACTGATACACCCTTAATTATCGCGGGTAAAACCTTTAACTCGCGTTTAATGACCGGAAGCGGAAAATATTCAGATATGGCAGTGATGCAACAGAGTATTGCCGCCAGTGGTTGTGAAATTGTCACCGTAGCAGTGCGACGAGTTCAAACCCAAGCCCCTGGACATGAAGGGTTAGCCGAGGCCATTGACTGGACAAAAATCTGGATGTTACCCAATACCGCCGGATGCAAAACTGCTGAAGAAGCCGTCCGAGTGGCGCGTTTGGGCCGAGAAATGGCAAAATTATTAGGACAGGAAGACAACAATTTTGTCAAGTTAGAAGTAATTCCCGATGCTAAATATTTACTTCCCGACCCCATCGGTACGCTAGAAGCAGCGGAAATATTGGTTAAAGAAGGGTTTGCTGTCTTGCCTTATATTAATGCAGATCCCCTACTCGCTAAACGCTTACAAGAAGCAGGCTGTGTAACAGTGATGCCTTTGGGATCTCCGATTGGTTCGGGTCAAGGGATTAAAAATGCTGCTAATATTGAGATTATTATTAGTAATGCCACCGTTCCGGTTGTGGTAGATGCCGGAATTGGTACACCCAGTGAAGCTGCCGCAGCCATGGAAATGGGAGCCGATGCATTGTTAATTAATAGTGCGATCGCCCTAGCTGAAAAACCACCCGTTATGGCAACAGCGATGGGTTTAGCGACGCAGGCGGGTCGGTTTGCTTATTTAGCGGGGCGTATTCCAGTCAAAGATTATGCAATAGCTTCCTCTCCCCTAACCGGAACAATTACGTCTTAGTTTTCCGAGTCCTCTCCTGAATAGTCTGGTGGGCCGATACAGGAGAGGAATAAGCCCGTGAAGTTGATCTGAATTATTCTCCTTCGACCATAGCAAGATATTCTTCGGCCGAGTAAGCTTCGTCTATTTCCGTTAAATCATCGACTCGAACTTTTAATAACCAAGCTTCACCGTAAGGATCTTCATTGAGCTTTTCTGGGCTATCTTCCAAACTATCATTTCGTTCAATGACAGTACCACTAATCGGGGCAATTAAATCTTCAACGGCTTTCACAGATTCAACAGAACCCATAGATCCATCTTTTTCAACTGCATCATTGATTTGGGGAAGTTCTACAAACACAATATCCCCAAGTTGATCGACCGCAAAGGCACTAATACCAATGGTGGCAATTTCGCCATCGAGTCGGACATACTCGTGAGATTCGGTATATTTTAAATCACTAGGATATTCAAGTCCCATTTTAATTCCTCACAACCTTAATCAATTTAACCCGTACTGAGGTTAACATAATCGTACTTTTTCCAGTGTATGACGACATTGGAGGGATCGGGATCAACTTTTGTCGTGGGAGGCGAGAAACCTCCCAACACCGTTTAATCCTTTATTCCCATTCAATCGTTCCGGGAGGCTTGGAGGTGATATCATAGACCACGCGGTTAACCCCTGCCACCTCATTCACAATGCGGTTAGAAATGGTTTCTAATAAGTCATAGGGAACCCGTGACCAATCGGCTGTCATGCCATCTTCACTGGAAATACAGCGCAATACAATCGGATGAGCATAAGTGCGTTGATCTCCCATCACTCCCACACTGCGAACGGGTAGTAACACTGCAAACGCTTGCCAAAAGTCGTGATACATTCCCCGACGGGTGATTTCGTCGCGAACAATATAATCGGCATTGCGTAGGATTTTTAAACGTTCTGGCGTAATTTCACCTAAGATCCGAATGGCTAAACCCGGTCCTGGAAAAGGATGACGACGAACAATTTCTTCGGGTAAACCAATCGAACGCCCCACTTTACGAACTTCGTCTTTGAACAATTTCCGTAACGGTTCAATCAGCTTAAACCGTAGATCTTTCGGTAAGCCCCCTACATTGTGATGACTTTTAATTTTAACGGCAATTCGTTCTCCGGTTTTAGGGTCAACATTTGTATCGGCTGACTCAATCACATCCGGATACAATGTGCCTTGGGCGAGATAGTCAAACGGGCCTAAACGGGCTGATTCTTCTTCAAAGACTTTAATGAATTCATGACCAATAATTTTACGCTTTTTCTCCGGATCTGTAACCCCGTGTAATTTTTCTAAAAAGCGATCGCGAGCCTTGACATATTGCACCGAAATATGGAACTTTTCGTTAAATAATTCAATTAATCGTTCAGGTTCATACTTTCGCATAAACCCCTGATCGATAAACATACAGGTGAGTTGATCGCCAATGGCGCGATGGAGTAAAAAGGCTAAAGTTGAAGAATCAACCCCTCCAGAGAGGGCAAGTAAGACTCGTTTATCCCCCACTTTTGCCCGCACTTCCCGGATGGCTTCCTCCACAAACGCTTCCGTTGTCCAGGTGGGTTGACACTTGCAGATATGATAAACAAAATTCCGAATCAAAGCTAAACCACATTCAGAATGAACCACTTCGGGATGGAATTGTACGCCATATAGTTTGCGTTGATGATTGGCAATGGCAGCGCAGGGGGTATTCTCAGTATGGGCTAAAATCGCAAAGCCTGAGGGTAATTTGGTACAGGAGTCCGCGTGACTCATCCACATGGTGGAGGCTTCTTCGACGTTTGTCAGTAAGTCTGTGGGGTCATCAATTAAAAGTGAGGCTTTGCCATATTCTGCCCGTTTGGCACGTTCTACGTCTCCTCCAAGCTGTTTTACCATTAATTGCATCCCGTAACAGACCCCTAAAACCGGAATATTCAGATCCCAGATCTTCGGATCGCATTGGGGCGCTCTTTCGTCGTAAACTGAGTTTGGCCCGCCGGATAAAATAATGCCTTTGGGATTGAGAGTGGCGAGTTTTTCGGCACTGGTACGATAGGAAATCACTTCCGAGTAGACTTCAGTTTCCCGAATACGACGGGCAATTAATTCTGAATATTGAGATCCAAAATCAAGGATCACAATCATTTGTCGGTTGAGTGATGGGGTAGAAGCAACTGTTGGTTCCGATTGTGTCGGTGTCTCAGTTTGGGAAGCCATATTGTGTGAATTAGTCGTAAAGATTAAAGGGATAAAAACTGCAAATTAAGCAGATTAAACTCAGAAACTTTTTTAGAATATGACGTAAGATTTAGCTAAAGCGAATCAATATAAAACTTTAGCAATCTACATTCTATAAGTTCTCATTTTAGCATTTGTTAATTCCTCATCTATTTTGATTCATATTCTCTTAATCATGAAGAGTAATAATGCTAATCCACAGCAGTTATTTGCGAGAGTAATTTTTCGCCTATTTTACTTCTAACAATAATTTGACGGCGACGGTCAAATAAGACTGAGCCAATTTGAACGGTTTGAGGGCTGAATGAGCCAATATAAGCAGCAGTCCGTTGATCGATGCGCTCTGCGATCGCGCCATAAACGCTCACAACCCAGGAACGATCATCCGTTCGATCCGTTACAGTTTGGTCTAACGTTTGTAAATAATTTAACGCGGCTTCTGTTGTCTCACAATTAAAGAGAATTGATAAATCTTTCGGGGGTAAACCTAAGACCGCACAATGAGCCGTTAAAATCTCTAATCTGCCATCGGCTAAATGATGGTGAGTATGAAAAATTCCTCCTGCTAATTTGATTAATTTACCATGATAGCCTAAGAGTAATATTGACTCAACCCCAGCTTCTGCCGCCGCGATCAACATCGGCCCTAACCAATTGGCAGTTTTAACGGTTTGCCCGGTGGGAATACCTAAAGTTTGAGCTAAATTCAGACCATTTTCACCCCAACAAAACACTAAGCATTGATGCTGCAAAGCCTTAGACCGTAATTCGGTTTGATAAACTTGTAATTGTTCGGGTGAAGTCAGGGCTTTAGCAATGCCTGTTGTGCCTAATAATGAGAGTCCTTCAACCACACCAAAAGCAGCATTAGATGTGCGTTGTGCCAGTTGACGACCTTCAGGTAAAATCAGGGTGACCCGGATTTTCTCGCCTGGGGAGAGTTGCGGTGTTAAATTGTGGAGAAAGAGTTGTTTTGCGTAACGGTAAATGGCAGCAATGCCTGTTGTGCGATCGTATCCGATGCCAGCGCCCCCGCACAAGCTAATTTGTGAACTAATGGCTTCAGCGCTATCGAGTTGTTCTACTTGTTCGACCATCGCCCAAATTGGGGTATTGCGGGTTAGGTCTAAATTATCTCCCGGTTGAGATCGGCTAATGGCTAATGCCTGTGTGGGTTGAAGCAAGGCCACTTGTTCGATCTCAATATTAACTGTTTCGGCGGGTTCAACTAAGTTGAGCTCAACGGTTGTCAGTTTGCCATCAAGTTGATGCAGATGTTGGAGGGCAGCCACCGCAGAAGCACAAGCAAAAACAGGCAACGTATAACCCGAACCCGGAGTGGAAGAAATGGAAGTCATGATATTGCCGGAGCAAAAATATTATGGCACTGCAAGGTTAATTTTACGATCGCGCGCGCGTTAAACAAGGGGTTTTTCTGCTAATTTTCCCGTGGGTCGCTGTAAATTTTTGTGAGTTTAATCGATCAAAATATTAATCATAGATAACAAGAGATAGAAAGCTAGAAACCCACTATTATGTAAACCTTAGCCACTCAATACCTTTAGCACTCTAACACTCTAGAGAATGATTTCTATTTGAATTAAACAAAATCTACCTTTAGGTTGATGTGACCTGGGATGACAAATCAATAGTATTTATAATATTGCCTTTTTAGCCAATGTTTTCTGCTCCCTTCTCTGCCACAAGTCATAAAAAATTGTGATTGTTACGGGGCAATTCTTGAATTTAAATGGATAGTTACTGAATAATGAGTAAAATTCGTGTTGTTTTAGTCGAAGATCACGATCTAAGTCGAATTGGTTTGGTGGCAGCACTAAAGCAAGTGGATGATATAGAGGTTGTCGGAGATGCTGCCAATGGTCGCCTCGGTTTGCAACTGTTGCAGGATACTCAACCCGATGTTGCCATTGTTGATATTGGTTTACCCGATATAGACGGGGTGGAGTTAACTCAAACCTTCAAACAAGCATCAGAACCGGAAAAAGTCACTCAAACCCGAGTTCTAATTTTGACAATGCATGAAGAAGAAGATTCTGTCTTGGCTGCATTTGCCGCCGGTGCCGACTCTTACAGCTTAAAAGATGCTAGCCTAGAAACTCTGGTTCAGGCGATTCGAGTCACTTCAGAAGGTAATACTTGGATCGATCCTAATATTGCTCGTCTTGTACTTCAACAAGCCCAACGACCCGACACAACCGGAGTCAAAACGGCGAGTAAAACATCACCTATCCCAAATCAAGAGCAGGAAACGGTACAAATCAAATCCGCACAACCGGATGTTCAGCAACTGGTCGAAACCTATCCTCTCACAGAACGAGAACTAGAAGTTTTAGAGTTAATTGTTGCAGGCTGTAGTAATGCTGAAATTGCAGAACGACTCTATGTTACAGTGGGGACGGTAAAAACCCATGTTCGTAATATTCTTAATAAGCTGTGCGTTGACGATCGCACTCAGGCAGCAGTGAGGGCATTACGTTCAGGAATTGTGGGTTAATCGAGACTTTATAAAAATTCGATTTTAAGATGTAAATGAAACTTGTTTAAGTTAGACGCTTGAGTGCAAGAGACAAGATTACTAAAAAGAATGCGAAGTTTATGTTGCTCTTCGAGTTGAGTATAGTATTTAATCCAGTTCAGGAGATTGTCAGCGGAGTCGATTAAACGTAGATCCTGTTGCATTGCTTTTTCTCCAAATCATTTCTGTTTCTTACAGTTTCTATCTTCCTCTATTTTCCAAGAATAAGCAGTGATTAAGAATCAATCTAATTGTGAAAATAGTCATATTTTTGAGCGATCTTAGTACCATATATGGAGTGATGAATACTTCCTGAAGGTGTGATCTAGATCGCAATCTGAAATTAAACCTTGATAAAATATAATCTCTAGCCCTGGCAGGGCTTCATCTCCTCTACCTCTTTACCTCTATTGCAGATCTTCTCCACTCCCGGCGTTGTCGATCAATCATATTTAAGAATTTTATGTTCTAATCGCTGCAAATTTGATATTAAGATTATGGTTGGCTGAAATAACTACCTCAAGGAGAGCAGATCGTGATCAACCCAGAAGTGCCTGAATCAAATACCCGTACAGAACGCGATAGTATGGGAGAAATTCAAGTTAATAGCGATCGCTACTGGGGGGCGCAAACTCAACGATCTTTACGTTATTTCTCTATTGGCAGCGATTATATCCCGCCAGAGGTGATTACTGCTTTTGCCATTCTCAAGCAAGCCGCCGCCCAAACCAACCAGGAATTAGGTAAACTGCCCTCGGATAAAGCAGAATTGATTGTGCAAGCCGCCCAAGACATTATAGACGGCAAACTTAGCGATCATTTTCCATTGCGAGTCTGGATGACGGGGAGTGGGACACAATGTAATATGAATGTGAATGAAGTGATTGCCAACCGGGCGATTGAAATGGCCGGGGGAGAAATGGGGAGCAAAGATCCGATCCATCCTAACGATCATGTCAATTTATCTCAGTCCTCTAACGATACATTCCCCACAGGGATGCATATTGCCGCTGCTATTGCGATTCATGAAAAATTGCTGCCGAAGGTTAAAATGCTACGAGATGCCCTACAAGCCAAATCAGAAGCATTTGCAGACATTGTTAAAATTGGTCGGACTCATTTGCAGGATGCTGTCCCTTTAACGTTAGGACAAGAATTTTCCGGTTATGTGGCGCAACTCGATGCCGATATTAAACGGATTGAGATGATTTTACCGGATTTATATGAATTAGCCTTAGGTGGGACGGCTGTTGGGACTGGGTTAAATACGGCGAAAGGGTTTGCGGAAAAAGCCGCTTTAAGAATACAAAATATTACCGGAATTGCATTTATTTCGGCTCCCAATAAGTTTGCAGCGATGGCGGCACATGATGCTATTGTGATGGCAAGTGGTGCGTTAAAAACATTAGCTTGTTCATTAATGAAAATAGCCAATGATATTCGTTTTCTCGGCAGTGGTCCCCGTTGTGGTTTAGGAGAATTAATCTTACCTGAAAATGAACCCGGTTCTTCTATTATGCCAGGGAAAGTCAATCCCACGCAGTGTGAAGCCTTAACCATGGTAGCGGCGCAGGTAATGGGTTATGATACCGCGATTACTATTGCCGGATCTCAAGGTCATTTTGAGCTGAATGTATTCAAACCAATGATGATTTTTAATCTATTACAATCGATTAATATTTTAAGTGATAGTTGCAATAATTTTACTGAATTTTTAGTAATTGATTTACAAGCAAACCGCGAACAAATTAAACAATATTTAGAACAATCTTTGATGTTAGTTACCGCATTAACCCCTAAAATTGGTTATGATAAAGCGGCTCATGTGGCTCATGTGGCACATCAACAAGGATTAACGTTAAAACAAGCTTGTTTATCCCTGGGTTATATTAGCGCTGAGGAATTTGACAATGTAATTAATCCTTATGATATGGCACATCCGGAAATATAATATCATGTCTGGTTGAGTACTTATCAATAAACAAGGGAGGAGTCTGTCGTGACGTAATATATTATAGTAGTCGCTGCTAGCAGTTAGGACATGATCAAAGTCTACGTGTCAAAAGGTTTTGGGTGACATCCTCACAATTTTTGTGATAGAATAGATTTCGTAAGGGCTAACATGACTATACGCATGACTTTTTATTCAACTTTTACAGAAAAGTTTATTCGCGTGCGCCTGTGCTATGCACGTATCGCTCTATGTCCTAACCGCCAAGGCAGTTGCTATATGTCTGTACACGCCCGTCAGTAGAGATTGACATATCAATCTCCACAGGAGAGAAGAAGAGAGAACAGGAGAATAAAATTGTATCATAACTCATTATCCGGACATGATATCACTGAATAAACTATAACTGATTAAACGGCTTCTGCTGATTCATTTCGGACTTTAAAATACCAGTATAAATTAGCGATCGCCAAATCAGACGCTTGATTTAAATTGGTGCTATTTAGTGCTTGAAACCCTATATTTCTAGCATATCGAGTCACATATTTTTCATACTGTTGTCGTAATTCCGGCTGCATTAAAAGCAGGAGTTGATCCTTGAGTGCAGCATAATGAGATTTTTCCTGTAATTCCTGATAAAGTTTAAATTCAGGCGGCTCTACAATTGTAGCAGTTTCTATTTCTGCTTCTTGATTTGTTTCTACGGGAAAATCTGCACTTTCAAGTAACTTTAATTCATCGGCTGGTAATCCTAATATCCATTCCGTTTGAGCTTGAGATGCTTTCAGTGCCGCTAAATCATGATGATAAATATAAGTAATTTCAGGATAAATAAAATCTAACTCTGCTTGATTTTCACAAGATTTAATTACATCGCTAGAATCTTTTATTATTTTTTCTTGTAAGTTTACTAGAGAAGCTTGATAACTCTTCATTTCATTTTGTAGCTGATACGTTAAGCCAATTATCTGCTCAATTAACCAAGCACATTCATATCGCCGTAACTTACCTGGTGCAGAGGTTTCTGATAATAAATGCGGACTATTATAAATCGCTAAATATTCTGCTAACGTTTGACGCGCATTAGAAAGGTCTACATTTCTTGCCGTTAAATCTTCAATAGAAGTCGCTACTTTAATTAACTTTACAGCTTCAGTAAACCGAGCATAAGCCTTAATATATTCTAGGCGATGCTGCTTAAATTCAATATCCTCAGCAACTTGATTAATATGCTGAATAATTTCTAAGCCTTGATCTCTTAACGCTTGTTTCAGGTCAATAAACCCGTCTTTCACCTCTACTCTTAACTGTTTAACTTCTTTTTTAAGCTTTAAAGTTTGCCATAAATTAACAGCAGATAATGCAGTTGTTGCCACAACACCGACACCAATAAAAGCTGTGCTTGCTTGTAACACTCCTAAACTAGATTGAATACTACCCAGTTGTCCTAAAACGGCTTTAAAACCCTGATGATTCTGATACATTTGCGCGACACCCGTAACAGCATTTAAAGAATTTCCTGCTATTAAAGGAGATAATGGATTACCATTACTGACTACACTTTTTGCCATTTCTACAAATTGACCATTTTCAGGATTTCGTAATAATGGTAAAAGTTGACCCGCTGCATTTGTGACTTGATTCAGTTGACCAGCATTTAACATAGCTTGACCGGCTGCGCTAAAAAGATAGTTGCTCATTGTTAATTTTTATTCAAGTGTAATTTTACTTTGCGTTTGGTGCATACTCTGTTTATAGAGAGCATTAAATATAGATTACCCTGACCGCAAAAGATTTCTTTCATCTCAAGAATAGACTGATATTGAGGAAAATACCGAATCATGGATGTATCAAAAATACAAACGGAAACCGTAAATTTACTATCTGATATTACCGGATTAAAAATAAGCCAAAAAGACATCAATCCAACTATCCTATTTTTATCGGCTTTAGTCTCTGTATTGCTGGGTGTTATTTACGTCGATCAACAAGTCACAGACGAAGAAATTCAACGGCTTAAAATAACCTTGCGTCAGTTTATTCCGAATAAAGGAAATATGGCGCAATTGGTAAAATTAATGGTAAAAGGAATACGCAAACAAAAAACCTATCAAAATATCAATGATTTATTATTGCTGACTGCACCCTTTTCCGAATCCGAGAATTTATTACTCATTAGTTTAGGATATGAAATGTCCGCCGCAGACGGGAGTATGGATATACGCGAAAAACAATATTTAGAAATTATCGCTAAACATCTAAAGATTGAAACAAAACACCTGAATACATTAGAATCTGCATTCGGTGGCGCAGTTTCTATCACAAAAGAAGATATCGAAAAAATCAAGTTTTTACTTGACCCCGTCTGGTTTCATGATTTAGATTCAGTATTTGTTAAAGCAGCAAGTCAAATCTTGAAAATCTTTCCAGAAAATACAGATAAAAAACAGAGTCAGCAATCTGCTATTGTTCGCTACAAAGGGTTACAAGCGTTTCAAGAGTATAAAATTCAACTCGATAAGAAATGCTTTACTCTCAATCAAATTGTGCAAGAGTGTATTAACAAAGAGTTTTTGCAAGATTCTTTAATTCAAGAAATTGACAAAGTTTCTAAAAAGCTACAATCTCAAAAATTCCGGGTTGCCGTCGTCGGGGAATTTAGCAAAGGAAAATCAACGATTTTAAATGCATTATTGGGTGAAAACATTCAACCCGTGCGAAGTATTCCCTGTAGTGGCGCTGTCACCGTTTTACGATATGGAAGCCAGAAACGAGTGATTTGCTGTTATAAAGACCAACGACAGGAAGAAATCTCATTAGACCAATATCACGAAAAAGCCGCTATCTCCGAAGCAGCAGCGATGGGTAGTTGTACAGAAGAGTTAGCCAATTCTGAAATTAGTGAGATTGTTTTTGAACATCCCAATTTAGCATTATGTCAATATGGTGTTGAAATTGTTGACTCTCCGGGGTTAAATGAACATCCAGCGCGAACAGAAATTACACAAACCTTACTCAAAGATACGGATGCTGTAATTTTTGTGACGAATGCTTCTCAATTATTATCTGAAACTGAACGAAAATTACTCCAAGACTTGAAAAACCAACTCAATGGCGGTAAAGAAGATAAACCCGCGAATAACTTATTTATGCTTGTTAATTGCTGGGATTTAATTCGCACTGAAACCGAGCGTAACCTAGTTAAAAAACGAGCTGAAAACTTAGTCATTGAACAAAATCCCATCATTGCGGGAAGTAATCGAATTCACTATATTTCTGCACAGCAAACTTTAGATGCAGTTTTAGGACATTCGGCTAACGCTCAGTCTAAAGGCACAGAGAATGAGTATGTTCATAGTTTCTCTCAGTTTACACAATCTCTCGAAAATTTCTTAACTCAAGAACGAGGTATTTTAGAGGTCACAAGAGCCACAGATGCAGTTAATCAGCTAGTTCAGTCTGGGTTAGAAGGTTTAGAACAAACAGAGAATCTATTAACAGGAAAACTCAAACTTTCTGAAGCAGCAAAACAAGAAATTATTGAACAAGTTGGAGAAATTAGCGGACGGAAAGTTAAACTAGTAAATTTTGCAGATCAACAACTTGATGAGGCTCTTGAAGCTACAGTAAACTTATGGAATCGTTGGGTTGATGAATTAGGTGAACGACTATTTCAGGCAAGTCAAACATGGCATTCTCGCTATTCTCCTTTTGATGATAAGAAAAAGTTAATTAAAGATTATGGAAAGCAATTTGAAGATTCTATTCAAAAAGAATTGCAACAATGGATAGAACGCTTAAAACGAGATGTTTTGCAGGATCAACTTACTCCAATCATTCAAAATGAACTTGAGGCAGTTAAAAATAACTTAATTAAGTTAGATGGAGAATTGAATATCAATGTTGGCAAACAGTTTACCTCAGCAATGAGTGGAAATATGAATGCTAATGAGTTAAGTATTAACCCAGATCTAAAATCTTGTCATACGGCAGAAGAAGAAGGATTTAATCTTTTTGGGGGTTTAGGTATAGGTGGATTAACAGGCGCTGCACTATTAGGCTTTACAGGATTAGGATTTCTTCCAATAGCATTAATTGCAGGTGTTGCCGGATTTATAGGTTCTTTCTTTGGAGGGCCTAGTGAAGAAGAATTACATGAGGAGATTAGACAAGAAGTTTACGATGCTGGCTGTGATAAATTTCTAGAATCTCAGCAAGAAATCTTTGACAAAATTTGCGCTCAGATCGAATCAATGTATGAAAGTCGTATAAAATTAGCCTGTAATTTAATGAATCAAGCAATTTCAATGTGTGATAATTTAATGAAACAAGAAGAAAAAGCACATCAAGAATCACTCGAACAACAACAGCAAGATAAAATTTGGATTGAACAAAAGCGTCAAAAACTCGGACAAGTTCAACATGAAATAGACAGCATTGTAGAGAAAGTAAAAGTTAGCTAAAGCATAAAAATAGAGCGATCGCGTATTTTAAATACAACATTATCGCTCTGTTTGATATTAATTTTTATAGGTAAGGATTGATTTTTATAATTTCACTTACCTATATTTTCATATTATCCCTTATTTTTAATTAGCATAATCCGAACAATTTCCTGCGCTGTGCTTTCTTGGATATTCAGCATTTGAGATAAATAAGTTAATATATTCTCTTCTTCTTCCGTGACTTCGCCATCTGCTAAAACTAAATCAGTCGTAACAGCAAAAGCAGTTTCATGTAAATAATGCGGCAAAGACTCAACTGCTGCATCTAAAACTTTTTTATATCCTCTGCGGTTTAATCTATCTAAAACTTGATTAATTGTGTTAAATAGCATATTCCATTATTGATTAATATTGGTTTAGTTATAATCACCTGTTTTCCGATCTGAGAAGTTATAAGTGTTTTAAATATTTATATCAAGGAATTATCTCACCAATTCAGAGAAAATTATTGCCAGAGATAGCATTCATTTTTCGTTATAAAATTTCAGAAAAATAACGCTTATATAAAGAATGAGAAATCAATTAAATTATTACGAACTTTTAGTATTTTTTAATTTATCAATAATTTTTTCATTGGCTTTTGGAAACGGAAATTGATCGAGTTCCTCTAAATTAACCCAGCGAATTTCATCAGATTCTATCGGTTTTGGTTCTCCGCTGATATGGCGACAATGATAAACATTTAAAGTGATTTTAAAATGAGTATAAGCATGATCGATATTCATTAAATGCTCGCCGACTTCTATTTCTATATCAAGTTCTTCTTTAATTTCTCGGATAATACAATCTTGAATCGTTTCGTTCGGTTCTAATTTTCCGCCGGGAAATTCCCAAAGTCCACCTAAGAGTCCTTTTTCAGGGCGTTTATCAATTAAAATTTGTTTTTGCTCATTCCAAATAACAGCAACGCCGATAATTTTATGAGGTAAAGGAGCAGAAGGTTTACGCATAGGAATTTCGGATTGTAAATTAAGTTGATAGGCTTGACAAAAAGACTGCCAAGGACAGTCAGAACATTGAGGATTTTTGGGAATGCATTGGGTAGCTCCTAAGTCCATCAAGGCTTGGTTAAAGTCTCGCGGATGGTTTTGATCTAAAATTGTATCAGACAGTTGCCAGAGCTGTTTCATCGCCTCTGAGGGGGGAACTTTTAAAGCGATTAATCGGGCTAAAACTCGTTTAACGTTACCATCTAAAATAGAAATGGGTTGATTAAACGCTGCACTTAAAATACCTCCGGCTGTGGTTCGACCAATTCCAGGAAGCTTTAAAACCGCGTCTAAATGACTCGGAAAAATACCGTTATATTCTTGTACAATAATCTGAGAACAAGCGTGTAGATTACGAGCGCGGGCATAATAGCCTAAGCCTTGCCATAGTTTTAAAACCGTTTGTAAATCAGTAGCAGCGAGAGTTTCAACAGTGGGAAATTGCGCTAACCATCGTTGATAATAAGGAATAACCGTTTTAACTTGAGTTTGTTGCAGCATAACTTCCGAAATCCAAATATGATAAGGATCGCGGCTACTGCGCCAAGGTAAATCTCGACCGAATTGTTGATACCATTTCAGTAGCGTTGGTGTAGCCTCTCCTTCGGAAAATCGCCTCAGTTGTGATAGATTTGTATCCAACCCATCCATAATATTAATGAAGTGATTCAACCGCTCTTAATCGTTTTAATTTAATGGAAGTTTAGCACAAGTTAGGCATAACTGGAATACTGTTGCCGAACAATTATAAACTCAAAACCTTTTCTTCCGTAGCACTCCAAGTTCTAAAATCCCGTATTTATATCAGCGCCATGGGCTACAATTCATTGATTGAGTATTTAATCTTTAGTCAATATTCCAGAATCAAATCATATTTCGTAAAGTAGATTAGATGTCGAGTTGATTAGGGTATCACTTTATGGAACCTAAATGGCGAAGTTTGTCCCGAAAATAACAGAAACTGGGTGATTGATTAATATTAATATCCATATGAGGAGAAATCTTAACTGCCCAAGCCATTTTTTCTTTCCCTACTGATTGCCCACCTAACTGAGCTAAACTTTTTGCACCACCTGAAAATACTGCATCAGCTAATTTTTCCCATGTGCCACAGATACTATCATTTATATAAGATTTTAGAACCGCATCTTTTGCTTTTGGGTAAGCAGCTTTTATTGCATTAATGTCACCTAAATACCAGGCTTCTCCTTCCTCAATTGCTATGCAGAAATAAATTTCTGGTTTTACTTCACATTTATCGACACAATCGAGTAATTCCCTACGAAAGTCCCTTAAGCAGCGATTATCAAGATCACAAACGATAATCAGTATAGCAGGATAATTAGAAGGATAAGCAGCGAATGTCTTACCATAGCCTTGGATAAGCTTCGGAATTTGATCGAGCAAAATACGCTTCTTTGAATCTGAAGAAGGCTTTAGTCCTTGAGGAATACGTCCTATTCCCTTATAGGAATGAATTGTAAATGTGTCCTCATTGCTAATGATTTTTGGAATAAGAATTTCAAGAGCAGTTTTGCCAGAAATATCCTCAATCAGAATTTCAAAGTGCATAATTTATCGTTTATCTAAGTAATCGCTATACCAAAGCCCACCCAGAGGTAATCCTTGAGAAACAAGATTCTGAATAAGAGTATCTTCACTAGCACGCCTAATGGTTGAAAAGCCATCAATCCCCTTTTCAAGTACCCATACTTCTTCGGGTTGAAGCGCATCTACAAAGTAGGGCTGGTGCGTCGTAATAAAAATTTGGGAACCTCCTTTTCTACCTGTGGCGTGTTCTCTAAACTCTTGTACTAATGTCTCCATCAGCTTATGATATAAGCCATTTTCTGGTTCTTCTACACATATAAAAGGAGGAGGAGAAGGATCTTCTAAAAGTAATAAATAAGCAAATATTTTGAGAGTGCCATCCGACATTTGCTGTACATAAAATGGCTCATTAAAACCTCTATCATTGAATTTTAGCAAGAGTCTTCCATCTGGACTTTTTTCAGTGCTAATATTCTGTATTCCTGGTATTTTTTTTGAAATATTTTTAAGAACGCTCTGAAACTTTTTAGAATGCTCTCTTTCCATAAACTGGACTACATTTCCTAGGTTATCTCCATGTATATTTAAGTGTTTTTGAGGGCCAGCAAGAGGTAAGCTTCGTGCTGCATCTGGTGTAAAATAGCTGAGATACCATCCTTCGATAAATTGGCGAAATAGAGAAATCCTAGGATGCTGTTTCAAAGATCCTAGAGTAGCAATTCCCAGTTTTCGTTTATCACTCAACTCAACAACTTCAGTTTCTTTACTTTCCTCTTCTGCTTTACCTTTTTGAAGCATCTCAATTAATTTAAATAAATCAAATTCTTCTTGATCTTCTTCCACTAGCTTACCTTCTTCTTCACCCTTCCAAGCTACGCCCTTACCCTCGTTAAGAAGCAAAAAAGAAAAAGGCCATCCTCTCCTTTGCCCTTTCCTTCTTTGTCTAAGTCTTTCTTGCTTTACAAAAGGTCTTCTATCTGAGTCGAGGTCTATCGCAAGTTCGTAAGTGATGGGTCTTGCATTCCTGTCTTCTTTATAATAAATCTCAAACTCAATACTGCCACCATACCCTTGAGAATGTATCCTCTCAAATCCACCCCGTCCACGAGCATCACAAGCTTCTTCTACCCCCCCCTTTAGACAGTCTGAAAGAAAACCAAAAGCATCAAAGAGCGTACTTTTACCAACACCATTTTTACCGATAACGGCTGTCATTGGTGTCAGTGGTGCTCTATTTTGTGTATTCCAAAGTTTTCCTAAAGTGATGTCTCTCAGAGTTCTGTAGTTTTTGATTTTGAATCCTTCAATTCCTACCATCTAAGCACCTTTATATTAGCCATTGCTCTCATTTTATCAATTGCCCTATAGATTTAGATGAGAACGGTGACTATTCAAGCTTGGGTGAAAACTCTAGACAAATTCTGCTATCCTGACATTGGTAACCCATGGCGATTGTATTGATATGCTCAGAGCTGGAATTGTTGGACTGCCAAACGTTGGTAAATCCACCTTATTTAATGCCCTTGTTGCTAATGCTAAAGCAACGGCTGCAAACTTTCCGTTTTGTACTATTGAACCGAATGTGGGTGTGGTTGCAGTCCCGGATGAACGGTTGCAAGTCTTGGGGAAATTATCCAACTCTGAACAAATTGTGCCGACTCGGATTGAATTTGTCGATATCGCCGGGTTAGTCAAAGGGGCGAGTCAAGGGGAAGGGTTAGGGAATCAGTTTTTAGCTAATATTCGCGAAGTTGATGCCATTGTTCATGTGGTGCGCTGTTTTGATGATGATGATATTATTCACGTTGCAGGTTCGGTTGACCCCGGACAGGATATTGAGGTCATTAATTTAGAATTAGCGTTATCTGATTTAAGCCAAGTTGAACGTCGCATTGACCGAGTCCGCAAACAAGCCAGAACCAGCAAAGAAGCCCAAGCAGAGTTAGAGATACTGGAAAGGTTAGTAGCAGTCCTGAATGAAGGCAAACCCGCCCGCATGGTGGAGTTAGACCCAGAAGAAGCGGAGATGATTAAGCCGTTGGGACTGTTAACCAATAAACCAATTATTTATGCAACGAATGTCTCGGAAGATGATTTAGCCACAGGTAACGACTGGGTCGAACAAGTTCGACAAATTGCCGCCACAGAAAATGCCCAGGTTGTGGTGATTTCAGCCCAAGTTGAATCCGAACTCATTGAACTCCCCGAAGAAGAAAGAGGAGACTTTTTAGAGTCTTTGGGAGTCACAGAAGGGGGGTTAAAATCTTTAATTAAAGCCACGTACGAATTACTGGGTTTACGAACCTATTTAACCACTGGCCCCAAAGAAACACGGGCATGGACAATTACGGCTGGAATGTCTGCCCCTCAAGCTGCGGGAGTCATTCATACTGATTTTGAACGCGGTTTTATTCGGGCTGAAACTGTATCTTATGATGATTTAGTGACCACAGGTTCGATGAGTGGGGCAAAGGAAAAAGGCTTAGTCCGTTCGGAAGGTAAAGATTATCTTGTACAAGAGGGCGATGTAATGTTATTCCGCTTTAATGTTTAATATAGTTAGTTGCGCTCTTAGGAGCAAATTAATATGGATATCATCGGTTTAATTATCACTTGGCTCGTCATTGCGGTCAGTTTGTTTATCATTGCCCAACTCAGCGCCTTTACTGGAGTTGAGATTGATAACTTCAAAAAAGCATTAATATCAGCGTTTGTTTTTGGGCTGCTGAATGCTTTGGTACGGCCTATATTTGCGTTTTTTGCCTTTCCTCTAACGTTTTTGACCTTTGGGCTATTTGCCTTCATTATTAATGCGATTATCTTTGGCTTAGCCGCTTGGCTGGTTACAGGCTTCCGCCTGCGTTGGGGGTTTTGGAGTGCCTTAATTGGTTCTCTTGCCTTGAGTGTTATTAGTTCTCTGATTTACAATATCCTTTTGCAGGTGGGTCTGATTTCTGCTGTTAGTTAAATGAATGTTGATTAGCCATTGACTCAAACAATTTGTGAGATATTTTATATGATTGCGGGGATTAGTAATGAATGACTGAATCCCCCTTTTTAACGATTAAATCACTTGAAATAAATCTCCAATAAACCAAGCATACAGTACAAAAAATAACCATCCTTCCCATTTTGTGACTTGTTTATCTTGGGTAACAAAGAAGAATAATAAAGTCGCAGCCAATAACATCGGTAAACCATCTGTTCTGAGTAAATCTGGAACCTGGAGTTCTGTAATCAATCCCGGAATGCCCATGACAATTAAAGAGTTAAAAATATTAGACCCTAACACATTACCAATTGCAACTTCCGGGTCTCCTTTTTTAGCGGCTGAATAAGTGACTGCAAGTTCAGGTAAAGACGTTCCTAGGGCAACTGCACTGACGGCGATAATTTCTTTACCAATATTCAACATAGAGGAAATTTCAATAATGGATTTAATTGTATAATTTGCACCAACGAACATCCCCCCTGAACACAATAATAGAAATAAAACTTGTTTGACTAAATAACCCGGATGACGACCGACATTGTCTGGATTAATATCACTCTCAATTTGTCCGCAGCGAATGGTATAAGCGAGGTGAATCATATAACCGATAATACAGAGAATTGCTTCTGGAAAGGAAAACCGACCATCTGATAAGGTAAAATATAATAGAAATGCCGATCCGACAAATAGAGGTAAATCAACGTTGAGTAAGTTATAAGAAATTTTAAGCGGACTACTAATCACTGTTGCCACACCAATAATTAAAAAGATATTGGCAATATTAGAACCGATTACATTACCTGCTACAATTTCTGTTGAATCCTGAGCAACAGCAACTAGAGAAGAAATCAGTTCAGGCAGAGAAGTACCAATTGCAACAATCGTAACACCTACAATAAACGGACTTAGTCCTAAAAATACCCCAATTCTGCCAGCAGACTCTGTAAAAAAATCAGAAAATTTAATTAAAATTGATAAACTGAGGATAAAAATTAAAATCCAAAATACAACGTCTAACATATAAATAAAAAAGGAGTTCTCTAAGCCTGCTATAGTTTATGATACAATCTCCAGAATAACTCAAACAATAGCTCGGCTGTTTTGATCATCAGTGACATTCTCCACATCAATCCTGTTGGCTTCATGCTGATTGTCTCTATTACCATCAGGTTACAGCTTTGTTGTCCTCTGCTGTGAGGGTAACATTGATGTTGTGGCGATTATTGGCAAAGGCGACGGTGCTGTATATCCTGCACAATAGATACAGCCGGCTTATGTATCCGATAGAAAAGAATATACCGCTATCAGTTTAAATCCGTTGAAGTTTTCCTGTGAAAATCACTCAAACTTGTTGATCTTGACAGATATACTTTCAAAGATCTGTCTCAAGGCTTACGACTTTGTCTTGGGAATATTTGATAAAATGAAAGTATTATTTCTTAACATTTCAGTGGTGAATGTACACAACTGTTATCTGTTAAGCAATCCAGCTCTCTGGCGGTTTAGGAATATACAGTAATTTTAGACTGTTATTGAGCTGAATTCAATCAACTAAACTGTTCAAAACGAACAATTAGGAGGATCACATGAGCCAACCGAGTGAATTAACCTTAGAGCAAAAGTTCAACTTGTCATCTTTTAAGTTACAAGTCGATCAAATGAGCCAAGAACAAGCTCAACAATTTCTAGTCAATCTCTATGAGCAAATGATGATTCGAGAGAATATGTATCAGCATTTTCTCAAGCATCAGTGGGGCTTAGAACCCAGTGGCTATAACGACTAATTAAACAGTGCTGTCGCCGACGGCGACCTCAATCTCTTACTTTTTTTCAATCTAGGAAAACGGGTCAGGGATCACGGGGCGTCAAAGGCTTTAATTGGACAGTCATCACAGATCAGTTTAGGTTTAATCATTGTTCTGATTAGAAAGAATTATCTAATTATATGTTCTTATTGTTTTCGTTCTAATGTGGCTTCCATCACACTTAAAAAGTTTAGGGATGATCCGGTCATAATGGCACTGGAGTAATGATAACAACTCTGATCTAAACGCCGTAACGTTTCAAAGCCACTACGACGTTGTCGTTCATCTCCCAATACCCAATAACGCTGAATAATAGATTCTGGTGTAATCATACCTTCCCCTTCAACATTACCCAGTTCGCTGTGTTGCAAAACAAATGTATATTGCCGTTCTTGGTGTCCTAAACGTCCTCGATACTTTAAAATATTATCACTGCGATCGCTGCCTGGGAAAATCAGTTTTGTCACCATATTAAACCATTCCCCTTGATTCCATGCCACTAAAGTTCTACCTTTAACAATAACGGGTTGATGATTACGATCTATCCAGTTTCCCTCAATTATCCATTGACCCGATTCTATTAAAAAAGTATGAGCCACAATTGTATCCCCGATAAAATATAGGTTTAAATTTGTCTGTTAACTCAAAGAACTCTGACCCCATTCATTAAATTTTTGTCCACTAAAAATTCACTTTATTTCTTATATTTTACCATAGTGAATTTTGCGGTTTATCAAAAAATTAATCAGTGATATCAATCCGGTTCCCCTTAAAAGACAAGAGGCTTTTGCTCAAAGCCCCTTATAACAATCAAACCGTTATTATCGTTAACTCATAGCTGAATTCGTCACTATATTTTATTTCTAGCTTTCACTTTAATACTGGGAGCCGCCGCACCATAATTAATTCGGCAACCGAGATTGAATATACTGGCACCACATTCTAAAGGAACAACTTCTTCCTCAAGCAATGCACTACAACTGACATATCCGTCATCATTTGTATCTTTAATCATACAAGAAATAGGCTGCGCTCCTGAACTGCTTGACCATCCTTGCATTCCCTGAACCGCCACTATATGCGCCCAGAAAAAGTAGACCATCGCAGCCCCAACTACGCCTAAAATAGCTAGCCCAGCTTTCAGCTTCCAACTGCTAAATATTTGATTAACTTTGACTTTAATTTGATCGACCGCCGTGGGAGATGTACTGACAGTAGTGACTGGAGTCTCTGTCGTCTTGAGATTATCAGTTGGAAGATCAGACATTGGTTTCTCCTTAAAATAATGAGCCGAATAACACCGAAATCTCACTGCTCTCAACACATATAGTGTGAATCAGTATTAATTTCACAGGTGATCGAGGTAGACTTAATATTATGAGCTATACTCTTTACTACCACATTATAGTCAGAGGCTTCGGCTGGGTGTATAATCCACCAGAGAGATTTATGCTGATGGCGGCGCGATGGTATGGCAGAAAATTGCGCTCCGGACTGAGGCATAGGTTCTATACCGTCAATAACACCGTGAGATGATCCGCGCTGGATTGAGTTGGGGAACCCGGATAAAAGTCAGATGGAACTCAGCCAGAGATTAACAGTAATTTGAACCCGTTGTTATTAAATTTAGTTTGCCCTATCCCCTCGAAAAACCTAAACTACAAACCGTGAATATGTATGCATGATCATGAAATCCTCTATCCTGAAATTTATCAACCCGCCGCTGAAGCGTTTGAGGTCTATCAGGTAACCCATAAATTTTATCAAGAAGCGCAGTATCGTCAAGCTTGTCAGAATCATGACCAATGGTATCGCGAAGTGGCGCAGGCTCATCAGCAAGAATTAGAGAAAATGCGGGGTGATATTAATTTGTTTGGCTGGTTTTCAAAATGGAGAAATTGAACGGTCTACTCTCTCAGTAAAACTCTTTGTTGAGTTGATTAAATCAGAACGGTTAAACATCATCAGAAAAGCGATCGCATACGACTTAATCGAGATGGCGATCGCTATTATTATACAAAATATTGAGAGACCGTGTAATACGACTCAGTTACGATATACCAACAGTAGAACGTTGCTGGTTAAACATCGTTTTGAGAATGTGTTCTGCCATTTGAGGACTGGTTAAGCCTAAATCGGCCTTAGATTGATCCGGTTTAGCATGATCCACCAATTTATCCGGAACACCAAAGCGTTTGAGACTGACCTGAATATCATGGTCTAATAAAGCCTCTGCAACCGCCGATCCAAAACCTCCAATTAAGCAGCCTTCCTCTAAGGTTGCCACTTTACCAATTTGTTGAGCCAAAGGTAAGATTAAATCGGTATCTAATGGCTTGACAAACCGGGCATTAATCACGGTTGATTCTATCCCATGTTCGCTGAGAATTTCTGCCACTTGCAAAGATGAGGCCACCATTGAACCATATCCCAACAGTAACAAATCATCACCCTGGCGTAAAATTTCCCCTTTGCCGATGGGTAACGCTTCCCAGCCTTCCTCCATTAACGGAACTCCAATTCCCGATCCGCGAGGATAACGCATGGCAATTGGCCCGTCTGTATGCTCAATTCCGGTAACAATCATCTCCTGTAACTCGGCTTCATCTTTGGGAGCCATAATTGTAATATTAGGCAAGCACCGCAGATAAGCAATATCATACAGTCCTTGGTGAGTCGGGCCATCTGCACCGACAATTCCCGCCCGATCTAAACAGAGAAATACGGGTAATTTTTGAATGCAGATATCGTGGATAATCTGGTCATAAGCCCGTTGCAGGAAAGTCGAATAAATCGCAGCCACTGGACGCATTCCTTCTGTGGCTAAACCCGCTGCTAAAGTTAAGGCGTGTTGTTCTGCAATACCGACATCAACATATTGTTGGGGTAGTTTGGCTTGCAATTTATCTAACCCTGTACCTGTTGCCATCGCTGCGGTAATCCCAATAATTTTAGGATCATTTTCCGCTAATTTGACTAAAGTATGGGCAAACACTTTAGAATAACTCGGGGGTTTAGGAGTTTTAGAAGGAATCGCTTTTCCGGTTGCCAGATTAAACGCAGATTGGGCATGATAACCCACTTGATCTTGTTCTGCAATCGCATAACCTTTCCCTTTAACAGTAGAAACATGAACCATCACTGGCCCTTTCATTTCATGGCCTTGTCTAAAGGTTTCGATTAACTCCTCTAAATTATGACCATCCACAGGCCCGAGATAAGTGAAGCCCAATTCTTCAATAATTGCCCCCACTTTCGGCACAGCTAGACGTTTCATCCCTTCTTTGAGGCGTTCCATTTCAGGAGTGAAAGTTTCACCCACAAACGGGATATGTTTAAACTGTTCTCGGAGATTATCCTTGAGAAACTGAACGGGTGGACTGAGGCGCATTTTATTGAGATATCGCGGAATTGCCCCTACATTCGGAGAAATTGACATCTCATTATCGTTGAGTACCACCATTAAGTTGGTGTTGGGTAAATGACCCGCATGGTTAATCGCTTCTAAGGCCATACCGCCTGTTAAGGCACCATCTCCAATCACCGCAACCGTTTTAAAGTTTTCCCCCTTCAGATCCCGTGCGATCGCCATTCCTAAGGCGGCTGAGATGCTGGTTGAGGCGTGTCCTGCGCCAAAATGGTCAAATTTGTTTTCGCAGCGCTTGAGATAGCCTGCAATACCGTCTTTTTGCCGTAATGTATGGAAATTGTTATAGCGACCGGTAATCATTTTGTGGGGATAGGCTTGGTGACCCACATCCCAAATGACTTTATCTCGGTCTAAATCTAAGGTTTGGTAAAGTCCCAGGGTGAGTTCGACTACACCTAATCCAGGGCCTAAATGACCGCCACTGGCTGCGATTGTTTCTAAATGCTTTTCTCGAATCTGTCGGGCAATTTCTTGGAGTTCGTGGATCGACAGACCATGAAGTTGATTTGGATGAGTAATTTCACTCAGGTGCATATTTCTAATACCTGCGCTTGCCGTTATTAATGCTTTGGGTCTATGACCTAGATTTTTAATCTGGTCAGCGTTCTCTCGGATACAAGCTCCGATAGCTGCGCTGACTTCGTCATAATACATAGATGACATGGTAGCAAGGGACGGAGATCAATGGGTATTTGTCTCCTAAAATGCAGTTTGGTTAAAAATTGACAGATTTAGGCTGAGTTGCGGGAAATTCAGCACAGAGTCAAGATTCAAAACTTGTTGTTTTCTGACATATTTGTTATCTTTTCTTCATTTTTACCAAGAGAAGCGGGTCTAAAGCCTCGCCCTTCTAGGGCGATTAACTTTTGTCAGTAATAAAGACAATAGAATTGTAGCTTATCGGCATTTGTTTGTGGTAAAATCAACTCATGATAGTTAGAGAGGCTAGGCTGCTAAACGGGTTATCGGTACAATATCAAGCCTTGGATGAAGCCATAAGAACTGCTCAGTTTATTAGGAATAAAGCAGTTAGATTGTGGCGAGACGAGAAAGATGTTAATAAAGCTCGTTTATCTTTATTGTGCAAAGAACTAGCTCGTGAATTCCCCTTTGCCAAAAAGCTAAACTCAATGGCACGTCAGGCATCCGCAGAAAGAGCTTGGAATTCTATCTCTAATTTCTATCGCCGTTGTAGAGAGGGTGCAAAGAAAAGGGGTTATCCCCAGTTCAAAAAGCATTCTCGTTCAGTTGAATATAAGACCTCTGGCTGGAAACTTTCAGAGGACTGTCTAACCATTCACTTCACTGATGGTTTTAAAGCGGGTACGTTTTCTCTATTCTGTAATCATAAGACTAGAGAGGACTTGTTCAGGCTTAAAATTAATCGAGTAAGAGTAGTTAGACGAGCCGATGGTTATTATGCTCAATTTTGTTTTGATGCGACTCGCAAAGAAACGGGAAACTATACCGGGAATGTTATTGGCATTGATTTGGGCTTGAAGTATTTTTACAAAGACCAAAACAATAATGCGGTAACCTATCCCAAGTACTTAAGACGGACTGAAAAACGAATTAAGAAGCTACAACGGCGACTATCTAGAAAATTTGTCAAGGGGGCTAAACCCCAATCAAACAACTACCATAAAGCTAGAAATAGACTAGGGAAAGCTCATTTAAAGGTTCAAAGACAGCGTAAAGACGAAGTCTTCGCAGCTCTCGGAGCTTGCATCCGAGAGAACGAAGACTGGGCTGTTAAATTAGCTCGGTGCGTAGTCCACTCTAACGATGTGGTTGTCTATGAAGACCTGAAGATACAAAATATGGTCAAGAATCATCATCTGGCTAAGTCTATCTCTGATGCATCGTGGTATCAATTCACGATTGGGGTTAGAATATTTTGGCAAGGTTTGGGATAAGACAGTCATTGCCGTTGCCCCTAACTATACCTCTCAAGATTGCTCAAATTGTGGGTTTAGAGTAAAGAAATCACTTTCTACTAGAACTCATCAATGTCCTAATTGTCAGATAGAAATTTGTCGAGATACAAATGCGGCATTAAATATCCTCAAAAAAGGGATGAACATTCTAGGGCTTGAGTGGAATAACAATCACAGTACCCAAGGGCATTGGGAAACTGCCGGGGAACCGGAAACGCGCTTAGGAGACTTCAGCCGCTGTTGTTGATGAGAAATCTGATTCAATAAGCTGTGTCGATGAATCAAGAATTAACTGTAGTTAAGAATCCCCGCCCTTATAGGGCGAGGGAGTATGTCA
Source organism: Microcoleaceae cyanobacterium (assembly GCA_049647265.1). Lineage (GTDB taxonomy): Bacteria > Cyanobacteriota > Cyanobacteriia > Cyanobacteriales > Microcoleaceae > JAAURB01. The sequence continues at coordinate 306,095 of JBARXJ010000015.1, forward strand.
ACCCTAGCGATTGGCAACTTTAACACGACCTCTGCATCCCCAATACCGATCAAATCCACTATAAATGGCTTCCAATCAATTTAATGGGCTTTGGAATTGTTACCCGTCGCTGACTTTTTTCAGAAGTCGATCTATTGCCATAGAGAAGTATTAATTAATATTGAAAGAACATATTCAGTTGAAGAAGGAGTCAGAAGTCACGCCCGTCAGTATCCAGGAGCAATTCCGGCGGGGTATGAATTCCCGCCACTGATTGAAGACCATCGATGGCGTAGATTTGATGGGGGTGCAAAAACGCCTGATAATTCATCTGATAAAAATACTACAGCTTTTGTCTCTAACCCGCCAAATATAGCAATTAATTTATGATTCCTGAAAATTATAGAAACTGATAAAAAACCTAATTCTGTTTCCCCTTTTCTTTTCTAATAAGATTTTTTACAACTCAAGTTATATTGATATTTTGGTTTTAAATTATTTTTTATTATGACTTTTAAAGTATTAATGATTCCTCAGACTAACAATTAATTTCATCGTTTAATTATAGTTTATTTTAGACAATCTCAAATCACAGTCTATCGCCAAAATCAGACTAAAGAAAGATAATAACCTCAGGCAATCGATAGATGCCGCAGCTAAATGAATTGAGTTTAATACAGTTATATTCTATAAGCTTTATTTTTATATATTTAAGTTAATGCAGATTCCATCGTCACTAGCCGATCATCGTCAACTGATTCGTGAAAAGTTGGCAACTGATATTATAATAAATCCTCAAACCGCCGCCAAATCAGCAGGGTTACGGTATGTTAGCGATGATATGCCAGGCTGGACTCGTAAACCTTGGGGGCGGGGTTTTAGCTATTTTGATGATAACGGCGATCGCATTTCTGATAAAATTATTTTAAACCGACTTAAGGGATTAAATATTCCTCCAGCGTGGCAACAAGTCTGGATTTGTCCCGATGCCAACGGTCATCTACAAGCAACAGGACGAGATCAACGGGGACGCAAACAATATCGTTATCATCCAGATTGGTGTCGGCAACGAAGTCAGGCTAAATTTGATCGAATGATTCCGTTTGGTTGTGCTTTGCCACTGATTCGTCAAGAATGCGATCGCAGTTTAGGTCATCCTCAACTTACCCGTGATAAGATTTTAGCGGTGATTGTCCGATTGTTAGATGAAACTTTAATTCGAGTTGGAAATCCGGAATACGCTAAGCAAAATTCATCTTATGGTTTAACAACGTTACGCAACCGCCATGTTGAAGTATTTAGTACAAAAGTTTGTTTTGAATTTACAGGTAAAAGTGGTGTTCATCATGAAATAGAATTGCGCGATCCTCGTTTAGCTAGGGCAATTAAACGTTGTAAAGAATTACCTGGATATCAGTTATTTCAATATCTTGACGAGGCAGGAAAACGACAAACGATAGATTCAGGCGATGTGAATCAATATCTAGAAATGATTACAGGACATTCATTTACCGCCAAAGAATTCCGCACTTGGGCGGGTACTGTTGAGGCTGTTTCTGCCTTCCAAAAAGTCGGATCATTTCAATCTCAAACCGAAGCAAAACAGAATATTGTGAATGTGGTCAAACAGGTTGCAAAACGTTTAGGTAATCGTCCGGCAACCTGTCGGAAATATTACATTCATCCGTTAGTCTTGGAAACTTATCAAGCTGGAGAACTTTTACCCATCTTAGAAGAAATCAAAACCCAGAAGAATTTAACCCATGAGTATTTAGAAGCTTCGGAATTAGCGGTGTTAGACTTTCTAGAAGATTATTGAACCGTAACTTCGGCTAAACGACGTTGATATTGTTCTTCGTTAAACTGCATTTCTTCAGTCGTTAAAAAGGCGGTGGCAGAAGGAGGACGCATATCCCATTGAACTTCTGCTAAAAATAATAAAGTTCCGGCAATAACACCACCTGTAAACAGAAAGGGTAAAGAACCACTGTAGGGCAGTAAAGTAATGGCGATCAGATGAATCATTGCTGCAATGATAAATGTGCGCGATCGCATTCCCCAACCGGTTAAAGCATAACCCGCTGCACTTAATCCCAACCACAACGGACACAGATTAATTAACACCCAACCCCAACCGAGGAAGATGCCGCAGTCTGTGAGGATCACTCCACCTAACATCAGGACGGCCCAAGTATAAACGACCCAACGAAGCTGTTCAACTTTTACCCAAAACCACGCCAGCATTGACATCGCGACAGTTGCCACAACCGTTAAGACTGTCCAGACAATGGCTTGATGTTGCCAACTGATGGGGAAAAATTGGGCAACCAGAAAAATGATTGCTGTGATCCATCCCCAAATTACAAAAATCTGATCGATGCGGGTATAAAGTGCTGAAATTAACTGAATTTTACCAATTTTCCAATTAATTTGTAGCAGTCCCCGTAAGTCTTGAACATCTAATGCTTCTTGCTTGCAACGAATCAAAGGTTCAGCGGTGTTAAAGAAACTCATAAGTTGGAAGTAAGTACATCTATCTTTAGATATAATAAAGCTTTTTTTCTGAAAATCAATGGGGGGAATACCTCACTTTTGCTAAACGGGATTCTGGCAATTGCAAAAAATGCATAACAAATGACCAAACACCCGTACAATAGAAGACTAACAAGCTGACTAAATTCGGTGAATTGTGAAGCTCTTTATTTACCACACCCCTGAACAAACCCCCACGGATACTCAAGCTGACTGTGCCATTGTGGTCGATGTGTTGCGGGCAACCACAACCATTGCCACCGCCCTCAATGCTGGGGCAGAAGCCGTACAAGTCTTTAGTGATATCGATCAATTAATGCAAGTCAGTGGGCAATGGCCGGCTGAGAAACGCATTCGGATTGGTGAACGGGGTGGGAAAATGGTAGAAGGTTGCGATCTGGGTAATTCTCCCCTGAACTATACCCCTGAAGTGGTATCAGATAAGCGTTTATTCATGACCACCACAAACGGGACTCGCGCCTTACAACGAGTTGAAAAGACTCCCACTGTATTAACCGCAGCATTGGTGAATCGCCAAACTGTGGTAGAATATCTAGTTCAACAAAAGCCTGAAACCGTCTGGATTGTCGGTTCCGGTTGGGAAGGGAGTTATTCTCTAGAAGATACCGTTTGTGCCGGGGCAATTGCTGAAAGTTTAGCCACACAAATGGGGACTTCTTTAGAACAACTTGCTGGGAATGATGAAGTGTATGGCGCGATCGCTTTATATATGCAATGGAAAGATCAATTGGATCAACTCCTAAATGCAGCCAGTCATGGACAGCGTTTGCAGCGCCTAGAATGTTACGATGACTTGAAATATTGCGCTCAAACCGATACTCTAGATGTGCTACCCATCCAGAAAGAACCAGGTGTGCTAATTAAATCTACAATTAATGGATAATATTCGGTTAGATTTGGTATAAATAAACCAATCACCGTATCACTCTAGGAAACAGAATAAATTGTTGTTTGGGGTAATATCATCTTCTGATACTGAAGAAGAGTTAACATGATCCAACAGAACTGTTTTCTATGATATAGCAATATGCAGATTATAGGATATTTCTGTATCTTAGAACTGATGGACTGCCTACTATTGCCATAGGCGTTTATTACCCTATTGCCTGTTGCCCTGGGCGTAGTCATAGCTGTAGGCGATCGCAATACGGAAGTATGCCCGTTACCCGTTACCCGCTACCTGTTACCTGACTCTATCATCCTAATTAATGTTGCTGATGCTCAACGCTTTGCTCACTTCAAAACCGACCCATTCATTCACTGAACTTGATGCGATTAAAGAGCGAATTTATCAAGAACATCAGCGTTGTATTCACTCTCCTCAAACGGCATTAATTCATGCTTGTAATGCCGGAATAGGGTTACTTCAAATCCAATCACAGCTACCCTCCTCCCAATGGCAACAGTGGTTAACCACAGATTGTCCGGTAAGGCTTGAAACAGCACAACTGTATATGCAAATGGCAACGAAATGTGCTGATTATCCTCGAATATTATCTCCATCTTCTACAACGGTATCTGATTCTAAATTAACCTCACTTTCCTATTCTCCTAACCCGATAAATCCCCCTAAAAATTATTCTAATAAAAATAACAATTTATCCTCTCAAACATTAACCTTTCCCCCTTCAAATCCCTCTAAAAATTCACCCAAAAATACTAAAGAATTGACAGAGAAATTAGAGAGTTCTCCTCAACCCTCTCAAAGTCCCTTCTCTGTTCCGGCTCAAAAAGTAGAACCATCCACCCCTCAAAACCCTACTTTAGAGACTCCTCCTGAAGCCGTAATTGACGTTGATTTTATTCCAGCGACTCCCCCCCCATCTGCATCCGAAAAGACAGGGATTATTCGATTTTGCTTGGCTGGTAATGTGGTTCCAAAAGCCCGCCCCCGTGTAACGAGCCATGGCACACATTTACCTCAACGATATCGCGCTTGGCGAAATCAGGCAGAAGTTGAACTGTATCGACAAATGTGTGAATTACATCCCGCACCCAAATTTCCCTTACAAAAAGCAGCTATTTCTCTACGGTTTTTTGGTAATCATCGAACGAATTCCGATATTGATAATTTAGCGGGTGCTTGTTTAGATGCATTAACCTTAAATGGTGCCGGAATATTAAAAGATGACCGCCTCAGTTGTTTACCTCAACTCAGTGTTGAATTTGTACCCGGAACACCCGAAACCGGGGTTTGGATCGAAATTGAACCTTTAATTTAGTGAAGAAGGCAAATAGGCAAATAGGCAAATAGGCAAATAAGCAAATAGGCAAATAAGCAAAGAGGCAAATAGGCAAATAGGCAAATAGGCAAATAGGCAAATAGGCAAATAGGCAAATAGGCAAATAGGCAAATAGGCAAATAGGCAAATAGGCTAATA
>JBARXJ010000016.1:0-2519 GCA_049647265.1 Microcoleaceae cyanobacterium
CGTTGAAAGTCCATAAGAAGTCATTCCCTACTCCCGGACGATACCAGAGAATATCGGTGGTGCCGCTGCCGTCAAAATCTCCGGTTACCGGGGTATAAGTGCCATTAACTGTAAAGGCTTGACTGTCATAACTGCCATCACTATTAAATGACCAGATAAAGTCTGCCCCTGTTCCCGGACGATACCAGAGAATATCGGTGGTGCCGCTGCCGTCAAAATCTCCAGGAATCGGAGTATAATCGCCGTTAACAGTAAAAGGTTCACTATCGTAACTGTTATTATCATCAAATGACCAGATAAAGTCATTTCCTGTTCCGGGACGATACCACAATACATCACCGTTACCATCGCCGTTAAAGTCGCCTGGGATAGGTTCATAGACACCATTAACCGTGAAGGCTTGGCTATCATAATCAATTTCGTCTGAGGTTTCGGGAGCTTCTATAGTTAATGTGTAACCAGTGTTATGCTTGCTATAATAGGCATCAACTAAAATCGCATAAGTTCCCGGTGAAAGTGTTGTTGAAATTTGTCGATCAACAGCCTCACCTGAATATTCTCCCTCTATCGTTTCAGAATAACTATATAAAGTACCATCATTATCCTGGTCTTGAACGATATATAACTGTGCGGGTTCTGTCAGTCCTGTTAAACTAAAACTAACTTCGCTAGTTTGGTTTAATTTAAATTCGTAATAATCGCTATTGTCAAAACCACCGACCGCATCAGTAAAGATTTGAGTTCCACTTAAGCGACCTAAGTTTAATGCTGAGTTAAAATCTTCTCCAGGATCTGTTGTATTCGTTGGGGGTTGAGGTGTTGTAGAAGCGGTGAGAGTATAGTCTGTATTGTCGTCATTGTATGCGGTATAAACCCGAACAGCATAAGTACCTGGAACTAAGATTTCCGTTAGGCTTCGGTCAGCAGCAGAACCAGAATACTCTCCGGCGATTGTTTCATCATAATCTAACATCCCATCATTATCGATATCTGCAACTATTGTTAATTGCGCCGCTTCTTCTTCTTCAAGTCCAGTCAGGGTGAGATCAACTTGACTAATTTCATCTAAGGTGAATTCATAGTAATCATCAGGGTCGCGACTTCCTACAGCATCGGTAAAAGTTTGAGTAGACCGGAGAGGATCAATATTTTGGGCTGTTACAAAGCTATTTCCTGGGTCAGTTTTGTTTGCAGAGAATTGAGCTGATGCTGATGCAGTCAGTGTATAATTTGTATTATTACTACTGTAGGAAGCAGTATAAACTCGAATAGCATAAGTACCTGGAACTAGAATTTCTGTTAAACTTCGATCCGCAGCAGAACCGGAGTAGGTTTCATCGAGTGTTTCATTATAATCTAACATCCCATCGTTATCTAGATCTGCAACAATGGTTAATTGTGCCGCTTCCTGAAGGTTTGTTAAACTCAGATTAACTCGACTCGTTTTATCCAGAGTAAATTCATAATAATCATCGTGGTCAGATGCACCCACAAAACCGTTAAAAGTCTGAGTTGCACCCAATATTTTAATATCTTGAGCGCTAACAAAGCTATTATTGGGTTCGGCAAATAAACCAGAATAATTATCTAAAACTGTAGGAGTGAAAATAGGATTTTTATTAATATTTCCAATTTGATATTCTAGCTGCCAATTACTATAATTTTTATAATTTCCTACAACATTAGCAGAAGCTGCAATATTTGATCCAGTAATTTTATGTAACTTTTTAAGTAATTCAGTATTATCAGCAGCAACTTCACAAGACCATAGCAGAATATTCTTGACTCCCCATTCTGCTAATAAGTGATAATATTGGTTAAGATTACCTATATTTAAAATAGTTTTTCCTAACTTCAGAACTCCAGGCGCACCATGGCAGATAATATGTAAACTTTTAGCCGAATAACGATTAATTGCTGTTGTGATTTGCTCAATCTCGTTACTCTCTTCATCAATAATAATTTTTGCGTCTGATTCAATTCCTGAAACTAATAGATTATAGTTGGGAATATTGGGCGCGATCGCGACTAAACTAAAATAATCATTTTTCTTTGCAGCAGAAACTGTTAATTGATTTTCTCGATCAATTCTCATGGTAAATCCCTGATTTTCACAAAACTATTGCTAATTGAAACCTAAATATTTGTTGGTATCAATCGCTATTTACTATCTTATTCCCCAAAAAAAGTAAGCGGTATGTATTTTGTTATATTTGTGCTTTTTTTATCAAACAAATGATTAACGCTCAGCCCATAATAACTTGAGTTTAAAATCAATGGTTTAACTCAATTTATATAGCTCAAAAATCCGATAGTATCTGTAAAAAAAAATCGCCCCACCTCAATTAAGCAGGGCAAAGAAACAAAGATTATAGACTATTGCAGGTTATAGAAAAGACCATAAATAATCAGCGCCTACTCCCGGAGTGTACCAGAGAATATCGCTATAGCCGTTACTATCAAAATCTTCTACAACCGGAGTATAAACCCCATTAACAGTAAATGCCTCACTCTCAAAA
>JBARXJ010000017.1:0-220962 GCA_049647265.1 Microcoleaceae cyanobacterium
GACTCCACATAAGCGTTTAAACTCTCTGGCTTTGAGTTTTTTGATTTGTTCGTAAGTCATGTTGGGTTCGTGAACGCTTAGTTCTCCTAGCTTTTCTCATTTTCTCATTATTCATGCAAGAGGTCTATTCATAGTTTTAGACATTTAATCATCAAAAAAATACTCCCCTCTCCTCATAGGAGAGGGGCTGGGGGAGAGGTTAACAGCTAAACTTTTCAGATCCATGAAACGGCTTTGCCATGCATTGGCAAAAAAACTCAATTAAACTATTTTAAAATAAGGTCAATGCAGAACGTTGTATAATTGATCAAATATCCTCTAAAAAGTAAAAGATTGTTGAAACCAGAGATACCTTATGAATAACTGTATTGTAATGGCAGAAATTGTTCAAGACCCTCAACTGCGCTACACTGCCGAGAGTCAAATTCCTATTGCTGAGATGATGGTTCAGTTTCCCAGTATTCGTCAAGACGATCCCCCTTCTATTTTAAAAGTTGTGGGTTGGGGAAATTTGGCGCAAGAACTGAGTCAACGATATCATCAAGGCGATCGCGTGATTATTGAAGGACGCTTAGGGATGACGATGATAGATCGCCCCGAAGGCTTCAAAGAAAAGCGGGCAGAATTAACCGCTAAGCGCGTTTATAGTGTTTCGGGAGTCGAAGAGATTGCCGACAGTTCTAACCCCTCCAGCGCCTCATCAGCAGCCCCTAGTAACGTTGTGCCACTGGAGTCTAGAAACCGTCCCGCAGCTTCTCCTGCTTCAGAACCCACTTCTCCTCCAGAACCCCCTTCCCCAAGTCCCGCTGCAAAACCTCTAATCCCAATTGAGTCAGACGATCCAGATTATGATCCGATTCCTTTTTAGGATTTTATAGCGCTACACGCACCTAGAGAGGATTTCATAATTTAGCAATGTCCGCGCCTATCGAACGTAGCGTCATAGAATTTTCTCTTCTCCTATCTATTTTGTAGTGAATGGATGGGAGATTTATAATTATTTTTTTTAGGAAACTAATGTTGCCAAAATTGCATAAGTTCCACCCTCTGCGTCATTCCCGCGTAGGCGGGAATCTATACCCTCAAAATTGCATAAGTTATGCCCCGCCGAAATATATATAAAATAGAAGCAACTGAGGGGAAGAGAGTCAAATGATGAGGACACCAACCGGATCGATTATTGCCGTGGCACTGTGCTTATACAATATCCCAGCGATCGCCCAACCCCTACAACTCACCCCACCGCAACTCATTGCCCAACAGTCCCTCGAAGAGGAAGCAGAAGCCAGCTTAAACCGAGGACTTGAACTATTTGAAGAAGGAACAGCAGAATCTTTACAAGCTGCAATTCCTTATTTTGAGAAGGCTGCAACGTTGTATGAACAAACAGGTGATCAAATAAAGCAAACTGTAGCTTTACTTTCACTGGGTCGAGTTCACGATAATTTAGGAAAAAAGCAGAAGGCTTTAGATTATTACAACCAAGCTTTACCTTTAGCACGGGCAGTCAGTGATCCTAGTGTAGAAGCGGTAACTCTCAATAATATTGGTGTTGTCTATACTACTTTGGGAGAAATCCAGAAAGCATTAGACTATTACAACCAAGCTTTACCTTTAAGGCGGGCAACGGGCGATCGCGCAGGAGAAGCGACAACTCTCAACAATATTGGTAGTCTCCATAATGCTTTAGGGGAATTTCAGAAAGCTTTGGACTATTACAACCAAGCTTTAGCTTTATTCCAAGAAGTTGGCGATCGCGCAGGCGTTGCCAGAATTCTCAATAATATTGGTTTTGTCTATGATGATTTAGGAGAAAAACAGCAAGCTTTGGACTATTACAACCAAGCTTTAGCTTTATCTCAAGAAGTTGGTGATTCTCCAGAGGAGAGGCTACGCCAACGCACACAGGAAGCAACAACTCTCAATAATATTGGTGCAGTTTACAATGATTTAGGAGAATTCCAGAAAGCTTTAGATTACTTAAATCAAGCTTTACCTTTACGAAAAGTAGCGGGTGATCGCAGCGGGGAAGCTGCGACTCTTAATAATATCGGTCAAGTCTACTCAAACCTGGGAGAATTCCAGAAAGCTCTAGACCATTTAAATCAAGTTTTATCTTTACAGCAAGTAGTCAGTGATCGTGCAGGTGCTGCAACCACTCTCAATAATATTGGTAGTGTCTATAATGATTTAGGAGAAAAGCAGAAAGCTTTAAACTATTACAACCAAGCTTTACCTATATTACAGGTAGTTGGCGATCGCAGCGGGGAAGCAAGGACTCTCAGTAATATTGCTTGGATAAAATCCCGCTTAGGCAACCTCAAAGAAGCCTTAACTGATATTCAAACAGTGATTGAAATTGTTGAGGATCTCCGTAGTAAAATTGGTTCTCAGGATCTGCGGGCTTCCTACTTTGCTACTGTTCAAGGTTATTATAAATTCTACATTGAACTTTTAATGCAATTGCATCAACAAAATCCTAACGAGGGTTATGATGCTTTAGCATTACATATTAGTGAACGCAGTCGCGCCCGTAGTTTGGTTGAACTTCTCACTGAAGCAAACGCTAATATCCGTCAAGGGGTTGATCCGCAACTGTTGGAAAAAGAACAGAATTTCATTCAGCAATTGAATGCGGTTGAACAGGCTAAACATGAATTAGTGAGTGGTCAATATGATGCAGAAGTATTAGAAGAACTGAAACAAAAGTCTCAATCTCTCTTAACTCAATTGGATCAACTTGAAGCAGAAATTCGTGTCAATAGTCCTCGTTATGCGGATTTAAAATATCCTGAACCGTTAACAGCCTCAGAAATTCAACAGCAGGTTTTGGATGAAGAGACGTTATTATTAACTTATTCTTTGGGTGAAGAACGCAGTTATCTTTGGGCAGTGACAAAGGATAGTTTGAATAGTTATGAATTGCCATCTCAAGAGGAAATAGAAAAGGCGGCGGAAACGTTTAGACAGTCAGTAACTTCTAGTGGGGGTTCAATAGATGCAGGAATTGCGTTAAGTGAAATTGTACTTTCTCCTGTTTTAGATCAGTTAGAAAATAAACGATTATTAATTGTTGGAGATGGGGTTTTACAATATGTGCCGTTTGTAGCTTTACCCTTGCCTAATTCTCCCACAACGCCGCTATTAGTACAGAATGAAATTGTGACATTATCCTCAGCTTCTACGGTTGCTATTCAACGTCAACAATTGCAAAATCGTACTCCTGCGCCGAAAAAGTTAGCAGTATTAGCAGATCCGGTATTTTCTGATAACGATGAACGCTTTACGGGTGTTGCGACTAACACGAATGATGATAGTTTATCCCGTTCTGCGATGACTCGCGCTGCCCGTAATTTAGGGTTGGAAGATTTTCTCACACCGAATTTTAACCGTTTGAAATATACTCGCGTTGAGGCTGAAACTATTCTGGCTTTAGTTCCTGAAAATCAACAGATGCAAGCGTTTGATTTTGAGGCTTCTCGTAATATCGCAACTAACCCGAATTTATCTGAATATCAAATAGTTCATTTAGCGACTCATGGGTTATTAGATCCGGTTAACCCAGAGTTATCGGGAGTAGTGTTATCGTTACTAGATGAAAACGGAGAAAATCAAAATGGTTTCTTGCGGTTAAATGATATTTTTAACTTGAATTTACCGGCAGAATTAGTGGTATTAAGTGCTTGTCAAACGGGGTTAGGGGAAAATATTAAAGGGGAAGGTTTGGTGGGGTTAACAAGGGGGTTTATGTATGCGGGGGCTAGAAGAGTAGTAGTGAGTTTATGGAGTGTGGATGATTTGGCAACGTCGGAGGTGATGGCGAGATTTTATCAGAAGATGTTGGATAAAGAACTTAACCCGGTGGTGGCGTTAAGGGAGGCGCAGTTAGAGATGTGGAATTCTGAAACTTGGCAGTCTCCTTATTATTGGGCAGCGTTTACCATACAGGGAGATTGGAAAGATTAGGTTTAAGTTTCAATGCTGTCAATAGAAAAGAAACCCGTAACGGCAACGAGGCGATCGCGTCCTTTGATTTTGGCTTGAGATAGGGCAGTTTCAAGACCCCGATACAAAGTTGAGAGTTCTTGGCCATCTTCAGGATAAGTGGTAATTCCGGCACTGGTGGTGATCTGAAGTTGAACATGATGACTCACCTGAAATACTTCAGTATGAATACGTTCTAACAGTTGCTTCATGCGCCGGATGCCATTTTTCTTACTCATACCATACCAACCAATCAAAAACTTTTCTCCGCCCCACCGGGCAACAATATCTTCTCCGCGAAATTGTTGTTGTAGGAGTTGTCCCAATTGCCGTAATACGCTATTGCTGACTTCATCTCCATACAAATCATTCACCCGTTCAAATTCGTCGATATCTAATAATCCTAAACAAAAGTTCTGATCGTGGCGTTGTGCTAAACGCAAATAGCGATTTAAATCTTGAATAGAACGGCGGCGGTTGGCTAAACCGGTGAGGGGATCGACTTCTGCTAAACTATGCCACAGTTGGACTCGTTCTAAGCGGTTAAAAATTCGGGTGGCGAGTTCGGCTTCATTAAAAGGTTTGGAAATATAGTCATCCGCGCCAGCTTGATAAATTCGGCGGGTGGTTTCTGGATCGGCAGAGGCGGAGAGAAATAAAATCGGCAAACTTTGCCAAATTTGATCGTTACGCACCATTTGACACAGTTCAATCCCGTTAAAATAGGGCATATCGAGATCAAGAATTAACAAATCAGGGGCAACAGCGCTGAGGGTTTGCCAAAATTGACGGGGATCGTTGAGTGTGGTGATGCTTAAACCCCAAGAAGCCAGAAAACTGGTTAATAGCTCTAAAATAATGGTATCGTCATCGATTGCCAAGATGGTTGATTTTTGGGGTTGAGGTCGCAGTAAACCAATCACTGCTTCTAAGACTTGGGAAGCCGAAACGGATTTAGGTAAAAATGCATTTCCTCCCAGTTTAGCGACTGCCGCGCGCTCGCTGACTTGAGTTTGGGCGCTAAACACAAGTATTCGCAGTTGGGGAAACTGGGCTTTTAATTCTTCGAGTAAAATTAGTCCTCCCTGAGGTTGATTTGGAAAGGCTAAATCCAGTAAAACAATATCGGGTTCTACTTGTAGCAGAATCGCTCTGGCTTGATTAAGATCTAAAGCCACTAAGACTCGAATATTCCAATTTAACGCCTCAAGTTGTAATAGTTCTGTCAGTTCTACATCATCATCAACAATTAACATCAACGGTGTAGAGGTATCCAACGGCGGCGCTGAGGCGGGTTGAGCCAGGGGTTGAGGCGCGCTAGTGGTTGAGTGTTGCGCTAAAGAGTCGTGCAATAGTTGGATCGACGTGTGTAATGACTCCAACGCGGCTGTACTTTTGGGATCAAAATCTGTGTCAGTCCGGGCAGCAATCATCCATTGTTCAATCTGTTGCGCTAAGCGATAGCCTGATGTTAAGCCAAACATCCCCAACGATCCAGCCAATTTATGGGCGTTTGTTTCCGCTTGTTGATAGAGTTGTGGGGGGGTCGGTTCACTCTGCAACGTCGTAATCATCTGTTGGAGTTGTTCTAGGCGATCCTGTATTTTCTCTCGAAACCGTTCCCAGGCTGTATTAATGGCTGTAGATTTTTTCTCAAGGGTAGGGGTAGGGGTAGAGGTGGTGTCGGTGGCGGTGGCGTGAAACAGTTCGCCTGGTTCTGGATCAAAGGTGGGTTTGAGACGATAGCCAATACCATAAACGGTCTCGATCATCTCATCAATCCCATGAACTTTAAGTTTACGACGCAGTCGCTTAATATGGGCGCGAATTGTATCTTCTCCGGGCAAGGCTTCAAAAGACCAGAGATGTTCTAAAATAGCACTACGGGTTAGAACTCGTTTTGGGTTGCGTAAGAACAGTTCTAACAGGCTGTATTCTTTGGGAGACAGAGATAACAGTTGGTGTTGATAGCGAACTTCATGAGAACTGGGATTGAGTTGAAGATCGTTCCAAGCCAGTACCGGAGAATCTGAGTTAACGGGACGACGAAGCAGCGCCCGCACTCGAGCAAATAGTTCTGGGATACTGCAAGGTTTAACCACATAATCATCTGCCCCTGCGTCTAATCCGGCTACCTTATCCGTGCTGCTACTTTTTGTGGTGAGTAATAGCACAGGGACGTTATACCCGGATGTTCGTAACCGACGACACAGACTGACTCCATCCAAGCTGGGTAAACTAACATCGAGCAAAATCAAATCATAAGTAAAAGCCTCAACATAACTCCATCCTTCGGCACCATCTGCGACAACATCTACGACGTATCCATGCTCTACGAGGGCTGTTTTAATGATCTCTGCTTGCGCTTCGTCATCTTCTACAACTAAGAATCTCATCTGTTTTCTGACTAAAAGGCTAGAGGGAGAATGGGAAGAAGAGACAAAAGAGAGAGAAAGATTAGATCTGGGAGAAAATCACACAGATCGAAGAAAGTCTATCAGCATTCGATGTACTTCCGCTCTCTCTGGTGTGTCTGTCTCCCTTGACCTGCCAGTTTCTCAGTCTCCCTGTCTCCAGGTCTTTTAAGTCCCTGCAACCTTAGACTAACTTTAAGTTCGGATAATATGCTAACAAATCATCTGCACTTAAAGTATCCCCAGAAGCCTGGGGTGTCCATAAAATTTCTACAGCCAGTAACTGTTCACTTGAAATCGAACCCAACTGACTCACAATTCGCTTCAAATCCTCCTCGGAGTTGACTTGAGGAAATTGAAGCTGACCGAATGCACCCACGACTAAGGTCACGACGATATATTCTCCTGGATTGTCTGTGTCTGGGGTCTTGACTAATTCTCCAGAGGTTGAACCGGATAGTTGAGGGGATTGGCTTGCGCCTCCTAAACGTTGATCATTAACGTTTGATAGGGTTTCTTCAGTAAACTTACTCCGTTCTGCCAATGTCCACTGGTTAAACTGAGCCTCAGCGCTATTGAGTCCGGTTTTTTGAGCTTGAGCTGAACCATAAGCCCAATATTCAGGGTGTCTTAAAATAGCTAATGTGGCTTCTTGTAGGACTTGAGCGCGTCCAGCAGCAGAACCCGTATCTGCGGTTTGCGCCATCCGATCTAGGTCGGTTTGCAAGCTGCGTCCTTCGGCTAATAAACCCACTTGGACTCGAGCCACAGAGACGGTAGACGTGTTGACTTCTGTGTCTGAGCCTCCCGCAACAGAACGGAAAGTATTAACCAGAAAATTGGCGATCGCAATGAAGATTAAGATTGAGAACAAACCGCCAAAACCGCCGCCAAAGCCGAAGAAGGGGATTAAAAAGGGAAAGCCAAACCCGCCACCGCCGTAATATCCACCCCCAGGCGATCGCGTGGGAGAGGGGGCATAAGTGCGCGTTGGGGCTCTAAATGATCCCCCCCCGATACGACCGCCTGTTCGGGCTGCCTGGGCAAAATCTGCTTGGCTGAAGACCAATATACAGACTAAGCCGAGAAGCAATAATGATTTAAAAATGGGTTGTATGGTTGATTGTAATTTTTTTAACATCACGATAACAGTCAAGGTTTAATAAACGATACAGAACCGTACATATCTTTCCGTTATCCTACAACGGAAGGTTTCTTATCTATTACTGTAACGTGTCTACTTTTGACTTAGCCTCTAACTTAAGATCGTCTTTGTGATTATCACAACTGAGGGGGATTATGCCTCTATTGAACAAATGAAGTGATTTCTTGATTAATATTTGTCCCGTTTGCTGAATTCTAAACGCTGTGAATTTAACACTATAGAAAGTATCAGATTGGTGTAATATTAATTTGCTTATGTAGCGCTATATATCATTTTTATATGATTCTAAAATAACGAAATAGAGTAGATCGCACTGGTATTTTTAACATTTTATTCCCAATCCACCTTTCAAAGTTAGAGATTATTTATTGCAGAAAATAAAGAATCTTATCTATGTCATGAGAAATGAATCGAACAGCCTTGCTTAAAAGAATTATAACCCTTTTCGCGCAATAGATTGAGGGTGATATTGCGTATGAGTGACCCGTTAGTAGCAGTATTATAATTACAGAAGAGAGCTGATTCTTCTTTCAAAACCACATCTTTAAAGAACTAATGTAGTATTGAACTTCCTCAAAGCTTTTATGGTGACAAGTTCCATAACAATGGACTTGAATCAAACTTTTAAGACCTACTCATTGACAATCAATGGTACTAACCTTGTTAAAGACTTTATTCCAATGTACTTTTAATACTTTTACCATCAATGCTGAACCCTTCTTCTGGTCATCGGTACACCGGACTTGAAGTCCGGTGCCTTCTTACAAAAGTTGCTCATGGGGAGGGGCTGGGGAGCGTGGGTTTCCCGCTCCGTTTATATGCCCCGTGGTTTCCACGGCGCTTTCAAGGTGCGGACGCAGGTTCGGCTTCAGCACCTCCCCCTAGCGTAAGCCTGATTCGTAGCCATGGGCTTTAGCACTATTGCCCTACGGGCTATAGACCGCAATGAAAGCGCTGCGATGACTGCCTTCCGCAGTTCAATTTCCACATAATATAGCACTACATTCTATAGGGGCGGACATTTCTAATTTCTCAAACGCTCTCTAAGGTGCGCGGCACGCTATTCTGCTTGAAAAGCCTAAGCGTGATTCGTAGCCATGCCCTGGGGCTATGGGACTTGGGCGCAATAGAGAGGGTTCCAGGATTTGAAAATGTCTTGCGCCAATATGCGTAGCGCTATAATAAGAGCGGATCTATCCCTGAGCGTTAAGGAATGGCTGTGTTTGCGGTTAAATTAAGCGATAAAAAACACCGCTCCTGAAGCGAGAGCGGTGCATAGGGGGTGTTATGGGTGTTACTGAATATAAGCATAACAAACCCATCTTAGAGTTGCGTCATTGGCTTGTGCTGGTTTAAAAATTGTCACAGACTACTGACTTTGAGACACGTCTTTTCCAAACGGCCTTCACTTCAACTGACATGACAAGTCTGCGGTAATAATCTAAAAAAATGATACGAAGAAATGCAATAGGTTCTATTGAGGATGGACAGGGGTTTTTAATACTATTGTTAGGTAGTATAACATACTATATGGCATTTGTCATGATTGACCGCAAAAACGATTCGATCTAGGGTTGAGGTATGAACTCAACCGCTTTGAGAACCCTTTGATGAATATGAGCTTGCTGAGTGTTTGACATATTTTAGGTGTTTCTGATGGCACAACGCGCGATCGCGCTACAAAATCTAATAAGACTTGGCTTATCGGTAAAAGTTGATTAGATTAGACGAGATATAGAAGATTGCCGCGATCGCGCTATGAATATATTAATGATTTCTTCCACATTTCCCTACCCTCCCAGTCGCGGAGGAACGGAAATCAGAACATTTAATTTACTTAAGTACTTACAGCAAAACCATTGTGTAACTTTGGTGAGTCAATACGATCATCGGGTTTCTCAAGCTGAAATTGAAGAATTACGCCAATGGGTCAATCAGTTGGTTTTGTTTGCTTTACCAGCCGATCCAAAGTCTAGCAATCCTTTAACAAAAACGCTTCAGAAAGTGGGACGCTTTGCTGAGTCGATGTGGCAAACTACTCCTCCGAACGTTTTACATCGTTACAGCCGCCAAATGCAAGCCTGGATCGATCAGTTTGTAGAATCAGGGAAATGTGATGCGATCACTTGTGAACATAGCGTCAATGAGATTTATGTGCGACCGTCTTTTTCGGCTAAAGTCACTACTGTTGTCGATATCCATAGTTCCGTTGCGGGCTGGACTCGGAATCATCTGGATATGGGCGCTTCTCCCCATGAATTACGCGATCGCCTCTATCTGAATTTATTATTAGAACGCTACGAAAAACGTTATGCGGCTAAATTTACCCATTTAGTTGTTACCACAGAAGATGATAAAAGTCAATTCTCAAAATTCCAGCCTCAAGCCCAAATTCATGTGGTTCCTAATGGTGTAGATTTAGAATTATTTCCTTGTCGCACTTTTGACCCATCAGGCTATAATCTAGTTTTTGTAGGGGCAATGGATGCTTCTCACAATATAGATGCTGCTCGCTTTTTTACGCTCTCTGTGTTACCCCATCTACAGCAACTCTACCCCAATACAACCTTTACAATCGTCGGTGCAAGGCCCACCCCTGAGGTCAAAGCCTTAGGTGATGCGCCCGGGGTCAAGGTCACAGGAAAGGTTCCCCAAGTGGTGGACTTTTTACATCAAGCTACCGTTTGTGTGACTCCGTTGAGAAGTGGCTATGGCATCAAAAACAAAACCTTAGAAGCGATGGCAGCGGGGGTTCCTGTTGTTGCTAGCGACCGAGGTTTAGAAGGGCTTGCCGTAGATGGGGAGGGAGTGCCAGCCAGAGCATTACGGGCTAACACTGTGCAAGAATATATCGATGCCGTTAGCAAACTGTTTGAACAACCCCAACTTCGACAAACCTTATCTCAAAATGGCCGATTACTCATTGAAACTGAATACACTTGGGACAGTGCTGGTCAACACTACGAACAAGTTTTACTCAGTTCAGTTCCTGTTGAGTGAGGTATGATTCATTCTGAGTCATCAGACTTGATTGCAACTCACAACCCATGACAAATAATGGAGGGCTGAAAATGAATGCTTTCGTTGTAGGCATCGCTTAAAATGTCCCTCTCTCCCCATCTGAAGCGTTTTTCGGATCTCATCTTGCCAGATCACTCCCACCTGAAACTGCACACCCAACACAACCCCTCAAATGGTCAGAATCTTTCGTAGACTGGGGTGGTCAAACCCAGCAGAATCTCAATACCGTACAACTCGTCGTCCTGCAACAGCAGCCGTCCCATCTGATTCCCATTCCATTCGTTCCCAGACTCTGAAAAAATGGATGGCTGATGGGTTAGCATTTAGTCTAATGTTTGGTGGGTCAGCTTTAATTGCGGGATGTGGTTGGTTTAGCTATCAACTGATTGTTAATCCTGATATTGGCATTTGGCTGAATCAATTTTTGCCGGCTTGGACTCAGATTCCCCTACAACGTCATGAGTCTATTAAAACACTGGATGAAATTCGCGACGATCTCCAGGTAGAAGGTTTAAGACTGGGTAATCCTTTGCCCTTACCAACACCGGATAAAGTGGCTGAATATAAGGATCAATTATTTGAGGAAAATTCCTATCTTTACCCGCTTCGTCGATTCTTAATGCCGCCGGAAAATCTGATTCAAACTGCAAATGATTTATTAGTTCCAGTCGTCGTTAAGCGAGAACCCAGTGTGGTTCATCCTTGTGAGTCGAATTGCCAGGAAGTCGTAGAACTACGGGTTTATGAGTCTATTTTAATGCCCTACCAACGTGCCGGAACACCGCCCTATTATCGGATGGTTCACCAATTGAAAGTCAACGGCCCGGCTGAATCCTATGTGTTGGCTTCTTTGATTGGAAAACGAAATAATCAACAAGGGTCTAATAAACCTCAACCGTTGATGAATTTAAAGAAATTTACGGGTAAAGTTCCGGCAATGGGGGTATGGTTTAATCTCTATAGTACTCGGATTGTGGCGGGTAAAAAAGTACCCTATGGACAGATTGTTCATTACAACCCAACCTACAATCATTTGAGTACGATGTTGGAGTGGAAAAGCCCAGCGGGTCAACAACCGATTTGGCAAGAAATTACCGGGGGAGCCGACCCAGAACTGTTAATTGAGGAAACCTTAGGTTTAGAACCTCAATTTAGTGTATTTCAAATTAAGCCTCAAAAATTTGTCCCCAATCCGATTCAGTTATCCAGTATTTCTTTAGATGAAGCGGTTTTAGATCATTATAATTATCGCAAAGCGTTGCGACTGGCTCAAAGTGGCTTATGGTCTCCTGCCTTGAAGTTAATGACTTCTCTGAAAGAAAATACGGGAAAAAGCCGGAGATATCCTTCTAGTTGGCCGGCAATCGCGCAAGCACAACTGGATTTAATTGAGTTTCATGCCACGATTACGGATGCTCAAGCCACTGCTGCTTGGGCTAGTCCCAGTCAAAAAGTGTTAGCGGGTTTGATTGATGGTCGGTGGACAGAGGCATTAAATGTTTTACAAACAGATCGCCTCAGTACTCAGCAGTTAAACACTCTCTTACAAGCCGATGAGGGACGCTTAAAGCTACGAATTCAAGCGGCTTTAGCAGAAAGCCCAGAAGAACCCGATTTACAAGCCTGGGGGGCTTTAGTCGTCGCGGCTCAACGGGGAGAAAATGAAGCAATGACTTGGCTAAATCGACGCTCATCAACTACTACGGAGAACCGCGATCGCATTCGTCAGTTGTTAAACTATTAGTTGTTAGTTATTAGTTGTTAGTTATTAGTTATTGGTATAGGCAACTGAGTAATGACCAACAACCAATGACAAAGAACGAATGACCAAATCTTATCGGTTAGGCTTATGAGTCAAGCAGAAATGTCTTGGATTGATCGAACTCGTAAACGATTGGTGTTCTATATAGAAGACTTAGAAACACCTGTGGGCTTGGCTGTCAGTCTTTTGATTACGGGTTTGATTCTGTTATCTGCTGCGATTTTTGTGATTCAAACCTATCCCATTTCACCACAGCTTCGTTCTGTTTTAGAGGTCGTCGATCAATTTATTATTGTTTTATTTGCGATTGAATATTTAATTCGATTTTGGGGTGCAGAGAATAAGCTAAAGTTTATTTTTAATCTTTACTCAATTATAGATTTGATTGCGATTTTACCTGTTATCTTAGGCTCTTTTAATATTGGATTTATTCGGATTCTTAGATGGTTTCGGATCTTACGATTAATCCGGTTTTTAGATTTTAAAATAACATTTTTACAAATTCAAACCAAAGATGGTATTATTTTTGCCCGAATTATTTTTACTTTATTAACAATAATATTTATCTTTTCTGGGTTAATTTATCAAGTTGAACATCCGATAAATCCTGAAATTTTCGGAACCTTTTTAGATGCCGTTTATTTCTCAGTGGTAACCATGACCACGGTTGGTTTTGGAGATGTTATCCCTTTATCAGAAATGGGACGTTTTTTAACGATTCTCATGATTTTAACGGGGGTTGCTTTAATTCCGTGGCAATTGGGAAATCTAATTAAACAACTGGTAAAAACGGCAAATCAAGTTGAGACAATCTGTTCAGATTGTGGCTTGTCATCTCATGATACAGATGCACTGTATTGTAAGCGATGCGGTACATTATTAACTTGTCCTCTGCCGTCAGTTTACTTGAAGCAAAAATTTTAATTGATATCGACTCATGATCAATCAACCCACTGCTACTTTATTATTATCTTGTGCCGATCAAACAGGATTAGTGGCTAAAATCGCTAACTTTATATATGCCAATGGCGGGAATATTATTCATGCCGATCAACATACCGATACAGCCGCAGAAATGTTTCTCACACGCATTGAGTGGGAATTAGCAGGATTTAATTTAGCAAAAGAAGTGATTGCGCCGGCTTTTAGTGCCATCGCTAAACCCTTTAATGCCAGTTGGCAAATTCATTTCTCAGATAATATCCCAAAAATTGCCCTTTGGGTAACCAAGCAAGATCACTGTTTACTCGATTTATTATGGCGTTGGCAAGCCAAAGAATTGAATGCAGATATTAGCTTAATTATCAGTAATCATACCGATTTACAACCCATTGCCGATCAGTTTGACATTGAGTTTTGTTATCTTCCTATTTCCAAAGATACAAAAGTAGACCAAGAAGCTCATCAGCTTGAATTACTACAAAAACACAATATTGATTTGGTTGTTCTAGCCAAATATATGCAGATTTTGAGTGCTGATTTTGTCGCCAAGTTTCCGAATATTATCAATATTCATCACTCGTTTTTACCCGCATTTCCAGGCGCAAATCCCTATCAAAGAGCCTACAAACGAGGGGTTAAAATTATTGGTGCCACGGCTCACTATGTCACGGAAGATTTAGACGAAGGGCCGATTATTGAACAAGATGTCATCCGGGTGAGTCATCGTGATACGGTAGCGGATCTCATTCGTAAAGGTAAAGATATGGAACGCTTAGTATTAGCAAGAGCTGTACGGCTACACCTACAAAATCGAGTGTTGGTTTATAATCACCGCACCGTTGTTTTTGCTTGAGAAAAAGACCGGACAGAATACATGATTCTATTAGAATCAATCATTAATCTATTGAGTTGTGAGTTGAATCATCAGTGAAAATATTTATTCAATAGATCTTCTCCTTGTTCTCCCATCGCTTCAACTTGTCCCCGGATTAATTTCATTGCAATTCGAGAGGGTTGATGGTGTCCATTTTCCCAACCATTAACAGTTTGAAATGACACTCCTAACTGTTTGGCAAACTTGACTTGAGAGAGTTCTAAGCGTTCCCGTAAGCTACGAATCAAATCAGGAATTTTTGAAGAAACAGTTGAGGACATGATAATTGTTTTAAACTCTATTACTAGACTAACTAGATAAAGTCTGATGTTCAATTGTGATTCAACGGATATTTAAAATATTTTTGTGACATTAACCTTAGGAGTTATATCAGTAAATTTACGGGTATGTATTACCTCAACAATCAGTATTATGTCAAGATCCCGCAGGGATGACATGATGGTAGAAAGATATTAACATGAAAACTAGCAAGTCAAAGAATTAGCAAAACAGAATATTAGGGTTAATATTCTCTACAATATCTTTCTTAATTTCATCAGTATATGCACCTGCTCTTAGCACTAACAAAGCTTCATCATGTTCTTTCAGACATTTTGGAGATTTCACCATTAAATTTGTCCCATAAAGTCGTCTATCTATTTTGCTAGGTGCATTATCCAATACATTTAAGAAATACTTTTCTTTTAATCCAAACCCGAGCAAATATAAAGTAAAGATATGCGCTCCAAAAATATATTTATCACCCGGATAGTTGGGAACCTGCTCCTCTATTTCATTCACAATTTTTATATAATGATTGACAAACTCTTTATACAAAGATTTGTTTTCTTGGTAATTTCTGGGTAGTTTGATCTGAGGTAAAGATTCTTGACTAATTTTTTCACAGGCAAAAAAGATAGAATGCTCTTGGAAGTGCTGCTTGGCTACTACTTTAAATCCATATTGCTGAACCAAAAACTCTACAATATCCTCAGGTAAATAATAGCTATGTTCAAACATTAGGCAGTTTGTGTACTTTTTCTGTAGCCAAACTTTCATGTTAGGAACAGATATAATCATTCGACCACCAACAGGAAGCAACTGATTGATTTGTTCTAGGGTTTTACGAGGTTCATATAAATGCTCCATCACATGAGAGTGAATGACCGTATCTACTTCAAAGGGTGGTTGATAGGTTTGATCAAACCAACCTTGCTGAAATTCTATATTAGGAAGGTCTGAGTCTGTTTCAAATAGATTAGGTTCTAATATTAACCAACGTCCAGTCTCACTTTTATGCCTTGCGAGTTGAGCAACTTTTCCACTCGCTCCCCCAATTTCTAAACGATGTTCTTTACCATATTTAAGAATAAAATCCGCAAATTGACTATGGTGATTTTGCCAAACCCCTCCTATCGCTTCATTATGATTTTCTTGATATAAAATCTCTAATGGAACTAATTGATTGAGTTGAATTGTGCCACAGTCAGGACAGATGACCCAAGACATATCCATTGTCAGGTCTGTTTCGGGGGATTCTGTCGTACATCCCATGAATACAGGAAAGTTTTTGAAATTATACAGAGATTCTAGATTAGTTTGTCCGCAAACAACACATTCGGTTCGGTTAATTGATTTCATCACTATTTTTGTCTATTTCAAAACTATAAATAATCGGAATCATGAACTTTGGGTCTTTCAATTCTATTCATGAATTTTGAAGATCTTAGGATAAGTTCCCCAAATATCTTTAGTAAATGCAAATTTACTTCTTAAGTCAGATGCAATCTCATCTTGGTGCAGGGGTGCAATAATAATGATTGCATCTAGTTCCTGTAAGTTTTCCTTCTCAGGAGGCATAATTGGAATATG
Organism: Microcoleaceae cyanobacterium; assembly: GCA_049647265.1. Lineage (GTDB taxonomy): Bacteria > Cyanobacteriota > Cyanobacteriia > Cyanobacteriales > Microcoleaceae > JAAURB01. The sequence continues at coordinate 16,035 of JBARXJ010000017.1, forward strand.
GGTTTTGGGCGAGTATTTGCCAGCTTTCATTTTATTAAGGTCAAGGAAGCATTTCACTCGTTCATGATCGAGGTCTAGCAACGCAGCTACACCCAGACCGTGATTTCCGGCTCCATAAATTGCTAGTTTTTCATAGGAATTAATCACTTCTCCTATTGTTGTCAAAAAGTCTTCCGTATAGGAGGTAAACTCTGCAACTGTTTGAAGAGTTTCTGCGGGTTGAATAGGCGGTCTTTCTGAAGGAGTCAGGTCAGTTTTTTCACACAATAAACCAAAGTGCTGTCCCTGTACAAGAGGAGTAACAGTGTGGGTTTTAAACCCGAAATTATTCATAATCTTTTTCAATAAATCAGGATTAAAGTAGGTAATGTGTTCGTAGAAAAAGTCATAAAATCGATTATTTTTAATAATATCTTCTGCATTGGGAACTTCAATATATAATTTCAATCCAGGTCGGGCAATTGTAGCCAGTTGCGTTATAGTTGCTAAAGGATCGGGTAAGTGTTCTAGTACATGGCGGATGACAATTAAGCCAATATCTTTGGTATCTACAGGAATTTTTTCAGCAGAAAAGAATGTATCTATATGGTAGATCTGAGGGTTTTCTGTTTTGAAAAGGTTTGAAGGTTCAAAAGCAATGACTTTTTTGGCTCCCTTTTCCAGCAAGAGTTCTGAGAAAGTGAAATCACTTGCACCAATTTCAATCACGCATTGGTTTTTAATATTTTCTTCGAGGATTATACTATCAACGATTTTATTAAACTTCTCCAGCATTTTAGGTGAATTGGGAATACCTGAAGAGTAGTTTTCTGTATAGATTTTTTCGATCAGGGATGGCTGAAAAGCTTTGTTATAAATCAGAGAACAGTGCTGGCACTGAACAATATTCATTTCTACTAATATTTCTGAGTCAAAGTTTGAGGGTTCAAGCGGAGCATTCGGTACAAGTGGAACTTGGGTAGCATGAAAAACTTCTTTCAGATTTGTAGACTGGCAAATTAAACAGTTATCCATCATTTTTTCTGTCTCCTTAATGAAATTTTTTACTAATAGATTGAATATTATCGACTTGAATTGGAATGACTTTTTTCCCTGTGTTGACGATGTAATTCATTGCTGGACAAACAAATAAAATTCCTCGGACTGATAATTCAGAAATATGATTCAGAGAAAACGCAACAGCATTTAAATAAGTGGCAGTATCTCGAAAACAATAACTTCCCGCAGATGCATACGATGAGATCACTTGCTTTTCTACTGCGTGAGTTACGAAGCCTTCTGTATTCATTTCAAAGTAACTATAACAAGATTCATTAGAAGTAAAATAAGGCAAAACTCCACCAATAGAATCATCCTGAAAGTGGTTAAGCATTAATTCCTCGGTCTCATAAAGAATATCCACCAAATCTATACATAAAGGTACGGTAAAATCTTTAATTAGAGAAATTCCTGCTAAAGCAGACATCAATGCACCGCTAGTTAAGCTAGAAATTATGACCTTCTGCGACCCTGGAAACCAATCATCTAGATCTTCTATAAATTTGACTGTTTCAGGAATATCTCGGAGGACAAAAATTAAATTAGAGGGCTGTAAATCTCCACTACGCCACCAAGGACGAGAGGTAATGACTTTTCGTAATAACGGTTCTCCATCTATCGGCATTAAAGGTTTAATTCCGAGGGTAGGATGAATAAAATCCGGGCCGGCTAAAGGCACAATACAATACATCTTGAGTACCGAAGAAACATCAGTATAGCAATAAAAAATTATGGGTGAACTAGATTGCCCCAATACCCCCAATTATGGGGGCTTTGATTAAGTCAGATTGCTATAGTTTACTGATTAAATTGTTTAACCACATAAGCGATAGGACAAAAATAATCTGTTGTGGTTTTAATTTGAACCTTTTTATCTTTGAAAAACTGATCGGCTCCTTCTGCTTCTGACCATTGATGCACAGCATATTCATCAAAAACGACTAAACCACCCACTGATACTCTGTCCCAAAATGCACTTAAAGTATCATAAGTGGGTTTTTCAATATCAAGATCGATGTATAGTAAAGAGATTCTAAATCCGGGCCGCTGGGTGGCAAACTCAGGTGCTGTTTTACAAATATCTCCCTTGACTAACTCATAATCATTAAGGGAAAATCCGGCTGAAGCGATTTTTTCGTGCAATAACTTTTCAAAGGCTTCATCATGCTCATAGTTTCTGTCAGTAAATAGTTCGCTCATCCGAACTTTATCATTACCTGATAAGGACTCTAGTAAAGAATTGGTATCAAAATAGTCAAACCCTATGACTTTTTTAAAGGAGTTAGGAACAAATATTTTTTTTAGCTTCAGCCAAGTTAGAATTCCTGAACCTTTAAATACGCCACATTCAACCACATCTCCCGGTATATCCTTAACTTGAGAAAAGAGAGAGGCTCGGGCGAGCAATTTTCCTAAGACTCGAGTATCTGGACTAAAAATAAAATCGTTAAAGGCATCATAAATATATTGTTCAGTTCCAAGCTGAAGTTTGAATGCATTATCGAATTGTTGAGTTGTATTCTGTGACATTAAAAATCTCCTAGGTTAAGTGAATTAATTTTGTGAGAGACAGTAGAAATAACAAAAGTTAAGGTATTTCTTTCAAACACAAATAAGACTGTAAATCTTCTGGTGTTCCTAAACCATGCATAGCTTCAGAAGGAATTTCAAAGACTCCAATTTTCTGGCCGTTGGCAATAGCATAGTTATACACAGGACAGGTATAAAACTCGCCATTAACTCGGTCATTCTGAACTATCATATCTAGAGCAGCAGTGATGAAATTCCGTCCTTTGGAAAAGAAGTAAATCCCCACAGTGGCTAAGTCAGAAATGGGCACTTTTTCTTTTACTTCTAAGACAATACCCTGTTCATCGGTACGAGCAAATGACCATTTAGGGTTCATTTCTGCATCTCGAAACACAAGAATTGAACCATCTAATCCTCGCTCTAGACAGTCTTGAATAAAGTCACTACATTTAAAATCTACTAGTTGGTCACAATTGGCAATTAAAAGTGGAGCCTCTAAATCGATTTCTTGCCGTGCCAGTAATACCGTACAAGCAGTTCCTTCAGTGAGCTTTTCAACTGGTAGAACTTTGACATTACCCTGTTGTTCTAAACGAAAAACAATTTTAGGTTCTTTTTCTATATGTTCCTGACGTGTTAACAGAACATATCGTGCTTTGGGTAGGGCAAGATTATCCATGACCTGTTCAATCATGGTTTTGCCCAACACATCAATAAAAGGTTTGGGTTTTGGATAGCCTTGCTTGGAAAAGCGACTTCCCATTCCTGCCATGGGAATAACAACATTAACAGAAGGGGCTGTGCTAGAAGTAATAGCTGAATGAATACGCGGCATGAAGTTCAAGGCTTGACTTTGCAGCAGTCGTTCATAGTCCGCCAGTTTTTGAGGGGAATAAAAGCTATGAAATAGCCCACTGGGAATAGAATAATGCCCGAGTTTCTTTCCTTCTAAGATTAACTCATTAAAGGCAGAAGCAATATAATAAATTCCATTCGTTTCTGCACTATGTTCGATAGCTTTCATCGCCGCTTTAGCAAAGTCTTTACCTCTGGCAAAATACGATATCCCGGTCAGACCTAAGCGGCTAATCACTTTTCTTGTAGCAAATTCCACTACGTTATCTTCATCATCAACTTGAATGTAAGACCAGCGGGGATGAACGGTGTCAAAGCTAATGACTCCGGCATCCAGATGGCGCTGTTGAAAGTCTTGAATCGCTACAGATAAGTCGAGGTCAAAAACTTGCTGAGAGTTGGCAAGAATTAAGGGTTGGTCATCATTGAAATAGTCTATTGCCATCAAGCAGGAACAAAGCGCTCCTTTAGTTTGCTGTTTGATTTCAACAATTTGACAACGATTTTGAGTGATTAAGCGCAGGATATTATCTAAACTAAAAGCCCGACATTCATCTGCTAGGGCAACAAAAATAAATTCTAAATCTGAGCCAATAGCAGAGAGATTATCCACCACCAGTTTAATCATGGGAATGCCATCAATTTCAATCAGTGGCATGGGAAAATGAAACTCTTCGGGTGGAAAAAAGGGACTACGGGCAGCGAGTGGAATTAGCACTCTCATAAGTTTTAGGCTCCTTCTAATTCAGCAATTTTTTGTTGAATTCGGGTATAGTTAACGTCATTGACGGTACTGACGGCTAAGACAGGGCAACCACAAGCCTCAGCGGCGCGAATACCGTTTTCGTTGTCTTCAACCACCAGACATTCTGTGGGTTGTAAGTTCATTTTTTGACAAGCCAGTTGATACATTTCTGGGTGGGGTTTGCCATAAGTCACTTCTTCGTTGGAAAGAGTAAATTCTAGATGGTCTTCTAAAGCAGAGAGTTTCATTAACAATTCCACTGTATTACGAATAGAATTTGAACAAACTGCGAGTCGATAGCCTTGTTGAGATAGACGGGAGAGAGCATATTGATGATGAAACAAAGGTTTACAGCGAGCGTAGGCTAATTCAACGGTAAACTTTTGCTTCAGGTTATTAAGAAATTGATGCAAAGACTGGGGTAAATTTCGAGATTTAGTCAGCATTTTTAGCTTATCTCTAGTCGGTAGTCCATCAAAAGTTGAGAGATGTTCATCTCGGCTGATGGTCATGCCAAACAGGTCTAAGGCGCGGTTAAGGGCTTCATAATGCCAGTCTTTAGCATCAATTAATACCCCATCCATGTCGAATAAAACGGCTTTAACGGTTGTCATTGAAAAACTCCTGAGCTTGTTGGGGAAAGTCTGTACACAGCATTAATTTATCGGTGTTCAATTCTTGTTCAATCCTGCGCCAATTTTCCCAAGTTTGGTGATATTCTCGCTTGTGTAATTCGGGGGAAACCAGAACCACAAATTTGTTATGCTGTAGATGTTTTTCGACATCTTCTGTTGTCCACCAGTCACTATTGAAGCAGTCTAACCAGACTCCCTCTGCTTTTTCGTAAAAAGCGGGTTTGGGTTCGTATTCGCTGTGGCGAGTGAAGAATTTAAGTTGGTGTTTTTGATAGCCTAATGTATCAGGAACGGACATATCAAAGACAAAATAATTAGTAATTGAATACTTGTCAATCTGTTCTTTTAACAAGTGTTGTAATCCATCGGCTTTAATATTAATGGCAATCGGAACATCTTGATTAATAGTGTTATAGGCTTGAAATACCTCCTCTAAGAGTAGATAGGGTTCTGTGGATAAATCATGACTGATGACAAGTTGTTCTGATGCATCCCGGATATCAAGTTCGCAACCAAAGCCTTGTTGAAATGACAGTTGGAAGGCGGATAAGGTATTTTGTTCTGTTTTACTTTTCCATAGTCCTCGGTGGGATAGAAATATCATGAGATTTGAATCAATTAATAGTTGTGTACATAAATTAAGCTAAGTTATTCATTTTTTTTAATCGATGAGGCTATTTTTAGTAGTTTTTCATAAGCAATTTTCCAGTCAAAGTCATAGCTATAATTCATAGCGACTCCTTCACCCTCTTGAGGGAAATCAACAGTTTCGTTTTCAGATAAATTATTCATTCCCCTTACTGTTCGATTGCTATGCATAAAACCAGGCTTGCTTACAACCTGTGTTGTCTTCGCTGCCGTACTTCCTCCCGGTACAAAATACAAGTCAATAGCATTAGCCCAGACTACAACTTCATACATTGGGCTACCGATAATATCGTAAACTTTAATTTGTTTAGTAAATAGTGATTGAATTTGACTGACAACATCTTTCTCATTTTGAATAATTTCTTCATCTTTATCATTAATGAGTAAGTTGCCGTTTATATCTATACGAGTATATCCATCAAAAACAACAGCTATATTAGGAAACTGATCCGAAAGACCATTAACAATATTAGCGATTCCTTCAACCTGAGATAGCCAGGTTCTAAAGTGGGTACGAAAGCTGATCCAAAATAGAGGAAAATATACCTTTTTTGCTGTCTCTATCGTCGTTAAAAAATCTGAAGAACATTTTCTCAGTGATGCTTGATAGAGGCGATTTTGTAATTCATCTGAAACTTTCTCATCACCTAACTTAAATGCAAAAAAATTATTTTTTAGTATTTTCTTACTTGTTTCTGGAAAGATTATATTTCTCGTTATCCAAGATGTACTTTTAGTAGTCTGCCAACAGTTCAAACGCTCAACTTTCTCTGAGGGAATTTCAGGAAAAATTTCATCAATCCCACCATAATACTCTGGACCCACTACTAAAAATTTATCAATCTGCTGCAAACATCCCGACTCATAAATTCTCTGAATTCCTGACAATTCATTGACAAGATGATGGAAAGTGCTAAAGTTGATACCAACGACAGCACATTTCTCGACTAACTCTACATTAGATAGGTATTGTTTAATAATATTCCAATGATTGACTGAGGCAGATTTCAAGGGAGTCATTCCTAAATTGCCAGGTCCAGAAGTTAGACCTCTTACATAAGAAGGATGCTCATTAGGCAAAAGGTGAACGAACAGTTCTAGTCTAGGAAAGTAAATAGCCTCTTTTTGAAAGCAATTTCCAGCAATCATCAAGTAAAAAACTTCATTACCAACGAAGCGATAATAGAAGACTAGCCGATCAAATAATACAGAGCGATTTGATTGAAGAACTTGTCCAGTGATAGGACAAATAGCGTAAAAACATCCTTCCTGAGCTGCTAGCTGCTGAGTTAGTAAGTGTTCCTCCTCTTGAGTCTCTTCTTGAGATACTCCCGTTGCAGTCACCAAATTTTGGTTTTGCTTTAAATAATTCAACGACAAACCAGCAGTTTCTAAGTATGATTTATCTTCATCACTCAAGGATGTTATATCAATAATTTTGTACTGACTTGTCAGTATGAAGTATTGCTCAACCTCCTTTGGGTCAAATTCTGTTGGATAATTAACACTCTCTTCTTCTAAACGTTGCAGGCTAGTTTGATTCAACGCCTGCCAGATTTGTGAGTAGATTTCCCCTTGTTTAACTTGGGGTAATTGCTTAACCCATATAGCAGCCTCATCTTCGCGTCCCTGCATTCTCAAAAGTGCTATTAGTTTCTGATGAATGTAAGAATTCTCGGGCTGCAATTTGGCAGCTTGTTCATAAGCCGTAATGGCTTCATCTATCTGATCGTTTTTCTCTAAAGCAGTTCCAAATCTTGCATATACCCAAGCTGGTAGCTGTTCCTCTTGAGTAATTGCTTGTTGGTAAAGGGAAATAGCCTCATCAATATTCCCCTGATGTATCATTGCGTTTGCCAGTCTTACTTTGATCAGACTCTGTTGGGGCTGAATTTGAATGATATGTTGAAGCAGAGGTATTGCTTGGTCGAATTCCTGTTGACTTTCAAATAGATATGACAACTGATTCAAGGCTGGTACGAAGTCTGGATTCATCTGTAGAGCGCAGGAGTATTTTTCGATCGCCTCATCAAGTTTTCCTTGCTGTTTCAAATTGTTTCCCTCCCTCAGCAAAATCTCTTTTGTTGATGTATCTTTGCTTTGATTATGCATAGCTACCTACTCTCAAATTAATCTAATTCACTAGAAACGATAGTCTTTGGCTAATTCGCTATTCCTATTAACAAAAAATATATCTTGTAAAATTAAGTTCCCTTTCTGATCTCTCCAGCCATCTAAAGTATCAGATTAGATTCTAGAAGCTGACTCAACTTCTCCTGATAATCTTCCTCAATATCAGCAAGCGGTTCAAATAAATAGAAGGTGGCTTCTGGGAATAAGGGTGATATATTGTTAGACCATCCGCCGTTAGATGCACCAACATCGAAAATACATTTAGGGTTAAATCCCCTACTTTTAAAATATTCAATTCTCTCGAAATCTAACTTTGAGAATCCTACAATATATCCCATGATTTTATCCTGATTAAGAAACCTTACTTAAATACTGACTGACAAATTCATCCATCGTTTTCTTGATTGGATCTGTATCTGAAAGATTCAATTCTTTCTGTCCTCGACCTTCTATCCCCTTATTAAACTCAAAGATTGAACTTTTATCTGATGTATAAGATTCCACAATTTTAACAATCTTTTGCGGATCTATATTCACTCCCATATAGTCAGCTATTTCTTGGGCTATAACTACAGGTTCATTGGCAATCCTTGAAAAATTAATTTGCATTGTATCTTCACAGTCCAACCATAATTTTGCTTCCTTTAGAACAGGAGGTAACTTCTTTAGGGCATCCTCATAACTTTGAATTTCAGTGAAATATGGTCTTTGTTTATGCTCTTCTCTCTGTCTTTCTATTTCTCCTGCATCTTTCAAAGAAACTACAATATCGTAGGGATCTCGATAAGAAACAGCAGCCTTTACTTTACCTTCCGATAACATCTTCTTTGTTTCATCATCAAGAAAACAATGAGTTTTAATTACATAAATCTCTCCATTATTGGGCAAATAACTATTAAGTTTTTGCAGAGTTTCACCTAAATTTTTAGGAATAAAGCGAGCCTGCAAATGTTCAGGCAAAAGCTGATTAAGTTCTGCTTGGTTACTATGAGTCTGTGCAAGATGATTAGCTAATTGAAATGCAAAAGTACTTGCCGACTTAACCATGCCGTAACAAACGAATATCATGTCTAATCCTCCCTATTCTCAATATTTTATAAACGCTTTACTTGAGCCTGATATATTTCTTCTAAAATATTCCTCAAATTATATTTATACTCCCACTCTGGATAATGAGACTTAAACTTTTTTACATCTGAAACATACCAAATATGATCGCCAGAACGATTATTTTCTGTGTAGGTATATTCCAACTTTTTATCTGCGAGTTCTTCACCAATAGCGATCGCCTCCAACATTGAACAATGACTGTGACGAGACCCCCCCATGTTGTACACTTCGCCGCAGCGAGGATTTTTGTAGAAGTGATAGAAAGCATTCACTAGGTCATAACTATGAATGTTATCCCGCACTTGTTTACCTTTATACCCATAAATGGTGTAAGGCTTACCAAGTATTATACACTTCATTAGGTACGCTAGGAAGCCATGAAGTTCTGCCCCAGAATGAGCTGGCCCGGTTAGACATCCCCCTCGGAAGCTAGCAGTTTTTATGTCAAAGTATTTGCCATATTCCTGCACTAAAATATCGGCTGCAACCTTGGAAGCCCCAAATAAAGAATGCTTAGAGTTATCGATACTCATAGACTCATCAATTCCATCATTGTATAGATGATTAGAATCAATTTCCCAACGAGTTTCGAGTTCTTCTAAGGGTAAAAAGTTGGGCGTATCCCCATACACTTTATTGGTGGAACAGTGTATAAATACAGTATTGGGGCAATATTGACGAGTGGCTTCTAGAAGTACTAATGTACCATTAGCATTGACAGTAAAATCCATGTGGGGGTCACGAGCTGCCCAGTCATGGGAAGGTTGAGCCGCTGTATGAATAATTAATTCAATATCATTAGCATATTCCTTGAAAAGATTCTCAACGGCTTCGCGATCGCGAATATCTAAACTATAGTGTTTGTAGCGATCGCCATACTCATCTTTGAGTAAATTTCGGTTCCAACTCGTCGAAGCAGACTCTCCGAAGAAAACGGCTCGCATATCATTATCAATTCCAATGATATTGAAGCCTAAGTTGGCAAAAAATCGAACGGACTCAGACCCAATTAAACCGGCAGAACCTGTAACTAAAACATTACCCATAACTCGTCAACTCCCTAATATTTAACTCAACTCAATTAATCGCCATAATGGACTCAAATCAATTATTTTCCTTGAGATAATTCTACTGCTTTTCTGACCAAAAGTCCATCTGTTTTTGCAAAAATTACATCCTTTTGTAATAAAGTTCCATCAAATGGAGAACGCCAATCTCCTGCATCATCATAATAACTAAACCCAAGATCATTCAGCAGTTGCATCATTTCCAATAAAATCTTAGCCCGCTCTTCAAATCGAACTAACGAGAGTTCTATCACAATCACATCAACTTGATTCAAGAAATGACTTCCTCCTGCTAAAACCAAGTGTTCAGCACATTGAACATCGATTTTAAGAATCCCTGTTCCCGAAATATTTTTTTCAGCCTTCAAACTGTCAAGGGTAATCACTTTAACCGGTACAGTTTCATAATCACGGCCATCATTTGGTGTTAATAAAGAACTACCGTAGAAATCAGGAGAGATTTGAAATGAGGTAGATCCCACAGCGTCAGAAACAGCCGCTTCTACTACTTCAAAATTTTGGTTAGGATCGATGTAATATTTCCTGCTTGATTGATCGTGTCGGGACATCAAAGGATCAATCAAGATAAAGCGAGCTTTAGGAAATAGCTTATTAACGGTATAAGACCAGATTCCGGTTGAAGCCCCAATATCAATCACAAAATCTGGATAATAATCTTTCTCTTTAAGACGGCGTATAGCCTGATAATCTGGGACAAACTCTCTCCAAATATCTTTAGGAGTGGGAGACTCAATAAAAGGAACTAAGCTATCTTTTCGACGAGGCATAAATGTTTCAAACCTTAAGTCAGCCGGCTCTCCTTTTTCTAAAGAATCCCATAACCACTGGTCTACACCATCTGCTGAGAGTGTCTCAGAAATTTTCAAAGCATTATTTCGCAGATTAATTTGAGTAGTTGGGGAACAAACATATTCTATGGCTTGACGGAAACTCGTTGGATTATAATCACAAATTGTTCCGGTATTGAACTGTTCAATGAAGCGGGCTGCTGATGTATTCTTGTCTCCTAATACAATGATAGGAGTTTGAGTCGTTGCTAAGATAAATGGAATCCTCGACGGCAAACTCAGTTTAGCGATTTCTGGCCGATCATCTGTTTCGTTTGTGCTACCTGTTGGCAGTATTGTATAGGGGTAGTTTCTCAATATTTGAACGAGCGTTTTCTCAGGAACTAAGCCTTTTTGAATGATGCCATCTCGTTCTAATTGATCTCTGTCAAAATTAAGCCAAGACGGCTTTAAATTAGCGTACCAGTCTATTTGAACCCCTGCTCCTTTAATTGTCTCTCTGAGAGAATCTAGCCACCGTTGACTCCAGATATTGCCGACTAATATTCCCCGTTTTGACTGGCAAAATTGAGGATAATCCGAACCCAATTTAACACTGAACTCTATTAACTCATTGGGTACAATACCAGGGAATAACCAGAATTTGCGATCATACTTCATCTCGTAAGCATCGCGGACTTCTGGAGAAATTGCCAGTAGTAGATCGGATTTTTCTAGCAGCTCTTGCATCAAAGAGTCAGGAATGCCATCAGCATGAACATTCTGATCGTCCATGATGTAAGTACATAAGTGAACTCCAAATATTTCTTTAATTGCTAACGTGATTAAAACATCCTCTGGATAATAGGGAATGCAAACCACTCGCTTTGCTTTAATACCATTCAACTGATTTAAAACTCGTCGAAAAATCTCTTCTCTAGAAGCTCCCAAACATGAACACTCCAGAATCACTTCTCCAAAATCTTGCTCTCCATTATGATGACTTTGAGATCGAATTGACACCATTTTTGAACCTTGTTTAAAGATTCTTTCAATCAGGATACCGGTGCCATGATGGTGATTAACTTCATTAGGAGTCACAATAATATCCATCGGCGGATACCCTTGATAACTGGCTGAGATTGAAACAGAAGATTCAGTTACCCTCTGAGCCGCTTTTTGCTCTAAAATCTCTAGTTGCCTCTGTATTGCTGTGTGATCGGGCTGAAGTTCTAAAGCTTGGCGATAAGCAATGATTGCCTCTGAAAACTTCTGTTGTTTCTCAAGAGCATATCCTAGGACTTCATAGGTATGATATTCATCAGGTTTGAGTTCAATAGATCGTTGATATGCACTAACAGCTTGATCCAATTGATGTTGTTGAGTTAAAACATTTCCCAAACCTCGATAAGCCCAAGGAGAGCTATTATCAATATTTAGTAATTTTTGATAGATGAGGCGAGATTCTTCAAGTTTTCCTTGTTGCTGGAGAAGATCAGCGAGAGCTTGATATAAATGTATTTGATCGGTGGGTTGATTAGGATCAAGTTCAATTGCTTTTTCGTACGTTGCGATCGCATCCTGATATTGTCCGAGTTCCGATAGGGTTCTAGCTAAGTTAGTATAAGACCAAACATACTCGCAATTCAATTCAATTGCCTTACGATAAGGATTTACTGCTTCTGCGTACTTCTTCTGAAGCAAGAAAATATCCCCAAGTTGATGATGATAAAGAAACTTATTCGGTTCTAGTTCTATTGCCTTACGATAAGCATTAACCGCTTCGTAAAACTGGCTTTTCTTGCTAAACGCACTCCCCAAATTGTAGTAGGCTTCTGCAATATTAGAATCCAATTCAATTGCTTTTTGTAAATAGGGAATAGCTGCTTCAAATTTTCCTTGATGTAAAAGCGATCGCCCTAAATTACAATTAACCCAGGGATGCTCGGGTTTAAGTTCGATAACTTGCCGATATACTTTCTCCGCTTCCTCATACTTGCTTTCAAGTAAAAGGTTTGCGCCGATCTTCATATATTCTTTTACAGACTTTTTTGTATCTACCATGAGTTTAGTTTTTTAAGTTTCAAAATAGATTGACATCATCTCAAGTTCTAACTCTGCACCCCTTTTATCTTTTTCAATCCCAATTAAGTTCCCTTCCCAAAAGATTCTCTAGCTTTTGGTTATGGGGTCGATAGAATTCTTGTAAACGAGAAAGTAGATTAGGATCGATATCTTTGGGATAGTGACCTACATTTCTCGGCGTATAATTAATCGCGTTATATTCTGGTAAACCGAGAAATTCAAAGGTTTGTTTCATGACTCCTGCTGGATTTTGAGCTAACTCTTCATTTGTTATAATCAAAAACTGTTCTTTCGGGAAAAGCGCCATCCATCTTTGTAAGTAATAAACATATAGTCCTCGTCCTAAATGACGTTGGTCATGAATGGAATCATTCTCTAAGCTTGCTTTAAAATCAGTCACTTTTTCGAGAAAATTAAGTTCTTTATTGAAAGTATCAATGAATGATTTTGTGCGGTTTTCAATCGAAAAGTTATAGAGTGAAATAGCTCGCTGAATTGGATTTCTTAACACAGCAATAAGTTTGACATTCGGAAACCAGTTAGACACAATTTTTTCTATTCCTGGATTCCAATTACTGGTACTGGCTTCACCTGTAATAAACTGATTTTCTTCAGGTCGAGGTGGAAAATGAGCCATGTAAAAGTCTTTGTATGAATCTGGTAAGGAAGCTTTCTCTCCATCACTTTTTTCAAGTTTAGGAAGCAGTGTTTTCAAATAATTTGGCTCTTTAACAATCGATGGTAAAAACTGAGGGTGTTGGGATAAATATTTATAAAAAGCAGTTGTACCACACTTAGCGACTCCTATGACTACAAAATCTGGCGGTTGCAGTGTTCCTGTTTCCCAATACTGACGAATAAACTGAGGATTATATTTTTTCAGTCGATTATAAATAGACTTTTGGTAATAATCACTCGCTTCTGACAGTTCACCATTTTGACTCAGCTTATTACCAATTTGGAAATACTGCTTAGGTTTATGGTCTTCTTTTTTATCAAGATTTTCCTGAAATGTTGTCTTGAGCAAATCCCAAGATTCAGAGGAATGAGGATTCCAGTCTTTATAATATTTTCTAGGTAAATCAGGATTAATCTTAACGGCTTTAAGACGATATTTAAATGCTTTTTCTTGATTTCCTTTGTCTGCAAATACTTGAGCTAAACTGATCAAAGCTTGCCAGAATTTAGGATTAAGCGTAATCGCTTTTTTATAATAGCTTCTGGCTTCATCTAGGCGATCTTGTTTGGCTAAAGTTAAGCCTAAGTTGTAATGTAACCAGGGACTGTTTGATTTAATTTCAGCAGTTTCTTGAAAGAAAGAAATAAGCCGATCAAGTTGATTCTGTCTTGTACTTAATTTGAGAATAGTATGACCCAAATATTCATGAATGATTTCTATTTGATTCGATTTATTAGCTTCCGAAAGCAATTTTTTATAAGCAGTAATAACTTCTTCTATATCGTCTTTTTTTGCTAAAATTTTTGAATAGACTTCTATTAAATGATTAAACTGTTCGGGTTGTATTTTAACCAGCCGCTGATAATAGTGAATCGCTTGATCTAATTGATTTTTCTGTTTGTGTATTTCTGCTAACTGATTCAAAGCTGGAGCAAAATCAGGATTGAGTTGAAGTGCTGTCTCTGCTTTTTCTATTGCTTGATCTATATTCTTTTGTTTAAGATAAAGTTGCGATTGTCGTAGATAGAATTCTGGGTTATCGGGTTCTAAGTTAATGGCTTGCTGATAAGTAGCAATTGCTTCTTCTAACTGACTATTTTTCTCTAAAGCTTTTCCTAATTCTTCATAGACACTGGTGGGTACATTTTGCAAGGTGATTGCTGTTTTATATATTGCAATTGCCTCTTGAATTTGACCCTGTCGCATCATTATCTTTGCTATATTTGCTTGAGCGATGCCATCATTGGGTTGCAATTCTGCCAGATGTTGATAATAGTTCAGTGCTGGGTCATACTCTTTTCGTTTACTATGTATTTTCGCAAGTTGCTCTAAAGCAGTTACACAATTAGAATCAAGTTGAAGCGCTTGCTGATATTGCTGAATTGCCTGAGTTTGTTTTCCTTCAAGCTTAAGCTGCTTTGCTTTTTTTAAGTAAGCATCAACACTATTTTTTTCTTTAATTTTTTGCATAGTTCCCCCTCAGATTTTACGTTTTAAAACACAAGAAATAGTCAAAATTTATACAACTTTTGTTATTTATTCAACATATCTATGTTCTTTGAGGATCAGATCAAACTCTTGATTGAGTTTTTCAATCGTCTCGGGTTGTAGCTTCCGTTTGTGATCTCCTGGTGTGACTTGACGAATATGAACAGATTCGTTTTCTTTACCGGGAACAATATCATACTTTTCTGCGATGGCTTTAATGGTTTCATCTTCTAATTCAAACTCTAAGAAAGCCAAGATATCTTTAACCCACTGATATTTATTGAAAATAATATCTTCATACCTGAATAATTTCCAATTGGGGTCTGTAGACATCTTTTCTTGAAATAATTTCATTCTAGGATGAATAACTTTAGCTTGAGTTAAAGCAAAATCATCTATCTCTGTGTCTAGAAGCGCTTTTCGTTTTTGATCGAGCTTTTCTCCTCGATCTCCGGGAGCAATTGGATGACTTTTTTTAATAGAAAAGTAGGAAGAAACAATCATATCCCGAGGATCTCGAATCAGTAAGATTTTTTTCAAACCTGTTACATCGACTGATTCTAAATAACTTGGAAAAACTCTAAAACTAGAAAAGCAATATCCCTGTTTCGGAAAGGCATGAGACAGATTTGGACTAACAGCTTCCCGTTCTATTCCCTTTTTATAGAGAAATTTCTCAAACTCAATTAATGGAATTTCTAAATGAGAACAAATATCTCGAATAATTGACATCAACATCACACTACCTGATTTGTGCATTCCGAATGCAAAAAAGCTAGGTACAGCAGCCGGCTGAGGCATTGTAATGTGAATAGATTCTCCAGTTTTTAAGGGAATTTCTACCTGTTTATCTTCATTTTCTTGACTTTCTTCTGTGACGCTTGGCTCATCAATAACCGCCTCATCTTTTGACCACTTTTGAATAAATTCCTCAATCATTTCTGGAGGATAGAAATACTGACAATATTTAGAGGTATAAATCTCTTTTAAAACAGATTGATCGAACTTTAACTTTGATAAAACTTCTTTATATTCTTCCGCGTAATCTTTTTTGTTTGATTTGTTTTTATCGCGCAGCTTAAGCGGTTGGGGTAAGTCTAGGAATGAAGTAATGACGGAACTCCATACATCACTCGATTCTAATCTTAAAATCAGGACTTCTATTTCTTCTTTTTTGATCTTTCCATATCCCTGTATTAGATCAAAATCGGATTGATAAATATCAATTCCTAAAGCGGATTTAAACTCTTTATCAAACCAATTTAGACTACTTAGCCTTTTCAGCTTTTTATCTTGAGTAATAGTGTCATGAAGATGAGTACAAATTTCATCTACATTGGCTTTTCCCGTCTCATCAAGAAACTGAGGATGGCGTGCTTTTAAGTTTTGGAAAAAAGCCGATATAAACTGGCTAATGGGTTCTCGCACCCCTGTAATCACCTTTAACTTAGGTTGATTCGATGTATCAATGTACTTTCGGATTTCTAACCCTTTTTCTAATTTAGGAGTCAGGGGTGCATTTTTCTGATGAAGTTGTTGGGTTAATTCATTTAATCCTCTTTCGGATAAAACATGGATTTGATCGACAGGGTGTTCTAAGTTTAAGTGTTTTAGAGAGCGCAGAAGAGTTGTTGACCCAACTTTCCCCATTTGATATATGATAACTCTATCCTGTTTATCCATGATTAATTGAACAACCTTCTGGTTTACAAAGTATTTATTACCTAATGTTCTCTCAGTTGCTTAAGTTCAATACTTTCTGATAGTTGGGTTCGACGTGAGTTTGAATATACTCTCGCGTTGCATCTTGAATTGAATCAATATATTCTTTCTTGTACCCTGATTTAAATGGAAACTTATTGATCCCTTTTTGCACCACATTATCTTGAGTCGAAATTCCCATGAATTCTATGACTTTTTCAAATTCAAGAGCTGTATCTTTTTCAGAAGCTTTAGCATGACTGAGTAAGAAACATTGGTCTGGATATTCTTTTTTCTGTTTCCAATAAAATTGTAACATTTGATTATAATGTTTGGCAAGATATATCATGGTTTGATTAATTGCCTGTGGATTTTTTTCAATTTCATCAGAATTTAATAACAGAGCTGCTGAGGTGAGACAAGATAGGGGTTCTCGGAATAGAAAAATCACTTTACTAGACTGACAATCCACGATATGATGAGTCTTAATCATCTGAATCGGTAACTGTAATGATTTTACCGCTTCCACACTATTACTCATCGGTTTTTGTTGATCGATTAAATAGATATCGGGGAAAATATCTTCAATATCATATTCTGTGTCTCCACTGCGGAAACAGACATACTTCACTCCTTTATCTGTTGTTTTTTTATCTAATTGAACGGTATCTAAATCCACTCCTTTTGATTGTAATAAGATAGCCGCTAAAACTAAACGCACCCAACCATTTCCAGAGCGAGGAAAAGAACATAAAAATAAAGGTGTGGATTCAAAAAATTGAGGCTTTTCAGCTTTCCATTTTTGATAAAAATCTAATTTAACTGTTTTCTCGATAAATTTTGATGTAAATGGCATTGTTGTAGAACTAATGTTACTCATGAATGATTCTCCTCAGTATATCAAATAATATTAATCTCTAATTCAACGTGACAAAAGTAATTTTTTCAACCAAGAAACTGACACAGCGTTCATCCGATGGAGATAATTGCTGTACTTCAGAGGCTTTCAACGTCAATAAAAACGGTGTATTCTCAGATAACATCTCCGCTGGAATTTCTCCAACAAACTGCCACTCTCCACTCGTTTGAGACTGAATTTCTCCCTCGATAAGATGGCCGTTAACTTGTATCTGTAAACCCTCCAGTAACTCCGGTTTCACTGTTGCCGCACCCTGAATATAAAGCTGTAAGGCTTGAGTTGTGTTGACACTTTCTACCACCACACTCCCCACCTTCTGCATCCACCGAACCTTCACCCCGTCACGTTCTTCCGTGCCATACCAACCCGTTCCGAGTAGGGTTTCATCCACCAAAATTACGGTTTCTTGAATAGGTTCGGGTACAATCACTTGAATTGTAATGTCTTCAACTAACACACTGGCGCGACGACTATCTTGTGGCGATAACTGATAAACTTCTGCCGAATGCAACGACAACACAAACGGCGCTTGGGGGGTTAACAGTCCCGGCATTATTCGTCCCGACAGTTGCCAACGGCCATCTGGCTGAAGTTCAACTTCCCCTGGAATATCATTGCCATTAACCTTTAAAGTTAATTTTTCCAATACCTGCGGCTTGACAGCGGTTCTTCCCTGTACCCGCACTGCTAGGCGTTGGGTCACATCCATATCTTCAACAAACACACTCCCGACCTTTTCCATCCACCGCAACGCCACCCCATCTACACTCTCCCAGGGAAACCAACCCGTTCCTTTGAGACTGGCATCCATAGAAATGACTTTTTGAGTGAGACCACGAGATTTTGGCTGTGCAACTTTACGCCAATTTAAATCCGGCAAAAAGGTAATTTTTTCAACTAATACCCCCAATTTCCGCTTATGACCATCTTCTGTAAATTGATTGGTTTTTAAACTGAAGAAATTCAATCCGGCTATAAGCTGTATTGGCAAGGTTAATAGATTATCTTGTTTAATGTCTGAAGCTTCTATTACCGTCTGCATGACTAACTGATCTTCTTTCCACAATTCCACCTTTTGTCCTGGACGAACACTGCGATAAGCCAGCATTAAATGTCCCATTTTTTCGACAGGACTTTCAATTACAAACTGACTTTCTGGCCAAAAAGCCCAACGACTGCTACTTTTTAAATTTAAATCCGGATAAGGGGGTTCTAATCCTCCAAACCCACCAAATACACAACCCTGTATTTGATCCCCTGTAATAATACCAGTATCCCCCGGATTTTCTGCTAAATATTTAACGCATAACGCCGGGTTTAACTGAGGAGGTGTGATGGCAAATTTACTAATCGGATTAATTTGTAGCTTCTCTAACCAATTGGCTCGATCTAAAGCAACAATTAAACTTTGATAACTGGAGCGAATAGAGAATTGACTGGCAACATGAATTGGAGCGGTTCGACTTAATTGAATAAGCTGTTGATTATCCTGATAGAGTTCCGTAATCATTCTTGCCAAAGCCTCAGGATTTTTTTGCTTGACTAACCGCCCGGTTACTCCATCTAAAATTGCCTCCTGTACCCCTCCTGATGCGTATCCTAGCGCTGGTGTACCACAAGCGGCTGCTTCAACAAAGGTTAAGCCAAATGTCTCTTCTAGACTCGCTCCCACAAACAAATCCGCCGCACTATAATAGGTTGCTAATAAGCTGCGGTTTTTAATAAATCCGGTATGGCGAATCTCACAATTGAGTCCTTCAACTTGAGGCGCTCCATGACCAAATCCCACTAATAAAATATTGTCTAAATTAGTCAGCTTTAACGCTTCAATCAGATGTCGTCCGCCTTTGCGTTCATCATCAATTGAAGTTGAACCCGTGAGAATGATAAACTTTTCTGGCGGTAAACCTAAACGTTGGCGACACTCTTTTTTATCCCTCGGTTTAAAGATATCTGTATCAATTCCCAGGGTAAGTTTCTGTATCCTTTTTGTCAGTAAGTTCTGTTGCTGCTTTGACAAACTAGATTGTAATGCTTGCCGCGCCCAATTCGTCGTCCATTCACTATTTCCTAAGACTAATAAGTTCTCATTTTCGATGATGAGTTGCCGCTTTCTGTCATAGGTCGGTTGAATCTTTTTCGGGGCTAAAGCGGGATATTGATCGAATGTGGGACAATCAGCATCGCAAACCTTAGTATACTTATCGCAATTGCCTGTATAAGCACAGCGTCCGGTGAGTAACCATTGGTCATGCATCAAGAAAATAGTAGGATATTTATCGGTAATTTCCTCTAAGAATTCTACGCTTTCTTGAATATTATGCAGATTTCCCAGAACCACTAAATCCGGTTCTAAACAGTTAATTAATTGCATCGCCTTTGAGGCGGAAAATTCTATCGGTTGCGGTTGCCAACTCGATGCCCCCATAATCGGAAGTACCTGGTGTCCAGCAGCAGCCAACGCCCGTCCCATTTGTTCATGGGCAATTCCAGCCCCGCCTGAAAAGCCAAGGTCACTAAATAATACCACCCGCAGTTGATGACGTTTGGGTAAAGCGTCTGTATTTTCTCTCAGTTTGGCTGTGGAGACAACTTGATGCTGAAACTGTTGGCGCAGTCGGTCTCGGGTAGCGAGTAATTCCGGTTTATACTTGTCGGTTGCACTGGTTTTTTGGGCTTCATGCATCCGAAATTGGGCAATAGGATGGGTGATGGGACAAATTTTAGCCCCAGCAGCAGCAAATCTCGCCCACATCTCATAATCCATGCTGTAATATAAGTCTTCATCTACTGCGCCCCCTGCTTTTTGCCAGATAGCGCGAGTAAACAGGACTTCGGGTTGATGAAAGAATTTTCCACTCAGCCAACAATGTTCGACATCGAGAATATCAGCTAAAGACAACACTCCGGGTTGAGAAGAAGTGACGTGATGCAAAGCTTCTTGTTGTCCTTGGAAGACTTGGCAAATTCCGGCAACAATATCGGCCCCACTGGTGTAGAATGCTAAGGCGGCTGCATATAATGCCCCAGGTGCAAACCTATCGTCGCTATTTAACCAGGTGACAATTTCTCCGGTTGCCCGTTGAAAGCCTTTATTGATGGCGTTACTCTGGCCTTTGTCGGGTTCACTGACAACGTAGCTAAAGTGTTTTTGATAGCGCTTGACTACCGTCATGGTTTCATCGGTAGAACCGCCATCAATTAAGATATATTCTACATTGGGATAGTTTTGATGAATGATAGAAAGAATGGTTTCTTCAATGAATTCCCCTTGGTTATAAGATGGGGTAATCACTGAAATTTTCGGCCAAGGACGACCATCGGGTAATGTTTTGGGGGGAATAAAGGGTTGTTGTTGAACATAAGGCCACCCCGTCGGTTGAGGGGTAACAGGTTGAGAGGTGGCAACATTTGGATTAATTCGGGCTTTGGCGAGTTCTAAGTTCCGGTAAAATGAAACATTTAAAACGGGATCTAATTCTGTTGCTTTTTGATAGCATAGAATGGCTTCTGACCAGTTTTCTGTTTGAATTAAAGCATCTCCTAAACGACCATAACCTAAAGCAAAATCGGGCTTGACTTTAACAGATTGACGATAACCCTTGATGGCTTTTTCCCATTGTTCTAGGTTAAAATAGGCTTCTGCTAAATAGTAGTAAGACCAGTTAAAACTGGGTTGTAATTCTATCGATTTTTGTAGCGGAGGAATCGCTTTAGAATAGAATTGATGTTGACACAACAGTTCACCTAAATGATACTGAGACCAGACAAATTTAGGATTTAACTGAACGGCTTGTTGATAGGCTGATATGGCTTTTTCCCATTGTTCTAGTTTAGAATAGGCTTCCCCTAAGTTATGGTGAGATAAGGCGAAGTTGGGATTTAATTTAATGGCTTTACGATAATAATTGATCGCTTGCGTCCACTGTCCTAGTTTTAAATAGATGTCGGCTAAGTTATTATAAGACCAAGAGAAATCAGGTTTGAGCTGAATCGCTGTTTGATAGACTGAGATCGCTTCTGTCCACTGTTCGAGTTGGGCGTAAGCTTCTCCTAAGTTATGATACGTTTGAGGTAATTTAGGTTGTAGGGCTACGGCTTTCTGATAACTTTGAATGGCTTGCTCGGGTTTTTGTAGCTTGAGAAAAATGTTGCCCAGTTCTTGATAAGCGATGATATTTTGAGGATTTTGATCTAAAGCACGCTGATAGTGAGTTACAGCTTCTGAAAGTTTACCCTGAGTTACGGCTTGGCGAGCTAACTTATAGTAAGACGGTGCTGAGTTTGAACTGTTTTTCACGGCTTCCACAGTTATTAGAGTTTAGAATAAGGTTGTCAATAAACGAACCAATGCACCCTACGTTAGTTAGTATCAGAGTCTAACGCGATCCTCTTTATACTTACTCTATGTT
The DNA here is from genome assembly GCA_049647265.1 of Microcoleaceae cyanobacterium. Taxonomy (GTDB): domain Bacteria; phylum Cyanobacteriota; class Cyanobacteriia; order Cyanobacteriales; family Microcoleaceae; genus JAAURB01. The sequence continues at coordinate 37,868 of JBARXJ010000017.1, forward strand.
CCCTGATTTAAGCTTGACAAATCGCATTGAATAACAACTCAGTATGATTTGCTGGCTTCCGAGCAATAGCATCTATTATACAGTACTTTAAGCAAAATTTATATCTTTTGATAAAACTTTCAGCAATGACTCGAAATTCAATCAATTTCATCAGGATTGGCAGCAGTGAGAAAACGCAAGTATACTTTTTGTTATATTAATCCGCTTGCTCATCCATTGATTTTTAATAAAATATAAATATCTTTAGTTTCATCTGATAATAAATGCTGTATAATAGTTGTCCTTCAGTTCTATATAACTGATCGGGCAGTACACCAAAGTTGGCGCTTGGCAATCAAACAGCTCAAAAGGCTATATTGTCTTTGTTAAAAACGCTTCAGCGCGATCGTGCGCGCGTGTTGTTCCCAGCAACTGATGTTCGGGTAAAGTCTAGCTAAGCGTTCTGAAGAGCTAAACTCTATTTTCTTAGTACTGCTAAATCTGTATAATGGAGTGAATATTCAGTCTGTCGGACTGAGCGCTAACCTAATGGTGATTGATTGAACTGTGTTTCAAATCTTCTATTTTTTTGTTCATGCCATACAGCCAATCCTCGTTCCGCTGTGTTTAATATTGGCATGGGGTTTAATGTTTTTGCTATTGTGGAGTCTCGTTACAGCGATGAGGGACACTGTACAGCGTGCTCAGCGGATGCATCAAATTCCCTGCGCTCATTGTACTTTTTTTACAAAAGACTATCATTTAAAGTGTCCCGTACAACCTCTGATTGCTTTGTCTGAACAGGCAATAGACTGTCCTGATTTTTGTGGAACTCGAAAAGAAAATTCCGCTTATCCCTCATAATTTATAACACTTGTTTGGCTGAATCACTTGATTTTTTGAGTTGGACATCTTAATTGTAGGAATTGATTTCCGTCGAGGTTGATGGATAAAAATGCCGTAAATCGGCGAAAAAACTCTGATTGAATTTAATTCTTCTCACTTTTTTGCACAATAGTTATACAGATATAGAAGTAGAAGAATATCAATTTTTATTCTTGACAAGCTCACTGGAAACTAAGATGCTAAGATGAACAACAGATATAAAATCTTTAAAATATTTAAGGATTAAATCTACAACCAAAAACATAATTTCACATAGAATGGGAAAGGTAGATCTGTAATCACTAACCTATGGATTCTCAATTGCGGAACGGGTGCAGAATACCAATGGAAAAAGACTTCAAACTTAAAAAGCAGCCTTGGCTTGGTTTTCTGGTTGCCATGTCTCTGATGGGGCTAATATGGGTGATTATATCGATTGGCTATGTCCCCTTAACTCCCTCAGCTTTAGCTGGAGTGAATCAGTTAATCGTCATCGCCAGCTTAGCAATTGCTCTGACTTGTTATATTAAACAATATAAGCTTCAGCAAGAACAGTCCAGATTAGAACACCGATTAAAACAGTCTCAACAGCAGTGGCAACAAGAAAAAGCCGAACTTGAACAGCAATTAAAATCTCAAACGCAACAGTACGCTTTAATTGAAGCCCAAAACGCAACCTTACAAGAGATCAGTCGCCGTAAAGATGAGTTTTTACGCCATACGTCCCATGAAATTAGAACGCCGATGAATGGGATTATTGGTTCACTACAGCTTTTGATGGATGATCTCTATGATGACGCGGATGAAGAAACAGAGTTACTGCAACAAGCCCATCAGTCTTCGATGCATTTGTTAACTTTAGTCAATCAAGTCTTAGATTTAGCAAAGATCGAATCGGGTTGTGTTTCTATTGAGATTAAAGTTATTGATTTACACGCTTGTTTATCGGCGGCTATCTATTTACAGCTATCAAACTTACGACAGAAGGGTTTGGAGTTGAAGCGACAAAACTTTCCTCAGCTTTTGAAAGTAAAAGCCGATAGTATGAAACTGAAGCAGGTTTTTATCAATATTATTGGTAACGCAGTTAAATATACTGATGTTGGAGAAGTGACAATTCTGACTGAAATTAAATCGGTTTTCATTCCTTCCAAAGAACAAACAAGACCGATGGCAGTGGTTACCATTCAAGATACAGGAATTGGGATTGATCCTCAAATGCAACAACAACTGTTTCAACCCTATAAAGTAGAAAATGAATGCATTGCTTATTCTTTAGGCAGTACGGGACTGGGATTAGTCATTTCAAAACATTTAGTAGAATTGATGGGGGGTCAGATTCAACTGAGTAGTTTGGGTCGAAATCAAGGAACAATGGTAAAAATTATATTGCCCTTAAGTGAAGCTTAATTGACCTCGATCGCCATCTAAATCAACTTTAACACCCACAGGTAAGACAGCATTGCAACCATCATGGCCAAAGGGTAAATCAGAAACTATCGGAATATTTAAATCCCCTAAGCGATCGCGCAATACTTCTTCAACTTTAAAACTATTGGAATTTATATTTTTTTCCCACTGACTAAAGCGCCCTAAGGCAATGCCTCGAACCCCCTGAAATGCCCCCACCATCCGCCACTGCGTTAACATCCGATCAATTCGGTAAGGTTCTTCATTCACATCCTCAAACGCCAAAATTGCGTCGGTTAAATTGGGTTGATATGGAGTCCCCAGTAAACAAGTCGCTACCGTTAAATTACCGGGAAATAACCACCCTTGAACCTGTCCACCGCCCCATCCGATCCCTTTCAAAGCCGATAATGAACGACCATTCACCCAGTCAAATAAGCGTTGAATAGACCAGTCGGGTTCTTGGGCTAAAGTGGTTAAAACAGGGCCATGTACCCCGATAATGGATTGATTTAAACCCCACAGTAAAGCAGTAATATCAGAAAACCCAATTAAATATTTAGGCGGCAGTTGAGGGGTATATTGCCATCCTTCGAGTAACCGAGTTGCCCCATATCCACCCCGACTACACAGAATACCGCGACAGTCTGGATCGTTAAACGCCTCAGCCAGTTGCCCCTGGCGATGTTGATCGTTGCCTCCTAAATATCCCCATTGCCGATCGTAACCCGCAGACAGTTCGATTTGATAACCGCGCGATCGCCATATTTCAATCCCTGCTTGAAACCGTTCAGACTCCCGTAACGCCCCGCTGGGGGTAATCACCCGTAAGCGATCGCCGGGTTTTAATGGGTTAAAATCTTTCATCGATTTAATCGGTAACATTTTGCCATAACCAAGCTTCGATGCGATCGCCCCAAACCGCTAAGGAATATTCTTGTTCAACTTGCGTCCGACAGCATAAACGATCAATTTTGTCAAGCTTTTGAATCGCTTCAATTAATCCAGCTACACTATCCGGTTCGACTAAATACCCCGTTTCAGCCTCTCGGATAATTTCTGCCGGGCCACCGCGACGATAGGCAATCACTGGAACACCACAAGCCAAGGCTTCAATGGCAACAATACCAAATGCCTCAACCCAGCGCGGAGTCATCAGCAAGGCTCGACATTGACGTAAATGAGATTGTAATTGATCGGTGGATAAAAAGCCTAAATATTCAATCGGTGCATTGGGATAAGTTTGCTGGATTTGTTGCCAATAGGCTTTATCCTGCATTTTACCCATAATCTTTAATGAAATCCCTGTTTTATCAGCCGCTTGAACCGCATCTTCGAGGGCTTTTTCTGGGGCAATTCGTCCCAGCCAACCCATCGCTTCACCCGGTTTTGAACAAAACTGATACTGAGATAAATCCACCCCAATTCCTAAACAGGCGTAGTTTTCACGAAAACCAAATGTTTGGGCTTGAGTATGGCTATAGAATCCTAAACGATGAGGATATTGTGCAATTAACTGGGTTAAAATATCGTCAATCGCAGTCGATAAAGATCCCATACTCACCCAATGAATTACCGGACAATCAAAAAATGGTGTCAGAAAAAACGGTAACCAATCGTAGGCAAAATTAACAATTAAATCATACTCCGTTTGCACGGTGCGGGCATAATCCCAAAGATTCCCTAACACAGAATTGGGCGGCATCATTACTGGCGTTTCTCGGGTTTGAGATTGTGCCATAATTTGACAATTCCCCCCAATTTCTACCACCGGAATCGATTCTAAGACCGATCCTTGGGGTGCGGCAACCGTAACTTGGTGTCCTCGTTGTGTTAAAACCGTTGCCATATTCAATAGCGTTAGTTCGACACCGCCCCCTACGCCAGACCCTAACGGCCCAACAGAAGTAGAGACAAACAGTAATTTAAGGTGGGTTTTTTGTTGTTTATCGTTTGTCATCACTCAATTGGGTGTTAGAAGGAACAGATCCCGAAGGCAAGTTGGCGATCGCGCGCCTGAGAGGGAACAGTCAAGAGAATTCAGCAAAATCATCAAAAATTCTGACTCGGTGACTCGCTGACTCGCGCTCCGGGCGTGACCTCTAGCTTTCTCCTCGTTTGCCTTGCCTTCTTTGCCGACGCATTTCTTTATCGGCCAAACTATCTTGACTGGGTAAAGAAGGACGAATCCGGGCTAACTTATTAATCGCCCAATGTGCCGCTTCCTGAACCTCTGGATCTGGGTCATCGGTTGAGCGTTGTAACAGTTGGCTCATTTGAGTAATTAAATCATAAATCCGGCTTAAATCTCGAATCGCATTTTTACGAACTTCTGCATTTTCATCCTGTAAAGATAAGGATAATGCCCGGTTCATTGGTTTGAGAATGCGAGTACTAATTTCAGATAAACTCGCCAAAATTAAGCTGCGCTGTTTAGAGTCAGAAGATAACAACAAATCCACTAAGGGTTGAATGGCGCGAGAATCTCCATGTTGTCCCAATTCCCAAATGGCCTGACTGCGGTGAGTTGGGTTAGTTCCCCGTAATTGTAAAATCCACTGCTCTACCTCGTCAAGTTTTTGGTAACGGGGTGTATCTTCCACCCAAGCGACATTAGAGGGTGATGTTTGAGGTGATTTCGGGGTGTCTACAGGTTCAGTATTGTTCGATGGCTGACTCTGGGGCGGCTGCATCGGAAACTTGATAAAGGGGGCGTTATCTAAGGTTTGAGATGGCACATCCGTTGCGGCAGGGGTATGATTCGAGTTAACAAATGGTTGCTGTATTGTGGTGGGGCGATCGCGAAGCGTTGCCTCAGCAGTATCGCCAGCCTCAGAAGCAACAGGCCTCATGATAGGGGAGTCTGTCTCTTGTAAAGATTGACTTTGGGGTTGTTGATAGTCTTCATCTGACTCATCAGAGGATTTATTCAGTAACCGCATCAGAATAAATACAGCCCCGCCCGTAATGGTCAAGCCACCAACGCCCAGTAGGATTAACCCCAGGGGAAAATCTGAGCTAGAGTCAGATGAAGGGGTTTCAGGGACTGTTGGAGTTGCCTCTTGAGCCAGAGTGAAGCTGGAGATCTGCTGAACTAGCGGAAGTTGAACTGTGCCAGCTAAACGTTGGCTAGTGTCTTCCGTCCAGTCGAGCGGAGTGAAGGTAGTGAGTAACAATAAAATCAGGGGATAGGGAGCCATAAGACTCATTACAGTAATGGGACAGAATAATCAGTAAATCAACAGTAGGGGGTAAGGGTGATTTTAGAGGTTGGTGTGTTGATGCGAGAATTGAGTGTAGGAATTTAGACTCATCTCCCTACCTCCGATCAAATATCATCCCCAAAATCTGACTCCCTACTGTAGCTCCATCCTAGCTGCAATTTACCCTCTCGTTTAGAGTTTTGCAGCAATTGTGTACTGTTATACCCTGAGTTATTGACTTAGCGATGGGAGATTGACATCTCTGAAGTTGTAGATCTATCAGAATGTGAACGTAACAGTTTACCGAGTAAATAGGCTTGATATAGGGTTACCCTATCCCCCCAATAATCCTGAGTGTTCTCGTCGAAGGCATCGAAATCTAAGTCTACAGTGTCTGTATTGCTTTGATCTTGTGTCAATGAGTTGAGCGTCATTTTATTTTTTCCTAAATGGTTGATTTTTAATGTTGCTACTGTTTTACCGTTAGTGGTCACGATTGTTATCCCTCCCTGGGTTAAAAAAATCCACAACAATATCAGAACAGAAGGTTGTTTCATCCCTGTTCAGGCATTCAATGCAGCCTCATTCAGTCCAAATGTCTTTGAGTTAGATCCCATCCCTTGGATGGAATACTGAGTCAATTCTTAGCTCACTAAAGTTTTAACGAATTTAAATTGCGAAGCAGACCTGATTTCGAGCTAAAACTTAACTTATCTTTTGTTATATCAGATTAGAATGTGAAAAGGAATAGGAGTCTTGTCAAGATTCTGTAAAGATTAAACATCTAGGTTATTTGTCGTTTGTTATTGCTTCTCTCTCTACTGCCTCCATGGGACGCTAGCCATTACCTCAGTTGCCGCAGGCGAGTACAAAAGTCTGCCCATCTCCTCAGTCCATAGCACCTTATTCAAAGTTTTCCGACATTTCTGCTGCTTTAGGACTCGAAACCACTACAATTATGGAAAATATTTTCAGTTGATAGTTCAACCATGGCAGGGTTTCATAAGGTACTGCGTCATATCAAAACTAGGTGTGAGGATGAAAACTTTATCCTATTTTTGGAGCAGATTCAAGTTGTTATTTCTAAAGTTCTCTCCATCGCAATGGTGGCGCTCATTATTTTTGCGTGCTTTCATTTAATTTTTTATTTAGGTAAAGAACTCTTATTCGATCAAGAGTTACTGTTTAAGAAGAGTTTATTTGAGCTATTTGGATTGTTCTTAAATATTTTAATTGCTCTAGAATTGTTAGAAAATATTTCTGCCTATCTAAGAAAACATATTATTCAAGTAGAATTAGTGATTGTAACTTCTTTGATTGCCGTTGCTCGTAAAATAATTCTATTTGATTTAGATAAAAAATCTGCCCTAGATCTGATGTCTTTAGCAATTGCACTAATTGCACTCTCTAGTAGTTACTGGATTATTCGTAGAACCAATAAAAATTAAGCGATTATGAACGATTTATTCTTTGATTTTGAAGCGGACTTTGTTTCATCGTTACACTGTATTCCGATGGTGGTTCGATACAAACTAGATACTTGCGGGATCAAGCTGAAACTCGCCCACTGGAATCATTTTGATGTACCGACTCGTAAAATTTTGGTCGAACAACCCATTTCAACGCCAACAGAAATTAGTGCCTATCGTCAACGCCTTTATCATCTGGTAAAAGAATATTCAGACCTACCTTTAAAGGATTTACCCATCGATCCAAATCCACCTTGGCTGAATGATACTGTTGTCCCGGATACTGTTCAAGATAAAGCGGATGAAATTGGAGTAAATATTCATCAATCTCAGTGGAACAAACTCACCCCTTTGCAACGATTTGCCCTGATTAAACTCAGCCGTCCCAGCCATGAGAACAGCAACTTTTTACCCGCTTTGCGAGAGTTTGACTTAGTAAAAAGTGACAAATCATAAACGGTAAATATAACACATTTACCATCTGGGATCAATCTCTCTGGAGGGATTTTTAAGAAATCAGTAATAAAAAGACATATTCTGGACTTTTAAACAATCTACAAATTGAGTTGTTTTCTGCTAGAACCGAGGAATTTCTGATACACTAATTCCAGAGATATTAAATGTTCATTAATAAAATCCGAGGCTCATGTTGTTTTCTATCAGTGAGACAAAATTTACAAAAGAAGTATTAGAGTCAAAAATCCCTGTACTGGTTCACTTCTGGGCACCTTGGTGTGGCTTGTGCCGCCTCATTGTGCCGCAGTTACGCCAATTCCAGGCAGACTGGCCGGATCAAATTAAAGTGGTGGGGATCAATGCCGATCAAAGCCTGAAACTAGCCAGTACATATAGACTGCAAACCTTACCGACGATGATGGTTTTCGAGAAAGGCTCAGTGCTGTATCGCCTGGATCATTTTCAGGGACGTGAAGATCTAAAACGGAGTCTGAATGAGTTTATGCTGAGTTATCAAGCTAGACCACAGGAAACTGTACCTTTACCGACTCAAGAGTATCTGACCCTAGAGGCATAAAATACTGATAATCTATAAGCAAGAGGAGACGTTCGCCTGCGCGTGAGCGTCTTTTTTATGCGCCTAACATCTGTAACTGATACAAACTAGCGTAGACACCTTGCTGGGCTAACAATTCGTCGTGGCTACCTGACTCGACAATTTCCCCCCGCTTCAATACTAAAATACGATCCACATTTCTAATGGTAGACAGGCGGTGAGCAATAATAATAGCTGTACGGTTTTCGAGGAGTCGTTCTAAAGCGTCCTGAATGAGTGCTTCTGTGCGAACATCTAAGTTAGCCGTGGCTTCATCTAAGACTAGAATATTAGGATCGCGTACTGCAACCCGTGCAAAAGCGAGAAGTTGTTTTTGGCCAACAGAAAGATTTGTTCCCCGTTCCCGCAATTCAGTATCATATCCTTGGGGTAACTCTTCGATAAATTGAGCTACATTGGTTTGTTGTGCCGCTTGTCTAATTTTTTCCTCAGGATAAGTTTCTCCCAAAGTAATATTACTTCTGACATCTCCGGCAAACAGAAAACCATCTTGTAAAATTACACCAATATGTCGTCTGAGTTCGGCTTGGGGTAAATCTTTAATATTAATGCCATCGACTAAAATTTGTCCTTGACTGGCTTCATACAAACGGCACAATAACCGAATAATTGAAGTTTTACCCGCACCCGTTGGCCCCACTAACGCCACCTTTTCACCCGGACGAATAGTGAAATTTAGATCTTTTAAAACATACTCATTTTTCTTATAGGAAAAAGAAACCCGATCAAAGATAATCTCTCCGGTTTTGTGTAGTTCTTGCTGTTTAAAGCCTCGCTGTTTTGATTTTTCTGGATCTTTAATATCGATGGATTCATTTAATATATTACTAATTCGTTCAACAGCGGTAAATCCAGCTTGTAAAGCGGTAAACTTATCGGCAAATTGTCGCAAAGGATCGAATAAACGCTGAGCAAATAGGATAAAAGTTGAGAGAGTTCCAAAGGTAATTGTTTCTGCCAATAACTGCTGACCGCCTAACCATAAAACAGCAGCGATCGCCACTAATGCAATCCACTCTAATGTGGCCGATACCGCAGAATCATAAAAGATGGTCTTATCGACTTCATCAATATAACTTTGGTTTTTGGCTCGAAACAGTTCCGAGTTAAATTGTTCTCGGCGAAACAGTTGAACAATACTAATGCCGACTAAGTTTTCTTGTAGTTGAGAATTTAAATTAGAAAGTTCTTCTCTGGCGCGATAGTTTGCCACCCGATATTGTTGCTGAAAATAGATAATTAATGCCGTCACAGGGATCATTGCCAAGATGAGCATCGTTGCCATTTTCCACTCAATTGTAAACATGGTGATGGCAATCACAATAATAGAAAATAAGTCTCCAACAATTCCAATTGCTCCGGTTGAAAATACATCCCCTAAAGCATTTACATCACTGGTTAAACGAGTAATTAATCGACCCACCGGAGTCCGATCAAAAAATCGCATTGCCAAAGATGTCACATGATCGAATAAATCATCCCGAATATCAGCAGTAATTTTTTGACCGACTTTTTGCACTAAGTAACCTTGTACAGATTGCAAGGCAAGCCGTAGCATAATTGTGATTAACAGCAATACCGCTAAGACATTTAAACCCCTTGAGAGGGTCATATTTTGCAAGAAAGCATAAGTCGGTTCTTGGCGAACTAAAGAAATCGTTTGTCCAATTAAAATCGGTTGAACTGCACCGGATACAGCCAGAGGTATTAAAAGGATAAATGAGATCAACAACACGCCTTGACTGCGTTTGGCATATCTTCCTAAACGTAAAAATAGCCGCCAGTCTGTGTCTTTGGGACGCTGTTCTCGGGAATAAGTGGAACTTGATGAGCCTGCCATTCAATCAGTGGAGAATTAAGTTCTGTGAGAGCAAAAGTAAAAACGTAACGTTTTTTAATGTAACATTTTAAGATTCAAACGGCGCTACAAATATAGCACTACGTGCTAGGGAACGGGGTTGAATCCCCCCTCAGTCCCCCCGAAGATATCCCCCTTCCGTCCCCCTTTTTAAGGGGGAAACCTAAGGAGGCTTCGCTTTGACTTTGATGGGGGGTTGGGAACGGGGAACAGAGAGGCAAGGGGAGGAATAACTTAGGACAAACAACCCATAACCAACAACCCGTTAATCTGGTGAATCATTTCTGGCCCATTTCAACCATTGACGGGTAGAGCGGTAAATTCCGAAAGGTCGGAGGTTAGGGGCTTTAACTTGGGTTAAACTCTGGACTGATTGTAACGCGGCATACTGCAATCCTAAAAAGCTATCGACCGGGGCATAGGGGCCGCCTAGAGTGATGGCACCCGCTGCATACATCCGACCCCGAATTTTAGGGTCGGGAGGCTGTGAAACGGATTTAGAGCCGCCTGAGAGGCCAGTAACAAGGGAACGCATCTCAGCCAGTTCAAAATCAGACTGAACGCTTAAGCGTCCCAATGAATTGAGGGAAAGATCGTAATGGGTGACTAAATCTTTTAGTAACGGACTGGCTTGCACATCAGCATCTAAACCCGTTGCATCAATAATAAAGTCAGCACTCAGGCGGAGTTGAGCGTCAATCCCATGCTCTCGAATCAGGGTTAAAGTATGGTGATGAGGATGGGGTTCAACGGCTTCGACTGTGCCGAAAATAATTCGATACCAGCCTTGTTGTAAGCCTTGATTGACGATTTCACGCCAGTCTAAACGATTAGCAGTGGTGGTACCGCCCCAGGTCTCTAATAATTGTAGTCGTTGTTTTGGCGTGGCTTGTTCTAAGCGTTGTTTGAGTTCTCCACTCCAACAGGCTTTTGGCCAATTAAAGGGCTGAAATTCAAAATGATTTTCAACTGGGCGTTGTGCAGATCCGAAGTGATGGCCTTCGGCTTTTGGCGATCGCATTAAATGGACAATTTCAATCCCAGAGTTACGCAGTCTGGCTTGATACAACCGTTGCAGAATCCGAGAGGCCACAATTCCCCGGCCCCGTAATACAACCGTTCCGCCTTTTTTTTCTAAGTGATGATAAACGTGTTGATGATTTTCATAAGCATTCACCACCGATTTAAAATCTTTGGTTTTATCTCGATACGCTTGTAAATCGGGTAAAAATTGAATAGCGGGGTATCCGGTTGCGATGTGAACATATCGCGCAATTAAAAAACGATGTTGTCGCTGTTGAGAATTAGAACAAGAAATTGCGATCGCATAGCGGCCATCATTGGTTTTACGAATTCCCTTGACTCGACCATATTGATAGATTTTATCCCAGCCAATACGCTTGGCTTCGCGATCAATAGCAGCAAAGACATCTTGAGATCTCGGGGTATAAGTCGGCGCAAATGTCGGTTCTGCAAACACTTGCCACAATAGCTGCAAAGCCGTGTTAAATTGTTTTTTTTGCAAGACAGTCCAGGCTTCCCGCCAAGCGTAACTGGGCCATCCCCAGATATTATCCGGACAAGAATCAGAATTCGACCGTAAGCGTTCGTGGGGCGGAATTTGAGAGTTTTCACACAGTCGTTGATAGCGTCCGTAGGGTTGACTTTCTAATCCTAAAGCTTTAATTTGACTGGTTTTCACCCCACAAATTCGCAATAAATCTACCCAAACAAAACTACCTAAACCCGCCCCAATGGTCAGATAATCTACTTCACTTACGGGTAAGCCGGTATCGGTTAAAGTTTGTGGAGATAACTGAAAAGCATGGCGAAATTCAGGAGGAGGAAAGCTATCTCTCTCCTTCTGGACGGGTGCGGGTGAGGCTACCTTAGGATCGGGTAAGTTGGTATTGGGATTGAAAAAAATACTGGAATTTGAGCCACTTGTTGTCCAGTTGGTGGCTTGAGTGATGAAAGAAACCGTTACTTTGTAGCGATCAATTTGTAGGGTATCTCCATCGGCTAAAATGGTTCGGGTTTGCCGAATTCCGTTAATTAACGTACCGTTGCGACTGCCAAGATCTGTTACCACCAAATGTTGTTTTTCTTGGGTAATCATGGCATGAAAACGGGAAACACGACTGCTTTCAAAGACAATCCGAGAGGTACGATTTCCTTCAATGACCGCAGGCATTCGATCAAAAGATCGTCCGAAAGTAACAGGCGGCGTTAAAACAGGAGTGCGCCAGTCACCGGTTGCGGGATCTTGCCAACTGAGACGAATTTGCATGATGGACGTGCAGTTAGACGGGATGGTCTGGACTGAGAACAACACTCTCGGCCGCAGCTAGAGACGTTCCACACCATTGACAGCTTAACTCTAATTGATTAAAGGAACAAATGCGACCGCACGACTGACAGCGTAACCCATATTGAGCGATTGGTGTATTATGAATGATTCCCTCATTGTTAGGAATTTGATCGGGTGAGATCAGTAGCGTTGGCGGCACAGTCAGGGAGGCATTAACAATTGACTCAACTTGCAAGGGAAGTTGTCCTAAAATGAGTTGACTGCCCGGCTTGAGGGTCATTTCTCCAGACATTAAAGATTGTCCATCGATTTGAGGGGGGTTTGAATTTCTTAAGTTTCGCACACAAAATTGATCCGATTCTAAATTAAAAAATATCTCAATATGTAGTCCTGAAACAGTGGGATCGGATAACACCAGATCGCAACGACTCGGGTCGCGTCCGATGCGTATATGACTCAAATTTTGACTCGGTGGAGATTGAGAGATTTTAAATGAATAGGGTTGTCCTGATTCTATCCAAACTAATGTCAGTTCTTTCATAAAAACACAGGTCAGTTAAGAACTTATTCATCTGTGCCATGGCAAGAAAAAAGTACCCAGCAACACACAAATTACGTTTTATTCCCATTGTATGAAACCCATTCAGGAAATGGCAATACTGAATCTAGCTTTAACTCCCTCAGACAGCTATGATGGCAGCCATTTATATCATCCTCTCTCGTTAAAATCTGAGTCGCTGTTTTACATCTCTTTCTGATTACTCTATTTTACAATATTTCTAAAATTAGATTGACGCTATTTATATCATTCTTAATTAAAAACTGATTTCAGGGTAAATTAATGATTTTATTTGATACCTGTCTACTTTATAATTAAGCTATTCTTACTTTTGATCTGACTTACTTTCATGCAAAAATTATTAGTGACTGGTGCAAGTGGCTTTCTCGGCTGGAATATTTGTCATCTGGCTCAAGAAAAATGGCAGGTTTATGGAACCTATTCTTCTCATGAAATTCAAGCGCAAAATATCAACTTTGTCAAAATTGATCTAACTAATTTTTCGGCTCTAAAATCTTTATTTAAAACGATTCAACCCACAGCAGTTATTCATGCAGCCGCTCAGTCTAAGCCTAATCTTTGTCAGCAATATCCAGAACAAAGCTATCCGATTAATGTAACAGCATCCCTTAATATTGCTGGGTTATGTTCAGATTTATCTATTCCCTGTGTTTTTACTTCCACGGATTTAGTATTTGATGGAAATCATCCCTTTTACAAAGAAACCGATCCGGTTTCACCCATTAGTATTTATGGGGAACAAAAAGTCAAAGCAGAAGAAGCAATGGCACAGCGATATCCTCAGACTGTCATTTGTCGAATGCCGTTAATGTTTGGTAAATCTTCTCCTCATAGCGGTAGTTTTATTCAAGGTTTTATTCAAAGCTTAAAACAGGGGAAAGACTTAAATTTATTTATTGATGAATTTCGCACCCCCGCCAGCGGAGCAACAGCAGCAAAAGGATTATTAATGGCTTTAGAAACTCAAGAACATATACTTCATTTAGGCGGAAAAGAAAGACTCTCTCGATATGAGTTTGGACGATTAATGGCTGAAATTTTAGAGCTTCCTCTTGAAAAAATACAGCCTTGTCGTCAACAAGATGTTAAAATGAGCGCACCGCGTCCAGTGGATGTTTCATTGGATAGTACAAAAGCAGTAAGTCTGGGATACAATCCTTTATCGGTTCGAGAAGAACTTAGTCTTTTAAAAGATAAGCTTTAACGGATGAAAGATTAAATTCATGCAAGCAATATTGTCAACTTTACCACTTTGATCTTATCATTGAGCTTTGTTGGAGTTGATTGAATTCAGAATAATAAGTTATAGATTTAACTGTAAGCTGATTAGATAAAAAATAAACCACACCAATATATATTCCATGATTTAATAACTTGTAGATGAGATAATATTTGATAAAATCAATGAAGTGAGGAGTTAAAAAAAATATTAGGTAACACCAAAAGTAAGTGTAATTAACGGATTCATTTGATTAATCATTATTTGATTTCACTGTAAACTTTTTACCCTAATTCCAATTTAACCTGAAAATGTGAAAAAGTAGTGACAGTCAAGAAAGTTTGAATTTTAAGCTGGATGAGTTTCTTCTGATCGCCGGATATTATCACAAAATTTATAATTTTTATTTTAATAGCTTGACTCAAAGTTTAACAAGCTTGCGATCAATCTCTGAAAAGAATCAGACTGGGAAATTAAAATGGATCGCAGGGCATCATTAGGCTAAATTGTTAAATTTATATAAAAAAGTTAAGAGAATGGCTTTGGGATCATCAAGAGATTTGTAATGATTACTGAGTTGAATTTGACGAAGAGAAAACTTTTATTAAGTCTTATTTCAAAAACAGGGTAATCCCTGCAAAAGAGTGAAAATTATGATTAATACTTATAAGGTAAGTGCCTCAATACAGTCGGTACTTTTGTTTTGTAGCGAATGAAGTTGATTTTTAGAACCATGAGACGACCTTCACAACTAACACGGCTGATTTGGGATTTCTACCGGGAAAACCAAGAGGAGTTACAACAACTCAAAGCATTAGAAAAATGTAAAGTTTTTAGACGTTGGGGCGTATTACATATTAAGTGTGGGAACTTAGATATGGCAGAAGCGATCGCCGCAACCAAACTGTTATTAAGAGAACCGATTTCTCAAATGCGATTGGCTCAAACCATTAAGATTTCTGTCAAAAATATGACGATTGCAGTCTTTCATGTTAAGTCAGACACGATTATGGCATAAATGAAAGCCCCACCATTGTAACTCGGTGGTGGGTCAGTTAGAAGATCAGTATTCAGCCAAGACTCTGTTACACTAAAAAGCTATGTCTTGAGTGAATCATAAAACAATTAGTAATGGCGATACGGACAAGTCCAGGCTGCGCGATCGCAATTGATTTCGGCACCAGCAATACAGTAGTGTCCCGCTGGAACCCTGCCACAGGCCAGTCGGAAACCTTAAAACTCCCAGGCTTATCTTTGCTTTCGGCGCAGAACCCCCCTTTAATTCCGAGTTTATTGTATGTCAAAAACGCCACTGAGACAGCAGTGGTTACGGGTCAGCAGGTGCGCGATCAGGGATTGGATGTCAGCCGCGATCGACGTTTTTTTCGTAACTTTAAGCGGGGAATTGGTGCAGAAGTTCAGGGTTTTTTACCCCAACTTGACGGTCAAATTATCACCTTTGAACAAGTGGGAGAATGGTTTCTAACCGAAGTGATCGATTCTATTCGAGACATTCCCCTACCCGTGGAGGCTTTAACCTTTACAGTTCCGGTTGATAGTTTTGAAGCGTATCGTCAATGGCTTGGACAAGTCTGCGCGGGGCTAAATGTCGAACAAGTCCGGATGTTAGACGAACCCACAGCCGCCGCTTTAGGATACGGACTCGCCGATCAAGAACGCTTACTTGTAATCGATTTTGGCGGAGGAACTTTAGATATCTCTTTGGTTCAACTCGATGCCACCGTTCAAAAAACCCCCCTCGGATTTATTTTAAAATGGGGACAAAAGTCATTTGCAGAAACCTCCGGACAACAGATCAAAACGGCTCGTGTCTTGGCTAAAGCCGGACAAAATTTAGGCGGATCGGATATTGATGGCTGGTTAGTTGATTATTTTGCTCAAACTCAAGGATTAGTTAAAACACCGTTAACGACACGTTTAGCAGAACGGTTAAAGATTCAATTATCTCTGCAAACTCAAGCAACAGAAGTTTATTTTGATGACGAAACATTAGACACTTATCAACTTCAATTAAACCGAGAGCAATTTGAACAGATTCTCAAACAAAATCAGTTTTTTGATCGCTTAGAAATTGCTATGAATCAAGTGTTGCAACAAGCCCGCCGTCAAGGAACTGAGAGTGCAGACATTGATGCTGTTTTATTAGTTGGGGGAACGGTGCAAATCCCAGCCGTACAAACTTGGGTACAACAATATTTTGCAGCCGAAAAAATACGCTGTGAAAAACCATTTGAGGCAATTTCTCATGGCGCATTACAACTAGATTTAGGAACAAAAATAGAAGATTTTTTGTATCATAGCTACGGGGTACGGTACTGGAATCGACGAGAACAGCGTCAGGATTGGCATCCGATTATTAAGTCGGGTCAACCTTATCCCATGAGCGAACCTGTTGAATTAGTCTTAGGTGCGTCTTTGGAAAGTCAACCCAGTATTGAATTAATCTTAGGAGAATTAGGAGCCGATACAGGGGGAACAGAGGTCTACTTTGATGGCGATCGCCTGATCACACAGATGTTAACAACTGGTCAAACAGCGGTTCAAACTTTAAATGATACGGATAAAGGACGAAGTATTGCTCAGTTAAACCCACCCGGATATCCAGGAAGTGATCGAATTAAAGTTCTATTTACGGTGGATCAACAGCGTTTTTTAAGGATTACAGTTGAAGATTTATTAACAAATGAAACTATAGTCGAGAATCAAGCGGTTGTTCAGTTAAGTTAATATAAAAAATTGAGAATATGAGGTGTTTTATTATTATTCACTCAAAAAATAATTGTAGTAAGCAGAATATTTTATAATCATTGGCTTTATACTGAACAAATAGTTTAAGATATGATGTTAATAAGCCGTCAATGAAGAAGCCTGACAATCTAATAATAATCCTATCCATAATCTTAATATTTTTACTGATAATTACTCTCAGCTTTTCTACTCCTAGCCAGGGAAAATTAAATCGTTATTTAAGTGGAAATCCAGAAGATGTTAATCCAGCTTTATCAGGATTTGTTTACAACTTAGGGGGAGGGGGAATCGATGTAGATTCTGCGATTCAATGGATGATTAATACGGTTCGAGGCTGTACAAATTGTCAAACAACTGTTGATGTTGTTGTGATTCGAGATAGGGGAAATGATGGATATAATCAACCAATTTTACAAATGGATGGGGTAGATTCTGTAGAAACGCTGATTATTTCTCGCCGACAAGATGCTAATCATCCAGATTTTATTCAAGCCATTCGACAAGCAGAGGTGATTTTTTTTGCGGGCGGAGATCAATGTGAATATGTACGAAATTATCGCAATACAGCCCTAGAAATAGCGGTAAAATCAGTCATAAATCGTGGCGGTGCTGTCGGGGGAACCAGTGCCGGAGCAATGATTCAAAGTGATTTTGTATTTAATGCTTGTGGGGATAGTACTTACTCTAAAAAAGCATTATCAAATCCGTATGAAGATCTTAATTTTACACATAACTTTTTTCACTGGAAATATTTAGAAAATACTGTGATTGATACCCATTTTAGTCAGCGCGATCGCATGGGGCGTTTAATGACATTTTTAGCGCGATTAATTCGGGATGGAGACACTTCTATTGCTTTAGGAATTGGGATTGATGACGGAACTTCTTTAATAGTGAATCAAGCCGGTTTAGCTGAAGTGATGGGTAAAGGATCGGTTTATTTTGTATTAGCAGAACATTTTCCGGAACAATGCGAACCTAAAATATCTCTTACGTTTAAAAATTATAAAGTCTGGCAAAAACGTCCGGGTGAAACTTTTAATTTGGCTAATATACCTCAGAATTCTCATCAACTCATCAGTGTACGAAAAGGTCAATTACGTTACCGCGATCGCGACAGTATAAAATAAGATATAATGAAGTCTTTATTCAGTTCTATTTCTTTAGGCAGATGTATATCAAGAAATAATCTGTTATTGTATTACTAATAGTAACTCTGTAAAAATTTTTGATAGATGAGTGAGTTTAGGTATCTTGTAAGTTGGTTTTACATGATATTGTAGCTTCACTTCTATCAACAACAGTAAACAATTTAATTCTTTTTAGAAGATTACATTATTATGGACATTATCCGAATTATTGCTGCTATTTTTCTGCCACCGCTGGGTGTTTTTCTGCAAGTGGGAATTGGCCCCCAATTTTGGATTAATATCCTGCTGACATTGTTAGGTTATATTCCCGGTATTATTCATGCCATTTGGATTATTGTCAAACGATAGTATTTAAGATAAAAGCTACCCTTGATACGAAGAACACGAAGTCTATTTGTGCTCTTCGTATTTTTATTTGGGTGGGCTCAGTTAAGAGGCAAAATGCTGTGTATTTTGAGCAGAAGTATTACCCTTGTTTGCAGTCCAATTGCTAAAGCCCCGTTGTAATTCTCCAAGGGCTAAAACCAGGGAAGTACTACTAATAATTATTAACCAATCGGATAAGGATAAAGGAACCGTTCTAAAAAATGATCCGCCCCATTGCACAATCGCAATTTGTCCAATAAAAATCAAGGCAGCAATGGCTATAAAACTCCAATTATCAAATAAGTGAGTCAAGACCGATTGAGGACGACCAAAGCATTTGGCATTAAATAGATTCCAAAATTGTAACATGACAAATGTTGAGAAAAATAGAGACAGTTCGTAATCTGTGATCGCCTGATCTTGTTGAATCACGAGTAAAAAGATCACCATTAAGACTAAAAACAGACTTGCCATGGTTAAAATTTGAGTTGCCATGGGTTTAGATATAATAAAAGCATCAGAACGACGCGGCGGCACTGTCATCACCGTTTCACTCGGAGGTTCTGTGGCTAAAGCGAGGGCGGCAAATGTATCCATAATTAAATTAACCCACAACAGTTGAGTCACGGTAAACGGTAAGTCAATTCCAATAAACGGCCCCAATAATGCCAAGGCACAGGCAGCAACGTTAATTGTGAGTTGAAATAAAATGAATTTCTGAATATTTTGATACAGCGATCGCCCCCATAATACGGCTTTTTCTAAACTAGCGAAGGAGTTATCCAGTAGAATAATATCGCTGGCTTCTTTGGTAACAAATGTACCACTCCCCATGGCAATTCCGACCTGGGCTTGATTGAGGGCGGCGGCATCATTGGTACCATCCCCCGTCACAGCCACGACTTCTCCTTGTTCTTGTAAGAGTCGAACAATGCGCTGTTTATCTTGGGGACGGGCGCGGGCAATTACTTTAATCTGTTTGAGGGCAGCGGTGGCCGTCTCATCATCCATTTGCCGTAGTTTTTTGCCTCGGATAAAGGCGGCGGCGGTATCCGTTTCGGTAATAATACCAATCTGACTGGCAATTTGGACGGCGGTGAGTAGACTATCTCCGGTAATCATTTTAACGCTGATGCCTGCACTCTGACAGCGTTTAACGGCTTCAGGGACTTCGGGACGCACCGGATCGGTAATCGCCACAAATCCTAACCAGGTTAAATCTTCATGGTCTTCTAGCGCCATCTCCTGCTGTTGCGGTTGGGGAATATAGGCAAATCCCAGACTACGCAGACCATTGGCATCGCAATTTTTTAATTCTTGATTAATAAATTTTTGTTTTTGTTTGGTGAGGGGTTGAATTCCGTCTGCGGTTAAAATTTGACTGCAATGTTCAAGTAAAATATCCGGTGCGCCTTTAATATGAAGGAATTGTTGATGGCGATTGGCAGATATTCCCAGGGTACTCATGTATTTACGATCTGAGGTAAATGCCAACTGATGAGTCACTTGAAATTGTTTTCGGATTTGTAGATAGTCAATCTGATATTGGTCTAGCCATAACAATAATGCCCCTTCTGTGGGGTTACCAATGGGACGCGGCGAGGCGGCGGCATGGCGTTCTAAATTGGCGGTACTATTGACTGCCATCGCTTCAAGCAGCAGGGGTGTTTGAGGTAAATTCTGAGGTTGTAAACTGGGAAAATAGGCTTCCGTGACTTGCATCTGATTTAAAGTCAATGTCCCGGTTTTATCGGAACAAATCACAGTCGCAGCGCCAATCGTTTCACAGGCATGCATACGCCGCACTAGATTATTTTGTTGGGTCATTTTTGCCATACTATAGGCAAGGCTGAGGGTAACGCTGAGGGCAAGGCCTTCTGGGACGGCTACGACAATGACCGCAACTGCAATCATAAAATAGGTGAGAAATTCCCCAGCAGCGGCGGCAGGTAGCCACTGATGCGGATCTGAAGGTATCCATCCTCCCCAATATCCAACGCCGATACCAACGCCAAACGTGACTAACCCGATTAAGGTGGTTTTTATCCGATCGCGCCAATGCTGTTGTTCTAACCAACCGGGAAGTTCAATTTCAACACCCCCCAGTTCGAGGCCATCGTAAATGATGGGTAACCACACTTGTAGGATAGCAATGAGTAAACCCAAAATCAGGAAGCTGATAAAGTACCATTGTCCGGCGCTGAGATCGAGGGTTTGAGTCACAATACCCCGTCCGACTAACGCAATATCAATCAAGACTGCGATGCCCAAGCCAAACACTCCAATTAATCGACTGAGGCGGTCAAGTTGTTGGTTTAGGGGTGTTTCAACTTCGGTAATATCTAAAATAGATCGGGCGGTTTGACCAATTTCAGTGCGATCGCCAACGGCCGTTACTTTCATCGTGCCATGACCATCAGAAACAATCGTTCCTCGCAACAGTTGGTTTGCCCCATAAGCGCTATCATGACTCAAATTAGACGGAATTTCTGCCCATTTACTAACAGGAATGGACTCTCCTGTGAGGCTGGCTTCATCAATTTTGAGAGAAACAGCGTCTAACACTTCGCCATCGGCTGGGATTTCTTCTCCGAGTTCAATTAAAACAATATCTCCCACCACTAAATCTTTTTTAGGTATGGTGGTGTAGCTGTCATCGCGGATCACTTTAATCGGAACTTCATCCGAAACTTGATTGAGAATATCAAACTCCTGATTGGCTTTGTATTCGTTGATAAATGCAACCGTTGTTGCTAGAATAATTGCAAAAAGAATGCCTAACCCTTCGATATAACTACCATCGTAAATACCCACTGCGATCGCAATTGCTGCTGCGATCATCAAAATCCGAATCATCGGATCTTCAAACTTTTCTATAAATTGTTTCCATAATGGATCTCGTTTGCCTGGGGTCAGAAGATTTTGGCCATGAGTTTGGCGACTCATCTCAACTTCAGCAGCAGTTAATCCTGTAAGATGTTTCATCATATTGTCGGCATTGTGAGTTGCAGGTATTCCGGCATTGCTTTAGTCTATTGACTGCCACAGCAATCGGTGCATTATTGACCGTGGGTTTATCTCTAACCCCTAAACAGATCAATTTTAACAATTAAACATTTGGGAATCAGGACTTAACCACAGAGTGATAATTGCTCCCATAATGCTAAGGGTAGCAGAACTGAACGGCTACCGCTCTAAATTAGGTGTTTTGACCAACGGTCCGTGCCGTCTCCGTCGTTTCACGGCGGAGTAATCTGTGACTTATTGCTGTAATGAGTTAATTTATAACTAAGATATTATTATTTTTCTCTCTATGAATATGACAAAATATCGCTTAATTTTATTCTATCTTTTGATTTTCTTGATTCCTTTCGGGATTTTTAGTAAATATTATCAAGGTCTCTTTCAAGAGTGGATTAATAACTCCTTTGGTGGCATCCCATATATCATTGCTTGGACGGCTTTAATTTTACTGATTCAACCTCATTTTAATCCGAAAAAGGTAGCATTCTGGGTATTAATCGTGAATGTTTTTATTGAATTCTTACAACTCTGGCATCCTCCTTTTCTACAAGCCATTCGAGCCACTTTTCTGGGTCGTATGTTACTGGGGACAACGTTTGTCTTTTCAGACTTTATTTATTATGGCATTGGATGTCTGCTCAGCGGATGGTTGTTTACCAGTTTAAAACATCGCTTCGTCTCTTCTAATACATAGTAATTTGATATTTATTCTACTTTGATGAGGAATAGTTGCTGCTATCACAGTACCCGTCAACCAGAAATATTATTTTATTTCTATTTCCAATATTTATAGCTCCTCAGCAATAAATCGGTTAATTTATATATTTTTCAATCCAACTTGTAGCCGCTTTTCCTGAAGCCAAAGCACCATCTATTTGTTCTCCACCACACCAATCTCCGATACAAACTAAAGGTAAAGGTGTAGAGGTTTTTAAATAAAATTCAGATAAAGATTGACGACAAAATGCATATCGCCAGCGATGAACTTTCATCCATTCAAACTGATTTAACTTTGGCATTAACTGAGTGGCTGCACTTTGAATTAACTGCTGACCGATAGGTTCTAAATCAACCGTATCAAGATAGGTTTTTGCAAAATTTGCAGTACTTTGAATTACAACTGTTGGTAATTGAGAGTTATCCCGTTTACTACTCTCTAATCCCACCCAATCTAAAATATTATCATCAGGAAATATTACGGCTTTCCAGTCTATCTCGCGATTTAAAAAAGCAGAATTTTGCTCATCAGAATAACCTGCCATTACCGTGATACAAGCATCATATTCTATAGAACGAATAGGATTAATAAAATTAGAGGATAATTGATTTTCTAGGGGTTCTAATAACATTAAAGCTTGAGGAGCAGGAATCGCAACAACTACTAACTTTGCTTCAACTTCTAAGGGTTTATCTTTTGCGCTTTTATGGGTTTGTTCTAAAGATAAATGCCAAGTTTTATTTTGAGTAATATTTAGATTAATTACCCGACGATTAAACCAAGTTTCTAAACCTTCAGCTAAGAACTGACCCACTGTATTCATACCACCCGTAGCAATATATTTCGGAGATTGATTTAATGCAGGTTTTAGTTGATTCTCTTGACATTCATACAGCGTTTTTGTCCATAAATTCAAGATATTTTGTTGCTGCATGACTTGAATTAAATTCTGAACATTATCACCAATAGGTTCAAGATATCGCGCACCATGATCGAGTCGATAATCATCCATTCTACGAGTCGCAACTCGTCCCCCAACTCCTCTAGATTTTTCTAAAATAACAACCCTATAACCCGCTTTCTGTAGCGCTTTAGCACAGGTTAATCCCGCTATTCCTGCCCCTATAATGGCAACATCAAATTGTAAATTAGTCATTCTATTAATATAAAAAATAAAAATTAATGCTTATACTGCTATTATAAAATGATCAAGAGTAATACAGTCTATTTTTAATCAAATCACCCTTAAAACAACAGAAGACACGACATTGCCGTGCCTCCCAATCAGATATTAGGGTTGAGAATTAATATCCGATACCGTAATATTGGAAACCAACCGCTTCTAACGCTTGTTTATCTAAGTAGTTACGGCCATCAATCATAAACGCAGAATGCATAGATTTCGCCATTTTGCCATAGTTTAGAGTCTTAAACTGTTTCCAGTCCGTGACCAACACTAAAGCATCACAGCCATCTGCGAGTAATTCTGGGTCAGTCTCAACAATGACATTAGACAAGCCATGACGCATTCCAGACTGAGAAATAATCGGGTCATAAGCTTTCACTTTTGCACCTAAACGATTGAGTTGTTCAATCATAATCAGAGAAGGTGCATCCCGCATATCGTCTGTATCGGGTTTGAAAGTTAAACCCAATAAACCCACAGTTTTTCCTTTTAAGATTTTTAGAACCTGCTGGAGTTTTTCAATCGCTAATACACGCTGACGCTTATTGACTTCAACGGTTGCTTTTAACAGTTCAGCGTTGTAATTGTAATCATCGGCGGTATGAATTAAAGCAGAAACATCTTTCGGGAAACAAGAACCCCCCCAGCCAATTCCAGCTTGCAGGAACTTCTGGCCAATGCGAGAGTCTAAACCAATCCCGGCAGCAACTTGGGTGACATCAGCACCAACGCGATCGCAAATATTCGCCACTTCGTTGATAAAACTAATCTTAGTAGCTAGAAAAGAGTTAGAGGCATACTTCACCATCTCTGCCGAACTTAAGTCAGTCACCACAACAGGGACAGGGGGTAAAGACGCATCTTTAGCAAATTTCCGTTCTACAATCGGAGTATAGAGTTCTTGCATCATGCTGATGGCTTTAGAACTGGTGCTACCGAGAACAATCCGATCGGGATTAAACGTGTCATCAACGGCAGAACCTTCCCGCAGGAATTCTGGGTTACTGACGACATCAAATTCCGCTTCAATTTCACCGGATGTCCCTTCTTCTTTTTGCCGTTCAGCTACACCATCAAGGACAATCATCCGTACCCAGTCTCCTGAACCAATCGGTACGGTTGACTTATTGACAATCACCTTATAACCTGTGGTTAAATTTGCACCAATCCCCCGAGCAACAGCTTCTACGTAGCGAGTATCGCTTTCTCCAGTCGGTAATGGTGGGGTTCCCACTGCAATAAACAAAATATCACCATGATCGACACCTGCTTTGAGATCGCTGCTAAAGGATAAGCGGCCGGATTCTGTAGAAGATTTCATCAATTCTGACAATCCGGGTTCATAGATGGGGGATTGCCCAGACTTCATTAACTTAACTTTTTCTTCGTTGTTATCGATACAAATGACTTCATGGCCGATAGTCGATAAACATACACCTGTAACTAAGCCAACATATCCAGTACCAATTACACAAACACGCATAGGTAGGGATCTCCTTCAGTTCAAAAATAAACTCAACTTAAATCTAGGGAATAGATTCAACCTTTATAGTTTTATAGATTCCCATTGCATCAACAAAATCTGTCAAGAACTTTCGTTAATTTTTTGCTGTTACACACCCTGGTCTGTCAGAATTGTCTATTAGCTAGATTGTTCGCTGTTTTTACGATTTTGGAAATCTTCAATTGTCAGCTTCAATCCGTCGTTTAGCGGAACGGTAGGTTCCCAATTTAAGTAGGTTTTCGCACGAGTGATATCAGGTTGACGTTGTTTGGGGTCATCTTGGGGCAAGGGTTTATACTGAATTTCAGCATCTGGATTAATCATACCCTGAATTTTTTCAGCTAACTGTAAAATCGTGTACTCACTCGGATTTCCTAAGTTAACAGGCCCGATATAGTCCCCATTCATTAAAGCCATGAGTCCGTCTACTAAGTCAGAAACATAGCAAAAACTCCGAGTTTGAGACCCATCTCCATAAACAGTTAATGGAATTCCCCGCAAGGCTTGGACAATAAAGTTGCTGACGACTCGACCGTCATTTTCTAACATCCGTGGCCCATAAGTGTTAAAGATCCGAGCCACTCGGATATCGACACCACTAGAGCGATGGTAGTCAAAGCACAGGGTTTCAGCCACCCGTTTGCCTTCGTCGTAGCAGCTCCGAATCCCAATCGTATTAACATTACCCCAGTAATCTTCACTTTGAGGATGAACACTCGGGTCACCATAAACTTCCGAGGTAGAGGCTAGTAAAATCCGCGAGCGAACCCGCTTACACAACCCCAACATATTTAGGGTTCCCATCACACTGGTTTTGATGGTTTTCACCGGATTATACTGATAGTGTACTGGAGAAGCCGGACAAGCCAAATGATAGATTTGATCGACTTCTATGCGAATGGGTTCAGTAATATCATGGCGAATATATTCAAAGTAAGGATTACCAATCCATTTGAGGATATTGTTTTTAGTACCTGTAAAAAAATTATCCAGGCAAATCACCTCATGTCCTTGCGACATTAAGCGATCGATCAGGTGAGATCCAATAAAACCAGCGCCGCCTGTAACTAGAATTCTCATACTAACTTACGTAATTGTAGAGGGCAGTACAATGTTACAAAAATTACGAACGTAAACTTAGATCTATTCGGATAGATCTATGATTCTGCTCTCCGTCACACCCTGATTCTATATGTTTGATACCTACATTGAGCTTGTATCCAGCATAACATTGGAATACGGACGGAGCAATGCTTACGTCATAAAGTTTGATCCATTGAGTTGGATTTGTTGTTTGAACAAACCATTACATTTAGATTACCCAGATCGCCGCATGATTTGATACCGATCTGGGAATGTTATATCAATTTAGTTATCTTGATTGAGCCGTAGAACTGCCATGAATGCTTCTTGAGGCACATCAACTGAACCTAAGGCTTTCATCCGTTTTTTTCCTTTTGCTTGTTTTTGTAGCAGTTTTTTCTTCCGACTAATGTCACCGCCATAACATTTTGCGAGTACATCTTTTCGTAACGCGGGGATATGTTCACTCGCAATCACTTTACTCCCAATGCTGGCTTGAATCGGAACTTTAAATTGATGACGGGGGATCAATTCTTTTAATTTCTCGGCCATCGCCCGCCCCACATTATAAGCCTTATCCCGATGGACAATCATCGCTAAGGAATCAACCGGATCTTTATTAATCATGATATCGAGTTTGACAAGATAATTTTCTCGATAACCGATTAAATGATATTCCATACTGGCATATCCCCGAGAACGGGATTTCATCTGATCAAAAAAGTCCGTTACCACTTCAGCCAAAGGAATCTCATAGACTAATGTAGTGCGTCCTTGGGTTAAATAGCGCATATCTTTAAATTCACCCCGGCGCGTTTGTCCCAAGTCCATTAACGTCCCGACATACTCTTCTGGGGTAATCATTTCTACCCGCACATAGGGTTCTTCTATTTTCTCACGATGGTTCGGATCGGGGAGGTTACTCGGGTTATCAATCATCAAAACTTCCCCAGTATTGGTACTGACACGATACACAACCGCCGGAGAGGTAACAATCAGATCTAGATTATATTCTCGTTCTAAGCGTTCTTGGACAATCTCCATATGCAACAGTCCCAAGAAACCGCAACGGAACCCAAACCCCATGGCACTAGAAGTTTCAGGTTCGTATGATAAAGCCGCATCGTTGAGTTTGAGTTTATCTAAGGCTTCTCGTAAGTCGGGAAACTGGTCGGTATCGGTGGGGAATAGTCCACAAAATACCATCGGTTTGGCTTCTGTATAGCCCGGTAAGGGTTGCTCGGCGCGTTGATTGGCTAAAGTAATGGTATCCCCAACACGGGCATCTTCAACGGCCTTAATTGCGGCGGAGAAATATCCCACTTCTCCAGCATGGAGTTGATCGACGGGTTTTTGCGTGGGAGACAATACCCCAATATCATCAATCTCATATTCTTTTGCCGATGCCATCAGCCGGACGCGATCGCCTTTTTTCAGCGCACCGTCCATCACCCGAAAGTAAACAATCACACCGCGATAGCTATCATAATAACTATCAAAAATTAATGCCCGTAATTTCTCTGAAACGGTATCTTTGGGCTGGGGTACACGATGAACAATGGCTTCTAAAATTTCATCTACGCCGATCCCTTCTTTAGCTGAAGCCAATATCGCCTCAGAACAGTCTAAGCCAATAATTTCTTCGATTTCTGCCTTGACGCGATCCGGTTCTGCGCCCGGTAAATCAATTTTATTTAAAACGGGAATAATTTCTAAATCATGTTCTAGGGCTAAGTAGACATTGGCTAAAGTTTGGGCTTCTACCCCTTGAGAGGCATCGACGACCAGTAATGCTCCTTCACAAGCGGCAAGACTTCGCGACACTTCATAAGAAAAATCAACGTGTCCGGGTGTATCAATTAAATTCAGAACATATGACTCACCATTTTTAGCCGTGTAGTTCATCCGGGCTGCCTGTAACTTAATGGTAATCCCCCGTTCTCGTTCTAGATCCATCGAGTCGAGAAACTGTTCTTTCATTTCTCGGGCGGTTACAGTACCGGTATCTTGGAGTAAACGATCCGCGAGAGTAGACTTGCCGTGGTCAATGTGGGCAATAATTGAAAAATTCCGAATTCGAGAAACAGGGACATTAGTCATACGTTGATTTTTGCAGGAGGTGCCGCGCGGGAAATCGTTGTTGAAATTGTAGCAACTTACTTGAGTCTTTTTAAAGGGTCAGCTCAAGTTCTCTCAGACTCTTGCAGATCGCCCCAAAGCGATCGCCAACCCCCTATCTATCTTAATCTGTTCTCAGATTAAAGCGCTTTATCCAAGTTAAACATAATATTTTAACAGAAAATTATATTAAGAAGACTGTCTCTTTAATTCGGATTTCATCCGTTCTAATGTTTGATGCATTTGACCAAACATTTGTTCAGGAGTCATGCCAAATTGATTTAACTGTGTTTTCAATTGCTCCATTGTGAGCTGAGCCGTAAAATCTTCTGATAATTCAAATCGTTTCATAAACACCCGGTAGCGATCCATAATCGCTTCCATTTGTTCAATATAAATTTTCTTACCTTCCAGGTCAAACTTACCGTAATCACTCCCCAGCTTAATTAAAGACTGGTAATCTTGAAATAACTGTTTCGCTTCTTCTTGAACAATTTCTGAATCAAAAAATCCCATAATTCCAATACCTTTTTTATAATTGAATGGACTGTGACAAAGCTAATTTATAGATATTGATTTATTTTAACAGCCTTGGATAAAGCTTTCCGACCCCAAACAAGTCGCAATTTCCGAACTTATGGGTTCTTACGTTGTAGAGCGCTCGCGCGTTCGTTGTTTGTCATGAGTCATGAGTCGGGAACAGCGTTCGCGATCGCTTGTGCCGTCAGCCTCAGCGGTTTGCCTTCATCTTCGGCAATTGTTGTAACAATTGAGTGGCTTGGCAATTGACTGATAAGCCATAACCGCTCAACGAATAACACCCTATACCCTGACAATATCCTGAGAACGAATTTTATCCACTAACTCAGAGACTCCCCCAGTATTGAGTCGATAGCTGAGAGGATGAACAATGAGTTGGGCGGTACTTTCAAACAAAACTTCGATCTCAACCAAACCATTTTGTTGCAGCGTTTTCCCGGTTGAGACTAAATCCACAATGGCTTCAGACATTCCCGTAATCGGCCCTAATTCTACTGAACCATAAAGGGGTATAATTTCAACAGGCAAATCCAAACTGTCAAAATACTCACTGGCACAGTGGACAAACTTTGAAGCCACTCGACTATGGGGCGGAAGTTCGACAGAACGTCGATAAGAACTTGACTCTTTAACAGCGACAGATAAGCGACAGTGACCAAATTTTAGGTCTACTAGGGACGCAACTTGGGGCTGTTTTTCCCGCAGAACATCATAACCAACAATGCCCATCTGCGCCTGACCATATTCGACATACACAGGAACATCTTGCGCCCGCACCAATAAGCCTTTTGCGGTTTGGGTGGGATCGTCAATTTGTAGTTGTCGGTTACTTGAATCTAAAAATGCGCTAAAATCCAGTCCAACGGATTGTAAGAGGCGAATACTATCTTTGAGTAAAGCGCCTTTGGGAAGTGCGACGGTGATCATCTCAGTTGCCTATCGATGCAGACTTCATTCGTTAAGGTGAGCCATCCTAATAGATGCAAAACTAACCTTTAACTTGTTCTATTTACTTGTACCAGATTATGACTCAATTGACTCTGGTTATCGGCAATAAAAACTATTCCTCTTGGTCTTTAAGGCCTTGGTTAGCGATGAAACAAGGGGGACTAGACTTTAAAGAAATTCGCATTCCCTTCGATACACCCAATACCTATCAACAAATTCGCCGTTATTCTCCATCAGGACGAGTACCTGTATTATTGGATGGAGATTTAGTCATCTGGGAATCTTTAGCCATTTGTGAATATATCGCCGAAAACTTTGCGCCGCAGTTGTGGCCAAGCGACCCCCAAGCCAGAGGCGTAGCTCGGTCTGTGAGTCATGAGATGCACGCTGGATTTATGAATTTACGGATGCAGATGCCCATGGACTGTCGGGGACGGTATCCTGGCGAAGGAATGAAACTAGAAGTACAAGCCGATATTGACCGAATTATGACCCTGTGGCGCAATTGTCGTCAAACCTATGGGGCTAGCGGGCCAATGTTATTTGGACAGTTTTCGATCGCAGATGCCATGTTTGCCCCTGTGGTGTCTCGGTTTATCACTTACGATGTTAAATTAGGGCCAATTAGCCAGGAATATGCAGAGGCTATCTGGAACTTACCCGCCATGCAAGAATGGATTAAAGAGGCGGATCAAGAATTAGAAGAACTGGATCGATTTCATGGTCAAAAAAACTGATTACCCTTGAATGTATGCGGATTCTTTTGGTTGATGACGAAGCCGAACTAACTTATCCTTTGAAGCGGGTCTTAACTCGCGAAGGATATCAAGTTGATGTAGCCGATGATGGGATTCAAGGTCAACAACTCGCTTGTAATTATAGCTATGATTTACTGATTTTAGATTGGATGTTACCCCACAAATCCGGCTTAGAGATTTGTCAAACTTTGCGTTCTCGTGCGTCTCAAACTCCGATATTATTTCTGACGGCAAAAGATACATTAGATGATCGAGTTCTTGGGCTTGATGCTGGGGCGGATGATTATATCGTTAAACCGTTTGAACTCAGAGAACTTTTAGCACGAGTTCGGGCTTTATTACGTCGATCCCACTCATCGGAAACTACAACAGTTTCTGAACGTTTACAAGTAGAAGATTTAACTTTAGAAGTGAATAATCAATTAGCGTATCGTGGCGATCGCACCATTGATTTATCTGAAAAAGAAACCCAACTTCTTGCTTATTTTATGCAACACCCCGGACAGGTTTTAACCCATCAACAAATTCATCATTATCTTTGGGAAAATCAACAGCAACCCAGTAGTAATGTTCTGGCTGCTCAAGTTCGTTTATTGCGTCGTAAAATAGAAGCAAATGGAGAAATTCCCCTGATTCATACCGTCTATGGAAAAGGCTATCGCTTTGGAGAATAGGGTTAAGAAGGGAACAGGGAACGGGGAACGGGTAACAGGGTTTTGAGGGTAACGTGTAAAGAGGTTTTGAAGGCATATTTTCTTCGGAAAGAAGTATGCCTATTCCCTATTGCCTTCTTCCCACTATTGATTCCAAGCTGTTTCTGCATCAATTAGTGCTGTTTCAATCGTTTTTTGATTCAACATTGCGGCTTGTAAATTCTCATAAATAATCTTTTGTAACTGCTTTAAATTTTCCATAGGCGGAATTAAAATTTCTGCTGTTTCTAGTTGTTGGGCGCTAATGACTCTGGCTTCATCAGTTTGAGTTTCTTCGCTGGAAGCGGTTTGAAAATAAGGATGATTTAAGGCTTCAGTTGTAGACGGTAAAACATTGGCTGCTTTGGCAAATGCCATTTGATTGGTACTATTGGTTAAAAATAAAGCAAACTTCAGCGCATCTTCGGGTTGATCGCTATTACGAGGAATAACAACATTCATCACCGCTACTGTTTTTTGATTGGTTTTTCCTGTTATTTGAGGGGCTGGTAAAGAGACTTTCGCAATATCTGGGGCGTTAATTGCAATCGCATTTAAAAACTGCGAACCTGAGGTTAAAATAGCAATTTCTCCTGCTTGATATAATTCAATGGCGCGGCGATGTCCTTGTGTTAAAACTTCTCTGGGAATCAGATCGTTTTGATATAAATTCACCCAATATTCAAATGCTGCTATTCCTTCTAAGGTATTAAATGCGGCTTTACCTTTGTCATCAACTAACTTCACACCCATTTGTACTAAAGATTGTAAAATATGAGCCGAATCTTCCGGTACAAAAGAAACAAAGAAGCCATATTTACCTGTTTTTTCTCGGATTTGTTGGGCAACTTCAGCCAATTGTTCGTAAGTCGTAGGAGGTTGAGTAATCTCTGCTTGTTTAAATAAATTTTGATTATAAATCGTAATTTGAGTAGTTAAATACCACGGTAAACCAAATGTAATAATTTTACAGTCTGTTTGACAGGTTTTAATTTGATTCGCTGCCCAAATATTCGGTAAATATTGCGATCGCACTTCATCAGAGACCTGTTCTTGTAAGTCTAACCAGGCATTTCGTTCTGCTAATAACGAAGCAAAATCCGGGTTTAAATTCACTACATCGGGCGCAGTATTGGCAGACACTGAAGCTAGAATTTTACTTTCCATGGCTGACCAAGGTACATCGACCCAACGAATTTTTAGATCCGGATTTTCAGCTTCAAAATTAGCAATAATCTGATTAAAATAGTCATTAAACTGAGGTTGAAGCTGCATTGTCCAAAATTCTATCGGTTGCCGTCCGTCGTTTGAATTGCTTGCAGTTAAATTGGTACAGCTTACAGTCCAACTCAGGAGTAAACCCAACAGAGTAAAAATTCCGAACCGCTTCCAGGTTGTCACAGACTTGATCATGTTTGGTCAGTTTAACGATTATTGCAATCTGATTTTAAATCACGAATAGGGAATAGGGAAGAAGCAATTGACTGATAAGCAATGCCATAAGCGACCGAAATCTTCTACACTGATAATAGGTTTTGCGTTGAGTCGATTATGCTGCGGGTTTCGATCATTATTCCGACACTGAATGAAGCCAGTTGTCTACCGCGAACATTAAGGTATTTACGGTTACTGAATCCTCAGCCTCAGGAGATTATTGTGGTAGATAGCCAGAGTGAAGATGAGACGGTCAGCATCGCTTTAGCTGCGGGTATTGAGGTAGTATCTTGTCCAACTCGCAGACGTTCTGTTCAAATGAATTATGGCGCAAAAATTGCGACAGGGGATGTATTCTGCTTTGTTCACGCCGATACATTAGTTCCAGATGATTTAATCAGTATTATCCGGCAAACTCTGAATTATTCTAATATTGTTGGCGGTGGGTTTATTTCTGTGATGATGGGGACTCAAACGACACGCTGGGGAACTTCATTACACAATCTCTTAAAAACCTATTATGCACCTTTATTGTTTCGTCCGCACCTATTTTTAAGAGGCTTACGAGTCTTATTTGGCGATCAGGTAATCTTTTGTCGTCGTCTGGGATTTTGGGACTGTGGCGGGTTTGATCCAAATTTACCCATTATGGAAGATGCGGATCTTTGTCTTAAACTGGTGCAATATGGACGGATTCATCTCGTTAACCGGATGGTGTATACCAGCGATCGCCGTTTGCTGCGTTGGGGTGCATTCAAAGCCAATTTGATTTATCTTTATATCGGCTTATTGTGGGGAATGGGAGTGTCTGCTGATAAGTTACAACAGTGGTATCAAGATATTCGCTAATACAGGTCAACAAATATAATATTTCTGATTATTTTCGTTAATGCTAATTGAAGGAAAATATGGGATTTTAGCTACTATATTATTACCCGGCAAATTTTACAAAAATATAAGGAGAAAAGCTGATGTTTAATTTATCAAATCAACTCTTCAATACATCATTACTGTGTTTAGTATTATTAGGCAGTACTACGGTTACAGCGACTGCCAATTGCTTTGAGACGATAAATTCTGAAGAAACTCCAATCCTAAAAATAGAGATTGATAAACAATTTGACTCCGATAGACCCCTTCAAAATCGGCAATTGTTGCAGCTAGATCAACAACTTCAACAACTAGACTATCAACAACAACAGCAATTGGGTCAACAATGGCTGCGCGATCGCCAACAACAGCAATTACAACAGCAGAATATATATGTACCCCTACAGTAACCCCAACTGAGAGGAGTTTAAACCGATAAACATTTAAAGTGAGTGGAATTGTGATGGCGAGTATCCCCTAATCTTTCCAAAGATACGCTGTCAGGGATGAGTTCAAAATGTTATCATGCGTTCGCGTAGACATTGCTATTTTATATCCATTTGTAACGGGGACTGGTCAATTTAACGATATGCTGATTTCTTGGATCGTCAATTTAGCTTGGGGTTTAGCTTCTGTCGTTTGGGTAGAACTAATACGGGACATCTATCACGTTCTAGCACATCTGTGGGCACCACTGTATCGGCTACACGTCTGGCATCATCGCGTATTTCGGCGAGATTTTACCCCCGTCAGTGAGACAATTTACCGCCAAGCCCACTGGTATAATGATGTCCCAGAAGCGTTGGTGATGTTGGCGTTTAGTTTAGGATTTTGGCAAGCGGTGCATTATTGGCAACCTCAACAGTCCAATTTTGCCTTGGTGGGGTGTGTGTATACGTCGGGTTTCTTACTGTCTGCGATCGCGCGAGGAATGGGAATTCACGGCATGGATCAACTCACCGATCTAACTCATTTACCGGGAGAATTTTCGACACCGCCGTCTCGTTGGTTGGTGAACCGTCCTTATCATTGGCGGCATCATTTTGATAATCAAAACGCTTATTTTTGTGGCACATTTACCGCTTTAGATCAATTCATGGGAACCGCACTTTCATTAAAGGGAAAAACAGTTGCAGTTACAGGTGCATCCGGCACATTAGGAACCGCATTATTACAGCAGCTTCTAGCCGCCAATGCTAAAATTATTGCGTTAACGTCTCAGCCGCAAACAGTAACCATTGAAGCAGAAAAAGAATCCATTGCGGTTAAAACTGTAACTTGGAAAGTCGGAGAAGAAGAACAATTAGCAGAGTTACTTGAAACTGTTGATATTTTGATTCTTAACCATGGGATTAATGTACATGGAGACCGCACAGCCGAGGCAATTTCTCAATCTTACGAAGTTAATACTTTTTCCAGTTTGCGACTGTTAGAACTGTTTTTAAAAACCGTTAAAACCAATACCCAGATAGCCCGTAAAGAAGTATGGGTGAATACTTCAGAAGCAGAAGTTTCTCCGGCTTTGAGTCCCTTATATGAACTCAGTAAACGCACATTAGGCGATTTAATCACATTACGACGATTAGACGCACCTTGTGTGATTCGTAAACTGATTTTAGGGCCGTTTAAAAGTAATTTAAATCCCATTGGAGTGATGTCAGCCGATAAAGTCGCGAAGCAAATCGTTAAACAGGCGCAATCGGATGTGCGAACCATTATTGTAACCATTAATCCCCTGACTTTTATCCTATTTCCGATTAAAGAATTTTTTGTTTCTACTTACTTTAAGCTATTTAGCCGTCCTGAGAAAACTGCACCTGTTTCTTTGGCTAAAATTGAGGAGCAGAATTAAAAGATTTAAGGAGAATAAAAAATGTTTAAATAACTTCTCCTAAATTGATTAACTTTATACTATTAAATCTCATATGAATAACAATAAATAATATTATTATCGAAATCTTAATTAAGAATATTAATAAAATATTCCTAGCCTAAATTTTTCTATTGCGATCGCGCGTGTGAACCCTCAGCAGTACAATGAACCCATGATCAATCAACCCACCACTCACAACATCCCCCCGGAGGCTTGGAACCGTCCGATTGGTTTAGGCTGGGAAAAACCCTATACTGTTCGCTATAGTAGTAACCTTGATGATGGCCCTTGGCATGGAATGCCATTGGGAGGGTTTGGCGCGGGATGTATGGGTCGATCTTCGCGAGGGGACTTCAACCTCTGGCATCTTGATGGGGGTGAACATATTTTCTCTACCCTACCTGGTTGCCAATTTAGTATTTACGAAGAAGTAAACGGCAAATCTCAGGCTTATGCGTTATCGACTCAGCCGCCGGAATATGACTGTTTATCGAGTTGGAAATGGTATCCCAATACAGAGGAACAAACCGGAACTTATTACGCCTTATATCCTCGCAGTTGGTTTGTTTATGAAAACGTATTTAAAGCCCAGTTAAGTTGCGAACAATTCTCCCCTGTTTGGGCGGGAAACTATCAAGAAAGTAGTTATCCCATTGCTATTTTTGAATGGATTGCTCATAATCCCACAGATGAACCGATTACCCTGAGTATATTATTAACTTGGCAGAATATTGTCGGTTGGTTTACCAATAAGATCAAAAATCCAACCGTTCAAGTTCGAGATGATGGCAGTCCGGTATATGACTATCAACCGCGTTGGGAAGAAAGTGCAGGTAATATTAATCGTTTAGTTGAAGATTTTCATCGAGTTGGCTGTTTAATGACTCGGTTTAGTATGCAAGACGAAATGCAAGAAGGAGAAGGACAAATTGCTATTGCAACGATTTCAAATCCGGCGGTAGAAGTTTATTATCAAACTCGATGGAATCCTAAGGGGAATGGTGAAACGATTTGGCAGTATTTTGCCACAGATGGTTCGTTATTAGATAGTATTGATGAAACCCCCGCAAAAGATGATGAACAAATTGGGTCAGCAATAGCGGTTCGCTTCACATTACGCCCCGGAAAAACTCGTAAAGTTCCCTTTTTTATCGCTTGGGATTTACCGGTAACTGAGTTTGCTTCTGATATTAATTATTATCGTCGATACACTGATTTTTATGGGCGAAATGGTAAAAATGCTTGGTCGATTATTCGCACCGCAATGAAGCATTATCAGACGTGGCAAGAAAATATTCAAGCGTGGCAACAGCCGATTTTAAGCCGAGAAGATTTACCCGGTTGGTTTAAAATGGCGCTATTTAATGAGTTATATATTCTTACAGATGGTGGTACTTTATGGACGGCAGCAGATGAAGAAAATCCTAAAGGTCAATTTGCGGTTTTAGAATGTTTAGATTACCGTTGGTATGAAAGTTTAGATGTTAGATTATACGGTTCATTTGCCCTATTAAAACTGTGGCCAGAATTAGAAAAAACAGTTATTTTAGCTTTTGCAAAAGCGATTCCTACAGAGGATAAAACCCCGAGAATTATTGGCTACAATCAAGCGAAAGCCATTCGTAAAGCCAGAAATGCAACCCCTCATGATTTGGGCGCACCGAATGAACATCCGTGGGAGAAAACCAACTATACCAGTTATCAAGATTGTAATCTTTGGAAGGATTTAGCCAGTGATTTTGTTCTACAAGTTTATCGAGATTTTAAATTAACCGGCAGTAGAGATTATCCGTTTTTAGCAGAGTGTTGGTCATCGTTAGTAACGGCTTTAAACTATTTGAAAGAATTTGATTATGATCATGATGGAATTCCGGAAAATTGCGGCGCACCGGATCAAACGTTTGATGATTGGCAACTGAAAGGAATTAGTGCTTATTGTGGCGGTTTATGGTTAGCAGCATTAGAAGCAATGATTGCGATCGCTAATGAATTAAACACACAAAACTACGAGCTTAATCCTTCACCTGAAACTGTTATTTCAACTTATGAAAATTGGCTAAGTCAAGCCCAATCTATCTATCATAAAACCCTCTGGAATGGAGAATATTATCAACTCGATAGTGAGAGTGGATCGGATGTTGTGATGGCGGATCAACTCTGTGGTCAATTTTACGCCCGGTTATTAGAATTGCCCGATATTGTACCCTCAGAAACTATTATTCCAACGTTAAATACGATCTATCAATCTTGCTTTAAAAACTTCCATAACGGTCAATTTGGCGCGGCTAATGGCGTTAAACCCAATGGCGATCCCATGCATCCAGAAGATACTCATCCATTAGAAGTTTGGACAGGGATTAATTTCGGTTTAGCAGCCTTTTTGATTCAAATGGGAATGAAATCTCAAGGCTTAGAAATTGCTGAAGTTGTGGTTCAACAAATTTATGAAAATGGCTTACAATTTCGCACTCCAGAAGCCATTACCACTCAAGGAACATTTCGCGCCAGTCATTATTTAAGGGCAATGGCAATTTGGGCAATGTATGAAGTTTTAAGTTAATTTTATGAGGTTGATAATAAGGTTGAAATCGGTAGTCCCCAGCCTAAACTATAACGACCAAATAAGACTAATGCAAGTAAACTAAGGAAAACTAAAGTTGCTTGTAAGTCTTGGAATAAGCCAGAAACATTCTCTTTCCACAACCCATAGTTAACGACACAATAGGGCAAAATATCATTAAATGCGATAACAACTATGGCTCCCCCAATTCCAAATCTTGAGTAGGCTAACGGCAGTAAAGTAATCATATAAATAAACTTTAAAGCATTTCCCATCGCAATATATATGGGTTTACCGATTGAAAATAAAACGTTATTAATGGTGATTGATAATAATAACGGCCATAAGCCAACCGCTAAAACTGGCAACATCCAAGCTGCTTGATTGTATCGATCATCGTACAGAAATAGGATTAAAAAGTCACCAAAACTTGCTAAAATTGTAACCAGAACCGCTAATCCTAACAATAAAAACCAACGCTTTTTAAGAATCTTTTCTCGAAGTTCCTTGCGTCCCAAATGCATATATTGGGAAATAATCGGAAACATCACTTGATTGGTGACTTTCAACATCACCTGTCGCGGTAAATCCGCCAGGGTAAAAGCAACGGTATACAATCCTAATAGTTCTAAAGAAAAAAGTCTACCTAAAATAAGTCGGTCTGCTTGTCCAGCTAAAAAGGTCATAATAGTAGAAATAAAGATCCATTTTCCAAAAGAAAATAGTTCTTGCGCTGCCGATTTTTCCCAAGCAAAACGATTCTTGACTTGAGGGTATAAGCGATGACTCCAAAATAACTTGAGTAAATGAGAGATGATATTTCCGCCGACTAACGCCCAAATACTCTGACGAAAATAGGCCCAAACCACCATGACAACAAGACTGACTGCCTGAATTGTAAATTCAAATCGAATCAGTTTACCCGTCTCAACTTTACGGTTTATCGTAGCCAGAGACGTAGAATCAAACCCAGACAGTAATGCACCCAAGCCAACAATTGGAATCAGCCAAATTAGTCTTTGATCTTGATAAAATTGAGCAACTGGCCATGCAATCACCACACAAAGTAACCAAATCCAAATGCCTCGAATGGCTTGTAATGTCCAAGCAACATTGAGAAAAACCGGATCGTCACCCCGACTACTACGGATAATGGCAGGACGAATTCCAAGATCAGAGAATAGGGTTAAACCGGTGATAAAAGTCTGCACCAATGCCATCAAACCGAACAATTCTGGCACTAACAAGCGAGTTAGAATTAAGTTTCCAACCAGTCGTAATGCTTGACTGCTTCCATACCCCCCGATAGTCCAGATAGTTCCCCAAATGGCTTTCTGCTTCATTGATGGCATAATAATTTGACCAATAGATTGATTAAACTTTAGGCTCAAAAAAAGGACGTAACAATCGTTGTTTAACCCGTCCTATTTTGGTTTGATCTCTGGTGATTTTGTGCCACATCATTTGCAGGCTAAAGGGAATTTTTTGACGGATTAAGGCATCTTCTGCAATCCAATCTGCAAATGCTGTTGGTGAATCAAACCCTAAGCGACGACAAGTAATTCCTGCATCTGAACCAATAGTATCAGATTGCATTGTCATATTATAAGGAGAACGGGGATCGTCCATATTATGTCCATACATTAATGGTAAAGGACATCCGCTGATTAAACCATCAATAGACATTTGAACTCTATCTATGGGGATTCCTGCTGGCATTTTACGACTATATTGACGTAAATAGTCTCGTCGGGCAACAAAACTATGCCCTGCTATCATTGTACACCTAAAAATAGAGTGACCCGAAACTTCTGAAATATTGTGAGCAGCCAGTGTCGGATTCCAATCTTCTGGCATAAATATCCAACAGCCTAACATCCCAAACTGCGGTACTTCACGAACTAAATCAGTAAATTTATCTGTCCAACCTTCGGGTAACAGAACATCATCATCTACCTTACCAATTACGTCACTTTCTGCGGTCTCAAAAAACCACATACAAGGTGTGTATTGATTAACATTTTCTTTATTAAAATGTCGTTTAACTACTCGCTCATCATCAAGAGAAGCAATAATATCTGCTGTTCCATCTACTGAAGCATTATCCCAGCAATAGAGGCGAAAATTTGATGAACTATTTAAAAGGTGAGTTAATGTTTTTTGAACATACTGTCTACGATTGTAAGTAATCAGTAATAAGTCCGCAGGTTCTACCATAGCTATAGCTTGACTAAATTGTATTTTTACGCTTTAATGTTTCTATTACTAAATCTATCAAAACCATTCTATCAGCAACAAGATGTTTTGATGAAAGTTTAGTAAAAAAAGAGGGGTTGAGCTTTACGTTATCTAGAATTAAGCGGGTTTATTACTCGGATTCCGGAGCCTTGAAACCTAGTTCAGGATTGGCTTTTGGTTCAGGACGGATATTCCAATTTTACCCTTTATAAACTAATAGATTTATTCTTTAGTTCTTATAGTGTTTATGAAAGAATGTGATATTTCGTTACATACAGAAAATAACCCAATTTTTTTAGCTAATCCGGTTCTTATACTACTTTTATTTTTGTCATCAGTATTTTGATCTGAGGATTCTAAAGACTATAGTATTATCCTGCTTAGATCGGGCAGATATTTTGAGTAACAAATTACTCCGCCCTCCGAGTATTTCAGGCGTGGAAAGACTACATTAACACCAGTTGTTTAACGCAGCCATGATCGAAGACTGCACCCCATCACCGCAAAATGACGGAAACGGCACATGACCGTTAGTCAGTATTGCAGTATTATTATTTAGTAGTATTTCTAGTCTGAATCCATAAACTATCTCAGCTTTTATTTTTACTCAGACTATTACTGTGTATAGCCAAAAGCAAGAATAACATTATTAAATATAACACACAATACACGGAAAAGCTGTGACTTGGATCAATTAATCACAAATCAAGAGAAAGAGTATTAATCAATTTATGGTATGTAGCAATATAATCTGAGTTGTAAAAAAATCATGCTATAGGCAATCTTAGGAATTTCTTTCAGGGTTTTTATTAGCTTTTAGACTTTTCATGAATCATAAATAAATTGGTATGTCTGATAAAAATTGATATTTAAAATATAGAAGATAAAGCAGAATAAAAAATAATACAATTAATAATAATTTTAGAAATAGCTTATAATGGTAGTAAAATGTAAACAAAATAAGATGAATATTTATCAAAAAACAATGATATTATACTGTAGTTATTAATAATATTTTGAGTGAGATAGATTTTTGCGGTGGCTGTCTCAAAAAAATATAGAGTCAGAGTATTAAACTCAAGTGATGATAAAATAATGTATCGGAAACCAGAAATATAATTCTCTTGATGTCTACTATGGAAAAGTTGTACGAAGGAAAAGCCAAAATTATATATTTAACAGATGAGCCAGATATATTGCTGGCACATTATAAAGATGATGCAACCGCCTTTAATGCTCAAAAACGGGGGACAATTTTAGGGAAAGGAGAAATTAACTGTAAAATTTCGACTCATCTATTTCAATTATTAGAGAAAAAAGGGGTTCCGACTCATTATCTTAACTGTCCGGCTGCCAATCAAATGCAAATTAAACGGGTGAAAATTCTCCCGGTTGAAGTGATTGTTCGTAATATTGCAGCCGGAAGCCTTTGTAAACAAACAGGTTTAGCTGTGGGGACTTTGATTAATCCACCTATAGTAGAATACTGTTATAAAAACGATGATCTCGGCGATCCTTTACTCACCCGCGATCGCTTATTCTTATTACAGTTAGCCACTCCTGAACAATTAGAACAAATTCAAGCGTTGGCGCTAAAAATTAATCAGATTCTACAAGATTTCTTTAATCAATGTGGGATCACTTTAGTTGATTTTAAGATAGAATTTGGTTTAACCGCCGACGGGCAGATTATCCTGGCAGACGAAATTAGTCCCGACACCTGCCGTTTGTGGAATCAGGCAGAAACCGATCCAACCCGTCGTGTGATGGATAAAGATCGCTTTCGTCAAGATTTGGGTAACGTTGAATCGGCTTATCAGCAAGTCTTAGAGCGGGTTTTAGGAACTACTGTCGCCACTGAGACTTAAAATGACAAAGCGCGAAAAATCTGCACAAATCCAATCTGTGTGATACCCTCATTTCAGGATAGAGGCAAAACATGAGCCTTGTGTGAAGTATCGAGACTCTCGTAAAGTGCGGTAAAATCTCACAATCTGTTTACAATGACTTGGTTGTAACGTCGTTGAGATTAATCTGTTTGTTAAACGAGCTTTGTCTCGATTGTGTTGGTGTGGGAAGTCCAAAAGTGTGAACAATATGCGCTTATCTCCTGTTTTGGTTGCAGTGGTTGCAACTTCAGTCTCCGTTGGGTTATCAGACTCAG
This sequence comes from Microcoleaceae cyanobacterium, assembly GCA_049647265.1. Lineage (GTDB taxonomy): Bacteria > Cyanobacteriota > Cyanobacteriia > Cyanobacteriales > Microcoleaceae > JAAURB01. Next base: position 79,850 of record JBARXJ010000017.1, read on the forward strand.
CGAATGCTCAATCGTCTTCTTGGACGTTTGGTGAAACTTATTTTAGTTCTGTCCCTCAAGGGGAGTCATCTGCCAATAGTGTATTTCAACCGCTGTCTCCAGAGACAGACAGGGTGGTATTTCCGGGTTTGCCAACAGCAAAGGTAGGGGTGAAGTTTGCAGATGTTCGAGGTGAACCACTCTTATCAAAATCAACTAAACTGACTGAGAAGGGATCGGGTGATCTGGCACTTGAGAAGTTTCCATCACTCGATCAAATTTCACTACAGTCATCTTCTGTTAAGCCTCAACCGCAGAAATGGACAGGTGTATCCCGTATACAGGCAGAATGGGAGTTAAGTCAGTCTCCTCAAGCGCAAACTGCCTCTCAAGATACAATTGTTCTGAATAAGCCAGAAACGGCTTCTTTACCAAAACAATGGGACATTACACAGCATCATCAATCTTCTGCCTCAGTAAAGTTAGAATTTAATAAAGCAAAAGCGGCTACATTTCAATCATTTGAAACGACTGCTACAACAGCTTTATCTATTGCCAAGGCAGATTTAGAAAAATCTTCTGTAACTCACTTAACAATAGAAGCTGTTGGGGAGTATAACTTCGACAAGATAAAACCAGAAATTCTAGGTACAACGGCTTTATCTATTGCCAAAGTAGATTTAGAAAAATCAACAATAGAACCGTTCGCTGAGTATAACTTTAACAAGGTAAAACCAGAAATTCTAGGTACAACAGCCTTATCTATTGCCAAAGTAGATTTAGAAAAATCAACAATAGAACCGTTCGCTGAGTATAACTTCAACAAGGTAAAACCAGAAATTCTAGGTACAACAGCCTTATCTATTGCCAAAGTAGATTTAGAAAAATCAACAATAGAACCGTTTGGGGAGTATAACTTTAACAAGGTAAAACCAGAAATTCTAGGTACAACGGCTTTATCTATTGCCAAGGCAGATCTAGAAAAATTAAGTTTTGATGCAACAATAGAACCGTTCGCTGAGTATAACTTCGACAAGATAAAACCAGAAATTCTAGGTACAACGGCCTTATCTATTGCCAAAGTAGATTTAGAAAAATCAACAATAGAACCGTTTGGGGAGTATAACTTCAACAAGGTAAAACCAGAAATTCTAGGTACAATGGCTTTATCTATCGCCAAAGTAGATTTAGAAAAATCAAGTTTTGATCCTGTCACAGAATCTCTCTCAGACTTCCGCTTCAACAAATTCAAATCCGAGATTATATTACCGTTTGAAGTGGCACTGAACAAAGCCGCCGATGACAAAACTAATTCTGTTGTTGGCAGCATTCAAAATACCTCAACATTGGTTCAAGCTTCCCCGTCTCAAGCACCTGAACCTCAGGTATTAGTCGCAGAAATCGTGATTGAAGGAGTCGAAGATCCAGAATTAGAAGCGCTGATTTATAATGCGATCGCCACTGAACCGGGACGAACCACCACTCGAACCCAACTCCAACAAGATATTAACTCAATTTTTGCTTTAGGGTTCTTCCGTAATGTCGAAGCCACACCCAGTGATACGCCACTCGGGGTGCGTGTTACCTTTAATGTCGAACTTAATCCCCCGTTGACTGCGGTTGTCGTTGAAGGAGATCAGGTTCTGCCTCCAGAAGTAGTCGAAGACAGTTTTACCGGACAATATAACGAAATTATCAACCTGAATGAAATTGAACAAGCAGTTGAGGAAATCAATGGCTGGTATCAAGAGAATGGTTATGTTTTAGCACAGATTATTGAAGCGCCGGCTGTGACTCCCGATGGTACCATTACCTTACGAGTGGCCGAAGGGGTGATTGAAGATATTCGGCTGCGTTTCCTCAGTAGTGATGGGGAAGAGGTTGATGAAGATGGTAATCCGATTGAAGGAAATACACGAGACTTTATTATTACTCGAGAGATTCAATTAGAACCGGGTGATGTTTTTAACCAACAAACGGCACAACAGGACTTGCGGCGCGTATTTGGGTTAGGCATTTTTGAAGATGTTCGTTTAGAATTAGAACCCGCAGAGAACGATCCGGCAAAAGCGGTGATGGTATTAAATATCGTCGAAAGAAGCACCGGTTCAATTTCCCTGGGGGGTGGGGTCAGTTCAGCTACCGGATTATTTGGAACCGTCAGTTACCAAGAAACCAACTTAGGGGGAAATAACCAACAATTAGCGGCTGAAGTTCAACTGGGTGAACGGATCTTACTACTCGATGTCAGTTTTACCGATCCCTGGATAGCAGGCGATCCTTACCGTACATCTTACACGGTGAATGCCTTCAGACGGCGAGAAGTGCCGAATATTTTTGAGGAAGGTGAAAATGATGTTCGTCTGCCTAATGGCGATCGCGTACGGATTATTCGTACCGGTGGAGGAATTAGCTTTACTCGTCCTTTCGCTGAAACTCCCTTTGTTGATCCTGATTGGATTGGATCGCTGGGGTTCCGCTATCAACGGGTACAAGCCACCGATGCAGATATTGATGTGACTCCCCGAGACGATGCCGATAAGCTGTTAACCGCTAGTGAGTCTGGGGAAGATGATCTGATTACCTTCCAGTTTGGGATTGCGCGCGATCGCCGTAATAACCCCCAGTTTCCCACATCCGGGTATTTATTCCGCGTGGGGACAGAACAATCGGTTCCAGTGGGTTCGGGTGGCATTTTTTACAACCGTTTACGTGCCAACTATACTTTTTATGTTCCGATTAGAATCTTTAACTTCAAGCCAGATTCTCCCCAGGCGTTAGCGTTTAATATCCAAGCCGGAACTGTTCTCGGAGAATTTCCCCCCTATGAAGCCTTTTCTCTCGGGGGGGCCAATACCGTTCGGGGTTGGGAAGAAGGGGCACTCGCCGCCGGACGCAGCTTTGTCTTAGGTTCGGTTGAATATCGCTTCCCCATTTTTGGTGCGGGTAGTTTCCTCATCGGCGGTGCATTATTTGTCGATGCTGCCACCACCCTCGGCACTCAAAGTACGGTTCAAGGTAACCCCGGCGGAATTCGAGGTAAACCCGGTTCAGGGGTTGGTATTGGCGGTGGATTAAGAATTCAGTCCCCTATTGGCCCGATTCGGATTGACTACGGGATTAACAATGAAGGAGACGGACAGGTTCACTTTGGCATTGGAGAACGGTTCTAGGGTGTAGGTAGGAGTCAGAAGTCAGCGAGTCAGCAAGTCAGGAGTCACTACTCCGACCTATTGCCTATTGCCTATTGCCTATTGCCTATTGCCTATTGCCTGTAGCAGGAGTGCCTGTTGCCTGTTCTTTGCTTTGCGTCTCCCTATCGTTCTAAATTTTTTAGCGCTTGAAAAGCCAGCAAGAAAAACCCAACTGCACCGACTAAAGTGAGTAACTCTTCCACTAATCCACCCGTTAACCATGTCATGGTTGTTTGATCTCCTGTCTAATATTGCGATCGCTGTTAACAATTCTAATCATACAATTAATCAATACAAAATCTTTATACTACCCGGATCTTGCTGATCATCAATACATTATTGAAATATACAGTCGCTAATTGTCAATCTATGATGATATAAAGGTGAATTTAAAACGATTTAACCTGACAATCTATCAAAGATTAGTTAATATTTCCTAAAAAAATTCATAACTCAGCCACAAAATAATTAATGATTATTAATGATGAATTTGTAATGCGATCGCCAACATTTCAGGATATAGTCAGAAAGGATTTTTACCAAGATATTCAGCGTGTTTAACCGAGTTCAACATCTATCTTTCACAGGCTTATCTGGGGGAATACTATTGCTGCTATCAGCTTGTACTGCTATTTCCTCTAATCAAACACCACAACAAGTAACAGCAGTCGATCCGCCTCAGTTTGAACTTAAACCCATTAACGATAATGGGGGTCAAGTTTGTACCAATGGAGAAACCGCTTTTGGCCCAGTCACTCAAAACATGGTAGAAAAATGTCTTGACTGGGGGGGTGGCAATTCTTGTACGCAAGACAAATGGACTGAGTCTTTATATATTAACGCTTACGGTTCTGAGCGCTGTCCTGAGGGGTCGCGCTTCAATTCATATACAGGAACCTGTGTAGAAAATCAAACCGCCTTAGGGCCGTTTTCACCGTCGCTGGTGGCTGCTTGCGAGGAAGTTGGGGGAGGCAATGCCTGTCAGAATAAACGTTGGGATAGTCAACTGTTTAATCATTTAATGCGGCAACAGGGAAAAGTACAGCTTCCCGCGAAACCGCCTCAGTTTGTCCTATTTGCCTTTGATGGATCTTATTCCATTGATGCTTGGCAAAGATCCCGTAACTTCGCCAAAACGATGAGAGAAGCGGGTAAACCCATCAAATTTACCTATTTTATCAGTGGGGTTTATTTTGTCAGTCGAAGCGATCGCAAACTCTACGATGCCCCAGCAGGCAAGGGTTTAGGACGTTCTGCCATTGGTTGGGGGGGAAAACCGGAAGAAATTTTACCCCGTTTAGAACAAATGAATTTGGCTTATGGCGAAGGTCATGAAATCGCGTCCCATGCCGTAGGTCATTTTAATGGTAGTAAATGGAGTCAAGCGGACTGGCGCAAAGAATTTGACTATTTTGATCAATTTATTTTCGAGGCTTATTCTCGTAATAATTTAACCGGATCTTTAGTATTTGACCGCAGTGTAATTCAAGGGTTTCGCGCCCCTGAGTTGGGTCAAAGTCCAGGTTTATATGAGGTATTAGCAGAAGATCAATTTCGTTACGATACCAGCAAAATTGCTAAACCCAACTATTGGCCACAAAAACAAAATGGGGTTTGGAATTTTCCTTTAGGACAAATAAAAACAGCCTTAACTGGTAAAAATACTTTGTCAATGGATTATAACTTTTATTACGCTCATTCTCGAGCCCGTCCCAATCCTAAACAAGCGAAGTTTTACGAAGAGGATACGTTTAAAACCTATATGAACTATTTTCAACAAAACTATCAAGGGAACCGCGCCCCTATTGATATTGGTCACCACTTTTCTGCTTGGAATGGGGGGGCATATTGGGATGCAATGTTCCGCTTTGCTGAAGAGGTTTGCGGTTTATCAGAGGTTCAATGTATTACCTATAGTGAGTTAGCGGATTTTATGGATTTATTGACTCCAGAACAAATCGCAGCCTATCAAAAAGGAGAGTTTGATCCAGTTTTATCCCAGCCTGATTTCACTCAAATCTCCTCAACGACAGAGGACTGGTGTCACAACAAATGATAGAGAATTCAGTGAATTGACATCATTACATCGGTAATTGAAATGTGAGGAGACTGAAACCTAATTATTTAAGTCCCCAAGACCACAAGATCTTTACAATTACCTTGTAACGTTTTACGCTTCACCAAAAAAGCTACCCCAGAGTTGGAGTATAATTGACAAGTATCGTATCTATTCAAAAAAAGGAGATGCACCCAATGGTAGATTATCCCGATCGATCAAACACCTAGTCTTTCATAATTTCCCCTAAAAATTAGGGAAAAGTGGACAATTGATGGACACTACGGACAAGTCACGTCTCGTATGTTTTTGATCAATCAAGGTGTGCGAGTCTATTCTGATTATTGCAGGAGCACCTTGAATTATTCAAGAGGTCTATTGCAATTACCCACTTTTTTCTAGATTTCAATTTTTTGTACCCTATATTTGTTGGTGTACAACAATTTCGGATTCAGTCACGATAGGGGAATCCATTATGATCCGTCAGCATGACCTCTCAAACTTGATAGGCTAAAGCTTAACGGCAACGGTATTTTAAGTACAAACCAACCAAATTAATTCAAATGGAAACTAGGAGAAAACGGGGTTCAAAGAGTATATCAGTTAGACGACAAGCCACACCAAAAGAACGACAACTGATTCATTTATTGGCTAACCTGGGATGTTCTCAAATTCGATATGGTTTAGAACATTCCACCACCAAAGGAACCATCGCGCCAGAAGAACGGTTACGCTTAGCGGAATGGCACTATCTGCGGGTTCAGCAAATTCGCCGAATTGAACGTAGCTTAGAACCGGTTGCCACCCTCAAGCGAGTTTACTACAAAACGGCATTAAGTCCCCGCGATCTCAAATCCTTAAAACTGGTTTGGGTTGAAGAGGATAAAACCCGAGTTAAGCGAGTTCAGCCCGATCTTGATGATATCCTCTGTGAGGGACTCGATAAAGGCGATACCCTCAAACAATTGTTTAAGATTATAGAAACGGGGGAACGTCAATTTGCTTTAACACCCGGCCATGGGAAAGTACCATTGTGGGTGAAAGAATGGGAAGATACAGAGTATGAAGTCAACTTTTTCCCTCCTTCCTTCCCCGCTTGGGCTAATGTTGTTGATGATTGATTTATGATTACAATACAGAAAGATTTATCTGTTTGATCGATCATGGCGCAATGGAGACTTTCTCAACAACAACTGAATCTACTCAGTCAATGTCCTCGGAAATTTCAATATATTTACCTGGATCAATTGGCAACACCTGATTCAGTAGAAACAGAGAAACGATTGGCATGGGGCGATAGGTTCCATTTATTAATGCAGCAACGAGAATTGTGTCTACCCATTGATTCACTGGTTGCCGAAGACCCACAACTTCAACAGTGTTTTCAACAACTCTTAAAAACGGCACCCGATTTATTTTCCTCTGAATTAGATTCATGGCGAGTTGCAGAACATCCACGAATGCTTAAATTCGAGGACATTTTTTTAGTAGTGGTTTACGATTTACTGATAAGCCAACCTAAACAAGCCCAAATTGTCGATTGGAAAACCTACCGCCGTCCTCGAAATCGGAATCAACTGGCGTTAAACTGGCAAACTCGACTATATTTATATGTGTTAGTTGAAACCAGCCATTACACACCCGAACAAGTCTCAATGACGTATTGGTTTATTCAACCCTGTGGAAATCAACCGCCTCAATCATTAGTTTTTCCCTACACCACTCAACAGCATCAAAAAACCCATCAAGATTTAAAACAACTGATTCATTCTCTACAGAATAATTTAGAGTATTATCACCAGAATAAATCCTTTCCTCAGGTTGACATTGAAGCCGGATTATGTTCCGATTGTACATTTGCCCTGCGTTGTCAACGAACCCCTCAACAACTTGAACAACCCGCTGAGGCTATTTCTGTTTATAATTTAAATCATATAGATACAATTCAAGAAATACCGATTTAGTCTATTCGTTGTTCGTTATTCGTTATTTGTTAAGGGTTGACCACAAATGACAAATCACCAAGAACAAATAACCATTATTATTATGTGGCAAGTTCCCCCAGATCTAGAAATACCCGGTTGGATGAAAACAGAAATACGTCGTCATGCACCACAAATTGACGGACGCTATATCGCGCAATTATTACTCCGTCGCGGTATTCAATCCCCTGAGGAATTGTGGGGGTTTTTAGATCCTAAATCTTATCAACCTAGTAGTCCGTTTGAGTTTGGGGAAGAAATGAATCGGGCAGTTGAACGGATAAAATTAGCCAGAGAACGTCATGAAACTGTAGTCATTTGGGGAGATTTTGATGCGGATGGTGTGACTGCAACGGCGGTATTATGGGAAGGTTTACAACAAATTTTTCCTCAAAGTAACTCTAATAATTATTGTTTATCTTATTATATTCCTAATCGTTTAACTGAATCCCATGGCTTAAATTATGCAGGGATTGATCGCTTGTTTGAACAAGGTTGTAATTTAATGATTACTTGCGATACAGGTAGCACAAACTTAAGCGAAATAGAATATGCAAATCGTTTAGGAATTGATATTATTATCACCGATCATCATACGTTACCAGAAGAGCGTCCCGCCGTTATTTCTATTATTAATCCCCGTTATTTATCCTTAAATCATCCCCTTTATCATCTCTCCGGGGTAGCGGTGGCTTATAAGTTAATCGAAGCCTTATATGAAACCTTACCACAAGTGCCTCAACAACATGAAGAAGCGTTACTTGATTTAGTTGCCATTGGGTTAATTGCAGATTTAGTTCAGCTAACAGGAGACTGTCGTTATTTAGCACAAAAAGGAATTGAACAACTACAAAAACAATTGAAAAATAGTACTCGTCCGGGTATCGCAAAGCTATTAGATTTATGTAAAAAAACAGGCGATCGCCCGACGGATATTTCTTTTGGTTTAGGGCCTCGAATTAATGCTGTTAGTCGCATTCAAGGAGATGCTCATTTTTGTGTGGAATTATTAACCAGTCGGGATAAAAAATATTGTGAAAAACTAGCATTAGAAACAGAATTAGCGAATACTCGACGCAAAGTTTTACAAAAAGATGTGGCGATAGATATTGCCAAAAAATTAGCAAAACAAGACTTATCAACGACAGAAGTTATTGTTTTAAGCGATCCGCAATGGCCGACAGGAATTTTAGGATTAGTGGCTTCACAAATTGCTCAAGAATACCAAAAACCTACTATTTTATTAACAGAAGATATTTATCAATCTCCACCCATTGCTAGAGGTTCTGCGCGTTCAGTTCAACAAATTGATTTATATGAATTAGTTAAAACTCAAGCTCATCTACTAGAAAAATTCGGCGGACATCCGTTTGCTGCGGGTTTATGTTTAAAATTAGACAATTTATCGTTATTTATTGAAGGGATTAATCGTCAGCTTCGACAACAAAAAGGAGTAAGTATACCGGAGAAAAAAATAGCCTCACAACCGGATATTTGTTGTACTGTTTCTGAACTAGGGCAACCACTTTTTAAAGAATTAAAGTTACTAGAACCTTGTGGAATGGGAAATCCTGTTCCTAAAATTCTGATTAAAAACTGTTATTTTACAAATGCTTGGAATAAGAATCAGAGAGATTTTAAAGGAGGGGAAATTAAATATATCAAAACGAGATTTAATATTTGGGATGATACTTGTGAGGCTGGATTTCCTGGGATTTGGTGGGGACATTACAAAGATGAGTTAGAGGAAGAGCAATATTATGATGCTGTGGTGGAGTTAGATTTTAATGCTTACGATAAGAAATATGAGGTACGGTTAATTGATTTGGTATTGCCAGCAGAAAATATATCTCAATCAACAGATTTTAACTATCAAGAATCAATTGAAATTATAGATTTGCGATCTATACCCCAACCTGAACAAATTAACGATCAATCTTTGATTATCATAAACAAGTGTCCGAGAAGCTGGCAAGAGTTACAATCTTGGTATTCTCAAGCTATTTTAACAGATAAAAAGTTAGCGATTGCCTATTCTAATTTCACAGAGTTACAGCCCATCAAAATCTGGGAAAAGTTAATCGGAATAGCGAAATATATCAGTCGTACTCAACAGTCAATTCCTTATCAAACCTTAGCTTATAAACTTGAAATTAGCGAGATTCCATTACAGTTAGGTTTGGAAAGTTTACAGCAATTAGGATTTGAAGTTAAATTAAATGATAATATAATTCATATCAATCAGAAAGATAGGATCGAGCAAATTAAGATTGATAGTAGTTCATCAATTCAAGCTTTTCTGGATGCTGTGCAAGAAGAACAATTTATGTGTCAATATTTTTCAAGCATCCCAATTGAAACACTTAATTCTATGGCAAGTCAAAACTTAACAAAATCAGCTTAAATAAGATATTTAATTATTCTATGCTTACCAGTTTACAAAATCCTTTAATTAAACAAATTCGGAAGTTACACAGTGCTAAAGGACGACGCAATCAACAACAATTTATTTTAGAAGGCACTCATTTAATTGAAGCTGCTTGTCAGGCTAATTATCCGATAGAAGTGGTGTGTTATACTTCAAATTGGCAAGAGCAATATCCCGATTTATGGCAATGTGTTGCTCAACAGTCAAATCGGATAGAATGTGTTGATCAACGAGTGTTAAATGCGATTGCAACTACCGTTAACCCAGATGGAATTATTGCGACTGCACCTCGTTTGTATGAAGGTTTTTCTGCCACTATTTTTAATCATAATAGTATTAATTCAACGCCACTTTATTTAGCCTTAGAAACCATTCAAGATCCGGGTAATTTAGGCACAATGATTCGCACGGCAGCGGCGGCGGGTGTTGATGGTTTACTGATGAGTGATGATAGTGTAGACTTAGATCATCCTAAAGTTTTGCGGGCTTCTGTTGGGGCTTGGTTTGGCTTACCGATGAAAGTAAGTTCAGATTTAGCGACTGAATTAAAAGCGGCTCAACAGCAGGGAATTCAAATTGTCGCAACTCTTCCTACGGCTACTCAACTATACTGGGAATTTAATTTCCAACAACCGACAATTATTTTACTGGGAAACGAAGGCGCGGGTTTATCCCAGTCTTTGATTAATTTAACCAACCAACAAGTTAAAGTGCCGTTATATGGTGGGGTTGAGTCGCTTAATGTTGGAATTTGTGCCGCTTTAATATTATATGAAGCGCAGCGTCAAAATTATTGCCATTCAGCGGAAAGTTGACGAAAATTATTTTGATTGACACCGGGATGACAACTAACACAGCCTTTGAGGGTTACTTTCCCCTGAAACTCAATCTGAGGATGTAATGCTCTAAAATAACGAGACCGTTCAACTCGGTAGGGAACAACCTCTTCATAAGATAATAGCGGACGAGAATATCGCTGTAAATAATTCCAGATAATTAGACGGGTTGGATCAACTAATTCAGGCACTGTAACGCCATAATGTTGAGTATCTTGTAAAAGCTGTTGCCAGGTTTCAGTCGGTAAAACTTGAGGCGGCACCGCAATATGACAACTAGAACAATTTTCTAGATAAAGTTGCTGTCCAAGCTGATATTCTGGAGAAACCCAGTCTACTGCACCCACCTGTGCCACAGTCATTTCTGGCGGTAATGCGGTTGCTGGAGTCCATTTCATTATTCCCCAGCCTAAACTAATACTCACGCTCAATAAGAATAGAATAGCGCGAAGAAAACCCTGATTAGATCTGTTGCTGTTGGCTTGTTTGGGGCGAAAGTGGAACATGAGTTGGTTCAAACTTAATTCAGCTTTAAACACATTCCCTCTCGGGCAACCAGTCCATTGCTAAATTGTGCTTTAACATCAGCTTGAACTTGGTCGAGGAAATCATCATCGTGGGAGGGATCGTGTTGAAACATCACAATTTGCTTGACTCCGGCTTGTTTGGCGATCGCCACACCCACTTCCCAGGTGGAATGCCCCCAGCCAATTTTCGGTGCATGATGATCATAATACTCCTCATTGGTATAGGTGGCATCATAGATCAGTAAATCGGCATTGCGGGCTAAGCGCAACACATTCTCATCCATCCGATCTGGAAAATGTTCCGTATCCGGGCAATAAACAGCGGTTTTTCCTTGCCAAGTAATGCGATAACCCACAGCCACATTCGGGTAATTTAGCGGGGCTGTTTCGATCAAAATATCATCTTCCAAGCTGACGGTATCATTTGGAACGATATCATGAAATTTCATCTCCGATTGCATCACTTGTATTGGCACCGGAAAGTTAGGATTATTCATTTGATCGCAGAGACGATCATAAATGGTTGCGCCGCTGGGGGTAATTGCCCCGTAAATATGAAATTGGTTGACAGGAATAAACGCAGGCACAAAAAACGGAAATCCTTGAATATGATCCCAGTGGGTATGGGAGAAAAACAGATAAGCTTCGACGGGCATTTCCTTCAATAAACTCATACCCAAAACCCGCAAGCCTGTACCTCCATCAAAGATTAAACGCTTTTTTCCGAGGCGCATTTCTACACAGGAGGTATTTCCACCATATCGAACCGTCCGACTGCCCGGAGTCGGTACACTGCCTCGGACTCCCCAAAATTGTACCCAAAATTCTGGATCAGATGATGGATCATTCGGGGAGGATTGTTGAGAATTGAGTTGACTCTCGTCGGTTAACGGATCGGAAACTGACATTGTTGTTTGGACTGGGTATTTTAATTTCAAGCTAACCGCTGAGTGCTTAGTCAATAGGCATGGCTATTTCCCAAGTCCAGCGACAAAGATTGAGTAATATGGGATTTTTACTCTTTCAATTTAGCTTATTGTTCAGGTGATGCTGGGAGGATCTGATTTTGGTGATTGACTAGAACTACGGTTGGGTGATGATTCAGGGCTTCTTCCGGCTCAAATTGCCCATAAGACATTATAATAACGCGATCGCCAGCCATACCTAAACGGGCCGCTGCCCCATTCAGTTCCACGATACCGGATCGAGGTGGGGCAACAATTGCATAAGTGATCAATCTTTCTCCATTGCTGACATTCACCACTTGAACTTGCTCATAGGCGTAGATACCTGCCGCGTCTAGCAAATGCTTGTCAATGCTAATACTACCGACATATTCTAAGTTAGTCCCTGTCAGTGTACAGTTATGAATTTTAGAGAGCAAAAGCGTACGCTGCATCTTTACTAAGTTAAGTTCGGGAGTCAACTGATAAAACTCGAAGAAGAAAAATGTTCTATTGGAGTGACTTCAACTGGGCAAGGTATGATTGATTATTTTCAATTCGCGCCCCTACAATTGTCAATGATTGATACTTTGTCCTATCAGCAATTATTTCTGATAATTTTTAACACATTCTTCGATTAACGGCTTGACTTGATCTACATCTTTCCAGCCTAAAATCTCAGTCACCTTTTTCTCTAGATTTTTATAGCTTCTAAAGAATTCCGCAATTTCCTCTAAGCGGTGAGGTGAGACATCTTTAAGAGATTTGACTTCAGTAAAACGGGGATCTTTATCCGGTACACAGAGAATCTTCTCATCGCGATCGCCACCATCGATCATTTCTAGCATCCCAATGGGTCGAGCCGCAATCACACATCCCGGAAAAGTGGGTTGATCCATCAATACCATCCCATCTAATGGGTCGCCATCATCGGCTAAAGTATTGGGAATAAAGCCATAATCATAAGGATACTGAACGGAGGAATAGAGTACCCGATCCAAAGCAAACGCTTCTAAATCTTTATCAAATTCGTATTTATTTTTACTCCCGGCTGGGATTTCGATTAAAACATTAATTAAGTCGGGTTTCGGTGTGGCCGGAATTTTCGATAAATCCACTGATTATTCTCCAAGCAATTCTCTAGGGTTCTCAGGGGAGAAGACTTCAGCCATAGAAATCAAATTATTGTTCTATAGATGATCCTTAGCTAAATTCAACACCCCCCCATAGCATTCTAAAAGGGATCGGGCATTCTTCCAAGAGATTTAAGATTGTCATGGAATATTTGTCCTAGGTCATTTGTCATTTGTTTCGGTGAGCCGCTGTTCTAACACTTTTGCTACCTTGAGAATGGATAACTCTTGATAGGGGGCTGCAATGATTTGAACCCCTAACGGTAAAGTGGCTGTCCAAACGGGAATCGATAAAACGGGTAAACCAATGAAAGATAAGGGCTGAGTGTATAAGCCTAAATGGGGTCTGACTAATACTTCTTTTCCTGCGATCGCCATGGTTTTTTGTCCCAGCAGCGGTGCAATACAGGGGGTTGTGGGGGCGAGAACGATATCAACGGTTTGAAAAAGCCTCAGAACTTGTTGTTGATACCAACGGCGAAATCGCTGGGCTTGAAGATACCAACTCCCAGGAATTAACGCCCCGGCTAAAAATCGATCTCGGGTGGCTGGGTCAAAGTCTTGAGGACGCGATCGCAACTGTTCTAAATGTAAATTACTCCCTTCAGAAGCCGTAATAATATAAGCTGCTGCCTTAGCCCGGTGAGACTCAGGAAGGCTGACTCGTTGGGTGACTCCTAATGCTTCTGCTACCTTTTCAACGGCGGCAAAGGCTTGTGGGTCGCCATTTTCAGCAAAATATCCATCGGCGATCGCAATACGTAACTCTGTAATATCGTTATTCAGTTGAGGCAAACACAATTGAGGCTTTTGTGCAGTACAAACCGGATCGCGAGGATCTGATCCTTGTAAACTATCGTAGGCAGCAGCAATATCTTCTACAGAACGGGCAACCGGGCCAATATGATCTAAACTGCTAGAAAATAAAGCTGTCCCCGCCCGAGACAAGCGTCCGTAAGTGGGTTTAAAGCCATATACCCCACACAGCGCCGCAGGAACCCGGATAGAACCGTTTGTATCACTCCCTAACGTCAGGGGAATCAAATTTGCTGCTACAGCCGCCGCAGAGCCACCTGAAGAGCCGCCAGCAATTCGTTTGGGATCGTGGGGATTCGGAGTTGCGCCATAATGAGAATTTTCGGTAACAAAACCATAGGCGTATTCATCCATATTTAACGCCCCCACAAGTACTGCCCCAGCTTGTTTGAGACGGGTGACGGCAGTGGCATCTTCAGTGGCGGCAGGGTTGTCTTGATTAATTTTTGAACCCGCTAGGGTAACCACTCCGGCAATATCAAATAGATTTTTAACGGCAAAGGGTACACCTGCTAATATTCCGGGGTTGTTTCCGGCGGCAATTTGTTGATCAATTGTTTCAGCCATCGCGATCGCACTCTCTTCTAAAACGGTTGTAAAACAATTTAAGGTAGAGTTACGCTGTTGAATTTGATCTAAAACAGAATGACATAATTCTAAAGCGGAAATTTCACCGGATTTGATCGCGTTGGCGATCTGGGTTGCAGATTGATTCTGAGTCATTAGTTTTTAGTCATTAGTTTTTAGTTTTTAGTTTTTAGTTTTTAGTTTTTAGTCATTAGTTTTTAGTGATAATCTTTATTACCCGTTACCCGTTACCTTTTCCCCTACTTACCTAAGTTGTCTTCCCCAGGATGAAATACAGCGGCAGATTCGACGGTTTCATCTAACGGAAATTCTGTAACTAAACGAGCGATTTCAGCAATAGATTCTAAGTTAGTAATTACACCCGGACGATATTCTGGATCGATGGGTAAATTAATTAATTCAGCCGCTACATTAACATAATCAGATATAGAATTCATTATTCTTCTCGAGCAATTCCTTGATAATGATTAACAAAATCTTGTACTAAATTACGATATTCTCGTAACGTTGTATCCACCCAATCTCGATGATGACTATTGGCGTAGAGATGAACAACAGGTTCGCCAGCATCGGGTAAAATTAAAATCCAATTATCGTTTTGATAGTTTAACAATTTCACCCCGTCAATTAATTCTAAATGGTCGCTGGCATGGGTTTCGACCAAATGCCGCATTAACGCCCCTTTTACACCCCATGGACAACGAACCGTATAGCGACGATGAATTACATTCGGTAAATCAGCCCGTAATTGCCCCACCGTTCGTTCTTGAGTGGTTAACATCTCAATGAGTTTAGCAATAGAAAACATGGCATCAAACCCCGGATGAAACTGAGGGAAAATAAAGCCGATGTCTCCGCTACCGCCTAAAATCACATTGGGATGGGTATGACAAGCTTCCATCAATGCGGTAGGATTAGCTTTGGTTCGGATCACAGTGGCATCATGACGATGGGCAATTTGATCGATGGCAGAAGAAGCATGAACCGGAACCACAACAGAACTTCTGGGATTAACGGTTAAAATCATATTAACCATCAATGCGGTTAAGGTTTCTCCGCGAATAGGACTACCCGTTTCATCAACGAGAATTAACTGTTCGCCATTGGCATAAACCTGTACGCCAAAACTCGCCCGTAACGCTTCTACGACTCGTCCTAATTGATCGAGTAAATTAATCCGTTCTTTATTGGATACGGCGGTTTGACTGAGGCTGGCATTGAGAACAACCGCATCACAGCCAAATTTTGCTAACAGTTGGGGTAAAATTGCCCCAGAAACAGCATAAACATAATCAATCACAACTCGGGCGTTACTATGGCGTAAAGCGTCTAAATTTAGATGTTTTTCAAAGTTATTGCTGTAGGTATCCACCACCTGAGACGGATAAGCTACGCTACCAATTTCTGGAATTTGCGCCCGGCGTAAATCTTCTTTAAAATAAGCCCCTTCGATTTTCTTTTCTTTTGCCTTAGAAATATTAATGCCTTTTTCGTCGATAATTTCAATTAAGATTTGATCGGTGCGATCGGGTGATAAACGCACATGAATTCCCCCTGCCACATCCAGGGTAGAAGCAACCGTCCGAGTCACCGGAATAGCAGTATCTTCTAAATTGAGAGTATTTACCCCGACCGACATTAACCCAGACACCATCGATCGCGTCACCATCCGAGATACCCGGCGTTGATCGCGAGATACAGCCACGGTTGCCCCATGTTTTAAGGTCGATCCGTAAGCTGCCCCCAATTTCACGGCAAATTCTGGAGTAATATCAATATTAGCCAGTCCCTGAACCCCTTGTTGTCCGAATAGATTGCGTTTGGCGGTATTGCCCCAAATCAGATTAATATTTAAAGTGGCCCCAGATTCAATCTTTTTACTGGGCCAGACTCTTACACTGGGGCTAATTTGGGCTTCTTCTCCCACGGTAGATAGCGATCCGACCACTGCCCCTTCTAATACATGGGCGCGGCGATCGACGCGGGTTCCTCGGGCAATGATACAGGCCCGCAAATGGGCATCATCCCCTACAATTGCCCCATTCCAAATAATCGGACGTTTAATATTGGCATCGGCCCCAACGGTAACATTATCCCCGATTACGGTTCCGGCATCCAACTGTGCTCTTGGCCCGATCCGACAATTACGACCAATTAAGACAGGGGTTTCAATCCGGGCTGTATCATCGATATAGGTATTTTCCCCCACCCACAGTCCAGGCGATCGCTCTGGATAAGCCACATCGAGTTTAACTTTACCCCGTAAAGCATCATATTGGGCTTCGCGGTAAGCATCAAGATGACCGACATCACACCAATATCCCTCGGCAACGAAGCCATACATGGGAATATCTTTGGCAAGCAACAGCGGAAATAAATCTTTGGAAAAATCACTCTCGACGTTGGCGGGTAAGTATTGTAAGACTTCCGGTTCGAGGATATAGGTTCCGGTATTGACGGTATCGGAGAAAATTTCGCTAGTGGAGGGTTTTTCTAAGAAGCGACGAATGCGGTGATTTTCATCTGTAATCACTACTCCAAATTCTAAAGGATTTGATACCCGTGTCAATACTAGGGTGGCTTTCGACTGTTTGCGCTGATGAAATTCAATAGCGGCACTGAGATCAAAGTCAGTGATACAATCCCCACTAATCACTAAAAATGTACTATCGAGTAATTCAGCAATATTTTTAACACAGCCGGAGGTTCCCAGGGGTTGATCTTCTTCGACTGCATAAGTCATTTGTACCCCCAGATCGCTGCCATCGTGAAAATATTCTCGCATGACATCCGGTAGGTAGTGAAGCGTGGCAATGACTTCAGTAATACGATGCCGTTTCAATAAATTAATAATATGTTCAGCAATGGGGCGATTGAGAATCGGTACCATTGGTTTAGGCAGATCACAGGTTAACGGTCTCAGTCGTGTTCCTGAACCACCCGCCATCAGTACTGCTCGCATAAATTCTGCTCCATCAAATTAAAACTTTATACAAACTATCTTCAGAAACTGATGTTAATATTCTACTTTTTTTATCATATTACGATATCTAATGCCGCTTCTATCTGAAGGAATATTTGATTTATAGCAATTTTATTTCCAGATTAATTATTATAGCCCTCATATCTGTAGATTAGGATACGATTTCTCCTAATTTGTGTATAAATTTATTAAGATTTAGTTTTGTCTGCTGTCTTAAATCAGAACGGATGCAGGTTGTTTAGCTTTAAGCCAATAGGTGTTCATTTTCCCTTTACCTTTAACCGGAATTAATCCTCGATCTTCAAAAATAAACTGATTTTTTAAGGCTTCATACACGGTTTCTGTCACTTGAATTTCTCCGGCAATGCCATGAGATTCCATCCGGCTGGCTGTATTAACCGCATCTCCCCAAAGATCATAAATAAACTTTTTCTTGCCAATTACACCCGCTACAACTGGCCCTGTATTAATCCCGATTCTGATATTAATTTCGGTGTTATGTCTAACATTAAACAAAGTCACTTCTGTTTGCATCGCTAATGCCATTTCAGCAATTAAATCGGCGTGATTTTTACAAGGATTCGGTAATCCTCCTACCACCATATAAGCATCGCCAATCGTTTTAATTTTTTCTAAATTATACCGATCGCAAAGCGTATCAAAAGCCGAAAATATTTCATTCAGCATTCTCACTAATTCTTCCGGTTCGACTTGTGCCGATAAAATTGTAAATCCGACAATATCTGCAAATAAAATCGTCGCTTCTGTAAAACCATCGGCAATCTGACGTTCTCCATCTTTTAAGCGTTGAGCAATGGTTTCAGGTAAAATCGATAATAATAATTGCTCGGATTTTTCCTGTTCATCCGTTAATTTTGAATTAGATTCTTGCAATTCAGCCGTCCGTTCAAAAACTTTTTGTTCCAGTTCTTTAGAAGTTCGTCTGAGCCGACTAATGACTAATCCTAATCCTGATAAGGCTAAAATAGATAGTCCAACTAACAATAAACTGGTTTCTCTCAGTCCATGTCTAAGGTGTTTAGTCATAGAATCTAGCGGTTGAGTAATTTCTAATATTCCTCGCACATCTCCCACTTTCCAATCTGTTTTAGGACTACCCGGATAAGTATTATGACATTCAATACAACTGGGTTGGAGAATATCCGCTTGTGCATAACGAAAAGTGGAACGATTATTAACAGATTCAAACCGATAAAAAGGTTGGCTAGGATTCTGTTTGATGGCTTGTAATGATCGATTTCAAATTCATCTTGAGGTCCCCCTGTTTGTTGTCGCCAAGGAAAAGGATAATCACTATACAGCCGAATAGATAAATCAGGTTTGAGTTGACTAATCTGTTCACTCATCTGAATTAAATAAGTCGCCGGTAATGGAATCGCATTGTCAATATTAATATGATCGTGGGTGACTTTAATTGTTTGATTTTCTGTGGTTTTACTCACCACTTCTGAACTATAAAGTGTTCGGGCTGTTTTTAAAGTTTGAGCGTATAAACTGGCATTTTGCAGTGCTTGTTCTGTCATCATGTGGGAAGTTACATGAGACATATTTAATAATGCTGCCAGAATTCCAATGCTACAGAATAGACTGAGAATCAGAACAGTGCGTTGATATAAAAGACGAATAAACCGCGTCCGAAGTTTGGAAACAAACTGAAACATAGTGCGAGTAAAATGCAGTGGTCGTGAAGTCAAGCAAAATGCACCGCAAGTTAATTCCCTCTTTCATCATATAACAATCTCTTTCAGGGAAATTGTGATGCTCTACCGTAAAGTATTGTGATATCACACTCCACACAATTAATGATAGTTCGCTATAATTAACTATCTCTCAAGAATATAAGTACTGAGTTTCACAAGTCATATAACATTTTCCTCAGACTTCTGTTTGCAATCTTCAGCTTTAATTTAAAATTGTTCGTATAACTCGCTTAAGCTGACGACACGATAGTGATGGCGATCGCAATAAGATAAGATATTTTTTAAAGCAATAACCGTTTGATGGGTACGAGCGCTTGAGCCGCCATGAAGCACTAAAATTGCACCGGGAAAAATAAATTGAGATACATATCGAGCGGTAAATTGAGGATTATTGGTGAATTTGAGGGTATCGAGGGGAATCATAGAAGCTAAGGCAAACTGAGGATAATACCCGGCAGTTTTTGCCAGTTTAGACAACGTTTGAATCATGGTTTGATTATAGCGTCCTCGACCGGGTCTGAACCATTTAACCGCTGTTTGATTCTCCCTGGTAAGGATATTGTGAGCCTGTTGAATTTCTGCTTTAAATGCCTCCGGAGTTAAGGCGGCATGGGTTCTATCATAAATGCCATGATTACCTATTTCATGGTTAGATTGTATCAAGGTTTCCAGGATATTCGGATTATTTTGTAGATGATGGGTTGTGATAAAGAAAGTGGCATTAACGGGCGGTGTAATTCTGGTATCTTGTTGATTATGGGCAGCAATAACATCAATAATTTGTTGAGTTGAAGCATCTCCCACATCATCAATGGTTAAAGCCACAACAGGTTGAGTCGTTTGTTTATAAAATAATCCATTCTTGAATAGTTGAGAAATGATATTGACTAAGTTTAGAGGAGAGAAAAACATAGTTATTGCTCAGAAAGCTAAAAAACCTGTCCCCAGCATCATAAAACAAGCTTAAAAGGACAGGTATTGAGTCAAGTGAATTGAATCACAGAAAATTATTTATCCACAAATAAGACCTTGTACTTCGGGTTGCGCTCTTAAAAACTCAACGGCTTGTTCACCAAAACCGGAGATATCTTGATAAATACCCACTAAAGCTTCTGCATCAACTACAATCACGTCAATTCCTTCATAACTGAGGATAAGTTCTAAGAAGGTTAAATTACCATCTTGGGTTGCGACTTTGACCGCATCGATCACATTATCTGCAATTTGATCAATTTGACTACCGGATTTTACAAATAAACTAAATGCACCTAAAGCTAATCTGCCATAACTAGAACTCAATAATGAATCTACAATACCTTCAGGAACATTAAAACCGAAATTTAAAGCCGTCCGCACATCTGCAATTTGAGCATCACTTAATTTTGCTAAGTTAAATAAAGCTCTGAGTTGATTTGATTGTTCTCCCGTTTCTGCAAAAGTGGTCAACTCAGCAAATTCGATAGGAATATTCGCTGCGCCATACTTTATTTGTAGCGCATCGACTGCTGGAGTCGGTTGAGCAAAGATAATTATACTGGAGATAACCCCCAGAATCATGGCAACTCCCAGAGATATATATTTTGAGATGCCTTGGCTAAAAAATTTAAAGGGACTGCGAAACCCTGGTTTAACAGAAAAATTCATTGTTTATTTCCTCACGATGTTTGATTGACAATTATAATCGATGGTATTTTGTCCAAGAATCAGACTTCAAACAGTTTACCTTTAATTGCCCACTAATCTAGTATGTCTTTGAGAGGATTATTAAAGTTCCCCATCCGTCAACTGTAAAAGGATGGAATTCGAGCCAGCAGTTGACGAATTACAGATGCATCTTGAGCGTTAGGAAACTGTTGTAAGTAATCTTCTAAATCCTGTCTGGCTTCTGTCCAACGGTTCAGTTGATAATACAAAATACCGCGATCGCGTTTTTCAGTGATTGTATGGGGAAATAAAAGTAAGATTAATTCTATGATGGAGACCGCTATTTCAAATTTTTCTAAATTCATATAAATAATCTTTAGATTTGTCAGCATTCTCGCTAAAATTTGACGAGAACTAACGGATTTTAAAAACTCAGGTTTTAGCTGAACTGGTTGATTATAAACTTGGGATAATCTAGCTTCGCAATCTTCCGAAAATAACACTTCTCCTTGATTGAAAGCATCGACATAAATCCCGGATTCTTCAAAGTCTGGGCGAATTAGAAAGTGTCCTGGCATTCCAATTCCGACCATCGGAAAATCAATTCGTTTGGCAATTTCTAAATAAACAATAGATAAGGTAATGGGAATACCCGTACGTCGTTCTATGACTTGATTCAAATAGCTATTCCAAGGATCATAATAATTATCTTGATTTCCAATAAAGCCTAACTCTTCAAATAAATATTGATTAATGGTTTGAATGACTTTCAATGGATAGCGCGACCCCTGTAAGCGTTCTTGAACTTCCATTGCCATTGTATCTAAAGCATTCAAATATTCCTGTGGATCGAGTTGGGGAAATTCTCCTTGAGCGATACAAAGCGCAGCAATATCTAAATTAATTTGTGCATCAGGTTGATTAATTTCTTGATAAAATTGTTGCCTAATTATGGAAAAGTTCATGGGATTAATTGAGGAATAAACAATCTTTTTAATCGAGGAAAATTAGGAGAAAGGCTCAGGGGAAGATATCGATTTAAATAGTTGATTTTCTATTTGATCGATGGCGGTCATAATTCCGGTTTCTGGATTATCTAAAATAGAGACTTTGACTTGTTCTAAATATTCTCCAATCATTTCTTTTAAGATGGGTTTTTCAACCGCAGCGGTATGATAAGTATCCCAAACATCCCAGATTAAAATTCCTGCACCTACAGCACAATCTAATAAACCCGCTGCCATTTTACCTGTCAACTTGGCTCCCGTTTTAACTGCTATTTTAGCACCTGCTTTTCCGGCAACATTTGCCATCACTTTACTACCGACTTTCAATAATAAAGGAGTCACAAGAGGTTTAACGGCGAGGTAAGCACCACCCCCCACTAATACTTTTAAAGATAAAGTCGAGGTTTGACCTTCTGCATCCTGAATACTAATCGCAATATCATTTAAATATCGATTCCAATTCGCTTGAGGAATTTGATATTTTAGAGGGACTTGCTCTAAATTCAGGGTTAATTGATTTAAATATTGTTGAACCGTTTGTTGAGTGATTCTTTCGAGGCGGAGTTGAGCAATTTGAGGCCGAAGAACACGCTTAGCAAACTCTGTTTGAAAGTTTTGAGTCAAGGTTTGAGCTAATTTATCCGTGGGGGTCGGTGCTTGATTATTCAGTAAGTAATGTACCCCAGAAGTTAGCTCAACAACAACACTATTTAACTCTATTTTTTTCTGATTAAAATAACTAAAATACCAATCTAAAAAGTTCGGCTCAACTCGTTCCATTAACTCATTTTTCCATTGATCTAACTCAACAGAGGCATAATTTTCTGCTTGGTTATGAGCGTCTCTCAGCGCTACTGCAACGGCTTGATCGACTTGGGTCCAATTGATACTGGGTTTGACCTGTATTTCTTGAGGCACAGCCTCCACAACCGGATCTTTTGAGTTAAAAGCTTGATGAATAAAAAACTGCCCAATTAAGGGTAAAATCACAACAGCAATCACAATTGCCCATATAATCGGAGCAATTCCTCGTAAAATCTGTCCCCACGCTAACAGTCGATTGGTTTTGTCTTGATAAGTACGAGTAGATTGGCTTTGAGGATGAGATGAAGTATCATTAACCGTGGTTTGCTCAACTTCCGTTGAGGGTATATCTGAACTCACAAAAATTCCCCAATATCACGAACAACTCCTATGATTTTAGCGAATAATTTCAGAGTTGCTGAATTAGGTAAAATAGACCTCTCCCTAGCCCTCTCAACCCCACCCCTAGCCCTCTCAACCCCACCCCTAGCTCCTCCCTGGAGGGGAGAGGGAACAATTAATTCTCCCTAACTAACCAGTAAAAGAGCGTGTCCGTTTGGATCTTGAATTAAGCAAGCATTGCGATAACGATAGGAATTCGGCAACTGTACAATACTGGGTGAAAGGATAGTAATATTTTGTTGTTGCAGGTGTTTCACACATTGCTCAAGATTATCCACTTCTAAAATAACGTGCAAATGCGCTAAATCATTCGCTTGCCAGCTTTTTTCAAAAGACCGACCTGTCCCCGGTTTAATATAGTCTAAAAGTTCAATTCCTACACTGGTTTCAACGGGTTGTAAAGGTGTGACTTGAACTTCCGCTACAGAAAGACCATCTAAACGCGCTTGAACCTCTCCAGAATTAAGATTACTGATTTCAACGCTCATTCCGAGTAAATCGCGATAAAACTGTAAGCTTTCTTCGGTATCGGCTACAGAAATAGCACTATGATCGATTCCGAGAAATATTTCATCTGTATCGCGTTGCCATTTTTCTATGCCTATTCCTTTAGGAAACCAAATTAATTCTAAACTATGGCGATCAATTGGATCTCTAAATTTAAAAGCACGGACACCCGGTGCCATTTGATTATCTTCTGGTATGGTTTGGGGTTCACTTGAAATATATTCAATATTAAATGACTTTAAATGTTCGTAAGCCAGGTCCATATCACTGACAACAATCGCGAAATGTTGAAACCAAAGATCGTTACTTTGAGAATCTTTTGGAATCGGCTCAGCTTTAAGATCGAGATATTGAATTAATTCTATTAACTCATCTCCTAATTGTAAGGTGACTAATTTAACGGAACTGGGAGAAGTTGAAGTCAGTTGAGTATAACTGGAGTCTTCAAATACGGTTTCTCCGATCAGTTTAAACCCTAAAGCTTGAGTATAAAATTTCTGCGCCTCAGTAATATCTGAAACAGTTAAACTAATAGAATTGATCTGTTTAATTTTAATCATTTTAAGTTAAATCTCCCGGTCGTAAACCTAACCATTTTTTCCCGTTTAATTGAACAATCATCAATTTCGCGGGTTGATCTCCGACTGTTGTTGACAAATGTCCTTGCTGTTGTTTGGCATTGGGTTTAGTATTCTGGTCGCCACCAAATGAGATTTCTCCCACACCCATTTCTACCCGTTGACCATCCATCGTTTCGACAGACCAACAGCCAGACAGGGGAATAATCCATTGGGGTTGAGGGTTTTCATGCCATTCTCCCACCCAACCGACGGGTAATTCTGCAAAAATAATTTTAGCCTCAGCCGTGAGTAAGCGGTTATTCCATTGGGGGTCTGCATCTCCTCCCATACTTTCCTGTTGAAAGTTAGTGAGTTGACATTGGGTTTGATGACTAATGCCGTCGTCATCTGTCCAAACGTGCCAATAATTAAAGCTTGGATGATTTGTCACAATCTATTGTTTCCTTTGATAGTGCAACAGCTTTTTTAAATATGAGTAATAATTCCTCTCATTGTGATTGATTTTTATAGAGATTTAACTCACTCAACAGATAAAGGGTAACCGTTTAGCGCGATCGCAAAAATCTATCTAAAGTTAGGGTTTGTACCCCATCGCAATACAGCGCGGTTGCAATAGAGAATTCTGATAATTTATATTTTTGATCGGTTCAAACTTAATCTGTCTTCTACTCGGAGAAATAATAAATTATACCTAAAGTAATAGATAGATTTCTGTAAAAGTGTGATAGTTATTATCAGTAGGGACTTCGAGATCTAATCTGAGAATCTCGCTGCCTTTAAGCCGGGGCTAATACAGGGATTAGTGAGCAACAGTCAGTCTGTAACTGCATCAACGGGTCAATTATACTGCGATCGCCAATAGAAATTATTCTAAAATGACTCTAAATAAGAAGTAAACGAGGATAAATGATCATGATTAAAGGGTATGCCTGTCGTGAGGCGGGTGGACAGTTAGAGGTTTTTGAATACGATCCCGGTGAATTGGCGGTTGATGAAGTTGAAGTTGCGGTAGAATATTGCGGCATCTGCCATAGCGATTTATCCATGATGGATAATGAGTGGAAAATCTCCAGTTATCCCTTCATTCCAGGACATGAGGCGATTGGTAAAATTGTGGCAGTAGGGGATAGGGTTGATTCAGATCGAGTCGGTCAACGAGTCGGTGTGGGTTGGCAGTCTCGTTCCTGTAACCATTGTAGGAACTGCGGTGTGGGTAAAGAGGCACTGTGTTTGAATCAAGATCAAGTGGGTCAAACCATCGTCAGTCGTAACGGGGCTTGGGCAGAACGGGTTCGAGTCCAATCTCCCTGGGCTGTACCGATGCCAGAAAGCTTAGATCCTTCCCTAGCAGGGCCGTTAATGTGTGCTGGCACAACCGTATGGTCACCCATGCGTCGTTATGACGTTCGACCAGGAATGGAAACAGCGGTTCTCGGTGTGGGTGGACTGGGTCACCTGGCGGTGCAGTTTCTGGCTAAAATGGGAACTCAGGTCACGGGTATGAGTACGACTCGTTCTAAGGAAGAACAAACCCGTGAATTGGGGGCAACGGACTTTATCGCGACAAAAGATTCCCCAGAAGACCTAGAAAAAGCCGCAGGTCGGTTTGATTTTATTATTTCAACGGTTTCGGCTGATGTGAATTGGGATGACTATGTTAATGCCTTAGCGCCGGGCGGGACGCTGGTAATTTGTGGGGTTCCAGATGGGGCGATTCAATTGATGCCATTTCCGTTAATTATTGCAGAAAAACGGGTGGTTGGGGGACGGGCTGGCGCACCCTCGGATACCCAAGAAATGTTGGAGTTTTGCGCGGCTCATCACATTACCCCCATGTGCGAACAGTTTGGCATTAAAGAGATTAATCAAGCGGTGCAACACGTTCGTGAGGGTAAGGCTCGTTATCGCGCAGTGATTGCCCTTTAACTCAAAGATTCCAAACGCAGAAACTTGATGTTATTGAGAGATTTATTAAATTCATGATTAAACTTAAATGGAACCTAAAATTGTTTTTTACATTGCATTCGGTTTTGCAACATTAGGATTAACCTGGCTACCTAATATCAAAGGCATACGGTTAATTGGCGTTCCAATTGTTTATGTTTTGCTATCAGTTGTACTATTTAGTCTACCGTTAGAACTCCCTGCAATCAATCCAGCTACTAACTCACTTCATACTCAAATTACGGAGTATTTAACTGAACTCATTGTGGTTGTCTCTCTGGCGGGCGCTGGTTTAGCAATTGATTGTCCGTTTCGCTTCAAAACTTGGGGGTCAACCTGGCGACTCCTGGGAATTGCGATGCCTATTTTTGTCAGCGTTACTGCCCTGTTAGGATACTACTTTTTGGGGTTATCTTTAGCCAGTTCTGTGTTATTGGGTGCTTTGCTGGCTCCCACTGACCCCGTCCTTGCGGGTAGTGTTCAAGTAGGGCCACCGAATCGAGGCGAAGAAGATCCCACCCGGTTTAGTCTCACCACTGAGGCGGGACTGAATGATGGACTGGCGTTTCCGTTTATCTATCTGGCGTTGAAGTTAGCGGAAAATGGCTCAGTCGGAGATTGGCTGATAGACTGGTTTGCTATCGATTTACTTTATCGAGTGATTGTCGGTAGCGTCGTAGGAATTGGGGTCGGTTGGTTGTTGAGTCACTATGTATTTTGTCATTCAGATGAAACAGAGCAAGAAGAATCTAACGAAGGACTATTAGTCATGTCTGCGATTTTTCTGGCGTATGGTTTAGCGGAGTTGATCCATGGCTACGGATTTTTAGCTGTATTTGCCGCCGCAGTCACTGGCCGACAACAAGTCGCAAGAGGTGATAGTTATCATCATAAACCTTATCAATTTGCTACTCAGTTAGAAGATATTTTATTGAGTTTACTGTTGATTGCTTTTGGGGGATTTATTGCAACCAGTAATATTCAACTGATGTCAGTTAGTAGTATCATTTTTGCGGGTTTATTATTGTTGCTGGTTCGCCCAATCTCGGGAATGATATCTCTCAGGAATATCCGATTTAAAGGGATAGAAAAACGGGCGATCGCATTTTTAGGAATTCGTGGATTTGGTTCATTTTACTATTTGGCTTATGCTCAAAATAACGGAACATTTAGTGATATCGATCAGTTATGGCAAATTACAACAGTTGTGGTCTTGATGTCTTTATTAATTCATGGTGTCTCTGCTACATTAGCAATGCGTCAGCTCGATAAAAGTAGTCGGTAGAGTTATTGTAATCAGAAATGATTTGTGATAAATCAGGAGTCAGGAGACACCGAGTCAGGAGACACCGAGTCAGAATTCAGGAGACACCGAAAGCCTTTTTACCCCTATTCCCCGTTCCCTTCTTCAACAATATTTTTTTACAACTCAGATTACATTGCTATAACTTGAGGATTATTATGAAAACATTACTTGAACAAGTTGTTGCACAATCTGTTTCCAGGTATAACGCGCTGCCACATATTTTGTACCGATTTGTTGAGATTGGATTCTCAGTTTAGGATTTTCTATCATTGTTTTCATTAGTTGAATCAGATGATCAATATCGGGAGTGAGTAAATATTTAATATCACCATTTTCTTGCTCTTTAATCTTTAACTTACTCTCAATTTTCCAAGCAAATTCAGACTGAATAAAATCATCTGTTGGCCCGCCCTCAGTACAAATAACGGGTAAACCACAGGCAACAGCTTCTAGCACAGGTAGATTGAATCCTTCCGCAGAATAAGGAGAAACATAACAATCTGCCGCTTGATATAATTCTGCCATTTCTGGAGCAGATAAACTGTTACCAATATATCCTATTTTAGGTTGAATTCGTTCATATTCAGCGGTCGTTAAGATGGTTTTACTCGCAGATTGAATCGAGGCTTTAGAGGGAAAAATTGCATCTCTTCCTTTTAAAATTAAGCGAATCTGAGGATAAGTTTCACTTAAAATAGCAAAGGCTTTTAGCAGTCGATCTATACCTTGACGTTCATTCCACATCACCCCAATATTGAGAAAGATAAAATAGTCTTGCCAACCTTTTATTTGCCGCAGAGTTAAACGTTGATTTTCAGATAATGGATAATAAATTTGTGGATCATATCCTAAAGGGACAACGACAATTCGTTCAGGATCAGCCCCACTATTAATAAATCCTTGTTTTGACCAATGAGAGGCTGTAATAATGGTTGTATTGGAGGCTAAATGAGCCTCTCTAAATGAACTTACCCCCATCCCCCTAATAATTGATTGAGGAACAAAACCCCATTCTGTACAGCCAAACATATAGGTTTTTTCACTCGCAGATGAGGTGAGATTAAAGGGACAATAAACCCGTAAAGTTACATCCGCTTTAACTCTTTCTGATGAATTAATTGTCGGGATTTGGTTTAAAATTGCTTCATTTTGAGGAGACAATAAGCCTTGAGTGGGTTTCCAATCTTCTGTGACGTAAGGCATATCTTGATGCCAAACTTTTAGATTGGGATATTGAGCCAGTTCAACCAGTTGATAGCTATTAATTAAGGCATATGAATGAGGAATATAACGCCAGCCTTGAACCATTAAGTTAGACGAGATACATTCTATGTAATAATTCGGGTTTTTATTAATATTATCTTGATGATTAATTGCTGAAATAATTTTATCGACTGTGTGTTTCCATGTGTATTTTTGAGTCACAAATTTTGGTGTTGTTTGTCGTACTGTCTGGCAAAACATCGGCTGCGCGATTACAGATTTCATCAATTCAAGCAAATGTTCCCAGTCGGGATGTAGAAAAAAGCGCATTTGTTCTTCAATTAGTTTTCCTCTAAATTGACTGTTAATTTTAAGGGTTAAATCTGGATGAACAAAATCTTCGGTTGCGCCTCCTGCGGTACAAATGACAGGTAATCCTGTTGCCATTGCTTCTAAAACAGGTAAGTTAAATCCTGAAGCAATATAAGGGGAAACATAAGTATCTGCGGCTTGATAGAGTTGGGCTAATTTCTCGAAAGATAAAGTATTCCCCAGATATGCAATTCTCGGTTTAATTCGAGAGACTTCTGCTTCTGTTAAAACACTACGACTTGCTGTGGTAAGAAACTGTTGAGAGGAATATATTTCATCACTCCCTTTTAAGACTAATCTCGCCTGTGGATATTTTTCAACTAATGCCGCAAAAGCTTTTAATAGAGGTCGAATTCCGGTAAAATCGGCTAAGCTACTGACATGAAAAAAAATAAAATAATCATTCCAGCCTAACTTTTTTCGTAACTCTGTTCTCTCGTATTCTGTTAAAGGATAATAAATTTTGAAATCAACGCCTAAAGGAATCACTTTAACTTGATCGGAATTAATTCCAGACCGAACGAGTCCCTGTTTTGACCATTGAGAGGGTGTGATAAATGTAATATTAGTCGGTAGTTTTATCGGTTTTAGTCCTGAAAACCCTGTTTTTTCAATAATTTTTTGAGGGATAAAACCCCATTCTATTGCACTGTATATCAATTGTTTTTGAGCTTGATTTGAATTGAGATTAAAAGGTTCGTAGTAGCGTAAGATGACATCAACTGCCTGTTGAATATTCATCTTTTGATCCGCTAAAAAATCAACAAAATCTGAGTTTAAGACTTGAGAACGATTCGCGTTGATGGCGGCTGGATATGAAATTGATCTATAATTTACATCCATATTAGAGCGGCTGAAGAGTTCTAATGCGATAAACTGACTCGCAATTGAATAAGAGTTCGGTAAACCTTGCCAAGCTTCAATCTGAATTTTCATGTTTTATTCGGCTCAAGAAACTGATAAAATTAAGTCAAAGAACAAACTTTTAAGAATTTTGTTATATAATTTATTTATAGTAAAAACTAAAGGATATTACCCTTGAACTGACCTAGAATTCACCCAGATTAATCTAATTTATTATGAGTTGAAAATACCATGATATGGTAAACTTCTAATAACTTACTCAAAATGTTTTGCTGAGTCCAATTCTGTAAAGACTCGTCAGTTGGGAACTCTGGCGATTACATTGACCCCTGTGACCCATGACTGAAGACCCTAAAATCACCTCAAATCGTCGGATTACCCTGTCTTTATCCAATGTACTGTTAGTCATCGCCGCAGTTTTACTGCTGGTCTTGCTATGGCAGCTTCAGGGCTTGATTATATTGCTGATGATCTCAGTCGTTCTGGCTGCTTCTATTGTTCCCATTGTTAACTGGGCTGAAGCACGGCGAATGCCCCGATGGTTAGCAGTGATTTTAGTCTACTTAACCCTAATTGCCGGATTAACTGGATTAGGCTTAATCATTGGCCCGAGTGTATTTGAGCAGATTAGCGCCTTAGTCCGACAATTACCGATTTTTGCTGAACGAATTGTAGATATTTTTACAGATTGGTCGATTCGCCTGGGAGAGGACACACCCGAATTAATTGATCGCTTAATTGATACTCAATCCGTCACCAGTTGGGTGATTCGTTCTAGCCAACAACTCATTTTACGTTCCTACGGCATTACTCGAGGAATTTTAGGCGGAGTTGCCAGTCTTATTTTAGCCCTATTTCTCTCCGGTTATATGGTTGCCGACAGCAAAAAGCTGATTGGTAGCTTAGTCCAACTGTTTCCCTCCCCTTGGAATCAACGACTCGCCACTCAAGTTAAACCCATGACTCAACGCATGGGCGGTTACATCCGAGGACGATTATTAGTCTCCGGTATTCTAGGAGTTGTGACAACAACAGGTTTAGGATTTTTAGGGTTACGAGAGTTTTCCCTCGGTTTAGGTGCAATTGCGGCGGTGACTAACTTGATTCCATTTCTGGGGCCATTTCTCGGGGCAATTCCCGCCTTGGTGGTGGCTTTAGCTAAAGATGGATTTTTGGTGGTTTGGGTGTTGTTATTGTACGTAATTATTCAAAACATCGAAACCTATATTCTCGATCCCTTTTTAGTCGGAAATTCCGTTGGTGTGCATCCGCTGTATCAGCTTCTATCGGTTTTAGGCGGAATTCAAGTCCTCGGAATTTTGGGTGCTTTAATTGTACCGCCATGGTTTGCTGGGGTTTCAGCGTTAATCGAAAATCTGTATTTACAGCCTAAACTAGAAGCAGAACAACAGGCAAATTCGGCGATCGCCACACCCCCTGAAGCCAAACCGCAACCCGTTACTCAAACCTCTTAAACCGTTATCAGATTGTTGAGGAGACACCCTCGCCTGTTACCCGTTCCCGTTCCTAACCCCCCATCAAAGTCAAAGCGAAGCCTCCTTAGGTTTCCCCCTACCCCCCTTACTAAGGGGGGATAAAGGGGGGATGGGGGACGGAAGGGGGATATCTTCGGGGGGCGAAGGGGGGATTTAACAATTCGATTTTCACCACTAGCGTTGAACTATTGCTATATTCTCCTCAATTCTCATTAACACAGTAGATAATTGAAAGACATTTGCATTATCTGATTGATTGGCAATCAAGGTCAATTGTAAATCATCATAAGGATCATAATTTGAAGTATCAATTCTTAACTGAATATAGGGAATGATTATATCTTTAGAAAGATGTACTAATTCTTCAACATGACTCAAAATTGATCGTTATTAATCTTAAAAAATAAAAGGAAAACGGATTATGACCTCATCAATCCCGGATCAATCCCGTTCATTTTGGGTTGATTCAACGCTTGAGTCAAATTACCCATCTTTATCTCAAGATTTATCCGTTGATGTTGCCATTGTTGGGGCAGGTTTAGTTGGAATTACAGCAGCAAAATTACTCAAACAAGCGGGCAAAACAGTCGCGGTTATTGAAGCAGAAAAAGTAGGAACAGGCGTTTCAGGACATACTACTGCTAAAGTCACCTCACTCCATCGTTTAAAGTATGCTGAGCTGATCAAAAGCAAAGGGGAAGAAGAGGCGCGTTTATACGCTGAGTCCAATGAAGCCGCAATAGAACAAATCGCTCAACTGATACAATCTGAAAATATTGATTGTGATTTTGAGCGTAAAAGTACTTATACTTTTGCCCCTTCTGCCCAAGAATTAGAGAAAGTCAAATCAGAAGCTGAAGCCGCGATCAAATTAGGTTTACCTGCTTCTTTTGTCACCGAAACAGGATTACCGTTTGAAGTAACAGGGGCCGTTAAATTTGACAACCAAGCCCAATTTCATCCCCGTAAATATCTATTGGCAATAGCAGCAAAAATTCAAGGAGACGGTAGCTATATCTTTGAAAATAGCCGAGTCAAAAAAGTCGAAGGGGAAGAACCGTGTCGAGTCATTGTTGAAAATGGAGCGACAGTGACCGCAAAAGATGTGATTATTTCGACTAATATTCCGATTTTAGACCAAGGATTATTCTTTGCAAAAGCTTATCCCAAACGCTCTTATTTAATTGGGGCGATCATCGATCCGAGTAAAGATCCACAAGGAATGTACATTGGGGCTGATAGTAATTATCGTTCCATCCGCACCACACCTCATGAAGGCAAAACCTTATTATTAGTGGGAGGAGAAGGTCATAAAGTCGGGGAAGCTGACGACACCGTAGAACGGTTTGAACGTCTCGCGGAGTATGCCCGATCTCACTTTGGGGTAAACGAAATTGCTTATCGTTGGTCGAGTCAAGATATGTATTCTTTCGACGACTTGCCCTATATTGGTAAGTTAACGCCGATGAGCAATCATACATATGTGGCAACCGGTTTCAGCCTCTGGGGCATGACAAAAACAACCCTGTCAGCGATGATTTTATCGGATTTGATTATGGGTAAGGAGAACCCCTGGGCGAAGCTGTACGAAGCCACACGAGCCACACCGTTTGTCAGTCAAGAGTCGATTAAGCAAAATCTGGATGTGGGGATGCATTGGGTTGGCGATCGCTTTAAGGGTATGACAGAAGCGGTTGAAAAGATTGCTCCCGATCAAGGAAAAGTTGTCATGGTTAATGGCAAGCAAATTGCCACTTACAAAGACGAAACCGGACAATTACACCAAGTTTCTGCGGTTTGTTCTCACCTGGGTTGTATTGTAGCTTGGAACCAGGCGGAGAAAAGTTGGGACTGTCCCTGTCATGGGGCGCGGTTTAACTGTCAAGGTGAGGTTCTCCATGGCCCTGCAGTTAATGATTTGAAACAGATGTAATTCCACTCAATGGCACGAGAATTCTGCTCGTTTTTTTTCTATATTTTACCCAGACTGTGATAACGCTCCTGGTATCAAGAGCGTTTTTTTGTATGAGATTGACCGATTTGGGTGAATCGACCCCTAATGATATGATCGCCAACACCACCAGTAATGAGAAACCCGTTAGGGATGGATTTTATTATCCTGAATTTTTTAAGTATTAACGTTCGTGCAGTGTGCTATATGGTATGTAGTCATTAGCGCTTTGTCTGCTGATCTACTCCATCAATCCGGGCTGATTGTCATAACACCCACACGAATTTTTCTAATCGTTCCCTCAGAACCAACTGAAACAAGATAAGAAGTTAAACTAGGTTAAGATTAATTCCTTTTTTGTCTTTTTTTCATTGGCAATGAAGTGAGATCCCTTCTCAAGGGTACAATCGAATCATGACTCCGATCGCAAGCAGCGAGAATATGATATGTAAACAGTTCCTCTTAATTCCCGGTAAGATTGACAAATAGATGAATTTTCAACAGCCTACGTGGGTCTGCTAATATTCTCAACTCTGAATAACCTGTTAGCGGCTTACTTCACATCCACTCACTCACTTGAATATGAGATTATGCACCCTTTGCTTCAGCGCCAACTTAAGCAACTTGGTCTTCAAATGGCTTACTGTCCAGATAATCCTACCGCTTGGCAAGACCTGCTTCAGCAAATAAGTCAGAGATATGCTGAAGTTGATGATTCTCTGTCTCTGTCTTCCCCTCAATACACTCAAATTAGCGCAGAACGAGACGCTTTGCTGCGGGTCATTAGTTCTCTCAAAGCTGGGTTGTGTATTCTGGATTTAGACGGACATCTACAGTCAATGAGTTCAGAAGCTGAACAGTTATTGGGATGGTCTGAAGCAGAATTGATGGGACAAGTTTTATTTCAGCAGATTGCTCCCCAAACGTCACTGGCTGAATTTGATTTTTCCGACTATTTTTCTGAAGTAGAACTGAATCAATCCAAGCCATCTAAAGATGAGCAATTTATTCGGAAAAATGGCTTGGTTTTACCTGTTTTCTATGTACTGAATCCGATTCGAGTCGATCAAAATCTTCAAGGTATAATCTTAACCTTTTTTGATAATAGTGAACAGAGAGAAGCGGCTATTGAAGCAGAACAATCTCTTTCTTTACTTCAAGCCACGTTTAATGCAACTGATGCGGGTATTTTAGCGTTAGATCGTCAAGGGCAAGTTCGTAATTTCAATCAAAAATTTATTGAAATGTGGGATATTCCCAGTTCTTTGCTAGAGTCATCCCCCAATCAATCCGTTTTGGCTTATGTATTAAGGCAACTGAAAA
Organism: Microcoleaceae cyanobacterium; assembly: GCA_049647265.1. Taxonomy (GTDB): domain Bacteria; phylum Cyanobacteriota; class Cyanobacteriia; order Cyanobacteriales; family Microcoleaceae; genus JAAURB01. The sequence goes on from JBARXJ010000017.1 coordinate 114,441, forward strand.
ATCCGCCGCAATTTTTACGAACCATTATGCAGTTGTCGGCTGAACCTCAAGTCCCGACTTATGACATTGTAGAATTCAAAGATCGTCGTATTTTTGAAGTGTATTCCCATCCCTCAAAAGTCGGTCAGAAATCAGTGGGTCGAGTCTGGAGTTTTCGGGATATTACGGAACGAAAACGAGTAGAACGGGCGCTACAATATCGAGTTGAATTTGAAAAACTGATTACCAATTTATCGACCTATTTTATTAGTCTGAGTACTGAAGAGTTAGATCTTGGGATTGAGAAAGCCTTACAGAAAATTAGTGTATTTTTAGAAGTTGATAATAGCTATATTTATATTTTCTCAGATCGAGAAATGCCAATGCGATCGATCTATGAATGGTCGGTTAAAACTGAACAATCGATGGCGGAGAGTAACGAATCTTTTACTAAAAATTCACCCGAAGATTTGATTCAACTAATAGAGAATAGACTAGAATTTGCATTGATGCAGCTTTATCCGGCTAATGTTCCCTGGATTACCGATCAACTCAATAAAGATAAAAGTATTCATTTGTATAAAGATGCCATGCCAGCGTCCGCTGAAGCAGATCTGAGATATATACAGCAATTTCATCGTCATTTCTCTCGGAACAAAAGCAATGCAGATCCTTTACAAAGACTACAGTATTTAACAATTATCCCGCTGATTTGCCGTAAATCTTTAGTGGGATTTTTACGATTTGATTTACAGTCAGATTATCTCTGGTCTTCCGATCGCATCACCCTATTAAAAATGGTGGCGGAAATGTTTTCTAATACAATAGAACGCAAACGCACTGAAGTCGTCATTCGACAAACGGAAGCCAAATACCGCAGTATCTTTGAAAATGCCGCAGAGGGGATCTGCCAAACGAGCGTAGAGGGCCGTTATTTGAGCGCTAACCCCGCTTTGGCGCAAATTTTGGGGTATGACTCCCCAGAAGAATTAACCCAGCTTTTAACGGACATTAACACCCAGCTCTACGTTCAACCTCAGCGACGCGCCGAATTTATCGCTACTGTTAACGCAGAACAATCGATTTCTGGATTTGAATCCCAAGTGTATCGTAAAGATGGCAGTAAAATCTGGATCTCGGAAAATGCCCGGGTGGTGAAAGATGTTACGGGTCGAGTGATATGCTACGAAGGGACAGTCGAAGAGATTACCGAACGCAAAAAAGCCGCAGAAGAACTCAAACAAGCCAAAGAAGCCGCGATCGCCGCCAACCGCGCTAAAAGCACATTCCTTGCCAATATGAGCCATGAGTTGCGTACCCCCCTCAATGCCATCATTGGATACAGCGAGATTTTAGCCGAAGAATCAGAAGATCTAGGCTACGGCGATTTAGTCCCCGATTTAGAACGAATTCGCAGTGCTGGGCGCAATTTACTCACCCTGATTAACGATATTCTGGATATCTCTAAAATTGAAGCGGGTCGGATGGATTTATATATTGAGCGCTTTAGTATCCCTGCATTAATTGAAAGTCTCGTGAGTACCGCTCAACCATTAATCGATAAAAATCAAAATCAATTAATTATCGATTGTCAGGCCGATCTCAGCAGTATGAGCGCTGATGTGACCAAAGTTCGTCAAGTTTTGCTCAATCTTCTCAGTAATGCGGCTAAATTTACAACCGTTGGTCAGATTAGCTTAACGACCCGTTGGTATGATAGAGAATTGTCTCCCTCGAATAATGTGCCGAGTTCTTCCCCAGGAGAAGAACGCTTTATTCAGTTTCAAGTCCGTGATAATGGGATTGGTATGAGTGTCGAACAACAAAAACAATTGTTTCAACCCTTTACTCAAGGAGACGCATCTACCACTCGTCGTTATGGCGGCACAGGCTTGGGTCTAACCATTTCTCAGCGCTTCTGTCAAATGATGGGAGGCTATATTACGGTTAAAAGCGAGCCGAATCGGGGATCAACCTTTACGGTCATTTTACCCCTAGAAGTGAAAAACCTCACTCCAACAGAGGATAGTAACGACGAAACTCCAGAAGAAACTGATCTAGATCCCCTTGTGTCTACAGAAAGTTCATCTCAATCTGTTTCGACTCAACAAGCCCGTTCAACTCAGACTGGCATTGTTCTGGTGATCGATGATGATCCCATTTCTCGGGATTTAATTTTGCGATCGCTCAATGTCGAGCCACTACAAATTAAAGTGGCATCTTCCGGTCAAGAGGGGTTAGAGTTGGCGCGTACTTTGCAGCCAGACGTGATTACTCTCGATATCATGATGCCGGATATGGATGGCTGGAGTGTGTTGTCCCATCTCAAAGCCGATCCGGTTTTGGCTGATATTCCCGTGATTGTGATTTCGTTTATGGGAGACGAAAGTCGAGGATTTGCTTTAGGCGCTTCTGACTATTTGACTAAACCTGTCGATGGCAAACGGTTGGGGAATTTATTACGAAAATATCATCCCCATCGTAACCGCAATCAACCCGATTCAGTTGGGGAAATTCTGGTTATTGAAGATGAAGAGATGACTCGTCAAACCTTACGGCAATGGCTAGAACGTGATGGCTGGCAAGTCACAGAAGCACCCGATAGTACAGTTGCTATTGAGCGCTTGAACCAAAAATTACCCCATCTGATTTTGATGGATTTGGTTCTGCCTAAAATGGATGGGTTAGAACTCATTGGCCAACTGAAACAACATCCGACTTGGCGCTATATTCCCATCATTGTGATTACGGCAGCCGACCTCAAGCCAGAAGAACGATCTCAACTCACGGGATATGTTGAACAGGTGCTTCAGAAAGGAAGCTATCAACCCGATGAACTACTACTGGATATTCGGGAGTTGGTTAATGAAAGTCTCCAAACACTTTCATCCGACTCCTCTGACCTCAACTCTCTAACTGTCAACACTCAATTGTGATCATGGCTAAGATTCTATTGGTTGAAGATAATGAAATGAATCGGGATATGCTCAAGCGTCGATTAAAGCGCAAAGGCTATGATGTATTCATCGCCGTCGATGGTGCAGAAGGAGTGGAATTGAGCCAAACTCAATACCCGGATTTAATCTTGATGGATATGAGTCTTCCCGTGATGGATGGCTGGCAAGCCACACAGAAAATTAAAGCTAATCCTAAAACAAAGGCCATTCCTGTGATTGCCTTAACGGCTCATGCCATGGCAGGTGACCGGGAGAAATGTCTGGCGGCTGGATGTAACGATTATGATACTAAACCCATTGAGTTTCCTCGATTATTACAAAAAATCGAAGTTCTCTTACAGCAAAGTACTCCCCTTTAGGTGGGGTTGGGGTGCAAAACTTACTCTTTTGCTGATCCGATAGCTTGACGAGAGGACTCATTGCGGTCTAATCATTTCTCAGATCGGATTGTTTATAGATAACAACCTCACCTACGGGCGCGTGTGCTATTGGCGTATCGTTCGTTATTGATGATTGCAGTCGGCTAAAGCCTCCCCCCTAATAAGTTATATCTCTGCCAAGACGAGTCACCCTCATCCTTGGTGCGGTTAAAATTATTTTGATACTGTTTGTGTTTTGTCTTGCGATCCCTCAACCCCAAATATAACAGTTGTACTGTTAATGTGTTTGAGCGACCCATCCAAATGTAATTGTGAAGTTAGATGAACCCTGACCCAAATACCGTATTAGTTGTAGATGATAATGAGGTAAATCGCGACTTGCTGGCTCGAAGAATTCAGCGAGAAGGTTACAAAGTCAAAATTGCTTGTGATGGCTTTGAGGCATTGGAGGCTGTTCGATCTAATGCGCTGGACTTAATTTTATTGGATATTATGATGCCTCAGATGAATGGGTATCAAGTCCTGGAAGCCCTCAAAGCAGATCCTGTACTGCGCTATATTCCGGTCATTATGATTTCGGCGGTTAACGATATTGATAGTATCGTTCGCTGTATTGAATTGGGAGCAGAAGATTATTTATCAAAACCATTTAATCCAGTGTTACTGAGGGCTAGAATTAATGCTTGTTTAGAAAAGAAACGACTGCGAGATCTTGAACTTGCGTATGTGAAAAAACTCGCAGAAGAACAAGAAAAATCTGAAAGCTTATTGTTAAATGTTTTACCTCAACCGATTGCTCAAAGACTGAAACAGGGAGAACAAAATATTGCCGATAGTTTTTCAGATGTAACCGTATTATTTGCTGATATTGTTGATTTTACTAACCTTTCAGCCAATCTATCCCCAGATGAACTTGTCGAAATTCTCAATGAAATTTTTTCTGGCTTTGATGAATTGGCGGATCAATATGGTTTAGAAAAAATTAAAACAATTGGGGATGCTTATATGGTGGTGGGGGGTTTACCGACTCCGATGCCGGATCATGCAGAAGCGATCGCTGAAATGGCATTGGATATGCAAAGTAAAATTGGTCACTATAGTTTAAATCATACCGATCCATTACAGATGCGAATTGGGATTCATACAGGCCCCGTCGAAGCGGGTGTAATTGGTACAAAGAAATTTGCTTATGATTTATGGGGAGATACGGTTAATACAGCCAACCGCATGGAGTCCTACGGCGTTGCGGGTAAAATTCAAGTGACGCTGACAACCTATGAACGATTAAAACATAAATATGTATTGGAACAACGGGATGTAATTTCGGTCAAAGGGAAAGGGGAAATGAAGACCTATTTTTTATTAGGACGAAAAGAAAAGCATTAAAAAAAGGTAAGGAGAGTTCCCTACCTTAACTAATATAAATTAATCAGAATATCGATTGACAACTTTAGTAGGTTTCAACGTGCCAACGATGGTCTTTCTTGAGTTGACGTTGATATTCACTCCAGTTGACATCAAACTTACTGGCAGCATTCGACATCCCTTCATCAATACCCCCTTCCATGCCTTTCAGACCACAAATATAGGAGTGGGTATTGGGTTTTTGAATTAACTGCCATAACTCATCCGCGTTTTCTTGGATGCGGTTTTGCAGATACATTTTACCGCCGTCGGCGTTTTGCTGTTCCCGACTGATGGCATAAGTCATACGGAAGTTATCGGGGAATTCCTGTTGTAACTGTTCTAATTCTTCTTTATAGAGGATATTAGCAGTGTAAGGAATACCAAAGAACAACCAGGCTAAGCCTTTGAATTTGTAGTCTTCATGTTGTTCTTTAAACATCCGCCATAAGAAGGCTCGGAACGGTGCAATTCCGGTTCCCGTTGCCATCATGATAACTGTGGCATCTTCATCATCGGGGAGCAACATTTCCTTACCGACCGGGCCTGTAATGGTTACATCTGCACCAGGTTCTAAACCACACAGATAAGTCGAACAAACCCCATAAACGGTTTCATTGGTTTCTGGATGTTGATATTCCAATTGACGAACACACAGAGAAACAGTGGTGTCGTTTAAGTCATCTCCATGACGAGTTGAGGCAATAGAATATAATCTAAGTTTGTGGGGCTTGCCTTTATCGTTTGTACCCGGTGGAATGATCCCGATACTTTGACCTTCGAGATAACGTAAATCCCCTTCTGAAAGATCAAATTTAATGTGTTGAACAATACCCGATCCGCCTTCACGAACTAACGGTTCATTCGACAGACATTTACCCACAAAAGGATTTTTAGGTTTATAGATATTGACCGGGATATCTTTTTTTGCCTTAGCTTGAGTCATTGATTTAGTTTTTGCTCCAGATGATTGACTATTTTGTCCATTTCCGGATGCGGCGCTGCCATTGGTGGGAGGGTTCTCATTCGCTGGACGGATGCTAACAATTTTGCCACCTAAGCGATTAATCCGCTGTATTTCTCGACTCATCCGAGAATAAGGCACCGTCATATAGGTTGTACCACTCCGACGAATGGGAATATTCAGGGCGTTAGTACTACCGTTGCTACGAATTCCCTCCACTTCAAAGACATACAAACGGCTACCAGAGCCGGTCTCCGCACCAATACTAGCGGTATTTGGACTGTACATTATCAATTTCTCCCTTAACAATACCGAGCTATTTTCCCGCAGAATGTGACAAATGAATCACTTTAAACCATTCTTAAGATCGCTACGACCTCGGATGAGCAAATCCGACGGCAAGCGAAGTAAGCGCGGCAAGGCGGTCACAAGTCCATTGAGTTAGATTAACTCTCGAGTTGACTTCACATCCCAAACAGCGGAAGTCATACCCGATGGCATAGGCTCTACTTTAGATTATTCTACAGTGAAGATTGTCCAAAGCCCACTGGTTGAGAGAGGTCTTTCTTGTGTTGTTAGTCATGAGTCACTATTTGTTGCTCATGGGTTCGATGCCAAATCACAGTCGCACAAGCGGCGCGATCGCGTATTATCATCACAATGAATAGCCTATGACTATTGAGGTAAAATTCCCTGTATTAATGGCGGCCGATGAGATTAAAGGCTGATAGATTGTAAATGAGCCCGAGGATTTTCACTACGGGTGGCTTTAATTTTTTCGTAATATTCTCGTTCGGTGGCGCTCAAATTTTTCGGCGGAACGACGATTAATTTCACTAACTGATCCGAACGTTGACTGCCTTTAGCTTTTGGCCAGCCTTTTCCGCGTAGCCGTAGAGACTGTCCAGAACGAACACCGGGTGGAATATTCATTGTCACCACACCATCGGGTGTCGGCACTTCTATTGCACCCCCAAGGACAATTTCATCTGGGGTGACGGGGAGTTCACAGACTAAATTATCCCCGTCAAATTGAAAAAAGGTATGAGGTTGAATCTCTATTGTGAGGTACAGATCTCCGCGTTGTTGAGTATAAGGATCGAGTTGTCCCTGACCTCGAACTCGGATTTTACTACCCGGTTTGACTCCCGCCGGAATAGACACTTCTCCGGTTCCTACTTGCCGTTTGGTTCCGTGGAATGCTTCACTGAGGGTCAAGGAAACCGTTGCTTCTGTATTGAAGTTAGAGGCTGAATTACGGCGGTCATATTCAGCGGCAAAATCATCGACTCTACCCCGATAAGCGCCTGAATTACCTGTATTAGTCCGGTAAGAATAGCTGCGGCGTGTACTGCCTCGACGACCGGCTGAGCTTCCTCCACCAGCGGATGCCCGACCCAACAGAACACTAATAAATTCATCAAAACTGCTAAACTGACTAAAGTCAAACCCATTAAAATCAACATTAGCACCGCTACTAGACCATTGATTAGTGTTACCGACTTGGTTCCAGTATTGACCAAACTGATCGTATTTTTTCCGCTTATCACTATCAGACAAGACTTCATAAGCCTCGCTGACTTCTTTAAAGCGGGTTTCAGCCGCCTTATCCCCAGGATTCATATCTGGGTGATATTGACGCGCTAATTTTCGGTATGCTTTTTTAATCTCTTCTCCAGTAGCACCTTTGTTTAATCCTAAAACTTTATAGTAATCTTTATAATCTGCCGCAGCCATTCGTCAAATCCTCTAAATTTTAAATTTTAACGACTTTGTTAAGTGTTCAACAGGCTTCAATTTTCCCAAGGCTACTTGAGAGATTCCAATATATGTCAAGATACACCCGATCATCAGGGTATCAACACTGAGTCTGAGTCAGGGTTCGGTTCTTGCGCTTGTGTGCGATCGCAATGTCCGTACTTTATCAGGAGTCAGGAGACACCGAGTCAGGAGACACCGAGTCAGGAGTCAGGAGACACCGAGTCAGGAGACACCGAGTCAGGAGTTAGAAGTCAGAAAAGTTTCCTGATCCGGCGTTACTCGCTACCCGTTACCCGTTTCCTTACAATGGGAGAAGCATTGTCATAGTAAGCCCAGTTGATAGAGAAAGGCTTTAGAATATCGCGCTTGTTGCCAATGTTGACCTGCTTGAATTTGACTGGGGTTTAACCCCTTGGCATTTTGAAAGTTCGCCCCTTGCAGATTAGCATCATCAAAAGTAACTCCCTGTAAGTTAGCTTCTCGGAGATTGGCTCCGGTTAGATTTGCACCTTTGAAGTTAGCATCTTTAAGATAAGCGCCTTCTAAGGTTGTCTGGTTCAAATTGGCTTCTTGAAAGTTAACGCTTTGAAGATTTCCAAATAAATATGCTCCTTGTAAATTTGCTTTTTGTAGGTTGGCTTCTAGGAGATTAACCCCTTGTAAATCGGCATATTGTAAGTTAGCTGAGCTGAGATTGACTTGTTGTAATTGAGCGAGTAAAAAGAAACTTTCTTGTAAGTTTGCTTTTAATAAGTTTGCTCCTTGAAATTGAGTCAGTTCAAAGGCGCATCCTTTAAGATTTGCTTCTTGTAATTTTGCGCCTTGAAAGTTAGCTTCTTTGAGATCAATATCAACCAGATTAATTTGTTCTAAATTGGCTTTGGGTAATGAGAGTCCTTTTAAACTCACCCCATCTTTAGCTAAATCTTCTAACGCTCGGATGCGAGCATAACTAATGTCTAAGCCTTGAGCAGCATCAATCACTTGCCAAGCTTCATAATGAGATTGTTTTTTGCCGCGTCGGACATAAATCACTAACGCGGTCACAATACTGATACTTTCAAAGGTTCCCAGTATTCGTGATTTTTCAATTGATTTAATAAAAATCTCACCCCAAACAGTATTCTGCTGTAGTGTATCTTCTAAAATTAAAATTAATAATATAACTATAATAACCGTCGATAAAATAATAATAATCTCTAAAACATCTCGTAAAATCCGAGTGGTTAACCGCCAAAACTGAAAGAATTGCCGTCTTGTCGAGACATGATTCCACCATTGTTCAAAAAGTTGCATTATCTTCAAGGTGATCTGATATTTTAACTGATGTCCGATCAATTGTAACAAGATCCTGTTCAAGAATTTAACAGTTTTCACCTCAATTATTGTCCTTAAATCATCACAAAATTATCATATAAACCGCTATCATACAACTCAACTCCAATGATTGATTCTAGCTTTTAAAATTAAACTGAATCGGCGCTAACAACCGTAATAAACTTGAGCCTGACTTAAACCAAAATCCCGTAAATAATGTTGCCATCGTTTCGCAACCTCTTCATTAAAAAAAGGCCCCACAGCTACTTTTGGATCGAGGGAATGATTTCGTTGATAAACTCCTGTTTCAGGTGCCCCCAAAAGGATAACTTGTTCAGCGACTTTTGCTAATTCTTCTTCTGGGGTAGAAATCACGACAAAATAAGCTGCATCCGCTTTTCCACCATAAACCCCATAGGCGTGTTGGGCTTTTTCTAAGGCGGCTTCAGTTTCCGGACTCCAACGGCCATCAACGGCTCCTGGCTCTAGCCCCCTGGCGTGTAGTCGTCTTTGTATATTTAATACCAGTAATTTACTGTAATGTAATCGTCCGAAAAGTTGATCTTGAGTCATCTTGCTGCGTCACTGATAAATAGAGGGCTGAAAAGGCTTAAAAAGCAATGTTAATATTGTAAGCTTGTAAGCTGAGGGAGAAGGAAAATTGCACTCTGACATTATGAATGAGTGAACTGATTTTCTCAGAATAAAATGGATTAAATTAAAGTATTTTACGCAGGGAAATCCCTCTTTCCCGCACATTTTGAATATCTATGACTCGAAAAATTATTCACACACAAACTGCACCTGCCCCTGTCGGGCCTTATAATCAAGCTGTGGTGGCTAACGGCATGGTGTTTGTTGCCGGACAAATTTCAATTGATCCTCAGACGAATGAAGTGGTACACCTGCAAGATGTTACCCAGCAAACCCAACAGGTGATGGCAAATTTAGAGGCGATTTTAAATTCAGCCGGGTCCGGTTGGGACAGGGTGGTCAAAACAACTATATTTTTGGCAGATTTAGCTGATTTTGCTACCGTTAACCAGGTTTATGCTGAATATTTTGATCCAGAAAATGCACCCGCCCGCGCCTGTGTAGAGGTTTCTCGTTTACCGAAAGATGTCAAAGTCGAAATTGACTGTATCGCTACCGTGGCTTAAGGTAGATTAACAGTTACTAGACTTCGCCGCAGTTGTCTCAGAACGGGAAAGGGGAAAGGGGAAAGGGCAACAGTAATTAAGTGGGTAATAGGCACTATGTATTATGCGCTTAAAGTAGTTCTTCCCCCCTATTGCCGACTTGCCGACTTGCCGACTTGCCGACTTCCCCCTATTGTATATTGCTTCAAACAGCCTGAGAACTAACCTGACATTCGCGCTGGGTGATGAGGTGGCGATACCGAAACATATCTTCGAGTCGAGAGTCTACCCACCAACCGACGACTTGCTCCGCTAACCAGTCTCCGGGTAAACTATAGGCGATCGCATCGGTTAAACGAGTTTTGCCATTTTCCTCGGTAAATTGATGGCGATGAACCCAGCTTGCCATCGGCCCTTGTTGCTGTTCGTCGGTAAATAGTTGATAGGGAATACATTCGGTATGGATAGCCACCCAAGTTACGGGTAACGGGCCAAGCCAGATCTTAAATTCAGATACAGCCCCCACATCTAAACCACCTTGACGGCGAACAATTTCTACGGGTTGCCAGGGCGGGGTGAGGAGTTGCAGAATATCATCACGGGTATGAAAGTCCCAAACGGTTTCAACGGGGGCATCAATCAAAGAAGAATATCGAAATTGCAGCATAAAGCCTTAAAATAAAATAGCCATGAGCAAACCATACAGTAAAATCTTCAAACTTTAAATCTATGAGTGGTCAGTGGCAAGATGTGTCCGATACTAAATCTCAACCGTTGTTACAGCAAGCTTTAAATGATCTACAGTTTGGGGACTTTCAGCAACGGTGGGAAGCAACAAAGATTTTAAATAGAATTGGCGGGGCTGCTATTGAACCGTTAATTGCAATTTTAGAAGATGTCGAAGCTGACCCAGAAGTTCAATGGTTTGTTGCCCGTAGTTTGGGGCAGTTTGACACGAGTAATGTTATCACTGCATTAATTAATGGTTTACAACGAAGCAACCACACTGAGTCTGAGGAACAAACCGCTGTTAAACAAATGATTGCGCTGGCCTTAGGCAATTTAGGAAAATCAGCGATTGCGCCTTTAACTAATTTACTCAAAACAGAATCTTTACGCCTACTGGTCACTGAAGCATTAGCCCAAATTCGCCACGTTGAGACGATACCTGCTTTATTACAGGTTACGGATGATGAAGATCCTCAAGTTCGGGCGTTTGCCATAGAAGCCTTGGGGAGTTTTCATGATCCTCGAGTCCCGCCTGTGTTGTTAAACGCTTTACAGGATACCCATGCAGCGGTTCGTAAAGAAGCGGTGGCAGCCTTAGGGGTGCGTCGAGATTTACAAACGGAGCTGAATTTGGTAGAACAGTTAAAACCGTTATTGTGGGATATCCGTCCAGAAGTGAGTCAACAAACTCAAATGGCTTTAGCCCGCTTAGGGACAGATAGGGCGGCAACGGCATTGTTTGAACAAGTGCAAGCCACAATTACACCGATGTCGTTAAAACGAGATGGAGTCAGGGCGTTAGCTTGGATAGAAACCTCTGTATCGCTGAATTATCTATCTGAAATCTTTCAACAAGCCCAGAGTTGGGATGCAGAAAAAACGGCTCAATTTCCCCTTTGTCAAGAGATCATTCGGATGTTAGGACGGGTGAATTCACCGCAGATCAAACCACTCGCCACTGAGATTTTAGTGGATTTACTTAATAGTTCGGAGGGTGCAGTACAATCAGTTCAAATTCAACAGTTAATCGCCTCAGCATTGGGTCAGTTAGGACAACCTCACGCCATTGATACTTTGATACAACTCTTATCGACTGCCAATATGGGGGTTCAACTCCATTGTATTGCTGCTTTAAAACAGCTTAATCCAGAATCAGCCCATGAACGATTAACTCATCTTTCCCGTCAAACGGATTTACCCTCATTACTTAAAAGTGGGATTGATGTTGCCTTATCTGAGTGGTAGTCTTGGGTAATGTTTGAGGGATTTTCTACTGCATCCTCAACGCCATGAACCCATAACGAAGCCAGGAGTAAAGAACATCCACCTAACACAACGGCTTGTAAATGAATTCCCCCGAGAAATCGTTCCATAATCCATCCTAAACCCAGGGCGATTATAATTTGAGGAATGACGATAAATGCATTGAAAATTCCCATATAAAATCCAATATTTTTCATCGGAATACTACTAGATAACATGGCATAAGGCAGAGACAAAATACTCGCCCAAGCAATACCAAAACAAATCATTGGAATGAAAATTAGATATTGATTTTGAATCCAGGTTAATGAAATTAAGCCGCATCCCCCACAAAATAAACAAAAAGCATGAGTCAGTTGAGGGCTAGTCCAGGTGACGAGTCGAGGTAATATCCAGGCAAATAAAAAACAAGTTAAGTTATAAACGGCAATACAAATTCCTGCCCATTCTATGCCATCGGTATAACGCTGAGAATGTTGTCCAACGGCTCCGAAAATTTGATGAGCCACTGCCGGAGGGAAATAAAGAAACACACAAAACATTCCCATCCAAGTAAAAAACTGTACAACAGCCAGTTGTTTCATTACTTTTGGTATTTGTTTAATTTGAATAAAAATTTCTGTGAATACTTTTAGTAAAGAAGTTGATTTTGTAGAATGATTGGGTTGAACGGTTTCAGGTTGGGGCGGGGTTTCTGGCGTTGTAATAACCGTCCAAATTACTGTTAATAGGAATAAAGCGGCTCCGATATAAAAAGATAATTTAACCGTAAATGGAATAGTTGCAGAGTCTGAGATCGGGGGAGTTATGCCGAATAAATGACTAAAACACCAGGGGGCAATAGAAGCTACAACTGCCCCTAAACCGATAAAAAAGCTCTGCATGGCAAATCCTTGGGTATGTTGTTTGATTGGCAATATATCGGCAACAAATGCCCGGAAGGGTTCCATACTAATGTTGATCGACGTATCTAAAATCCACAATAACCCGGCTGCCATCCACAATGTCGAAGAATTTGGCATAAGAATTAAAGCAATTGAACTTAGAATTGCTCCAACTAAAAAATAGGGTCGTCTTCGTCCTAAACGAGTCCAGGTGCGATCGCTAAAATAACCGACAATAGGCTGAGCAATTAATCCACTAATCGGAGCAGCTAACCATAAAATCGGAATTTGTTCTACATTTGCACCAAGATATTCATAAATAGCGCTGGTATTTGCCATCTGTAACGCCCAGCCAAATTGAATGCCAAAAAAGCCGACACTCATATTCCAAATTTGCCAAAAGCTAAAAGTATTCTCCTGTTTTTGTAATGTCATATTTTAATAAAATTGCAATATTTCATTTGTGGTTTGTGAGGAGTTAGGAGTCAGGAGGAGCGCGAGGAAAGCGAGTCAGGAGTCAGAATTCAGTATTCAGTATTCAGAATTAAGGTAGGGACGCATTGCAATGCGCCCGCGATCGCTGTTTCGGTGTTCCCTGTTGCCTCATAAAAAAGATTTTCTAACAACTCAGAAGTATTGCTATAACTGTATTTAACTTACAATTCTAAATCGCAAAATTCAGGTTTTAAATCTCGCTCCATTAAGGCTTGTACGGCTTCTTGGGGGGTATTTTTCCCATGAATTAAACGATAAACTTGACGGGCAATGGGTACAGGAATTGTTTCTTTATTGGCTAATTTAATCAGAACTTTTGTTGTATTGACCCCTTCAGCAGTTCCTTCTAATTCTTCTAAGACTTGTTCAAGAGATTTATCTTGTGCCAATCCAAAACCGACTTGATAATTTCGAGATAAAGGACTATCACAAGTTGCCAGTAAATCCCCTAAACCGGATAAGCCAAAAAAGGTTTCAGCCGAAGCGCCTAAATGGGTTCCGACTCGAATCATTTCCGGTAAGGCACGGGTTAATAATGCGGCTTTAGCATTTGTTCCTAACTGCAAGCCATCACAAACTCCCGCAGCAATTGCCATCACATTTTTTAACGTTCCGCCGAGTTCAGTTCCCACGGGGTCTTCATTCACATAAACCCGCAATAAATCGGAAGAAAAGACAGTTTGTACCGTTTCAGCAGCGGTAAGATTTGTACTCGAAACGGTTGTGGCGGCGGGTAATCCTTTTTGGATTTCTTTCGATAAATTTGGCCCCGATAAGACGACAACGGCATGGTTAGGAAAAGCTTGTTGCCATATATAAGACGGAGTATGGGTGGTATCAGGATCTAAGCCTTTGGTGGAGGTGACGAGAATGGTTTGTTGAGAAAGGGTTAATTGCTGTAACTTTTCAATTGTAGGTCGTACTCCCTTCATCGAGACGGCCGAAACAATCACATCTGCATCTATAACGACAGATTCTAATGATTCTGGACTACTGCGCGACCACAGCCGAACCTGATTGGGATTACGACGTGCTAAGTTGCCTAAAGCTGACCCCCATACACCCGCACCTAAAACTGTTACAATTTGGGTTTGATCGCTCACAAGCTTTGCTCAAGTAACAACTATTCAATCCCTAAGCAGCATACCGTTAACCCGATTGCTACTTATGCGTCCTCATCCTATCAAACAGCGCCTCACCGTAGCAAATGGATATTAGACTTCAGATTTCTATTCCCCGTTTCCTATCCCGATGAATGATATAAATCACAATATCCTGTAATCGTGAGTCACGTTGTGGCGATGTCAGAGGTTACTCATGCACGGTGAAATCTGTTACCAGTGATACCACCCAAACATCACGCAAACATCATCCCTGTATCACGGCAGCAGTAGAGAAAGTTTGAGAATATAACATTTACCGAAGAAAAAGCAACTATACTCCATTAATTTAGGGTGCAAAGTTTTACTGCAATCATTGCAGTTTCTCAAATTAAATCCAACTTTACGAGGAAACCATGTCTAATCTGATCAACGGATTTTGTTTACTAACTGCTCAAAGTGATACTTTCACAATTACCCCAGATTTACTGACCACTGCACCCAATGGTATTCTGGCTTTAGAAGGGGATGATCTCGTTACAGGTTCATCTGGAGACGATACGATTAACGGTAATCAAGGTAATGATACCCTACAAGGAGCAAGCGGTGCAGACCGAATCTGGGGGGGGCAGGATTTAGATTTTCTCTCGGGTGATGGGGGAAATGACACGATTAATGGCAATAAAGGTAATGATATTATCTTGGGTGGAGATGGATCGGATTTGCTGCGCGGGGGTCAAGAAACCGATGCATTGACGGGTGAGTCCGGAGATGATTCTTTGTTTGGTGATAAAGGATCTGATTTTTTGGCTGGAGGTTTAGGTCAAGATTTATTTGTTGTTTCTATTCCGGATGATACGACTGAATTTGACGCTATTTTAGATTTTAATATTACGGAAGGGGATCGAGTTGGACTACCGCCGAATTTAACCGAATCAGACTTACTTTTACAACCTGTTAATTTACCTGTCGATCAGGCTTTATTGAATAATGTTATCAGCTTGGCGGCAACTCAGGGATTGAATATTACACCGGAATTAGTGAGTTTGGTTACCCCTGAAGTGATCCGACAAATTATTATAGATAATACAGGGGTTGATATCGATCCCGATGGCGATAATATCCTGACTGGAACATCTATAACGGTTGCATCTACAAATCAAACCATTGCACAGATTGTTAATGTTGTGCCAACAGATTTAAGTGCTGCGTTTATCACATTGTCTGAAGAACAGTTGTCTATCGGATAAGTTTTTCGATGAATTTTAATCCATTTATAGAGATATTAATTTAGCCATATCTCTGACAGATACTTCATGTCTGATTATCACAAGTTTTCTTCATCCTCAAACGTCTTTCCGGGTGACTGTTTAATCTCAAAACAACTTGTAGTTTAACTTTTGGAAATATCATCAACTTACTATTTGAGTAAGCAGTATTTTCCTGAACTTAATCTCTTTTATGGGTTGTATTAAATAACTCACAAAAGAGTAAATATTAGTTGTCATCTAAGTTTATGAAAATATATTTTCGGTGTTGTTACTTAACTCTATTCTTTTCTATATTTTATCTCAATCTATCTGAATATGCTATAGCTCAATCTATTCCTCGACCCATTCTACCAGAAACCCAACCATTAGAAGAACCCGAACTTTTACCGCCACCGGAGGAATTATTACCGCCTTTATCGCAGCCTCAAACTCCAGAAGAACCGATTTTAGATATTCCGGGAACGATTATAATTACTGAATTTAATTTTATCGGCAGTACAGTATTTACAGAAGAACAATTACAAGCAATTTTAATAGATTATCTTAATCGTCCGATTTCGTTTACCGAGTTATTAGAAGCACAACAACGCATTACTCAATTTTATCAAGATAATGGTTATATTACTTCGGGTGCTATTCTTCCGCCTCAAGCATTAAATGCAGGAATGGTTACCATCGAAATTATAGAAGGGGAAGTAGAAGAACTTCAAATTAGCGGACTCGAAAGATTACAACCCGGTTATATTCGCAGTCGTTTAGAACAGGGAATTCAACCGCCTCTGAATCAAAATCAACTCTTAGAAACCTTACAACTTTTACAACTAAATCCTTTAATTCAACGTCTCTCAGCAGAGTTATCAGCCGGGTCTGGTATCGGCAAAAGTAAACTCAGTATTCAACTTGAAGAAGCTAATACAATGTCGGTTGAATTAATAGTAGATAATCAGCGTTCTCCCAGTGTTGGCAGTCTGCGCCGCCTGGTACAATTTAGCCATAATAATTTAACAGGATTTGGCGAGCGCCTGAATATTTCCTATTATAATACAGAAGGAAGTCATACCCTCGATAATGTTAGTTATACTTTACCAATTAATGCCAATAACGGCACATTAACGTTTACCCATCGTCGCACAGATAGTCAGATTATTGAAGATCCTTTTAATCAATTAGATATTGATTCTAATTCCCAAACTTACCAATTTTCTTATCGTCAGCCGCTTTATTTAACACCCCATACTGAATTTGCTATTGGAGTCAGTGCCGCAATTCAAGATACGGAAACTTTATTAGAAAACGAGCCTTTTCCTTTATCTTTAGGTGCAGATGATCGAGGTAAAATTCGGACTTCTGTGATTCGTTTATTTCAAGAATATAGCACTCGTTCGGCACAAGATGCATTAGCTATTCGCTCACAATTTTCTTTAGGAACAGGACTATTTAATGCGACAAAAAATAAGGATTTACCTGATAGTCGTTTTGTGGCTTGGCGAGGACAAATCCAATATTTACGATTATTATCATCCAATATTATTTGGTTATTACGTTCGGATATACAATTAGCCCATCAATCTTTACTAGCGCAAGAACAGTTTAGTTTAGGCGGTGCATCAACGGTTCGGGGTTATCGTCAAGATACTTTATTAGGTGATAACGGTGTATTTTTATCGACTGAATTGCGTGTACCTATTGTTACGATTTCAGAGTGGAATATGATTGTTCAATTCGTTCCTTTTATAGATGGAGGGACTATTTGGAATCAAGAAAAAACAGAAAACAATTTACAGTCTAATAGTCTGCTTTCAACGGGTTTCGGTTTAAGATTACAAATTCAGGAAAATTTTAATGCTCAGCTTGAGTGGGGAATTCCATTGATTGAAATTGATAGTGAGGGTGAATCTTTACAAGAAAATGGTGTTCATTTTTTGATTCAATATCGAATCACTTTTTAGATAATCAATACAAATCATGAAAAAAATAATGTTTATCGTTGGGTTGTTAATTGTTCTTCTGCTTAAGTTATTTTCAAATGAAGGATTAGCAAGTATTAATACGACTGATCTTGTACAAAATACAGCAGCAAGTTGTCAGACTATTGAACAATGTCAAAGCTTAGAAAATCAAGCACAACAGTTTTATCAGCAGGGAAATTTAAATCAAAGTCTATTGTTATTAGAAACAGTCTTACAACAGTATCAGCAACAAAAGAATCAACTGGGACAAGTTAGAGTTTGGCGAAATATGGCTCTAATTTATATTAAGCAGCAAGATTTTAACAAGGCTAATCGTATTATTTTATCAGGTTTTGAGTTATTAGAAGCCAATCAAAATGCTTTAGAATATCAACAGCTTTATGCGGGTTTATTAGATATTCAAGCACAAATACAACTGTTAACCAGTCAGCCGGAGTTAGCGCTTAAAACCTGGCAAAAAGCGGCTGAGATTTATCGAAGCATTAATAAAATAACAGAACTAACTCGTGTTGAAATTAATCAAGCACAAGCTTTACAAGCCTTGGGGTTATATTCAAAAGCATTAGATACTTTAAGAGAAACGGAAAGAAAATTAACACTACAACCGGATAGCGTATTGAAAGCAAAATCGTTACAAAGTTTGGGAAATGTTTTAGGAGAATTGGGTGATTTAGATTTTTCTCAAGCTATTTTAAATCAAAGTTTAGCCATAGCCAGGAAAATACAAAACCCCGAGCAAGTTGCGGCAACAATGATTAGTTTAGCCATAAACTACACTTTACAAAACCAGCTAGACTTAGCGAATCAAATCTATCAAGACGTGATTCAAAGCGATATTAATTTAAATTTAAAAATACCAGCAATTATTAATCAATTAGACTTAAAAATTCAACAAAATAAGCTACAACAAGCTATTAAATTAGTCTCTCAAATAGAACCCATACTTGAGCAACTATCTGATTCTAAAACTAAAGCTTATGCTCAAATTAATCTGGCTCATAATTTAATTAATCTTCGGCAACAACAACAATCTTTAATCACGTTATCAAAAATATCTCAACATTTAATATCAGCCATTAAAACAGCAAAATTATTACAAGATAAACGTTCAGAATCTTATGGACTGGGGTTATTGGGAAAATTGTATCAACAAAATCAACAACTAGAAGAAGCACAACGTTTAACTGAAGCCGCATTACAAATAACCCAAACCATTAATGCTTATGATATTGCTTATCAGTGGCAATGGCAACTTGGGCAAATTTTTAAGCAACAAAATCAACGTCAAATGGCAATTAAAGCGTATATACAAGCTTGGAAAAATCTACAATTCTTAAGAAGTGATATTGTTGCTATTAATACTGAAGTTCAGTTTAATTTTCGTCAACAAGTTGAACCCATTTATCGCGAATTAGTGGATTTATTACTGTCTTCAAATCCCACACAAATAGAATTAAAGTTAGCCAGGGAAGTGATTGAGTCACTACAGCTTGCTGAGTTAGATAACTTTTTTAGAAATGCTTGTTTAAATATTAAACCTATCGATATCGATACGATTGATCCCACTGCTGCTATCTTTTATACGATTAGTTTAGCAGATCGTTTAGAACTGATTGTAACTCTACCCCATCAACCTTTAATGCATCATACAGTTAATATTTCTGCTCCAGAATTAGAAGCAGTTATTGAACAGCTCAATCAAGCTATTTTAATACCGAGAGAAAGAATTTTTATTGAGAATTTTACAGAACCCTCTCAACAACTCTATGAAGAATTAATTCAACCTTTTGAACAAGCGCTCGAAATAAATAATATTCAAAACTTAGTATTTATTTTAGATAGTGGATTACGAAAAATTCCGGTTGCTAGCTTATACGATGGTCAACAGTATTTAATTGAGCAATATAATGTGGCGATCGCGCCGGGTTTACAGTTAATTGATCCCCAGCCTTTAGCTCAAAAAAAGTTAAATGTTTTAGCCGGAGGATTAACGCTTGCTAGACAAGGATTTACACCTTTACCCAATGTCGAATTAGAATTACAACAAATTAAAGATAAAACTCAAAGTGAAATTTTATTAAATGAGGATTTTACAGAACCTCAAGTCAATCAGAAAGTGAATAAACTGCCTTTTTCTGTTGTTCATTTGGCAACTCATGGAAACTTTAGTTCTCAGATAGAAGATACTTTTATCCTCACTTGGAATGAGAAAATTAATATTGAAGAATTACGAAATTTACTTCAAACGGATGCCAAACAACTTAATCCGATTGAGTTATTAGTCTTGAGTGCTTGCCAAACAGCAACAGGAGATGATCGGGCTGGCTTAGGCTTAGCAGGGGTTGCTGTGCGTTCAGGGGCGCGTAGTACAATCGCCAGTTTGTGGTCAGTTGATGATGAATCAACCGCTTTACTCATGAGTTATTTCTATCAGGAACTCAGTCAATCTCAACAGCCCTTAGCAGAGGCATTACGACGGGCGCAATTGGCTGTTTTACAACAAAAAGACTTTGCTCATCCTTTCTTTTGGGCCGCTTTTGTCTTAGTCGGAAATTGGCTGTAATCATATGCTTCTTTTACTAAGCATTAATATTATAAAAAAGTGCTTTGTATCTAATTATTACTCATATTTCTAACTTTTGTAAATTTGGCTACAGAATTTATAAAATGTGTTCTATGATACAGATATCAAAAAAGTCTATAACACATGATTAGGAGTCCTGAGATCTATGCATACTCAAAAAAATACCAAGTACTTTGTCTCCCATTCCCAAGATGACCATCGTCTGATTTGGATTGCCATCATCATGTTCAGCTCCTTGACCGTAGGACTGTTGCCGATTATCAATTTTTTAAATGTCCCAGTCCCTGGAAATACCATTCCTCATGAAGCGGGGTTATGGGATTCAATCGGGTATAAAGAATAACAACCTTGATGATTGTAGAATCTGTTGCTTTATAGGGTAGGGTCAATTGAGGAATTAAACACCTCACCGATTGACCCAAATTGACCCAAGCAGTCATCTGATCTCAACTTAGGATAAGATTAAAAAGATAACGTCTCCCTGCATGACTGTTATCTGGCTGAATTTTCATACGAATATGGCAGATTTGAACGGAACCTGGCTCGGAACTTATTGGCAAAGAAATCAACCCACGCGATTTGAAGCAAGTATTATTCAAGCGGGTAATACTCTCAGCGGTAATATTTTAGATGATAATTACTTAGGAGAAGCGCGGTTTAGCGGCACTGTTACGGGTCGGCAAATTAATTTTATCAAACGTTATTTGATGAGTTCATCCGACCCAATCACCTACATTGGTACAATCTCAGAAGATGAAGATTATATTCAGGGATATTGGAATATTGGTTTGATTTTTTCTGGAGAATGGGAAGCACGCCGTAGTGGAGAGAATTTAGTAATTCATCAAGAAATTCGCCAAACCGTTGATATTTAGAGTTAGTTTTTTACTAAAAATAGGTGATTCATTTTAAATCCAGTAAACCGCTAGATTTTAATTTTGGATTAAACCGAATTTCCTCTTGAACACCCCGTTGCTTGAGAATTTCTAATATTTCTGCTTCTACTCGACGTGCTACATTTTTTAAGCATTTTTCCTGACCCAAACCCTCTAATTTTTTATACTCTTCTTGTTCACTCGCGTTCATAAGTGGTTTGACATCAATTGCCTGATTCCATTGACTTTCTTCAGCCGCATTCCCAACCGGAATTGATCCATTTTCAGCAATCCAAGCGGCTTTAATTTCTTCGAGAAGGGTTCGACTGGGACGTTCAATTGTCTTAACCTTAACTAGATCACAACTTTGAGGCTTTCGGATCAGATGCTGTTTCAAACTGAGATAAACATTACGGGAATAGCCGATATATTGTAAAACTTGGTTAGGGTCAATAATAGCATAAACACCGATTTTACCGTCCAAAGATTGGGGCAAATATCCAGATTCATCTAGATAAGGGGTTGACTCAATTTGACTGAGGCTAGGAATATCTGTTTGACTCTTCATTTTGATTAAAATTCAGATAGTAGTTTTCAATATAAATTTAATTGTCTCTTAGACTGATTCATCACTAAGTTTGCGATAAATAGCACAAAGACGACTCGGCTTAAAAATTTTAGCCTGAAACATAAAGTTAGGCGGAACATTGACAATAATGTAATCATCTGATTCATAATACGCTTGAAATTCAATCGGCATCCCTTTAGGCGTTTGAGTGCTGTAAGGAACAGGCTGAAATAAAAGTTCTGTGAATTCCAGCTTTGCGATTCCCAGGGGCTGACTGATTTGATTCAGAAATTTATCACTCGTCAGTAATGTAAACAGTTGGGCTTTAGCCTCAGCGTTTAAGGTAAAACTGCTATCAAAATTTTCAATGATTTTTAGGCGCATCTACAGCTTATCGATATAAATCGGTATTGAATTGAAGTTACTCAATTATATTAAAAGAATTTCGGCTCGTTACCAAGGATTTAATTGAGAAAAAGTATGAATTATTATGAACTAGAGCGCAGAGGAGAAGTCAGCTATGCAGCTATGCAGAAGTCCAGAAAGACAATTACCCTATCGCACCTGCATGCCTATTCTTGATTATCTAATACCATGAATTAATCTCTATATTATTGTCTTAGATTCTAAAAATATTAAAATTTAGGGAATGATGATGCTACATCAATTCTAACGTCTAAAATGGCACTTGTAAAGAGATAAACAATAAAGAATTATGAAAAAACAAGGGCAAAACTTAAACCTAAAAATTAGAATGGCATTCTACAATAAAAATATGGGGATCAAAGAATACAATATTAAAAACAATGCTAAATTCTCTATTTGAAGATGCAAGCCGACGTTTAGAAAAGGCTTTAAAATACGTTAATTTATCAGAAGATACCATAGAACGGTTAAAGTTTCCGAAATCGAGTTTAATGGTGTCGATTCCAGTCCGGATGGATGATGGTTCTTTGAAAATGTTTCCGGGTTATCGAGTCCAATATGATAATACCCGAGGGCCAACAAAAGGGGGTGTGCGTTATCACGAAAACGTTTCTCTCGATGAAGTCACTTCTTTAGCGTTTTGGATGACCTTCAAATGTGCGGTTTTAAATTTACCGTTTGGCGGTGCGAAAGGTGGAATTACAGTCAATCCGAAAGCCCTTTCTCGTTTAGAATTAGAACGATTAACCCGAGGATATATTGAGGCGATCGCAGATTTTATTGGCCCAGATGTGGATATTCCCGCCCCAGATGTCTATACCAATCAAATGATTATGGGCTGGATGATGGATCAATACAGCATGATTCGTCGTCAACTCACCCCAGGTGTCGTCACGGGAAAACCGATTACTTTAGGCGGCAGTTTAGGGCGCGATACAGCCACTGCCACCGGGGCATTTTTTGTACTTGAAAATCTGATGCCGAAGTTTAATCAAGTCCCGTCTCAAACCACTGTTGCGGTCCAGGGTTTCGGGAATGCTGGGGGAATGGTTGCGGAGTTACTCGGCAAAGCTGGATATAAAGTCGTGGCGGTGAGTGATTCTCAAGGGGGGATTTATTCTAAAAATGGCTTAGATATTCCCAGTGTTCGTCAATTTAAACAAGCCAATCAAAGCGTTAAAGCGGTTTATTGTGAAGGCAGTGTCTGTAATATCGTTGAACATGATGTTTTAACAAATGAGGAGTTATTAACCCTTGATGTTGATATTTTGATTCCCGCCGCATTAGAAAATCAAATTACCCACGAAAATGCGAAAGATATTAAAGCAAAATATATCTTTGAAGTGGCAAATGGCCCGATTACATCAGCAGCCGATCAAATTTTGGAAGAACGAGGGGTTTATGTCTTTCCAGATATTTTAGTCAATGCGGGTGGGGTGACGGTGAGTTATTTTGAATGGGTACAAAATCGTAGTGGATTATATTGGACATTGGAAGAGGTTAATCAACGTTTGAAACAAAAAATGATTGAGGAAACGCAACAGATTTGGCAACTTTCTCAAGAGTTTTCAGTGTCTATGCGAACGGCTGCTTATATTCACGGGTTAAATCGTTTGGGAGAAGCGATTAATGCCAAAGGTACGCGGGATTATTATATTCAGCAATAATTTGAAGGGATAAAAACAAAGGGTGAAAGAGGACACAGAAATAAACTTTTTGTGTCTTTTTTGATAGGACAAACATCAGTAGATGACCCCAGAGTTGCACCAGATATTGAATAGTTAGAAATGGCAATTAATTTTTAACAGATTGCGCCATTTTTTTTGTAGACTTACGGTTTTTAGTTTTGCTAGCGGCTTTTTTCTTTTTTCCTGGGGGTAAAGAACGAGCGGTATCAACTGCTGTTCCCGGTGTTTGACGAGTGGTACGGAAGGTTACATTCATGCCTTCATTGGATTGTTCTAAGACCAGTAAAGGGGTGGGTTTTGCTTTTTGATCCCATTCAATATGAACAATTCTACCCTGAATAGTCGGTTGCCAAGTATCGTGATCTTCTGAAGGACTGAGATAAGTTTCTAAACAATCAATTATTTGATTAATTGTGGCAGAAGTGGCTTGAGTCGGGAGCTTCATTAGACGAATTTGAATCCGAAATAAGATCCGTTTTTTAATGGTTCTGCCTTCGCCTGTTTCATATTCAACATCAAAAATAGAATCAACTTGTCGTCCTGTTCCTGCTGTTCCTTTTTCTCCAACGGCTGCTTGTGTCGGTCGTAAAGCCAGAGCAATTTTTTGCTTGACTTTCATTTTTATTTGTACAATAATCGCATAGTGAAAAACATCTTCTGCCATTCTCATCCGCAGATAATCTAGGTTAAATTCTCGAGAATGAATCAAATCGGGGTTTTTCTCCATTTTAGAAATACTGCCTAAGGCTAATTTGTATTTTTTATGAAGTTCTTTATTTCTGAATTTTTCTATTTTTAATTGTTTATCTATATCATGGGTTTTGACTTTGAAGACAATAGCTAGCACAAAGATTAAAAATAATAGCAGGCCGGAGGTTCCCATCCAAATCATCTCAGGAGTCAGCTTAGCAAAATTCTCTTGAAGTTGATTCTGAGGGGTTGGTGCTTGTGCTAAAGTGGTTTCTGTGAGGATAATAGATTGAGACATAGGTTTTAGTTAACTGATAGGAAACGAACTAATTTGAAAATATATTCTCAAACAAGAAATACAGTCATGACGGATATAAGGTTTAACAACATTCCCATTGATCAATCAGGGTGGTCTACTAAAAATGATACCAAATCTTTAAAGTAAATCTATCACCCGGTTGATGGCTTGTTAGTTAATGGTTGATGCTTGCCGATTTCGTTTAGCAACAGAGATGGGTAAAAGCATTAAAAATTACAACAGTCTAAGTGATATTATCTGTATTTTCTCTAATATTTGTAAAAAGAAGTTTTTAGGATCAGGAGAATTACGGATTAAGTTTAGCCAAATCATAAGAAAGTTGATTAAAATATCATAGTGAGTAAAAAGAATATTTAAGATTACAACAGCAAGAGTGAGTTACGAACCTCTACATCATAAATATCGCCCTCAAACCTTTGGGCAATTAGTCGGACAAGATGCGATCGCCACCACATTAACCCATGCTATTCGTCAGCGTCGTATTGTTCCAGCCTATCTCTTTACCGGGCCACGAGGCACGGGTAAAACTTCAAGTGCGCGAATTTTAGCAAAATCTTTGAATTGTTTATCCTTGAGTGAACCCACCGATCAACCCTGTGGGAGTTGCGAAGTCTGCCGAGGTATTACCAATGGATCAACCTTAGATGTGATCGAAATTGATGCAGCCAGTAATACTGGAGTTGATAACATCCGAGAGTTAATTGAACGGGCGCAGTTTGCTCCGGTGCAATGTCGTTATAAAGTGTATGTGATTGATGAATGCCATATGCTCAGTGTGGCGGCGTTTAACGCTTTACTCAAAACCTTAGAAGAACCACCAGACCGGGTTGTATTTGTCCTGGCAACCACCGATCCACAACGGGTGTTACCGACGATTATTTCTCGCTGTCAACGGTTTGATTTTCGCCGTATTCCCCTCGAGGCGATGGTGAATCATTTACAGATGATAGCTGAGAAAGAACAGATTACCATTACCCCAGACGCATTACAAATGGTCGCCCAAATTGCCCAGGGGGGACTACGGGATGCAGAAAGTCTATTAGATCAGCTGAGTTTACTCTCGGGAGAAATTACCGTAGAACGGATCTGGGACTTTGTGGGGGCCGTACCAGAACAAGATCTGTTGACGTTACTTGAGGCGATCGCCGATCAAGATAGTACAGCCATTTTAGATCAAACTCGCACTCTGTTAAATAGAGGACGAGAGCCGTTAATTGTATTGCAAAATTTAGCAGAATTTTATCGGGATTTATTGATTGCCAAAACTGCCCCCCAGCGTCATGATTTAGTTAAACTAACTCAACCCACCTGGCAACAACTCTGTCAATTGGCCGAAAAGTGGCAAATGCATTGGATTTTAACTGGCCAGCAACACTTACAAAACAGTGAAGTTCAGATCAAAAATACCACCCAACCTCGATTATGGCTAGAAGTGACATTATTGGGTTTATTGCCAACCCCTTCTGCAATTTCCCCGTTACCGACTCCATCGTCTCCTGCCGCACCTGCGCCTCAACCCGCTCCTCAACCCGCTCCTCAACCCGCTCCTCAGTCTCAATCACAACCGCCTGTACAGCCTGTTAGTTCTCAAACCTCAAAAACAACAGAAAAGCCCTCGCCACAGCCGACAGCCTCCTCAGCAGCGGACTTAGGCAATACATGGCAGCAAGTTCTGGCGTTTGTCAAACCCCTCGGAACTCAAGCTTTATTTCGTCAACATGGACGTTTAACCGCGTTTGATGCCAATTCTGCTTGTGTGGGGATTCGTTCTCAACCGTTATTCAAAATAGCGCAGGATAAAGTTAGTAATCTAGAAGCCGCTTTTCAGCAAGTCTTTTCCCGTACTGTTAAAGTTCGTTTAGAGGTTGGAGATCAGCCTAAACAAACCCCTTCTGCGCCGCCGTCAGACGTAACAGCGCCACCGCAAACACCACCGCCATCTAATCCCAATTTAACCCAAAACCCACAACCAAACCCACAACCAGAAGTTGATGTTGTCTCAGCGGAAGCTTCAGCGCCTGTTTCTCCTGAAGTTAAACCTGAACCCGTTACGCCTGTTGACGTTAACCCTGCCCCAGAAGTCGTACCTAAACCGTTCTCTGCTTCACCTCCTCCCCCTATTTCTCCCGTCCCTTTACCTCCTTCCTCACCCCAACCCAGCGACAACGACAAAGAGGCAGTGACACAAGCGGCTCAAAAATTAGTAACCTTTTTTCAAGGAGAAGTGGTAGACTTGCCGACAACACCCCCAACGACTCCGCCTCAGACGACTAAAACAGTGATTGAACCCGTGATTGAACCGCCGCAGGATGATTTGGATATTCCGTTTTAGGGTTGCCAGTCATCAAAAATTTTGGGTCTGAAACCCCGTCCTTTTAGGACGGCTTTACAGATGCAGTCTAACAAGCTCACAAATAATATGTTAGAATGTAAGACATGGTTGAAAAAGCTTGCCGATACCGATTCTACCCAACGCCTGAACAAGAAAATTTGTTGAGGAGAACGTTGGGGTGTGTGCGCTTAGTGTACAACAAAGCACTCGCGACTCGAACCGAAGCTTGGTACAAACATAAAGCTAGAGTAGGGTATTCTCAAACATCTTCGATGCTGACGGAGTGGAAGAAACTAGAGGAATTAGATTTTTTGAACGAAGTGAGCTGTGTTCCACTTCAACAAGGTTTAAGGCACTTACAAGCAGCATTCACTAACTTCTTTGCGGGTCGAGCAAAATATCCCAGCTTCAAGAAAAAGCGATCGGGGGGGAGTGCTGAGTTTACGAAGTCGGCTTTCAAGTTTAAGCAAGGTAAAGTCTACTTAGCTAAATGCTCTGAAGCTTTGCCGATTCGTTGGAGTCGTCAACTACCACCTGGGTGTGAACCGTCAACGATTACGGTTAAGTTAGACCCCAGTGGGAGATGGTTCGTATCTTTAAAAATCAATGATCCCACGGCTCAAAAGTTAAAACCCGTTAAGAAAAAAGTGGGTATTGACTTAGGTGTCTCTAGTTTGTTCTCAACTTCAGATGGAGTTAAAGTAACTAATCCCAAACATTTCAACAAGTTTTACAAAAAACTTCGCGCTACTCAAAAATCTTTAAGCCGAAAGGTTAAAGGTTCAAAAAATAGAGACAAAGCCAGAGTCAAAGTAGCTCGTACAATGGCGCGGATTGCGGATTCTCGACGTGACCATACTCACAAGTTAACCACTCAACTGATTCGAGAAAATCAAACGATAGTGGTTGAGGATTTGGCTGTGAAAAACATGGTGAAGAATCACAAATTAGCCAGAGTAATCAGTGATGCGTGCTTGGGAGAACTTGTCCGACAACTCGAATACAAGGCTTCGTGGTACGGACGAGAATTGATTAAAATAGATCGTTGGTTTCCCAGTTCTAAGCGATGCTCTAATTGTGGACATATTGTCGATAAAATGTCGTTAAATATCAGGCAATGGGATTGCCCTGAATGCGGCACTCACCACGACAGAGATATTAACGCAGCAAACAATATTTTGGCGGCAGGGCTTGCCGTGTCAGTCTGTGGAGCGACCATAAGACCAGAAGGGAGTAAATCTCGGAAGGCCGGTGCTATGAAGCAGAAACCTAAGTAGTGATGCTTAGGAATCCTCTTCGTGAACGAAGAGGAGGATGTCAAATTCCATGTATTGTGCGGTTTGTATAGCAACAGCCTCACCGTATAATTTTGCAATGACGTAAAATGATAAATCTATTCCGGCTGAAATTCCGCCTGAAGTGAGAATTTTATCGTTATCTACGAAGCGTTGATCGGTAATAACTGTCGTTTGAGGTGCGAGTTGCCGCAATTCCTCAAAGGCGTGATGATGGGTGGTTGCCGATAAACCGTTTAATAAACCTGCTTTTGCTAAAATTAAAGATCCTGTACAAACCGATAAAACCAATTCAGCTTGTTGGGCAGATTTTTGCACCCATTTAATAATATTAGGCTGTTTGAGTGCGGCTCGACTACCAAAGCCACCCGGAATAATCACAATGTCAGGTGCAGGATGATTTTCTAACGTGTAATCTGGATTAATGCTGAGATGATTTCGTGCCAAAATGGGCTGAGTTGTTTCCGCGACGGTGTAAACGTTACAAAGTGAATCTCCACCCGGAGACTTTGTTATAGAGAATACTTCAAACG
This sequence comes from Microcoleaceae cyanobacterium, assembly GCA_049647265.1. Taxonomy (GTDB): domain Bacteria; phylum Cyanobacteriota; class Cyanobacteriia; order Cyanobacteriales; family Microcoleaceae; genus JAAURB01. The sequence continues at coordinate 143,364 of JBARXJ010000017.1, forward strand.
GCCCGGCAAAATCTAGGACTTCAACTTCATTAAACAGCAGAATTGCAACATTTTTAGTCATTTTTGAAGCAATCTAAACACTCTTTTGATCCACATTTTAAGTGAACTGAGTCATTCAGTCTATTGAAAGATCCAAACCCAACCGTTTTAACCGCAATGGTAAAGATATTCTGTTAACATCCACATTAACAGAGATCAACCACCGAAAGATAGATGAAATTTCCGTATTGTAAATTACCAAATACATGATAGGTTTTTCTTAAACCTAGTTAAGGTCATAAAGTCAGTTATGCCATTTACCATTGATTCAGCCCGTGGCATTTTCCCCAGTACTCTAGCTGCTGATGTTGTCCCGGCTACTATCGCTCGGTTCAATCAGCTTAATGCCGAAGACCAACTCGCTCTGATCTGGTTTGCCTATTTGGAAATGGGTAAAACCATCACTATTGCAGCGCCTGGTGCGGCGAATATGCAGTTTGCCGAGAACACTCTCAACGAAATTCGGCAGATGACTCCACGACAGCAAACTCAAGCGATGTGCGACCTCGCTAATCATGCTGATACTCCTGTTTGTCGTGCTTATGGAAGCTGGACTCCCAACCTCAAGTTAGGCTTCTGGTATGAACTCGGAAACTTTATGGAACAAGGAATCGTGGCTCCGATTCCCGAAGGCTATAAGCTTTCTGCCAATGCTAACGCTGTATTGGCAACCATTCAAGGAGTCGATCCGGGTCAGCAAATTACCATCTTGCGTAATTGTGTGGTTGACATGGGCTTTGATACCAGTAAATCTGGGAGTGGCGATCGAGTCTCAGAACCTGTGGTACCTCCCCAGGAAGTGTCCCAGCGTACTCAGGTCAGCATTGAAGGTGTGACTAATTCCACGGTGCTGGAATACATGAACAATTTGAATGCTAACGATTTTGAGGCGTTAATTGCCCTGTTTGAACCGGATGGCGCTTTACAACCCCCCTTCCAAAAACCAATTGTTGGTAAGGATAATGTGCTGCGGTTTTTCCGAGAAGAATGCCAAAACCTCAAGTTAATTCCAGAACGCGGCGTTGAAGAACCAGCAGAAGATGGTTATACTCAGGTTAAAGTGACGGGTAAAGTACAAACACCTTGGTTTGGCGGCAATGTTGGCATGAATATAGCTTGGCGTTTCTTGCTGAACCCTAATAACAAGATTTTCTTCGTGGCGATTGATTTATTAGCCTCTCCGAAAGAATTATTAAACCTTGTTCGCTAGAAAAATGCTGAGTTGAATATAATTTGATTCAGCAATCCGTTAAACAACAGGTGAGTGTTCTCTAATAGAGGATGCTCTCTTGTTTTCCAAAGTCAAAAGTCCATGCATACTATGAGTGAGATCAATTGGTCTGAAAACGAGAAACAAGCAGCAAAAGAAGTCTTTGAAAGCGCTTACAAGCGAGAAATCAACAGTCTAATGGAGGAGGTGAAACAAAAAACATCTGAAATTACTGAGATTGATCAAGTTTGGCGGTTGCACGACTACTTGAGTGCCAGAAGACATGAAATTGATGGTAAATATGATTTTGATTATTCAAACCTGATCTTTGTCTTTGCCCGGCTACTTAACGAAAGATGGTTGAGTATCGAGGAATTACAGGCGCTAGAACGAGAAAAGCTAGTCAAAATCACTGCTCTTGCCCGTATGTCAGGATAATCCGTCAAGGATTTAGTCAAGATATTTTTTATATTAGTTATCTGAACATCAATTAATCGTTGGTGTCATCATAGAAAAAACCCGAAATGGGTGAGATGAGATAACTTAGAAAGAGGAGGTAGAAAATATTTGTTAAATCGTGGTCAGATTCTTCAATTTTAAGTACATTATTATTGCTGCTTTAATTCTGTTTGGAATACTGAGTGGATTTAAAGGATTTGAAGTTCAGTCTGTTGAGGCTTCTAATACTCAGTTGGAATTTCGGGTGCGGCAGCTTGAGTCCCAGCTTTCCCGGTTAGAATCTCAAGTGAATCGTTTGAGTCTTACCCCATCGACTAATCGTCCGATTATTCAGGTAGAACCAGAAGAAAATCCAGAAAATACGATAGAATCCCTTGGGAGACAAAGTTGGGTTTCGGGCGATCCAATGTTTGATCGATTAGCAACGTTGGTGATAGAATTAAAGCAGGATATTCAAGATCTTAAGCAACGAGTACAGCAGTTAGAATCTGAGTAGAAATTGATTGAAAAATATCAGTTGTATTTAGGGCTAAAAGTGCCAGGGATATTTGTCAATCTCAAATTACAAACAGAACAAGTACTACTTTTGAGTAGAATTAAACCCAGAAGTAGTACTGATAAAAAATTATAAAAATAATGATACGTTTAGGAAATACCTTTGAAATATAGGTATGCTACGAAAAAGTTAACGGCTAATAATAAAATGGCCCAGAAACTGCGGAAGGAATAAGGAAATCCACTAGATTGATCTTTCATGTGTTTATCTTTAAAATGTAAATGATTGAATATTAACTTATCTTAAAACGATAAAGCTTGAAATCCTTCTCAGGTTAGATCTTTAAAGATTGATATGGAGTTTAGATCGGATCTTATAGCTCGCAAGCTTGAATCCGAGCATAAAATAAGTTTCTGGCTTCTATTTCGGGGGACGTTACTTTAAGAGAGTTAGGAGAAATGAGCTGATAAGCTGGCTCGGTTTCCATGCCATCTTCAAGTTGATTTAGGCGAGGAAGATGACCTCTGGGTGCTTCTAAAGCATAGAGCAATTGGTTGTTAGATTTCCAGGTTTCTTTGTTATCTGCTTGAGTATGTATCCAGCGAACTAAATCACTAAATTGTATATATAAGTTCGGATCATATTTTTTAATTAAAGTTTCATCTAAACTATTACCTGTATCAGTATAAATTTGTTGCTGAATATTTAAACCAAAACGACTACCCGAATTTTCCGACCATAGATCATTAACGATTTTTAAATCTGAGCAATTCAAGTTTTTAATGGCATTGCGATCTAAGTTTCCTTCTGTTTCTCGATCGGCAATATCTAATAAGACTTCATAAGTTTTAGCATCTGCAGATTGCCACTTCTTGTCTTGGAGCAATGTTTCTAATTGTTGTATTTTAGGGGTTTTTCGGATACAGCTCGGTTGATCGGAAAGTAAATCAATATCTAGAATAACGGTTTTCTCTTCAATACTTTTAATCTCTAAAGTGCCTGTTCCTTCCTCTACAAGGGTCTGAATTCTTTTTTCAAGATTATGAAATTTAACATTTTTTGAACTCGACTCGGATAATGCTTTCACTTGAATTCGATCCCCTTCCCTCAGCATTTGATCGCAGACCGAATTGGGTAATGCACTCACTTTAAAATCAGTTGGATCGACTCGAATATTTAACTTTTCAAAATAACCTTTTATCCCAGGATTACTAGGAATATAACTTTGAGAAATACCAAATAAATCTTTATAAAAAGCTAAAATATCTCGACTATTAGAACCAATATATTTGAATAAATTGACATTGGTTAAAGTACCATAGACCGTAATAATTGAACCAGCAATAATTCCAGAAACAAAGGCAGGAACAGGTCTGACGGCTTGTCCTAAACGAGTTTCTGTTTTAGAAGGCGAGTTAATATTTTTCATGCTGAGGCAAAGGTAGACGCAATGATGGAATTAGAAGCGGTCGAGCGTTGAAGCAATACCCGCTCCCATCATAATCATTTTCTAAAAATGAATAAGTGGCTGAATGCAGGACTGAATATTTGACGTTAAATATTGGTATGATGTTCTGAATCATGAAAGCTGATCGTTTCAGTTCAAATTCTTTTCACACATTTTCATCTCGACTCTTTCTAAAAGATATCCTTATTTTACCGATGCTCATACACTTTGACCACGGTAAGATTGAAAGTCGTATATAAAATTGTGTATTTTAATTATCTCTGTTGATAGAGAACTCTGAGTGAGGCTGAAGGAGTGAGACGGTTCTGTCGGTCAGATTCGTCTTTGCTGTTGCCCGGAGAAACAGAAAGGTTCACCTTTTGATACTCTTACCCCTGGATCACCGTCTTTTTCTGTTAGGGTGACTGCATAATTGTAGAATAAAGATGCATTGGCGATCAAGCTTAATTTTGATCTAATTGTTTTTTTAAATGTTGCTGTTGTTGCTTAATGGCTGCTAATAATTCAGCATTTTGTAAAATCACACCCACTTGATTATTAAAAATTTGCATATATCTTTGATCGCTTTGATCAAAATTAGTTTGATATAATTTAGGGATCGGTAGATTGACCTCTAAATTCTGTTCAGAAGATTTATTATATTTCTTTTTATTGACTAACTGAGTCACAGCAATTAATTCTCCGTCTGGGTTCCAAACCGGCATACACAATAAACTACAGGTTCGGTATCCTGTTTTTTGATCGGTTTTTTGTGCCGTTTCAGAGTCGGGATATTCATATAAATCATAGGGAATATTGAGTGGAACTCCCATTTGTGCGACTTTGCCGACATATCCTTCTCCAATATTGATCCGAATTTCTTGTTGCGATCGATCTTTAAACACGAGCTTTGTCCAAAGTTGCTGCTGTTTATGATCGACTAACCATAGTGTACTGCGGTCGGCTGTCATTAACTCTTTAGCCGCATTCATCACTCGCTGTAGTATTTCATCAATTTCTGGACTACTTTGATTAATGGAACGGGTCGCCGCCATTAATGCCGCAGCAACTCGTTGACCTTGCGCTGTTTTATGATAAGAACAAAAACTCTCTAAAATCATCCGAATTAAAGGCGCATTTTCTGAAAACTGTTGTTCATCTTCTAAAATAAAACCATTGGGATCAATTTTATCGATTAAGGGTGCATCATCGGCATAAATTGGCTTGAGCTTATTGATCACTTGAACCACTGCAATCAAATCTCCTAACTCATTTAACAAAGGAAAAGCCAGCATCGAATAAGTCCGATAATTATTTTTTTTATCTTGTTCTTTGGCAATAATAGAACGGGGATCATTATAAAAATCATAGGGAATATTAATCACTTGTTTTAAGGCAGCGGCTTCTCCGACAATCCCTTTGTCTGCTGGCACTCGAATTTCTAAAGAGCGTCCTTCTTCGGTTTCAGCAATGATAGACCAAAATTCCTTTCGTTCGGCATCAAATAAGAAAATTGTTGTGCGATCTGCACTTAAAGACCGACCAATTTTTAATGTAATAGATCGCAACGTTGCATTTAAAATATCATCAAATCCTTGACCGTCCATTACCTGGGTTAGCATCGCTAAGGTTTGACTAATAATCTGTTTAGGAGAATTTTCAACTTGCTTTTTCATCGCCTCAAACTGTCTGACATTTTGTAATGCTACACCCACTTGAGAATTAAAAATTTGCATATATTTTTGGCTATTGGCATCAAAACTCGCCTCGAAACATTCAGGCGCTTCTGGCCAATCATCCGGGTCATATTCTGGATATTCTCCCTGTTTGCGTTTATTAATCAGTTGAGTCACCCCTAGCAATTCCCCCTCCGGACTCCAAATCGGCATACAGAGTAAACTACAAGTCCGATATCCAGTTTGTTGATCTGTTTTTTGAGCCGTTTGAGAATTGGGGTGATCGTACAAGTCAAAAGGAATGTTTAAAGGCTGACGGGTGAGTGCAACTTGACCCGCAAAACCTTCGCCTATTTTAATCCGAATTTCCCGAGTTACGCCATCATCAAATAATATTTTTGTCCACAATTCTTGGGTGGTTTTATCGACTAACCATAACGTACTGCGATCTGCATTCATTAACCGTTTTGCCGCTTGCATGACTCGCTTAATAATTTCTTCGGAATCTAAGCTACTTAAAGAAACAGATTGAGTGGCTTTTAGTAATGCTTCTGAAGCTTGGATTTTTTGAGTTAATTTATAACTGTCATAACAACTTTCTAATAAATGTTGAAGTGCCGGAGCATATTTTAACAGTTGCTGTTGATCTTCTATCGTAAATCCCTGACGATCAATTTGTTCAATGATAGGTATGTCAAGTCCTTTATTTGAACGGAGTTTATTGGCTAAATGTAGAAAAGCAAACATACTTTTGCGCTCATTGATTAATGGAATTGTTAATTGATTATAGATTCGGTAACCTGTTCGCTGAGTCTGACTTTGCGCCATTTCAGAATACCAATCCTCAGACAGATGGGAGGGTAAATTAACTGCTTTTTTAAAAATAGTGACTCGTGTTGCACTGGGATTATTGGCTAAAATCTGAATTCTAGTGGATTGATTTCCTGTGGCTCTGGCACTAATTGACCAAATTTCATTTTTATGTTTATCAATTAAATAAATCGTTAAGCAGTCTACTGGCATTAACTCAATCAATTTTAAGGTGATTTCTCCTAATATTTCATAAAGGATATCATCAAACGCTCTTCCTTCTATTTCCCGTAATAAATAAAATAATTTCTTTTCTTGTTCTGCAATAATTTGATTAAAGTTAGGAGACTGGATTTTTAGCATTTTTTCAACCCAACTTTGATCGAAGACGGAGCCATAAATCCGATTATAAACTTGAATTTGTTGATGTCTTTTAACGACGATTCCGGAAAGCTGTAATTCTCTTTGTTCCAAACTATCTTGAGAGATAATAGTATGATTTTGAATAATTTTTTGATAAAAATGTAAACGAGACATTAGGGTAGAATCGGGCTTTAGTAATCGATCTCGGATGGTTTTAAGATGGGGGGGTTCATCTTGAGATTCCCAATTTTCTAAAATTTTGACTTTAACTAACTGTTCAATCCATGTATCGATTTGATCGATTGAGATAGATTTTAAATGGTCTTGATTTTTGACGCTTTTTTGAATAAAATCACAAAGCTTTTGGGTTAAAAAAGGTTGACCCCCTGTCCATGATAAAACGGACTTCATCACTTGTTGAGGATGAGCAATATAACCACTTAATCCTTGAATCAGAGGTTTAACTTCCTGTAATTGAAATCCTTTAAGTTCAATGGCTTGACCCACATTAAACGGGGTACAAGTTCGATCTTGAATTAAATCGGACGGGCTAGCAACACCAAATAATGCAAAGGTTAAAACTTCATATTCATCACAGTTGCGAATAAAACCAAAGAAGTCATCTGTATTAAAATTGAGGCTGAGAATACTATCAATTTCATCAATGAAAATAATGATTTTTTCGGGGATAAATTCAATGATAAATTCTAAGAGTTCACTAAAGCGTTGAATGGGGGAAAGAAATTCGCGATCGCGCAGCCAATATTTAAGCTGAATGGGTAAACGAAAACGACTGACTAAGCGCCGCATAATCCCTGCATACCATTGATCGGCTGTAATATCCTGTGAGCCAATTTTGGTTAAATCGACAGCCGCACAAGCAAAGTTTTCCTGTTGTAATTGGTGCATTACTCTCACTCGCAAACTGGTTTTTCCCATCTGACGAGAGTTCAGCACGTAACAAAATTCTCCAGCTTTTAATGCTTCATAGAGTTGTCGATCGGCTTGTCGAATCACATAGGTCGGTGCATCGATAGAAAGGTGTCCGCCAACTTTATAATTCCAATTCATTGTTAATTTGACATAAATTTATTGGGCTTATTAATCTTGTTTGAAAATCATGATGCTGATGCTGTAAGACGGTGATAAAAATAATCGCGGTAGAGTTCAAAACAGGGAGTCACTTGATCGGCTTGTAAATTAACGAGTCCCATACTATGTAATTTAAATGCCAGCACAGGTTTTAATTCTATGGGGGTTTGCTGAGTTAAAACTTGATAGAATGCTGCTGCGAGATCTGGATGTTGTTGTAAATTCCACAAATGCCGTCGTAAATGATCGCTGTAAATTCCTGACTCTGTTGCGGCTGTTTCTAGGAGTTGAGATAAGGTTAATTGTTGTCGCACAATATGATAGAACGCTAAACGAATTAGGTAAGGATGTCCGCCGACTAATTTCATTAAATCTTGAATTTCTACTGCTGTTAAATTTAACCCATGACGCTGGGCTAAATCATAAACTTGCTCGGGTGTAAATTCGGGTAAATGAATCGGTAAACCGACATTAAATGGAGATTGATTAATGTCTAAAGGGATATAAACTTCTGTGGAATGAACAATCACAAGTCGCAGTTTTTGCCACAATTCACTATCTGGATCGCCATATCCCGCTTCTTCGTACCATGCTCGTAGTAAACTAAAGAAATCATCTGCAATTTTAGGATACTGAAACACCCGATCAACTTCATCTAATCCGAGGACTAACGGTGTGTCTGTTTCTGAGAGCAAGCAATCTTCAAAAAAGGCGGTACAGTTATCTTTACTGCCGAATGTTTCTGTCCAATAATCTTCAACTACATAGGGTAATCGTAGCTTACGGGCGACACGGGCACAAAACCAACGTAATAGTAAGTTTAAATTAGCAAAAACCCCTTTATCCGCGTGCTGAAAACTTAAAGGAACGGTACGATAACCTTGTTCTCTAGCGTAATCTAATATTCTTGCCATCAAAGAGGTTTTTCCCATTTGGCGAGGTGCTTTCAGGCGAACCAATGCACCCGGATACAAAATTTCTTGATAACATTGAGATTCATAGGGATTTCGTCGAATATAAAAAGCAGATTCTAAACGAACTTGACCCCTGGGTAACTCAGGTTCAGCAACCGGTAAAGGGGAAGGAATATTAACAGGAACTAAAGGCGTATCAACCTGATGAAATGCAGTATTAATTTCTCGTTCCCACTCCTCAATTCCGACTGTTTTCCATTCTTCCCAACCGGGAATTACATCATGTTGACTATTCCATTCTACGTTATTGGATAAAAAGTTCAGGATTTCTTGGATAATAATCGGTGTATCGGCGGCTGATTTCCATTCCCGTTGACAGGTTCCGAGCAAATAATTACGTAAATCATGATTCAGTGGCAATGTGGCTGGACAATTGACGCGAATGGGTAAAATAATAGGAGGAGAATTAAGTATATAATTTTCTCTTTCTTTTGCTTTTTTTAACTGCTCAATTAAAATTTCACTCATTGCGGCTTGAGGAGACAGGAGCAAAATGAAGTAATTACAGCGTTCTAATTCTCGATCAATTTGACCTAACTCGGCTGTATTCAAGGTCGAAGAGGAACTTAGAACTCCACCCAGGGTAACGATCTCAACCTGATGTCCCGCTAAAGTAATCGCCTCTTGAAATTGTTGGACAAGATGACAATCGGGTTCATGATGATGATAGTTAATTAAAACATTATGACAGGGTGAATCTGGCTGAATACTCCGTTCTACTGCCCCTTTAATTGTCTTTTTCGTGACTTTTTCACCGAGAGCATCAGAAATTTTTCGCCACATTTTAAAGGCAATATTTCGCTCAATATATTGGGCATTCTGCGGACTGATCTCGGTATATGTTTTTCCCTGCCAAGACCCAATAAAAACCTCTCTTTCTAGGTCACTTAGATGCTTCTGTTGTCTTTGATAAACTAAACGGTCTACAAAATCTAATGCTTCTTGAGCATTCATGGTATTTAAAGGGCGATGTGAATAAAGTGTTACGGGAAGCGGATTAATTTGTTTTACACAGATCAATCTCCATAATAAAATTTTTAACTTTATTTTATGTAAAATCTCTCAGTTATAAGTGATTTAAATCACACGGAGCGATCTAGATAGGTTTTTTAACAATATCGGGGTTGAATTATCGGATGATTTATGAGAATTTATGAGGTTTTCTGAATTTATTTTGAACATTTAATGCAAGCTTTGAATCCGTTTTCTCACCCACTTAAATATTTTGTTTAGACTTATGAGTTTTTATGGTTTTCATTGGATTTTTTCTAGACTAGACTGTAGATAAGTTTATCACCCCTATCACTAGTCCTTTGAAAACAATTCGGAGTAACTCTATGTATTGTCTAACTCAAGAAGCCATTATTCATCGTTGTATTCAAAGCTTATTAGTTTGTTATCGCAAGCACTATTCCCATGCCCCAATTCAGAGTTTAGAACTTCTCCGTTCTGTTACCCATCTTACTTTACGTAAAATTACTCAAAGTAATGCACCTTATCATAACCTTGAACATACCGTACTGGTGACATTGACTGGACAGGCGATTTTAGAAGGTAAATTCATCCAAGCAGGTCACATATCATCACAAGATTGGCTGCAAACTATTATCTCTTTACTCTGTCATGATATTGGTTATGTCAAAGGCATCTGCAATGGCGATTCATACAGCGACCGACTGTTTACCACTGCAACCGACCCAGCAATGCTTTATCTGCCTCCAGAAGCAACGGATGCCAGCTTAGCGCCCTATCATGTCGATCGGGGTAAATGCTTTGTCGAAGAAACCCTCAGCCAATATCCTGGGGTTGATGTGGATCGGGTTAAACACAACATTGAATTGACCCGTTTTCCGGTTCCGGCAGATCGACTTTATCAAGATACCATTGATTATCCAGGACTCGTCCGGGCGGCAGATTTAATCGGTCAATTGGCCGATCCTAAGTATTTACAGAAAACAACTGCTTTGTTTCAAGAGTTTGAAGAAGTTGGCATTCATCAACAATTGGGTTATCAAACCCCGGAAGATTTACGACTGAGTTATCCGGAGTTTTTCTGGACGGTTGTCTATCAATATATTCAAACAGGATTGCAATATTTAGAAGTCACAATGACGGGTCAAAAAATTATTAACGATCTCCATAGAAATTTATTTCAAGCTGAAGCCGAACGCAGAACCCGAGTTCAGGCTCACTCGAAGGGGATGGCTCCTACTTTATCATTGCTCAAAAATGTGAAAGGAAATGTATTAACATCTTCCCTCGCCTAAAAAAAAGGCATTCTTAATTGAATGCCTCAAGGTCTCAAAATTTAGTAAAGAAATAAAGCGATTCTGATTGATTAATCCGCTGTCCATTCTGTATGGAAGAATTCTCCTCGTACTTTATCTAGACGTTCGTAAGTATGAGCACCAAAATAGTCTCGTTGTGCTTGAGTTAAATTTTGAGGTAAGTTCGCCCGGCGATAACTATCAAAATAGTCTAAAGAAGCACTAAACGCGGGTACAGGAATACCGAGTTTATTGGCTGTGGCTAATACTTCTCGCCAAGCTTGTTGGCGATCTAAAATGGTTTGTTTGAATTCGGGTGCTAACAGTAAGTTAGGCAGGCTAGGATTATCTTTGAAAGCACTTTTAATCTTATCCAAAAAGCCAGCCCGAATGATACAACCCCCTTTCCAAATCCGAGCCATTTCGCTGAGATTGAGATTATAGTTAAAGCTGTTGGAGGCGGCTCCCAGTAATGCCATTCCTTGAGCATAGGAACAGATTTTAGAGCAATATAATGCATCTCGCACTTGGTTGATGAAAGTTTTGACATCGCCCTCATACTTTCCAGTGTCTGAGGAGAGGACTTGAGCCGCCGCCACCCGTTCGTCTTTCATTGAAGACATAATTCGAGCATTAACAGCAGCCGTAATGGTGGGAATACAGACCCCTAAATCTAACGCACTGACTACCGTCCAGCGTCCGGTTCCTTTTTGTCCGGCTGCATCTAAAATCGAATCAATTAACCAATTCTTTAAATCGGTATCATCCTTTCTCTTGAAGATATCGGCTGTAATTTCAATCAAAAAAGAATTCAACTCATCGGTGGTATTCCACTCGGCAAACACTTCATGGAGTTGATCGTTATTTAATCCAGCGCCTGTCTTGAGTAAATCATAGGCTTCAGCAATTAATTGCATATCGCCATACTCAATGCCATTGTGTACCATCTTGACATAATGACCCGCTCCGCCAGAGCCAATAAAGGTCACACAAGGGCCGTCATCGACTTGAGCAGCAATTTTGGTTAAAATCGGTTCGAGTTCCTTGTAGGAGGCTTCTGTCCCCCCTGGCATTAGGCTGGGCCCCCAGAGTGCGCCTTCTTCACCGCCACTCACTCCCATCCCCATAAACCCGAGTCCGGTTGATTCTAAATCGCGGGTTCGGCGTTCGGTATCTTCGTATAAGGAGTTTCCCCCATCAATGATCATGTCATCTTGATCGAGTAACGGTTTGAGCTGCTCAATCACCGCATCAACTGGCTTTCCGGCTTTCACCATCACCAGAATTCGACGGGGCCGTTCTAGGGATTGGACAAATTCTTCTAGACTATAAGCCGCTTTTACATTTTTACCTTCGGCTCGCTCTTTCATGAAGCTGTCGGTTTTAGCACCAGTGCGGTTATAAACAGCAATGGGGAAGCCATTACGCTCAACATTAAGCGCTAAATTTTCACCCATCACTGCTAGACCGATAACACCAAATTTTTGCTGTGACATAAATTTTTGACTTGACTATAATGTGACCAGTGAGACAGATAGATAGATTCAGCTTTTAATGTAGCGTTATTCTTTTTTTTAAGTAGTTTAATCAGGTTTTTTTTAAGATTTATCAGAAATTCTAGGACTCGACGCATTGGCAATAATCGGCTAAAGTCAAAGTAAGCTAACAATCGATAAGGAATTAGGTGCTAACACCATGGAGGAATTGAAGCATTTGGCAACTTGGGTCAAAGAGCAACACGCCCCCGAATACGTTCTCACTTGGTTATTAAATCAGCCGGGTATCTGGTGGTCGAATGGAGAAGTCTATCAAGCGGCTTTGCAAAGGTCTGGAAAAGGTTTGAAGGAATATGTTAAGAGTAGTAAGCAAGGAGGCTTATTTCAAGGGATTGCAGACCAGATCGTCGATGAGGAAAGCTGGGATCGAATCGCAATCAGTTTGGCAACAATTATCGCCGCTTATCAAGAAGAATTGGTAAAATTGCAGGATCAAAATCGCCTGCGAGTCGCAGTGAACACGGCTAGGAATGGTAAGACGAATTTAGCAGATGCTTGGTCTTCTTTGGATTTACAACAACCTTTACCCGATCCCAATGGAGATGCCTTAACCGGGCAATAAGTTTATACTCACTGAAAATTGTTTTGTTGAATCCCTCAAAAGTTATAGATCCCATATCAATTGATAACTAACTGTGCCATTTTCTGAACAAGAAACTCTCAAATCAATCATGCAATTCTTTTGAGATTTTGCATTGGCATCACTTATAGAAAATGGGTGCATCTATTTCTATTTTCGTTCTCGTGTTTTCTGATACAGTTTTTTAAAGTTAGATTCGGAATAATGTAGCCCTATGGAATTAGAGAACAAGCGCAAAGCTTTGTGTAAAATTGGGATGATATGAAGCCTCGGATAATTGTATGTGACCTAGGGCGGACGGGGTATCGAATCTTTGAGTTACTAAGACAGCAGGGGGCGATTGTTGTGGGGGTTCACGAACACCCCATTCAGGGAGAAGGGTCGGATGTGGTCGTTGGACACCTAAGATCAACATCCACCCTACTGGCGGCTGGGATTCAAACCGCTCACACCCTTTTATTGGCAGGCAGTGATGATGCCACAAATTTAGCGATTTTGATGCAGGCTCGCATCCTAAATCCGAAGATTCGCATTATCAATCGTTTATTTAATGCCAATTTAGGCGATCGCCTCGATCACACGCTGCCCGATCACGCCACCATGAGTGTGCCGTCTCTGGCGGCCCCAGTATTCAGCTTCGCCGCACTGGGAAATCAGGCTATTGGACAACTTCAACTGTTCAACAAAACCTGGCCAATTCATGAAGAATATATTTATGAACATCATCCTTGGTATGGAAAAAGTTTAACGGAATTATGGGCCTCACCAGAGCGGATGCTGATTTATTATCTGCCTTGTTCGGAAGAAATGGATTTAATCTCGGCTGTTTGTTCTGAACAACGTTTACAGTCTGGCGATCGCCTCATCGTTGCCACCAAACCCAGTATTCGTTTAAACCAGACGAATTTGTTTCAAAAATTAAGAAAACTGGGCAGTAGTTTAAGAAAATTCCAACAACATGGCAAGTCAGCCGTATTCGTGACGTTAGTGTTGTTATTGACAATTTTTGTGGCAACGGTGACTTATGTCAGCATTAATTTAAACAACTCGATTGTTGATTCTCTCTACTTTTCAGTTGGGATGATTACTGGGGCCGGAGGTAACGAAAAAGTCGCTGAAAATGCCCCCGAAAGCATTAAGATCTTTACCGCAGTGATGATGCTCGTCGGAGCCGGGGTGATTGGGATTTGTTATGCCTTGCTGAATGATTTTGTCCTGGGGACTCGCCTGACTGAATATCTCAACGCCACCCGCATTCCTCACAAAAATCATTATATTGTTTGTGGTATGGGGGGACTCGGGATTGAAATTGCCCAACAACTTCAAAGTAGTGGTTATGAAGTCGTCGTCGTTGAACAAGATCCCAATAGTCGGTTTTTGAGTACTGCGCGATCGCTTAAAATTCCTGTACTTTCAGGAGATGCTAGACTGTCGGCTACCTTAGAAACCGTCAACATTCAACAAGCAGAAGCGCTATTGGCAGTCACCAGTAGCGATATGGTTAACCTAGAAATTGCTTTGAATGCTCGAGGATTATGCCATCGACTGCGAGTAGTTGTCCGCAGCCAAGACCCCCAATTTGCCGCGATGGAACAGCAAGTGTTTAACTTTGAAACCGTTCTCAGTCCAACCGAAATTGCTGCCCCTGCTTTTGCCGCTGCTGCCATTGGGGGGCGGATTTTAGGCAACGGCATTACAGCCGAACGCTTATGGGTTGCGATCGCAACATTAATTACCCCCAATCATCCCTTTTGTGGTCGCCGGGTACAGGATGTAGCCCGTTGTGTGGATTTTGTTCCCCTCTATGTGGAAAGCAACCGTCACACGATTCATAGTTGGGAACTATTGAATTTTCTGCTCAATCCAGAAGACGTGTTATATCTCACCATGCCGGCCGATAAACTAGAGCAGTTATGGAATCCTCTCCATTTAGAAGAAGTGTGTATCTAAGGCGAGGTGGGCAAGCAACAGTCTGTGGTCGAAGCTTGAACCAACTCTTCGAGTCCCACAGCTTCGAGTAAATTAGCCCAGTCCTGATTAAAGGTTTTTGAGGAAGAAGCGTCTTTTATTCCTTGAATTAATGTCGTTAGAGCATCATACCAAATACCATTTTCTGCATAAGCCAGATAACTTTGCTGAGTGGGATTATTCTCTAACTGACTGACTAATTCTGACGGGGGTGTCACTCGTTTGACCCAACCATCGACTCTCGGATTCTTAGAAGGATTTTCAGCATCACATTCGAGTTCAAAATACCAACGATACTGTTGTCCGACCGCTAAGGGTTTTGCCATTGAAGGCAAGGTAATCCCGACAATTCCAGGAGTTTGAGATAACTGAATCTTCATCGGTTTTTCTAAAATGGGTTGTTGATTTTCGTCTAATAACATTAGCTCCGCTTGAGCAATTTCTGTTGTACTGTAAGGAATATAAAACCAGAATGTAGGATATTCTTTTGTGGTTAAACCTAAATTAGTCTCGGGAATTAATGCGGTTAAACCCGGCTGAGTCGGCGGACAATTTCCACGGCTGGCTGCCCCTTTGCGTTGACCTGGTTCGGGTCTACCATCTTGATCAAAATTCCAACGCTGAAGCGACAAGTATTGCACTTGATGATCGCGACTTTGAGTTAATTTTAAACTGGAGTTAACTCGGATATTTTTCTCCATACCCTGGCTAGTTTTTCCAATCAAGTCAGTTAAAATAAGTAGGATTGTTAAGCATATTTTTATCGGAATCATAGTTCTAAAGGCATGATTAATTAAAGATTATTGAGTAAAAATGATCGTTTCACTCCAACCAGCACCAATGCTAATCCTATCGGGATAATCGGTATCCATATTCCCATCAGCAGGGCAATATAACCCATTCCACCAATGATGATTAGACCGAACCCATCCAAAACTAAATAAAATGCTGTAGTATTCTTTTGTGAATTTAGAAATAATATGAATAGGGTTTCCCCGGTCACCGCACAGGCTAAAATCAAAACAAATTCTTTCCATTTTGGCAAGACTTGCAGTAAAGGACGGTCATCTTGAACCGCACTCAGAATTTGACTCACCATTTGTGCTTGAATAAATACGCCAGGAATGGATTTAATCGGTGAATACCCTAAACTGTAGGGAGTGAGAAAACCATCATCAATACTACGGGCTGTTGTGCCAATTAAAATAATTTTATCTTGAATTAGCTGAGGATCAAAACGATTATTTAGAATATCACTCAAGGTAATGGTTTGAGCGGGCGCTTCTGAGGTACGATAATTCAACATCACTTGATATCCCCTGGCATCGAGTTGATGATAACCTGCCGTTGAGGGTTTAAGTTTATTAAAAAAGACCGAACCGATTTGATAGGTATGTCGAGACGTGCGTTGAAAAGGAATCGCTTCTGCGGTTAAATACTGGTAAGCAAGCTGATGACTAAAAGATTTATCTGTATTACATTGATCGTGATGACTCATCCCTAAAAACTGGCGGCGGACAATCCCATCAGGATCGATGGGGACATCACTAAACCCAACTTGTTGCAGTGGCACTTCATCTGGTGGCGGAATGGCAGGATTTTGTTCATCTCCCCCCATTTCACATACGACAATTAATGCTTGACTTTGTGATAACAATTGAGCCAACTTTTGCTGATTGGGTTGAACTGGAAACGGACGATAAATATCTAAACCAATCACTCGAGGTTGATGTTGATTCAGTGTTTCTAATAACTGTTTTAGGGTTGTATCAGATAAAGAACCCCGTAATTCATCTGGGTTTTGAGCTTGAATATCGGCTTCAGTAACAGTTACAATTAGCAGGCGAGGATCGAGGGATTCTTCAGGACGTAAACGCATGAGCGTATCTAAAGCTTTGAGTTCCCAAGTTTGTAAAAGTCCTAACTGTCGCACCCCAACAATCATAGCCGTTATCATCAAACTGGCTGTTAATATTTTTCTGCAATATTGCCATCGAGATAAGCGAGGAATGGCTGGCTGAGATTGAGGGTTTTGAATCGGTTGATACAGCTTTTTCCAGGTTAAATCGGTTTCTATTGGGTGCTGGAAAATCACCGGTAACCAACTCACGCAAGGATATTCTGTCTCAAATTCATCGTGTAAACGTTCCCGTGCTTTTCGGACTGCAAAAGCAAACGAGTTACCATTGGCAAACGCGGCTAAAAAATATTTTAAAAAACTTTGAGCTACTTCATCTGGAATAATTTCTCGCATCAGAATCATTCTCGGCAAATGAATTTCTTGTAGCTCTTGCGCCAGTCCTAAGCCATCACAAGAATTGAAAATCGCTAATTTTAAACCAGATTCTACCGCTTGTTTTAAACCATACTTTAATTCACTTAATGTTAAACTTTCATGTGGATTGATATAAATTTTTCCTTGGTCGTTTTTCGTTTCACCATGTCCGGCAAAAAATAAAATATCCCAGTTATTTTCCCAAAGTTGAGTATTAATTTCACGGCGCGTCGGTTCAACTAAAAACACTAGCTCAACATTCGGTAAGCCTTCTAATAAACGCCGATCTTTGACAACATCGATTCCTTGACTATGACCGAGAATCGCTAAAATTCTAATCTGAGGATTGAGTGTCTTGGGAGTCGAAACCAATTGATATTCAGGTGTACTAAATATTACCTCTGCTGCCCGAGTTTCAATCCAGTCCCACAGATGCCAAGGGAGTTTTTGTAAGCAAGAATCAGAAGTCCGAATTAAGACCCGTACCGCTTGATTTAAACTAAAATAATCTCGCAGCTTACGGTCAATTCTTTTAAAGGCTGAAGCATCTAACCAAGCTTCAAATTGTTCTTGCAGTTGAGTGGCTGAATTGTGACAGATTTCAATGCGTCGGTTAACATATCCATCTGTAACAATACTTTCCGGTTGTAAGCGGTAAGGTGCGCCAATCCGTCGATAGTTTTCCCAATGTTCTTGCGAGCAAGCAATCAGTTGAGGGTTGGGGGGTAAACCCCCTGTAATTTCAAGTTGTCGCTGATGTTGTGACCAGATTTCTAAAGTAACTTGAACCCCATGTTCTAAATCCCCTGCAAGCTTCAGGACAACTTGCTGTTGTATCATTATGTTCTCACCCCCAATCTTCAACTAGATTACAAAGGTTTCTACAACAAATGTATTTCCTAATACTACCTTAACAGTGAATATTTCTCCAGATTCTCCATTAAATTTTAACTGAATATTCTTACTGCTTCTGGCTTCAGCTTGCATCACTGTTTTTCCTGATTCATCTAATAGCATCAGTTGCAAGTGATGCGGTAGATAGACTTGCTGATTGGCCGGATATAACTCAACGCCGATTCCCATGTTTACCTCTGTTTTCGGCTGTAAACGCACCAGTAAGCCAATTTGTTCGCCTGTGGGTTCTAAGTTAAACGTTTTGATCCGTTCTACGCCTAAGTCAGAATTAACCGCTGCCAAGGCATCTGAATTGAGACTTCGCCATGCAATTTTTGGGGAAGAAAATAACGTTTCTATTCTGTCCCAACCGACTTCAAATGTATTTTTTAGCCATTGGTTGAGTTGAACTGCATTTTCAAGTTTACTCGCATATTGCAAAAAGAAATCTAGAGACTTGAACTGAGTTAAACAGACCTCTTCTGTTACAACTTTTTGTATAAATCCTAAAATCTTTGCTTGGGTTAACATCGGATTGAGTTGAACTGCAAAATACCCTCGCCGACCATTCATCGACTCTAGAGGAATAGAAACAATTTGTTCTTCAGCACAGACTGGACGACACTCAAATTTACCTAAATGTAAAACATTTAAATCAGCGATATCACTAAACTTTTGAATCATCGGATCAAAACTATCGCTCGATTTACAATCGGGTTGAAATCCCATACATTTTAAGTAAAAATTAACCGCATATACACTGAGCGTATTGAGGTAAACTTGTTGAGCTTTCGGCTGCTTGAGTTGTTGTTGACGAAACTGATCTGCAATTTGATGTGCCTCTCTGGAGAGGGGTACAGTAAACGTTAAAGATTCCATAGTGTTGTTGATCTGCATTGTTGAATCCTCTCTACACCCAATCTGTACTAGTTCTTTAAATAGTCTTGAAAATAAGGTTTAAACTCCTTTAAACGCTTATTAAAAAACTCGCATAACGAAGAAACCGGTACATTCAGTTCAGAAGAAATTTCCTTCCATTTTTGATCTTGCCAAATTTTAGCTAATGCTAAAAATTGAAATGTGGCTCTCGGTTGTCCTTTGATGTGCTCTTTGGTAAATAAATTCCCTGGATTTTCTTCAATTAACTTTTGTAGTTCTTGAGACTGTGAGATCTGTTCAGGCGCAGGAATAAAATGATTTAACGCCTCAATAGTTGGCGTTTGGGAGCCTCTTGCAATATGCGTAATACCTCGATTAATATATTGCTTAAAACTATCCGTAAATCGTTTACCCAGGAGAAAATTACACCAAGCCATCACATCTTGTTCTGGATTATATCGGTCAATTTTTTGACAGATTTCCATCAATGTATTACTCAATGCTTCATTGTATAAATCCTCATAAAGACTAGAGTGATAAGGGAATGTCCGTTTTTGGGGAGAAGCCAAACGATTTGAATTTAAAATTTTATCCACTAATAAACTTAAAGCTTTCCGGCGCTCATAGCTCCGGGGGGGGTGCTGTTGAGCTTCTATTGCCAATTGGTTGAGTTGACAATCAATTGTGGTTTTCCCCTCGTTCATTGTTCATTACCACCCGTAAAAAATGCTCTCATAGATCTTTTCTGTTGCCAGATCTGATTTTTTCGGAGATCTTGGGGTTTTTTACAAAATTTTAGATTGGGTTTTGCTGCTAATTTTAAATGCTTCCAGCTCGATAGTGATTTAAGATGTTTGTTTGAAGCAACAACGATTAAAATTATTTAGAATTTTTGACAAAATGATAACTTCTATTCCCCTCACCGATCTGGCAAAACAAACCCAGCAAGCCGCGCGAAAATTAGCCGTCCTCTCAACAGATACTAAAAATAAGGCCATTGAAGCTGTGGCGCAAGCCTTAGAAGCCGCTTCAGCCGAAATTGTGGCAGCAAACCTTGCCGACTGTCGTCAAGCCGAAGCTGATGGCATTGCCAAACCCCTGTACAATCGTTTAAAAATGGATGAGGTTAAGTTACAAGGCGCGATCGCAGGCTTACGCAATGTGGGCTCATTAGCCGATCCGGTGGGAACAATACAACTTCATCGAGAATTGGATACGGGCTTAATTCTCAAGCGCTTAACTTGTCCGTTAGGCGTGTTGGGCGTGGTGTTTGAGGCGCGTCCCGATGCAGTGATTCAAATTTCAGCTTTAGCCATTAAATCAGGCAATGGCGTGATTTTAAAAGGCGGAAAAGAAGCAACTCAATCTTGTCAAGCTTTAGTTAAAGCCATTCAAACTGGATTATCTCAAACCGCTATTGATCCGGATGCGGTACAACTTTTAACCACAAGATCAGAAATTATTGAGTTATTAAAGTTAGATCAATATGTGGATTTAATTATTCCCCGTGGATCGAATTCTTTTGTACAATTTGTTCAGGATAATACTCGAATTCCAGTGCTGGGTCATGCGGATGGGATTTGTCATGTTTATGTGGATAAACAGGCAGATTTAGCTAAAGCGATTGCGATTACAGTGGATGCTAAAACTAACTATCCAGCCGCTTGTAATGCGGTTGAAACCTTGTTAGTTCATACCGATATTGCTGCTGAATTTTTACCTCAAGTTGTGACCGCTTTGCAACAGCATAAAGTTGAATTACGCGGGGATAAACAGACCTGTAAAATTGTTTCGATTGAGGCGGCAACGGATGACGATTGGTCAACAGAATACAATGATTTAACCCTTTCAATTAAAATTGTTGAGGATTTAGAGGCTGCTATTACTCACATTAATACCTATGGTTCTCAACATACAGAGGCTATTATTACAGAGGATAAAACGACTGCCGAAACCTTTATGAATTTTGTTGATGCTGCCGGAGTTTTTCATAATTGTTCGACTCGATTTGCCGATGGATTTCGCTATGGATTTGGCGCAGAAGTGGGCATTAGCACTCAGAAAATGCCTCCTCGCGGCCCGGTTGGACTGGAAGGATTAGTCACTTATAAATATCAAGTTATTGGAGAGGGTCATATCGCCGCCACCTATTCAGGACAGGATGCTAAACCGTTTACCCATCGCGATATTTAGGGGCTATTTTGTTGACAAATTACATCGATGGTGCGTGACAGTCACGCACCCTACAATCTGTCATCTCGTGCGTCATTCCCGTGTAGGCGGGAATCCACAAAAATCTATGTCTTAATTCACTTATTTTCTGCTATGGATACAATCTCTTCCGCTATAAATTGATGCTGCTGATCTAAACACCAACTGCGAAGATCAGCCGCTTTTTTCTGTTGTACAGAAACAATAATATAAGAATATCCCAGCCACGCACACACTCGATCAAATTCTGAGGGAATGGCAGTATGATCGGGATGGGAATGATAAATCCCAATAATTGAAAGTTGACGGTCGCGTCCTTGTTTTTGAGCGTTTAATAATGCTTCGGGTGCAATTGTATACCGTCGTTCTGTTGTTGTTAATTGTTGATGAGTTGTTTCGAGTAATTCAAAATGATCGGCAGTTTCTTGATTCCAGGCATTTTCTGTCGGTATAATTTCTACTAAACTTTTACGATCTTCTGCTTCTAAATACCCCATTAGGATACCGCAACATTCATTTGGATACGCTTGTTCGGCGTGGGTACAAATTTGATTTAACAGTTGTGGAGAAACTTGTAAAATAGACATCAATAGATTATATTAGAGTATGATTATACTAAAACAACTGCTAAGATATTTATAGGTTTTTTCTGCTTCAGAAATACTGTATATAAAAGGCTATCATTATCAACGAAAATTGTAGCCATATCGGGAATAAGTGGTTTCAAAATCATCAATCCAAGCCATTTGTTTTTCACCCTTTTGATTGGCTTGCCAAATTCTGCCAGTGGTTACATCTAAACAAGTTAACCAACCCTCGCCATACACCCAAGTATCGATACAAATAGCATGACCAATATTAATCGGTTGACCGCTTTTTTGACTGGTATGACCACAAACCATCGTTTTACCCGAACAATGGGGTGCCGGATTTCTAAACTTTTGCCAAAATAACATTCGTTCCGGTTGTTGATTTAATGGTAAATTAGGATAAGCATTGGCATGAACAAAAAAGTGGGATGTTGTTTCCCACCAATCTCGACAGATATTTTCTAAAAAATTCCAATGTTGCGCCGGAATGTTTTCGATGACTCGATGTTGTCCTGCTTTTGTATAAGAAGCCAGAGTATTTTCACCACCACACACTAACCAGTGATATAACTCATTACCATCCCCACCCCTGGCACGAAGCATCATCTGTTCATGATTTCCTCGCAACGCTACCAGTTGTCCTCGGCGGTGTAACTCAATCAGTCGGTCGATCACGCCCTTGGAATCTGGCCCCCGGTCAACATAATCTCCCAATGTCACAATCCGATCTTGAGGCTGCGGATTAACCATTGCCATCAGCGTATCAAATGCCGTTGAACAACCATGTATATCGCCAATGGCAAGTATTCTCATTGCTCTGAGTGAGGTGCTAATCATGTACAACAACAGGTGTGCCTACAGAAGCCCATTTAAACAACCACTCTGCATGGTTTACTGCTACATTCGTGCAGCCATGACTGACAGGTGTCCCAAATCTATTATGCCAATAAGCTCCGTGAATTGCCATGCCACCATCATAGTACATCGTGTAGGGAACATCTGGCACATCATAACCGGGGCCACTCATGCGGGCGACTTCATATTTAGTTTGTACGGCAAATGTTCCGAGGCGAGTGGGGGTAGAGGCTTTCCCAGTGGATACAACGACCGCATAAACAACCTGATTTCCTTCCCAAGCAATCAATCGCTGTCGAGATAAATCAATTTCTATCCAGCGTTCACTCGACTGTTGTAAGTCTAGCATTCGATAAGCCACTAAATCGCGAAATTCAATGGCCCGAATGGGGGTAGCGGTTTGTAGTCCCAGGGTTAAACTAATACCGAGACTTAGCATCGAAGCTGTTAGATGACGTAAAGGGCGATTAATTAGTTTCATCGTTCATTCCTCACAAGATTCTATTTGGAAGCTGTATTTCTTTTATACTACTCAAAACGGCTTTGTAGGTTAAAAAAACATAATTTTATCCTCACTTCAGTTTTTATCAAATTTTTATTATTGTTTATTGTTAAGCCAACTCAATCATTCTATAACTTATATCCAGCGCCTATACCTTCTGATTGGCTTCAGCTCAATTGGTGGTTTTTATAAATCGTTAGTAATATAGAAACAGAAGATAAATGATTTTTATCTAACTTTGGAATAAAACATGAATCAAGTTAATCATAAATTGTTATGGCGATCGCTCTCCACATTTATAAGTATTGGATTTTTGAATTTATCTGGAATCATACCCCATGCGTTGGCGGAGCCTTGCGTTAGCAGTATCGCACTCTCCATCTCTCCTAAAGTATTCGCTCAAAATATAGACAACCCAACACCCACTGTTGCCCCCTCTACACAAGTTCCCATGAGGTTAGAATTCGGAGAAGGAATGTATACAATGATTGTTCCTAACGAAGATTTAAGTCAGCCGGCTTATGGCGGACAACTCAGCTTCTATGATGTTCATCTCGCGAAAATGTTTGAAATGACCTACGATGATTGTCAACAGATGCAACGTGAATATGGTATGGATGCTGGCAGTAGAACTTGGTATTATATCGCTGAAAAGGATAACTTTGAGATCGGAAATGTTAATATTAGTTGTAGTTTAGCTTATGAAGTGGTTGAGACCTACGGTTTAGGAAAAGCTGAACCCACAGATGTGAAAAACTTTGTGGAATTTCAGGGAGTCCATACCGAAACTCGTTATATTCCTGTTTTAGATATTACGGGTTCAAAAGTCTCACAGTGGAAAGATTTTATTTCTATGTTTGAACTCAATCAATAATTGTTAAACAATAGACAATCAGTCAGACCAGAGACGGAAGTTAATCACTATCATTTTAACATTTAACTTTTGCTCTACACTATCAGCTTCCTTCTACCTTCAATCTATTGAAATTAGCACGACCGCTGTGCAGAATTGACAACGAGGGCAAAACTTGAATGATACCCACAGTATCGAAGTCTACCAGCCAGCAGCGCAACCCATTAAACGGTTACGGTAATACAGCCCATAGGAGGCAGAATGTTTCTACAAAAGTAAAGTTCTCAAGACTAACTTCCCTCTGATCTGATTTTAAACACTTTCTCGTTTTAATTTCCTTTCTTTAATCGATAAGAGATGTTGTTTGAGTAAGCGTAAAGCATCTTGATTGTCCTGTTGAGCGTACAATTCACTCGCATTGAGTAAATTAACAACACTATCATCATCTTGAAGTAAATTAGCGTAGGCTAAGCCTCGGTTATGATAGGCTTGTGCTAAGCTGGCTTCCTGTTCAATGGCCTGGGTAAAGTAGTCTATTGCTTTGCGGTATTGTCCCGCTTGATAAGCATCTTTGCCTTCTTGGAATTGTACAGCAGCTTCAGTACCACTATCGGAGTCGGGTAAAGAAGTCGGAAGAGGGAGGGGTTCATCGAATAAGACGGAAACACTACCCTGTCCTTTGTAAGCATAGACCATCGACCCTATCCCTATCGAAGCAATTGTTCCAATCAAAATTAACCAAGTTAAGAAGTCGGCATTTTCCATAACACAACGGATTTATTGTCAATATTTTTAATCAGACTGAACATCAAATTGTAAGTTTGGCAACAAAGTCTAGACCCCGTTTTGATAAACAATCAGATATCGAATTTTAAAAGCAACTTATGCACTCTCAGAATATTACACCATCAATTTGTCAAAATTGCCGCCATTATCAACCTCAAGGACGGCGGGGGGGAGTCTGTCAAATGTTTCAAACTTTTGTAGAAAGTCAGTGGGAGTCCTGTACCCTGGCGGAGTTACCGTTTGTTTACTACTTAAACCAGATAGAAGACGAGTCCACGCCAAGTGAAGAAGTTTCACCGGTTGCAGAGATAGATGGGTCAGCATTTCTCCCTCAAACGATTTCAAATTTAAAAAAGTAAACATTTTTTAGTTTGCAGTTGCTCCTATAACCATTCCCGATTATCCTATAATCGGTATCGGTGCGCCAAGTCAATCTCGTATTGCATGAAAATTGCTATTATTACTTCTGGGTTTCTTCCTGTTGTTGATGGAGTGACAGTAGGTACCTACTATCGGCTAAAAAAGCTCAGTCAATGGGGACATCAGGTGCTACTGTTTTGCCCTGATTATCAAGCTTTAAAATCGATTTATCCAGAATGGAAGCAGTATACTGGTGAAATTTTGCCGGGTGTAAGGGTAATTAATCTAGAAAGTACCCCATTTATGGGACTGAATTTTGAGCGAAATGTGAGTTATCGTTCATACAAAATAGTTTTAAATGAGTTAGAAACATTTGCACCTGATATTATTCATGTTGAAGAACCTGAACGTTTATTTGTAGGGTTCTTTCGTGTACCGGGTGTCAGGTTTGCTCAGCAACATAATATTCCCTGTGTGGCTTGTTTTAGAACTAATTTTTTAGAATATGCAGATGATTTTTTTGAGTTTCCCACCGTTGTTATCAAGTTAATTCAATCTGTATTTAAAGTTTTACTCCGATTTGTTTATAATTCTTATAATATGACGCTGGTTCCTAGTCGAATTACTCAGAAAAAATTAGCAAGTTTTGGGATAAAAAATAGTCAGTATACTGATTTAAATGGATTTGAAGAAAGTAAATATAAATGCATCGAAAAAGATCAATTTTTTTTTGAAAAAAACTATAAGATTAAAAATATTGAGAATAAAATTAAGCTGATTTTTGTGGGGAGATTAACGCCAGACAAAGGTTGGAAGTTTACATTAGATGTTTATCCTAAAGTATTACAACAAATCGATCCTGAAAAAATCGCATTGATTATTGTTGGAGATGGCTCGATGGCGACAGAAATTGCTCAAACATTCAGTCGAATAACACCCCATGCCTATTTACTCGGTCGTGTTTCTCCGGATCAAATACCCGCTTTATTAATGAATAGCGATATTTATATCACAACTTCCGAAAAAGAAAATCGAGCTGTTACTTTAATTGAAGCATTTGCGGCTGCTCTTCCTGTATTGGCTCCCCGTGCAGGCGGTTTAGTTCAAGATATTCAAGATGGAAAAAATGGTTATTTATTTGAACCCCAAAATCAAGAGGATTTTATTCTAAAGTTAAAAAAGTTAGTCGAAAATGATTCTTTGCGTCAGGAAATGGGCAGTGAGGCGAAAAAATATATTAGTCAATACACTTGGGAACAAACTGTTAAAAATTTACAACAAGAATGGCAGCAACAAATTCAGAAAAAATTGAAAAGTAGTTAGGTTTTTATTGTCGAATTAATTCTGACTCAATCCCAAAAAAGCACCAGAAAACTACTGACGCTAATCACTTTTATAGAATTATAGCTGTTCTGGATCGACTCCTAACTCCCGTAATTTAGCAGCTAATTTTTCAGCCCGAGTTCGTTCTAATTGTGCTTGCTCACTACTCCATAACAATAAATTGCCCGTTTGATCCCACCACCGTAACCAATTCGTATTTTGTTCGAGTCTTTCCCCTTGCCAAATTCCTAGAAACAGTTCTAATTCAGGAATCCAAAAACGCCCATTTTCATCTACTTTTTGAACAATATATTTGCCGTTTTCCCAGCGTCGAATTTCTAAGCTAACTTCATAAGGATCGTAGGTGACATAAGTCGGAACTTGCAGAATATGTTCATAGAAATAAAGCTTACCGTAAGGCGGCGTAGAACGAACTGATAATTCTCCGCAGTCGGTTTCAGAGAGAAACTCCATCACAACTGCAACAGTTTCACCTTCTAAATGGGGTGTATAACTACGACGAATAATTCCAGGTGCAACGGGTTGCACTTGAGGGACGTAAAACCAATCAGGCGCTTTGACGACAATTTTTTTATTGACAGTCGTTACTAGCCCGAAATTCGAGCCAATTAACATCTCAGGTTTGATTTGACCTGCGGCTCCCAATGCGTCGGTTAACGCCGCAGCAAGTAGGGTTGAGTGAAGATTTTCCACAGGATCATCGGGTAAAACATAGTCGGCTGGAAGCGCTTCCCAGCTTATGATTGGTTTTTTTTGAGTTGGAGAAACTTCTAAAACCATAAAACTAGATTCAACAATGTTTTCAGAATATTTTTATCATAACGGTGTAATGGGTTGAGCGGTTATTTGTTATCCGTTTTTGGTTAAAGTTTATTGTTTGTTATCTGAGACAATGAAGAATAGATACTCT
The DNA here is from genome assembly GCA_049647265.1 of Microcoleaceae cyanobacterium. Classification (GTDB taxonomy): domain Bacteria; phylum Cyanobacteriota; class Cyanobacteriia; order Cyanobacteriales; family Microcoleaceae; genus JAAURB01. The sequence goes on from JBARXJ010000017.1 coordinate 170,760, forward strand.
TGTAATTGGCAGTAGTGTATCTCCTTTTCCCCTTCCCCTATTTCGGAGAACTTTTATGTCTGCAACTCTCGCTTTAATTGCTCATGATGGCAAAAAAGATGATATTGTTGGCTTTGCTCAACGTCACCAAGCGGTTTTATCCCGTTACCGCCTGATCGCCACAGGAAGCACTGGAGAACGAATTCAAGCCGCCACAAATTTAACAATTGAACGGATGTTGTCGGGGCCAATGGGGGGGGATGCTCAAATTGCAGCGCAAGTGGCTGAAGGCAATATTAGTGGGGTGATTTTTCTGATCGATCCGTTAAATGCTCAACCTCACGAACCCGATATTCAAGCGTTACACCGAATTTGTGCAGTTCATAATATTCCCATTGCAACCAATTTGGCAACCGCAGAGATCATTTTAGATGTTCTGCGCCGTCGGCAAATCGGTTATTTAATTTTTAATCCTGTTTCGGGTAATAGTAATCCCACAGAAGATTTAACGCTAATTAAAAAGCTACTTGAACCCGCAATGGAATTAGTGATTCAGCAAACAACACCGGATGTTGACGCAGCGGAGTTGACTCAACGTGCGATCGCCTCTCAAGCTGATTTAATTATTGCTTCGGGTGGAGATGGGACGGTTTCGGCGGTTGCTGGGGAACTCATTGGTACAGACATTCCATTGGGTGTGATTCCACGGGGGACGGCGAATGCGTTTGCAGTGGCCCTGGGAATTGCGGCGCGTTTAAATCCAATTAATCGTGCTTGTGAAGTGATTATTGCTGCTCACACTCGGATTGTGGATGCGGCGCGGTGTAATGGCTTGCCGATGATTTTGCTAGCGGGAATTGGTTTGGAAGCAGAAACCGTTGAACGCGCAGATCGAGAGACTAAAAATCGTTGGGGAGTGCTGGCTTATATTATGGCAGGGTTACGACAGTTTCAAGAGCAAGAGTTATTTGAAACGGAAATAGAAGTTAAAGGGGTGGTGAAAACGTTTCAAGCCGGTGCCGTTACCATTGCAAATGCTGCGCCTTCTACCTCTGTGATGGCTCAAGGATTGGGTCGGGTCGTCGAAGATGATGGTTTATTGAATATTACCATTGCTGCTCCTCAAACGGAATTACAGGCGGTCACGGCAATGGTGGATTTATTGGGTTCGGCGCTATTAAGAACGCCAAGTCAACGGTCGGATATTATTGGTTTAGAAGCAGCACGGATAAAAGTCACAACCAAACCTCCACAAAAGGTGGCGCTAGATGGGGAAATTATTGGCACCACTCCTGTAGAAATTGAATGTATTCCGGGAGGACTGAGCGTCTTTGCACCGCCTAAAAATAATGCCAATGGTGAACAAACAGAAAATTAATCTGTGTTCGAGTGGGTGATCTTAGGCTTTAAGTTGATGATTAACCAGCGGTTTCCAGTGGGGTTGAGTTGATGATATTGCCGGAAAGACTCGTAATGCATCCTCAGCTACAGATACTTTCACCTGCATTCCTACAGGTAAAGCTTTGTGGGTACGAGTCCGCGCAATTATTTCTCTACCGGAAGGCACTCGTAAACTATAATGATGTTCTCGTCCTAAAAATTGGCGATCGCGAATCACAGCGGTTCCTTGATGATCGGGTTTAATGATAAAATCTTCCTGGCGTACCATTAATTCCACTTGCTCGAGATAGTCGGGATGATCCTCACCGCAAGCAATCATTTGTTCAGCTTCAATGGTAAAACAGCCGAGTTCTGTTTCCCAAACGCTTCCTTTTCGTTGGGCGGGGATAAAGTTGGCTTGGGTAACAAATTCAGCCACAAACCGAGAAGCAGGTTCAAGGTAAATCTCTTCTGGAGTTCCCCATTGTTCGACTTTGCCAACCCGCATCACTGCCACTTTATCGCAAATTGACAAGGCTTCTTCTTGATCATGGGTGACAAAAATCGCTGATGTGTTCGCCGTCTTGAGAATATCTCGCAGTTCTTGTCGCAGTCTCAAACGTACTTGTACATCGAGGTTACTGAGGGGTTCATCCAATAATACAATTTTGGGGTTGGGGGCTAAGGCACGCGCTAAGGCAACGCGCTGTTGTTGTCCTCCGGAGAGTTCATGGGGATATCGACGCTCATATCCTGATAATCCCACTAATGCTAATACTTCTGCCACTCTATTTTTTAGGGGTTGTGCTGAAGTTTGCCGGGGTTTGCGTAAGCCAAAGGCAATATTTTTTTCGACGTTGAGATGGGGAAACAGCGCATAATCTTGAAATACCATGCCAATATCCCGTTTTTCCGGAGCCACCCAACACCCTGGCGCTGTCACGACTTTCCCGCCTAGGGTAATATAACCTTGTTGCGGTAATTCAAATCCCGCAATCATCCGAAGTAAGGTGGTTTTGCCACACCCAGAAGGGCCAAGCAGTCCTAGAATTTCTCCCTGTCTTAAGGTTAAGTTGACCTGCTCAACAGCGGCGGGTTGAGCCATTGAAAACCATTTACTAATTTCCTCTAGATGCAAAATCTCAGACTGAGCCATGGGATGAACTGTTGTGTTATTCCTGTAAAGTGGGCTTATTGAAAATCATCATCAAAAAGTCTATCTTAAATCATATTCGGTTTTTTAAGAAATCTTCTCATTAAGATATGATTGATTTTGGTTCGCTTTATTGCATATTCTTATAGTCAGCCTGTTTAATTCATGATTTCAAAGGTCGGGTTTCGCTTTAATTTGTGGACATTCACCGTTATCCTCGTTGCCGTTGCGATCGCCGCCCCTGTATTATTTATTCTCAGTAGTATTTTCACTAATTCAGGGGAGGTTTGGAGTCATTTAGCCTCAACCGTATTACCCGGTTACATTCAAAACTCATTATTGTTGATGATGGGAGTTGGAGTCGGGGTTTTAGTCCTGGGGGTAGGAACGGCTTGGCTGGTCACAATGTGTCGTTTCCCCGGTTGTCGAGTGTTTGAATGGGGGTTATTGCTTCCCTTGGCAGCCCCTGCTTACTTACTCGCCTATGTGTATACAGAATGGTTAGAATTTTACGGCCCGATACAAACGAGTTTACGAAATCTTTTCGGTTGGAGTAGTCTGTCAGATTATTGGTTTCCGGATATTCGTTCAGTCGGTGGGGCGATCGCGCTGTTAACCTTAACATTGTACCCTTATGTCTACTTATTAGCGCGGGTGTCTTTTTTAGAACAAGCCACCTGTACTTTAGAAGCCAGTCGATCCTTGGGCTGTAGTCCCTGGCGCAGTTTTTTTACCGTTGCTTTACCTTTAGCCAGACCTGCAATTATGGCGGGTTTAGCTTTAGCGTTAATGGAAACCTTAAATGATTTTGGCACAGTCCAATTCTTTGGAGTCGATACATTTACAACGGGTATTTATCGGACTTGGTTTGGTTTAGGAGAACGGGTCGCCGCCGCACAGTTAGCAGCGGTTTTAATGTTATTTATTTTAGGCTTATTATTACTCGAATTGTGGTCTCGTCGTCAGGCGAAATATTATCAAAGTGGTAGCCGATTTCAATCCATTAACCCTTTTTTCCTAAAAAATAAAAGAGCAGTTTTTTCTTGCATTTATTGCTTGATTCCTATTATTTTAGGATTTATAATTCCTGTGATTTTATTATTAGAAATGACCATTAAAAATATTAATACTCTGTTTGATACTCGTTTCTTTGATTTTGCCAGCCATAGTATAATTTTAGCTTTTATTACTGCAATTTTAGCGATTATTATTTCATTAATTATGGCTTACGGAGTCCGCTTAAATCCTAATTTAGGTACGCTGGCATCAACTAGAATTGCAGCAATGGGTTATGCCATCCCAGGTTCTGTCATTGCCGTTGGTATTTTAATTCCCATTGGACGACTGGATAATTTGATTGATAGTTTGATGCGTTCTACATTTAATATCTCAACCGGATTAATTTTTAGTGGAACCATTATTGCTTTAGTTTATGCTTATTTAGTTCGATTTATGGCGGTTTCTTATGGCGCTGTAGAATCTAGTTTAAGTAAAATAAAACCCAATTTAGATGAAGCTGCCCGCAGTTTAGGTCATCGACCCAGTAGTACTTTAATTCAAGTTCATGCACCCATGATGTGGGGCGGTTTATTAACCGCTGGAATGTTAACCTTTGTCGATGTAATTAAGGAGTTACCCGCGACTTTAGTGATTCGTCCGTTTAACTTTGATACCTTAGCCATTCGCGTCTATAATTTAGCCTCTGATGAACGTTTAGCCGAAGCAGCAGCGCCTGCTTTAGCTATTATTGCAGTCGGAATGATTCCCGTTATTTTCCTCAGTTTAAAAATTACTCAATCCCGCGATATATAGCAATTCATTTATGATTCATCAAAAGTCTAAAAACTGATAAAAAGCCTAATTCTGTTCCCTTTTACATCGCTTTTACCAATAAGCAGCCAGTTTCTCATGGACTCTTTTACTCTCCCAATATTGATTATGAGCAATAGCAATTCGATCCGCTACATCGGTATAAATATCTTCAATCATAAACGGATTTTGCATCAGCGGTTTAACCGGCCATGAAATAATATCATCCTTATCCCAAAAATTAATCCACCGGGGCCCGGTTAGTTCCTCGCCAAACACGGGATGATTTTGATCTAAACCATAATCACTGGGATTTAATTTGTTACCGCTGGCTAAAATTTCAACCACAGCATTACTCCGAAAGGCTAACATCGAAATCGGAGAGCCAAAAGTAATTAATCGACGAATTCGTAGCTTATTATCTTCTGCTAATCGACGTAGTTTTTTAAAATCTTCCTGGGTCTCCTCATCAATTTCTTCGAGTTGGATTTCAATAAATTCTTGTTCTTTTAAAACCTCTTGCGGGGCAAATAGATAAAATAGAAAATCAAACGCAACCACCGATCCCGCACTATGTCCGATGAGTGTTAAAGAAATCGGTTCTCCTTGTTCTAGCGGTTGTTTAATGCACTGCATAATTTGAGACGCAACGGTAGCCCGGATACTACTTTTGCCATCGCGAGATGCATAGTAAAACATATCTGAAAACCCCTTAATCATCAAGTTTCGCATCGTAAATAACAGCATACGAAGGGGATTCCAAGTGATATCGCCGGCTTCTTTAATTTTAGGTAAAAGATCATTAGCAAATTGATCTTGAGCTTCTGCGAGCAGGTGGTTACCTTCCGGATTGCCTTGAGCATCAAAATTCCATCCCCACTCTACATCACAGCGGCTGGCTTTTTCCCAATTTAAACGGTGAGGAAATGGTGTTTTTACCGCTTGTATACCCTGATGAAGACTATCATAGATATCTTGATGATTACGATGATTGTCTTGTGAAACGCCGTGAATATAGATGAGATGTTCGTGCATAGTATGAGAATCAGTTACTGATATCAAGAATATTGTTATACTAACTAGGCTAACTGCAAGATGAAAATTTTGTCAGTCACTTATTTGAGGGACAAAATACAGGCAGAAGCAGTCCGTTTCATTCCTCAATCATTCGTGAGTAATTCTTCTGGGGAATTGGATTTATCACTTCGTAGGCAATCGGAGCGATAATATGATACCTGAAAAATCGCGGGAGCATGATAGCCCTGTCTTTTAAGACGGGGTGGAAAGGCGACACGGCAGGTTAAAACCTGCTAGTATATCCAACTTCTGTTAGGATATAAGCATGATTGTATTTGAGTTCAAGGCAAAAGGTAAAGCAAGTCAATATCAAGCTATTGACGAAGTGATCGCCACGTCTCAATTCATCCGAAATAAGTGTATTCGATATTGGATGGATGATACAGGTGTGAGTAAAGCTGATTTGAGCAAATATACAAAGGTATTGGCTCGACAGTTTACATTTGCTAAGAACTTAAATGCCATGTCACGTCAAGCTTCTGCTGAAAGAGCGTGGCAGTCCATTGCACGGTTTTACGATAACTGTAAAAAGAAAGTCAAGGGAAAGAAAGGGTTTCCTAAATTTAAAAAGCATTCTCGCTCAGTCGAGTATAAAACTCAATGCTGGAAGTTGCTCAGTCCTAAACGAATTCATTTTAAAGAATTTGGGACACTTAAATTGGTCGGAACCTATGATTTGGCTTTCTATCCAATTGAGCTAATCAAGCGAGTTAGGGTTGTCAGACGTGCCGATGGCTATTACGTTCAGTTCTGCATTAAGATTGACGTGACAGAGGAAATTGAACCTTCTAAACAAGTGATTGGGTTAGATGTCGGTTTAGAATTTTTCTACACTGACTCTAATGGTAATCATGAAGCAAATCCGAGGTTTTACCGTAAAAATGAGAAAAAACGTTCTCGCCTGAATCGGAGATTTTCTCGGACTAAGAAAGGTTCAAACAATAGGGCTAAAGCCAGGAAAAGACTTGCCAAACTTGACCTCAAAATAAGTAGACAACGTATAGAACACGCCAAGAGACTGGCGCGTTGCGTAATTCACTCTAACGATGTGATTGTCTATGAAAACTTGCAGGTCAAAAATCTGGTGAAAAACTACAAACTAGCTAAATCTATTAGCGATGCAGCCTGGTATCAGTTTAGATGTTGGCTAGAATATTTCGGTAAAAAGTTTGGTAAAGTCACTGTTGCTATAGAACCTCATTTCACTTCACAAGAATGTTCAAACTGCGGTAAAACAGTTAAGAAATCTTTGTCAACTCGCACTCATAAATGTAGTTGTGGTTGTGAGTTACAACGCGATCATAATGCCGCTTTGAACATCCTCAAAAAAGGTCTAGGTACGGTAGGGCATATCGGAACCTTGCTTATATCGCAAAACGCTTCCGGAGAATTAGCCTCTTTGTTGACGGGTTAAAACCTGTCAATGAAAGCCGACTCGCTGAAAGAAGAATCCTCGTCTTTAAAGAGACGAGGAGTGTCAAAACAAAGATGACTTGACAGAAGCGAATCAATACATTTTGCTTCTCGATAAAAAGGATAGCTTCGATAAAGCGGGGGCTTGTTCGCATCAATTGTATTATATTGTTGAATCGGATAATAAATGAACTACACTCCCTATTTTCACTGCATATATGACTTTTAGCATAATTTGATAATTTTTTATTCTTATATTTGTATTCAATCTTCGTACTCTTCGTATTTTTTTAACTGCTTATCTTGAGTAGATTGAGGATCATTAAGATATTCAATTAGTTCTTCTAAAACAATTAGATCCATTGAATCTCCCAATGTATCACAATTAGACATTTTATGGGTTACACCATGATAATCACGTTCATTTAAGTAATCTTCATGCAGAATTGTTGTAATTCGATAGTTTTTTTTCCACTGTTCCCCAGTTTCCCAAACTACAACTAAGTTGATCTCTTTTGATTTTTTGGTTCCCGTACCTATATCTTCAACTAATCCATCCAAGGAATACTTATATTCTAAAACTTTTGCTTCTGATTGAAATGGCAATAAATCTTGATACTCAAACTGATCTAAATGTTCTTCTTGAATTCCCAAGGGATTTTTTTCTTGATCATAGATATGAAGCTTATTTTTATCAATAATTATTCTATAAAGTCCGTCATAATCAGAACGTTCGTTAGTTGCCATAATTTGAATTCCACGAATGACTCCTCCTGCAATCATTTGATTAAATAATGCAATAACATCCTGTTCTCGAGACGGTATCGAAGTAATCGCAATCTTTTTTGTGGGAATGAAAAAGTTTTCATTGATTAATTTTAAAGGATGTTCTTTTTCGTATTCTTCCATCTTCTTTTTCCAATCACTAATTCTTTTTTCTTGAAGTATTGAATCTCTACTTTTTCCAGTTCCAGTAGGTTTCAAGCACCTATGATATTTGAATAGAACATCTACTAGGCGCGAAGCAATTTTTTGTGATATCTCAATCAATTGCTTTTTATAATTTTTTCTACCTAAATCCGGAGTATAATTATAAAAATGTATTAAAACATAAGCATTATTTTGACGAGTAATATTTTGCCCTAATGGAATTGCAATAGGTTCTCCTTGTGGCATATTATTTGCTGCTAATTGAATTCCTCCAGATATAACTTTGTGGCTTATTCTATAATTTAAGTCTTTACTAAAGTTCTTCCAATAATTGACTGACCAAACATATGCACAATAAACATATGGAGTATGTTTATCCAACAATTCTTTTTCTTCTTCATCTAATTTCAGTTTTAAATCTATATGAGAATTAGAAGAATCAAATGACCATTCACCATAAATTATTAATTTATTCCGAAATGATTTAGGTAATTCATTAGAGTCTTTATGTTTATCTATTAACTCTTGTCGTTTCTTTTGTATATCTTTATAACAAATAGATTGGGACGCTTGAGAAGTTTCATGAATCTTGAGATGAGAAGGACTATTAATTGATTCTTGCGTTAATTTGCCTTTTTTATCAATTACATCCAGAAAAACCTCTAACTTTTCAGTAGGCTTAATAGCTCCTAACCCTGTTTTAAGTCTTAAAACCTTCAACCATGCACTAGCTTCTGTCATTCCCACCCAATTTAAGTTTTTTTTATCAAATTTTATACATATGGAAACACCTGTTTCATCAGAATTTAAAATTTGTTCCCTGAAATATTTATCTAACGCTCCTTCTTCATCGGAGATTACTTGTGGTCTAGACAACAAACCTTCATCATCCTCTACCCAATCTCTAGCATTTTCCATTTTTCCGACAGCATCAAAATCAGAAGTTTTGGTACAGAGTTGAATATAATTAAAACCATAAGCTAAATAAGTGGCACCGACTCCTTTGTGTCCACGATTCATTTTAGATTTGAAAGACAAGAAAGGTGTAAGAAATGAGTGGAATTGAGAGTTATTTAGACCAATACCATTATCTGTCACTATTAGCAGATTTTTTTTGATATTAATCGTTATCCAAATTTTGGGATGATAAGATAAATCGTTGCTTTTTATACGCTTTTCTACAGCATCCATTGCATTTTGAATGCTTTCAGAAAAGGGATCATACCAACCTACATAAGAGGTCAAAATACCGTTTATCTGATTTTTCTGGACTTTTCTTGTAACCTCATCATCAGCATTAGATTTAGCTTCTAGAGGATCAAATGATGCAAAACTTTGACAGTTCATATATTTTAGATAAATTTTATAATATAAAAGACAAAATTAATAAAAATATTATATCTTATGTAGAACAATATGGAACAGTTCAACCTCTTTGATCCATCACTCACTTAACCGACTAAACTACCCAAGCTAACAACAGGCAAAGATGAATCATCGGAATCACCAACAGTCTCTAAATGGGGAATTGGATAATATTGAGCAATTCTGACAGTTCTGTGAAGACTTTACTAAAGTGGGGTAAAGTATTGAGAATATTGTGAATGTTGACAAAAATTAATGGCTGGAAGTGAAATAGGGTCAGATATTTGGCTCAGTGATTATCTGACTGCGTGGGATGTCTATGCTCATGGGATATCAGAAATCCTAGCTTATCGAAAAACGCCTTACCAGGAAATGTATGTGGTGAATACGGGGAGTTATGGTAAAGCATTAGTTTTAGATGGTAAATGGCAGTCCAGTACAGGGGATGAGTTTATCTATCACGAAGCTTTAGTTCATCCGGTGATGATTTTTCACAGCCAACCTAAAACTGTTTTAATCTTAGGCGGTGGAGAAGGCGCAACCACTCGGGAAGTGTTACGTTGGAGAAGTGTAGAAGAAGTCGTGATGGTGGATATTGATGGGGAAGTGGTAGAAGCCTGTCGTCAGTATTTACCCGAAATGCATCAAAATTCTTTCGATGACCCGCGAGTGGAGTTAGTGATTGATGATGCGTTAAACTACATAGAAGCCACAGAACAACGCTGGGATATTGTGATTTCAGATCTCTCTGAACCCATTGAGTCGGGGCCATCTTTTAAGCTATTTACTAAAGAGTATTTTGAGAAAATTCGCAGTATCCTCAAACCCGATGGCTTTTTTGTCATGCAAGCCGGATCGACTTCGATCGCGCAGATGAAGCTTCATGTCCGTCTCGCTCACACCATGACCACTATTTTTTCACAGACCCATTCCTACAGCAGTCATATTCCCAGTTTTGGCGAACCTTGGGGGTTTGTCATTGCTTCTTCTCAACCCATCAACAGTCAACCCGATCCTGACACGGTTGATCGACTGTTAGCTGAGAACACAACCGGGGGTTTACAAATGTTAGATGGAATGGGTTTACTCGGACTCCTGCAACAACCCGCTCATTTACGGGCTAGTATTGCCGCAGAAACACAAGTCTATACCTTAGCAGAACCGCCTGTAGATTTTGGTCGGGGAATTATCCGTCACCAGCCGGGTTAAATTCACAGTCGTGACTCAGTCGTTGCTCTGAGGACGATACAATAGTTCATATCTTACCTTTAGTTGGTGAGAAACATCTTCTGTTAACAGCTATAGCAATTTCATTTAACAATTAAGATATGACACCTCCTTCTAACTCAGAGAACCCTGAAAACGGTATCAGTTCCTCTACATCAACGGCAACAGAAATAGAGAATACACAAAACACCGAAGATGAATATCTCAATCAAATACCGGATGAGGTTGAGATGTCTTTGTTTGATCATCTAGAAGAGATGCGTCAACGTATTTTTTATTCCTTAATTGCAGTGGGTTTGGGGATAGTCGGATGTTTTTTAGTCGTTCGACAAATTGTTGAAATTTTAGAAGTTCCCGCGAGAGGGGTTAAGTTTTTACAATTGGCTCCGGGAGAATACTTTTTTGTGTCTTTAAAAGTTGCAGGATACAGTGGTTTACTCCTGGCTAGTCCTTTTATTTTATATCAAATTACTCAATTTGTTTTACCGGGATTAACCCGCAAAGAACGGCGACTTTTAGGGCCGATTTTTATCGGTTCAACTGTTTTATTTGGTTTAGGATTAGTTTTTGCTTATTTTGCCCTCATTCCCGCCGCTTTGAAGTTTTTTGTTAGTTATGGCGCGGATGTGGTTGAACAGTTATGGTCAATTGAACGATATTTTGAGTTTGTTTTGTTGTTGTTATTTAGTACAGCCTTAGCGTTTCAAATTCCTGTTGTACAAGCTTTATTGGGTAGTTTAAAGATTGTTTCTTCTCAGCAAATGTTATCCGGATGGCGTTATGTGGTAGTCGGGGCTGCCGTATTGGGTGCGGTTTTAACCCCCTCTACCGATCCTTTAACTCAGAGTTTATTAGGTGGTGCTGTTGCCAGCTTATATTTTGGAGGAATTGGGTTAGTGAAGTTATTAGGCAACTGATGACTATCAGATTATACTTTGCGCTCGCATGATTTTGCTGTATCCGACAGCCATATAATCTCATGGGATATTGTGGTTTTAAACTCAATTTTTTGCTCAGAAAATATCAGATTTAAAGCAAAATCTATAGTATAATTTAATCCTTGATTTCCCTATAACTTTGCTAAACTTATCATTTGATTGATTATATTGCAAAGCTAAATCGGTACAAGCAGTTATAGTAAAAAAATTATGACAGACTCAGATAACCCCAATAACTCTAATGATTCTGTTCAAATTCGCCAGCTTTTAGAGCGAGTTGAACAACTCGAAAATCAACTCAATCAAGTTTTATCTCTCTCAGAACGAATCGATGCAGTAGAATCAGATATATCCTTAGTTCCAGATGTTCAGCGTTACGATAAACTCCGGCAATGTTTAGCAGAAGAACAATGGTATTATGCTGATATGGAAACCATTCAACTCATTATTACAATTGCCGGACATACAGAATTAGAAGAATTAACACCTGAAGAAATTGCTATTTTTCCCTGTGGTGCATTACGAGTCATTGATAATTTATGGTCAAAATATAGTCAAGGAAAATTTGGTTTTAGTACTCAATTAAAGATTTATAAAGAAGTCGGCGGAGACTTAGAAACCACCCTCGAACAAAATCAACAAATCGTTGAAAAATGGGGAAAAGAAGTAGGATGGAGAGATGATAAACGATGGCTAAAATGTAGTCAGTTAGACTTTAGCTTGAATGCGCCTATGGGTTGTCATCCCTCTCAATGGTGGAATTCTCCCTTTGGTTCAAAAATGACTAACTATTTTCTAGCGCGTTTAATTCGCTGTGGGTTATAAATCCCTAACCCCTCTTCCTCTTAATTTCTTATCAGATTTAGAGAGATTGGAGGGGTTTCAATCACCAACAATACAGTCATACCAGTACAAGATTAACAACACCACAGCAACAAGGGTAGGGGGAGAAAGAATCACCAACTATTTCTATGGGACTAACACTTACATCCCGTGCGCGATCGCCCGCGTGCGAGTGCCTATGTCGTTAATTCACCAACCAATCCTCAATTTGCCATTGATTATTCTGACGCACTAAGCGATAGTCAATCGATAACAACTCATCTTTTGTATCAATCTGGACTCCATTTTCATAAAATCTCGCCGCCTCTCGAATTTCAGCCGTGACAATGGCTTGAGTTGGGTTATCTGGATCGACCTCAACATTTTGAACCTCAACATCATGTTGATAGAGGCGATAAGAATTATCCGCTTCAATGGTTTGGGCTAACTCAGTCCATTCTCTCAAGGAAGGATTGACTAAAATTTGCGAAATCGAGTCAATTTCGTGATTCGGCCCCAGTGCTTCTGATTTAACCGATAACCACAGACTAATCACCTGTTGGGCTGTCTCTGGGGTTAAATCCCCAGTCAACGGGGCATTACTGGCTTGAGTAGGAATCTCTAAGGGCGGTTGTGAAATTTCCACCATTGCTTGTTCGCCACTTAAACGCGGCGCCCCGCCTCCTAAATTCAACGCACGGGCAAACCAACCGAAAATTTGAGACAGAATGAAAAACAGCAGCCACAATGCCAATAAAGCAATTGCACCCCCTAAAATTAACCGCAGAATTTTGCTTGTGTCCCACTGATTAGAAGTTCGACGGGGTCGTTTCATTTCCGTTTCGGTTCCCAATTCAGGGTTACCGCCTCCTTCGTAAATAGACGAGTTAATCGGATTGGGCGGAAGTTCTGGAGAATTAACAGAAGCAGAAATTGCCGCTGTGGACGAATTGACCACTGGCGTTTGTAGGGTAGTAGTTGGAATATTGGTCTGCTCAGTCGCAGCAGCCGGGTCGGACAGGGTCGGAGATGGAGAGCGTTGTGGAAACCGACGGGTTGACTCAGGTCGCTTTAACATTGAGCCACCTACTGCCGCAGCCCCAGCCCCCATCCCGGCAATGGCTGCCCCCCCCACAGACGCAGCATTTTCCCTCACCGAGGAGGAGTCGGTTGCGGGTGGAGTTGGGGGAGTGGTTGCCCGTCGAGGCTGTACAACCACCCACTCATTCGAGCCTTCCATGTCTGAGGGTAAAGCTTCTAAATAGGATTGTACCCCTGGATTAGCAAAGTAATCTTTCAGAGAAACGGGTTTGCGGGCTAAATCCTGGAAATGGGGAAACACTTCATCCTGTAACCATCTCTCCGCATACAGACATAATCCGGGTAATAAATCAGGGGACTCTTGAGAATGTTCTCGGATAAACGCAATCGGTTCCCGTTCTTGAGACAGTTCTAAGGCGCGGTTTGCTTCTTCGGTTTGCCCCAGTAATAAAGCACAAACAGCCTTTTCTAAATGAACATCCTGTCGCCGCCCCAGTTGGGTTAGCATCAGTTTAGCCTTACGGACTAAGCCCGGTTGAGCCTTGGCAAATCCCTGGGCAATTAGGGTATAGACGGTTAAATAAGTGGCAACCGCAGAAGGACGACGCGCTTCGACTTCAAAAATGGCCTGTTGTTCGCTACTGGTTAAATGGCGGCGCAGTTGCTGCACAAATCGTAAGAAGTCTTCGACACTTAAACCTGATTGATCGTCGCCCTGACCATCAATTCCCCCCCGTTCATGCAGCATTTCCCGAAACAGTTGCAAACCTTTGCGGCGTTGAGTGGTTTTCTCTGCGGGCAGTTGGAGGAGTTCTAATACCCGATAGGGACGCAGCTTATACAGGTCGGCTTGCATCTGACCCCGTAGACTGGGAAAGAGATTTTCTCGCAGTAGCAAATCTTGTCCGGCTTCTAAAGATTCAGCCGCTTTTTCATACTGTCCCTGTTGCCATTGTTCTCGTCCCAGTTCTAAATGAGCCGAAGCTACGGTTAACACAATATCGGGCAAAATTAAATCCGGATCGCCAAAACGACCATCTCTAATGCCCATGCTACCGTTACTCAGGTAGGGCTGAGCCAGTTGAATTAACTGTTCGTACTCCCCGAGTTCTTGAAAAATTAGCAACGCCCCCACAAATTGAAAATCTTCAATCTCAATACTGGGAGTCAGAGATCCCGAATCTTTGTCTAAATTCCAAGACATAGATGAGTCTTCCTCATCCAAGCCCTGGGCTTTGAGTTCAGATTCTGGATCGTAAGTTTTTGCCAGGAAACCCATGTCATACGCTTTGCGCTGATCGAAATCAGACAAAATGGCGTAGGCTTCATCAATCAACTGAATTCTTGCATTGATCGCCACTTCAGAATACTCCCGCCGGGGAAGCGAAGATGCGCGATCGTGCTTGGCTTGCTTAAGTTGGTCAGCAGTTGCCTGAATCGGTAAGCCTAAGATTCTGTAGTAGTCGAGTGGAATACGCACGGGGCCACTTTCCCTATCGGTGAGCGAATAATGTAGCTATAGTAGCGAAGTTTATCACCAATCGGAGTATTTCCTTTAACACTTATCCGATTTGCATCAAATGAACCGAACTCTTCGGATCGTTAATTTTAATCCTTGAGGGTAGTTCAGGCACAGGGGTTGACTGTAATTGGTGACACCCCATTAGTGTATCAGAATCTGGATAAATCGCGTCGTTCGGATAGGCTCGTGTCAAAATAGTTCTACTGACTCGTTCAAAAATTATAACGACAACGATGGTTCAAGAACGTACATTACCGACTTTTCAAGCTGATACCGTTTCCATCACCGCAGAAGAAGGACTGATTCTGTATGAGGACATGGTGTTAGGACGTTTGTTTGAGGACAAATGCGCTGAGATGTATTATCGCGGCAAAATGTTTGGCTTTGTCCATCTCTACAACGGTCAAGAAGCAGTGTCTTCTGGGATTATTAAAGCGATGGACTCTCAAAGAGATTATGTTTGCAGTACCTATCGCGATCACGTTCATGCCCTCAGTGCCGGAGTCCCAGCGCGAGAGGTCATGGCGGAGTTGTTTGGCAAAGAAACAGGCTGTTCTAAGGGGCGCGGGGGATCAATGCATATGTTTTCCTCGAAACACCGCTTACTGGGGGGATTTGCCTTTGTCGCCGAAGGCATTCCGGTTGCCGCCGGGGCAGCGTTTCAAGCCCGTTATCGCCAGGAAGTGATGGGAGATGACCGGCCT
Organism: Microcoleaceae cyanobacterium; assembly: GCA_049647265.1. Classification (GTDB taxonomy): domain Bacteria; phylum Cyanobacteriota; class Cyanobacteriia; order Cyanobacteriales; family Microcoleaceae; genus JAAURB01. The sequence continues at coordinate 186,120 of JBARXJ010000017.1, forward strand.
CAGGAAGTCACGGCTTGTTTCTTTGGGGATGGGGCTTGTAACAATGGTCAGTTTTATGAATGCCTCAACATGGCGACGTTATGGAAGTTACCCATTCTTTTCGTTGTGGAGAATAATAAATGGGCGATTGGAATGTCCCATGAACGGGCTACCTCTGACCCTGAAATTTATAAAAAAGGGCCAGCGTTTGGTATGCCAGGGCATGAAGTCGATGGGATGGATATTTTAGCCGTTAATACTTTAGCCAAAGAAGCAGTGGCGCGAGCCAGAGCCGGAGAAGGGCCGACGTTAATTGAGGCTTTAACCTATCGTTTCCGGGGGCATTCCTTGGCCGATCCAGATGAGTTACGGGATAAAAATGAAAAGGATTATTGGTTTGCCCGTGACCCCATTAAAAAGTTTGCCGCTTATTTAACTGAACATCAATTGGCAGATTCTGAGGAATTAAAAGCTATTGATAAAAAGATTCAGCACTTAGTAGACGATTCTGTAGAATTTGCTCAATCGAGTCCTGAGCCCGATCCGAGTGAATTACGTCGCTATATTTTTGCAGAAGATTAATCACAACTTTAGGCAGAGATTTCTTGTCTCTGTCTGAATTTGAGCTTTTTCCGCCTCAAATCTATTGCTTGTTTTCCGGCGCTCTGGTAAGATATGTATTAAGGGATAACTTGCCTATATACTTGATTTTTTAATCATTTATTCCCGTCGATTCAACAATGACATCCGTATCGGACTTCTGAGTTTTCGCGATACCAGCTTATAAATTCATCGTTGTTCTTAAAACTAAAATTTCTGCTGCCAATTTAGCGCGATAATTATCGCTATAATTTGTTATTTTATTGCTTTCTAATCAAACTCAGGTGCCCAAACTTCCACCACAGGCAATTCCCAACCCGGAAGCAATTCTGGTACTTGCAGCACCTCCCCATCCTTTAGAACAACCCGATCTTCATTCAGGCGATACACTTCCATAGTGCGAGATCTTGGGTCTACTAACACTCCAACTTGAGTCCCTAATTCCAGAAATTGCTGGATCTTTTGACGTAATTTAGCCAAACTATCCGTTTTAGATTTAACTTCAAACATTAAGTCAGGAACTAACTCCGCATAATCTTCTGTCGTGCGAGGTAAACGTTCAGCTAAGATAAAAGAAGCATCCGGTGCGCGCACATCTCCATCAACGTTCGGCAAACGAAAACCACCACTAGAAGCAGTTACTCTACCTAGTCTACGAGGTCGTACCCAGTGTGATAACTGGGCAATAATAGCAGCAGCGACTTCATCTGATTCTAAACCTGAAGGACTCATTAAAATAATTTCTCCACTGACTAATTCCATTCGATAATCAGGATATTGTATTTGCAGCTTTTCTAGATCTTTAACTGTTAAACTAGGCATTTGTAAAACTTCCTATCTATATATTTATTCTATCTAACTATCAAAAATAGAACCCTCCAGAAGATCGATAACTGCGGAAATGGCTGTTTGAATTGCTCCTTTCCTTTATCGTAGTGATGCAAGAAAAGCACCGATGACGATTGCAGATTATGCGCCGTTCTGCTATCCTAGTTATAGGGTTACGCTGAAAGTACGCTTGAATCATTATTCAACTCTATAAGCTGTTCTTTGTTAAACAATGATAACCGTAATCATTGGTGGAGTCTGTCGGGCGGGAAAATCTCAGCTTGCTAACCTCTTCTCTTATTCCAACAAACTCACTGTACAGTCATTCATCTCGACTCCTGATTAAATGCAGTCCGAAATAATTACAAGGGCGATCGCGCCACTCCTAAAGCCAAAACCTAGTTTCAAAACTATTACGATACCGTACTCGTCAAAGCCATCCGTAAAAAAATGGGGTTGAGCAAATCCATTGCTGATTTTGTCAGCAGATGTTAGTATAGCTACAGGGCTAATACGACCACTAACTTGACTTTTTAATCAGCACATCCCTCTGTAGACCATTAACACCAATAAGGCGTAGTTAAAGAGTTGCTATCACGAAGTGCCAATGAACTAGAAGCACCGCTATGGAGGGAGATCGAAGAGGAAATGTTGAAAGTTTTATTTCCTTTATTTTTAAAAGTTGATGGTGTTCTTGAAAGTCCAAGTCACAGCAAGCAGGATATCAGAGTTGTAAGCTAACTTCTGCACAGACCTTTAGCAGATTAGCGACGATGACGCTCAAGGTAGAGACGGACTCGGTTTATAAAGTCTTTGACAACCTGCTCTGGTTTCTTGCATTCGGAACTGGTAAATCTCTCTATTCTTAAGATCCCGGCTTTTTCAAAAAAGACTCGATCTCTGATTAGATCTTTTTGATGATCGTGAAATGTCATCGAATCACATTCAATTATGAAATTTATGCCTTCTATCACTACTAAGAAATCGACTTCTCGTGTTACGCGATCGCCATTCTTCCAGGTAACGCGAACGGGAGCATTAGGAAAGAAAGTTAAGCCATTTCTATCTAATTCCTTCGCTATCTCCAATTCTTGTGAACTTCGGAAAGAAAGTCCTTTCCATTCAGTGAAGGGGATATTCTTGTAAATCAATTTTTGCTGTTTTTCTGAGAGAAGAGTCTTGATCTCAGAAAGCATAGTTTGTTGGGAATCGATGGTTTTTTTTAGTTCTGCTATCTTCTCCTCATAATGCCTTTCTGCTTGTTCTTTTACCTCGATTATATCCCATTTGCAAGCTGTCTCAAAAGTTGTGTATAGGGTACTATCTGGATCATGTTTAGTAGTAATAGCTCCTATATTTTCAAGAATTTCAGTATAGAGCTGGCTGTACTTAAAATTATCGTTATCCACCGCTTCTTCAATGTAAAAACCTGGAGGAAAGCCAGCAGAATTATAATGTTCTTCTTTATCGCTCAACCCTAGATAGAAATCAACAAATTCCTCAAAAACTTCTCCTATTGGATCAATCTTGTTACTGATGCGAATTTTTTCTTCATATTCTATATCAGCAATTTCTTGCTCAATATTTAACAGAGCCTGGCGATAGTCATCAATTGATTGATCTACCCCACCTTTAAGAACATCAATTTGTTTCTTAATCTGATAAATTTGGTTCGCTGTTATTTCTGCCATTTTGCTATCCTATTTGTCTATAGTTAACAATTTTTCGAGATATCTTTATTTTCGAGAACGAAGCTTCTTGAAAGCTATTTTAACGGAGTCTAGGGGTCTAGTGCAGATTGAAATTCACTTAGTGTAGATTAATTAATTATACAGTACAGAACTTTATTATGCTTTCAAAAACCAATGCAGTGTCAGTCTACTTGACCGACGAGGAAAAGGAATGGTTAGAAAACAAAGCGATAGAGCAGGATAGGTCAATGGCTTACATTCTCAGAGCTTTGATTCGGGAAAAGTGCGACTCAGAGCGTCCCATAAGCACCAAAGCAATTGAAAAACCCCATTAGCTTTTGTAAAGAAGTGCTTATAAAGCAGGTATAGCAGTGCTTCCAGTTCGTTGGCACTTCGTGACAGTAACTCTTGCATTACACCAATAAACTGACATGGACTGCGCGTCAACCTAAAGCATCTTCCCCTCAATTACCCCCTCAGCCTCGTGTACAATCGCCCGCAACGCCTCCGTCAACTCTAAAGGAGCAGAACCCCATAATTGCCGCTGGTGGGCTTCTAGCAACCGTTCAGCCATATCTCGTAGCGCCCAAGGGTTTTTCTGTTGAATAAACTGTTGAACGGTTTCATCTAAAAGATAAGCCTTAGCAACTCCTTCATACATAAAATCTGCAACACAGTGGGTTGTGGCATCATAAGCAAATAAATAATCCACCGTTGCGGCTAATTCAAATGCTCCTTTATAACCATGTCGCATCACACCAGAAATCCATTTCGGGTTAATCACTCTCGAACGATAAACGCGAGTAATTTCCTCAGTTAATTGTCGAATTTTAGGGTTTTCCGGTTGAGCATGATCTCCGAAATAAGTCTGAGGATTCTTCCCGGTTAAGGCTCGAATTGCCACCGTCATTCCCCCTTGAAACTGATAATAATCATCAGAATCGAGTAAATCATGTTCTCGGTTATCTTGATTATGTAAAACAATTTGCAACTGTTCTAAACGCTGTTGAAACGTTTCCGGTACAGATACCCCTTGTCCAGTCGAACCATTATAAGCGTAGCTACTCCAATTTAAATACGCTTGCGCTAAATCTTGGTCGCTTTGCCAATTTTGCGCTTCAATTAATCCTTGTAAACCCGCGCCATAAGCCCCCGGTTTAGAACCAAAAACGCGATATTGGGAGCGTATTTCTGCCTGTTGTGAAGGTAATCCTGCCTCAATCCATTGTTGAGTTTCTTGTTGAATTTGTGCCGCTAATGGATTATTTTCGGGAGGTTCATTGAGTTGAGAAACAGCAAGCACAGCTTGATGAAATAGATCGATTAAATTGGGAAAAGCATCTCGAAAAAAGCCTGAAATTCTTAAAGTGACATCCACTCGCGGGCGATTTAAAATGGATAAAGGTAAAATTTCAAAATCGACAACTCGTCGTGAAGGTCGATCCCAAACGGGACGCACTCCTAACAATGCCAATGCTTCGGCAATATCATCTCCCCCTGTCCGCATGGTTGAAGTTCCCCACACCGATAAACCCAGGGTTTTAGGATATTCTCCGTTATCCTGAGTATAGCGTTCGATCAAAGCTTCAGCCGCCAGTTGACCGACTCGCCAAGCCGTTTCTGTAGGGATAGCGCGAATATCAACCGAGTAAAAATTCCGTCCTGTCGGTAATACATCGGGTCGTCCTCGAGTCGGTGCGCCAGACGCACCACTGGGAACATATTCACCATTTAATCCGATTAGTAAATTGGTAATTTCTTGCTCTGTTTTTTGTAATTTGGGTAAGAGTATCGTTTCAATCCATTCTAATTCTTTCTGCGTTTTAATCCCTATCTTTTCAGGAAATCTCTCATCTGTTAAATCTTCAATTAAAATAGCTGCATAATTTTCTATCACTTCTACCGCATCTCCAATATTTCGGCAAGATTGATTCTGTAAAATTAAAGGCTGTGAAAATACGTCTGCAAAATTAGCCGTTAACGGATCAAATTCTAAACCAAAATCTTCTGCAATGGCTCGTAATAACCCGATTCTTTGAGTACCAGGTTGACGCGCGATCGCGATGATTAAATCTCGTAGTTGCCGATCTTGAGGACATTGTCCAAAAATATGTAAACCATCCCGAATTTGAGCTTCTTTCAGTTCACAAAGATAGCCATCAATTGAATTTAAACTCGATAGGTTGAGTTCCTCACTTAACCCCAGATCTTGATTTAATTTCTCCTGTTGAATCACTTCGATAATTCCTTCTTCAATCATTGATAATCTCGAAGGATCTAAAGATTGCGCTTCATAATACTCATCAATTAATCCTTCCAATTGTTGTAAATTTCCATACAATTCTGCCCGCGTCATCGGTGGCGTTAAATGATCTAAAATCACGGCTTGCGATCGCCGTTTTGCTTGAGAACCTTCCCCTGGATCGTTAACAATAAAGGGATAAAAATGAGGCAGAGAGTCTAAGGCAATTTCAGGATAACAATTTTCAGATAAACCTATACTTTTTCCCGGTAGCCATTCTAAATTACCATGCTTACCCACATGAACAATTGCATCCGCTTGAAATTGTTGTCGTAGCCAAAGATAAAACGCTAAATAATTGGGAGTCGGTTCTAAATCTGGGGCATGATAATTTAAACTGGGGTGTTTATCATATCCTCTAGAAGGTTGAATTCCAATAAAAACACTGCCGAGTTGTATTCCGGAAATTGTAAAGTCATCCCCTTTATATTCATCTTGCCAACGCTGTTGTATTTGCGTTTGAATATTCAGAGATAACGTTTTAAAATATTGTTGGAATTTTGAATAACTCAAACTTTGATAAACTATCCGAAAATTATCAGATTCTGGGTCATTTGTGACTCCAGTTGTTAGTTTTTGAATCAGTTCATCACCATTATGAGGAATATCATCAATATCATAACCTTGCTGTTGTAATGCTTTGAGGATTTCTATACAACTAGCAGGTGTATCTAAACCCACACCATTGGCTAAGCGTCCATCTTTATTAGGATAATTCGCTAAAATTAAAGCAATCTTTCGTTGTGAAGGTGATTTTTGTTTAAGTTTAACCCAATTTGCTGTTAAATCTGCAACAAAATTAATCCGATTTTGCACGGGAATATAGCCAATCACATTCGTTTCTAAATCAGGATTCCAATTTTGAGTGGCTTTAAAAGAAATGACTCGAGTAATAATTCGTCCATCAACTTCTGGTAACGCAACATTCATGGCAACGTCACGAGGCGAAAGTCCTTGAAAACTATTTTCCCACTGTTCTTGAGTGCCGCCACTTAAGATGACTTGTAAAATGGGAACATTTAAACCAAATAAAGGAGATTGAGTTTGATTGTTTGTCGTAATATTTTTAATCGCAAAACTCGTAGTATTTAATAATAATTTAATTCCTTGTAATTTCTCTACCACTTCGGCTTGAATATCCCAATCTCGTAAAGAAGATACAAATACAGGAATCGGTTGTAACTTTCGCTGAATTAAAGCTTGACAAAGTGCATCAATCGGTTCAGTATTTCCACACAAGTAATGAGCGCGATAAAATAGTAAGCCAATTTTGGGATAATCGGTTTCTAACTTCTCTGTTTCAATTGAATAAATACCCACTTTTGGTACAGGGATAGGAGGAGAAAATTGATAGTCTTTTCCTAAACAAACATGACCCAAATATAGAAGGGTTTGAGTCATATTTTTAACCCCACCTTCTATTAAGTAATGCCACACTTGATTGACAACTGTTAGAGGAACCGTTGAATGGCTCATTAAATCCGGATCGGGGCGATCGTCTCCCGGTAAAAGAATCAATTGAATCTTATAATTTTCAACTAATTCTTGTAAAACTTCCAAACCATAAGACCAATAAGATCGCCCCCCCAATAACCGCACAACAATCACTTCAGCCTGTTGTAAGATATCTTCAGCGTAAGTATCAATTGAAAGTTGTTGTTGCAGATTTAATAAATTTGTCGATCTAATCTCTGGAAAATTAGTGGGTAATTGTTTAATTGCAGCAGCTAAAGTTTGAATATCTGTATCGGCTGCGGTTAAAAAGACAATAGGGGCAGGAGTTTGTTCGACAAAAATCACTCCTTCTGTATCCGGATTCCAACCTCCCGGGGTTGCGGCAATTCGATGCATTAAAAAATTAGATAATAATAATTTAGATGTGTGATAGAGACGGATTAACAGGGGGTTACATAATTTACTATCTTGAGAATAAAACGTTTATACTCCATCAAATGCAAATTTTTTGTTAAATTTAAATCCGCTATTGTTTAAGCTGGGTTGATCGGATGACCATATTTTAAAGGAAAGCTTTACACAATCTTTACAATAGCAAAGCTTATTTTTATCTAAACTTTATCAAATCCCGGTTGATTTTCCCTTAAACTAAATTTAAGTTATGTAGAACCAGAGGAAATTTAATACTTGAGTCAGTCTTTTTATCGGCAAGCTCAACGTATTATACAGATTGGTGATTCACCAAAGCCAATGGTTTGTATCGAATGAAGTAGTTTTCATCTAGCTCAAACGGTATATCAGCTAGCCCTTTGAATAACCTTTTACAATATTATTAGGACTCAAATGAAGCTCAGCCAACGAACTAGACGAAAATGATTTAGGGGGTGTAGTCAGAACCTGGGTTGTTTTAGCCAGTCAACTTTTATCTCAAACTATAAACGAGAGTTCACTGTGATTGATTCTGGGTTTGGTTACTGTCCTTCCGATGATGAGCAAGTTTTATTTGCTCATTTTCAATCGTGTGTTGATATATTTGAGTCGCCTCAAGAACTCATTACTGATTTTCGCAACTTATTTTTAGCAGAACAAGATTACGCTCAAAATCCTGTTTGGCAGGCTTTAGGGAGAATTGTTGATGCTGAGTCAACTGAGGCGAATTTCCCATTTATCCTCAACCGTTGCTGTTATATTTTGATTAACCGCTGGCGGACTCGTTCGCGCTTGTATTGGGCAATTCCAGCATTAATTGACTTATTTGAGATTCTTCCTCAAGGGTTACCCTCCAGTTGGACAGTCAAACGCTTGCGTTCACTCATTCAGTCTTTCCGAACCACTGAGCAATATTTAGCACTACGACGACTTGCTCAAGTTTACAGTGAAACGCCAACAATTATTACCCAGCCCCAAACTCAATCATTAGAAAGTTTAATTGTTCGATATCCCTTTCTATATGAACAGTGCTTATTAACTGATGATAGCACCGATGAGCAACGGCAACAAATCCGTCAGATGCGATTTTCTGCCCAACAAAAGTTAAATGAGGATTTATCTCAGTATTTAACTTATCATCGAACCCATCCAGATGAAAGAATTCATCTACCCCCTGTCACAAATCCTACATTATTAAGTGAACGTAAGTTTAGAACCGCTTGGAAGCATTTTACCGGACGAGTCGATGAAGGGTATACTTACCAAGAATCTGCAAAACTCTTCCTCAAGCAAAGTGTTCAATCTTGTCCATATCGAGTGTTTAAAGAAGATTTATTTGACTATCTCAACGCTACCGTAGAAGCAAAATATGGTGAAAAACGCTTTAGTCAACGATTATCTCAAGTTCTGCAAGATACCTTACCTCATAATCACAGTCAAACAGTTAATCAATCATTACTAGCGAGTACTTGTCGTAAATTATTTAATTTTATTGTCGTCGAAAGTTCTCAAAATCCGAGTCATTTCGTCTTTCTGGATTTAATTAGTAACCTAGGAGCCAGTCGAGTGATTGGAATGCTATTGAAAATGATTTTAATTTGTCGAAAAGTTAAAGCTGATTTAGAAAAAAGATTTTCTGTTTTATTCAATCATTATGCAACATTACCCCAAGATCAAGTCACTTGGCTAGTGGAGTCTTTGGAAACGCTCAATATTGCTTTTAGTGCTAACTGTACCGCACTTGTGGGATGTTAATGAATTGGATTGATTCGCTATTTATATAAAATATTAAAAGCATAAATTCTATCAACTATAAGCGCTCTTATTTAATCAATTACAAACCATTCATGCTCTTAGAATGGCAACGAAAAAGTTTTCTTGATCTAGGCGGTCACAAACAGCCATATAACCCGAAAAAAATGGATCGTCATAGACCGATGTATCTTTAAGAAATAACGTTAATGAATGACTATCCTCACTCCAAATAGTTCTCAAGATCGTTAAATTGATATGATATTCTTGAGCTAATGGTAACAACACCCAGCGACCATCAATCTCTATAAATTCGGGATCTGAATACCTCAAAACAGATTCCCAAGTTTCTGGCAATTCATGTTTTTCAATAATTCTATCCCAACGCTTCACTTGAATTTTTTCGAGTGTTAAAGATTGATAATTCACTCAGTTTCATGACTTTTATAACTTCTGTCGTTTTTGACTCAGTTTGAATCTTCTTTCATCTAGAAATACCTCGAGTGACTTAGACGGTTACTCAGTCTTGAGGACATTATACGCTTTTCGGTTTAGCAACATCCTTTCAGACTCAAACTTTTGGATATTTTTTAAAACGATTAATGTCACCGATTCCGGTATTGTAGGTATGGTGACATTGTCATCATTGCCCGCAACCATTGGAGAAGGAAACCTTGGGTGTCGAACTGCGAAGTTATGTTTATCTCGATCGCCTACAACCCCAACACGCCGCCTATATTGGCACAGTAGCCCTGGGCTTTCTACCCTTGCCCGGTGATGCCTCCCTGTGGATTGAAATATCCCCTGGCATCGAAATTAACCGCATTACGGATATTGCCCTGAAAGCCACCTCTGTACGCCCTGGAGTACAGTTTGTCGAACGCCTGTATGGGTTATTGGAAATTCATTCTAACCGCCAGGGAGACACTAAAACCGCCGGAAAAGCCATTCTAGATGCCCTTGAGGTGAAAATCAGCGATCGCCTCAAACCCCGTGTTGTCTCGAGTCAAATTATCCGTAATATTGATCCCCACCAAGCCCAAATGATTAACCGTAACCGTCGGGGACAAATGTTACTCGCGGGACAAACTTTGTATGTTTTAGAAGTCCAACCCGCTGCTTATGCCGCCTTAGCCGCCAATGAAGCTGAAAAAGCAGCATTAATTAATATCTTACAGGTGCAAGCCGTGGGTAGTTTTGGTCGTTTATATTTGGGGGGCGAAGAACGAGATATTTTAGCGGGTTCTAGTGCTGCTTTAGATGCTATTAAATATGTCTCTGGACGCGAGCCGAAAAAGAAAGAATCAACAGAATAATTGAATTTTAAAATAAAATCGAAATTATGGCGAATGTAGAACATTTAGCAGTTTTAAAACGGGGATTCAATCTCTGGGAAAACTGGCGGAAAAATTATCCTTTTTTAAGACCTGATTTAACCGAATCTAATCTTAGAGGTGCGAACTTAGCAGGAGTTGATCTAAGTTTAGCAAATCTGAGTTATGTCAATTTAACGGAAAGTTGTCTCAATTCTGTCTGTTTAACTCAAGCGGATTTATCTCAGGCAAATTTATCCCAGGCTTTTTTAAATAGTGCGGACTTACAACAAGCTGATTTAACAGCCAGTATTTTACACAACACCAGCTTACAAAATGCTAATCTGAAAAAAGCCAATTTAATCAGTGCTGACCTGAGAGGTGCTAATTTAAGAGGGGCCGATCTAACCCATGCAAACTTGATTGGTACAGACCTGAGAAATGTTATTCTGATTGATGCAGATTTAGGTAATGCCAAACTCAGAAGAGCAAATTTAAGTGGGTCCAATTTAAATAATGCGAATTTATGTTTAGCTGATTTATCTCAAGCTAATTTACATGAAGCAGAACTATTGGGGGCTTATTTATATGAAGCAAATTTGTATAAAACTAATCTAATGGGTGCTCATTTGACTGGGGCTTATTTACTGCGATCGCAACTGATTGAGGCAAACTTAATTCAAGCCAATATTCGCTTTAGTAATCTGAAGAAAGCTAATCTTTGGAAAGCGGACTTAACGGGCGCAAATCTGCGGGGGGCTAACCTGACTCAAGCTAATTTAGAACAGGCTAATTTAACCGGGGCTAACCTACGGGGGGCTAACCTGACTCAAGCTAATTTAGCACAGGCTAATTTAACCGAAACAGATTTAACCGAATCTAATTTGAATGATACGATATTACCCGATAAAAGAAATAATTAAACACAACTCAGATATAGAAATTGCTTCAACGGCTGAATTGTCCCTCTGAAGTTATTTTCTGTCCGTCCCACCATAAATATGTCACGATAAAGTTTGATAAACGCAGCCGCATTGGAAACTATAACTCAAGTAATGACTTCTGTAACCCAAAACCGCACCACTCATCGCCGCATTTTAGACAATGGTATTACCCTATTGTTAACTGAAAATTTTGCCGCCGATATTATTTCAACTCGTCTATTTGTCCAAACCGGTAGTCGCTGGCAACCATCCACCCAAGCCGGACTATCTCATTTACTCGCCGCTGTGATGACGAAAGGGACGGCTAACCTCTCTTCATTAGAAATTGCAGAAATGGTGGAGTCGGTTGGCGCAAAGCTAAATGCAGATACCTCAACAGACTATTTTTTAATGAGTCTAAAAACGGTATCAGCCGACTTTGAAGCCATTCTGTCTCTGGCGGCACAATTATTACGCGCCCCAACTTTCCCTGAAAGTGAACTTGAACTCGAACGCCGTATTACTATTCAAGGCATTCGTTCTCAGCAAGAACAACCGTTTTCGATTGCCTTTGATCAATTGCGACGGGCAATGTATCAGGATCATCCTTATGCAAATTCAACCTTGGGAACAGAAGAAACTGTTGCTCAACTGACTAAAACCGATCTAGAATCTTTTCACCAAACCTATTTTCGTCCAGATCGTTTAATTGTTTCTATTGCCGGACGTATTAGTTTAGAAGAGGCAATTAAACAGGTTCAACAAGTCTTTGGAGATTGGACGATTCCCTCTGAACCTGTCCCAACCCTAAATCTTCCTGAAGTTTCTTTTAACCCTCAAACCCGAATTAAACCCCAGGAAACTCAACAATCTGTGGTAATGTTAGGTTATTTAGCGGATGCGGTTGATAGTCCAGATTATGCTGCTTTGAAGCTGATTAATACCTATTTAGGTAATGGTTTATCGAGTCGTTTGTTTGTTGAGTTACGGGAAAAACGCGGTTTAGCTTATGATGTTTCTTCCTTTTATCCCACGCGGCTTGATCAATCTCAATTTGTCGTTTATATGGGAACAGCCCCAGAAAATACCGCGATCGCAGTGGAAGGATTACAATCAGAAAGTCAACGCCTGACTCAAACTTCCCTTACCCCAGAAGAGTTACAAGTTGCTAAAAACAAGCTTTTAGGTCAATATGCACTCGGTAAACAAACCAATGCACAATTGGCGCAAATTTACGGTTGGTATGAAACCATTGGTTTAGGATTAGACTTTGACGAACAGTTTCAAACCGCTGTTGAACAGGTGACTCCTGAACAATGTCTCGCCGTTGCCCAGAAGTATTTTACCACACCTTATCTATCATTATTGGGGCCAGAAGCTGCTGTTAAAGAGTTTAATTAGCATCATCTTTTTTGAGATCACTTTATCAGATGAATTATCAGGGGTTTTTGCACCCCCATCAATGGCGTAGATGTGATGGTCTTCAATCAGTGGCGGGAATTCATACCCCGCCGGAATTGCTCCTGGATACTGACGGGCGTGACTTCTGACTCCTTCTTCAATACAGTTTCTCAATCAGAATTGGTGAAGATTCATGACGTTGGGGGGCGGAGGCATCTTCTATCGTCACTGCAACGGCTTTAATTAAACTCGGATCTTGAAATGCCCTCGGTAAGATAATCGGTTGAGCCTGTTCACCTGTTGCGGGGACGGTAAAAACTTGAGTCAGAATTGCCCCTTTTGTATCTGTTGTAAAGGGTGCATTTGGGGTTAATACTGTCCACAATACATAAACTTTTCCAGGTTCAAGCGGAGGCAAAGCTTCTACAATTAAAGTGCCTCGTAAAGTTTCTGGATCGACCATTACAACAACTTGCGATGAAAGGTTAATATTATCAGTGGGTTCGAGTGAAAATACTAATTTTTCCACTGACTGGAGGCGAGCTTGTTGAGTTTGTAGCGATCGCCACAGAAAATAATTACTTAAACTCAATATTCCAATCAGCAGCGCTGCCAGAATGCCTAGAGGTGTTGCCCAACGAGGTAGGGTAGAAATAGCTGTAATTTGAGGTGGATCTTCAGCGGGTATCGTACCCATTACAATTGAGCGTAACTGAGGAGAGGGTTGAATTTCTTCTGGGGCGTATGCTTGTTCTAGGGTAAGCTGCATTTGTTCAACCGCTTGCATTACCTCAGTATTGTTGAGCAGCCCTTCCATAATTGCTGCTTCTTCTTCGCTGAGATCATTGAGGACATACCCGGCGATTAAAAGCTGAAGTTGCTCTGGTGTCATTGGTTGATTCATATTACTCACTCCCGAGCTGATCTTGCAAACTCTGACGTAGTTTTAGCAAGCCACGCCTTGCCCAACTTTTTACTGTCCCCAAAGGAACCTCAAGCTTTTCTGCAATCTCAGTTTGACTCAATCCATCTCGATAGGCTAGATGTAAAACTTGCTGTTGATTCTCCGAAAGTTGAGCTAAAGCGATCTGCACTTCTTGGGTAGATTCCGCTCGATACAGTGCTTCTATTGGAATATCATAGGATTGTTGCGGCTCTCCTTGATTCACCTTCAGGATATTTTGCTGTCGTTGGCGCGATCTAACTAGATCAATACTACGGGAACGGGCTTGAACCGCTAGAAAGGTTCTAATGGTTCCTCTTTTAGGATCGTAGGTGGATTGAGCTAAGCGTAAAAAAATTCCCTGGGCAATATCTTCAGCATCCTGAGTATTTTTTGTCGTTCTCAACGCAATGGCATAAACCAAACCTATATGACGATCATAGAGGATTCCCAGCGCTTGCATTCGTCCTTGCTTCAATACCTGCCATAGCTCAAGATCTGATGGAGGATTGTGTGAAGCTGTGTTTCCTCTTGAGGTTTGAAACCCTTCACTATCCATATTGGTCGAATATCTACAAAGTAGTTTAACTCACAGTCAATACGAGGGAGGGGGTCAAGACCATCAGATAGACTTTAGTACATTTATGTTAGCAATTATACAGGATTAGATCAAGTTCAAAAAATGCCTTCTTCTCTTGGGCTGGGAACCGCACAATCATTTCTGATCCTACGGTTCCAGTCTCTTGAGTTAGTTTTAACGAATCTGTTTATAGCAAGCTTTGTGTTGGTATATATTCATCTATTTGATGCGTTTAGGATTGAGTTTACATCGAAACAAAACTATCCTCAGTTAACGCCTCTACTGCGACTCCTGCGATTACAGCAAGAGTTTCATCACCTAATTCAATCATAGTACTGCCGCCTGATGACATCATCGTTAAGTCCTCAACCATCAAACCATCAGCTAAACCAATCATATCGATCCCAACTTCAAAGTCAGTGATGGTGTCCATACCTTCACCCATTGCCAGGATAAACATATCCGCACCCATGCCACCTGAGAAATTATCTCCCGTTAACATATCGTCGCCTAAACCGCCTCGCAGGATGTCATCGCCGTCATCACCCCAAATAGCGTCATCACCATCACCCCCGAGGAGTTGATCGTTACCGCCTTTACCGCCAATGCGATCGTTGCCAGCACCCCCCATAATGGTGTCATTACCGCCCATTTGATTATCTTGAGGATCGCGGCTATTGAGATCGCCCCGCAGGACATCGTCACCAATGCCACCATCAATTAGGTCATCTCCTAAACCGCCAGCAATAGTATCATTACCCGCACCACCGTTTAAAGAGTCGTTTCCATCTGTGCCAGTAATTTCATCATCACCACTAAAAGCATCCATCGCGACTAACCCTTGAAGATTTAGGGTAGAATCTGACCCTATCATTCCTAGACTTGTTGCCATGCCGGTCGAAAGATCAATCGTATACAGCATTGAGTTAGACACAGCAAATGCTTGATTCATTCCTTCAGCAGATGAAAGAATATCGAAGCCGCCTAACGTATCAAAATTAATCCCTAAATCTCCAATAGTGACTAATGTTCCATCATTGGGGGGATCTTGAAGGACGAGGTCATTGAGTAATGTATCGATGTCATACAACTGGGTCGATGTGGTGCCAGCAAAGGAGTTAGTATAAGCTGCGGCAGTAATATTGGGATTAACTCCTGCGTTGATGTCTCCTGCTGCAAAGGCTAAGTCTCCATCAACAATCACTTCTCCAGTATCAACATTAATTCGGAAGTCTTGATCGTTATCTCCAACCAGTCGTAAGCGATCTGCAACTGGGTTAAAGTCAAATCCTGAAATGGTGCCGCCTTCAAAGGGAATATCCAGCATACTTTCCAGCATTGCCATTCCGGTATCTGGATCAATTGTATAGATATTGTTGGCAGTGGTGATACCATAGATTTCACCCGTGGCAGGACGAACATCAATTCCCAGTAATACTCCATCTAAGCCTGTGACTGCAATAGATGAGGTATCTTCTAGGTTATCACTACTAAAAGAAACGAGAGTATTATCATCAGTTAAAGCGAAGAACTGAGTAGACATCATGTCATCGTCACCACCGAGATCGCCAATTTGAAGCTGACCCCGAATTGCGCCTCCCGGAAATTCTTCGGTGTGAACATTCCAGTAAAGACTGATATCTTCTCCCAATTCAGTCGTGCGAATTTCTTCAACAAACTCACTCAGCCCAATTAAAGCTGGATCGGTTTCTTCCCAAATTCCAGTCAGGGTAACTGAACCATCTCCATTGTCAACCACCATCAGGTCATCTGCATCTTGACCTCCCGCTTCAGGGGCAACTAAATCAAACAAACCAAACGCTACCGGGCCGCCTTCACCTCGAACACCGTTGTGTATATGAATTCGGTTGACATCGTCTCCTGTCTCAGGAGTTTGAGGTCCGGTACCGAGTAATAATCCAAAGTCTAAACCTGAAACGGTTAGTTCATAGGATAAGGCATCTCCGGCTTCATTTAACATGAGTGAAGAAAAACCCATTGCGTCTGCATCACCGGGTGTAGGAACCTCTTGATCGCCTGTTAAAATTGAAGAGAGGGTAACAGGGTCAGCCATTGGAATCATTGGATCGTCGTCGATGACTGCTAATCCTTGAAGATTTAGGGTAGAATCTGACCCTATCATTCCTAGACTTGTTGCCATGCCGGTCGAAAGATCAACTGTATAAAGCATTGAGTTAGATACAGCAAACGCTTCATTCATTCCTTCAGCACTTGAAAGAATATCGAAGCCGCCTAAAGTATCAAAATTAATCCCTAAATCTCCAATGGTGACTAATGTTCCATCATTGGGGGGATCTTGAAGGACGAGGTCATTGAGTAATGTATCAATGTCATACAACTGGGTTGTTGTGGTGCCAGCAAAGGAGTTCGTATAAGCTGCGGCAGTAATATTCGGATTAACTCCTGCGTTGATGTCACCTGCTGCAAAGGCTAAGTCTCCATCAACAATCACTTCTCCGGTATCAACATTAATTCGGAAGTCTTGGTCGTTATCTCCAACGAGTCGTAAGCGATCTGCAACTGGGTTAAAGTCAAATCCTGAAATGGTGCCGCCTTCAAAGGGAATATCCAGCATACTTTCCAGCATTGCCATTCCCGTATCTGGATCAATTGTATAGATATTGTTGGCGGTGGTGATACCGTAGATTTCCCCAGTAGCAGGACGAACATCAATTCCGAGTAATACTCCATCTAAGCCTGTGACTGGAATTTCAGCAGTCTGGCTAAGATTACCCATCTCGAAAGAGACCACAGTGTTGTCATCTGTGAGCGCAAAAAATTGAGTAGACATGAAAATTTAGTACCCCATAACTGATAAGCGGTCTGATTGTTTGGGATTGTGTCCCAAATCTGGCCAAGCCTAACCCCCCTGTCCATAAACTGGATCAAGAAAGCGGATTTTTGTTGCCAGCACTATCAGTACGCACAAACTGTATGATCGGATGCAAAGTTTGATAAAAAGTTTGAGTATAATCGCTTACCAGTAGACCCGAGGTCAAGGGCAAGAGTGAGTCACCACAGATCAGCGCTGACCCATGACGAATCACTTCTTGTTACCAAATTAACGGAATTAACCGAGAACTTTTCTGTTTATATTCGGGATATTCGGGATATTTTTCACTCATACTATTTTCCTTTGCAAATATTCTGTATAAATATAGACTTAGCACTAACCCAGGAACTAAATACGCCCAAATTGACCCAGCAACAACTGCAAAACTAAGGTATCGTAATAAATCCCCGAAATAGTTAATATTACGAGAAAATCGCCAAATATTATCTTGAACGAGTCCAGCGCCGAATTCTTTAGCGGTTAATTTTTGGATATCTGCTGTTGCATTAATTAAGCTACCAAAAAAGAACAAAGGTAATGCTAATCCCACGGTTAAATAAGAAATAGCTTCAGGATTAGTAAAGGCTAAATAACCCGGTAAACTATAAAATACTCCAACAATTAATAATGCTAAAATAATTCCAACGATTCCAACAGAATCATTAAACATCACTTGTTGGCGTTTCGGGTAAAACCATTTTTCAATTAACCACCAAACACAATAGCCGATATGCAAGCATAAATAAATCACTTGCCGCATATCCTGAATCCCAAAAAATATCGCAAAACCCATTAATAAGAAAATTGTTAATCCTTTTGCTAAATTAATCGCTTTTAGTTGCGTAAATTGAGTTGAATTAATAGTGCTATTTGTCATATCTTTAGATTCAATAAAAGTAGTTAATAGTTTTTGATTTCTTATTTATGATTGCTGTAGAGACGTTACATATAACGTCCTTTCTGTAGATATAACGCCCCTACAATCGTTTCAAGCAGTCATTTATATTTTAAGTATTCAGGTGTTTAGCAACAGCTTGAACATCTTTATCGCCCCGACCGGAACAGTTAAAGACAATGTTTGGACTGCCTTCGAGTTGCGGACAAAGGGTTTCTAAATAAGCAATCGCATGGGCAGTTTCTAAGGCTGGAATAATTCCTTCTAAACGGGATAAACGTTGAAACGCATCCAAGGCTTCTTGGTCAGTGACACTATAATATTCTGCCCGACCAGAATCTTTTAGAAAGCTATGTTCCGGGCCAACACCAGGATAATCTAACCCCGCGCTGATAGAATGGGCTTCAGTCACCTGACCATCATCATCTTGCAGTAGATAACTCATCGCCCCATGTAATACCCCCACTTGACCCGCTGTTAAGGTAGCGGCGTGTTTACCCGTCTCAACCCCAGATCCGGCAGCCTCGACCCCAATCATCCGAACTGTGGAGTCATCGACAAATTCATGAAACAGTCCCATCGCATTAGAACCGCCGCCCACACAAGCAATTAAAATATCAGGTAGTCCGCCCCATTTTTCTACACATTGGGCGCGGGTTTCTTGGCCAATAATCGCGTGAAAGTCCCGTACCATCATTGGGTAAGGATGGGGGCCAGCCACCGAACCGAGGATATAATGAGTCGTTTCAACATTCGTCACCCAGTCTCGGATGGCCTCAGAAGTGGCATCTTTTAAGGTTCCAGTCCCTGCTGAGACCGGTTTAACTTCCGCCCCGAGAAGCCGCATTCTAAACACGTTGAGGGCTTGTCGTTCCATATCCTCCACGCCCATATAAATCACGCATTCTAAGCCAAAGCGGGCGCAAACAGTAGCAGTTGCAACGCCATGTTGTCCAGCCCCGGTTTCAGCAATAATCCGCTGTTTTCCCATTTTTAAGGCTAACAACGCTTGAGCGATCGCATTATTAATTTTATGAGCACCGGTATGATTAAGATCTTCTCGCTTTAGATAGATTTGCGGGCCGCTACCGTCGGGTTTAGCGTAATGTTGAGTCAGGCGTTCGGCAAAATACAGCGGACAAGGACGACCGACATAGTCTTTTAACAGTTGTTGGAGTTCGGTTTGAAAGTCTGAGTCTTTGACATAATGTTTTAGGGCTGTTTCTAACTCAGCTAAAGCAGGCATTAGGGTTTCTGGGACATATTTGCCGCCAAACTGACCGAAGCGGCCTAGGTTATCGGGGCGTTGGACTGAGTCAGTTTGTAAGTTAGGGGGTAAAGGAGTTGTGGTCATAGAATTTTTGGGAAATAGCGATAAACTTAATCTTAAATTATACGGGTTTATATTTCATAGGAAGTGACTATCAGGCTTAATTTTTAAAGGTTGTATTGCAGTAAGGATGGGTTAATTGTCCATTATCTATCGTGGCTAAACCGCCATCAGCTTTGCGTTTTATGTGATCGATAGAAATTGAGCTACTATGCAGAAAGCCATGACAAATTTTACACCGAGGTGTTTTATTTAAAGCCTCTTTTATATAAATTTCACTTTTTTGATTAGAACTAAACTTGTTTTTAGATGTAGATGAATTTTTTGGTAATATCTCCTTACGAATATTCAGGTACTTAAAATTATCTCTGGAAGCGACAGAGTTTATCGCACTAAAAATATCTTGATTTTCTTTCAAAGTAATTATAATTTGTAGAAAAAAATCTGATAAGGGTTTATAGCTTTTTTGAGTCGATCTGTGTTTCTCATAAATTTGCTTAATTAAGTAATCATTCTCGATCAGTAACGTCTCGAACTGATTCCGGACTTCAATAAAATTATTAATTTTTTGAGTATTAATCAGTTTCATTACAAAATCGACTACAGCAAGAAAAGATACTGTTCTATATCGTCCTTCTTTTGAATAAAAATAAACAATTGGATGTAATCCTAAAGAAGAAGGATAATTGCTATTTAATCTATATGCTATTTTTTGAACTTCTTTAATAAATTTTAAAGTTTCTAGACCTGTCTCATCATCACTTATATTCTTATCATTAAAATCTATATTATTAACAATATTTACAAAATCTAAAACAAGTGCTAAAGCTTGTCGGGAAGATAATTTTCCTGCTAATGGTACATCCATCGTTTTAATTGGGGTTTGCAGTTTAGGCTCAAAAAGCATTTGATGAATTTCTGTTGCTATCTGTTGTATCTGATTTTGAATTTCATTTGAAAAAGAAGACCAGTATTTGTGACCTTTACCACTTCTAATAATTGCACGGGCTGCAATACTATTCGGCTTTTTTCTAGATTTAAGCAGTTTTAGCTCAGTTTTATCAATGGGAGCCGCTTGTTGATTGATCTTAAAGAATGAACTTTCTGCTTTACTTGCATCACCTTCAACCCATTGTAGCTGAATTGCTAGTGCTGCTAAATTTTTGGCATATTTTCTAACGTTTTCACTAACTTTGCTAGGATCTCGCTGAGCTAATCTAAAGTTTTCATAAGAGCCTATATTTTTTTCTACTAACTTCCTTGTTGTTTGAGCAATATTTTCTTGCTCCTCAGTAATAGAGCCGTCATAAAACAATTTTGATGTTTGTCCATCACCATAGTCATCATTGACCCAAGCAGATAATGAACTTAGCCTATGACTACCATCAATGATAAACAAATAGCCAGATGGACTTCGCCATAAAATAATGGCTGGTATTAAATCACCCTCAATAAAGCTTGTAATAAACTCACATATTTTTTGACTATCCCACTCATTTGTTTCTCTTTGAAAATCTGGCTTTCTAATGTTCACATAAAAAAAGGCATCGGCTTGAATATTTTCAATAGAAATTGTTTCGATTTTCTTACCAACACCAGGACTCTCTTGAATTTCAAAGTCTTCTCTTGGAATTAAAGCATCTAGATTAACTTTTTTAGCCATAACTTTTTCTGTTAAGATATTTTGTTTATATATCTTTTACAAAAATTATAGTATTAATTATATATTGATACTTTAAGTATTATCCTCAAAAATAATTATTTAAAATGTTTAAAGAATCAGTAGTGAAGCCTTCCTACTGGTAAAAGTGCCTATTTCAGGAAGGCTTGGGGTAGAAGAGGAAGTCTTAGGGTATAATTCTAATTAACCGACTTGACGATTTGAACAACTCTGTAGAGTGGGTTGTCTATACTGGTAGAGAGAGTACTATCATTCTACTCAACATTTACATCTAATTTTATTAGGATAAAGCTTTTTTATCTTCTCTTGATTAATTAGTTTTGAGTCGGTTACTGTGAGTGTTTAATATAATATTACTGCTAATTTAAAAGGAGTTACTGAATGAGTTCAAGAAAAAAAAGTCCACTGGCTAAACCCTTTTTGAAATGGGCAGGAGGGAAACGGCAGCTTATTAAAGAATTAATTAAATATATGCCAAAAAGATACGATACTTATTATGAGCCTTTTTTAGGAGGAGGAGCATTTTTATTAGAATTACAACCAGACCCAGCTATAATCAATGATACTAATTCAGAGTTAATTAATTGTTATTCTATTATTAAATTTGCGCTCAATGAATTAATTGAGGAACTAAAACCATATAAAAATGATGAAGATTATTATTATGAAGTTAGAAAATGGGATAGACAAAAAGACTATAATTCTAGAACTTCTATTGAGAGAGCAGCTCGAATTATCTTTTTAAACAAGACTTGTTATAATGGTTTATTTAGAGTAAACTCAAAAGCACAGTTTAACGTTCCATTCGGTCGCTATAAAAAACCGAATATTTTGGATGAAGCCGTGTTAAAAGCTGTTAGTCAATACTTAAATAAAGCTGATGTTAAAATTTTAAATACGGATTTTGCAGAAGCGGTCAAAACAGCCAATAAAAATGATTTTATTTATTTTGATCCCCCTTACGATCCTGTTTCTAATACGGCTTCATTTACAGGATATGATGTGAATGGATTTAATCGCGATCAACAAAAAAGATTAAAAAAAGTTGTTGATGAGTTGACAGATAGAGGTTGTAAGGTGATGCTTAGCAATTCTTACACAGATTTTATTATTGATCTGTATCAAGATTATACACAAGTTAAATTATCTGCAACTAGAGCGATTAATTCTAAGGCTTCAAGGCGAGGAAAAGTTGATGAAATTCTTGTAATGAATTACTGCTAAAAAATGCCTGATAGAACAAAAAATGATATTGCGTGGGAAAAACTTTTTGAAAAGTATTCAATTTTAGAAAAAGTTCGGCAAAATGATAATTTTATCATTCGTTCTTCTCAAATTAATGAATTTAGAGAAAGTCGGTTAATGGCAAAGTTTGATCATTTTATTAACTTGCCTACTATCTTTAGGAAAAATAAGCTTTCTATCATGCCGATTTCTAGAACAGAATATATTATTGGTCATTTTAAAACACATTATGACTTAGATTCTACCATATCAGAAATTATATCAGTTAGCTTTCCAGATCACATACAAAGCATTAGTCCACAAAATTTATACTCTGAAAGTATAGCCATTAACTGTGCATATATTACAGGTATGATTGATAACTTATTAAATCAAAAATCAATTCATGTGATTTCTGGACGAATGTCAACCGGGTGTTTTGATTTTGAAATAAATCATACTGTAAAAACTGATAATAACTACCCTATTTCTGTTAATAATTCTCAGTGCGAAATAGATGCTGGATTTGAGACGGATGACTATTTAATTCTAATAGAAGCTAAAAATTATTCAGTAGATGATTTTTTAATTCGACAGCTTTACTATCCCTATCGGCTTTGGCAATCTCGTGTTTCAAAAAAAGTGATTCCTGTATTAATGACTTTTTCTAATGATATTTTCGATTTTTATATTTTCCAATTTCAAGATGGTCATCAATATCATTCAATTCAATTAATTAATCACAAAAAATTTGTAATTGAACCTGAACCTATTTTTCTTAATGAAATTTATCACATTTTCACTCATATCAAAATCATAGAAGATTCTGCTGATATCCCATTTCCCCAAGCTGATAAAATAGAAAGGGTGATTGATTTACTTAGCTTGCTATTTGATAAAAACTTAACTCGAGAAGAAATTACAGAAAATTATCAGTTTGATATTCGACAAGCTGATTACTATATTGCCGCTGGGAATTACTTGGGTTTAATCCAAAAATATAAAGATAAAGAGACTAAAGAAATTGTAGTTCAATTAACCCATACAGCCATCAATATCCTGAATCAAGATTCTAAACAAAAATATTTATCTCTGATAAAAATAGTTCTGAGTCATCGCATTTTTTATGACGCATTTAAAATCTGGACTCAATCCGGTAGAATGCCACTAAAAAGTGAAATTGTTTCATTAATGACAGAAATGAAGCGACCCATGAGCGATAATGTTAAAAATAGACGGGCGCAAACGGTTCTCGCTTGGATTCAGTGGATTTGCCAGCAAGCAGATTAACTCAACATTCAACTAATCCACGTAATCAAACAACAAATTATTAATATAATAATCTGCCCATTCTTCCCCAAAGGCTTTTTCTAATACTCGCCGGGTTTTATCATTACGTTGTTGTTGTGTACAATAATACCGTTGCGCGGCTTTAATCTGTATTTCTGCTTCGCTTGAAACCGGAGTTTGACGACTCGCATATTCACAATGAATGGTTAAATACGCCTCGACGGTGTTTAAAAATTGGTCTTCTTCTTCTGCATTACCCGGACGAATAAATAAACAAAACTCAGAAAAAATATCTCCCCAAGTGGGTGTTTCTCGCGGTTGAGAAAAGGGGTAGGCGGGTAAAGATTGTAACTGAGTGGTATAGGTGGGTGGTAATGTTTTATCTAAACTCAGGGGAGATAAATCTACTACCGCCGCGCTAATTTGACCCCGTCCGCCGACGATATCTGTACCAAACATCGGTAAAGCATAATTACTGCGCGGAAACATCACACAATGAAGAATATCTAAACTTTTACCAACCTTCGCCAATTCTAGATGCATTTTACGAAATTGTTGGCTTTGATAGCATTTATTTTCAATGGTGAGTTTTTCCCCTTCTAAGCGTCCTTTGATATATCCTAAGTCTTCCGGCAACTGGTAGGGTTCAATCTCCAAGTAACGATGCCAGACATCCTCAATACAATTTGCCAGACGATGAATGAGTGGGTGTTGTTGTTGACGCAAGGAAGCAGTTGTGAGTTCTATCATAAGGAGATTAAACTGATGAGAGGGATCTCAACCGAGTCATTGATTTAATGAGTCGAGATCTCTGTACGTTCTTAGATCTAGAATATCAGTTTCGAGCAGCGGGTAACATTCCGACCTGGACGAATGTTATTTAAATTAACCGATTGAGAGCTTAATCTATGATAATAAATCCATTACCAATATTACGGGGTCAATTGATATGTTTGGTTTAGGATTGCCAGAAGTCGGGGTTATTCTTGTAATAGCTGTTTTAATTTTCGGGCCGAAAAAAGTTCCAGAACTGGGTAAGTCCCTCGGTCAAACCCTGCGCGGCTTTAAGGATGAAATGGCAAAAACCACCGCTGAGGAAGATTCAGAGGTCAAGGAATAACACTCAATTGAAAGAAAATCGAGTCATTCGTTATTGTTATTCATGATAAACAACAAACGACGAATGACTAAGCCTTGCAACGCTTGCTTAAACCTGCGACGGTTTTAGACTATCTTGAGTTGAACTGGACTGATTTTCATTCTGCTGAGAGGCATCCTCGTTGATGGGGTTACGGCTTTTAATTAACTCAATGGCCCGAGTCACACTTTCAGGTAAAATCACCACTAAACTGCCTGTTGGGGCTTGATCTAAAGCAGTGTTAATGGCTTTAGTTTCGTCTAGAATGGTTTCATGGCGAACTTTGGCATCGGGAACTCGTCCAATGATTTGTTCCACTCCTTGACGAATGAGATCGGCCGCATCTCCCCGAGGACGACCGCGAGTATCGTCATCTTCCTTGATTACAATCTCATCAAACATTTCCGCCGCTAAACGACCTAAGGTGACAAAATCTTCATCGCGGCGATCGCCAGGGCCACCCACTACACCGATTTTTGTGCCATCCCAGTTATTCACAAATCCGCCCAAAGCCTCATAACTCGCCGGGTTATGGGCATAATCAATTAAAGCGTGATACTCCCCTAAGTTAAACAAATTCATCCGTCCGGGGGTTTGTTCGGCTGAGGCAACAAACGTGGCTAACCCAGCTTGAATTAACTCAATTTTCACTCCTTGAGAGAAGGCTGCCAAACACGCCGCTAAACAGTTGGCGATCATAAATGGCGCTTTACCTGCCAGGGTTAACGGCACATTCACCGCTTGTTCGACCCGTAATGTCCAATCTCCTTTGAGAATCGAAATATAACCATTTTCATACACCGCTGCCAGTCCTCCAGCTTCGGTGTGGCGTTGAATAATTTCACTCTCTGGGTTCATGGAAAAATAGGCCACCTGGGCTTTGACCCGTTCTGCCATTTCCACCACTAACGGATCGTCTGCATTCAATACTGCATATCCACTCGGCATCACAGTTTCGGCTAAAACCCCCTTCACTTTTGCCATTTGTTCAACCGTATCAATATCCCCAATGCCTAAATGATCGGCGGCAACGTTTAAGACCATCCCAACATCACAGGAATCAAACCCTAACCCAGACCGCAGTATTCCGCCACGGGCAGCCTCTAATACAGCGATTTCTACCATCGGGTCACATAGGATCACTTGGGCGCTTTGAGGGCCCGTATTATCCCCCGGTTCAACTAAATAATCCCCGATATAAGTCCCATCTGTGGTGGTATAACCGACCGCAAGTCCTGTTTGCTTCATAATATGTGCCAGCAAGCGGGTGGTTGTGGTTTTACCGTTGGTTCCAGTTACGGCTAAAATCGGGATACGACTGGGACTACTGTTGGGATACAACATATCCAATACCGCCCCTGCTACATTGCGGGCCAGTCCTTCACTGGGAGACACGTGCATCCGGAAACCCGGCGCTGCATTAACTTCTACAATCACCCCCTCTACGTCTCGTAACGGCTGGGAAATATCAGGGGTAATCACATCAATGCCAGCTACATCTAAGCCAATAATCTTAGCAATTCGGGCAAATAGCCATAAATTTTCGGGGTGAACCATATCCGTGCGATCAATCGCAATTCCCCCTGTGCTAATATTGGCGGTGGCCCGTAGATAACAGCGTTTTCCGTCGGGTAAGACAGAATCCAAGGTGCAGTCTTGTTCGTCCATTAATGACAGGACATTTTCATCGACTTCGATCCGGGTCAGCACATTATCATGACCGTCTCCTCGGCGAGGATCGCGGTTAGTCTGATCGATTAGTTGATCGATTGTAGAACGTCCATCTCCGGTAACATGAGCCGGAATTCGTTCTGCTACTGCTACGACTTTTCCATTTACCACCAACACGCGGTAATCATTGCCTTTATAGAAGCGTTCGACAATGACGCTATTGGTTTTAGAAGCAGCGGTGGCTTTATCGTAGGCTTTCTCTGCGGTTTCTTGCTTAGTGATATCTAAGGTAATGCCACGGCCATGGTTACCATCTAAGGGTTTCATGGCAATGGGATATCCGCCCACATATTCAATGGCATCTTCGAGTTCATCAAAGTAGCGAATCACTGTTCCCACTGGAACTGGAACCCCTGCATTGCGGAGAATGGTTTTAGTGCCTTCTTTGTCGCAAGCTAACTCTACCCCTAAAATACTGCTGTTGTTGGTTAGAGTGGCTTGGATTCTGCGCTGATTCACCCCATAACCAAATTGAATCACATAACGAACATTTAATTCCGTCCAAGGAATCCCACGGGCTTCGGCTTCTTTAACAATGGCTTCTGTACTCGGGCCAAGGGAAGATTGGATTTTGAGTTCCTTGAGATCTTCGATATCTTGTTGGAGTTCTTCTTGGGAATAAGTGCCAGTATCAACAATACTACGGCAGAGTCGAACCGCTGCTCGACCCGCGTAGCGCCCAGCCATTTCTTTTTCATACTCAAACACCACTTGGAAAATTCCAGAGCTGGCTGTTTCTCGGGTTCGACCAAAACCGGTCGGCATTCCTGCTAAAGTCTGTAGTTCTAGAGCAACGTGTTCTACCACATGACCCATGAGTGTCCCCCGTTCCACTCGCTCTAAAAATCCCCCTCGTACTCCAGGAGAACAGTGATGTTCTACTAAACTGGGAAGCACATTAACTAAGCCGTCGTAAAAGCCTTGAATTTCGGAGGTATACCGTTCAGTTAAATCCTCGAGATCAAGCCGCATCACAATGCACTGCTTGTGTTTAATACTCCAATAGTTAGGACCCCGTAATGTTAAAACTTTAAGAATTTTCATATTTTCGTGCTTGTGGGTGATGCCGGAATTTTATAGTGCGATCGCTTACTTTATCTAATTTCAACCTTACAATCCATCTAAACTGTTCCCGGTGAACAGTTTTCTGATAAAAAATGGGGGATGACAAAAATTGATCCTATGCTCGTTAAATGACAACTCGATCGATCGCAGATATTAACCTTGCCTTGCCATTCCCCTCATTCTCATGAGATTAAAATTCAACTATTATAATCCCGGTGTTGGAATTAATAGCTGAGTCTGTATATTATACTGATCGCCGTGGGTAAGAATATGAACCCTTAAATTAAATACACTCAATGGATCAGTCGCACCTGCTTGATTGAGATTGGTATGGGTCATTTCCCGAGCGTCCACAATGGTAACCGCGCCTTTACCAACGACTTTAAGCCGATCGACACCTTCAAATAACGCACAAGTATCTTCGTCAATGCCGACCCCCACTCTATCAGGATAAGCAGCAACGGCACTGATTAAACGAGCTAAACGATTACGATTATAAAAGTGCTGATCGACGATTAACTCGGGTAAAATCCCAAATCCAGTGCCCATATCCACTAGAGCACGGTTGGGTGCTTCTCCGCTACCGCCGCCGACAATCATTTGATGACTCATGACCGCTGCCCCTGCACTGGTTCCAGCTAAGGCAATTTTGCCCGTGTGAGCCGCAGCCCGAATTTTATCCATCAATGGGGTATCGGCGAGTAAACTGTAGAGTCGGAGTTGATCCCCACCGGTCATGAATACCCCGGTGCAAGTCTCCAGGTAGTTGTGCCAGTCGGGTTCCTCACAATGATGTCGTTCTCGGATATCGAAGACTTTAATCTCTTTGGCTCCCATATCCTGAAAGATCTTTTGGTAGCGTTCGCCTTGTAAAGCGGGTTCTCTTGAAGCTGAAGGAATAATTGCTAGTTGAGCGTCGGCTCCTCCAGCACGATTATAGAAGGTTTGTAGAATCTCACGTCCATGAACTTTATCTTCAGCTCCGCCAATTACAAGAATAGACGTTTGAATTTTCTTAGGGATCATCTGTTCAAGGGATTGAGAGGTCAATTGCTGCATAATCAATCTTTATCGGGTGAGCATGGGTACAATTTAGGGATGTTATCCCTGACATCAAAACGGACTCAGCCAACCGATTAGACTCAGAATTTAACGGCTATGATTATCTCCGTTATTTCAAGCTAAATCATCCAGTTGAACCAGCAAAGATATCCATTGAGTTAAGCTGAAACTCAAGTACACCTTTTGAGTTGATTCATTCCTATTTGCATCTGTGATCTGCAATCGCAGTTTTATCATAGGTTGAACTGGATCTTGTCTGTGTCGCGGTTGATTGGGTTCTTCTGATAGTAAGATGTTTGTTGTTACCAGTTTAGTTGAAAATATTCCTCAAATTGTCTTAGATGAGCAGTTGATTCAGTCAATTAAATCTCATGAATCCAACACAATCGAGCCAGACGATATTTGTTGAGTACGGATTGAACCCATAAATCTAAGATGCTCAACGAATACTTTGAGTCAATAGTCTTCTGTTAAAGATTGTTGTCTAGCCTCAACTCAGGCGCGACTCGTGCGATACTTGCTGTGGCATAGGCTACGCCACCGCAACAGTTGGAGAAATTGACTGGATTGTTATACAACAAGCCTATAGTCTGCTCAATCAAAGTTAAGGAACATTCTCTGTTCATTCTTTTCTTACAGTTAAAAATAAATGGTCTAGGTTAATGTCTTACAGGCATTTTAGTATATGTCGATACAAATTTAAGCTTTTTTTTAGGTTAATTCATCATCATATATCATAAAGTACCACTAAGTCTGTTCTTTCTAATACTCTCCTCGATCTGTGAGATTTGATATTATCACTTTATTTCCCGACTTTTTCATCAGTCCCCTCAGTTCCGGACTTTTGGGCAAAGCGTTAGCCAATCAGATTGCTGAAGTATATTGTACCAATCCAAGAGACTTTGCCACCGACAAACATCGGCGAGTGGATGATGAACCCTATGGCGGTGGGGTCGGGATGGTTCTCAAACCTGAACCGATTTTTGCCGCCGTTGAGTCTGTGCCTCAGCTTCCCCGGCGAGAAGTTATTCTTCTGACTCCTCAAGGAGAACGGATGCATCAAGGGTTGTTTCGAGAACTTGCCACCGAGTTTGACCAACTGATTTTAATTTGTGGTCATTATGAAGGGGTTGATGAACGAGTCATGCACCTGGTCACCCGAGAAGTTTCTTTGGGGGATTTTGTTCTAACCGCCGGGGAAATTCCAGCTTTAGCCTTAATTAATGGTGTGATTCGCTTACGTCCTGGAACGGTCGGTAAAGCAGAATCCCTGAAGGCAGAAAGTTTTGAAGAAAACTTACTCGATTATCCTCACTATACCCGACCGGCTGAATTTCGCGGGTTAAAAGTTCCTGATGTCCTATTATCGGGTAATCATGGCGCGATTGCCGAATGGCGGACTCAACAACAGTTACAACGCACCCAGCAACGTCGTCCGGATTTATTAGAATCTCAGGAAGATAATGGGTAAGAGCAATACTTAAAAAAAGCGCCCTTTAGGCGTTCCTTACAGCCGAGGCTTTGCCCTCTTGACCCTTGACTGGGTTTTAAAAGCGTACAATGGGATTGCTGTATTGGTGTTATCCAACAGACAAGTAATTGGTAACGGTCATAGCCGGGAGAGTTGAGGACGTTCATAGCCGGGAGTATTGAGAGCGGTTTTAATTAAGTTTAGGAAAGAGTTTAATAGAAAAATAAAACCCCAGTAAATTACCAGGGTTGTCTATAAATTGCATGGTTAATTTTCATTCTTAGTATGATTTCAGAAGCCTCTATTGTAATTATAGAAACTCGAAATCATCTAGACCAATATCCAAATCTTCACTTAGTTGTAAGAAATCTATTTCATCTCCATTATTAAATACCCCATCTGGATCATACGACAAGATACCTGTTTCAGCGTTATAAATTAAAGTACCTTCTTCAAATAAGATATCACTAGATGCTATCCGAATTTTGTCTTCTCCAGGAGTGAAGTCAATAATAGTATCCATCTCACCAGGAGTAATATCTTCAAATCTGAAGGTATCATCTCCCTCGCCTCCAACTAAAGAATCATTTCCTAAGCTTCCGAAGATGAAATCATTACCTTTACCTCCTGAAACAAAATCATCACCTTCGTTACCTGAGATCAGATCATTTCCTAATCCTCCAAAAACAAAATCATCTCCTAAGTCTCCAAAGAGATAATCATTTCCTAATTCTCCAAAAACAAAATCATCTCCTAAGTCTCCAAGGATTGTGTCTTGAGCATCTCCACCACTTAAACTATCATTGCCTTTTCCAGCAAAAACTAAATCATTTCCAGCGCCTCCTGAAACAAAATCATCACCTTCATTTCCAAAAACTAAATCATTTCCCTCACCTCCCAATAAAGAATCATTACCTCCGTTTCCAAAAACTAAATCATCTCCATCTCCGAGATAAATTTCATCATCGGACAAATTTAAAAAAACTAAATCATTTTCGTTACTTGATAAAAAATCTTCATTAATACCAAATATTATTTCATTCTCTCCATCAAAGTTAGTGTCAAATGAAAGCTCTACTCTATTAATTGAACCATCTTTATCTGAATCAATTTCTTTAACTTCAATATCAATTTCTGCATCCCCATTAAAATCAAGTCCTGCTTTAGCCTCAGTATCAAGAATGCCATCTTCATCAGTATCTACAGATTCAACTTCTATTACGACTCCAGATAGTTCTGTCACTAAGCCATTCTCACCATTTATTTCATCGATAAAAATTGAACTTTCAAAATTTTCTACAGTATCTGTTTCAATGTCTATTCTTATATTATTTATAGTATTTGCATCAACTATTGTATTATTTCCAAGCGTTCGTGTGGAAAATGTTCCACCTGAGTTGTCTACCCTAATCTTCAGCTTAAATGGGCCTATATAAACAGGTGGAATTAGGCTTGGCGTTGGTGTTGGTGTTGGTGTTGGTGTTGGTGTTGGTGTTGGTGTTGGAAATAGAGGTGGAGGGTTTATAAATAGCTCTGGAGCTAGACTTGGACTAGGAATTGGAGATATCATTAGGGGTGGAAGTCCAAATGGATTTGATCCTGGAGTAGGTTCTGGAGTAGGTTCTGGAGTAGGTGGTACTGGAGGAAATGGAGGCTCACCTGGACCGAGAATAATAGACATTAACGCACCCTATTAAAAGTAATTGATTAACGCCGATAATTATATTGTGTGCGATATGGTGATTCAACAAGTGTTTAACAGTTTTCTTTATTTCTTAACTAATATTAATCTTATTGTTTGCATAAAGTAAAAACAGCTTAATTTATAGAAATAATTACAAAACAAAATCCCAGTACATCACCGGGATTACTTTTAAAGTATGCAGTTAATATTCAGTCCTAGTATGATTTCATAAGTTTCTGCTGTAGTTAAGGAAAGAGACTTCAACTCTATATCAAATCATTCTAAATTCACTACCATCATCATTACCAAAAGGATCTAGTACTTCATTACCACTTTCATCCAATACTGTATCCTCTGATGGATCAAAGCCTAAAAAATTATCTGGATCTAACGGCAGGCTATCTGAACTTACTATAATAATATCTTCCCCCCCTCCTAGTATTATCATATTATCCATTCCAGCAGAAAGAAGATTGATTGTATCATCACCAGAACCGCTAGATATTGTATTATCATTTCCCCTAATTATTAACGAGTCATCACCAGAACCAGTAGATACTGTATTACCATCACCTACAACTCCTACCGAATCATCACCAGAACCAGTAGATATTGTATTGCCATCACCACTTATTATTAATGAATCATCACCAGAACCAGTAGATACTATATTACCATCACCTACAATGTCTATCGAATCATTACCTTGATCACCAGATACTATATTATTATCACCACCAATTAAAAACGAATCATCACCTTTATTACCAGATACTATACCATTATCACGTATCACAATAGTGTCATCACCAGCACCGCCAATAATTGTATCATCACCTAAACCACCATAAAGTCGATCATCACCATTACCTCCATCAAGGACATCATCACCTAAACCACCGACACCTAAATCATCACCTTCACCCAAGGCAAGCGAATCATTACCCACACCACCGCCAACTGAATCATTGCCAGCTCCGGCAGTGACTTCGTCATCACCAGTACCTGCTAAAACAGCATCATCACCACCAAAAGTAAAAATCAAGTCGCTACCGTCAGAACCAAGATATCCATCGTCAGAACGCCCTCTAAAATCAGCACTAATAATCTGACCCCCATCATCAGAAGCTGTGTTATCTGCCTGGAAAAAAGGGACATCCGGATTGAGAATAATAATTGCTGACATCGATGCACGCTTATTAAGGATTATATACAGCAAAGTATTCTACCCTTGAACATCATCTTTGTATATCTTGTTTTGTTGACTATATCCGCATTATTACTCCCCATTAAAATATATAGAAATCAAGACATTTAACCTAGACCTTGATACCAAGTAGAATCAACTAAAATTATTGAGTAAAATCTTAGCAACTTTTCAAGAACAGCCATTGCTGAAGCGTTAAAAAGTAATGATTGCTACAGAATGATGACTCGATTACTGGATTGGGTTAAATAGGCACAAAAATAGGATGAGTTCATGCTTTCAGTCTTATGAACTGTTATAGCCGGGAGTGTTGAGGAGTTGAACTATTAACAAAGTTCCTTTTAGGCAGAATGGCAACAGATAAAAGATTTCCCAGGATATAGTTATAAAGCACTATATGAGGACAGAGCTTTGAAGTTAAAAGATTTAGAATTCACAGAATTATTAGGACAAAGCCAGATTATCGGCGGTATTGATGAAAATAAAGTTTATATTAATGCGGATTTAAATGTAGATGTAAGTGCGGAGTTTCGTGAACCTTTAGTCATTTACTATGTTAATAATAATGACGCTATTTCTTCTAGGGTTAAGTGGAAGGTTCCTGTGATAATTATCGATAATATTGATGATGTTGATGATATTAATACAATCGACTTTACTATAGTGGGTTAATAATTAAACCTAGAAATTATCAAAGGATTTACGAACTTGAGTTAGGCAGAATGGCAACAAATAAAAGATTGAGCAAGATATAGTTATAAGGCATTAAATGAGGACAGAGCTTTGAAGTTAAGAGATTTAGAATTCACAGAATCATTAGGACAAAGCCAGATTATCGGCGGTATTGATGAAAATAAAGTTAATGTTAATCTAGATTTAGATATAGACCTAGATATAGGGCTGCTTGAAGGTGTAATCATTATTGATAATTCTCCTATTAGTACTCCTAGGACAGTTGTTGAGGCATCTGATCCTATTCCTCCTCTCGATCCTGATAATGATAATATAAGATTGTTGATTGCGGGCAACGAATAATTAAACCTAGAAATTATCAAAGGATTTACGAACTCGAGTTAGGCAGAATGGCAACAAATAAAAGATTGAGCAAGATATAGTTATAAGGCATTAAATGAGGACAGAGCTTTGAAGTTAAGAGATTTAGAATTCGCAGAATTATTAGGACAAAGCCAGATTATCGGTGGTATTGATGAAAATAAACTAGATTATTCAGATATAGATTTAACTATAGATATTGAAGAATATCTAATTTTAGAGAGTGATATTGATGTTCCTCTTTTAACTCATAATTGTATTATAACTGATGTTTATTATCCTAATCTTATGCTTAGCTCTCCCTGTGAAAGTCTAGAGAAATACCGTAAGGATTATGCTGCTCAAGTTAGCTTGTATGTTGCTGCAACTTAAGACTCCTTCAATCTTAAACTATTCAGGGCTTTGAAGAAAAAAGTCTCTTAATTGAGGTCTCATCAGCTCAAAACACTTCTGAGGACTCATAGGCGGCTCAAATCCGACTATATCACCCTTATAAAATTTAACAATCACATGAGTTTGAGGTGGATTCTCATCGCAGATTTTCTTCAACTTTTTATTGAAGGTGTCATAAAACCTAAACCCAATCCAGTCATTTTTAACCACAAGAATTCCTAAACCTTTGCGTTCAAAATATCGCCATTGTAACGCGGCTAACAATTGCCAGTTGTCTTTGAGGTATTGGGTTTTATTTATAACCATGATTGTCTTCATCCGTATATTCTTCAAGGCAATCTAACTCAGTCCATAGAGACTCGAGCTTTTTCATAATTTCAGGCTTTTCTGAATCCGGCGCTGACTTATACTGAAACTCAAGCTGTGAGATATAGATTTCAAGCTGCTATCGAAAACTGACATAACGCGGTATAAACCGTATTAACGTTCCGTTCCTGCTTCCTTCCAGATAACTGGGATTGCGTGAGGTGTCGGCACTTCTCACTAACACAGGCTCAAACCGAATAGCC